>CAJTFS010000022.1 GCA_910575495.1 Bacteroidales bacterium | reverse complement strand
GGAAAAGATGTGCGATTTGTTCGCAAATCTACCAACGTCGAATGCAAGCCGAATTCATAGAATCCGGAGCTCTTAGACGGGTAATTGCAGTTTACAGAGCTAAACACCGGCTTCAGCCGGGCGAGCCGAAGCCCCGCCCTGCGGAGGCTCGCAAAACTCGCCCCGCGGACTTCGGCACGAAAACAACACAGCGCCGACCGAAGCAGAGCTTGCGAACTTACAACGTACGCTCTTTCTGAACGAAGCGAACGTAGCCTGCGGAGCAGCGAGTCCGGCGACAGCCGAAGCGGCGAGCTTCCGCGCCGGGAGGCTGCGGC
>CAJTFS010000021.1 GCA_910575495.1 Bacteroidales bacterium | reverse complement strand
CCTTGCGCCCGGGGCCGGCTCGCGCTGAAAGCGCGACCCCCGCAGCCGGCCCGGGCGAGCACTTGAATGAGTTCCCGAAAGGAAATGATTCAATGCAAAGACAGCATTGTCATTCTGAGGAGATCGGAAGATCGACGAAGAATCTGTATAAAAGTATACGTAGACAGATTCTTGACTGCACTTCGTTTGTCTTTCTCCTCCTTGCTCGGCAGAGTCCGCAAGCGGTTTCTGCGTTCGCTGCGTTCGTCGATCCACTTCGTTCAGAATGACAAAGGGCTTGGATTCGGACGCAGCCTGCGGGGCACGCCCGGCGACAGCCGGATGTTTGCGGGCCTGCGCCGGCCAAGGCTGCGGCCCGCA
>CAJTFS010000020.1 GCA_910575495.1 Bacteroidales bacterium | reverse complement strand
GTACACACCGCCCGTCAAGCCATGGAAGCTGGGGGTGCCTGAAGTTCGTGACCGCAAGGAGCGACCTAGGGCAAAACCGGTGACTGGGGCTAAGTCGTAACAAGGTAGCCGTACCGGAAGGTGCGGCTGGAACACCTCCTTTCTGGAGCCTTGTTTCAAAGGTAGTTAGCTGCTCACTTCAAAGGAACGTCACAACAGCACCGCTTCAGGCGTAGGTTCGATCCGAGTGCTGTTCTCGGCAAACGCAAGTTTGCGCGTTCTTTGACATGATTAAGGTTATGAGATAAAGTCTTCATACATTTCAATAGGGTGTATGAAGAGTTGTAAGAAAGTAATAAAGGGCGTATGGGGGATGCCTAGGCTCTTGGAGGCGACGAAGGACGTGGTAAGCTGCGATAAGCCTCGGGG
>CAJTFS010000019.1 GCA_910575495.1 Bacteroidales bacterium | reverse complement strand
AACGCGCATTACGATTCGAAAGCATATCCTTAAAAACTTTAACAAAGTGTAATTCCAATTTCACTTTTGACAAAATAGTCGTCATGTTACTAAATTTTCTTATAAATATTCTTGCTTTTTAACGTTCCGTTCGTTATCTTTGCCTTGAACTTTTTTATTTTAAAAACCTCTTAACATTAACGTTTATGGTAAGACAACTCGTACTATCGTTAATTGCGGTATTGTGCGCGGGCCTGCTGGGTTCGACGGCACAGAACCGGGCCGTCTCGGGCAAGGTAAGCGGGACGGACGGCGCACCGATAGCGGGCGCCACGGTGATCGTGGAAGGCACGAGCGCCGGTACCACCACGGGCGCCGACGGCAGCTTCACGCTCGCAGCCCCCGCCGACGCTTCGCTCCTCGTATCTTTCCTGGGCTATGAAACCGCATCGGTCCCCGTAGCCGGAAAGACCCGAATCGACATCGTGCTCAACGAAGATGCGCAGGCGATCGACGAAGTG
>CAJTFS010000018.1 GCA_910575495.1 Bacteroidales bacterium | reverse complement strand
TTGACTGCACTTCGTTTGTCTTTCTCCTCCTTGCTCGGCATAGTCCGCAAGCGGCCTCTGCACTCGCTGCGTTCGTCGATCCGCTTCGCTCAGAATGACAATTATGGCAGGCATGTCCCGCAGGCTCTTTCTGATACGGAAGACCTTGCGCCCGGGGCCGGCTCGCATCGGAGATGCGACCCCCGCAGCCGGCCCGGGCGAGCACTTGAAGAATGAATATTGCTGATTAATAGATTCTTCGGCTCCGCCTCAGAATGACAACGGTGGAATCGAACTCTCGAAGAGAATCTATTAATTGTGAATTTTGCATTAATCCCCTACGGGGCTTGACTTTACTCTTGCTCGGTAAAGCCCGTAAACGGTCTTTACTCTCGCTTAATCGTAAAGTTGTGAATTGTTTTGTTCCCTCTCCGCCGCATTCCTCCGAGCGAATGCTTTTTACTCCTGCTACGGGCTACCGCGCCCGTGAGACGGGAATCTTGGATGCTGTCGGTACGGGCGGGCATTGGTGGCTTTCGTCGTCTTTTGCGACCGGCAATCTCCACGCCGGCTCGCTCGACTTCGGG
>CAJTFS010000017.1 GCA_910575495.1 Bacteroidales bacterium | reverse complement strand
CCCCGAGGCTTATCGCAGCTTACCACGTCCTTCGTCGCCTCCAAGAGCCTAGGCATCCCCCATACGCCCTTTATTACTTTCTTACAACTCTTCATACACCCTATTGAAATGTATGAAGACTTTATCTCATAACCTTAATCATGTCAAAGAACCGAATCGGTTGCCCGATTCTGAGTGGAGGATAAGGGAGTCGAACCCTTGACCCCCTGCTTGCAAAGCAGGTGCTCTAGCCAACTGAGCTAATCCCCCGAGTGTTCGGTGTAGTCCCGTGCGGACTTGAACCGCAGACCCCTACATTATCAGTGTAGTGCTCTAACCAACTGAGCTACGGGACTATATCCGCGGGAAGACCCCACTCGGTATAACATAAAAATTACAGGTTAATTCGAGAGAAAAGAAAGCAGACCTATCTGCCTTCGAAATAGTCGCACTCTCCAGAAAGGAGGTGTTCCAGCCGCACCTTCCGGTACGGCTACCTTGTTACGACTTAGCCCCAGTCACCGGTTTTGCCCTAGGTCGCTCCTTGCGGTCACGAACTTCAGGCACCCCCAGCTTCCATGGCTTGACGGGCGGTGTGTACAAGGCCCGGGAACGT
>CAJTFS010000016.1 GCA_910575495.1 Bacteroidales bacterium | reverse complement strand
CATGTGTGTCCACTAAAAATTGTGGACGGTTTATATAAGTTTAACAATTAAACAAATTTGGTTCACTTGAATCATCAAGCTCATTGATAATATTGTTGTTAGGTTTGTCAAAGAGTTCCCCAAGCGGTAAAGTCTCTGTAAGAGAAACACTTACCAATTGTAGCATCTCATAGATTGGTCTTTGGGTTCTCATCTTTTTCTGCACAATGGCCATCATACAATAGGCTGTGATTGCGGAGTAAATCTGGATCCTGACGGCATTTTCGCTGGTACCCCAGAATTTTTTAATCTTGAGATGCTGCTTCAACCATTTGAAGAACAGCTCGATTTGCCATCGATTGTGGTACAGTTCAGCGACCATCACAGGACTGATATCCAACCTGTCATCCTCTGAGAAGGCGTTCGTAAAGAAGATAAACTTTCTCTTGCTTTCCTCATTCCAGTAGATGACTCTCCTGATCTTGTCCGGATACTTTCCCATGGTCAGTTGGCCATCCATATAGCCGATTGCATCAGACAAGATACCTGAACCCGGCGGAAAGCGCCTCTTCCATTTCATGGGCCTGAAGTCATTGTTCTTCTTGCCTCTGACCACGAAATAAGCTCCGATTGATTCGATTGCATATAGCCTTTTGAAGTCGTTGTATCCTCTGTCGAAGATGTAGAACGAGTTTTCCTCGTATGGAATGGCATCCATGGCTCTCATATCATTCACACGGGCTTCCGTTATGTGGAAGAATGTCGGAATCGATGTTTCAATATCATACAGAGTATGAACCTTGATACCGCCTTTCCTCTGATTCTTTCTGTACACGGCCCATTTGAATGCATTTAGGCAAAGCTCTATCGTTGTTGAATCAAACGCATAAACGTGTCCGTTCAGCTTGAAGATATCAGTTGCACGACATTCTCTGGCTTCTGCGATAACACGGTATGCAAACTCTTCAAAGATGTGGTAATCTCGGCCATTATTCGCCTTAGAGAGATTACTTTTGGTGGCATACTTTCCAAAGCCGAGATGAAAGGCTTTACGCGATAGCGCTTGCGTAGCAAGTGCAAGGTCACGAAGACTTTCACGGTTGGAAAGTTGACCGAACATCAAGACTGCGAGCTGATTCCAGCACGTAAAAAACTTGACGTACCGATTTCCGTTGTATTTATTTGATATTCTGAGGAATATATCCTTATCAAGGAAATCTAAAAGCTGAGAGAACACGAATTTTCCGTTATGCATATGCCATTCCACGTTGGTCTGGCAAAGATAATTTCAAATCGGCGCGGTCTCAAAACCTTTGTAACAACCTAACTTTCAATATTTTCAAAGAACTTTTATGATTTTTTAGTGGACACTAATG
>CAJTFS010000015.1 GCA_910575495.1 Bacteroidales bacterium | reverse complement strand
ATATCCTTATCAAGGAAATCTAAAAGCTGAGAGAACACGAATTTTCCGTTATGCATATGCCATTCCACGTTGGTCTGGCAAAGATAATTTCAAATCGGCGCGGTCTCAAAACCTTTGTAACAACCTAACTTTCAATATTTTCAAAGAACTTTTATGATTTTTTAGTGGACACTAATGTGCAGAAAACATTAAATTATTAAATATAGGTCTTCGCATTTCCTCCCAACAAGAATAAATACTATTACCTAGATATAAACATGGATATCCAAGACTACTATACCTTTGTGTACTAACAATTCCTCTTTTATTCAATGGTATATGAAACATATCTTGAATTGAAAATTCGACTCCGGGCTTTCTTTCTCGTGTTCTATAATAAAATTCCTCAGGATTTATATCAACACTATCAATACTTGAAAACAACCCCAATGTATCCGTAGTACCATTCATAATTGTACTAAACTCATTAAAGGCTTCTCCTTTGCGACCATCGTAATAATGATTGAGTACGTTTACAAGTTGATTACAAAGGTTCTTTATCTCATCTTTTATATTTTCAGTAACATTCTCTAAACAAGATACCATATTAAAATATCGATCTAATGTTTTTTGAAAATCTCGCAAAAAATCATCTCCCCAACGACAAGGAAATATACTATCTATTTCTTTTTTTAATTCATCAGCATTCATGTACACTTAATATTTGAGCCATCAAATATACGGAATATATATCATATCAACATAGATAGTATGAATGAAGAAAACTTGAATTTCACTCACTAACGATGAATGATAATACAGTTTAAATAAGTAACAATCTTTAAGTCACTTATTTTCACCGAAAATAAAGAAATTCACAACACGCTTATTATAAGACAAGTAACATAATGAAATGTGATGAAATATATCGTCAAAAGCCTATTGACAGGCATAACTATGGATTTTCTCAAAAATTAATCCTATATATTTGCACACAAACGATTAATACATCTCACTATGGAGCAGAAAAAGATAGAACATATTACATTGCATCTGATTGTTTTCGGCACAATCGTCATCATTGGTATTTTAGCCCGCCAGACCGTACTTCACTATGGCTGGGACGACTTCAGCAGCTACCTCATTTTGGTGGTATGCTCCATTATCATGGGAGCTATCTATCTCAATCTACAAATGGTATTCAAACAACTTCTTTCTCCCACAATAGAAAAATGCTTTATGAGATTTGAAGGCTATCGCAATAAAGCGGTAGTAATTGAAGCTCCAATAGGACATCAGGAACTTATTGAAAGCACCATAGATACAGAACCTATCGTTTCCGAATCTGAACCAGAAATCGAAACTACATCTGACACCACAGAAGAAGTTTCTATTCTCTCGCTTTCAGAATCCAATGAAGACATGGTAGAACTTCCAAAGGAGGAAGTGCCTCCAGCCTCTATTAGCAACATTCCTATTGAGGTGCTTAATCAATCACCAGAATATGAGATTTTCCGTGCAAACGCTATTGCTGAGAAAGAACGAGCATCACAAGAAAAACTTAATAAGGTCATTGCTTACACGAAACAAACCTTAGTTCTCTATCTTGATGAAGCTGCACTTAATCGCTTGTGTGGATATGTTACAGAATATTACTTGTCAGACACTCTGCCTAAAGTCGAACATATAAAAGTTGATTCTCAATTAAAAACCATCGACATCATGCACTTTGGATGGAATATCGGCAAGGCTTTCGGCGAGCCACGCTTACAGACTGCCACATTTATAAAGAGGATATTTGCTCATACCCTCCGTGATTTGGAAATATCTACCATTGAGCGCAAAATGTCACATACAAAATCAGAGTGCAAGATAAACCTAATAAGATCGATTGATTAATCCTGCTTAGTATATTTTGCGTAATGTTCTTTTAGTAAATTTACTCCTGTAAGGCGTTCGTTTGCTTCCTTTTCCAAAGCTTCCAAATTAACTTTGTATTGATCTGGAAATCTCACGAACTCTTTTGCCATTCTTTCAATTCCTATGGGACACAAAAATGCAGGCGTATTCTCACCTTTAATACCTATTGAAGGTATTGATGGATCAAAAAAATCCTCATCAACAATTATGTCAAAAAGTATTTTGATTGCACTTTTTGTCAATTGAATAAAGTATGGGATTCTAACCACTTTATATCCTCCTGCTTCATATTTCAATGTTTGAGACACATCCTTAATGATATTATTAGGATTAGTGTAATGCTGCAAACCATCAAACTCCACAATCAATTTTAAAGATTCACTTCATTAGTGTCCACTAAAAAATCATAAAAGTTCTTTGAAAATATTGAAAGTTAGGTTGTTACAAAGGTTTTGAGACCGCGCCGATTTGAAATTATCTTTGCCAGACCAACGTGGAATGGCATATGCATAACGGAAAATTCGTGTTCTCTCAGCTTTTAGATTTCCTTGATAAGGATAT
>CAJTFS010000014.1 GCA_910575495.1 Bacteroidales bacterium | reverse complement strand
CTCCGCCGCATTCCTCCGAGCGAATGCTTTTTACTCCTGCTACGGGCTACCGCGCCCGTGAGACGGGAATCTTGGATGCTGTCGGTACGGGCGGGCATTGGTGGCTTTCGTCGTCTTTTGCGACCGGCAATCTCCACGCCGGCTCGCTCGACTTCGGGACGGAAAGCGTGAGCTCGCTTGGGTGGCTCACTCGCTCGTACGGTGTCTCCGTGCGCTGCGTCCAGCATCTACACGACTGCTTTCACCCATAACGCCGCTCAGGCATCTTATATCGGCCTCCTATTCCCCAAAAAACGTTTCTGCAAGTCTTTGCGGAGCCCTGCGGGATGACTGCGGCCCGAGATTTGCTTTTTTAGGTCGGACTTCCTTTCGGACCGCTCCGCCAACTCCGCGCGAGTCCGGCCGAAATCGAATTTGACCCCGCAAGGAATCCCGCTGCGGCCCGCGGTTGCAAGTCCATCGCTGCGCGACGTCCCGAAACAACGCGCCGCGATCGAAAACGCTGATACAAAAACATATAATTGCTGTTTTATTTTGTCGGATCGGAAAATTTGGTTATCTTTGGAAATTCCGTATAGTTAGCAGCCTCAAAATGTCGAAAGCACTGCTCGCACCGATTGCCTATTTCTACAAGTTGGGGGTGACGTTCCGTCACCGCCTCTTCGACTGGGGCATCCTCAAAAGCGAGCGTTTCGACATTCCGATCATCTGCATCGGCAACATCACCGTCGGCGGCACGGGCAAAACCCCGATGGCCGAGATGATTATCGCCTACATGTCGCAGAAGCACAACATCGCGCTGCTTTCGCGCGGCTACGGCCGCAAGACCAAGGGTTACCGCGAGGTGCTGACGACCTCCCACTACCGCGAGGTGGGCGACGAACCGCTCCAGATCAAGCTAAAGTTCCCCGAAACGGTGGTCGTCGTGTGCGAGAAGCGTGCCGTGGGCATCCGCCGCATCCGGGCCGAGCATCCGGAAGTCGACCTGATCATCATGGACGACGGCTTCCAGCACCGCTACGTCGAGCCCAAGATCAACGTGCTGATGATCGATGCCACGCGTCCCATCCAGCACGACAAAATGATGCCCATGGGCACGCTGCGCGACCTGCCGAGCGAGATCTACCGCGCCCACTACTTCATCGTGACGAAGTGTCCCGAGAAGATGGCGCCCATCGACCGGCGCATCCTGCGCAAGGTGCTGATCCAGATCGCCTACCAGCGCGTCTACTACACCCGCTACGAAAGCTTTCTGCCCCAGCCGCTCTTCGCCGACGAAGCCCCGCGCGAACCCCTGTCGCAAGGTCGCAAGGTCATCGCTCTGTCGGGCATCGGCAATCCGGGACCTTTCCTCAAGACGCTGCACGAGCGTTACAAGGTGGTGGCCGAGGTGACGCTCGACGACCATCATGTCTACCGCATCCGCGACATCCGCATGCTTGCGGCGCTGCTGGCCAAGCATCCCGGCGCAGCGATCGTGACCACGGAAAAAGACGCCGTAAAGATGATCAACCGGGCGAAAATCCCGCCCGAGATGCGCAGCAATCTCTATTATCTACCGATCAATATTTCGTTCATAGAGGATTCGGCAACGGATTTTCTGCAAAAACTGGAAGAAGATGTCAGAGGAAATTAAGAAGACTGCGGCCTGGATCAAAGAGCAGACCGCCGATTTCCGCCCCGAGGTGGGCGTCATACTGGGCACCGGTCTGGGCGATTTCGCCGAGCAGATCGAGGCCTGCCATTCGATCGAATACAAGTCGATTCCCGGATTCCCCGTCTCGACGGTCGAGGGACACAAGGGGCGCCTGATCTTCGGCATACTCGAAGGACACCGCGTGGTGGCCATGCAGGGCCGGTTCCATTACTACGAGGGCTATACCATGCAGCAGGTGACGTTCCCCGTGCGCGTCATGCAGCAGCTGGGCATCCGCCATCTCTTCGTCTCCAACGCTTCGGGAGGCATCAACACATCGTTCCGCACGGGCGACCTGATGATCATCACCGACCACATCAACCTGATGCCCAATCCGCTGATCGGTCCCAACATGGCCGAATTCGGCCCCCGGTTCCCGGACATGCACAACTGCTACGACAAGGAGTTGATCGCCCGCGCTACGGCCATTGCTGCGCAGGAGAACATCAAGCTGCAATACGGCGTCTATGTCGGCGGCACGGGTCCGACCTTCGAGACACAGGCCGAATACCGTTACTTCAAGGCTATCGGCGGCGATGCGGCCGGCATGTCGACCGTGCCCGAGGTGATCGTGGCGCGCCACATGTCGATTCCGGTTTTCGGCGTCTCGGTCATCACCAACTGCGGTCTCTCCGACGAGATCGGCGACCACGAAGACGTCCAGTTGCAGGGCAAGAAAGCCGGCGTCAAAATGCAACTGCTGTTCCGCCGGATGATCAAAGAATTGTAACCATGGTAAATAAAGTCATTCTTATCGGCAACGTGGGCATGGACCCCGAAGTCCGCACCACCGAGAACGGGGTGAAGGTGGCCCGTGTACGACTCGCCACGACCGAGCGCCTTTTCGACCGCCAGGCCAACGAAACGCGCGAACATACCGAGTGGCACACCGTCACGCTGTGGCGCGGGCTGGCCGACGTCGTCGACCGCTACGTGCACAAGGGCTCGCAAATCTATATCGAGGGGCGCCTGCGCACCCGCGACTGGATGGACAAGGACAACAACAAGCGCTATACGACCGAGATTCTGGCCGATTCGATGAATCTGCTGGGACGCCGCGGCGATGCTCCGGCTTCCGACAACGCATCCTATGGCCAGACCTCAGCCCCGGCATCGGGGTCCTCGTACGGACAGCAGCCCGCTGCTGCTCCCATGGCTGCGCACTCCGCTCCGGCCGGTTATGCGACTCCGGCTCCGGCAGCAGCACCGGCCCAGCCGGCACCCGCTCCGGCACCGGCTATGCCGGCCGACGATCCCGACGACCTCCCGTTCTAAGGCGCTCGCCAATCGTTCAAAAACATCCCTTGCTTTGATTATAGGCAAGGGATTTTTGTTTTCGGAGCGGAAGGTTGTTCCCGATCCTATTCCGAGTAATAAGAAGCAGTCGTGTAGATGCTGGACGCAGCGCACGGAGACACCGTACGAGCGAGTGAGCCACCCAAGCGAGCTCACTCTTTCCGCCCCGAAGTCGAGCGAGCCGGCGTGGAGATTGCCGGTCGCAAAAGACGACGAAAGCCACCAATGCCCGCCCGTACCGACAGCATCCAAGATTCCCGTCTCACGGGCGCGGTAGCCCGTAGCAGGAGTAAAAAGCATTCGCTCGGAGGAATGCGGCGGAG
>CAJTFS010000013.1:5000-6776 GCA_910575495.1 Bacteroidales bacterium | reverse complement strand
TGTGCTCGCCCGGGCCGGCTGCGGGGGTCGCGCCTATGGGCGCGAGCCGGCCCCGGGCGCAAGGTCTTCCGTATCAGAAAAAGCCTGCGGGACATGCCTGCCATAATTGTCATCGAAGAATCTATTCTGGGCAAGGTTGCAGATGTTTGACTGCACTTCGTTTGTCTTTCTCCTCCTTGCTCGGCATAGTCCGCAAGCGGCCTCTGCGCTCAACATGACGGTTGCAGCGGCTCTTCGCAAAGAAGTGAACAACAAACGCAGTGCAGTCAAGAATCTGTCTACGTATACTTTTATACAGATTCTTCGTCGCTCTGCTCCTCAGAATGACAAACTACTGAATTGTTCGCAAACTCCGCGGCAGACTGGAATATGCAACTGGCGGCAACGCAGAAAGGTAGAGGGAAAAGATGTGCGATTTGTTCGCAAATCTACCAACGTCGAATGCAAGCCGAATTCATAGAATCCGGAGCTCTTAGACGGGTAATTGCAGGTTGCAGAGCTAAATACCGGCTTCAGCCGTGCGAGCCGAAGCCCCGCCCTGCGGAGGCTCGCAGAACTCCCTCCGCGGGCTTCGGCACGAGAACAACACAGCGCCGACCGAAGCAGAGTTTGCGAACTTAAACAGCGTGCACTCTTTCTGAACAGAGCGAACGCAGCCTGCGGGAGTGAACCCGGCGACAGCCGAAGTGACGATCCACCATGCCGGGAGACTGCGGCTCGCGCAATTCTGCGAATTGCAAAAAACAATCTCCGAAAAAAACGACTGCAAACAACGCAAGCCTACGAATTGCAAAACCGCAAAAAAACAGCGATCAAACAACCGCAAACAAACAACGATTTTCTTTTAACCCTCCTGCGCCATTACGCCGCCAGCGGACTGCTGAATCTACATGCACCACGCTGGTACAAGCCGTAGCCTGCACCACTCCGGGTGTGAAGTTGCCGAAAGCGAAGATAATAAAAACAGAACGAACACCAACCGGAGAACACCTCCGGCTCAAGTCTTGCAGGCAAGCAAAAACACCCTACGACCGACCGAGCCCATCGCCGGCAAAAAGCGCGGCCCGGGGGATTGACAAGAGTTCTAATTTACCTTTCCGAGGAACTTTTTACACCATCGGATCATCCATTTCTGTTATACTTATAACACAAATGGATTTTTTAATAATTAATTCAGTCCAAAATTTGCGGGGGGGGGATTTTTTGTATCTTTGCATTGTCCGAACAGCACGCTGGACGTTCGGACACTGGGATGAAGACGCAACTCACATCCTTCGGGGCACCGCTCGACCTCCGGTCGGGCGGTGTTTTTCATAGCTGTCCCCCGACGTGAACCGCCGGACGTGCATCCTCGATCGGACTGCGCAAAAACGACACTCCCGCCCGGCCTCGGATCAGACGACCCGGAATTCACCCGCGCCCGGCAAGACGGGTTACGGCTAACTTGCGATACTTACGCAAAAACTCGATCCGCACGCCGTCCACCTCGACGCACGCCGCCGTAACACCCCTCGTCCGGTCGGCATTGACGATATAGGCGCGATGCACCCGCATGAACCGCTCACCAAGCTGCCGGCACGTGCGATAGACCGCGCCGTCGACAATATGGCAACACTTTGCTATTGTTTGACCCATCTATATACTTTGATGTACCGGCGTCCTTGGCCGGCATCCTGAATCCGACCGCTGCAACTCGCGGCTTTGGCTGCGTATTCAAGTTCCGACCCACCCCCGAACCCCCGCCTCTGGCGGGGGCTTCTGGCGGAAATCCGACAG
>CAJTFS010000013.1:0-2500 GCA_910575495.1 Bacteroidales bacterium | reverse complement strand
TAGCACCCGGTCGCTCACTGCTGCGAATCATATTACTGCCATTCGGAGTTTGTCAGGATTTGGTAGGCGGTGAAGCCCCCGCATCCAATCAGTAGCTCTACCTGCAGTAAACTCTTTATCGCAACGCTGCCCCTAAAGGCATTTCGGGGAGTACGAGCTATTTCCCAGCTTGATTAGCCTTTCACCCCTACCCTCAAGTCATCGAGAAGCTTTTCAACGCTTATTCGTTCGGTCCTCCAGTTGGTTTTACCCAACCTTCAACCTGCTCAAGGGTAGATCGCAAGGTTTCGCGTCTACGACCACTGACTAACCGCCCTTTTCAGACTCGCTTTCGCTTCGACTCCGTATCTCCTGATACTTAATCTTGCCAGTGATCAGTAACTCGTAGGCTCATTATTCAATAGGCACGCCGTCACGGCACGAAGCCGCTCCGACCGGTTGTAAGCGTATGGTTTCAGGTTCTATTTCACTCCCCTGTTCGGGGTACTTTTCACCTTTCCCTCACGGTACTGGTCCACTATCGGTCTCTTGGGAGTATTTAGCCTTACCAGGTGGTCCTGGCGGATTCAGACAGGATTCCTCGTGTCCCGCCCTACTCAGGATACTGCTATCTTATGACGAACTTACCTGTAAGGGGCTTTCACCCACTATGGCCGAACTTTCCAGAACGTTCCAGTTCGCAGTCACTCGAATATCGCAGTCCTACAACCCCGGCACTGCCGTAACAATACCGGTTTAGGCTATTTCCCTTTCGCTCGCCGCTACTCAGAAAATCGATGTTTCTTTCTTTTCCTCCTCCTACTAAGATGTTTCAGTTCAGAGGGTTGGCTCACCTTACGGTGTGACAGGTCATCAACCTGCCGGGTTGTCCCATTCGGAAATCCTCGGATCGATTCCTGTTTGCGAATCCCCGAGGCTTATCGCAGCTTACCACGTCCTTCGTCGCCTCCAAGAGCCTAGGCATCCCCCATACGCCCTTTATTACTTTCTTACAACTCTTCATACACCCTATTGAAATGTATGAAGACTTTATCTCATAACCTTAATCATGTCAAAGAACNCTCCAGAAAGGAGGTGTTCCAGCCGCACCTTCCGGTACGGCTACCTTGTTACGACTTAGCCCCAGTCACCGGTTTTGCCCTAGGTCGCTCCTTGCGGTCACGAACTTCAGGCACCCCCAGCTTCCATGGCTTGACGGGCGGTGTGTACAAGGCCCGGGAACGTATTCACCGCGCCATGGCTGATGCGCGATTACTAGCGAATCCAACTTCATGGAGGCGGGTTTCAGCCTCCAATCCGAACTGAGACAGGCTTTCGAGATTCGCATCCCATCGCTGGGTAGCTGCCCTCTGTACCTGCCATTGTAACACGTGTGTAGCCCCGGACGTAAGGGCCGTGCTGATTTGACGTCATCCCCACCTTCCTCTCGGCTTACACCGGCAGTCCCGCCAGAGTGCCCAGCTTGACCTGCTGGCAACTGACGGTAGGGGTTGCGCTCGTTATGGGACTTAACCCGACACCTCACGGCACGAGCTGACGACAACCATGCAGCACCTAGTTTCGTGCCCCGAAGGGAAGACCTGTTTCCAGATCTGTCACTAACTTTCAAGCCCGGGTAAGGTTCCTCGCGTATCATCGAATTAAACCACATGTTCCTCCGCTTGTGCGGGCCCCCGTCAATTCCTTTGAGTTTCATTCTTGCGAACGTACTCCCCAGGTGGATAACTTATCGCTTTCGCTTAGTCACCGACATTGTATCGCCGACAACGAGTTATCATCGTTTACTGCGTGGACTACCAGGGTATCTAATCCTGTTTGCTCCCCACGCTTTCGTGCCTCAACGTCAGAAGTAGCTTGGTAAGCTGCCTTCGCAATCGGTGTTCTGTATGATCTCTAAGCATTTCACCGCTACACCATACATTCCGCCTACCGCAACTACTCTCTAGCCGAACAGTATCAGAGGCAATTCCGAAGTTGAGCCCCGGGATTTCACCTCTAACTTATCCGACCGCCTACGCACCCTTTAAACCCAATAAATCCGGATAACGCTTGAATCCTCCGTATTACCGCGGCTGCTGGCACGGAGTTAGCCGATCCTTATTCGTACGATACTTTCAGACAGATACGCGTATCTGCGTTTACCCTCGTACAAAAGCAGTTTACAACTCATAGAGCCGTCTTCCTGCACGCGGCATGGCTGGTTCAGACTTGCGTCCATTGACCAATATTCCTCACTGCTGCCTCCCGTAGGAGTTTGGTCCGTGTCTCAGTACCAATGTGGGGGGTTAACCTCTCAGTCCCCCTATGTATCGTTGTCTTGGTGAGCCGTTACCCCACCAACTAACTAATACAACGCATGCCCATCCATTACCACCGGAGTTTTCAACCCAAGAAGATGCCTCCCTGGATGTTATGGGGTATTAGTACCGATTTCTCAGTGTTATCCCCCTGTAATGGGTAGGTTGCATACGCGTTACGCACCCGTGCGCCGGTCGCCGAC
>CAJTFS010000012.1 GCA_910575495.1 Bacteroidales bacterium | reverse complement strand
TGGTAAGTGTTTCTCTTACAGAGACTTTACCGCTTGGGGAACTCTTTGACAAACCTAACAACAATATTATCAATGAGCTTGATGATTCAAGTGAACCAAATTTGTTTAATTGTTAAACTTATATAAACCGTCCACAATTTTTAGTGGACACACATGTTTCCATATACGTAATTTATTGATTATACGAACTCCAAATAATTCTCCCGATTTACCACATGAAACTCGGCATAGGGATAGGCTTCTTGGAAGGCTTTCGGTGCGGCCGGCATTTTATTTCCCCACTTGAACTCCAAGGCGGTAAGACTGTCGGCACTCTCCTCAATCAGGTCGATTTCCTGTTTGTCGTAGGTGCGCCAGAAATAGAACTCCCTGTGCAGTCCCTCATTGAAGTTCGCTTTGCGCCGCTCTCCGATGATGTAGTTCTCCCACAGCGCACCGACATCCTGCCGAATGGCCAGCGGTGAGAAAGCCCCGATAATGGCATTGCGAATGCCGTTGTCGTAGAAGTACCACTTGCCAGCTTTTGTAACCTCCTTGCGTAGGTTACGCGAATAAGCCCCCAGACGATAGATAACGAAGACCTTTTCCAATAGGTCGAGGTATTTTTCAACGGTCGTCTTGCTCATGCCGAGTTGTTTACCTAACTCTTCGTAAGAAACTTCGCTGCCCAACTGAAAAGCTATCAATCGCAGTAGATCGCGCATCTTGCTCGAATTTTTTAAGCCGTCAATTGCTAAGATATCTTTAAGCAGGTATGCACCGACAATATCACGTAGGTAGTCTGTTTTACGTTCATAGTTCTCCATCATTACTACTTCGGGATAGGAACCGTAAATCAAGCGCGCTTCGAGGTTCTGGCGGGTTTCAAGTGCCGTTTCCGTCTGTGCGATTTCCCGTTGCGAGAATGGTGTAAGGAGAAATTGCGTACTGCGGCCGACCAACGGTTCACCAGTCTTATTCAGCAAATCGAATGACGAAGAACCACTTGCCAAGACACTTATTCCCGGTATTTCATCAACTATCAACTTCAGAATACTACCGATTTGTGGTATGTTCTGTGCCTCATCAATAGCCAGCAAATCAATACCATCCAATAAATGCCGATAATTGGCTATTGAGCGATTCTCCAATAGTGCTAATGTGTCGTAGTCTTCGCCGTTGAGCATCATCGTCCTACCTGAATAGTTGTCCACAATTTTACGCATCATTACCGTTTTACCAACACGGCGAGCACCAAAAATCAGTACTGCTTTATTGGGCGCGATTCGTGCTGTAATCTTCTCTTGAAGTATTCTATTTACTGTTTCCATACCTTATAAAATATAATGCAAAGATAATCATATTTTTTTAATTGGCGAATTTTACAAAAAAAACGGGCTATTAAATGGCGATTTTTACAACCACAATCTTATGGAAGTTGTTTCATTGTTTTTAGTAATGATATATGTTCATACTATGATGACTCAATAATTTACCAGACATACGTTTCTGAAATTTGTCCTTATAGGAATGAAAAACTCACATATATTGTGCTAATTAATATATAATTAAATGAAAATAAAAAGACAGGATACGAGTATTCCTGTCTTCTCATATGTAATGGATATTTTTTTATTTTCTCATCCGCTCCAACTCCTCATCACGCAACATTCTCTCGTTCAGTTTTTCCTGCATCCTGTCAATGAAATAGGTGCGGCTTTCGTTCTTCCGGCGTTTGATATCAGTGTAGAAGCGGTAGCAGTCTTTAGAATCAACCCCGAATATCTTATAGAGAAGTGGGGCGAGCTGTTTGAGCGGCATATTGCCGTTGTTGATGCAGCCCATCACGTCTATGCCGTAGATAAGTTCCACGAGGTCGATGGCATTGCCCGTCCATTGAAGAAGGCTGGCGGTGGTTTCTGTTGCGTTGTTGGCGGATATTAGTGGTGGCACTTGGGGCGTGGCAAGGAATTTCTGCATCTTTCTTACGAAAGACAGAGCCTTGCTGACGTAGGCGGCAATCTCTCTTTTTTCTTCTGACAGATTACGTACGGGATGGTGCTGCAACTCGATTTCGATGTAGGCAAGCGCGATGACGGTAAGGTTCATGTCCATGCCGCCGTTGCACAGTTCGATCACTTGGGTGGCGAAAGCCGTGTATGCCGTTTCCATATTGCAGTCGCCGGCTTCGTTTATCAGGCGGAAAAAGTCGGTTTCCGCCAGCAAGAAATAATTCATGGTTCTGTCAATTTTGAAAATTACACTTTGTTTTCTGCGTGCGCACATGAATATAATTGGCAAAAAACGCGGCAGAAAATAAAAAATCCAACACTCAATTTTACAAAGTGCTGGATTTCAGAGGTATAAAATTCAGTATTTTTTCACAAGGACAAATTATCTCCGACTTAAATTGTTTGTAATCGGAACATTTATTCTATTCCTGAAAATAGAAATGTATGCTTGCCGCACATTTTGGCTATCTTGCTTTTTTATCAAGGATATAGATAATGCGACATACACCGTTGGGATAGCTTTTCAAAGAGGAAAGCGTCCAGTGTTGCTCTGGCAGAGCCGACTTAAAAAAATGTCGTCCGCTTCCGGATATGAAAGGAACGGTGTATAGTATGATTTCATCCACAGCGTGCATCCGCAGCAGTCCGTTTATATAGTCTGCCGTGTCCGGTGTGGCTTCCGCGAGGTAACGGATGTTTGTGCAGTCTTTTCTCCATTCGTGCAGCATTGAAATGGAATAGTCCGGTGTCACACGGTAAAAGGCTTTCTTCCTGATTTCATCAAGACCGCAACGGTCAAGGCACAAATCCTGATGTGCTTTATCATATAACTCTGAAGAAAGACATCCGTCCATCGTCAGTACGGCGAGAATCTGAACTTTACCCATAATCGTTTCCTTTCGTTAGGCAAGGGTAAAAAAGTAGCGTGCAATTCACACTACCTTCAAGCGATGGCTCTGGTAAAGCCTTTACGGAGAGTACGTGAATGCACGCTATGCGTAAGCATAGCATAAGCATCACGCAATCGTCTCCGTAGTTCCAATTTACCAGATTTTCGCTTGAAACGCCTTGCGGTCTTATCCTATATGTTGGCGGCGAAAAGCTCCTGCCAATCGCCGTTTTTCTCAAATGTTATGCAAAGATAGCCAAATTCAGTGAATTACGGGCTATGATTGCTTGAATTTATATTTAAGTCCATACTCTTCAAGTTTGCTGTATAGTGTTGTCCTGCCTATGCCGAGCAGTTCTGCGGCGACACTCCGGTTGCCGTTTGCCTGTTTCAACGCACGCAATATCCGCTCCTTATCCTCCGCGTCATTGCGCAAGGCGAAGCTGACAGTAGAGGTCGGTTTCGTCACGGCAAGTTCCAGATGCTCTTTCATGACAACACCTTCCTGCGCCTGCAATACAGCACCCATAACTTTCTGCCGAAGTTCCCGCACGTTGCCCGGCCATGCGTGTGTCAGCAACGCTTTACGTGCTTCGGAACTGAACCCGCTCACGCTACACTCCAGCTCTCTGTTTGCCATATCACGGAAGAACTCTGCCAGCGGCATAATGTCTTCTTGACAGTCACGCAACGGAGGAACGGTTATCCCGAAGTCGTGCAGGCGGTACAGAAGATCCTGCCGAAAACGCTTTTCATTCACCGATACCTCCAAATCTTCATTGGTAGCAGCGATGATGCGGACATTGAAATTCCGGTCTGCCTTGTCTCCGACCGGGCGATACCGCCTCTCCTGTATGGCACGGAGCAACATCTGTTGGGTTTCCAACGCGAGGTTTCCTACCTCGTCCAGAAACAACGTGCCGCCTTCCGCCTCATGGAAATATCCTTTCTTGGCATTGTCCGCACCTGTAAATGCACCTTTGACGTGTCCGAAGAAAGCCGACGGTGCAAGCTCTTTGGAGAGTGAACCGCAGTCCACCGCCACAAATGGCTTGCCTGCACGTTTGCTCTTGTCATGCAACAGGTGGGCAATATGCTCCTTGCCCGTGCCGTTCTCACCAAATATCATCACGCTCATATCGGTGGCGGCTACCAGCCTTATGCGGTGCATGATTTTCTGAAAGGCGGAACCTTCACGGGCGAATATAGGCATACGGCGTTGTCCTGCCTGACGTTCTTTCAGTATGGAACGGATCAGGGGGACAAGTTTATCCTCCACAAGCTGTTTGGGAATATAGTCTATCGAGCCGAGTTTCATGCTTTCCACGGCGGTATTAACTTCGGCGTAGTCGGTCATAATGATGAAGGGCTGCATCTTTCCCTCCTTTCGCATCCAGCACAAAAGGTCTATGCCACTGCCGTCAGGCAGACGCAGGTCGGCAACCACGATATCATTATCTGTTGCCTGTTGCAGATGTTTCTTCGCGGTTGAGAGGTGGTAAGCCTTCATATTGCGGTAGCCCTCCCGTGACAGCATATTGCAGACATATTCGCAATACACGATGTTGTCTTCCACCACAATTATTTTTGTCTTATTCATCTTCGTATTTTCTCCTTTCCTCTTCTGCCAACCGTATTATTTCCACTCCCTTATCCAGCACGGCAGTCACGGCATGGCTTAACGCTTCACCATCCGGGAGAGCATCGCCACGAAGCAATCCGTAAAGTACATTCAGCGGTTGGTCGGCACGGAGCACCTCCCACGAACTGCGCAGGTGGTGGATCAGGGAATCCAGCTTTTGCAGGTCTTTTTCTTTTGCTGCATCCCGTACCGCCTGCATTTCCTTTTCTGTTTCAGTTATCAACTTTTCCAGCATGACGGCTTCATTGCCATAGGACAATAAGGCGGAAAAGTCCGGTTTCCCGTCCGGTGTCGCTTTTATGGCACACCTGTCGGAAACCTCCATCAGTTCCGATATGGAGAACGGTTTGAACAGGCATCCGGCAAAGCCTTTTGCCAATAGTTCCCCTTTGTTACAACTGCCCGAAGCGGTTGCCACAACCACCGGGATTGTTGGTGAATTGCCCACGTTGGACGAACGCAACAGTTCCAGCAATTCGAAACCGTTTATATCGGGCATATTCAAGTCTGTCAGCAACAGGCTGTATTCTTTCTGGCGTATCATTTCCATCAGTGCCGCAGCATCGGTGCAAGTGTCGCAGTGTATTCCTTCTTGGGAATACATCTCTTTCAGCATCAGAAGTAATACCTCATCATTGTCAATGGCGACAACATCATGGAATTTATTGTTATGATAAACAGGTGTATTGCTTGTATATCCAAGCTGTTCTTCAGCTTCCTGCATAGAAATTTCAACTGTGAAACGACTGCCTTTCCCTTTCTTGCTGTCTAAACGGATTGTTCCGCCAAGCATCGACACAATATTACGCATTATGGCAAGCCCAAGCCCGAAACCCTCCTTTGCGGCGGCATTTGATAGACGTTCAAACGCACCGAACGCTTGTTTCTGTTCCTCTTCTGTCATGCCTGTACCTGTATCTTCAACGACCAGTGTCAGAACTCCATTATCATATTCAGTAATCAAAGAAACACCGCCTTCTTCTGTGAACTTGACAGCGTTTGACAGCAGGTTATTCCCGATTTGTATTATTCGCTCTTTGTCGGTCAATACAATGGCATCGTGTCCAGTCTTCACGGACAAGGACAGCCCTTTGTTCACGGCAACAGGCATGAACTCCGTTTCAAGTGTGTGCGTGATTGCTGAAATCCGGCAGGGTGACAGACGGGGCTGTTCCTTGCCGTTGTCCAGGCGGAAGAAGTCAAGCAAAGTGTTAAGCATATCCCGCATACGGTCGGAGGATTGCAGTATGTTTTGGATATACTGCCCGGACTTATCCTCACACTGTTCTTTCCGTATCAGTCCGGCATAGCCTGTTATTGCTGTCAGCGGTGTGCGCAGTTCATGGGTGATAGTATGTACCGCCTTCTTCCTTGACGTTATCAGTGCCTCGTTCCGTTGTACGGATTGTTCCAGTTGCCTTATCAAATCAGTTGTCTTGTGCTTGTATTGTTTAATGCTTTTTGCATCACGATGTATGATGATGTAGGAAATTAACAACAATAGAAGAACGAATCCCATTAAACCGCCTACTTGCATAAATGACTTTTCACGCATGGCAACTATTTCGTTTTCCCGGCTTTGCAGTTCGGTTTGTACCTTTTCTTCTATTTGGCAAATCAATTCTTGCAGTTGTCTGTTAAGTTCTGCATTACGAGCTGCAAGGCTGTCGGCTTGTTCCGACAATTGGCGATCCTGCACTTTCTGTTCGCTGATTACGTTTCTATTGACCGAATGAAGGATAGTGGTTGATACTGCTGGAGTTACTTCCTTTTTTTTGCCGAATATGCCTAAGAAACCTTTTCGTTTTGGCTTTTTGGACTGTTCCTGCACACTTTTCTGTACAATAACCGGAATTTGATTGGCTATCTTCTTGTTAATAGATTGTTGTTCATCCATTAACCGGACTATCTGGAACATCTGTCGTTCCTTATCCTCTAAAAGACTGCGCACACTATCGATGCGCTCTGCTGGATAGGTGGCCTTGAAACGGCAGAGCATACTGTCCATTGCCATACGCCGTGCATGGTAATGCTCGATATCTTTATCGTTCCATTCCAGTATTGTTTCACCCAATAGAGAAAATTTTATCATTTGAATATTGATATCATGTGTGTCCACTAAAAATTGTGGACGGTTTATATAAGTTTAACAATTAAACAAATTTGGTTCACTTGAATCATCAAGCTCATTGATAATATTGTTGTTAGGTTTGTCAAAGAGTTCCCCAAGCGGTAAAGTCTCTGTAAGAGAAACACTTACCAATTGTAGCATCTCATAG
>CAJTFS010000011.1 GCA_910575495.1 Bacteroidales bacterium | reverse complement strand
TGGTAAGTGTTTCTCTTACAGAGACTTTACCGCTTGGGGAACTCTTTGACAAACCTAACAACAATATTATCAATGAGCTTGATGATTCAAGTGAACCAAATTTGTTTAATTGTTAAACTTATATAAACCGTCCACAATTTTTAGTGGACACACATGGATTCACTTCTATAATCTGGTCTACATTGACATTTTTCACCATTTAGAACACCAATAGATTTATCATGAACCCAATCTGTTATATCTGGAAATATAGCATTGAGGTATTCATCTAAACCAGTCCGATGAAGACCTGTATCTTTATCTATACCAGCCTTTATTGCCTTTTCTTTAGTTTCTCTGATAAAACCCCACTTTTTTGACATAGTATTTTCTTTCTTGAAATAATTAAGCATCAACAAAGGTACTTAAATTCCTTGTAATCACCACTTATTACCATCAAAAAGTTATTCCTCAGTTATGTTTTGGTGAATGATTCCACCATTGAAACACTTGTTTCCTTTGCCGTCGAACAATTAAAAACAGTTGGCGTATGCAAAAAGAAACAGTAACATTTGATAAGCTACCCGAGGCGGTAGGTTATCTGACAGAACAGGTCATCGAGTTGAAAAAGATGGTAGCTGAGCTCCAGCCACAGCCATCTGACAAACATGTATTGGTGGAAATTGAGGATGCTTGCCGTATCATCCGAAAAGCCAAGCCTACCATATATACATTGGTACGCAAAGGGCTACTGCCGGCTTACAAGAAAGGCAAGAAACTCTATTTCTATGAGGACGAGCTTCTTGCTTGGATAGAGAACGGGTGGAGAAAGACTGCCAAGCAGACATACGAAGAAATGCTTGCCAATATGCAGAACTATGTACGCCACAAGCCCAAATCATCAATGCAATTTTAATAGGTTGGGCTATGGATACATATTCTATTAACCCGGCATCCATCATTGATGAAGCAATTGATTTAAGCACAAGATTGTCTGGTACAGCATTCCCTATCAGCGTATTCCCTGCAAAAATCCAACGCATCATCCGTGAGGTACACGAATGCCATAACTACCCTACCGACTATATAGCCGCAGCCATCCTCACGGCAATAGCAATCGGCATAGGCAACACACACCTTGTTCAAATCAAGCAAGGCTGGATGGAAAGCCCCATCCTGTATATGGCATTGATTGGAAGACCGGGGGCGAACAAAGGCCATCCGCTCAGCTTTGCGATGAAACCGTTTCTTGATTATGACTACCAACAGAATCAGGAATTTGAATAGGCTCTTGCAAAGTACGATGAACTGATGAGCACGAGCCGCAAGGAACGTGCAGAAAGCGGTGGAGAGCAATTTCCGCAAGAACCTATCCGCAAACGCTTCTTGGTTTCGGATGTAACGCCCGAAGGGTTGAGCCTCATTCATGCGCAGAACAAACGTGGGCTATGCTTGTGGGCCGATGAATTATCCGCTTGGTTCAAGAATTTCAACCGCTATAATAACGGTTCGGAAGAACAGTTTTGGCTCTCGGTATTCAGTGCCAAGACCACCATATCCGACCGCAAGAATGCCAAGAGTTCCATCTTCATCAAGCGTCCGTATATATCGGTCATTGGTACTATCCAAAAGAAAATCCTGAACGAGTTGGCTAAAGGTGAACGTTCCAGCAATGGGTTTATCGACCGCATCCTGTTTGTGATGCCGAACCTGCAACAGAAGGCACGATGGAATGACAAAGAGCTGCCGGAAGATATAGAGCAAGAATGGAATGCCATCATTGACAGACTGATACAATCAGAGTGTCACCTCGATGAACATGGAGAGATTGCACCGCAAATTCTCTTCTTTTCAGAGGACGCCAAGAGACGACTTTACGAGTGGCAGCACCATTTCTCTGAATTGTGTGACCGGGAAACAAACGACACTATCGTAAGTATCTATTGCAAATTAGAGATATACATCATCCGCTTTTGCCTGATTATCCAGCTGGCACGATGGACTTGCGGAGAGTGCGACAAGACGTATATCGACCTGCTGACGGTGGAGAGAGCCATTAAACTGACGGAGTATTTCAAGGAGTCTGCATTGAGCGTACAAAATATTCTAAATGAGAATGCCCTCAACAGTCAGCAACAGACGATAGTAAATCTGCTACCTCCTTCATTTACGACAGCCCAAGCCATACAGGTAGCCGAGCAAAACGGAATGAAGGAGCGGACATTTCAACGCTTTCTCAATGACAATATCGGGACTTTGTTCCGCAAAGAGAAGCATGGAGAATATTCAAAGATTAACCCATGACATTTTTGTCGGTTTCGACACTTTCCAAGCGAAAACGACAAAAATGACACACCTAAAAAAGAAACATACAATGAGTACACATAGATTCATATTAGAACCCTACAAAGGTGTCAGCACCCGGCATACTTGCCCGAACTGTCACCGCAAAAGATGTTTTTCCAAGTACATTGATACAGAGAAACAAATCCACTTCCCGGATTACGTGGGTCGTTGCGACCACGAGCAGAAATATGGGTATCATTTCACGCCCCGTGATTACTTTGAATGGAATCCGTATGAGAAGGGAAAGTTGTCCGAGGATAGCTTTCGGAACTATACGCCTATTAAAGAAGTCGAGCCAAAAGCCATTTCCTACATTGATTTGGATATAGTCAAACAGTCGTTGCAACGCTATCCTGACAACAAACTGTTTCAATTCTTATCGACTCAATTCGGAGAAGCGGAAATATTGAAGCTGATGGCGAAATACAAAGTCGGTACTTCCAAACATTGGGACGGTGCAGCCGTATTTTGGCAAATGGATTATCAGAACAGAGTGCGCACTGGTAAGATAATGCTTTACAATCCGACAACAGGTAAGCGGATAAAAGAACCATATAATCATGTCACGTGGGTACACTCCATGCTACATAAAGGCAATTACAATTTGAAGCAATGCTTCTTCGGTGAGCATCTGCTTCCTGAAGACAAAAGCCGTCCTGTTGCACTAGTCGAAAGCGAGAAAACGGCACTCATTGCTTCCTACTATCTGCCGCAATTCCTATGGATAAGCATCAGGTGGAAAGAACGGTTGCTTCAATACCAACAGCCTATCTGCTTTGGCAGGAAGAAGCGTTGTGTTATTCCCCGATTTGGGAGCAACCGACTATTGGCAGAGCAAAATCGGGCTAATGAAAAGCTACGGAATTGAGGTACAGATGTTCGATTACCTGGAAGCCAACACCACCGAAAACGAGCGGATAGAAGGATACGACATAGCCGATTATCTGCTCAAAGTGAAGCCCGACGAAGCCATCCTTCAACAGATGATTAAGAGAAATTCTGTCTTAAAAACACTGATAGAAACATTCGATTTGAAGCTCATCAGTATACAACAAGACACTCCTCAACCGAAGGCTTCACCGCCCAAGAAACGAGGATTCAGACTTTGAATACAGGGAGAGAAATCGAGACTTTTTTACTGTAGTAAGTTAATGTCAGTGTATTACATTTCCCGACCACTTGCCCCTCAAAAAGTCTGAGGAGGCGGCTCCCGATGGTCACAAATTATTCACTAAAAACAGATTCAAATGGAAAAGAAATATACAGTAACACTCCGTCTGTCATATCAGCAATACGCATGGCTTGGTGCGCTTTGCAGACGGAGCAAGCAGACTCAAAGCGAAGTGATCCGTTCGCTCATCGAAAACGGTTCGGTACGTGAACGAATCACACAAGAGCATATTCACATCATCCGTCAACTGATTGGCGAAAGTACCAATCTTAACCAGTTGGCAAGACAGGCAAACACCTACGGTTTCTTCGCCGTAGCGGACAGATGCAAGGAAATGGCTCAGCACATTAACCTACTTATAAAACGTTTGAAAGATGATAGGTAAACAGACTAAAGGGACATCGTTCGGTGGCTGTGTTAGCTATGTTCTCAAAGAGGAGAAATCCAAATTGCTGGAAGCAGTTGGAGTAGAAGGTACACCCGAACAGATGACGGAGCAATTTGAGTTACAATCGCTGCTCAATGATAAGGTAAAGAATATTGTCGGACATACTTCGCTCAACTTCTCACCGGAAGATAGCGAACGCTTGAAATATGATGATGAACTGATGTTGCAAATTGCCCACGACTACATGAAACTGATGGGCATCGAAAACACGCAGTACATCATTGCCCGGCACATCGACCGTGAACATCCGCATTGCCACATCGTCTTTAATCGAGTGGACAATGACGGCAAAACGATTAGCGACAAGAATGACTTTCGCGGGAATGAGAAAGTTTGCAAAATGTTGACTGCCAAATATCGCTTGCATTTTGCCAATGGTAAAGACCATATCAAGGAGGAGCGATTGCGCCCTTATGACCGAGCAAAGTATGAGATATACAAAGCGTTGAAAGAGGAACTGTCCCAAGTACAAAATTGGGCTGACTTAAAGGATGCTCTTGCCGACCGAGACATTGATATGAAATTCAAGGTCAGCCGAACTACACGGGAAATACAGGGTGTAAAATTTGAGTACAACGGTTTTTCTTTCTCCGGTTCTAAGATTAGCCGAGAGTTCAGCTACTTGAATATCGACAACCGACTGGAAGAGAATGCTTGTGCATCCTTGTTTGAATCACCCAAACAGGAATCCAGACATAAGGAAGATAATGTACAACAAAGCGTTTCCCATTCCGATGATGGCTCAAGTATCAGTCTCGGCTTGCTAAACGGCAACTCATCCTACGATGCCACTGCCGCAGAAGAAGCCGAGTTCAATCGGCTGATGAAAAAGAAAAAGGCTAAGCGCAAGCGAGGCTTTCATTTATAATCCACTTTTTATTAACACTTTAAATTCAATTATTTATGGAAGATTTGATTCTTGATTTCAATCTCTACTTGTGTGAAAAATTTGGCTACAGAAACAGTTGTAGCGTGATGCAAAATGCCAATGGCTTTTGTGTGAACATCAGTGAACGTGATCTGGACTGTTACATCCGCTTCTGGGAGTATAGTTGTGGAAGAGGCAATTTCCCCGATTGGTCTATGTGCGCAGTAACTTCAAGAAGAACCAAGAAGAAAGCCTAAAAGATTTGGCTCGCTTCTTCAAGGAGTACATGCCACGCTACGGTTACAAATACCTCTGTACCGAAGGTGATAACTACAAGTATTATCAGACACTCGGTTTAAAGCTCATCTATCGAGGAATCTTTGATCAAAACAATTATGGATTGCCGATTAAAGACTTAAATGTCTGACACATCGTTTAGAATTGAGGAGGGGACTTTTCCTCTCCTTTTCTTATATACCGATAAATCAGAATTTACCAACACTTGACCATTCAGCAGAAGTAGGAGAAGTTCGTCTCGCTGCTTAATCAAAGTATCAATCTCTTCACCTAAAAGCATTTGTCTATCAAACATAGGTGAGCAAATCTTGTCAAAAGCACTTATAACCTCTTTTGTGGGAATAACAATTGGTAGGCTGTATAGATCTTCTTTAGTAATAGAGCCAAATGTTGTACCAGCAGCATTCCTTTGATCAAATGCAATTCTCAAATCATTGAGTATATAATACAAGTGCGTTGTAGAACCTATTTTTGAATTAAGTGCTGATAAACCTCGTCCAATGCAACAGTCATTGTTTGCTATATTAACGGTGCCAACAGGTGCTCGCACACTCATTAGTATGTCACCTTTCTTTGCAAATCGAGATGGTGCCGTTGTATATTGTCTGACTGATGGGAATCTCATCCCAAAATCTGTACTTCCTTGATAAAAGAGCACCCCTTCCCCTATTTCGTTGTAACTGGTACTGTCTGGTGATTGCCCCATTGTTATATTGGCGATGTCTATAAGTGTGCCATTATTCCATCCTATTGGTATATTTCGTTTCAGTTTTTCATTCCAAAGCATTTCACCCCCACTTGATTTATACGGCTTGCTATCTTTGTTGGGAAAGTCAAACTGCACAAACCAGTAATCATAGAGTTGCTTCGCCATCGCCGCTAAATTCTGATTTATCGCTCGATTAAGTTCAATCTTACGATCGAGACTACGAAGCAGCTTGCCAATACGTTTCTGCTCAGTTAATTCAGGAATCCACACGGTACAATCCCTGATTTTATCAGGCGAAGTATGACGAATTTTGGTTTGTTGGGCAGCAGCACTTAATTGTTGTTTGACTAAAGTAGAAGATATGAGATAGAAAGCGAAATCCTTGTCTAACAGTTCTTCTTTACAAATAATCTTTGCCACATCTTGACTTTGAATATATTTACCGCTTTCGGGGATAATGGCGGTAGAGCCAAGCAGACCAATAGCCTGTTCGGTCAGAGGGGTAATAATATCCCCTTCTTCCATTAAAAACTCCGGTTTGAAATCACCGATGTAGTATAGGTTGTCTTTTGACTTGTTTTCCTTGAAACAATTATTCTGATAGTCGAAGTTGCCGCAAGTCAAACGGATGTATTTTCCCTCAGTGGCGTAAAACTCGCCACTGAGACTTGCCCCTCTTGTAACATCAAGCATTTCTCCCAATTTATATTTTTCCAATTCCATCACTTCATCTTATTACTTTTCACCCAACATTCCCCTAACTTCTTTATCGAAGTCAGAATCAATCCGTTGGGTTTTATTGAAAATATCGTATTCGCTTTCTGCCTTTGTCTTGGCTTGTGCCGCAGATATTCGTCCTTTATCCGGCAATATCCGATATTTGCGGAAGGTCAAGAACTCGTTGACACTGGCAGCAAACTGCTCCATATTGAACGTGTTTTCACGCTCTATAAGGTCTTCTATATAGTCGAAATATCCTGTTACTGCACGTTCCAACCGACGGATTTCATTTTCCTGCAAATAGTTCTTGGCTATTGACACATCCGATTTCAAGATACGCCCATCGGGAGCATTCTTCCATGTGGTCAGTCCCATGTGTTCTTGGGTATGATCAGCCTTAGTGTAAATGATTTCTGCTGCCGTTTGCCCGGTAATGGCATAATGAAAGCGATTCTGTATCATGGCATAGAAATCGTGTGTGGTAGGCGAGTTCTTGTCATAGTCAATACTGCACTCTGCATATATGTCGGTAATCTGTTGCCAAATACGCCGTTCACTAGCACGGATGGAACGTACCCTTTCCAACAATTCACGGAAATAGTCTTTTCCGAATACTGCCGTTCCCTCTTTTAAGCGTTCATCGTCAAGCACAAAGCCTTTCTTGATATACTCATTAAGAATCTTGGTAGCCCACTGACGGAACTTGGTAGCTTTTGGGGAAGATACACGATAGCCAACAGCAATAATCATATCAAGATTATAGAAATCGACCAACTCTTCAACCTCGCCTCTTATGCCTCGATTTACGACGGTTGCAATTTTTGCAACCGTCGTGTCTTGCTGTAATTCTTCCTCTTTAAATATATTGGCTATGTGGCGGCTAATACCTGATTTATCAATACCGAAAAGCTCTGCCATAGCCTTTTGCGTACACCAAATGGTTTCGTCTTTTATAACCACCTGTACTCTTCCCTCTTTATCGGGAAGATTGTATAACAAAAACTGTATTTCGTTACTCATTGTTTCCTACATTTTCGTTGAACTGCAAAGCATCCAACTGCTTCATAATTTCCTCTTCCAACCGATGGCTTTCTTTAAATTGCTCGGAGAGTGTTTGTTTATAATTTGCCATACGGTTGTTAAACTCTTCTTCCGTTATATCTACATAATCTATCTTGATGTCGAAATATTGTCCGGCAGAAAGAGAATATCCTTTTTCCTTTATCTCATCGTAAGAAACAGCTACGGAAAAATCCTCCACTGCCTCCTTGCGTTGGAATGTGCTGACAATCTTTTCTATCTCTTCATCATTTAGACGTACTTTCTTCAGACCATTGGCATCCTTGTATTCCTCACCCAATTGGCTGGCATCGATCAAGATGACCTTGTCTGCAGTTGCTGATTTGTCTAAAAATAAGACACTGACATTCGTACCAGTGTTAGCAAATACATTTGTAGGCATTGATATGCAACCATATACAATTTTATCATCCACCAACTTGTGAAGGACTTTTTTTTCAACACCAGTTTTTGCAGTGATAAATCCTGTAGGTATAACAATGGCTCCTTTACCATTTTTTTTGAGTGAATTAACAACATGCTGAATAAAGCATGTATAGATAGCCATTTTGTCTATGTCTTTTGCGGGCACTTTAGGCACTCCTGCCCAGAAACGTGCTGGCATGGCAGCTATCTTTTCTCTTGTATCTGAGAAATCCATCCTGAAGGGCGGATTGCTGACCACAAAGTCAAACTGGCGCAGTTGCTGTCCATCATCGCTCTTATGATAAGGATTGACAAGAGTGTCGCCTTGAATGGCATTGTCAAGTGAAGACACAAGTCCATTAAGCAGCAGATTCAGCTTCAGCATCTTGTTACTTCGTTGGGATATGTCTTGCGAGAAGATAGTACAGCGGTCTTCACCTATCTGGTGACTGAGTGCCATAAGCAATGTACCTGTTCCTGCAGATGGATCATAACATTCCATATTATGTAAATCCGCATGGTCGCCAACAAGTAAACGCGCCATAATAGTAGCAATGGCGTGAGGGGTGTAATATTCAGCATACTTACCACCTCCGGCAGTATTGTAGTCTTTAATCAGGTACTCAAAAATACTGGAGAAGAAATCGTAATTTTGAGCAAACGCTTCTTCAAAAGAGAAGTTTACGAGTTTGTCCACCAATGCACGAGCAAAAGGCGCACGTTGTGCTGTGTCCGTTACAAACGGAGTAAGAGCCTCGAACAAAGGAATCTTTGTGTTGGCAGTGGTCTGCGTAGAGAATATATCCGCATTTTGCTCCGCAATGTCTGTCATTGTGGAATCAAAGATTGTATCGAAGTCTCCTTTACCTTGCTGGTTCCAGAGGTTAGCTATTAAGTGATAAGGCTCCAGCATCGGAACATCGGGAGAAATTGCACTCTGAATCAACATACGTTCATCATCCGAAAGATTCTCGTATGCCGTTTCCCATTTCACATCCCTTGTCAATTTCTTGGCAATATCGCTTTTTGCATTTTTCAGTTCATAGCCAAACTTGTCGTTCAGGAATTTATAGAGAAACACCTGAGTGATTATTTTATATTCGTTGCCATCGTTGCCCATACCATAAGACTGGCATGAAGCTTTCAGCCCGTCAATGAGCTTTAAAGTTTTTTCTTTGATGTTAGACATGTTCTTTATGATATTGCACCGTATGTGGCGTTATATTGGTTTATATATTGTTGTGAAATACGTGTTTGGATAAACTTACAATCATCCATTTCCGGTTTTATCTGCGGAAATTGATACAAGCACCCATTGACAAGAGTCATAACCGTACGATTGAAATAGGCATCTTTTTTCAAAATGTCATTACGGTCATATACTTTAGCATCTACATCCTTTTTTATGATATTGAGAATAGATGCTATTTCATCATCCAAGAATGAGAACATAGGCTTTTGACCTTTCTCTTCCCGTTGTTTGTTAGCTTCACGAATACGCTTATGAACACGAGCGAATTTTTCGTCTCCGTTATATTTTTTGAGCAATACATTATTGCGCCTTTGCAGCTCTTGTAAACGTACTATGATTTCATCAAGTGCCTGCGTCTCTTCGTTGAACTTAGCTATACTGTCAATCACAAAACCGTGTTCCTTGAAGCGTTCCATAAAGGCTTCACGCAACGAAATGAACTCCGGGTCGTCTTGGTCGAAGTTTTGGGTAAACGAAGAAATGGTACGCTGCCATTTTTCTTTCAATTCCACACCACCGGATATAAGGCGCATTTCCTCTTGTCCTATTTTGGAGAAAGTGAACTCTATATCCATCATTGCCTCATTGATTAGGGTTTTCGTTTCCTCGTTTGTATTGAAAGCCTCTTTCTGATTGATGATGCTAATCCGTCTCTGTACCTCAGAGAGTAATTGCGGCAACTTGGTGATTTCGAGTTTGGCAAATTGCTCTTTCATTTCATCATCACCGAATGTACGCACGATGTTCGCCATGTTCTTGGCTGATTCCAATGCCTGTTTGAGGTCGAGCAATACAGCTTTATCCTCTTCAGTGGAGATTTCAGAAGAAAATTCTTCCGCATTATCGTATGTGTAATTGAAAAGCGTTTGCCGAACTTTCTTCATCTGATTCAATATTTCTTCCTTGTCCTCAATGACTTGGGTAAAGGTATCGGTGGCAGCGGATTCGCCAGTCTCATCCATGTCATTAAAGCGGTTTAACTCTTGTAAATATGCTTCGTTGGTTTCCTTGAAGTTGCGCTTGATGTCGGCAAAGTCAATGACAAAACCGTAACGCATACCGGGATAAGGACGGTTTACACGTGTTATGGCTTGAAGCAGATTGTGGTCTTTCAATTTGCGCCCGAAATACAGGCGTTTCAAACGCGGTGCATCAAAACCAGTCAAAAGCATATTGAAGACAATGAGAATATCCACTGTCATATTTTTCTTGAAGTCCTTGACTATCTGCTTGCGAGTTTCCTTGTCATCCGTATCGTGAAGAATGATTCCGGCTTTCAGCGGTCTGTATTTTGATTTGTAATCCGCTTCTGGTTCACCCACTACATATGAACCATCGGAAAGTTTTATCTTGATGGGCTTCGGCTGATACTTCTGCCATTCTTCTTGAAATACATCATAAAGCCGCCTTGCCTGTTCGCTGGTTTCACAAATGACCATACCACCTAAAGTATCATCTCCTTGTATCTTGCGAAACTCTTTTAAGTCCATCATAATGTAACAGGCTAACTCGTTTACATAACTAGGATGCTCTATGATTTCCGACTTACGAATGTCTTTCTTTTGCACAAGGGTTTCCAGTTTATCGTACACATCAGACAAACGCTCTTTATAGGAGGTTTCTATATCTTCACGTATGATTTTCAGCGTGTAGCCATCCGCAATGGATTTATCGTAATAATAGGTATGCAAATAGTTTCCGAACACCTTGCAACTGGCACGTTCCTCTTTTAACAACGGGGTACCTGTAAGTGCGATTTTAACCGCATCGGTGTCGGCATCAAAGAGATTGGCAAGAAAGCAGCCACCGGGTTTATATCCTCGGTGTGCCTCGTCAAGAATGAAGATGCGTTGAAGATTGGTTGCATAATCACTGATACGTACTTTTTCTTTATCCTCGGCAAAGCGTTGAATGTTCACAACCGTGATTTCTGCCTGTCCACTTACACCTTGTTGTGCCTGATTACTGCGGAATTGCTCCATCAGTTCGGCTCTTGTATTGGCAGTAGATACAACCAATCCACGAGCTTCAAACTCTCGTGTGGCTTGTTCCAAAAGATCAAGGCGGTCTACAATGAAATAGAATTTGGCGACCTTATTCCGTTTGGAGTAGAAATCGTTGAGAATATAGGTCAGATAGTATGACAAGGCGGTTTTACCACTCCCTTGTGTATGCCAGACTACGCCAGATTTCACCCCCTCTACCAGTTTTTGGCGAATAGCTAACGATGCAAACAATTGTTGGTAACGCATGATATGCTTTTGGTCGGTAGATTCTATCTTTCCATCCACCTCACGCTCCATACGGACATAGGCAATACCATATCTAATGATATACAATAACCGTTCAGGTGAACACATGGATGTTAGGATTCTGTTTGTAGGGGTGTTGAAACCAAGATTTGTCTGGTACTCAGGACTTGTATGAATGACTTGGCAATTATAATCAGACAATATCTGTTTTTCCACCGTCTTGTCAATCTCCTTATACGGATAGTCACGATGGAACGGTGCTATTTTCTGACCGCTTAAATTTTCTTCACGGAAGCAATTGAATGGTGCGTATGAACGTGCCCCAGTACAATAGAAAGCCCCTTGTATGGGTACGATACCGCCCAACGCATCATATTCCATATTATTGCTGAATATCATCAACTGCGTAACGTTGATGAAGCGGCGAAACTTTTTATTCGGGAAGCGTTCTTTATTCATTCGTGCGCTCTCCGCCAACATACCACCATGATTGTTGGGTTTCTTCACTTCTACAAAACAAAGTGGCAATCCGTTTACGAACAAAGTAATGTCAGGACGAAATTCGTCCTGTCCGTTCTTACAGGTAAATTCGGCTGTGAAATGAAACGTATTATTCCCAATGTTATCAAAGTCTATCAGCTTTACAGGCGAAACAGCTTTGAGACGGTTATAAAAGCCTCGACCGAGGTCATCATCGTTCAGTTCCTTACGAATATCTTTCAAAATTTGAAGAAACTCTCCCTCATGTCCGGGATTCAGATTCTTAAACTGCCGTTCAAATACCTGCAAAAGAATATTCGTGTCACCGTCATAGACCGTGCCATTCTTATCTTCGCTCAACTTGCCGAAGTAAGTATATCCTATTCGAGTGAAGTGAACCATTGCAGGCATCTGCACCCGTGTAGCTTCCGAAAACTGTTTCATATCACCTATCCTTTTTGTCGGTTATCAAATCCTTCAAATCGACCTGCAATATCTCTGCTATCTGTTGCAAGGTCTCTAAATTTGGTTGAATCCTATTACAAGCATAAGCATTTACCATACTGAAACTCTTATCGAGTTTCTTTGCCAACCATGTCTGAGAAATACCTTTTTCAGATAAAACAGCCTTTATCCTATTCAATTTCATTCTTTAATACGATTTTATAGTGCAAATATAGTGAATTATATTCGATAAACTGGGATTATTTTTGTACTTTTGTGTACGAAATAAAATTAATATGGATACAGTTAGAAAAAGAGGCGAAATAATTAGCATTGAACAGCGTTCGTTAGTATCTCAGAGATATAGACGCATAACAAGAGCGGTTAATTCGGAATTTTGGGGTAGCACCAGCGAAACTGCTCATAGTTTATATGTGGGCTCTTATGGTAGAGGTACTGCTATTGATACAAGTGACATTGATATACTTGTCGAATTGCCACGAGACGAATATAATAAATATGACGCACTAAGGGGAAATGGTCAGTCCAGATTACTACAAGCATTGAAGAATGCAATTTTACAAACCTATCCGAACAGTGATATTCATGGAGATGGGCAAGTCGTTGTGATAAACTTTTCCGATGGGATTAAATTTGAAGTTCTACCAGCTTTTCGTCAATTAGATTGGTGGGGTAATTGGAATGGGAAATACGACTATCCAGATTCAAATATGGGTGGCAACTGGTTGACAACTAATCCCCGAAGCGAGCAACAGGCAATGAAGGAAAAAAATGTTGCAAGCAATGGTTTGTTATTCGACACATGTAAGCACATGCGTGAAATTCGTGATAACTATTTTAGGAGTTACCATCTTCCGGGAATCGTGATTGATAGTTTTGTTTATCATAATATTGCTGATTGGCACTGGCTAAGAGAAGGAGAACAAAGTTCTAATCAGCCAATAGGAACTTACGAAAAAAGGCTTTATGATTCATGCCCTGTTTGGAGCTTCAATCTGACAGCACCAGGAAGCAACATGCCAGTAGATACATATAAATACATTGATGTATTAATCAAAGTTTTAAAATACATGACAGAAGAATAAATCATATGGACGAACAAATAAAAATTCTTTATAGGGAGATTCTTGAGCGTTTTAATAAAATAATTTGGACGCACAAAATTCATTTATGTCAAGCGAATATATACCTATCAAAGAAGAAAAAACAAAATCAGATTCTTTTAGTATTTTCTGTTTTGGTATCAGCTTCAGCAATTACCAATATATTCAAGTGGCTACCTGAAATTGTCATTGTCCCATTAATGGCTTTCTTAGCGTTGACATTAACATATTTCACCACCAAATACAAAGCTGAAAATCTAGAAAAGAAGGCAGCTGACAGCGAAAGATTTGCTGCTGTTATGCACGATTTGCGCAATAAGTATGCGGGATTCTTATCAGATATAAAGGCAGAGCTGTACACAAAAGAACAAATTTCTAAAAAGCGAACAGAATTAGAACATATAGAAAATATAGTTTATTCGGGGCTTGTTCCACAAACATCAAAAGAAGCAGTAGATGCAGCATCTTTTGCATTAAAAAACAAACAAGAATCAACTACCACAAACGAAGAAATTCTCCAAATGATTTCTGACAACTTGCAAGTATAAGATTAAATTAATTACATGCGCTATTATTTGGAATATAAGATGAATCATAGCAACACATTCTCACTATCTTTTCCCGAAGCCAAGACAATTATTGTTTCCGGTGATATTCATGGAGATTTTAATCAATTGGTATTCAAACTCTGTATTCAATACAAGTTGACGGACACTCTATTGATTATAGCTGGGGATTGTGGTTTTGGTTTTGAAAAGAAAGAATACTATGAGCAAATGGTTAGACGAAATACCAAGAGAATGAATCAAGCCAACAATTGGATTGTATTTGTACGTGGGAATCATGATAATCCAGCTTATTTCGAAGGAACAACATTCAGTTACAAACGTTTCATCGCTGTTCCTGATTATACTATCCTTCAAGCCTGTAATCATTCCATCCTTTGTGTAGGCGGAGCTATTTCTATTGACCGAAATTATCGCATAAATGAATGGAACAAAGGGAAATATCGAGCTCACTCCAATGAGTTGCAAGAAAATGATATTTCCCACAATTTATATTGGAAGAATGAAGCTCCTATTTACGACGCTGATAAGATGAATACCATCTGTGCAAACTTCTTGATTGATACAGTTGTCACACATACTGCGCCATCACATTGTGAGCTATTCTCAAAAAGCAACCTTAACCAATGGGCTGATAACGATTCATCACTTCTTAAAGATGTACAATCTGAAAGAAAAACAATGGATATGATCCTGCATCATCTCAAAACTGACAATCATCCGGTGAACCATTGGTACTACGGTCATTTTCATCAAAGCTGGCATTCCGCCATTGACGAAATACTATATCAGAGACTCGACATTATGGAGTTCAGCCAAGTCTATTGATTTATACCATTTCAGGTATAATATTGATGTTAGACAAAGAATTATACCCGATAGAATATAATAATGTCACCCGAATAGAAGTGTACCATTTATGGTATGCAAACACTTTTCCAAGCGAATAATTCAGTTTCACTACACTTTTTCCAATGAATCAAGTTCCCCAAATAATCGGAACGCAAAAATTCCACCGCAAATCGCAAAAATTCCAAGAAAAACACTACTTTGTATTCAGCAAGCGTTCTGTAACATCCATGCGGAAATGTCCTATCGTTCAACACATTGAATCTGATAGCGGACATTCCACAAAATGGCTGAAAGAAGGCGGTACAACACGTATATGCAAAACAATGAAATACAACGATTTGCATTTGTCCCCCACATTCTGTGTACTTGTAAAAACGGAGGTTGTACCGATTAAAATGAATAGTCACTGATAATCAGTGATGTAAATATGCTGCATCGGAAGTTAGCTATAATGACAAATATCGTTTAAACTCCATCATTCCCATCAAAACTTTTGTCAACCGCATTAACATACTCGTACAAAGTCCATTGGAAGATGCAGCTCAAGATTTGGTCGCAGGTCTTGTCAAACCGCATTCTGTCTCTCCACACAAAACAGTTCAAGTTTCTCTTGAAGAAATATCGAAAACCTTGAGTAAAATATCAACTAAACTTGACACTGTAGATGAAACAGATTAAGTAAAATGTGATAATTAAATAGAGCGAAGAAATTGCGATAATAAATTTCCTCGCTCTGTATATAACTCTATTTACCAAGTGACTTGAACACCTTAGCTATGCATCGCTTTTTCTGTTCCATATTGGGGTGAACATATAAGTCCAGTGTAGTCGAAATGTTGGAATGTCCCAGTAATACACTAACAGTTTTATAATCACAACCGACTTCTATACAGCGAGTCGCGAAACTGTGACGAAGTCCATGATACTTCAGTTTGGGAATATCAAGCTTCTCCATAAGCCTTTTATAGTAATTGCGATACGTGCGTGGCTCTGTCGGACGTTCATCATTGGTAAGGATGTAATAGTCTTCGTTAACTACTTTTTTCAAAGGCTTTAATATCCCAAGCAACTCTTTGCTCATCGGTATCTCACGGCAGGAGTTTTTTGTCTTTGGTGTGTTGATGACCAGTTCTGTATGTTTTCTCTCCCCTTCTATAAGATAGATGCGTTCTATCGTCCGATTAACGGTTAGGATTCCATCGGAAACATTGATGTCGCTCCATTTCAAAGCACAGATTTCACCGATACGAAGACCGGTACTAAGACTGATATAGATACCAAGTCCCGGAAAAGAAAAGTGGCTCTGAATATAGTTCAGAATCTTTTTATGATTTGCCACGGACAAAACCTCCAACTTTTTAGCAGCAACATCTGTGGGGTACTTAATATCCCATTCGTAATAGCTCATCCATTCGTTTTTCACTCCGAATTTCATAACCATCTTCAGAACAATCAAAATGTCTTTAACAGATTTTACGCTCAATCCGCCTTCCAACTTTTCAAGTACAAATCCTTGTACATCATGTTCATGAAGTTCGTTACTCTCACCAAACTTTGGCAAAATATGATTTTCGAGAATCAACATATAAGCTGCCATTGTTGACTGTTTTACATACGGTCGCTTGTCTTCTCGCCATACGTCCGAAATTTCTCTAATTGTCTTCTGAATCATAATCTCGAATTTAATTGGTTCTAATAATTAGAGAAATATAATAGGTAATGTTCCCCATTTGAGATTTCCGGAGTTTGGTGGGGACTGGAAGATGGAGAGATTAGACGAAATAGCTACTTTGTCAAAAGGGATAGGTATATCAAAAGAAGAACTATCTGATGACGGAGAACCATGTATCTTGTACGGTGAGCTATATACCAAGTATAAATCGGAGATTATCAATGAGATTTATAGTAAAACGGATATTGATAATTCTAAACTTAAAAGGAGCAATGCAAATGATGTGATCATCCCTTGTTCTGGCGAAACAGCGGAAGATATAGCAACAGCTCGCTGTATCCCATTTGACAATATCTTATTAGGTGGAGATTTGAATATCATTAGTTTACTTCAGCATAATGGGGCTTTTATGAGTTACCAATTAAATGGTAAACGTAAATTCGATATTGCAAGAGTGGCTCAGGGTGTTTCTGTCGTGCACCTATATGGTAAACACTTAAAAGCAATTATGACTTACAATCCGTGTTTACAGGAGCAACAAAAAATAGCGAAACTACTTTCATTGATTGACGAGCGTATTGCCACCCAAAACAAAATCATTGAGGACTTGAAGAAACTAAAGTCTGCGATTTCGGAAAGACTTTTCAAAGGTGTAAAAGGCTCTACAGTTCTGCTGTCCGATATTTGTGACATTGTTAAGGGCAAACAAATCAATGGGGAAAATCTATCTGAGAGTGGTAATTATTATGTAATGAATGGTGGTACAGAACCATCTGGTTATTATGACGATTACAATGTAGAAGCCAATACTATTTCAATAAGTGAGGGCGGTAACTCTTGCGGATATGTGCAATTCAACACATCGCCTTTTTGGAGCGGAGGTCATTGTTATTCCATTCAGGACATTACAGACAATGTGGACAATCTGTACTTGTACCATTATCTCAAATCGAAAGAAGATGCCATAATGAAATTACGCATCGGCTCTGGCTTACCCAATATTCAGAAGAAAGACTTGGCGATGTTTAAGATAAAAATACCGACAGTTGAGCAGCAACTAAAAATCTCAACATTTCTGTCATCACTTGAAAGAAAAGCTGAGATTGAAGAAAGAATACAGAATGCCTTACTCAAAGAGAAACAATACTTATTGCACCAAATGTTTATATGAACATCTGACAAAGTAAATATGTCTTCTGACCGTTTAGCAAACTAAGGTAAATGTTTTCAATATTCATTTTTGCATCCAAGGCTAATAAACACTTAGCCATTCTATTTTGTTCTTCCAAAGAAGGTAAGAATAGTTTGGCTTTTTCAATATCAGTATAATGCAAATGAATTATGGTGCTTCCCTTTGCAAATTTTGCCAATTGCCTTTTGGCGATATGATTGAAGTAGTAACTTAGATATTGGGCATTAAAGTTAGTACTGATGTGAATTCCAAACATATCACCGCCCAATATAACCCCATCTACATTAATGACAGATGGGGCAATTAAGGACATTGCGTCAACAGTTGTTGAAGAAGGAAACAACAAATCTCCTTTCTTACTCAAAATCATGCCCTCTGTTTTGTTCGTATGACTTTCTATTTGAGAAATTATTTCGCCATAAGTCGTAAATAGCTCTCCATATATAACACAAGGCATTCCTGTTTCAGCCAAATCATCCTTTGCCAAATTGCCAACATTAAAAGGTTCGCCCAAATCTGTGACACAGACTATCTGTTTTTCGGCTTGACTATAATGTTTTTCAATAATCGCAGACTTTAGTTTCTTCAAGTCCTCAATGATTTTGTTTTGGGTAGCGATGCGCTCATCGAGGAGGCTAAGTAAACGGGATATTCTATTCTGCTCCTCTATAGCTGGTATTGAGAACTCAAATTCTTCCATTTGTCGTTTATCACCTCTTGGCATTTTTACGCCTTTTGCCCCTGACATTGCGTAGTTTATGAATTTGTCTGAGGCAATGATATTATACAAGAAGTCGCTTTGACATCCAGTAGTCCTAAGAACAAACACATCGGCACTACAACCACCAAATCGGTCAGACTGCCATACCTTTTTCAGATATGGGCGGATGTTAGATATAAGAATATCATTAGGTTTAATTGCCATTACATTTCCATCGGTGGAAATTGAGGAAGCCTCCTTAATTCCTCCAAAATTTGGGATAAGATTCTCGGTAGAGATATAACAGGATGCGTCTAAACTATCTGCGGGAATCCTTGATTTTTGGAACTCAGCGACATCTTTAAGCTCGACTCGTTTCCACTCTCCACTAAACTCCGGAAATCTCAAATGGGGAACATTGAGGACTTTATTTTCGTTATTATCTGCCATAATCATTATTCTTTATCGGGATTGATATTAAACGGCAACAATTTGTCACCATCATTAAACCGATCGAAATCAGAGACAAACGAACGGTCTTGAATCACTTTATATTTTTCATACTCACCATACGCCTTCTCTCGTGCAGCTTCTTGTGAGACTTTACCGGCTGTGTCTTGTGCTTGATAGTCCATTGTAGCAAGAAACTGTTCAAGACGCTGCTTCCAGTCTGCCATCGTTGTAATGATATGGCGTTGAGCACGCTGTTCTGCAAATTCAAGAAATGCGTTAGTTACGCCGTTAAGTTCAGGAACCTCCTTGTCAGACAAGTAGTTCTTTGCCACAATCGTATCAGACTTCTGGACTCTGCCATCGGGAGCTTTCTTCCAAGTGGTCAGTCCCATGTGCGGCATTTCCGAGTCGGCACGTTCATATACTATTTCGGCAGCAGTACGATGAGTTACAGCCAAGTGCATCATGTTTTGCACCATCTTGAAGAACAATTTGGTACAATCCGACTTCGGGTCGTAATCGGCACTGCATTCTGCATAGATGTCTGTTATCTTTTGGTAGTATCTGCGCTCTGATGTGCGTATCTCACGAATACGCTCCAGCAAATCGTCAAAATAATCTTTGCCAAAGTGTTTACCCTGTTTCAAGCGTTCATCATCAAGCGCATATCCTTTAATGATAAACTCCTTCAATACAGACGTAGCCCAAATACGAAATTGGGTGGCTTGATAGCTATTGACACGATAACCTACCGCAATAATGGCATCCAAATTATAGAACAGCGGTGTACGTTCCACATCCCTTTCTCCCTCTGATTGAACTATCCCAATTTTTCGGATAGTTGCCTCTTTGGTAAGCTCGCCTGTTTCGTAAATCTGACCAAGATGATAGTTGACAGTCCGTACATCCACCCCGAACAAATCGGCCATACGCTTTTGTGACATCCAAAATGTTTCACTGTTGAATATCACTTCTATTCGTGCCTCGCCTTGCGCCGTTTTATACAGCAAAATGTTAGAACTCAACGAATTTTGCATCAATTCGTTTGTCGAAATTGTTCGAGTAAAATAATCGCGAGCTTGTTGTACCAACACTTTTTTGACATCGGCATTTTCGGCAACAATCATACATGCCATACGAGACAGACGGAAGATATTGACCTTACGGAATGAACCGCTTCCAATCCTTACCATATCAACCGCTTGGTTGAAATGGTCGTCTACATTCATTCCTTTTTCACCTGCCACCTTGATAGCCTTGTCTATGACTCTTTGGAATTTCCAATAAGCCGAATAGCCCATAACAGCGCATAGGTCGCGAGAACTCCAGTATTCGTTTCCACCCTCATCCTGACGGCGTATATTGTCGAATGATGGACGCATTTCGGGGATGTTGTCTATCTCTGCCATAGTGTAATTATTCAACCAGTCCCAATTCTTTCAAATAGATCTCTATCTCCTTATCCAGTTCGACTCGCTTGGCTTCCAATTCCTTTATTTCAGCCATGACTGCTTTGATGTCAATAGGCTCTTCTTCCTCAAAAGTATCGACATAACGAGGAATATTCAGATTATAGTCATTTTCGGCAACCTCCTGTAAAGTAGCAAGGTGACTGTACTTTTCAATTTCCTTGCGGTCACGGTAGGTTTCTACAATCTTCTGTATATGCTGAGAGCGGAGTTTGTTTTGGGTCTTGACCTTTTCAAACTCTTTGCTGGCATCAATGAACAAGATATTATCGTCTTCCTTACGGCATTTCTTCAATACGAGAATACAGGTCGGAATGCTTGTACCATAGAAAATATTGGCAGGCAGCCCGATAATGGCATCAATATAGTTTTTCTTCTCTATCAGGAAACGGCGTATAACGCCCTCTGCATTCCCTCGAAACAATACTCCATGCGGAGCAACGCAAGCCATCGTACCACCTTCATTGAGGTGATGAACCATGTGCAAGATAAAAGCATAGTCGGCTGTCTTACGTGGCGCAAGTCGTCCTGCCTTGCTGAAACGGTCATCGTTGTTGAATTTATCGGCAGCACTCCATTCGGCAGAGAACGGAGGATTTGCAACCACTGCATCGAACTGCATATCATCAAATGCGTCCCATTCAAGCGTATCGCCATTCTCTATTTTGAAGCTGCTGAATCGGATACCGTGCAGCAACATATTCATTCGGGCAAGGTTGTAAGTAGTCGGATTTTTCTCCTGTCCATAGATATATGCCGCCTTACCGATACTTGCAGCACGGAGCAATAGTGAACCACTACCGCAAGTAGGGTCGTAAACATTACGCAAACGGTTATGCCCAAGAGTAACAATCTCCGCCAATATGCGGCTGACCTCTTGCGGAGTATAGAACTCACCGGCTTTCTTGCCTGCACCAGCAGCAAACTGACTGATCATATACTCATAAGCATCGCCCAAAATATCAATCTCCTGAGAGGCCTCCACTCCGAATTTTATATCATCAAGTGCAAGCAGAACATTGCTTACAAGCGTATTCTTGTCATCGGCTGTCTTTCCGAGCTTAGGGGAAGCAAGGTCAATATCCGAAAACAGACCACCAAAATCCTCTTCACTGTCACGTCCGAGCGTACTATCCTCAATGCGTTTCAATGAGCGTTCCAGCATCGGAAGGATATTTTCTTTCCGCTTGATAGCTTCGATTACGGAAGAAAACAAGAATTTCGGTTCAATGAAGTAGCCTATATTTTCCAAGCACTGGTTATTGACCTCTTCCTGCAATTCCGCAGCATCCGAATCGGTCATTCCCCATAATTCCTTGAATGTAACTTCATCATCCTCCAAAGCACTGTTGGCGTATGTTTCTATCTTCTCCGACAGGTATTTGTAGAAAATGAAGCCCAAGGTAAAATACATGAAATCGCTTGCCGACATATTGCCGCGCAAACGGTTTGCGACCTCCCAAAGCTGGTCACGGAGTTTCTGTTGCAGTTCTTCGCTCATATCTTTATTGCTCTATATTATCTTGTATTACATCACTTTCCGGCAATGGTATATTGCTCTCTATTATACTTCTCAGGTCATCTAGCACTTTCCCTTTATATGAGAAATATTTTGCCCCTTGATATGCACCCGATGTATTCCGTTTCTCTTCCGGCATAAACGTACCGACAAAAGGGGACAATTTATAAATACGACCTTCGTATTCAACGGAATCATCGCTTGCTACCTTGACTTCCGTATCCGTAGGAATAAAGGTAACGCATTCCCCTATTTTAATACCGACCATGCTGAATTTGAAACGACCTCGCTTTACGGTTCGCTTCTGCACGACAGGCAATGAATCTTTTCCGTTATGGCAAACCGGTTTATTATCTACATAGACTGTAACAACCGCATCATCAATCATCTTGGCTATGTCATTGAATATATCCAAAGCTATTTGCGGTGGCACATTGAAAAACTCCCGATTCTGACGAATACGCAAATCCGTCAACCGATCAATAGTCTTATGTACATGCTTTTCAACATCGTTATATTTGATCGTCTGAATAGTTGCATAAATCTCAAAAGGCAACGGAACAGCCGTATTATCAAGTTCCTTGGAACGTATATCTACAGGCCGCGCACTTTTACCGATTTTGACCCAATCCTCACGAAAACTTGGATTAGTCAAGATATACACATATCCGGGTTCATTTGTCTTTACCATATCAGTATTTCTTTTAATCCCAACTGAAAGTGCGTATGATATTACGCAATCTGTCTAAAATCCTCGTCAACGCCTTTCTCGTCTTTATCAATCCGAGATGCTTCTCTTTCAATGCTTTTTGTATGATTTCCGGCTGCTCTTTTTGCAGGTAGTCATATTCTTTGAGGAAGTGATTCAATACCGATGACGATATTTCCTCTTCCTCAGCCAATGAGTTGACGGCATTTTCTCGCTCAACGGCAATATAGTGGTTCAACCGTTCTTCCAAATCGCTTGTACCGTCAGCTTTGCCTCGCTGAATCATGAAGTTTTCCTTATCGTCATCCACATTCTTTTGAATGAAACCATCGATAAGTTTGGCTTTGCTGCGCATTTCTGCGTCTTTAATCATCGTATCAATGATATTCTGACGGCGTTCTGCGTAATCGGCACTATATGGGTCAAGTTCTGCAATGAGTTCAAGGATATATGCCACATTGATAATGTCGCTATGTAGGAGTTCAAGGCAGAAATCCACATCACCGAGGTCTCCGTCATCCGGAACATCTGTATCATCATCCGGTTTGGGTGACGGTGCTGGATCGACAAGTGCAAAAGTATCATGGATATCAAGATACTTACTTCTGAAATCCATAAACTGCTGTTCCGTCATGCCGAGATCATCAGACTCTTCATTATAATCCTCGTATATCTGTATTTCAGCATGTTTACGGATAATATCACGGAATGCCAAGACAAACTCCTTTTTAGCTTTTTCACTCTGCAAAAGGTCTATGCAATTTGTGTCCGGATATTTCTTCAGGAAATCGGTAGCAAGCACCTTGTATTCCTGTTTGACTTCTTCAAACGGAGGTCGCACTATTTCTTCCGGATTGTTGCTGTTGCTGAATAATTTGATAGCTGCATCTACATTGCTTTTCAAATCACGGAAACATACAATCTTTCCGAAGCGTTTCTTTTCATTCAGCACACGGTTCGTCCGGCTAAATGCCTGCAACAAACCGTGGTATTCCATATTCTTATCAACATAAAGCGTATTGAGTTTCTTACTGTCGAAACCGGTAAGGAACATTCCGACAACAAGGCAAAGATCAAGCGGCTTCATATCAGCCCGCTTCTTTTTCATACGCAGGTTGATGTCATCGTAATATGCACGGAAGTTTTCTGTCGTAAACGATGTACCGAACATTTCATTATAGTCATCCATGATGGCTTGAAGCTCATCGACTTCGCCTGCACTGTCATTCAGATAAAAACCTGTACCCATTCCTGTCAGTTCATCATCCAGACTTCCATTGGCTGCATAGGTAAATACTGCACCTATACGAATCTTGGGATTCAGTTCCTTGAATATCTTGTAATAACGGATAAGCATCGGCACAGACTGCACTGCAAACAGGGCATCGAACTCTCCGTCAAATGTTGACTTATTGAAATTATTAAGGATGAATTTGGCGATTTCCGTCATGCGGTTGGCACTGCCGTTCTGCACCTCCTCACTGCCATGATAATATTCCACAAGGAAGCCAAGTACATTTTCATCGGCAATGGCATCCTTAATCAGATAGCGATGTAGGCAGTTGCCGAATACTTCTTTGGTCGTATGCCCATCAACTGCATTCTCTGTAAAAATAGGAGTTCCGGTAAAACCGAATACTTGGGCATTATCGAAGAATTGCATAATCTTCTTATGACTCTCACCGAAGTGACTGCGGTGGCACTCATCGAATATCATCACGATACGGGAGTGGCGTATCGAATCTATCTTACTGCTATACCATGTCTTGCTTACAGCAGCATTGAGTTTCTGAATAGTGGTAATGATAATCTTGGAGTTGCTATGCAGCCGTTTTACCAGCTCATCCGTATTGTCCGTACCATCAACGGCTCCCGGTTCAAAAGCTTCATATTCCGACTGCGTTTGTGTATCAAGGTCATGACGGTCGACAACGAACATTACCTTATCAACATCATCTAACTCCGAAACAAGCTGTGCTGTCTTGAAAGAAGTCAAGGTTTTTCCTGCTCCTGTTGTATGCCAGATATAACCGTTATCGTTGGAGTTCTCTACCCGATCCAATATCTTTTCTACAGCATAGAACTGGTATGGACGCAACACCATCAAGCACTTATCACCCTCATGCAATACGATGTATTTCCCGATAATCTTGCCGAGCGTACACTTTTCCAAGAAAAATACAGCAAACTTATCCAATTCATTGAACAGCAGATTCGCCGCATCCGTCCAGTTAAATGTAAACTTATATCCGCCATTGGGATTATTGGCGAAATAACGAGTGTTTACGCCATTGGAGATAACAAATAGCTGAATATAGTCGAACAGCCCATGAAAGGATGTCTTGTGATAGCGTTGTATCTGATTGTATGCCTGCTTGAGTTCTACACCCCTACGTTTCAATTCAATCTGAACCAGAGGGAGGCCATTGATAAGAATCGTTACATCATAGCGACACTTCTTTCGTCCCTCCACAGTAATCTGATTCGATACCTGAAACTCGTTCTGACACCATTGGGTACGATTAAGGAATTCTACCCATATACGCTGTCCGTTAGCAGTATCAAGAGGATATAGGTCACGAAGTTTCTTTGCCTTTTCAAAGCGAGTACCACCTTCCAGATATATCAATATCTTCTCAAACTCTTCATCCGTAAATGAGTTACGACCAACTTCCGCCAGTTGTTTCTTGTTGTGAATTTCCAACTGCCGCTTGAAATTGGCATAAAGATTATCTTCTTCGGTAATCTGGACATACTCGTAGTCCATTTGCCGAAGTGTGGCTATAAGTCCAGCTTCCAATGCCGCTTCACTCTGTATTGACATATCCTTGCCCTGCTATGATGTTATTACTTATTAATTCCAGCTTGTAGTATTCTGATACCTAATGCATTTTCTATTTTGCACAAAGTTTCCAATGACATATTCTCGCGACCTTTCAACACCTTGGAGACATATTGCTGGGTGCAGTTCATTTTTTCAGCCAACACTCGTTGTGTCATACCAAGTTCCTCCATTCGGTTTGACATGGTTGCAGCTATAGCTTGCGAATGGCAAACCCAATCTTTGCTTTTGCATTCCACCGTTTCCTCTTTTACTTCCAATGCGTTGCCTATCTTTTCTTCTGCCATTATATGCATCAAAAATACCTTTGCCTTATTTTGTAGGCAAAGGTACTATAAATAATTGAGATGGCACAACTTTCAGGTTGTTGATTGCCAACTAAACGATTAAATCTCACATAATATCCATACTTAAATCATGAATTAAAAAACAAGAATATCATACATTTTGCAAGCTCTTGTTTTCTTTAGAATATTTCGATCCAACAACGTAAGGACTATCATCCAATTCTTTGGTTATATATGATGTCGTATAAATAACCTGATATTCATCGTCAGAATAATTTGCAAGTTTATCAATCAAAACACGTTGAAAATTTTGAGCTCTTATTTCTTCTATTCCTTTATCTTCCATATTATCCGCAAAAATAAAACGAGGATATCTCATAAAAGGCAGTTCTAACGATGAAATAAACAATGCAAAACGAGCAACTATCTTTAAATAAAAATTAGAACTAGCAGAATACTTTGAATGGATGTTGGATAAATAAACAATATTATTTGAAAAGTCCACAAAAAAATCATCAGCATTACTAAATTCTTGCTGCCTATCAAGATCGTGCTGTAACAAATAAATGCCAATTTCTCTTATCTTATCATACACCTCTTTCTCTCTTGCTTTTTTTTGACTTTGCTTTGCCCTAATAAAGCCTACGGTTTTCTCTATTGCAATTTCAATCTCCGCTTTTTTGTTCAATAAGCTTTCATAGTATGTAGCTTTTTCAAGCATAGTACGATACTGAAGAATTTCCCCCTCTAATAATCCTTTTGTGTATATCATATTATCAACCTCTTCATCTTGTGGACTTTGAACATCTTTTAATTGGTCAAACAACACCTTTTCTTGTGTTTTCAGTTCAGATTTCAGACGTTGAAGTATACTTTTCTCTTCAAGTAATTCATTTTTACTTTGCTCTAAAACTACTTTTGATTCTTGAATTTGAAAGGACATCTCTAAATCGAAACGTTTTGCTTGTCGAATCCCTCTAGTATTATCAATAGGTGCTTTGCATAATCTACAATGTCCATCTGCAACATTATGATCTAACTGCGTAAGACACTCAGGACAAAACTCAAGAACAAGATTATCTAAACTTTTACGCAATTGAATAGAGTTATTTAAGGCCTTCCTTCTCTCTTCCAACGCAACTATAAATAACTCCGTATCATCTATCTCATTTTTTATTCTTTCAACCTTGTCATTTTGTTTTTCAAGGTCTTTTCGTAAAAAAGCGATTTTCTTTTTTAATCGCTCAGAATTATTGACGATAGGAATATTGACAACCAAACCCGAGCGTCTTTTCTGAATTAAATCAGATAACTGCTGCATTTCATTTTCTTTTGCATTAATCATTGACAATAAAAAAGCACTAGAACTTTCTTCTGCCCTTGGTAGAAATTCTTTCACAGTTTTTATATCTGCATTTGTTTCAGATAAACTTTTTTGTAAGTCACGCAATGTCAATTTTGCATCATATAACTCGGCATCATATACCCCCATTAATAATTCTGCTACCGTTTCACGTGTTATCTGATTATCAAATGTTTCAAACATAAACAGAGATCCAGTAGGAGACTCTTGATCAACATACATCAATCTAAGCAATTGATGCATGGTAATATTATTATCACCTACTACAATAGGCAAACCTAAGATCTCAAATAATACATTTGAGAAACTTTTTGTCTTATCGGTAGTTTTATATCCAAAATAATGCGACTCGCAAATACCAGAAAGAGCCTCTGTTAGATTACCCCAGAAAATCTGCATTCCTGCCATTGTTTCTACACGCCCATCTTCCGTTAGCTTTATTTCTCGTTTGAGAGTTAGTATGCAATCCGAAATGCAAACTTCCACAAATACATATTGACACAACTTGACTTGTGGAACAAAATCAACATACGAACCTCCTAAACCATAAAAAAGTAGATGAGTAATAGTAGATTTACCACTACTATTATCACCTCTAATAATATTAACTCCTCTATGAAATTGTTCATCATATGCTACATTTCCATCACGAGTTAATATATAAAGACGCTGTACAAACAATTTAGAAACTATCATATTTTGATACAAGAAGTTTTGTTCTAGATTTAAATCCATTCACTCCATTCATAGGGAATGTTCTAAAATACAAACATAACCATGACAACGCATTATGTTCTTCATCTGCTAACTTGTCAAGTTCTTTATATATTTTTAAAAGTTTATCACTATCCAATATTTTCACTTTGTTATTCAATAATTCCCTCGAATCAACAATTCCATATGAAGCTAAACAAGTTAATGCTCCCATTTGGTAAGGTCTAAGCCTCTCCAATAATTTTCTACCATCATATATTGTATTATATGGATTCATTAGTGTCCACTAAAAAATCATAAAAGTTCTTTGAAAATATTGAAAGTTAGGTTGTTACAAAGGTTTTGAGACCGCGCCGATTTGAAATTATCTTTGCCAGACCAACGTGGAATGGCATATGCATAACGGAAAATTCGTGTTCTCTCAG
>CAJTFS010000010.1 GCA_910575495.1 Bacteroidales bacterium | reverse complement strand
CTGAGAGAACACGAATTTTCCGTTATGCATATGCCATTCCACGTTGGTCTGGCAAAGATAATTTCAAATCGGCGCGGTCTCAAAACCTTTGTAACAACCTAACTTTCAATATTTTCAAAGAACTTTTATGATTTTTTAGTGGACACTAATGAATCATAATAATTATTGACGCTTTACGTAATCCATACGAAATATTATTTCTAAGAGAACGCTATTCTGCATTCTATGCAATGTCGGTAAATACTTATGAGGAAGAACGACAACGCAGACTTTATATGAAATCGTATTCCAAAATTCAAGTCGAAGAATGCGACAATACAGAGTATCCCAAAAAACCGAAATTATGCGATATATATATGAAACAGAATATCGAACGATGCAACGAGATTTCTGATATTCATCTTGTAAACGATGAAAAAAACGATATCCAACCATTAGCGAAACAACTAGTCCTTTATTTAAGCTTGATTTTACATCCTGGTTTAGTCCCGCCGACCAACAAGGAACGCACAATGCAAATAGCCTATACCGCAAAATATAATTCAGGATGTCTTTCTCGCCAAGTTGGTGCTGTGATTACTGATGAAAATTTCACAATAAAAGCAATTGGATGGAATGATGTTCCTGAAGGCCAAACACCGTGTATTTTACGGAATATACATAATGTCTATAAGCAGCAAGCAGACAGAATAGCTTATAGTAATTATGAATGGAATGACACTTCTTTTCATAAAAAACTTGAGAATAAAATACTTAATGGAAATTGGTCTGTTGATTTAAAGGGTCGGAATGTATCCTATTGTTTTAAGGATATTTTTAATGACAAAGGTAAAGGCCAAAATAATCAGGTACATACTCGATCATTACACGCAGAAGAAAATGCGTTTTTACAAATATCAAAGTATGGAGGACAAGGAATTAAAGGAGGAAAACTTTTTACAACAGCTAGTCCTTGTGAATTATGTGCAAAAAAAGCTTATCAACTTGGAATCAAAGAAATCTATTACATAGATTTATATCCAGGTATTTCAAAAAAACATATTCTTGAGAATGGAGCCAATTGTCCAAAAATGAAAATGTTCGATGGAGCAATTGGCCGTGCATATATACATCTGTACCAACCAATCTTGTCATATAAAGACGAATTACGAGATTTGTTAGAGCCTGAAAATTATTAGTCTACTTGACACTTTACTAATTATTCATATTATCAAAAGCGACCTTGACGGGTCGCTTTTCCTGTGTTCCATATTATACTTCTAAGTCTAAAATTACCACTTCACCAGTTCTCCGGTCGAAGTTTTCATATTCTTCTCTCCGTTATAGATCGCAAAACATTGTTTTGGGTTTGCTCCCGATAGCTTGGCCCATTTGGCGATGCCCTTGAAGAAATCTGGCGAATAGGTTGCTCCCGATTTGATTTCGTAAGCGTATGGCTTACCGTCGATATATTGCAGCAAATCTACTTCATTGCCTGTGCTGTCGCGCCAGAACGTGAGACTCGGTTCTTCCCCCTTGTTATAGGCTTGTTTCACGAACTCGTTAATTACGAGATTCTCGAACAAACCGCCTCGTAAAAAGTGTGTCGATACCTGCTCGGCTGTCCGTATGTCCAGTAGCGAGCACGCCAAGCCCGTATCGTAGAAGTAGAGCTTTGGTGTTTTGACCAATCGTTTGGCGTAATTGTTATGATCGGGTTTCAATAGGTAACAAATGTAGCTCGCCTCCAATACGGAAATCCAAGTCGAGATAGTCGAAACGGCAACGCCGCACTCGTTGGCCAGCGACGAAAGGTTGAGCAGCTGTCCGATACGCCCTGCACACAGTTTAATAAAGCGAATGAATTTGCTCAAATCGCCGATGTTCTTCATCAGACGCACATCTCGTTCTACGTAGGTTTGGATATAAAACGGGTAGTAATCCGACGGTGCTATGTCCTTATCATAAAGACGAGGATAACCTCCGTTGAAAATCTCGTCATCGACTGTCTGGGGAAGTATTCCGCTCTCTTTCATCTCCGCATGAGAAAACGGCAGAAGCTTCAGTATGGCGGTTCTTCCAGCCAATGACTGGTTGATATTTTCCATCAATAGGAAATTATGCGAACCTGCCAGCAAATACATTCCCTCGCGGCCCTCTTTATCCGTATGTGTCTGGATATAGGAGAACAGAGCCGGAACCCGTTGGGCTTCGTCGATAATCGTTTTGTCCGGATAAGTTGCAAGGAAACCTCGCGGGTCGTCCGTGGCAAATAAACGCATATCGGGGTCTTCAAGCGAAACATATTTGTAATCGGGAAACGCATGCTGCAGCAGTGTTGATTTTCCCGATTGACGAGGCCCGGTCAAGGTTACTATCGGATACTTTTTTGTCAGCTCTAACAGCTTTATTTGTAATGTCCTTTCAATCATGGTCATCTTGTTTTTTGCAAATTTACGATTAAAAAATAGATTTGCAAATACCTAACCGTAAAAACATTGAAACCTGATATTTCTGAAAGACAAAAGACGGCTCAATGGCCGTCTTTTGTTTAATTATCTTCCGTTGTCATATCAACTTTCGGGCATCGAAAGCAGGTCGATATGCTTTCTCCAACATTCGTTGTATATCCGATTCTTTGTAAAAAGCCTTACCGGAAATCAAATAATACGGTAAGATGCCCGCGCTCCGATAATCCTGTAATGTCCGGCGACTGATTTTCAATACGCGTGACAGTTCGCTGTCGGAAATGAAACGTTCGCCGTTGAACGTTCGTTTTATGCTTCTGCTCAACCTGTCGAGCACCTTGTCCGTATGCTCCAACCGTTGAAGAATATCCTTTATGCAGGGGTCTTGCTGCCCCATCAGATAGTTTTTCATTTCGTTCGATTTTGCTGATGATACGATGATTTCAGAAGGGCTTCGACATCTTCGGGCTTGTAGAAGATTTTGTGCTTGATGCAGCTATACGCTAACAGTCCCTTCTCCCGATAGGTTTGCAGGGTACGCAGGGATATTCCCAGTATCTCGCATACTTCCTGATTATCGAGCCATTTCTTCAACCCTAAGTCCTCTTGACTACGGCATAAGGCGACCGCTTTTTCTTCGACGGATTTCACCCGTCGGATCATCTCGTCGAAGAGCCTTGTATCTATACTTACGATTTCCATATTATGATTCGTTTTCGCTTCCCGGACGTTCAAATATAGCCAAACGAGAGTTCGTATCCTATGCGTCATCATGCTGTGGACGCATGTGGCATTGAAGTGGCCACGAGTGGCACAAACCCATATTCCCGGTCGTGCCGATATGATGCCGTGAACGAGTATGTATACGTTCACGGCATTGCTTTTTCTCTCCGAGCTTCTCTTCCATAACCTTTTCCTCATCTTTTCGCCTGCCGGCGCAGACCGGTATATATCGGATGAATCTGTTGCAGTAGCAAAGGTATTTCCGGGCTTTACGCTTGTGCAAGATCAGGCCGGCGGGCGGTTTTGCGGGAAATCTTCCTTGCACTCTTCGAGCGAAGCGTATTTCCCGCAAAAATCTTGTCGTGAGCGAATCCCGAACCTTTCAAGCTACTGAAACAGATTCCATCCATACCGGCTCCGCTACGGCATAAAAAAAAAGTCAAAGGTTATGAGAAGCATAGAGAAAAATAAACGGAAACAGAAATCCTCCAACCTTCCACTTGGCATAGGGTCGAGTTGGACGGCGTGGTTGCAGGTCGGCGCGGTGGCGTGGGGCTTCTACACGTGGGGCGAGGGCTTCCTTTGGGTTGTTTTGGGCTTCGTGTTCTGTCGTAATATCCTGCTGGGTATTCTTCGGGGGCTGGTTTCTCTCGTGGCTCTCGTCGGTTTCTTCTATTTCCTTTTCACGCACATATTCTAACACATACAACTATGACAAAGTACATTTCATTATCGGACGGCACGACGACGGACACGACCGTGCAGGTAGTCAAAGAGAACCAAATCGTCATCGGTTACGGGCCTTACATGGCGATGAACCGATATGTAGTCTACAAAGTGGAACACACCGACGACGGCTACATGTATCATCTGCTGAACCTCGACACGAAAAAGACAGACCGCACGGACATTCTGCAACCTCTTTCCCGCAAGCACGGTATCGGCCGATACTACGACGACGTGAACCCTCAGTTTATGGACGCTTTCGAGGTGGCATTACTCGTAGAGGAGGCGGAGAAGCAAGCCGCCGAAGAAGCACGGCAGGCCGAGCAGGAGCGGCAGCGTGTGGAGTGCGTCAAGGCTGTCGGGCGCGAACGCTTCGCCGCACTCCTGCCCCCGACGGCAAAGGCCGTCATCGTCGCGGAACTCCGTCAGGACGAGAGCGACCACATGACGGACTACTTCGCCTATCGTACCGTCCGCACCGTCATCTTGGGGTTCTCCTCGCATACGCGGGACTTGTTTTCCGAAATGCGGAAACATGCGTCCAACTTCCACGAAACGGCCTATCTGGCCGAGCCGTGCGAGGAGTACGAACACCGCGAGAAATACTCGATGGGCGCGGGCTACTACCTCGGGCAAAGCAAATACTACGGTTGGATTATCCACAAGTCGCCAATATACAACCGCGAACGGACAATCGAGGATTTCGCCTACATCGCAGGCGACGAAGCCAATATCCGCCTGTCGAACGCGACTGCGGAGCGGTCGGACAAGCGTCCCGAAACGGTCGTGCAGGATGATTTCGTCATCGTGGACTACTCCGACAAGGCGATTGCCGTATTCGGCGATACGAAGCCTATCAAAACGGAGTTATCCGCCCTCGGCGGACGCTTCAACAGCCGACTGACCCACGAGGGGCAGAAGACGGCGGGCTGGATATTTCAAAAGAGCAAGGAGGGACAAGTGCGCCGACTTATCGGCATGAACGAATAGATGTTGAACAAGGGGCGGGAAACCGCCCCGCAAAAGAGACGACTATGGCACGAGAGAATAAAGCAACTGACTATTTCAAGCAGACTATCCGCACCTATTTGGAGCAGCGGGCGGAGACCGACGAACTTTTCGCCGAGCGTTACTCCGACCCGCAGAAGAACATCGACGACTGCACTACCTACATTCTGAACCAAGTGCAGGCGAGCGGCTGCCACGGCTTCGCGGACGAGGAAATCTACGCTATGGCACTCCACTACTACGACGAACCCGACATCGAGGTCGGCAAGTCCATCGACTGCCGCGTGGTAGTCAATCACACCATCGAACTGACCGAGGAGGAGAAACAGCAGGCACGCCGCGATGCCATGAAGCGCGCCGAGCAGGAAGCCTATGCAAAACTTACCCAGCGCAAGCCCGTCGCCAAGAAGCAGACCGGCGCAGACAAGCAGATGAACCTATTATTCTAATTCAAAAGCAGAACACCATGAAACCGAAGACACAGATACAGATAGAGGTCGCACGATTGAGCCGTCGTTTGCCCCATATTACCGAAACGCAGAAAATCCATGCGTTCCGCCACTGCTTCGACCACATCGGCCGCAGGTCGGCAAAGGGCGTCATCTCCTGCACGGAGTGCGGCCACTCGTGGCAGGGCGACGGAGCATTGGCCGACAACCTTTGCGAATGCACCTGCCCGAACTGCGGCACGGAGTTGAAGCTATTGCAGACCCGCAGACGGGTATTCCGCACCATATCTTATTACTCCGTCATTACGACCTGCAAGCAGTATCAAGTCATTCGGTTCTACTATGTCAAGGCGACCCACAAGGTCGGGCAGTCTGCCGACTATTCGATTAACGAGGTCGTGCAACGATGGATTGCTCCCGACGGCAAGGTCGTAACCGTTGCCCGCCCGCGCGCCATGTCGTTTTGCTATTACGATTTGTGGTATCTCTACGGAGATATGGAGGTGCGCGGTAAAAACAACGTCAAAGCCTACGATATAATCCCGTGCGCCACTTATCCGCGCCAGCGTACTATCCCCGAACTGCGCCGCAACGGATTTACGGGCGAGTACCACAATATCCTGCCGTTCGACCTCTTTACGGCCGTCCTTCGCTCGCCGCAGGCCGAAACGCTCTTGAAGGCGGGACAGATTGCACTGCTGTCCTATTATGCGAACCGCCAATCGTGGAATATCGCGAACTATTGGTCGGCAATCAAAATATGCCTGCGCAACGGTTACATCGTATCGGACGCTTCCGTGTGGCGCGACTACATCGACCTGCTCCGGCATTTCGGCAAGGACACCAACAACGCGAAGTATGTTTGCCCCGCTGACCTGCAAACAGCCCATGACCGCCTTGTCGAAAGGAAGCGGGCACGGCAGGAGCGCGTGCAGCTGCTGGAACGCAAACGCCGCGCCGCCGAGGAGGAACAGCAGTATCGCGACCTCAAATCCCGTTTTTTCGGGCTGGTCTTTGTCGATGGCGACCTCTCCGTGCGCGTATTGGAGAGCGTGCAGGAGTTCATCGAGGAGGGCGACGCCATGCACCACTGCGTGTTTACCAATGCCTACTACGAAAAACCGAACTCGCTTATCTTTTCGGCGACCGTCTGCGGCAGGCGTGTCGAAACGGTCGAGGTGGCATTGGATACCCTCAAAGTCGTGCAAAGCCGCGGCGTGCACAACTCGCAGACTGAGCACCACGACAGCATCGTGAACCTCGTAAGGTGTAACATGCCGCAAATCAAGCAGCGAATGACCGCATAACAAACCGCATAAAATACCCTAACTATGAACGTAACGATTGAATCTTTCTTCTGTCCCTATTGCGACGAGGTGGCGGAAATTTTCCTCCGACTGATAGACACGATACTTCTCGCCGGCAACGAAACCGAACTGCGGCAGGGCATCGAGAATCTGAAAACCCGAGTTCCGCTCGACGACTATTTCGTCTATGGCTTCGGTGCACACCACTTTTGGGTGCACCAGCGCAAGGCCAGCGGACCCGACGCAGCAGTTCAGACACAGGCTATTGAGAACTGAATTTTAACCCCTTAAACAACGATAACAATGGAAACAACGAAGATGACGGTAAACGGCGTGTCGGTATGCCCCGCGGGAGAAGAACGACACGAGTATTTCACCCCTGCCTTCGCCCGCAGGACGAAGAAGCGGTTCTGTCAATACGACTACCGCCATACGGACGGCGAACTGTTCTCGTGCGTCGCTCCGACTTTGGAGGAATGCCGACGCAGACGCGACCAGTGGCTGAATAAGAAAATCAATAAATAGCAGCCTTATGAATTACGAAACCCTTATCATTACGTTCGCGGAGCCTATCCGCATGCTGGACGACTTTTTCGACAACCCCGAAACGTGGGGCGTCGAAACGCTCAAAGAGTGGGTCGATAACTACGAGAGTACCCGTTTCACACCTATCGACGAATCCCGAGCAGTCATAACATCGGAATACAACATGACCTCTGTTTGGGAGTGGCTGGAGTACTATATGCCGATTGCGAACATCGAAGAAATGTAGATTATGGAACTGACTATTCGAGATATTACGGGCGAGGTTATCGAAGTAGATAACCTCGCCGAAGCAATCCGCCAATGCCGCGAGTGTATGAACAGCCCCTGCAAAATGCCGTCGGGGCATACCGTAGGCGAAAACCATGCTTACATGCTGAAGCAACTGCTCGCCATACAGGAGCAGCAACAACGTCCGCCCCGATAACAGGGCGGCGGGCGTTACATACGGCGCAAAAAAATCGGACGGGGTTGCTCCGTCCGATTTTTCGATTGCCATGATTATCGGCACTCACTCGGAGCAACCGATAATCTCAGCCCTTACAAGGAGATTTTGCGGGTACAGGTAATAAGCGGCTCCCGTCGGTAGAAAGAGAACAGATAGCCGTCGCGGACAAGGATATTGATAAAGGCAAAATCGACCGTGATTTCGGCGATGTCGTCGAAACGAATCTCTCCGTCGTTATAGAGTACTCCGTAATCGGGATTCTGAGGTATGACGATTTTCTCGTCGTCGACAGTCAGGCGGTACATGCCGATCAGGGGCTGCAATTCGTCGGCCATGCAACTGCGGGCTTGGGGGCTGTTTTGTCGTCTCTCTGCCATATCGCGTTTGTTTTACAATCTAACAAATACCATACGAAAAGGCGTGAGAGTACGTTAAATACCGGCATTGAGGTACAGCCAAGCACCTATCCACTCGATAGATAATTTCTTCTCACGCCGGTTATCGTACATGCTTGTGGCATATAGACACGACGATAAAGAAGAGAACTACCCATTATCTTGTGAGTGGATTAAAATTTGGCTGTTTTCAATGCCCCACTATAATGTGTTCCTTCCGTATGTAGAACCGCCCGACGACTTGCCGCATTCTGCGCTGTTCTGCCGAGCAATTCAAGTGCAAATATAGCGATTTCATTCGGCTCTGCGTGATAAACAGGACGTTTTTTACCATTTCAATCCCCGTTTCGTCTTTTGTGGTACTTTCTGCGGAGGCCGTCGCAATGCGGTATCCGTATCGCCATGCCGATTTTGTTCTGCCTTATAGGCCTGTTGCTGCTGTCGTCTTTCCCGATATGCGGATTCGGTAAGAATGCGCAGTCCCAGTCTGTTTTTATTCGGGTTATAATTCACTTCGCAGTAGTCGATAACGCCACAGCGCGTCCATACGCACTCCGTGCATACGGGCTTTCCCTCATAAAGCATTTTATATCGGTGATAATCGAGGGGCTGGCGCAGCAGTTCTTCCACTCTGCGATGGAAAGAATAGATATTCCGCTCTTTGGCTATCTTATCGGGAACGTATACGGACAACTCCCGTCGACATGTTGCCGCCCGCAGGCAAATATCGGGGGTGCGGAGTTTGCGCGGAACCCATTGTATTGCCTCCGGCCAGTTCATGACAGCAGCTTCCGCAACCTCCGCCGTGATGGAATGCGACGGCACGCTGTTCAACACCTCACCGTTTTTGCGCACGGCCTCCAATGCGACTTTCGGGGTAATCAAGGTGGCATCATGGGGCAGAATATCCATCAGGAATCGGATTTTCTTCGGGTCGTCCTGCTCGCGGAATACCCGATAAAGCATCGACGGATCGGTCAGAGCCGAAATAACGGAGTAATCGGTTTTATTCTTGCCATAGGTGTTGTCGAATGCAATTCGGCACATTTCGGATGTCCGGTTCGCACGTGGGATGCCTTTCAAATTGCGAGGATTTTCCCGCACGAGGCGCAGATACGTTTCGGGATTTTTCATCGACACGGGGAGATGCGCAATAGCATACGGACTGCGCCGTATGGCTTTCATGCACAATTCCCACGTTTTCATCGCCTCGGGAACGTATTTCAGATAACTCCCGTCATAACGCACGGCCGTATCGCATAAATCCCGATCTTTGAATTTGTCGGGGATACGGTAAAACAATTCGGGTTCTTTCACGAATATCCGCTCTGCCAGTCCCAACGTCATATCCTCCGATGGTATGCTGTTCAGAAAGTTCAAGGTTTGTGTGTAGCCGTCGCATCGCTCCAATGCCTGTTCATAGTTTTCTTTGCGCTGGGCATGTTGTTTCTCTTGGTCTGTCATAAGGCTTTATTATTAGGAAACGCCCGTTTCCGGGCGTTTCTATCGTTCGTGCTTCGGGGTTATTCATCGTCTTCTTCCCGCTCGTTTTGGAACGAGAAAGTGTTCTGGGTTATCTGCCCCATGTTATCCTCGATATACACGTCGATGACCTGTCGATCATCGCTTCGGGAGGTGTAGTAAAGCCGAAACTCCTCTCTCGTGAGCGGATAGCGGTCATTGGGCAGGAACAGCGTTCCGTCGTCCATGCGGAGTTCGCCCTTGCCGTCGGGCTGGAAGTAGCGGATCGTGTATCGCGCACCGTTGTATTCTCCCTCCCGAACGAGCGTGCAGCGTATCTCGGCCGTTTCTCCGCGCACGATGCGCGTCTGCACGGGCATCGTCTCCAATCGGAACGCATACGCCTGTTTCACGTCCAGTTCATCGTCGCAGGCGGTCAGCAGCGTACCGACCGCCGCGAGTGCGAGCATCAGAAATCCTTTCATCTTCTTCATGTCGTTTTCTCTTTACGGGTTTCACATCATTTGCCTATCGGGATGTCGGGTTGCGGAATCGAATCCCACTCCACCGGTGCTGGTAGCTCGATGTCGTATTGAGGATGTTGTTCGATATAGCGTTCTTCGATCTCTTCATGCAGCTTGGCGCACCCCATGCACCCTGCTGCGACGGCCAAGGCCAGCAGGCCATATTTGATTTTTCGTTTCATCGTCATTGTGTTGTTATAGTTGATGTTCAGAACAGGTAGGAAAATGCCACCTCGATTTTCGAGGGAGCGAGGACGACGCGGCGGCAATGTTCGTAGCGTATCGCTTCGCAGGGCGACGGGTCGGGATGCCAACGCAGGTCGTCCATGTAGTAGATACCTGCACCGCCTTCGAGGGTCAGGTTCCAGCGCTTGGCCAGCATCCACGAGTAGCCGACCGAGGAGCCTATGCCCGTCGTCCAGCCGTTGTAGCGGGTGCGGCGATTGCCTACTTTATACTTGGCGATGGACGAGTGCAGACCCCAGAACAGCCCTACGTGCGGCTCGAAGCGCCAACGGCGTACGCCGACCGTCGCAGCGAGAACGTTGGCCCGCAGGCTCTCCGTCGAAATAGGATTCCAGTAGCCCGAAACATCTACCGACCACTTCTGCGCCACGGCGATATCGACGCCCGCATTGAGCGTTCCCGTCGCCCAGCCCAGTGCATTGACGCGCACGGCAGTGTATTGGGCCGATGCCGTGTGTGCCGCAAGGACGCACAGCAGCAAGATAAATAACTTTTTCATCTTCGCAGGGTTTAATCGGTGGGGGTCGTAGTTTGGCTATTCGTCAGTTCTTCTTTCGACACGGCATCGTAGCCCGGGATAAGGGTTAGGTTGGCTGCCGCAATAAAGCTGTACGGATTGTCGGTCGATACGATACGGCGTATCATAGATGTTTCCGGCTTGTCCCACCATACCGAAACGAATCGCCCGTTTTTGCCGGATATGGTGCATCGACTGCCGGGCAGGACGATAAAAGCCTGCTTGGACTCGTCTATCTGGTATCCGCTCGAACAGGTGAACGACACTTCCTTGATCCGCGTGTAAATGTACACTCGCTCCGACTGGAATTTCGCATAGAGGGTGTCTACCCGAAAGTTCATCGGATGCCGGTACGGATTTGCATCCGATACTTTTTGCGTCAGCTCCTTGTCGGCATACCAGCCTTTGAATGCGAAGCCGTCGTCGGGTACCGCGCGCATCTGCGGCCCGTCGTCGAGGGCGAGCATACGGACATAAGAAACACCAGCATTGGAATGGGAAATAGTACGCACAGCCGAAATATCGTCAAGATAGCCGCCTTGGTGTTCGCGTCCGTTCCAATAGGTGTAAACCGTCAGATGATTGTAAAAATCATGCGTAAACCGTTTCGTGTAAGAGTAGCCGCTTCCGTTGGAGAGCGACACGTCGTAGATCAGCCGATTGTTGGCGGACGTAAACACGCGCGGGTCGTAACATACGTTGAAAACGTAGTTGCCGGAGGGATCGGCCAGCCGAAGCGATAGTCCGGGGGTGAGTGTTTTTTCATTGATATGGAAAGCATATTGCTGTCCCTGCATGAAGAGTATGTCTCCCGTCAATTCGCCCGTAATGTTGGGCTTGTCAACTTTGATGGTCAGATTATTCATGCCGCTTTTGTACCAGCAATACTCGTTCAATGTCGTACTGAAATCCGGGTCAGGAAGTTCGTCCGTAATCTCCGCACCGAACGAATGCACCCGTGTGTCGACTTCGTTTTTGCCTTTGATGATGATGTTGAGCGTCTGTACCGAGTTGCGCCGCACATCGAAATTCGAGGTGTTATTCTCGCCTAAATAGACGTCGTAGGTCAGTTGCAAGCCCTCTTGCTGAGCCTTGATGCGCGCGAAAGTCGCACCTTTCGGGGCATTCTCTGCACACTTCTGCTGCTGGGTCGTGATGAACGGCACGTCGCCTTGACAATTTTCCAGTAGATAAAACATTCGTGTTGCCGAGCGTAATTCCGACGATGCGATTGCCGCTGAGTTCATTGTGATGAAATTCTTGGCGACCTGCTCCGCCTCGAACAGCTTCGTCGTGGCGGCGGCATTCATGATTTGTACGGACTGCAATTCCATCGTGCTTGCGACGGCCGGATCTATGGATACGTTGCAGATGATTTTCGCAACGGTACGTCGCACGGTAATGACGGGTGCGGACATTCGGTCTTCGACCGTGAGCGTCGTGTGTCCCGACATCGGAAGCATGGTATATCGGGTTACCGACGGAAGCTGAACGGCGCGCAGCTGTTCGAGGGTCATCGCGCCCATGTCCCGGTGCACGTTCGCAACGGCATAGGCTTCGTAGCTACCGGGGAGCACGGAGCACTCCACCGTGCCAGTTTCGACATAGAAATGGCGGTCGGGCAGCATGCCGCGCGGGTCGAAGAGGAAAAGATTGACATCGCGCACGGTTCGTTCGTCCGTCGCACGGGTAACGTACTGCACACCCTCCTCCTGAATCTGTAACGAGAAGCGCACCTCGTCCTGCAAGGACGGGCGATCCTCCATCTCGTCTTTGTTACAGCTGCTCATCATCGCGAGCAGCGGTATGATAAACAATAATACTTTCTTCATGATTGATTCGATTAAAAGTTTCCGCCCCGACGTAGGCCGGAGCGGAAACGGGTTCGACTTGCGGTTTATGCTCCCAGCTCCACGGTCTGCGTTACGGGCAATTCCCACTCGGCAGGCGTGATGGTCAGCGAGGCGTCGTGGCCCGACAGCCCGTTGATCGTGATATCCACGCGGTAGCAACTGTTGCGGCGGATTTCACCTCCCGAAGCACCGTCGAGTTCCACCTCGTAGGTCATCGACGACTGACCGGCTGCGGTCGAGAAATCGCCGTCCATATCGTAGGTCGCATGGATGATGGCTTTCACGCGGTTGCCGACGTTGCGGGCGGGACATTCGAACAGGTAAAAGAGGTTGCGGTACTTGCCTGAGGCGGCATCCGAGGCTTGCGTCGCCGAGAAATTGAAAGCTCCCGGATTGTAGTCGGAGTGGAACACCGGTGTCTGCGTCGCGCCATTGGTGAGCGTGATGCTGTTGATCCGCACGGCTCCCTGATAGAGCGTCCCGAACCGGGGCGAGGGCGTAACCTGAACGGCCACTTTCGCTACGGTGCGCTTAAGCGTGATAGCTACGTCGGTCGTCGAGCCTGCGGCCGCGACGGCTTTCGAGGTCGTGCCCGACATGACGAACCCGCCGTCGCGCGCGGCTTTCGTCGAAACTTCGGCGAACGTACCGTTGTACGAGGCCGCATCGCGCTCCAGCAGAGCCGTGAGCGTCGTCTTGTCGCCGACGTTCGCTACATCGAGGTTCGCCACGGCGTAGAACTCGCACACGTTGCCCGGCACGGCATCCGGCAGGGCGAAAGTCGCCTTCTTGGCCGACAGCTCGGCCACCGAGAACGAACGCTTGACCATCAGGTCGCCCGACGGGTCGAAGACGAACATCGTAACCGTGTTGAGCGTCTTTTCCCACGGCTCGGCCTCGGCCGTCGCGCTGCGGGTCGCAGGCTCTCCGTCAGTGAACGACACGGTGGCTACCGCACCTTTTGAGGTCACGTAAATTTCGTTTTCTTCCTTGTTGCACGAGACGAGAAGTCCCAGAGCAGCCGTAGCTGCCAAAAATAAGTGTTTCATATAAAAAGTTGGTTTTATGCTACTTGCGTAGCTGTGTGATAAAAAATGTTCGTGTCAGTTGATGATGAATTTTACTCCGATGCCGTACTGCGTATGGAAATGCCCCGTCGTCGTACCCCACAAGCAGCGTTCACGTCCCGACAACGAGAGGATGATTCTGTCCGTGAGATAGGCATCCACTTCCAGCGTAACAGCCCCGCCGTAGAGAAACCGGTCGCGGTTGCGGATCGTCGCACCGTCGTAGAGCCGTTTGTCGCCCCAGTTTACGGTTTCGTATCCCGTCATGGCGGAACCTCCGATGTAGAAGAGGAACGTGTGCGAGGGGTCGGCGAAGAACTTGTAGTAGTAGCCGCCCTCGGCCGTGAACTGCGCCATCGGAATGCGTCCGGCCTTGTAGGGATAATAGCGCGACAGGTACTCGACGCCGAAGACCCACTTGTCGGCATGCTTCGCGTAGCGGCTCATCGCAACGCCGAAATAGTACCCCGCATCCGTGCTTGCGGAGGTGCAGAACCCGTCGACCATGCCGCTCCGAAGCTCGATGCTGCGCATCCGCGGCAGGGCACGCTGGGCGTGTGCTTCGTGCCGAGATACGACGCACAAAGCCAGCAACAGAATGAATATCGCCCGCTTCATGTTATTTGACCTTTAATTCGTCGATAACACGGGCGCGCACCAAGTCTTCATTCTCTACCGAGAACGACTGATGCCGGCCTCCCTGCTGTTCGTGCAACTCCACGACGAGGTGCTTGTCGTCGGCCAGCGTGAACTTCGGAAGCGTGAAGACCATGCGCTCGTTATGTCTGCCGTCGATTACCTGTACGTTATTGTAAGCCCGCACCGGCCATACGACCTGTTCCTGAATGGCCGTGCGTTTGGCGACCTTCTTATCGACGATCTTAAACGTAAGGTAATCCACATCGAACGGCACGTTGGACGAGTTTTTTAATTGCACGTGGAAATAGAGCAGGCCGTTATGCGAGTAAATACCTTTGAGCAGGTACTGTACCCCGAACCGTTTGCATCCAATATGCTTGATTTCGCGGCGGTCGTTTTTGTAGATGGACTTCATGATGAGCTTGACCAGCAGCGGCGATTCGCTTCCCAGCTCCGTGAGGTATACCTCCATCGCGTTGTTGGGCCGGTTCACCGCTTCGCCGTCGTGAATGAAGTCCGTCATCTCCACGGATAGTTTCACCGGCTCGTCGGCATACTTGACATTGAACGTGTAGTATGCCCCGTCCTCGGTAATGACCGAGAGGTTGCTCTCGCGCGAGAAATCCCGCAGTGCGGCCTTCACACGCAGGACATTCTCCGTGCCGTCGGCTTTCGCCGCCAGCAGATCCGCCGATCCCAGATCGACGTAGCGGATTGCCGAGGGGAAGATGACGTGAACCGTCTTGTCGAACGTTACTTCCAGCGCATAGGGCGGAATCATGCGGTCGAAAGTCAGCGGACGGGTAAGTCCGTCGAACAGATCGCCCGTAGAGGGTTTTTCCTGCGCGTTTGCTGCGAACATGCACCCGACGAATACGAATGCCAAAAGAATCTTTTTCATATCGTTTGTTTTTAATGATTGATAAAATGGATTTTTCAGTGGCTTGTCGATTTCTATTTCTGAGGCGGCAGCAGCAGAACCGCATAGTCGGCTTTGAGCGTTACCTTCACCGTGCGCATCTTTTTACTCACATACGACGATACGCCTTGTATGGCACTGCGGCCCAAGTCGGAGAGCAGCTGCGACCCTGCGTCATCGGTTATGGTAATGCTGCTTCCCATGCCCGACCCCATGTTGGCGGCAATCTCTTTCACTGCGTTGATCTCCTCCGACCCCGACACGGAGATTCCTTCGTTGCCGTCCATGTCGTAGACCAGCAGTTCGATCGGAATGACCGTTCCGGCATGTTGCACGGCGTTGATCGTAATCCCCAGTCGGTCGCCGGCGATGCGGGCGGCTCCCGCGACCACCGTTCCTGCCGGAATCAATACGCCTCCGGCCGTCATCGCTTCCGAAAGCCGCAGGGACACCTGCCCGCCATCGGTAATCGTAACCGTCCGATAGATGGATGCCCGAATGCCGTTACGCTCCTTTTCCTGTGCATCCCCGCCGATGGTGTTGAACCCCCAGTTGCGAGGTTTCACGAACTCCTCCCGAAATACCGAATCGGGCATCGGTGCGGCGAGCAGCGATACGACGTTGTGCCGCACCTGCTTGACGGGCTGCACGACAGCCTTGCCGGATATGACGGCAGGCTGCGCTGCGGCGGGTTCCTGTGTCGGCGTTTGTCCTCCGTTCATGTAGCGGGCGGCGATCTCGTATGATTTTTCGAGCAGCGCCACCTGCTCTTCCTGTAAACTCTTACGCTCCTGCTCCTCTTCCAGCCGCCGCTCCAACTCCTCGATCCGGGCCTGCATTTCTTTCTGCTGTTCCTCTTTCTCGCCGGAGGTGTCCGTGTAGAAATTGCCGAGCTGCCGGTTGATGTCGGCATAAGCGTCGGCAGACGAGCGGAACGCATTGCCGGAGGTGCGGCCTCCGTATCGGGGGCGGTTGTCGGCATATACCGTAACCTGCGGCTCCGCCTCTTGCGCAGCCTCCCCGCCGTCCAGCTCGAAAGCGAAATCCTGCAACGACCGCATCTTGTCCTGCTGCTTGCGCTTCATCTCCTCCTGTATGTAAGCGTCGCGCTTGTCCGACACGATGCCGTTCTGCTCCGGTGTCGGCAGATCGGTGTTGAAGCCGGAGGTCGGCTGCTCGTCTTTCGTGTCCGGGGCGAATATCAGCCACATGCACCCGGCGAAGGCGAGGAAGAACAGCGGGAAAATCACCATCTTCTTCCGCGTTTGCAGCTGCTGCGGCGTGAGTTCCTTGCGCTCCACGCTCTTCGATTGTTCATTCTGTTTCTCGTTTGTCGTCATAATTGAAATCGTTTGATTGTTTTACACTGTCCGTTGCAGTCGGCTCCCGTTGCAGCTCCGCAGGCTCGATATGCCGAATCCGCATCGCATCGTCCGCACCCTGTCCGAACCGGCAGACGGACGAAACGGTAAAGTAGAGCGACAGTACGGTGAAGAGCGCGAGCATCGTGAGCACGACGATTAACCGACTTGCGGGGGACAACGCCCCGCACATGCGCCGCAGGAAACACTCCACATGTTCCGACAATGCGCCGAATCTCTTGCGTACCATAACCTCACCTTGTCAAAGTCCGCAAATCCTTGTTTTCGAGAATCTCGAAACGCTCCATGATGAACCCCTGCGGGTTGTTGTCCGAGCGCACCGAGTTGATAAGGTCGCAGCGCGTTACGAGGCTCCGCTCGGTAATATTGCTCTCGCGGACGATCAACTGTCGTGCGTAGGTCGTTGCACGATAGGGGTAACGCTCGAAATCGCACACCACGGAATCGACCTCGATACGCTGGTTGATATTCCCCGACACGATGCGGTTGTAATAGCCCTTTTCCTGCATATCCTGAAAATAGGCGAACGCGCTTCTGTCGACCAGAAACAACGCCCGCTTGATGTTGCTCTCGATGGCGGCACGGTCGGGCGAGAGGGTGAAGAACAACTCGTGGAAACGCTTGATATGCTCCCGCGCTTCTACGGGACGGTTCTGGCTCAGATCCTGCGACAGAGCCAACATGAGCGACTTGCCCTCGTCCAGCACGTAGATCTTCTGCCGCTGTGCCTCGGCAAAACGATAGCTCTTGACGATGCTGAACACCGCGACTGCCGCACACAGGCAGAGAAAGACGATGCCGAACGTCCGAATCTGCCGAAAACTGCTTTCGATGTTTTTTAATGACTTGAATTCCATTGTTTGAGTGTTTATGAATGATTGTTATCCGCGTGTGGCCAGATTCTGCCCGGCGGGTGCTCCGCCGCCACTGTCGGAAGAGGTGCTGCCGCCGCTGCGGTGGAACGTCCGGCCGATGGCGTTGCCCGCGATGCCGCCGGCCACACCCGTCGCGAATGAACCGGCTTTGTTGATGCCGCCCATTGCGCCGCTCGCACCTCCGCCCGACTGGATTACCCACTCGGCGACGGTAGGAATCGAGAAATAACCGATAATGCCGATGATAAGGAAGACGATATAGACACCTCCGCCCTCTTCGGGGATATAGGCGGGGTCTTGCAGTGCGGCGATGTCCGCTTCGAGCATCAGGGTCTGTATCTTCGCCAGCACAGCGGAAAACAAGTCGGCAATCGGCAGCCACAAGTAGACGCTGATGTAGCGGGCTATCCAACTCGTGAGTGTAGCGTGGAATCCGTCGTACACGGAGAGGGCGAACGACAGCGGCCCCAGAATCGAGAGCACGACCAGAAAGAATGTTCTCAGCGTGTCGATCGTAAGACCCGCGGCATTGAACAGCAACTCGAAAAAATCGCGCACCAACTGCCGAAACCACATCTTCACGTCGTGCCACGTTCTCTCGCCCCACATGCTGACGATCTCGCCCAAGTCCGTGATGCCGAGCTCGGAGAGTTTTTGGTCGTAGGCTTCGTCGTCCACCAACCACGCCTTGCCCTCGCGCACCCGTGCCTCGTATTCCAAATCGTCTTTCTGCTGCTGGTATGCCCGCAGATCCATCGTCTGCCCCTCCAAAATCGCGTGGGTGCCCTGCACGACGGGCGACATTACGGCGTTGATCGTTCCCAGCACAACGGTCGGAAAGAACATGATGCACATTCCGATGACAAACGGCCGCAGGAGCGGGAACACGTCGATCGGCTCGGCATTGGCCAGCGATTTCCAGGCGCGGTAGGCAACGTAGAACAGCGCGCCCAAGCCGGCCACGCCTTTCGCTATGCCGATCATGTCGCCGCACATGGGCATCATCTCCACATAGAGATTCCGCAGCACTTGATGCAGATTGTCGAAATTCATCGCTAACGGCATCATGGCTACCAGTATCTTTCGTTAGGGCTGCCGTAAAGGGACAGCACGCGGCTCGCGTCGCCCTTGTCGCGGCTGCGGATGTAGGAAACGGAGATCGTCTTGCGCGTGAAGTAGCGCGTAAGGTTCCGATACCTCAGCATCCGATTATAGACTTGATCTATGATTTCCATACGCTCTTTGTCAGAGAGCGAAAGGCCGTTGCCGCCCGTGATGATCGTTTTCAACTCCGTGACCAACGCGCCGCCCTCCACCAGCAGCCGTGCGTAGCCTGCGGAGATCGCGGCCAGCTCGTCCACCGTGAAATTCGGGTCGCAGACCATCTTGTTGAACCCCGACACGTAGATGTCCGTGATTTCGCTGACCATCTCGATGGTCAGCTTCACTTTGCGGGCGTCCTTAACGAGGTTGCTCACCGATTTCAGCGCATCGTAATAGGCTTTGCTCTGCTGGTAGATTTTTACGCTCTCCTGCAATGACTTGACCATGTTGCTGGCCGTCGTCGAGCTTTGTATCACGTTTCTGATATTCTGTGTCAGATTGGACGGGTCAATGACCGTCCACTGCGCGTGTGCCTGATACGTGAAGCCGATAAGGCACAGACACACCGTTATTATCCATCGTTTCATATGATTCGTTTTTTTCGGGTTAATACTCGGACTGTTCGTCCGTTCTGTAATAGTTGCCGTAGACGGAGAGCCGGAGCACGTCCCGCTCGGCATCGTAGGCTATTCCGACAAAGCCGCAAAAGTCGAAATACCGGATATATCTCCCATATCGGCGGATGATGCGGACGAAACGTGTCCTGCGGTCGTAGGCCAGTTCCAGATAATATCCGCCGCCTTTGCGGGTGTCGTCGCGGTATATCCTTATGCGGGGCGCTCCCTCGCGGCTCTCCCATGTGCCGGCAATATCGCACATCCGGAAGTCGAGGTGGGCCGCCATAGGGTCTTCGATACATCTGCGATACATGGCCTGCCTCCTTTAATTGTTTCGTTCGGCAAGCTGCTTGATCGCCAGTTCGATGTCCCCGTCGAGTTGTTCGGTCAGGCGCTGCACCTCGACTTTCTCCGTCTCTTCGGTCGTGTAAGCGAGATACTCCGAGCGGCTGACCTCCGTAGCGTAGACAGCGCTTTGCATACCTCCCAGACCGATCCACACCTCCTTGTACTTGCGTGCAGGGTCGTTCGACTGGTTGATGGAGAGTATCTGCGACTTCTCCTTGTCCGTCAGTCCGAGCAGCGACTGTATCGCATCGAAGCGGTTCATGAACTTGCGCTGGTCGAGCAGAATCTTACAGTCCGAATTGTTGATGATCGCCTCCTTGACCACCGGGCTGGAGATGATGTCCTCGACCTCCTGCGTAACGACGATAGCCTCGCCGAAATACTTGCGCACGGTCTTGTACATGTATTTCAGGTACTCGGCCATATTGGCCGACGACAGCGCTTTCCACGCCTCCTCGACGATGAGCTGCTTGCGCACGCCTTTCAGACGGCGCATCTTATTGATGAACGCTTCCATGATGATGATCGTAACCACCGGAAACAGCTCTTTGTTCTCCTTGATGGAATCCACCTCGAAGACCACGAAGCGTTTGTTCAGCAGGTCGATGTTGGCTTTCGAGTTCAGCAGGAAGTCGTACCGCCCGCCCCGGTAATATTGACGCAGGGTGATGAGCATGTTGTCGATGTTGAAGTCGTCGCGGCTGACCTTGATGTCGCGCTCCTCCAACTCGCGGCGGTAGTCGTCGCGCATGTACTCGTAGAAGGTGTCGAAGCACGGAACGATCGTGCGGTCGCTGCGTATCCGCCCGATATAGGCGTTCACGGCACTGCCCAGCTCGCCCGATTCGGTTTTGGAAACCTTGTCGTCCTCGGTTTTCCAGAGCGTCAGCAACAGCGTCTTGATGCTGTCCTTCTTCTCCACGTCGTACACGTAGTCGTCGGTGTAGAACGGATTGAAGCTGATCGGATGCTCCTCGGTATATGTGAAATAGATGCCGTCCTCGCCTCTGGTTTTGCGGCGCACCAACTCGCACAGACCCTGATAGGAGTTGCCCGTATCGACCAGCACGACGTGCGTGCCCTGCTCCCAATACTGGCGCACGAGGTGGTTCATGAAAAACGACTTGCCCGAACCGCTCGGCCCCAGCACGAACTTGTTGCGGTTGGTGATGACGCCCCGCTTCATCGGCTCGTCCGAGATGTCCAAATGCAGCGGCTTCCCGCTGATGCGGTCGCACATCTTGATGCCGAACGGACTGGGGGAGGACTTGTAGTTGGTCTCCTCCGTGAAGAAACACAATGCCGGTTCGACGAACGTATAGAACGATTCTTCGGCCGGGAAGTCGCCCGCATTGCCCGGCATGCCCGCCCAGTAGAGCGTCGCGGCATCCACCGTGTTGTGGCGCGGCCGGCACTCCATAAGCGCGAGCTGGCTGCCCACGTCATTGCGGATACGCCGCAACTCTTCCGCATCGTCCGACCACGCCATGACGTTGAAGTGCCCACGGATGGAGAGCAGCCCGAACGAATGCGCTTCGTTCAAATAGCGGTCGATCCACTCCTTGTTGATCTGGTTCGAGCGCGAATAGCGGGACAGCGACTGCATGTTGCGCGCCCGTTTCTCGAACATTTGCAGGTTCGCGTCGCTGCTCTCCAAAAACAGATACTGGTTATAGATATGATCGCAGGAGAGCAGCAGCCCAACCGGTGCGGCGAACGACAGCAGGCAGTCCGAACGGTCGGTGGAGAGACGCTCGTAGCGCATGTCCGTACCTACATGTCCCGGCAGATCCTCCGTGTCGGAGAGCGTATGCAGGCATACACGCTTGTTGCCCACACGCAGCGTCTCGGCTCCCAACTCGACATCCTGCAACGAGGTCGTGTCGGAAAGCGACAGCGTGAAATACTTCTCCAACAGCCCCGGCTGCTCCTTCGTGCCCGTGATTTCATCGCCCGACAGGCGGGTGATGGAGATGAAGCCCGAATCGTTCAGGATACGCTCGAACTGATCCACGGCTTCCAGAAACTTCGTCGTCGATTCCCGATCGACCTCTTTGGGAATGATGTTGCCCCGGCAGAGGGTCGAGAAGTTCGACTGCATCCGCATCCGCTCTTTGGTCGTCTTCGTGAGGAAGAGGAAACACGAATGATTCAGATACGGACGTTCGTTGAAATGCCGCTCGAACGAACGGGAAAGAAAACTCATCTGCGCGTCGCCGGTCTGCGGGCGGTACTGCTCGCGAATGAACCAGTCCTGCTTGTGGACGATGCTGTATTCGGGCAAGACCTTGACGGCCTTGCACCATGCGGCGTGGATCGCCTCGTACTCGGCGGAGGTTACGGTGAACAATTCCGGAAGTTCGACTCTGTAAGCGACCGTTATGTCCGCGTCCTTGCTGACGATGCAGCCGTGCTCCACCGCCAAAAGCGGAAATTTGCTCTCGATGGTGGCGGCTTTCAGTATGTTTCTCATGCTTGCGCCTCCTTTCTTTTTGCGGGAAACAGGCGGCGCGGAGCCTTGCGGTTGATAAGGTAGTGCGGGTGCTGCCGCTTGGCCAGCAGCTTCATCAGTCCGTGCTCGCCGTAACGGGCATTCAGACGGAACGTCAGCCACACCAATGCGGAGGCTGCCGCGACGCCGAAGCCGATGCACACCCATTGATCGACGCCCGCCATGTAGAAGATGACGAACAGAACGAACACGGCGAGCAACCCTCCGGCGAAGATGAAAAGGTATTGCGCTTTCAACCCCTTGAACTCCACGCTCTGCCCGATTCCCTTGTTGATTCCGTATTCCATAATTTTTCAGGCTGACGGATTACAGGAAGAACGAGCGCAGAATCGTTGCGGCGACGATCAGGAAGATACACGCCCCGAACCACGAGGCCGCAGTCTTAGAGGTGTCGGGGTCGCCGGAGCTGAACTTGTTGTATACTTTGATGCCGCCGATCAGACCCACGACGGCGCCGATGGCGTAGATGAGTTTCGTGCCGGGATCGAAATAACTCGTTACCATATTGGTGGCGTCGTTGATACCGGCCAATCCGTTTCCCTGTGCGAAAGCGGAGGAGACGGCGGCAAGAAACAGGGCCGCCGAGGAAAGAATCTTCTTCTTTGTCATAATGCGATGATCTTTTGATTTAGGTGCGGGGATGATGCCCCGCACCGGGTTAAACTTGTCTTGTCGGATTTTTCAGTGGCTTCGGAACTGGTATGCTGCTATCCGTAATCTCGCTCTTTCATGTCGTTCTGTTTTCGGGGTTATACATAATCGCGGACGTCGAATCCCTCGGGAACGACACCCTGCGCAGATGGACTTTCCGCAGCCTCCGCGGCCATTCGCCGATGGAATGCCGAGAGATAGGTGTCGATAAGGTGCTTTACCTTGTCGTTCCCGTCGGGACAGCCTGAAACGATCGCCTCGAACATGTCGGTCTCTTTCAGGCCCAGAAGGAGACGTCCCGTCTCTTCCTTCTGCTCATCTGTAATAGGTGGATCGTGCACCACATGGCGGTAGACTTCGCCCATTTGCTCGAAACTGACCCCTTGTGCGAGCGAGCGCCCCAGAAGGGGCAGCTCTTCGGTTTCATCCTCGTCGTCCGGCTCATCCGCTTCCGTATCCGGGAAAGATTCTTCGTAAAGCGGATAGTAGATGTCCAGCGGCTCGTTATGCTCACCGTCCGGAACATCGCCGAATACCTCGTCCAAGTCTTCCGGCGGTATCTGCCGGGGGTGTTCGGGTACACTTGCGGGAGCAAATATATCCTCTTTTTCGATACCTTTTTCGGTTTGCGCCGCTACGGCCGCTTGTGGCAGCGAGCGGCGTCGGTCGAGGACAAAACGGCTCTTGCCGATAATCTCCCGACGGACGGTTGCGTCGGCCGAAACGGGCGGGCGGCAGTTGTTGCGCCGGCTCTCCCGAAAGAGATACCAGACCGTCCAAAGTGCGTAGCCGACGGCGCAGACCGTCAGCAGCCATAAAATGCAGGTCGTTGTCATGGCTGTCATCAGAAAATGTCGTCGTTACGCTTTTTATACAACTCGGAGATCTCCTCCTGATAAGCGGCGAAATGATGTTCCAGCACGTTGTCGAGGTAGCTGTACAGCGACACTTCGTTTTTGCCGATTACCTGCACGATGCGCGTAATGCGCTCATGGAACTCCCTGCGGATATAAACCGTCTTTCCGCTGCGCGTATTGGACGGCGCATTGCGGATAAAGAGCGTTTCGTAATCATGCCCCCTGCCTTTTCGACGGCGCGCATCCTCTCTCGGAGCGGCCGAAGCGGGACTTTCGTCCGACGAAGCGTCTGCTTCTTCCGCTTTCTCGGCCGCATACGGGTGTAACGGACGATTCCGGCTTTTGGCTTGGCTGATGATGAAAGAGGCGTCCAGTCCGTCGCCGATTTCTTTCTTGTTCATGGCGGCTTATTTTAACAGTCCGATCAGTTCGTCCACCAATTTGTCGAGGTTGCTGCCACGTACCAGCGAACGGTCGGCGGGAAACAGCGTGGAGCGGAACACAGCCCGCCGGTTGGTGCTTTGCTCGCGACGGAAGCGTTTGGTGTCGGGCAGAAAGGTTGTCAGAGCCGTGAGGTGCAGGTCTCTCATCACGGCTTCATACACCTCATACAACTCCGTCTTCTCGCGGCCGTCCACCATGTTCCACAACAGATACAGCCCCTTGATTTGCGACTGCGCACTACGCATGATATGATCCCTGACAACGACGGCATAGTTGAGCGTACTCTCCATGACGACCCTATCGGCGCATATCGGAGCTACGATATAATCCATCTGCGCCAGCGTGTGGACCAAATCTTCATTGTTGATCGTACCGGGAAGGTCGAAGAATATATAATCGAAATCTCCTTGCGGAAGCAGATATTCGGCATCGGCCAACGCCTCTTTGGTATTGCTTTCCACGACCGGATAGGCTTTCTTCTCCAAACGAGTGAACTGCTCGTAGGCCATGCGTTTGTAGTGTTCATCTTCGAGCGCCATCTTTAAGTCGCGGTCGCGCATCTCGACGATGGAGTGCTGCGGATAGTCGCAGTCGATGACCGCGACGTCGAATCCTTTTACGTAATGCAGGTAAGAAGCCACCAATACCGTAAGCGTCGTTTTGCCTGCACCGCCTTTCTGCGTGGAGAAAGCGACGAATTTCGTTTTTCCTTTCATTGTTGCTGTGTTTTAATTATACAATCGGTTAATTGTGTGAGCATGGTTTTGTTTGCGCAGATGTCTGTATGCGCAATCGGTTTTCTGCGCACCAGTGCATGTACGCTGTCAGGCACATGCGTTGGTGCTCTGGTACGCACGTGCATAAGTGCGTGTCCGATTATCCGATTCCTTATCTGCATAAAAATCTGTTTGCACAGGCAGGCAAATAACCGTTTATTCATCTGCGTACTCCGGCATTCAACTATCCATATCCGCACGCAGACACATGTGCACATAGCTGTTTGCGCTTGTTTGTACCCGCAAAGAAAGCCCTTATCGAAGCCGGTTATTCACCTCTGTTTCGCTATGGCCGCTTGTGGCGTCGAAGTGGCTCTATGCGGCACAATCGACTATTATGCAACGAATTGAATCGGTCGGTATCTTTGTCACCGTAACGATTCCGACGTGAATGGAAGCCGCCTTGCCTGTTTTTACGGCGGCCGGTTCAATAGTCCGTCCGACAGGCGGACAGAATGTATTTGCAAAGGGCAAATAGCAAGCTGTGTTTTCCGTTACCCGAAACTATTTCCGTAACGGAAAACAGCTTGCCCGCAAGGGGGATGAAAGCACCTCCGAAGTCGGCACTTTTCGACAGGCGGCTCCGCCACGAACGAATCGCAATTTTCAATAACCGACGAGGCAATAGCCTCACCTCAAAAATTTCGATTATGGAGAAAAACAGACCGACCCGCAAGGGTCGAGGGGGACGCCCCGCGAAAACGGATACCGCTTCGCATTGTGTCATGGTGCGATTCAACGATACGGAACACGCCCGATTTCTGACGATGTACGAACAATCGGGACTGTTGTCGAAGGCGGCTTTTATCAAAGCACGGGTCTTCGGAGATGTGTTCCGAGTGATAAAAACCGACCGCGGAACGCTGGAATACGTAGCCAAACTGACGCAACTGCACGCTCAATTCCGAGCCGTGGGTACGAATTACAACCAAGTTGTGAAGCTGTTGCACACCCATTTCTCGGAGCGGAAAGCACTCGCCATGCTCTACAAATTGGAGAATGCGACCAAAGAATTGGCGGCTGTCGGGCAACAAATCATTGCACTTTCGGAAGAGTTCAAGGAGCGATGGTAGCCAAAATCACTACCGGTAAAGACGTCTACGGAGCACTTGCCTACAACCAGCAGAAAGTCGATCGGGGCAAGGGCAAGGTGCTCCTGACGCATATTCTGCGGGAACCGTCCGACGGGCGGTTCGACGTAGTGTCGACGGCCGAAGACCTGCTGCGCTGGATGCCCTCGCACTACCGCACCGAGAAACCCGTCGTACACATCTCGCTCAACCCCGACCCCGAAGACCGTCTGACGGCCGAACAGCTTACCGAAATCGCCGAGAAATATATGGAGCGCATGGGCTGGGGCGAACAGCCGTACATCGTGTTCGAGCATACCGACATCGACCGCCAGCATATTCACATCGTGTCGGTGCAGGTCGGACAGGACGGCCGCAAGGTCAAAGACAGCAGGCGCAACGAACGGAGCGTCGCCGTTACCGAAGAGCTGGAACGTGAATACGGATTGCATCCGGCCAAAGAGCGCAAGCGGGCGGAGGATTGGAGGCTCACGGCGGTCGACAGCACGAAAGGCGACCTGAAACGTCAAATCGGCGCGGTCGTGAAACCGGCCGTAGCTATGTATCGGTTCCAGATGCTCGGCGAGTTCCGAGCCTTGCTCTCACAATACAATATCGGCGTGGAGGAGGTGCGCGGTGAACGTGGCGGCATACCGTATCGAGGATTGCTCTACACGGCTTTGGACACGAATGGAGACAAGGCTGTCGCGGCTCCGCTCAAATCCTCCGTATTCGGGAGAGCGGTCGGAGTCGAGGAGTTGGAGCGGCACATGGTACGCTGTGCGGAACGCTTCAAGAAAGGCGGCGAACGGCTGCGGCTTCGTCGCAGGGTCGAGGACGCATTGAACGAAGCGACGTCGGAGCAGACATTGCGCGAATGTCTGCGAACCTGCCGCATCGACCTCTTTCTGCGGCGCAACGACGCGGGTCGAATAGTCGGCGTTACGTTCATCGACCATGAAACCCGGTACGTTGTAAACGGTTCGCGTCTGGGAAAGGCCTACTCCGCCAATGCGTTCGAGCAGCGGTTCGGCAATCGGCAAAGTTCCAATACGGATATGCAGTCGAGAAAGCGGGAGCCGTCGAACGAGCGACACGATATGCGCAACTCCCGAAACACGCGCGGGAGAAAATTCTGAAACAAAATTATTCATCATAAAATGTACTGTTATGCAACAAGAAGACGACCTTCGGGGTCTGGCGAAAGTCATGGATTTCATGCGGGCGTTGAGTATCCTGTTCGTGGTAATCAACGTCTATTGGTTCTGTTACGGACAAATCGTGGAATGGAGAATCAATATCGGTGTGGTCGATCGTATTCTGCTGAATTTCAACCGCACGGCCGGATTGTTCGGCAACATCCTTTGGACAAAGCTGTTCGCCGTCGTATTTCTGGCGCTCTCGTGTTTGGGAACGAAAGGCGTAAAGGAAGAAAAAATTACATGGCGACGAATCATCGCGACGCTCTCGGTGGGCGGCGTGCTGTTTTTCTTCAACTGGTGGCTGCTGGCGCTGCCGCTTCCGACGGTTGCGAACACGGCGTTCTACATACTGACCGTATCGGTCGGATATATCTGCCTGCTCATGGGCGGCGTATGGATGTCCCGTCTGCTGAAAAACAATCTGATGGACGACGTGTTCAACACCGAGAACGAATCGTTCCAGCAGGAGACGCGCCTCTTGACCAACGAATACTCGGTGAACCTGCCCACGCGCTTTTACTACCGCAAGCGATGGAACGAGGGGTGGATCAACGTCGTGAACCCTTTTCGCGCGGCGATCGTACTCGGAACGCCGGGCAGCGGAAAGAGCTATGCTGTCGTCAATCAGTTCATCAAGCAGCAGATCGAGAAAGGGTTCGCCATGTACCTCTACGACTTCAAATTCCCCGACCTGTCGGAGATAGCCTACAACCATCTCTTGAACAATCAAGGCGGATACGAGAAAGTGCCGACGTTCTACGTCATCAACTTCGACGACCCGCGGCGTTCGCACCGCTGCAACCCGATCAATCCCGACTTCATGACCGACATATCCGACGCTTACGAATCCGCCTACACGATTATGCTGAATCTCAACCGCACGTGGGTACAGAAACAAGGCGACTTCTTCGTCGAATCGCCCATCATTCTCTTCGCGGCGATCATCTGGTACTTGCGGATTTATAAGGGCGGCCGATACTGCACGTTCCCGCACGCCGTGGAGTTCCTTAACAAACGCTACGAGGATATTTTTCCGATTCTGACGTCGTATCCCGAACTCGAAAACTACCTCTCGCCCTTTATGGACGCATGGCTCGGCGGGGCGCAAGACCAGTTGCAGGGCCAGATCGCCTCGGCCAAGATTCCGCTTTCGCGCATGATTTCCCCGCAACTCTACTGGGTCATGTCGGGCGACGAGTTCACCCTCGACATAAACAACCCCGACGATCCGAAAGTATTGGTCGTGGGCAACAACCCAGACCGTCAGAACATCTACGGAGCGGCACTCGGTCTCTACAACAGCCGAATCGTGAAACTGGTCAATAAAAAAGGACAGCTCAAATCGTCCATCATCATCGACGAGCTGCCGACGATCTATTTCAAGGGGCTCGACAACCTCATCGCCACGGCACGCTCGAACAAGGTCGCCACGCTCCTCGGATTTCAGGACTTCTCGCAGCTCAAGCGCGACTACGGCGACAAGGAGGCTGCCGTAGTGATGAACACCGTGGGCAACATCTTCTCCGGACAGGTGGTAGGCGAAACCGCCAAGACGCTATCCGAACGCTTCGGAAAGGTTTTGCAGAAGCGGCAGTCGATGACCATCAACCGCAACGATACCTCCACCTCCATATCGACACAGATGGACAGCCTCATACCGCAGTCGAAGATTTCGACACTCACGCAGGGCATGTTCGTCGGAGCCGTAGCGGATAATTTCGACGAGCGGATCAACCAGAAGATTTTCCATGCCGAGATTGTCGTAGACAGCGCCAAAGTCAAAGCCGAAACGGCCAAATATCGGAAGATACCTCTCATCACCGACTTTACGGACGAGGACGGAATCGACCGCATGAAAGAGGTCGTGCAGGAAAACTACGAACGTATCAAGGCTGAAGCGAGCCAAATCGTCGCCGAGGAGCTGGAACGAATCAAGAACGATCCGGTGCTGTGCAAACTACTTCCGGAATAATAATAAAAAGGCTGGCTATGTATAATTTTAGCCAGCCTTTTGTTATTTTGATAATTTATTAAATGTAAAATGCACTATCGGCCTCGATACGATGGCTTTTGCAATTTCATTAGAGATTCATGAAACTCTTCAAATGAAACAGTCCCATCTAATAAACCATCCATATAATACCCCGACATCCGATCAAATTCATTGCAATTATAAGACGATCTATTTGCGCATATTAAAAAGTTATATTTAGTCAAATATCGCACCCGTAATTGAGTTTGACCATTGAATATTGTGCCCCATCGCTTACATCCCTCCCCATCATCGTATTCATGGCGAGTTATTTTAATATTAAGCAAATGTTTCCAATTTAAGATACCGTATTCCTCTGTGGCACCTAATTGTAAATTATCAGTCGAAACCTGACCAAGCGATGTAGGATTTTGAGCTTCTATTTCAACATACAGGTATTCTTTATAATATACACTACTATCCTGAAAAACTGCAATTTTAGAAATCAGCCATTCTTCATTCTCTACTAAAAATAGGCGTCCGGATATATGTCTGAAATTATTTATTGCAACTGATGATCCCGATCTAAACCACCATATCGGGGTAAACTGACTTCGACCTTCATTTGTAATGAACTTTAACGGAGTATGTAACAAACGTGATAAATGAAATTTAATATCTTTAGTCTTTGTGAACCACTTTACATTTCTTACTCCGGGAAAAGCATAGGCTAAACGTTGACTAAAAAAGATGTCCGAATCTTCAAAAAGATTAGGATAAATCTTTTCTTCTGGGGATTTTACTTGTCGATTTTTATGTATATGGAATTTTATTGAAATCGGAAACATCTCGTGATATAGCCTTTTAATTGCGCGGAAGCATCTCGGCATTTGGATAATCTCAAAAATAGCTCGTCTTAAATCACATTGGCTTGGTTTCTTAAATATTACAATCCTGTGATGATTGATATCGAACGGTAAATCTTTTACCTCCCAGCCATCTTTATTTTGGGCAACCAATATAATTCGTTCTGGTCCAATCGCTTTTAATGCATATCCCAATTCGATTAAGACATTAGGATTAGGAATGAGTTTGGTCCCTATTCTTGTAACTGGTGTAATATCTGCGACAAACACATCACATCTTTCAATTTTATCCTTTATCACATCTTCGATTTTAGGCATGCCCGGAACATTCCATGTTGATTGATCCAACTCGATATTTAGTGATTTGGTATCAAGGAGGTTCGAAATAGCACCTTGTATTGCAGATTCAATTGCGGATCGAGCTGAATTTACATCAGACTGCCAAGATAAAAAAAGTGTATATTTAGATCTTCTCATAGTAACAAAGATACAAAATTCACATTAAAAATAAGTTAAACTACGGCTTTTACTGTGTTGAATAGTATTCAATACATTATTATTCAGGCAAAGTTTTCGCATAGAGGTTTCCAAAATAGGAAACTTTGCATTATATTTGCAAAAACGATGGACATGAATACGAACATAGATAATATCGGCATGCTGATCCATCGCGAGCGCATGCGTCGGGGTCTTACGCAAGAGGAGCTGGGGCAGAGGGTCGGCGTAGGCAAGGCTCAGATCTCCAAAATCGAGAGCGGACGCGGCCTGACCATCAAGACCGTTACGAAAGTTTTGGAGGCACTCAATCTATCGGCTTCGGTAAATCTGCACCCGACAACACGGGTAGATCGCCGCATTATCGGTTATATCGTAGCGAATATCGGGGAGTTCGCTTCAACGCATGGTATGACCGTGCGGGAAGCCAGCAACTACTTGAATCGTTACAAAGGGCTGGATTTCCTTGCCGAGCATTTCGAGGCGGAACACTTGCTCTCGTTGCAGGACAGCATACAGGATTTGACGCAGGTTTGTTTCAATAACGGAGGAGGCATACGATGAAACTGTACCACGGCTCCAACACTGCAATCGAGCGGATCGATTTCGCCCGATGCAAACCCTACAAGGATTTCGGACAAGGGTTTTACCTGACCTAGATTGAGGAGCAGGCCATGCAGATGGCTCGTCGTACGGCGGCGATTTATGGCGGAGAGCCGGTCGTTACCGCTTTCGAGTTCGACGAGGCGGCAGCTTCGGCGGATGGGATATTAGCTGTAAAGCGGTTCTCGGAGCCGAACGAAGAGTGGGCGTTGTTCGTCATGGCGAACCGCAGTCGTGAAGGCGAACATCCCGTTCACAGTTACGACATCGTGATAGGCCCTGTGGCGGACGATACCATCGCCACGCTTTTCCGCAATTTCGACGACGGAATCATCGACCTGCCGATGTTGGTGGCGGGATTGCGTTACAAGAAAATTTCGTCGCAATATTTCTTTCACTCGGCACGTGCCATCCAATATCTGACTGTATTATGACCGATAAAAAAGCGCAATACCTCATTGAAGGCATTACCAAAGACATAGTCGCTTATCTCATGGAAGATAGAAGTCTGGCCCTAACCGAAGCAATCGCTATGTTCCATAATTCGGAGACGTTTACCAAACTCTCCGATCCGCAAACCGGACTTTACATCGAAAGTTCGGCTTACGTGTACGAAATATTGAAGACCGAGTTGAAAATGGGAAAAATCGAGTGATTCCGAAAGTAACAAGATACTTTCTCTGAAAAGAAAAGATACGACGGCTTGGAATATCCAAGCCGTTTTTATTTTTCAAATGGCGTTTCTTGCAGTAAAAACGTATTCCGTAATGGCGATTTTACAATAGGGATATTTATAACCGCTGCCAATACCTTTCGACGCCACAAACGGCCACTTCGCAACCTCATACGGCCATAGACGCGACAACTCTTTTTCTTGCAATAAGTTACTCCTATTTTCGTCCTCGCATCGCTATTGGTGCGACTTAAAATCATCGTAATTATGGACGAAAAACAAACGAACGACGCCAAACAGGTCATGCTCGTTCAACAAGCCGACGACGGTCGTGTCAGGGCCGTTACGGGTATGGATTCTGTGGGCAATCTCCACACCGTCGAACCTACCCAGCAAAACGTGTCGAACCTGCTCAACGTGAATACGCAGGATTCGGCGCTCGAAACTTTCTTCAAGAAGTTCATGCAGGAGGCCGAAAGCCCCTCGCATACGGGCATTTTCATCATGGCTCAAAGTGCGCTCGAACAGCTTATCCGCATCGACTTCGACCCGCAGGCGCTGGAAGCGTATCGGGTAAATCCGGCCGAGAGAGTTCAAGCGCAGGAGCAGCGTTTCGAGCCGCTGGACACCTCGAAAATCGACCTCGACGATCTGGCCAAGAAAGGCATCCGCATGGAGGACATCGAGCCGCACCTGCGGGCCATGTCTTACGGCCACAAGTCGAACGGGCTGGTGGACATGAGTCCCGAATTGGAAAGCGGCCTGCGCGTGGCGACCAAAGGGCGCGTGTCGCTCGAGGAGCAGGCCGACGGCTCCCTCAAAGTCATTCCGCATTACTGGCAGGAGAAGCCCGACCTCGACGCGCCTTTCCACGGCGTGCTGCTCGACGACGAGGTGAAGAACAACCTCACCAATGGCCGCCATGCCGGCAAGGTGCTCGACCTCGAATTGGAGCCGGGGAAACTGACCCCTTGTTACGTCTCGCGCGACAAGTGGACGAATACGCTGGAGTATATGCCCGTCGAACTGTTGGAAAAGCGAGCCAACATCAAGAATGCCGAACTCTCCGAGGGTCGTCAGATAGACTTCTACGGCGGCGGTAAGGTGCTATTGGAGGGCTATACGACCCGTGCCGGTTACAAGCGGGACGCCTATATCCAGATCGACGCCGCCGAACGCAACTACGAATTTTCCTATGACGGACTGGACAGAAAACGGTATCAGGCCGAGAACCGGGCCATCCATACGCAACAGCGCGCCGAGCGAGGCGCACGGGAGGCAAAGGAGATGGGCAAGGCTCCCGAACTGACGATCCATCACATGATTCTCAAAGCCGCCGTTCCCGACGAGGCTTACAAACAATGGTCGGAGGCCGTCAAAGACCCCTCCAAGCGTGCGGACGTCAAGGCGTTCTACATCAAGGGCATGGTCAAGGACGGTCAGGGCGAACCTTTCAACGCATGGGTCAAGCCCAATTTCGCACTGGGCAAGATGGACTTCTTCAAATGGAACCCCGACCGTGCCAAGCGGCAGGGCGCCGAGGTGAAGCCTGCCAGTGAGAGCCGCACGCAGGTGGCTGTCAATTCCGAGGGCAAGACGGTCGAGGCGGTCAAAAATGTGAAAGAGCCGCTCAAACAGGGACAGCAGCAACCTACGCCGACGCAGGAGAAACGAGCCGCCCGTACTTATCGAAAAAACAATTCCAAAGGTCTGAAACATTAGATGTATGGAGACGATCTATGTGATTATAGGAGTATTGGTACTCCTCAATATCGGAGTTATCGCCTTATACCTCCATGTCGGGAAACGTCTGCCCTCGGATGGGTGGGAGGACGACGACCGACAATACTACGACGAAAACGGCAACCACGTCTACTACGACCGTAAACTGATCGCCCGTCTGAAACGCGAGAAAGAGAAACGGGAACATCAAGAAAACAACAACGACCACTAAAAAATCCGAATATCATCATGCAAGTAATCATCGCAGAAAAGCCCTCGGTAGCGCGCGAAATCGCCGCCATCGTGGGCGCCAAGAACCGCCGGGAGGGTTATATCGAGGGAAACGGCTATGTCGTAACGTGGGCTTTCGGACACCTCATCCAGCTGGCCATGCCCCAGCAGTACGGCATCGAGGGATTCAAGGCGGAGAATCTGCCTATCCTGCCGCCGAAGTTCATCCTCCTGCCCCGTCAGATCAGGGAGGGCAAGGAGTACAAATCCGATCCGGGTGTGCTGAAACAGCTCTCCGTCATCAAAGAGTTGTTCAACATGGCCGACCGTATCGTCGTCGCGACCGATGCCGGACGCGAGGGCGAGTTGATTTTCCGTTATATCTACTCGTTTTTGGAGTGCCGCAAGCCGTTCGTGCGGCTGTGGATCAGCAGCCTCACCGACAAGGCTATCCGCGAGGGGTTGCAGAACCTCCGGCCGGGCGAGGAGTACGACAACCTCTACCTCTCGGCCAAAGCCCGCAGCGAGGCCGATTGGGTCGTCGGCATCAACGCATCGCAGGCCCTCTCCATCGCCGCCGGCCGCGGCGTGTGGTCGCTGGGACGTGTCCAGACCCCCACGCTGGCCATCATCTGCTCCCGCTATCTGGAAAACAAGGCCTTCAAGCCTGCGACCTATTATCAACTCAAACTCTCGACGGCTAAAGACGCGACGCTCTTCGCCGCTCTTTCGGCACAACGGTTCGACGACGAACATGCGGCGCAAACGGCCTATGCCGCCGTCATAGATGCCGAACAGATACGTGTAGTCCGCGTCGAGCGCAAGGAGGTAAAGGAACAGCCGCCCCTGCTGTACGACCTCACGACGCTTCAAAAGGAGGCCAACACGCGCTACGGATTCTCGGCCGACAAGACCCTCGGCATCGCGCAGACGCTCTACGAAAAGAAGCACATCACCTATCCCCGCACCGGCTCGCGTTACATTCCCGAAGACGTCGCAGCCGAAATCCGCCCGCTGCTCGCGACCTTGCGGGAGCATCCCCTGTTCGGTCGGGAGGCGGCCGCCGTTGCCGGTTCGGAAATCAACCGACGCTCCGTCGACAACGACAAGGTAACGGATCATCATGCCCTGCTCATTACGGAGGTAACGCCGAAAGGGCTGCCGGCCGAGGAACAGACGATCTACGACCTGATTGCCGGCCGTATGGTCGAAGCCTTCGGCGGGGTCTGCGTCAAAGACATATCGACCGCCCGTCTGGAATGCGGCGGCATGGAGTTCGTCGCCAAAGGTACGGTCGTCCGAGAGGACGGCTGGCGTAAGGTCTGGCGGGAGCCGGAGGAGCAGGCGGACGACACGACGGCGGCACTGCCCGCATTGCAGGAGGGCGACGAATTGCCGGTAAAGGGCTGCGACGTGGAGCGCAGGCAGACCAAACCGCACCCCATTCATACGGAAAGTTCCTTGCTGGCCGCAATGGAGACGGCCGGTCGCAGCCTGACGGACGAGGCCGAACGCGAGGCGATGAAGGATTCCGGCATCGGAACACCTGCCACCCGTGCCGCCATCATCGAGACGCTCGTTGCTCGCGATTACATCCGCCGTGAGAAGAAGTCGCTCGTCCCGACCGACAAGGGACTGGCCGTGTACGGAATCGTCAAAGACAAGAAAATCGCCGACGTCGCCATGACGGGTGGCTGGGAGCTGGCTTTGGCGAAAATCGCCACCGCAGAAATGGATGCTTTCACGTTCCACCGAGGTATCGAGGTCTATGCCGCACAGATTGCCAAAGAGTTGCTGGCGGTCAAGATCGAAAACACGCCGGAACGTGGCGGAGCCGTCTGCCCCCGCTGCGGGAAGCAGGTCGTTTTCTATCCCAAAGTCGCCAAGTGCCAAAATGCCGACTGCGGGCTTACTGTCTGGCGCACCGTCGCCCGCAAGGAACTGACCGATGCCCAGCTCGCCGACCTCGTGACCAACGGCAAAACCTCGGTCATCAAAGGGTTCACCAAAAGCAACGGCGAAACGTTCGAGGCGGCGCTCACGCTCGACAAGGAGTATAAAACCGTCTTCGACTTCGCACCGCGCAACAAACCGAAAACGGGAAAAGGGAATAAACGAAAATAATCGTTACCTTTGCCACTGAAGAATCTTATCGACGAGATGATGCTTGTCCGATGGATTTTTTAGTGGCGGCGCTTCGGATGGGAACCCGGAGCGCCTTTTTCACTTTTCCCAGCCACTAAAAAATCCGAATCATGTCAGACAAACAACAATCCCCTTACGAGGAGTTGTCCTATTACGGACTTTCTCTGCTCTCGTATCTGCGCGACAGCCATCCCGAACTTGCCGTCGACAGGTCGTTCATCGCTGGGCGTGCCGACCGTGCCGCTGAGGCGTACAGCGACGCGATTCGTGCGGGTAGCACCCATACCGAAGCCGAAGCGGCCGCAAGCGAGGAGCTGTACCGCGGACTTCATTTCTCGCCTTACAATACGCTGGTGCATATCCTTTGGGACGAGTTCGCCTCGGCGATTCCCGAAGAGGCGGCCCGCGCGGTCGCACTCCGGCTGCTGACTTTGCCCGCATTGCGCGACGTGCTGGCGAAGTACGACCTTGCGGACGATTTCGCCGCGACTCCGGAATATCAGCTGCTCTACACCGAACTTGTAGGAACCGTTCAAATACTGCTCGAAGATGGCTTACAATAAGAAGGCGCATCTTCGCCAAAACATCGACACGTTGAAAGCAGCTTTCGCGCTCGAACGGGAGCCGCACGACCTCTCCCCGGAGGAATCCGCACGACTTGCCGCATACAGCGGCTTCGGGGCGATCAAAGAGGTGCTGGAAGCCCCGGACAGCAAACGGAATACCGACGGCATGGCCGACCTCGTGGCGGAACTGCACGAGGTCATCAAGAGCAATACCGCCGGTGAGCGGGAGTACAAACGCTACATCGACGGAATCCGAAACTCGGTGCTGACGGCATTCTATACGCCGCCCGAAGTCGCGTATGCCATTGTCGATACGATATGGAACAGAGAGATTGCTCCCAAACGGATTCTCGATCCCAGCGCCGGCACGGGTGTCTTTCCGAAAGTCTTGGCAATAAACCAGCCTTCCGCCGAGATAACCTGCTTCGAGAAAGACCCCGCGACGGCTCTTATCCTCAAACACCTGCATCCGAGAAGCCGCGTACGGGCGCAGGGATATGAAACGATCGAACCCAAGTACGCCGGTCATTACGATATGGCCGTGAGCAACATCCCGTTCGGAGACGTAGCACTGTTCGACCCTTTTTTCTCGACCCATACCGACCCCGTGCGGCGTCAGGGAACACGCACGCTGCACAACTACTTCTTCATGAAGACGGTCGATACGGTGCGCGAGGGCGGCATCGTGGCCTTCATCACTTCGCAGGGCGTGCTCAATGCCGAGCAGGGACGTCCCGTGCGCGAATGGCTGATGAAGCGGTGCGATGTCGTGTCGGCCGTGCGGTTTCCGAACAACCTATTTTCCGACCATGCCGGAACCGAGGTCGGCAGCGACCTTATCATCTTGCAGAAGAAAGCCACGGCGGGCGAACTATCCCAACGACAGCTGGATTTCATCGAATCCCGCAAGCTGTCGAACGGCATTCGGGTGAACAACCTGTTCCGAACGTTCGACCGCGTGATACATACCGACGCAAAGGTCGGCACCGACCCTTACGGAAAACCCGCGATGGAGTTCACGCATACGGGAGGCATTATCGCTATCGCTAACGAGTTGCGGCAAATGCTCTCGGACGACCTCTGTGCGAATCTCGACGTAAGCTACTACCTGTCCCATGCTCCTGCCGACGAGGTGCGGCAACAAGCGCCGCAACGTCCGCAGCAAGCCGTGGAACCCACTCTGTCGGAAAAAGACTTGGCCGAGTTCGGGACGTGGGCGGCGGAAAAAGAGCGGCAGATATGGGATGCCGCCCCGCCGCAACCCGAAGACTTCGGTATTGCAGATCCGGCCGCGTCGCAGCCCGAACAAACCGTCGCACCGCAGGAGCCGCTGTTGACGCTCTACGACCTGTTCGGATTCACCGAGCAGGAACGCAGTCAGACACTTCCCAAGCGCAGGAACCGCCGTGCGCCGACCCGAAAACCGGCCGGTCAGCCGTCGATGTTCGACCAACCTGCGCCGTCGGAGCCGCAGCCCGCCGAACCTGTTGCAGAACAGCCCGCAGCGCCGGAGCAAGAGGATTACGACCCTGAAAAGCTGTATGCAAGTCTGAACTGGGAGGAGAACCCGCCGATAAACGGATTCTACCAAATGATGATGGAACTCTCGCCCGAACGACGGGCGGAGCTTCGGCAGGAAGCCTCCGAACGTCGGGAACAGCGTGCCGCCTCGCCCCGTACGCAGGCCGATACGGAGCCGCGTGCTTTCGGCGGGGAGATGCTCTCGCACTATCGGGAGGGGACGCTGGCGATGGATGAAAACGGTCGTGTCGGTTATCTACGCGACCTCGATGCCCTGCGTCCTATGTTCCACCCGCTGAATCTGTCGCCCACGCAGCGCTCGAAAGCCTCCCTCTACATCGAGATTCGCGACACCTATTTCCACCTCTACGACAACGAGGCGCAGACACAGACGGAGAATCCCGCCCTGCGCGAGATGCTCAATCGGCTCTATGACAACTTCACAGAGCGTTTCTGGCGGCTCAACGACAAACGCAACCTCGACCTCATCAAGATGGATGCGCGGGGTACGGAGATTCTGTCGCTGGAACGCTACATCGACGGCAAAGCCCGCAAGGCCGATATTTTCGATCATCCCGTAGCTTTCAACCCCAACGAGATCACCCATGCTGAGGATGCAAACGAGGCACTGGTCGCCAGTCTGAACAAATATGGGCGGGTCGACTTGGAGTACATGGCTTCGCTCACGGGAGCTACACAGCCGCAGATGCTCGAAGAACTGAAAGGACGCATTTACTTCAATCCCCTCATCGACCGCTACGAGATCGCCGACAAGTTCATCGCGGGGAACGTCATCGAGAAAGCCGACCGGGTGCAGACTTTTCTGACACAACACCCCGACGACGAGGCGATACGGGAATCGCTCGAAGCCCTGCGGGCGGCAGCCCCGAAGCCCATTGCTTTCGACGACCTCGACTTCAACTTCGGCGAGCGGTGGATACCCAAAGGCGTCTATGAAAAGTTCGCCTCCTCGCTGTTCGATACGGAAGTCAAGGTGAGCCATGCCCCCGACATCGACGAATACAGCGTCAAGGCCTCCTCTCTGAACGCGAAGATTCTGAATCAGTACGCCGTCGATTCGCAGAGCCGCAAATACAACGGCATCCACCTGTTGAAGCACGCCCTGCAAAACACCTCGCCCGACATTACCAAGAAGGTAACGAAGCTCATCGACGGGGAGCTGAAAGAGGTGAAAGTGCGCGACGGCGAGGCCATACAGCTTGCCAACAGCAAGATCGACGAGATACGCAACGCCTTTCCGGAGTGGCTGCGCGAGCAGACGCCAGACTTCAAGGATCGGCTCACAGACCTCTACAACCGTACGTTCAACTGTTTCGTGCGCCCGAAATACGACGGGTCGCACCAGACATTCCCCGACCTCGACCTCAAAGGACTGGGCATTCCCGACCTCTACCGAAGTCAGAAAGATGCCGTCTGGATGGACAAGATGCTCGGCGGCGGAATCATCGACCACGAGGTGGGTGGTGGCAAGACCCTCATCATGTGCTGCGGAGCCTACGAAAAGAAGCGCCTCGGACTGGCTAACAAGCCCCTTATCATCGGACTGAAAGCCAACATCCACGAGATTGCCCGCACGTTCTGCACGGCCTATCTGAATGCGAAGGTGCTCTATCCGGGCAAGGAGGATTTCACGCCCAAGAATCGTGAGCGCATCTTCAACCTCATCAAGAACAACGACTGGGATGCCGTGATTCTCTCGCATGAGCAGTTCGGCATGATACCCCAATCGCCGGAGGTGCAGCAGGAGATTTTGCAGGCCGAACTGGACAGCGTGGACGAGAACCTCGCCGTCCTGCAATCGCAGGGACGGGAGGTATCCCGCGCCATGCTCAAAGGCTGCCTCAAACGCAAGGCGAATCTGGAAGCCAAGTTGCAGACCGTCATGCACACGCTCGAAACACGCAAGGACGATGCGGTGGATTTTAAGCTGATGGGCATCGACCACATCTACGTGGACGAGAGCCACAAATTCAAGAACCTGACCTTCACCACGCGCCACGACCGCGTGGCGGGACTGGGCAATCCCGAAGGGTCGCAGCGGGCACTCAACATGCTCTTCGCCCTGCGCACCATACAGGAACGCACGGGGCGCGATCTGGGGGCCACGTTCCTCTCCGGCACGACCGTTTCCAACTCCCTGACGGAGCTGTACCTGCTGTTCAAATACCTGCGCCCGAAGGAGCTGGAGCGGCAGAACATCCGCACCTTCGACGCATGGGCGGCCATCTTCGCCAAGAAGACCATCGACTACGAGTTCTCCGTAACCAACGAAGTCGTGCAGAAAGAGCGCTTCCGCTACTTCATCAAGGTTCCCGAACTGGCGGCGTTCTACTCGGAGGTCACCGACTATCGTTCGGCCGAGGACATCGGCATCGACCGCCCGCAGAAGAACGAGATTCTGCACAACATACCGCCGACGCCCGAGCAAGAGGAGTTCATCGGCAGGCTGATGGAGTTCGCCAAAAGCGGCAAGGGCGAATTGTTGGGACGTGCACCGCTCTCCGAAAGCGAGGAAAAAGCCAAGATGCTCATCGCAACGGACTATGCCCGCAAAATGTCGCTCGACATGCGCATGATCGACCCCGACCTATACGGCGACCACGTGGACAACAAGGCCAGTCACTGCGCCAAGATGCTTGCGGACTACTACCGTCGTTTCGACGAGCAGAAAGGTACGCAGTTCGTATTCTCCGACTTGGGAACCTACAAATCCGGTGTAGAGTGGAACGTCTATTCCGAGGTGAAGCGCAAGCTCGTGGAGGACTACGGCATTCCGCCGAGCGAGGTGCGATTCATACAGGAGGCGACCACCGAGAAGTCCCGCAAGGCCATGATTGCCAATATGAACGCCGGACGAATCCGCGTGCTGTTCGGCTCGACCGAGATGCTCGGCACGGGCGTGAACGCCCAGAAGCGGTGCGTGGCGATTCATCATCTCGACAGCCCGTGGCGGCCCAGCGACCTCGAACAGCGCGACGGCCGCGGCATCCGTACCGGAAACGAAGTGGCGAAATACCATGCCGACAATAAGGTGGACGTGATTCTTTATGCCGTCGAGAAGTCGCTCGACGCCTACAAGTTCGGGCTGCTGCACAACAAGCAGCTCTTCATCCGCCAGCTCAAGACCAACAACATGGGCAGCCGCACGATCGACGAAGGGGCTATCGACGAAAAGTCGGGCATGAACTTCTCCGAGTACGTCGCTATTCTTTCGGGCAACACCGACCTACTGGAAAAAGCCCGTTTGGAAAAGAAGATCGCCACGCTCGAAAGCGAGCGTCAGGCATTCGTGCGCGGCAAGTCGTCAAGCCGCTACAAGCTGGACACCATTCTGTCTGCCATAGAGAAGAACGACGCCAAAATCGAGGGCATAAGCACGGACTTGGAGCATTTCAAAGCCCGAGTGCAGTTGAACAGCGACGGTTCGTACCGCAATCCCGTGAAACTCTACGGCCTCGAAACTTCCGACCCGAAGCTCATCGGCAAGCAACTGAACCATATCGCCGAGACGGCCCGAACGGGCGGCGAGTTACAGCCCATCGGAAGCCTTTACGGATTCGACCTGCTCGTAAAGAGCGAAACGACCGAAAAGGACGGATTCGACCTTACGCAGAACCGTTTCTATGCCCGCGGGGAAGCCGACTACCTCTATTCTTACAACCACGGAAACATCGCCGCAGATCCGCGTTTAGCCTCGCTCAACTTCATACATGCCCTTTCGACAATCGAAACGGTGTTGGAGAACTTCAAGAAGAAGAACGAGGAACTGGCCAAAGACATTCCTACCCTGCAAAACGTGGTGGAGGGAACGTGGCGCAAGGAATCCGAACTGGCGGCACTGCGCACCCAAATGACGGAGTTGGAGCGAAAGATTCAGCTGTCGCTGAAACCTATCGAAGAAGAGGCGGAAGTGATTGAGGAGACCGCGCTGATGGAAGATAGTCCGCAACATACGCAGCTGAAAGAGCGCGGACAACCTTTTATTCCGTCGCGCCTGCAACAGATAGCCGATGCCTCCGGCGGACGTATCGTCATCGGGCGTGTCGGGACGCAAATCAAAAACGAATCCGGCGCAAACAAGGGCATCAAGATGTAACGACAAAGCCGACGGCAATACCGTCGGCTTTTATTTATACCGAATCATATTACTCTCCGATTCGGCTTTTCAAATCCATGCGTTCGTGCAGGATTCTCACGATCTCTACGGCACTCTCGGAAACCGTCCGATAGAAAACGATGTGTTTGCCCGTTCGGTATCCGTATAATTCGGCCATGATTTCCGCGTACTCCCGGCCCAGCGGTCGAGAACTGTCGGCTATTTGACGGCAGGTAGCCACAAGCAACGCATAATATTTGTCGGCTTGGGCCTCCGACCATGTTTCGACCGTGTAATTCCAGATGTTCGTGAGGTCTTCTACGGCCTTGTTCGAGAAAAGCAGATCAGCCATTTTTCCGCTGCATTTTCAACGTTCGCAGATGTTGCTCGGGATCGAACCCTACGGCGATGCCGCTTCTCACGCCCTCGTCGATTGCGCTCTTCAACGCCACGACACTGTTTTCCTGCTCCTCCAAAAGCCGCAGGCCGGCGCGCACGACCTCGCTGGCATTGTTATAACGTCCCTGCGCAATCGTGGACTGGATAAAATTCTCGAAATAGGCTCCCAAAGCTACCGATGTCGTTTTCATAATTCAACTCCTTTTCCGCAAAGTTACCAATATTTAGTAATACAACAAATTTACGGCCGATTTTATTATCTTTTTCCGAACGAATTATTCTCCCACTCCTTTTTCAGTTTGCGGAAATTGCTGAAATTACGCTCGATGAACCGCAGTACGTCCGATTCGCGATAGAACGTCTTGTGATAGATCATCTGGTAGGGCAAATCCCCGGAGGTACGATACCGTTGCAGCGTGCGTTTCGAGATGTTGAGCATCTTGCACAAGTCGTAATTATCCAGCAGCCTGTCGCCGTCGGGCAAAACGGAGAGGCTTTGCTCCGCGACGGGTGTGCACAACTCTTCGATGTGCTCCAACCGCTTGGCGAGACGCTGCATCCAGTTGTCGAAATACTCCCTGTCCAACATCATGGCCGCCTACTCTTTACACAGGTTTATAGGCATTCGTTCTATTTTTCCGATGAGTTCTTTGTAGACTTTCGATCCGATAATAATTTCTTTCATAATCCTTTGTCGTTTTGTTTGTTACAAAGGTCGATATTATTTGATACGGTAATAACGAGGTCGGTACGACTTTTTTGCGATAAAATATTCTGCTGATACAATGATTGTTATGTCGATAAAGGAGTTCTGGCGGCAATAAAAAACGTAAATTCATGTCGAAATAACATGTGTGTCCACTAAAAATTGTGGACGGTTTATATAAGTTTAACAATTAAACAAATTTGGTTCACTTGAATCATCAAGCTCATTGATAATATTGTTGTTAGGTTTGTCAAAGAGTTCCCCAAGCGGTAAAGTCTCTGTAAGAGAAACACTTACCA
>CAJTFS010000009.1 GCA_910575495.1 Bacteroidales bacterium | reverse complement strand
TGGTAAGTGTTTCTCTTACAGAGACTTTACCGCTTGGGGAACTCTTTGACAAACCTAACAACAATATTATCAATGAGCTTGATGATTCAAGTGAACCAAATTTGTTTAATTGTTAAACTTATATAAACCGTCCACAATTTTTAGTGGACACACATGAATTGGTGAATTGATTTGTTTTTCTTTTCGCCCGTACCATTTTAAGAAGTACGGTCTGTATAACCACTTCACTAAATTGTCGTATATATAGAGTACGGCAATAAAGTGAAGCGGTTTATCCATTCCTTGCATCACTTCGCTTTATCCTTAATATATAGACCCACAGAATAAAGTGAAGCGAGTGCAGGTAACGGGTTAATAGTGGAAGTCGGGCATGAATGTGTATTTTCTGCCGTTCTCCTGCACTATCATCCGTTTGTTGCGAAGCATGGTGATGAGCGGCACCGCCTTTTGATGGTTCAGCTTTACACCTATTGACGTATAGCTTTTGATTAAGGCATCTTCCAGTTCCTTGTAACCGTATTCCTCTTTCAGCCCGAAAACGGCTTCCAATGCGATACGGTGCTGCTGTTCGGTGATATGCCTGTAAGGGTCGAACTTTTCTTCCTCGGGTCTTCCCGGTTTCTTCGCTTCGGGTTTGTAACCCTCTATGAGTTCGGGCAAGGCACTGTCGTTGATGCGAAAGGCAAAAGGCTCGAAATCCATTGCCCGGATGTGCATGGCTGAAACATTGCTTATATCTCCGTTGCTTTTGTCTTTTTCCACCAGCAATACGGTTTCCGCCTTATTGTTCAACTCCGTGCCGATATGCCCTCTCGCATTCTCATCCCCTTTGTTCTGGTGCAGTATCGTATGGATATGTATCTGCCTGTCGTCCGTCCACTGCATCAGTTTGGATATGATGCGTGTGGATTCGCCGGGGCTGTTGATGTCATATACCATGTCACGGATGCCGTCTATGATTACAAGACCAATGTCGGGCGTATTATAGATAGCCTGTTCGACAATCCTGATACGCTGTTCAGGTGTGTATTTTCTCAAGGCGAGAAACTCAAGGTTCTCATTATCCCTGTCATCAGGCAAGTCAGCCATCCGTAAAATACGTTTCATGACTTTCAGGCAATGATAAGGACTTTGCTCCGTATCAACATAAAGCACTTTCCGCTTCCCGTCGGAGAGTTCCGCTACATACCGCAACACTGTGCCGTTCTTCAATGCGGCGGCTACGATAGCCGAAACATTGAATGTTTTTTTACTTTTGGCTTTGCCGATGGATGCGCTGAAGTTGCCCAATGTCCCAATGACAGAACCATGCACTTTGAGGATTTCGGGTGCTTTCTCATAACTTTTCGACAGGCTCAAACGTGAGGCTTGCCAAAGGATTACGGCTTCTTCTGCCGATATGTCCTTAAACTCTTTCATGTAGTCCATAGCCATTCCTCCCGTTATTTCCGTCCTCCGGTTTTCTTTCCTGCCAGTTCAAGGGCAAGTTCCGCATCCACGATAATCTTGCGCCCTATTTGCGTAATGGCTTTGTCTATCTTTCCGCTTTTCTTTATGCGGTTGGCGGTGGGCAGGCTGCACCCGAACAGTTTGGCTATGCCCAGTATTCCGTACACATATTTTCTTTCTGTGTCCGTAACGGGTCGTGGTTGCGTTTCCGTTTGACCGGAAGCGTGCTTGCTCAGGAATATGAACTCTTCGCCTGTCATCTGCCAGACGGGTTTTAATAATAACTCTTGAAGATTTGTCATCGTTCAATCTATTTAGCCGTTAAACAATCAGCCCTGCGCACTGGCTGTTATCTCTGTTCTCGAACGATGCAAAATTAGATAGGGGAGTGAGTGGAAAGGATGTGGTTGGTATAAATGGAATGTTTTATTATTTCTCTGAATATCAGATAATAAAAATACCACTCAAAAATTAATTTGAGTGGTAAAAGTGGTAATTTCGTAAAATATCAGGGTGTATCACGGATTATCGGAATATTGCGTCCATTTCTTTGGCGAACTTCTGGTTACTGTCACTTGGAAAATCCGACACCGGTTCCTTGTACTTTGACTTGTAGTAGTTCTCGTCAATATCCAACTGTTTCAGGATTATATTTTTCCATTTATCTCTGTCTTGTTTGGGCAGTCTTTCACTCATCAGAAATATCAGGTAGCACACCCGTATCTTTTCCCTTGCCTTGATTTTTAATCCCTTTTCACAGGAGGATAGGTTCATGTTGGCATAGAAGTCCTGCGTTGCAATATCTTCAAACTGTTCCCCCACACAGACTTTATGAATAAGCGAAAGTAATTCTGCATCGAAATATTCGGATTGCTCCTTTGGCGCATCCTGCTGTTTCTCTTGCTTGCTCGGTTCATCCGGCTTGTCTTTTTCTACGGGAATATATTTTGCCAATATTTCCATAAAATGGAAACTCAGTTTATAAATATCTCCGCAACAGTTCTCAATATATTGGAGAGATTCCTTTCTTGCCTGCCTTTCCAATTCATAAAGCCTGTCCAGTTCTTCTTTTTCCTTCTCATATTCAGCCTTGCAGCGTTCATACTCCTTTTCGGCTTGCTTTTCTTCTGCTGCCGTATGTACCCTGTAGCCAATGGAATCATACCTGTTGTATGCTTCATTCAAAGGCTTGCTTAATTTTTGTGTAACCTCCAATTGTGCCTTTATATCAGCGTCATATCTGCCAGCGAAGTTGTAGCACACACGAGAAATTATCTCATCATCAAACAATGGATGTTTTTCGTAAATCAATATGTTTTTCTCTATCTCGGTTCTCAGGCTGTTGAGAATCAGAGTATATTTTTCTTTCTGTTTGTCAAGCACCAGTTCAAGGATGGCGGCTTCAAAAGCTTTTGTGTCATTGTATTGCTTATAGAAGTCCGTGATGAATTTCTGCCTTTCAAAAGAGAAAGCATGGCTGATTATAAAGTCGCTGTATATCCGGTTGAGTTCGCCATATTGGGGAATCATAATCTGTATTTCTCCTGCCATATACGCTTGGTTTATGGATTCTTATCTTTATCAAGAAGGGAAGTCAGTTCCTCTTCCACTTCTTCTATACTTGGCAGAGCCGATTTTAAGTTTTCAGGTATAGCCTTGCTCAACTGGTAATCGCTGATGCCTATCGGCTGGTCGTAGCCTGTCAATGCGTATTGCGCTACAACTTCGTCTTTCCCCTTGCACAGCAACAACCCGATAGTCTTGTTGTCATTCTCTCCCCTCAGTTTGTCATCCACCACATTGATGTAGAAGTTCAGTTGCCCCGCATACTCCGGTTTGAATGGGGTCGCTTTCAATTCCACTACGATGTATGCGTGCAGGGGGATGGAATACAGAATCAAGTCTGCATAGAAATCGCTGTTACCAATTTGAAAGTGTTTTTGTCGGGCAACAAAGGCAAAGCCATTGCCCATTTCCAGCAAGTAACGGGTGACGTGCTTAACCAGTTGTTCTTCTATGTCCCTTTCGTCCGCCTTTTCCTTCGTTCCAGCCAAATCAAAGATGTACGGGTCTTTCAACAGGTAATTGGCAAGGTCGCTTTGCGGTGCAGGAAGCGTGGCTGTGAAATTGTTTACCTTGTTGTTGCTGATTTGTCTGCTATATAAGTTGGTCTCAATTTGTATTTTAAGAACATTACTGCTCCAGCCCATTTCCACGGACTGTTTCATGTACCAATAGCTTACACCCAATGGAAGCGAACTGTTAAGCATAATCACATGGCTTGCCCAATTGGTTCTTGCAACAGGTGATGCCATAAATATGTTTTCTATATCCTTAATTTCCATACGGTAAATGTCGGATACGGTTTTGGCAACATTATGAATTTGTGCAAGAGGTTCTTGCGTGATTATAATTTCTTTGTTATCAACGGATTGAATTTGCGCAAGAGGCTCTTGCGTAAATTGCACATCGTTTAAGTAGCGTACTTCGTCTGCAATTTTTTCCACGCTTGGAGCTATCAGCTTTGCGTCCGTTTCAATGAAATTCTGTAATGTCCTTAAAGGATACGCCTTTGCAAACTGACACATATAGGTAAGGTTGCGTTCCGAATAGCCTTTCTTTTCAGGGAAATTCAGCCGGATAGCTTTTGCCAACTGTTTGATGGTTTTGCTTCCCCATCCGTGCAGTTGCTGATGATAGAGAATATAGTTGCCCATTTTCCAGTAATGGAACAACATTTGCGCATTGGCTGCGGTAATCAGCCGTACTTGCGCCTGTTGTATTTCCGAACCGACAGCATTTATAAATGCATCAAAATTCGTCTTTTCTATGTTATGTCCGTTGTTGCTCATCTTATGATATTTTCAGAATACAAATATACTTCAATGGTGGTGATCCATGAAACTAATTGATACTTTTATAGTTGATTAAACTTGTTCATGGCGTTTGCTCTGATGTCATCCGCTATATCAATGTAGGGCTTCATGGCTTTGTAATCACTGTGTCCAGTCCATTTCATGACCACCGGTGCCGGAATTCCGAGTGCCAACGCATTACAGATGAAAGTCTTTCTTCCGGCATGGGTACTTAACAATGCGTATTTGGGTGTGACTTCATCTATGCGCTCATTTCCCTTGTAGTAGGTTTCCCGTACAGGCTCGTTGATTTCCGCCAGTTCACCCAGTTCTTTCAGATAATCGTTCATCTTCTGATTGCTGATGACGGGCAATGCCATGTGGTTCTCAAAATGAACATCCTTGTATTTTTCAAGAATGGCTTTGCTGTGGTCGTTCAGTTCGATTATCAGGCTGTCCGCAGTCTTGACTGTGGTGACTTCAATGTGGTCGGGCTTAATATCACTTCTTTTAAGGTTACGAACATCCGAATATCGTAAGCTCGTGAAGCAACAGAACAGAAAGACATCCCTGACACGTTCCAAATACTGCTTGTCATGCGGTATTTGATAGTCCTTCAGCTTGTTCAGTTCATCCCATGTCAGGAATATTACCTTTTTAGGGGTTGTTTTCAATTTGGGCTTGAATGCGTCGTATGCAATGTTCTGATGATGCCCTTTTTTGAAGCTCCAACGCAGGAACCATTTGAGAAATCCCATTTGTTTACCGATGGTGCTGTTTCTCATGTCCTTTTTGTCACGCAGGAAATTGACATACTCGTTCAGCCCGAATTCGTTGAAGTATTCAAAGGTTACATCTTCCTTGAACTCTTTGATGTGATTTCTTACCGCTGCAAATTTCTCATAGGTGGATGCCGTCCAATTATTCTGGTTGCCACACTCTTTTACAAACTCATCGAACACTTCCCAAAAACTAATCTGCGCTTCTTCCTGTTGTTCTCCACTGCTGTCTTTCATCCGCAGATTGAACGCATCCTTTAGCTGCTGGGTGGTGGGCATGGTTTCCTGTACCTCAAACTCCTTGAACACGTTTTGCATTTCAGCATAGTATTTCAGCAAGTCCGCATTGATTTCGGATGCGCTTTGTTTCAGCTTGTTGGTGCATCCGTTCTTTACCCGTTGTTTGTCGGCATCCCATTTGGCTACGTCAATCCGGTAGCCTGTTGTAAACTCGATGCGTTGGCTTGCGTATATGACACGCATACGGATAGGCACGTTCTCTACGATTGGCACACCGTTCTTCTTCCGGCTCTCCAATGCAAAAATGATGTTACGTTTGATATTCATATTTGGGTGCGTTTGAAATTCTACACCCAAATATACACCCAAAAATTGAAATGGCAAAAGGTATTTAGAAAGATTTAGATTTACTCTGCATCGTGGATGGTGTGTGATTATCAGTGATTTGCAATTTTGTGATATTTTCTGAAAGCGTAGGTTCGGGAGCCTCTCTCTCCGCCAAAGTACAATGAAAAGAAAGGCAATTTCCTGTAAACGATTGGTTTACAGGAAATTTTATTTTCAGGCCAATAGAACGAAAGTGCATTTCGAGGCATATTCGCGGTGTCTTATTCGGTGTACCTGACAAGTACCGAAAAAGAAAACGGTCGTACTCCAAGTCCAGCAGCATTTGTTCCTGCATGGTGAATTGCGTGTCAAGCGATGAATGGAGTAATACGATAAAGCCGCACTTATCGAGGATTTTGGAACCTTTCATAATTCCCGGCTTATTCGTTGCGATAGTATTCGAGCGTCCGTATTTTGAACAGATATTCGTATTTGGCTTGCAGAAGTTGCGACCGGGCTTTGACTTGTGCCGTAAGGGCTGCGTTGTAGTCCGTGACGGTCGCTACGCCGAGGTCGTATTTGCGGCCGACCTGCCGGGCCGCTTCTTCGGCCGATGCAACATAGCGTTGCGTTCCAAGATAGCGTGCCCATGCCGTGCGGGCATCGATCAGCGCCTGCGTAACCTCTTTGGCTACCTGTTTCTCGACGGTTTGCAATGCATATTCCGCCCGCCGGATAGCCAGTTTCTGGCGCAGTACGTTTTTGCGGGTCGTGAGTTTGCCGAATATCGGGATATTGAGCGACAGCGACACATAGCTGCTCGCGTTGTCCTTGTACTGCTCGAAGAACGGATAAGCCTCATAACGATAGGTACCGTCCGCGTTCTGGAACATTTTCTGCCGGGCGTCCGAATAACTGGAACCATAACCTGCCGAAAGCGAGATGGTCGGCCAATAGGCTGCCCGTGCGATTTGCAGGCTGCGACGAGCGAGATCGATGCCGACACGCGCCGATTCTACTTCCGGCAGCGACTGTGCAGCATCGAGAATAGCTGCCGGTTCGTCCGCCATACCATTGCGGACAAGTTCGGAAACATCGGGGGCTGCCGTGCGGAACGATGTATAATCATCGATTTCGAGCAGTTGGCAAAGGTTCAGCCGCGAAATGTCGTAGTTATTGCGGGCCGTCAATACGTCGTTCTCAGCATCGGCCAACTGCGATTGGATTTGAAGCAGATCGGCCATCGTGCCTTTGTGTGCTTCGACTTTTTTCGCCGTTTTTTCCTCCTGCACTTTCAGTTCGGAGACAACTTGTTCGGCATCGCGGATCGTCTCCTCAGCACACAAAATTTCCAAATAATAAGCCGTAACATTCAGCCGTACATCGTTGCGCGTTTTTTCTACGGCCAGCAGCGACGAACGGAGGTCGAGTTTGGCCCGTTTGAGGTTGTATATGTTCCGCAGGCCGCTGAATACGGTTATGTTCGCCCCTATGGAAGTGCTGTTGCCGCCGACGGTTTGCTGCTCGACGAACTCGTAGGTCGTAGGGTCGAGCACACGGCCCGTCGAAAGCGAATAACTGCCCGACGCTGAAATGTCGGGCGCAAAGCTCCACTTCGACTCGGAAAGTGCGATGCGCTTCTCCTCAGCCGCAAGTTCCTGCGCCTTGATGTCGATATTGTGCTCGTAAGCATAGGCGATGCACTCGTCCAACGTCCAGCACCGCTCCTGTGCATGCCCGGCGACAGATGCGAGCAGTATGAATGAAACAAGCAGTGAACGCATGGCATTACCGGTTTTTGAAAAGCGAAACGACTGGTTGGACGAAGCGTTCGATGAGCCGCATGTCGTCGGTGATGATTTCGGCCGAACCATCCATCTGCTGAATCATCGGCAGCTCGCGCTTGTAAGTCGTAGTCATACCCTCCGGAAAAATGACCTCGGCGAGATAGACGATCGCTGTACCGTTCGCTGTCTGCACCTGCTCGGGAACGGCCGACAACGACCGGATACGTCCGCGCAGCACTCCGAACTCCATATAAGGATAACCGTTGAGCTTCACGTTGACGGTCTGTCCGTTTTTCACTTTACCGAAGCCGGCCGAGGGAATTTGCAGGCGTCCGATCACCTCGGTCGTACCGTCGGCAACGATGCTGGCGATTTTATCGCCCACGGCGACATGCTGGTTCTTGCTCCAATAATTCATCAATGTTACCCGGCCTGCCGCCGGAGCCTCCAAGACATACTGCTGCTTCCACTGGGCGATCTGAGCCACGAGCTGCTGATAACTTTGGGTAAGGCTGCGTTCGTATTCCGCGATTTCGTTCTCCCGCTGGATGGAGAGCTCGACGATTTGCTGCTCTGCCTGGATTATTTGCAGTTCGGTCGCGGTGAGCGAAGCGTCGAATCCGGCTTTGGAGTTCTGCTTGGAGAGATAGTTTTGCGCCGTTGTCTCGAAGTCTGCCGAAGAAATGACGGCATCGGCGAGCAACAGCGAATCGCGCTCCAACATGCGATGTCCATAGTCGAGGTCTTTTATCAACAGACGCCGCTGCCTTTCGAGTTTGGCGTAATATTCGCGGTTCTTGGCGATCTGTCGGGAGAGCAACTGCTTCTTCTGGGCGATGTTGTCGACAGCGAGATAATGCCGATAGTCGCGGCATCGGTTCTGGAAATCGGCAAAGGTGTTCTGCAACTCTCCGAGCCGGTATGCTTCGTCGAGCCATGCGATAGCCGCCAATTCAGCCAAAGGCAGGGATTCAGCTGCCGTAAGACGAGCAGACAAGCGTTCTACATCGCGCCACGAAGCGGCATTACGGAGCACGGCAATAAGCCACCCTTTCTCGACCTGCTCTCCGTCGCAGACGCACAAAGTGTCGATCAGTCCGTCGTAACGTGCGACGAGGTCGGCCGGCGGATTCAGGGTTGTAATGGAAGTCGGAGCCTCGATCAAGTCGGGATACTTGACGAACCAGCATCCGACAAGAATGCCGACAAAAATAGCCAGCACAACCGTGATGCCCCAGCGCACCACCCACGCCGGAGCCTTGCCCATGATGGCCTGAACCTCCTCGCTGTAAAAATTATCTCGTTGCGGCATAGCTATTCCAGTTCAATAGGGTTATAAGGGATCGTCCAAGTGTCGTCCAGCCGGCCTCCTTTTTTACCGCTGATTATAAGCGTATTTTCTCCGAATAACGAAAACGGAGCTGTGTACATTCTTTTTTCAAAAGCCAGCCATGCGTTCTTTTTCATCCGCGTATAATGCCATTCATATTTACGAATCAAGGATTTGTCATGTTGCAAAGCTTCACATTCAAATATATAATCCCCCGTGCCGTCCTCCGCTCTGAGAATCAGCCCGGGTAAATTGCAAAGTTTCCACGGACCGGCCGCAACGGGAATTTCATACGTGAACCAAACGACCCATTCGCGACCACAATAAAATGCCGTTGCCCGCAGACATCGATAACCGAGTATAATCATTTCCTCCGTCCCGATCCGCCATTCTGGCATGTCGGAATCTTCAACGAGAATAGCTGCGTCGGAACGGAACGGCATTCGGTTTATTACCTCAAAATATCCTTGCTCTCGTCTGGCATACACCATACAAGCACAATTATTCGCACTTATTCCGCGATTATAAATTGTGTAAAGCGAATCTGTTTCATATAGATCGCGACTATAAAATGCGGTTATTCGCTTGCCGATTTCCAATTTCATACGTTCGCCGTCTTCCTTTCTCCGTTTGGAGGAATAAGGGTGTCTATACCGATACAGCGCAACGAGCCAGGCCGTATCGAGAACCGTATACTTCGAAATATCCGAACCGCGAATCTGCAATTCCGCGTCATCGACGAAAGTCATTCCGTTCGCATAATTGCGAGGATCGAGCAAGCGTTTCCGCTCTTCCGGACTTTGCCCGAAACAAAATCCGGCAAACAGGCAAGCTGTCAGAAATATTGCGTATCTCATTAAAAACAATTTCAATCAAGAGGAGAGCAAAGCCCACCTCTTGAAACATTTCAGTTTAAAATCCAAGGCTGGCAAGATACGGCTCCGATACCCTCGTAAGCCTTTTGCATTTCGCGCTCGACATTCTGATAGTCTTCTCGCGAAATAATGTCAAAATTGATAATTGTACCATCCGGCAACTCCATCAGACACTCCGTCCGCATGCCGCCTTTTACGTTGTTCATTTCCGTTTTCGAGAGCTGCCGTGCAGCGAAATCTTTCACCGATTTCATAGTCGTAATTTTTGTTTTCGGTTTTTAATTTTGTTCGGACTTTTGCTTGTCGACGGATGTTCCGCAACCGCCGTTTTCATTATCGCGACTGCGATTCTGAAAAGATTTGCTACCTTTGCGATGCCTTTCTGCGATTTGGTTGGACATGCGAGTTTCTCAGGCTCGGTTTTGCTTCCCCGTGGGAAGGCTTTTTTATTTGCCACGGCCGGCAAAGCCGCAACACGTCGAGTTATATTTAATTACCCAAATCCAGCTGGTTTTTGACCAGCTCGTAATAATATCCTTTCCTGGTCGTCAGTTCGGCATGCGTACCTTGTTCGACGATGCGGCCGTGGTCGAGGACAAGGATGTTGTCGGCATTCTTCACGGTCGAGAGTCGGTGCGCCACCACCACGACCGTCTTGTTCTCAAACAGCCGTTCGAGCCGTTCCATGATTGTTCGTTCGTTGTTGGCATCCAACGAATTGGTCGCCTCGTCGAAAAAGAGGTATTTGGCATCCTTATAGGCTGCCCGGGCGATCAGAAGCCGTTGCTTCTGCCCGGCACTCAGACCGTGGCCGTCGGCGCCAATTTTAGTGTTGTAGCCGAGTGGCAGTTCATCGATGAACGAATCGATATTGGCGATAGCCGTAGCTCGCCGCACCCGCTCCATGTCGGGCCGCTCGTCCGAGACGCCGATGTTATTGGCGATGGTATCGGAAAAGATGTAACCCTCCTGCATCACCGTACCGCAAGCGCGGCGCCAACACGAAGCGTTATACTGCGAGACCTTGCGACCGTTCAGCGACACCTCGCCGCTGGCTGGCGCATAGAAACCCAGCATCATTTTGAGCATGGTGGTTTTACCCGAACCGCTGGCGCCGACGATGGCCGTAACCTTATTGGCCGGAATCGTTACCGAGACATCGTCCAGCGCTTTGGCCGAGTGCGGCCCGTCGTATTGGAACGTAACATGGCGAAACTCGATGTCGGCATTTTCGGGAATCTCGCGGATGCGTTCCTCGTCGGCAAGCTCCTCGTCGTCTTTATCTTGAATTTCGGAGAGACGCTCCAACGAAATCTTGGCATCCTGCGTCGCCTGCACGAACTGGATGAACTGCGACAGCGGAGCGTTCAGCTGTCCGATGATGTATTGCAGGGCGACCATCATGCCGAGGGTCATATTGCCGCTGATAACAGCCGAAGCGGCGAGGAACGAGATGACGACGTTCTTGGTCTGGTCAATGAACGTGCCGCCCACTTCCTGTGTCTGACCGAGTACAAGCCCTTTGATCGAAACCTGGAACAGGCGGGCTTGGATGCGCTCCCACTCCCAACGTTTCTGCTTCTCGCAGTTGTTGAGCTTGATTTCCTGCATGCCGTTGATGAGCTGCACGATGTTGCTTTGGTTGGCAGCAGCCTCCTGAAAACGCATGTAGTCAAGTTTGCGGCGGCGCTTCATGAAGAGCAGGATCCAACCGACGTAAAGCGCACTGCCGACGAGGAATATGCCGAGAATCGTCAGGTCGTAACCGCCCATGACCGCACCGTAAATGACGAACGAAATGACGGCCATGACCATGCTGAGAAGCGAACCGGTCAGAAATGTCTGGATGCGGTCGTAGTCGCCGATGCGCTGCATGATGTCGCCGACCATTTTGCTGTCGAAGAAAGCGATCGGCAGACGCATGAGCTTGGCCAAGAAATCGGAAATGAGCGAAATACTGATGCGTGCGGTCATGTGAAGCATCAACCACGAACGGATCAGGTTATTGGCCAACTGCCCCAGCACCAGCACGACCTGCGCCACGAGCATCATGACGACGAACGACAGGTTACCCGTGCCAATACCCTTGTCGACAACCGACTGGGTGAGGAAGGGCAAGACAAGGCTCAACACGCTGGCGGTGAGCATAGCCAACGTGAGCTGGATGAGGTAGCTTTTATAAGGGCGGAGATAATGCAACAGCTGACCGAACCGCAAGCGCTTATCCTCGTCGCCTTTTTCTTTATAGAATGCAGGTGTCGGCTCCAGCAACAAAGCGATGCCTTTGCCTCCGGAAGTGTCGGGCAACGCAACGGGGCGTCCTGCCCGATGTTCGGAGAGAACGGCCGCAAGATCGGGCAGCTCGCGGCTTTGCTCCCAAGCCTTGCGGAATTGCGCCTCACTATATTTCAACAGCCCCTGCGCCGGGTCGGAGACCCACACCCACCATTGCCCGTGTCGCTTTGCAATGCGATAGACCACGATGAAATGCTGCTGGTTCCAATGGACGATGCACGGCAAATTTGCCTCATCACGCAGCTGCTCCCAAGAGAGCTTGACACCCGTAGAACGGAAACCGATGGCTTCGGCCGCATCGCTGATGCCCAACAACGAAACGCCCTCGCGCGAAATATGGCACTTCTCGCGGAGACTTTGCAACGAATAATGCTTACCGTAGTACTGAGCGATGATCCGCAGCGACGTGGGCCCGCAATCCATCGCATCGAGCTGGGTGTAGTGGGGAAAAGGCATGTGTGTTTTTTAATTATTCAAGTTCGGGAAGGGATTGGGAGCGATCAATTTTTCCATTTCTTTCTCAAGTGCCTCGCCTCGCAAATCGACCGCAATAATTCGACGTTCGCGATTCAACAAGAGATTATGCGGAATGGCTCGAATGCCGAATCGAGCTGCCAATTCGGCGAATGACGGCATGTCTTTGGATAGATGGACGTTGGCAAACGGGTGCATACCGTTTTTTTCGACCGCTTTTTTCCAAGTCTCCGAATCTTCGTCGAGCGATACGGCATAAATGGTCAGAACTTTGTTAAAGCGTTGTCCGACAGCCAAAAGATGCGGAATTTCATGAAGACAGGGGCGGCACCACGAAGCCCAAAAATCTACGAGCAGAAATTCCGTATCATAATCAGCGATATTCTGCTCGGTTCCGGATAGATCAACGAGCGAAAAAGGTTGTACGATGTCGCCTATCCCGTAAGCAGGATAAGCATCATAGTCTATGGATTCGGGCTGTTTCGTCGCTTTCATATCCGGATAAGGCAACGGACGCCCGGTCAACTGCGCTTTCAGATTGAAAGCCTTCATACTCTCCGACGTCGGCGGCGATGCCCGACGTTCGGGATCGATGGAAGCGAGATTCGGATCATCAGGAAATCGCTGACAAATGCCGGCGACGATCCGCGCCATGCTGTCGTCGGGAATCGCCGGATTCGAGTCGCAAAACCACATTTTTGCCGTAATGGCCAATAATACGCTTCGGTCGTTGGTCAGCGCATCGCAAACCAGGTCGGACAATTCCCGTTCGTGGGTGCGGATCGTTCGTGCGAGAGATTCGCAATCGGGATGATCGGCCGGAAGCTCGTCATGCAACCGTTTCAGGGAGTCCAGTTTACTATAACCGATTTCCCGGTATCGCCGGGCGATTTCCGCTATACGTTTCGTTGCGTAAGAACCCTCGCACATCGGAAAAAAAGAACGCGTTTGTTTATTGACACGCAACTTTATATTTTCGCCCTCGGCTACCAGTAAAATATGGCTTGCCTTATTCGGAATCATAATCTCGGCAAGCACTTCTTTTTGTGGAATCTTTCCCCGAAAAAGGGCTCGGCCGTCTGTGATTCGGCAAGAATCGATCAATGCCAATTGATTTCCGTATTGTACGAAAAGATATATCCGGTCGTTCTCCTCGTATATGTCCGAATCCAATGCAATATCTACGTTGATATCACCTGAATGGCACGATGCAGCCAAAAACATTCCGAAAATAAAAAAGAATTTTTTCATATCTTAGAGTTCGTGAATATTTTGACATGGAGCAATAGCTCCATGTCAAAATATAGTAAATCTGTCAAAGGCATGTTTGATTAGCAATAGCACCGCCACCTAAACTTTTTTCGATCTCCAAACCTCCTTTAATCACTGCGGAAAATCCATCGGAGGCACAAACTCGTCCGGGGACACTTCCTCCACCATGAAGATGAAATGTACAGGAGAATTCATATTGGAAAGGACCGCACAAACGCCCGCCTTTCACGTCGTTCATTTCCTTTTTCGAGAGCTGCTGTACAACAAAATCTTTCATCGATTTCATAGTCGTAATTTTTGTTTTCGGTTTTTAATTTTGTTCGGGCTTTTGCTTGTCGACGGATGCTCCGTAACCGCCGTTTTCATTATCGCGACTGCGATTCTGAAAAGATTTGCTACCTTTGCGATGCCTTTCTGCGATTTGGTTGGACATGCGAGTTCTCAGGCTCGGTTTTGCTTCCTCGTGGGAAGGCTTTTTTATTTGCCACGGCCGGCAAAGCCGCAGCGAATAATAGTCGGATAACCCGGATCCATTCGATTTCATTCTAATTCAATGGGATTATAAGGAATCGTCCACTCGATTTCTTCCGGAGAATATAGTCGTTGCCGATCAAATAAACGAACTTCCATACCATTCATTTCAAATAGGATCTGAGGCGTCTTATGAATACGGCGCTCGAATTTCATATGTTGTTGTCTTGTCGTGGTTTTGTAATCGTAAAAAAATTCAACGATCGGGATCGGTTGGGAACTGATCATTCGACATCCCCAATAAAATTGACGATCCTCAGTTTCAACCCGCAGAATTAGACCTGGCAATCCCACGAATTTCCATGGCCCAATATGCACTGGAATATCCGGTGTAAACCAGGCGATATATGTCCGTCCTCGAAATACGGTCGTAGCTTTGATACAATTATAACCTAAGATGGGTTCCGTATGCTCGCTATTACATAATTCCCATTTCAAATCGGAAATCAAATCTTGATATACATATCCTTGGCCGGCATGATAAGACGTAGGCTCTGGTTGCCAAACCGTGAATACATGTTGTTGGCCATTCCATAAAATATCGGTCTTTGATGTATAATATGCGCTCTCATCGTTTGAATGGTTAAAAGAAAACCAAAGTTGTGCGAAATCCAGTTTGCTATGCGGCAATACGGTTTTTGTACTATTTAAGGAATCAATAACATATCCGCGCCCACTAAAATATTTAGCATAACTTCTCCCAACCTGTAAAATAACAATATCTCGCCATCTTTGTTTTTTTATCGTATCTGTCATGAACAGATATTCATAAGCTACGTTTATATAGGCCGTATCTATTATTCGGCAATCGGGTAAAATACGAGAGTAAACAAAGCGATCCGCATGTGAAATCGGAATACGGGCTATTCCTTGCGGAAATACGGGAGTAATATGAAGCAACAATAAAAAAACGATAGTCCGCATTCGAATATTTTTTAAGTTTTAATGGAGCCTGTAAAACAGGCTCCATCTCAGATTTCTGATTTACGCACAAAAAGCATAAAAATCCATTTCTCGGTAAAGATCCCATAACATTTGATCAGCTTGTTTGGCATCCATTCCCTCGGGAGCATACCCATCCATTATGAAACGACCTTCCGAATCGTGTACAACACAATATACTCGTCCGCCTTTCACGTCGTTCATTTCCTTTTTCGAGAGCTGCTGTGCAGCAAAGTTCTTCATAGCTTTCATAGTTGTGGTTTTTTGTTAGGTTTCATTTTTATATTCGGTCGGGACTTTTGCTTCTCGACGGATGTTCCGGAACCGCCGTCTTCATTGCCGCTTTCGCGATTCTGAAAAGATTTGCTACCTTTGCGATGCCTTTCTGCGACTTGGTTGGACATGCGAGTTCTCAGGCTCGGTTCGGCTTCCTCGTGGGAAGGCTTTTTATTTACTGCGGCAGGCAGAGCCGCAGCGAATAACGTGGGACAACACGCATCATTCCAGTTCGAGCGGGTAGTAAGGGACCTCCCAATTTTCGTCCATGAATCCGGGAGAATTGCCTATGCTGACAATCTGCGTATCTTGTCCGAACATTGCGTAGGGAGAACGGTGCATCCGCTCCTCAAGTTTCAGCCACGCGTTGTGGTCGATCGGCTTGCCGCTGCGCCATCGATAGCGCCGAATCGGCCGCTCAGCAACCATCACGGAGGTACAGATAAAAGAGAACATCCCCTGCACCTCTTCGGCTCTCAGAACCAAGCCGGGAAGCCCCCACAATTTCCACGGGCCGACCGAGAACGGTATCTCCAGCGTAAACCAGACTGTCCAGTCTCGCCCGCCGTAATGCGTCGTAGCCCGCAAGCATCGATAACCCAGCATTTCGCATGCGAGTGTGTCGATCGTCCATTGCGGGATGGCCTCTCTCGGGATTGTGACCACACGTCCCGATTGCATCGGCATACGCTGCTGTACCTCCAATTCCTGCGACTGCCGATCTCCGTAGACAAAAAACCGGACATGGTTGGAGTTGAAATTACCGGCCCTCCCCGATTGTCTCCAGCGGTACGTGTACAATGAGTCGTCCTTGAAAAGGTCCAAGCTGTAGAAGGCTGTTTTCCGATTGCCGATTTCCAGTATCATGCGGTCGGTCAGCGGAGGATCGGAAAAACGGACATTGGACGGATAGGTAAAATCATATGTTGCCATGTAACAAGCTGTGTCCAACGTGTCGTATGCCGAAATGTCGGAGCCGAATGTCACCAGCTCCGAATCATGAATCATCGCCACGCCGTTGGGATAATTTCGCGGATCGAGCCGTGATGGAATCGGCTTTTGAGCCTGGCAGACAACACAACAGAGGACGAAATCAAGAAATAGCAACAAAAATTTCATGGGGTAGTTTTATTTTTCGAATAATTCACAACCCTGTTAAGGGTTGTGAATTATAGATAAATGTTACAATAGCCAAGGTTGACATTCAATGATGCCGATGTCACCGTATTCCTCTTGAAGTCGCTGTTGAACCTCTCGATAATCAGACGATTCAATCTCTCCGAGATTGTAAATATCTTCGCCAATCATCAAATCGCAACTGACCTTTGCTCCGCCTTTCACTTCGTTCATCTGTTTTTTGGTCAGCTGCTGTGCAGCGAAGTTCTTCATAGCTTTCATAGTTGTGGTTTTTTGTTAGGTTTCATTTTTATATTCGGTCGGGACTTTTGCTTCTCGACGGATGCTCCGGAACCGCCGTTTTCATCGTCGCTTCTGCGATTCTGAAAAGATTTGCTACCTTTGCGATGCCTTTCTGCGACTTGGTTGGACATGCGAGTTCTCAGGCTCGGTTTTGCTTCCTCGTGGGAAGGCTTTTTTATTTGCCACTGCCGGCAAAGCCGCAGCGAATAATAGTCGGACAACCCGTATCCATTCGATTTTATTCTAATTCAATGGGATTATAAGGAATCGTCCAATTGTCGTCTTCTCCGATACGCCGGTCGCCATGGACGAATCCGTAATTGCCGCCTTCGCCGAGCATCGTGAGCGGCGCTTCGTGAATCTGTCGCATATACCGCCGCCAGCGCGGACGGGTCAGCACCTGTCTTTCGACTTTATAATAGACTATCGGAACAGCCTTTTGTTCGATATGCCGACACTCCCACACGAAATCCTGTTCGCTGTCCTGGGCTTTGAGAATCAGTCCGGGCAATCCGTTGAATTTCCACGGCCCGGCCCCGACCGGAATCTCGGGAGTGAACCAGACCATCCACTTCCGACCGCGGAACTGCGTCGTAGCCGGAGTGCAGACCAAACCACCTATCGTATCGGCCTGCTCCGAGAGATTCCATTCGAATACGGGCAACTCTTCGATGTATTCGACACTGAGGTCCTTTTTCTTGTAATCATGGGTTCTTTCGGTCACCGTTCGAGTCGGAATGTCGGTCCATATTTCGCTGTTGAGCCAGTCCTTGCCTGCTGCCGCCTTGATGCGCAGTTCTTCGTCGGTATACTGATGCTGGTACCCGACGCCTGGCGCAGCCGCCAAATCCTTGCTCTGACCGGCGACATCCCGCTGTATGTCGTCGGTGAACTGCCGAATCATGCTGTAATACTTTTGCTGGGTTACTCCGACTTGCAGTACGACCAGCATTTCATGGTAGCTGCCCTCACCGCGCTGTTTCCGGTATTTCAGATTGTATACGACCTCTAAACAGGTCGTGTCGACAGCATGCAATTCGGCACCGGACCACCACGAACAAGAAAGCTCGTCCAACCGGGGAACGAACCGGAACCCGATGCCGCGCGAAAGCATCGCTTCGAAACTTTCACCCGGCTGTGCCGAAACGGTCGGAAGAAATAAAAAACACAAAAGAATGTAAGAACAAAATGAGATAAACCGGCGCATTGTCATGTAATTTGAACTTCGACTCTTGCTATAAACCTGCCGCCCTTTAAGGGCGGCAGGCAACCAGTATGCTTAAATAGCCCTGCAATCAGCTCCGCTTTCTCGCAAAGTTTCGAGTTCGTGGCGTTGTTTCGAACATGCGTAACTTTCACCGCCATTCCACGTGCAGTGATAAAGTGTACCGCAGTTATCGAAACCGCCATCACCGCCTTTCACGTTGTTCATTTCCTTTTTCGAGAGCTGCTGTGCAGCGAAATTCTTCATCGATTTCATAGTTGTAGATTTTTTGTTTGTTTTCGGTTTTTAATTTTGTTCGGACTTTTGCTTGTCGACGGATGCTCCGGGACCGCCGTTTTCATTATCGCGACTGCGATTCTGAAAAGATTTACTATTTTTGCGATGTCTTTCTGCGACTTGGTTGGACATGCGAGTTCTCAGGCTCGGTTTTGCTTCCTCGTGGGAAGGCTTTTTTATTTGCCACGGCCGGCAAAGCCGCAGCGAACAACAATCGGATAACCCGTATCCGCTACAATAGGTATTTCAAGTCCGTTGCATCGTATAAATCGGGCAGTCGACGGTCATCGACAAGAATCGTCGGTGTCCCCGAAATACCGGTCGCTCGGCAGTATTTCACATGCTTGTTCAGTATCTCCTCCGCATCGGGATGAATCGACGCTTTGGCCGGTAATTCGTGATACTCGTACCATTCGGCGATCATCCGTTCCGTCTCTTCCCATCCTCGTTCAAGGCTGGCCGAAATCAACCGTAACGCAGCATCGTGGGAATGTTTGTCGCCATCGTTGACGACGAAAATCAGCCCGACTCGGTAGCCTCCCAATTCACTCAGAGCCCGATGTGCTTTTGCGCATTTGGGGCACGACGGGTTCATTACGACGGTCAACGTGTGTTCGGCGTCCGCACCATTGCTTATCGGCATAACTGTCCGACTTTCAACGGCAGTTATGGGTTGTTGTGCGAGCAAATGCCAGAACGTCTCGGGCGAACCGAGCAGTCGTTCATGTTTATAACGCAGCGATTCGACCTCCTGTACTCGTTCCAGTAATACGACAAGCCAACGCAAGGACAATACTCCGATTGCAAACGCCAACCCGAAAGTCAGCCAGTCGGGACAGAACGAACCTGAACGCAATTCGTGCGTTATTGCGATTTCCGATATGAAATCGACAACCAATACCGCATCTATCGCCAGACACAGCGGACACCATTTGCGATGATAAATCTGCCACACAAACGAGTAGCCGACAAAGAACAAAGCCAGCATATCGAGCCACGGAAAAACACCGTCCGGTTCTCGGGCTATGAAGAGCCCCCAAATAAGCGATACGGTAAAATAGACCAACGACAACTCTCCAAGCGATACCCAGCCGAAAATCTTCGCCCCGGCCGAGCGGAAAACCTCGTTGCAGTCGGAATGTTTGCCAAGCCGGCAGAAACGCTGTGCGAGATGCGGATCGAAAGAAGCCTTGAATACGGCTGCCAGCGAAACTGCGAAGCCGATGATTTTTACAACATACCGCAGATCCGAAAATTCGAGGGCATGCAACATTCCGATGACGAGCAACAAAACGAACAATCCGGCCAGCCAATAGCCGGAGGTTCGTTCAACAAAGGCTAAGGCTTGTTTGATACAATATATGGGGAGCGATTCCTCTTTCGTCTCTTCGCCCTTTTCGGCCAACAGCACCGTTCCTTCCCATACCGCTCTGAACTGCTCGAAAGTCAAGATAGCAGACTTCCCGGATGCAGCACACAGCATAATGGTCTGCTGCTCCTTATTCAGCTTTTCGACGAGGTAAAACGGATATTCTCCGTTACCGGCAACTGCAATGAACGGTCCCTCGACCTCGAAAAGCTGTCCGAACTCCAGACGGCACACCATGTTGGGCACATGCAGTGCGTCGAGCGTGTCGCTCAACGAACGCAGACTATGCGGCAACGGATGATGGGAATAAGCATCCTCTATTTTCAAGAGGCTTATTCTGATTCCCGCTCTATGGAATAGGCGATAAAGCAATCGAGGTACAGGATTCTTCATGAGGGAGTATCATTTCAGGCTGAACTTAATTTTGAACATGACTGAAGCCGGCCGGAGTTTATAGGAGTAGACATAGTCGGTGATGTCGCTTTGCGAGATCGAACGGAACGTTCCGGTGTCTAAAAGGTTGCGGCCTTCGAGCATGTATTCCACGCGTTTGCTCTTGTAGGAGAGCGACGCATCGAGGAAGAACATGTTGCGGTCCCGACCTCCGATGGCTGCGTTGTAAAAGTGTTCGCCGCCGATACGGCAGATGAATTTCTTGCGGATGATGAAATCGAGCGCTGCATGCTGCCGCAGCATATCGATGGGGCGCAGCTTCTCACTGCCCGCCCTGCTCTCGCTGCGCGAGTATTCGCCTCCGTAATCGAACCGCACGGCCTGCGTGAAGCGCGTGTTGAACGACAATCCTGCCGTAGCACGGTCGTAGCGTGTCAGCAGCAGTTCTCCCTGCCGCAGCACTTCGTTCCACGACTGCGAGAAGCCGCCCGAAAGGTTGACCGTGGTGGCGATGCCGTCGAAGCGTTTGCTGACCTTGGCGGCAAGGTTGTAGCCCTCCGAACGGTTGTCCATCGCCACAGCTTCGATGCGGCTCAACGAACCCTCGTAGGTGGTACCGTACATCAGATTGCGTCTCGAACGGTAGTAGCTGACGTCAACCGACCCGAACAAGGCACGGATGGCATTGCCGTAAGAGAGCGAGGCGGTGTAGTTCTGCCTCCGGTTACGTGAGACGTCGCCCTGTCTGCTGGCTATCATGCGGTAGTCGGTCATGATATAACCGCCGTAGGTATCGTACAGACCACCCACCAACTCGTTGTATGAAGCTCGGGCCGAGAATTTGAGGTTGTATGTGACGGTAGCTTGGAGCGAGAACGACGGTGCTGCGAACAGCCGATTGCTCCGAACGACTGTCTCCCTTATCTTGTCCTCGGAGCGCAGGCTCATGAAATCGAGCGGCACGGAGAGCGTGGCCGAGAATTTGTCGCCGACACGGTAAGTGACAGAGGGCCCCACAAGCACGTCGAGCTTGCGCCACCGGATGTCGTTGCGCATGCTGTCCGCTGCGGGAAGCGTCCGCCTGTCGGCATTCTTAGGCGAGAGCTCCGAATCCATGCGTTCAAGCTGCGCATTGAAGCCGGCGCTCAGAAAGAAACTCCACCGCCGGACGGTATATGACGTATAGGCGGAGTTGCGGGTGCGGAACCGGCGGCTGTCGAGCCTTTGCAAGGCATCGGGATAACCGACCGGAGAATCGAACACTTCGGGATAGAGCATGGGCGCGACGCGCAACGAAGAGGGCTGCGACCCGAAATCGGTGTCGCTGCTGAAACTGAGCGACGTTTTCCCTATGCGCCGGATGGCCGAGAAACGGTTCCTCAGGGTTATGCGCGGCAACCGGAAGCGCTGGTCTACCTGCTCGTCGTCGCTGAGTACCCGGCCGCAATCGCGGTTCCACTCGCCCTCGAAAGTAATCTTTTCAAGCAGATAACGCATGTCGGTATTGGAGCGCAGCAGAAAGTCGACCTCCGTGCGGTCGATGCGGTGTGCGGCGAGTGTCTGCTCCGTGACGACGAGCGGAGGAGCATCGGGCAGGAAATAAGTTGTAACCGAACCTCCCCGAGCATTTTGCAAGTCGTGCAGATAAGAGGCATTGGCCGTCAACTCCAACTCCTTTTTGAGCTTGACGATGGCGTTGGCCGAGACGCAGTGCACCTGATTGTCGAGATAGCGCTCTTTCTCCAAAGCCGGCTGTGTAGGTTTGTGCACGCCAAGCAAGGATGCCGCGGCATCCGAACCATCGAAGAACGATTGCAACTCGCGGCCGACGTCGTCGCCCGAGTTATTGGTTTTGTAGGTATCGAGCGTCTGAAATTTACGCCCGAAATACATGGCAGTAGCCTCGGCATTCCACATCCATGGCTTGTATCCGGCGCCGAGTTGGAGCGTACCGTTCCAGGTGCCTTTGGCCGAATCCTTCAACCGCAGGTTGATGGCTGCACGGTCGGAACTGACGAGCTTCTTCAACGCCCGGATGGGCTGGTGGTTCTCGAAGACCTCGACCCGGGCGATGTCCTTGGCCTGTATGTTGTTGGTGGCGATGCCGTAGCGGCCGCCGAGCATGTCCATGTTCTCGACGTAGAACTTGTTGATCGATTTGCCGTTGTACTTGATTTCGCCCGACTTGGCCACCTCGATGCCGGGCATCTTCTTCAGCACGTCGCCGATGGAGCGGTCGGTAACGTTGGCGAACGAAGCGACGTTGTAACTCAACGTATCCGAATGCCGTTCGACGGACTGCGCCTTGACCGTGACCTCACGAATTTTCAATTCGGAAAACGTCACGGAAAAGTCGACCGTCTGCGTCCGTGCGACGATGAGCCGGGATTGTGCCGCGATGTTGAACCCCGTGACGGCCACGACCAACGAATCGACCTTGGCGCTGCACGGAATCGAATAACCCCCCTTGTCCGACGTAATCGCATAACCGTACATGATGCGCCGCCCTGCATCCAGCAACATGACGTTCACGCTCTCCACAGCCCGGCCGCTGTCGGCACTGCGGACCGTACCCGAAACGGTAATCTGAGCCGAGGCAACGGAGGCGCACGACGACAAGACAAACAACAATAAGAGCAAACGGCGCATGGCGATATTTCTTTAATTATTCCAGTTCGAGAGGATTATAACGCACTTTCCATTCGCCATCGAGTGGCTGGTGCGTTTTCATGTCCAGTACTTTGATCTCCCCGTTTTTGGAGAAATAATCCATCGGATGCTCGTACATCCGGCGCTCGATTTTCTGCCATTTGGCTTTCGACATCTTCACCGGGCGCCAGTCGTAGCAAACAATAGGTTCCGCCTCGGTGCTGATACCGTCGAACTCGAAGCGATAGTCGCCCGAGGCATCCTCGACCCGAAGAATCAGACCTGGCAGGCCGCCCAGTTTCCAAGGACCAACAGCGAAAGGCAGATCGGGTGCGAACCACACACGCCAATCGCGGCCTCCGAACCGTCCGTCGGCACGGATACAACGATAACCGCCGACAGAATCGGTCTGCCCGGAAATCGTCCATTCGATCTGCGGCACGGGTTCGCTGTATTCGACAACTTGCGTAGAGCCTTGCAGAATCCGCGAATATGGAATACGGTGCTGTACTGTCATTCGTCCTGTCGGATAATTACGAAATATTTCATAGTCAACCATATTAGTGCGGAAGCGGAACTTGTTTCTTTCGCCGTAAGTGAGATTGCGGTCCCACAGATGCAAGTCGTGCGAGAAAGTCTTGCACACCGTACGACCGATCTGAAGTGTCAGCCGGTCCTCGGCTTCGGAAAACCCACCGTTGAAGTTGTCCACTGGGTAGAAATAACGGTAATAAACCATGCAGTGGGGACTATCAAGCGTATCTGCTGCTGGCAGATGCGCCGGCAAGGTCTGAAACTGTTGACTGACGGCCGTGACGCGAACTTGGGCATAACAGCTGATAGCACTGAATAACAAAGAGAAAAAGAGTGTGCTATTTTTTTTCATAATCTCGGTTTTTAAGTTCAGCCCCTTTATTTAAGGGGCTGAACCGGTTGTTACTAGTTGCAATAACCGGAACCATACAAAGACTTGATGTATTGCTCTACATCTTTCTTGGTTTCACCCTCAAATTGACCGACCTACTGGCTAAGGCCCCGATCCGATTCTGAAATCCCGCTACTCCAACTCGATCGGATTGTAGGGAATCGTCCATGAAGTAAGCTGTTCGGCCGGCTCTGCCAACGTCGGTTTGTAATAAACCGTATTCCCTTTTTCCAACGAATTGAGGGGATCGGCATGTATAAGCTCGATCAAACACATCCAATCCTTGCGGGACAATCGACGCCTGGGCCTTTTATATTCGACCATCGGTTGGTTGCAAGTACGGATGGCCGTGCATTCGAATTTGTAGTGTCCTTGCGTATCTTCGAATGCAAGCACAAGCCCGGGCAGCCCCCAAAGTTTCCATACGGCACTATTCAACGGCAGCTCGGGGGCGAACCAGGCAATCCACTTCCTGCCGCCAAACGAGGCAAAAGCCCGAAAACATCGATAACCGCATATATCCCGTACGTGGTGTGTCAATGTCCATTGCAGTCGTTCTTTGTCGACCTTATAAGCATAAAATACTACCGGCGGCCCTGAGGGATACCGATATAAAGTAGTAAATGCGGCATTTTCCCGATCTTCGACGATCTCCCAATATAACGGGTGATATTGTCGTAAAACACAACGCTGTTCCGCATAATCGTTCGGACGACCGTAACGTTTCCAGACCGAGGAAATGGAATCGGACAAGTATTCGATTCTACCATAGAAACGGGAATATCGGCGGCCTATTTCGAGCTGATATACATCCTTATACGTGGAATTCATATCAAGCGTATCAGGCACATAACGTACTGCATAGTCGACAATGCAGTTGACTGTGTCCGTAACAAACGGATTATCGATCGCAATCGACAAGTATGTCAAATCCAGCGAATTGCGAATAATTACCGTTCCTTCGTCCTCCTGTCCCTGCATCCTTAACGGTATGCATAGCAGACATATGATTATAAGGTTACGCATGTGCGAGATTGGTTTCGAAGAATAACCGAAGAAAAGCTCTTGGCTTTTCTTCGGTGGGTTATATTTATCTGCACCGAACTTCGATGCGCTCATCCTCATAATAAACCTGTCGATATTGACTCAACAGCTGCTCGGCGACCTCTCTTTTCGAATTGCCCAATGCAGCGCCCGAGGAAATGATTTCGCCATCGACGCTAACGGTGCAATCGAATTGTGCTCCGCCTTTCACGTTGTTCATTTCCTTTTTCGAGAGCTGCTGTGCAGCGAAATTCTTCATGGATTTCATGATTGTAATTTTTAGTTTTTTCAATTTTGAAAATTCGGTCGGACTTTTGCTCTTCGACGGATGCTCCGAGACCGCCGTTTTCATTGTCGCACTGCGATTCTGAAAAGATTTACTACCTTTGCGATGCCTTTCTGCGATTTGGTTGGACATGCGAGTTCTCAGGCTCGGTTTTGCTTCCTCGTGGGAAGGCTTTTTTATTTGCTACGGCTGGCAAAGCCATAGTTGAATACACTTCTATAATGTGAAATTGCCATAAAAAGATCTGTCGGAATCCGTTTCTATCTCTATGAGATAATCACCGGGGGCATCCGAAATAGTTATCTCCACATAGCCATTCCCCATCTCAAACCATTGCTCGCCGGTCGAGGTGTTGACGACCATGGCGGTAAATGAAATGTTATCATCGGGAAATTCGACCACGACCGAGTTGCTGAAACCATGGTACCAACAGGCAGGTAACAACACCACGCTACGAGGTTGGCGCACTTTTGATTTGTCATGAAGTATGACTTCTTTATCGACACGTTTTTCATCCCCCTGAATAGTTTGAGAAGTTGCAATGCCCATTATCAGACAAATTGCGAGAATAAATTTTTTCATAAGCGTGGCATTAATTTACTATACAAAATTACGAGACAATAGAGTATAAAGACTAAAAAATGAGCTAAAAAATTCTATCATCACGCAGTCTTAAAGTTTTGAAAATAAACAAATTACACACGCGATAGATGCCGATTTTCTATCACATGCGTAACGTGTTGATTATTAAATGCCTTCCCTTTTGCGGGGGGGGGTATTTTGATAGGTGTGCTGAATATCAGAAATTTATCTAATATTTCGCAGAAATAGCACCTTGGATGCAGCTGCGGAATTGCCGATCAGCATCTTCAGACGGGATTTTCGATTATAGATGTTATCTATTTTTGTCTGCATGAAAATGCTGATGGCGCGGTATGAAAACCCGGCACAAAGATAACAGAACAAGTCGTAGTCCGCCATTTTTATCTCCGGTATCTGCGCTCGGATTTTCTTCAAAATGTCCTCGTTGCAAAGATTCACAATCCGTTCCAATTCGCTCTTCGTCTGTTTGTCGGTGCCTAAATTCTGAATCGCCCGTTTGACCTCATTATAAATCGCGATTTGCTCGTTCGGAGTATCCCGACGCTCGTAATAGGTGCAGCCCAAGCTGTCTATAAGCTCAAACTTTTCATGGAAAAGCTGTGTGACCAAGTGAGACATCTCGGTGTTCTTGCTCTGCAATACATCTTGAATATCGCTCGCGATATTCATATATCGTTCTATTTCTGTATTCTTCCGTTGAATGCGTCTGTACAGCCAAAAAATTACTGCTCCTGCAAAAAGACAGATAGATAGGATAACAATGATTCCCAAGCGATGGTTCGCTTTCAACTTATACGTAGCGGCATCGGCTCGGCTGCGGAAATGGTCTCGCTGAGTAGTAATTACTGATTGCTGGAGCATTTGCCGAGATACTGTAATCTGAAAATCATTGCAATATTCCAATGCGTTGAGTGCTTTTTGCGGATTATTGCGTATTTTCTCGATCCAATATATCCGAAGCGAAATCTTAGCGCTGTCAGCCGACGTGGCGGCCGAATGCCATGCTTCATTCAAACAGAAGTCCACGCTGTCCGTCTTATTCTCTTGAACATAGCAATGTGCGAGAGTAGACCAATCCGAATGATCTATCGGCAACATTAACCTGTTTTTTATCGCCAATATGGACTCTTTAGCTTTTCGATAATCTCGTATGATTTCATGACATAAGGCATAGCTACTCAGGCATGCTCCCCACAACGCAGTATCACATCGCTCCTGAGCTAAAACGATGGTTTGTTCCAAAAGTTCTTTTTCTTTAGTTCTATCGGATGCGTTGCCATATGCGATTCCCAATGCCAATAAAGCATAATCTTTATGCAATGATGCGTCTGCCTGGCAAAAACAATCGTAGGCTTTTTGTGCATATTTCAACTCTTCCGCGGTGTTGTATGTATCATTATATATATCGGAAATATTCCGATATATCAGACCGCAATAAAGATAATCTCCTGCATGAAGAGCATATTCTTCGGCTTGCAGAAATGAAATAATGGCATTTTGGTAGGCGTGGGCATTATATTGCACCCGGCCGAGATAGTAATATGCAAGCATCTTTTCCCTCTCGGTTCCATGCTCTTGATAATAGTTGATTGCTACGAGAATCAAGGAATCGTTCGTCTTGTCAAAATAGTTTTTATCGAGAGCCTGTGAATAAAGCAGAGCGTATTTTGCCTTGTCTTTCCTACGCGATAAATTGTCGGGATCGATCTGCTCCAGAATATTTAATGAGCTATCAGGCTTTTCCTGCATCAGAACTTCGGCCTGATTCAGCGCCATCTCCGAAGCCGTATTGCACCCATAAAAGAGACATAGTAATATTACGAGATAAAGATATTTCATCATTTCCTACAAGAATCGAATTTATACAAAAATAATATTTTTTGTACAAAGGCCGATACATCCGATTACATTTTATCGTTATAAGGTTCATAATGGAATCCTTATACCAAAACCGGATTGACTTTTAGAGTATCAAGATTCAAATATGCACCTCGGTGTTCGATCATGCCGTTCCGGAACATTTTCCAAAGTATGTTGCAGCCCAGCTGTGCCAATGTCGAATTGATGAAAAGGTCTTGTTTTTCCAGTGCTTCGGCCAACGAGCAGCTCGGTCCCGAATCTTCGGCTTTCACCCGAGCATGGTCGGTGTATTCGGTAATGACCGGAAGCGCGGCAACCGGTTCGTATTTTTCGGAGTGCGGTTGTTTGATCTTTCGGGAGATCGTTCCCAGCAGTACTTGACCGAATGTCTGACCGTTCCCGAAATCCATCCAGTAGAGGGGCTTCTGCCGGTCGTAAAGGCTCATTTCGCGAGCTTGTTTAAGTATTTTCCACAAGGCGAGCCGGGATTTCGTATTATCCGTACAGGTAATAAATATGTTCGCCATATCGTCGCTTCCCGTTTCTCCTACCAGAGAGGGATAGCAGTGCGGTTCTGCCGTCCAGTCGTTCCCCCAAAAAATTGTTGACACGGGAGATAAGACATTGCGCCTTGTATTCGACTTTCCGCAGTTCGGTCGCCGCGTCCTGCTCTCGTCCCGACACGGCGGGGTGCAGGCCGTACTTCTGCTCCAGGGCGCGCAGAATGGCCATCGAACGTTCTCTTTCGTGCAAATCCCGAATTTTGCGCCCCGCCGCGTCGATGCGCAATGACACGATATGCAGGTGCTCGCGTTCGATGTCCGTATGTTTGAATACGATGTAGGGCTGCCCCATCTTTATCCCGAGCCGTTTGGCTTCGTTCGAGCGGGCGATGACGCAGCCGTCGTTGTTCGACAGCACGACGACCGGGCGGCCTTCGAGCGAGGGGTCGAACACCCGCTCGCACGAGGCGTAGAAGTTGTTGCAGTCACACAGCCCGTACATTCTCAGACCTGTTTGAGGACCCAGCGCACGACGCCCCAGACCGAAAACTCCTCGTCGGGGCCGATCTCGATGGCGGGGTAATTCGGATTGGCCGGAACGAGCCGGATGCGACCGGGTTCGATGCGCACGCGCTTGAGCGTAAACTCCCCGTCGATATAGGCGACAGCCAGACAGCCGTCATAAGGTTCGGCGGCTTTGTCTACGACGAGGATGTCGCCCTCGACGATCCCTTCGCCCATCATCGAATCGCCCTCGACACGGGCGAAGAACGTGGCTTCGGGATGTTTGATGACCAGACCGTTCAGGTCGAGCGACCCTTCGAGAAAATCTTCGGCCGGCGAGGGAAACCCGGCATGGACCGGGCTTTCGGCCAAAGGGTCCGGGCCGGAGAGTCGGTCTCAGGACGGAAGATTTTCAGTATTTTCGGATCGGACGGCATGGCATTCGTTTATCGCAGCGAATGACAAAAACCGGGCCTGCGAATCCGGATTATAGAACGAGATTCGGCGTTTGCAATGAACCGATAGTTCGATATCCCGCCTTATTCGTTACGAAGCCGCTGCAACTATTTCGTCCGTATTGTCCGCCAGCACAAGTCATCGAACAGCATTTGGTCGATCCACTTCATCATCGCGCAGCCACCTGCCCGCGGCAGGATTCGTTTTCCCGCAGGTGGTTGTTCGACAAAAGACGCAGAATCGTACACTCCGCATTCGGTTTTCGCAGAAAGCATTTGATCTTGACGACAGCCTCCACTTCGTCCCGGGCCAGCGTCTTGAAGCGGTAGTCGGAATAGCCCGCCACCGCAATCTCGAATTTTCGAGTTTTCATGGTCGTACATGTTTTGATTAAACAATCTCCCGACCACGCACTGCGACAGTGAACGGTCGGCTTCGGGGCGAGCACGTGCGACCGGCAACACCGGCAAAATCTTTTCCGCGCAATACGACCCGCAGGGGTGGAGATTGTGCGGAAAAGATTTTGTAAGGTGTATCGGAGCCGGTCGCTACATTGCCCCGAAAGCCGACAGGCACAACGAATTTGATTATATCGGACAAACAAAAAAATCGAACTGTAAAATACAGCTCGATTGATTTTGATTATTGAATTGAAAATGAGAACTTTGGGATGGCAATCTATTCTTTGGACAGAATAAAGGTTGTAACAGAATCGGTCGAGTCTGACTGCGTCTTCCTCCGATCCTGATGTAACATCTTCGTCCGAAGCTTATGATCGAGGTACACTCCCGCCCGAAGACGGGGAGGGGTGAAAATCCTCCAGACCCTGCGAAAAGCAATCGCGCCCCAAGCCTTCTGTACGCGTGTGCAGAATTCGGAAGGATGGGAAATATATGGGAATGAAAAGGTGCGACCGAAACCGCACCTTAAAACGATCGAACGATCCTACCCAGCAAAATAACTATGCTTGAGCCAATAGGCGTAAATCGGGTCTTGAAACGACACGACTCCGGCCTTATTGTCGAGAATGTCTTTCTCGATAAGCGTCTTGCGAGAACGGACTGCCGCAGTAGGCGAACTGATGCGATATCGATACATTACTTCCGTAGAAGTAATGGCCCTTTCTCCTGCTATCAAAGCCTTCAGATAGTTGAGTTGTTGAGTCGTCAGCGTCTCGGTAATCGTCACGAACAGCAGGCTCAACTGTTCGACCAGTGACGAATGCGCTTCCCGGACAATTCCTTCGGTGCATCTCCGCGCCGTTCTCAGCCACGAAAGTTGCGCCAACTGCTGAACATAGTACGGATGATTGTCCGTCAATTCGATAATCGATCGACATGCAGCCTCATCGATCGCCTTCCCCGTGGCCGTAAACCGCTCTCGGATAAAATCGATCAGATACGGTGTTTCGATTTTATTCAGGAATATCAGATCGCCGAATTTGTAGAACGGTTTGGACGAGTCGGTAAATACCTCCAACATCATATGCCTCTTGCTGCCATACAGGCAATAGGCGACATGTTGGTGTCGTTGCCAATGCGCCCGCAGACGTTTCTGAAAATAATCGGGTTCGTCGAACTCCGCAATATTTTGAAACTCGTCGATGCAAATCACGATTTTCAGACCCTTATCCTCGGCGATTTTTTCAGCGAGATCGAGGATCTCATCGGGATTCCGTTTGACCTCTTCCCAGTCGAAATCCAGCGATACTTCATTCGAAGGGTCGTTCCCGATCACCAATTTGGGGACAATTCGCGAGAAGAACTTTTTTGTATTCCCGACCGCTTCTTCCCAGCGTGAGGAGGTCGCTTCGATGACGGTTTGTGCGAGCAAGGCATAAAAATGCTCTTCGTTACGGACGTTGAACAAATCGAGCGTACAGATGCGAAGATTTTTATTTTGCTTTCTGGCAAGTGTCGCAGCCTTATGCACGAGCGAACTTTTGCCCCATCGGCGCGGGGATATGATGATCGTATTGATCTGCGACCCGAAATTGGATACCAAATGCGCAGTTTCTTGTTCTCGGTCGGTAAAGTTCTTTTCGGTTGCAATCTTCCCGAATATAAACGGTGTTTCCATACGGTTTTTAAGATTTGCCACCGCAAATATAATACAAATTATGTAAATACAAAAAATACAAACACGAAAAGTGTAAATAATGAAGGGGCGTAAGAAAATACCTGATGAATTGAAATTCTTACGGGGGGGGGTACGTACCAGCCGTGCCGGATGACCGCGCCGGCCGATCTGAAAGGGTGCGCCTGCTGGGGCGGGGACCTCTCGAACGTGTCGGACATTACGGCCTACGTGTTGTTCTTCCACAAGAACGACCGTTTCCAATTGCTGCCGCACTTTTGGATTCCCGAAGAGAAGATGCTGGAAAAGGTCCGCAAAGAGAATATCAACTATGACAAGTGGGTGGCAGCGGGCTATGTAACCGTTACGCCTGGCAATGTCATCGATTACGACCTGCGGACATCGGCTTACGACCGTTGGAACTCTTCGCAGACGATCATCGACTTGCAGAACGAGGGAATGGAGTGCAACCCCTTCGGACAGGGTTACGGTTCGATGTCGGCGCCGACCAAGGAGTTCGAGAAACTGGTGCTGACCGGGAAGATCGAACACTTCGGCAATCCGGTCTTGCGGTGGATGCTCGAATCGACGCTCGTCAAGACCGATCCTGCGGGCAATATCAAACCCGACAAGGAGAAATCGACGCAGAAGATCGACGGCATCGTCGCGGCGATTATGGCACTCGGGGAGTGGATGACCGCACAGGCCGACGAACGGACGCTCCTACCCCCGCACCTGCCTTATCTCCTGCTGGAGGGCGTCGAGAAAACGGGCCGCATGGGCGCCGTCCATCTGCGTATGGTGGAACTGGAACGAGACGGTGAGCGACGTCCGGAACAACCGCCGCCGGTATCGGCCCCAGATCATGAACGGATTGTTGAAAATACCGCTGTACATGCCCACCGCACCGTCGATCTCATACTGCGCCAGAGCGGAGGTGCCGATCACCATGCTGTCTGTCAGGTCGTGGTTCTCGCACGATTCGGCCACCTGCCGCGTAAGCCGCAGATAGTCGTCGTTGAACCGCCGCAGATCGTCCGAAAAGGGAACGTCGCACGAACTCACCTCGCCCCGCCGATCGGCGACGATGGTATTGACGGCGATCGTGTCGTAGCGCATCAGCTTGCCGCCGACGGGAAGCATATAAAACTCCTTGATGCCGGCGGCCGCCCGGCCGATGCACCAGCACATCAGCATATTGAATTTCAGACCATTCCGGCGGCTCAGACGGACCAGACGCGAGACGTCGAGCGTCCGGAAAAAGGTGACCATCGGCATGGGCGCCGGCATCCACATCTCGAAAGCATAGGCGCGGGTCGTTGTTCGGGGATCGATTTCCTGCATGGGTATTTTTTTTTGCAAAAGTAGTGTATTTTTGTCATTCTTACACCTTTCCCGCCGAGTTCCGGAAAGCGCCTTCTTCTGCACCGCCGCCCGACCGGCGCACCGCTTCGACGTGAAGTTCTGGTGCCGATTCGCCGGAATTGCGATTTTTTTGTTACTTTTGCCCCCGATTTAAACGGAAAACAACATGGCATCACAATTACTCAAAGGAAAGAAAGGTCTGATTTTCGGAGCTCTGAACGAGCAGTCCATCGCCTGGAAAGTGGCGGAGCGTGCCGTCGAGGAGGGCGCCGAAATCGTACTCACCAATACCGCCGTATCGATCCGCATGGGCACCATCGGCGAGCTGGCCGAGAAGTGCAACACCGTGGTCATCCCGGCCGACGCCACCAGCGTCGAGGATCTGGAGAACCTGATCGACAAGACAATGGAGCACTTCGGGGGCAAGTTCGACTTCATGCTCCACTCCATCGGCATGTCGCCCAACGTGCGCAAGGGCCGCACCTACGACGACCTCGACTACGACTACCTCTCGAAAACGCTCGACATCTCGGCCATCTCGTTCCACAAGGCAATCCAGGTGGCGCGCAAGAAGGACGCCATCAACGAATGGGGCTCGATCGTGGCGCTGAGCTACATCGCCGCCCAGCGCACGCTCTACGGCTACAACGACATGGCCGACGCCAAGGCGCTGCTCGAATCGATCGCCCGCAGCTTCGGCTACATCTACGGACGCGAGAAGCACGTGCGCATCAACACCGTGTCGCAGTCGCCCACGGCGACCACCGCAGGCAACGGCGTGCTCGGACTGGGCGATCTGATGTCGTTCGCCGAGAACATGTCGCCCCTGGGCAACGCCACGGCCGAGGACTGCGCCGACTACGTGCTGACGCTCTTCTCCGACTTCACGCGCAAGGTGACGATGCAGAACCTCTTCCACGACGGCGGTTTCTCGTCGATGGGCATGTCGCGCCGCGCCATGAAGACCTACGAAAAGGGCATGCGTTTCGACGACGTGCACCAGAACCAGTATCCTTTCGGTCAGCAGGAGGAGTAACTCCCGGGCCGGCAAGGCATAAAGCAAGGCGGAATCCCAAGCAACGGGGTTCCGCCTTTTCTGTGTCAGGTCTTCGCCCGGCGGGCCGACCCGTTCAATATCAATATTGGTGTCCCTCTCCGTCGAGTTCTTCGCGGGTCAGAGGCCGGCGGCCGATCGCCCGCCATGCCCAGGCGATGTAGGCCGCCACGAAAGGAATCATCAGCGAGACCCACGCCATGGTCCGCAGGGTGAATAAACTCGACGACGAACCGGCGATCGTGAGCGACGACTGCATGTCGACCAGCGAGGGATAGTAGGCCGTACGGTTCCAGCCGGCACAGAGCAGCAGCGCCAACACGGACGCCACCGTGCCGCCGCCCCCGAACCCGACCGCCCGGCGGCTGCCGCGCCACCCGAGCCGGATGCTCCACAGCACCGCTACCACTCCGGCCAGCAGCAACGCCGCAACGAAAGGCATTTCCAAAAAATTACGGAGGTACTTATAAGGCACCGCCACGATCGTCCCCGTCGCCGGATCGGCCGCCAGCCCCGTCGCGAAAAGCAGACGTACGAGCCAAGCTGCGAAGCAGACCGCGAACCCCAGCGCACAAGGCAGCATCCGCCTGCGGGCACGGGCCACGAAAGCGTCGTCCGCCACGCTGCCGATGAAGTATTGGCAGGCCAGCATCATGGCCAGCAGCGTTACCGCCGCGCCCAGCACGAGGTTCCAGCCGTTGGCCAGCGCATCGAGCCCGTGCCACGGAGTCGCCCACTGCGAAATCACGACACCGGCACCCCCGGCCGCATCGGCCAGATTCAGCCGGTCGACGGTAAAGGGCGCCCCCGTGAAGAACGTGGAGACGGCGGTGCCCAGGAGCAAGGGGCCCAAGATGCCGTTGATCGTAAGAAAGACGTCGAACGTCCGGCGGCCCAGCAGGTTGGCGGGTTTGCGGCGGTATTCGTAGGCCACGGCTTGCAGCACGAAGCAAAGCAGAATGGCCATCCACACGTAGAACGCCCCGCCGAACGACGTGGAGTAGAACAGCGGAAACGACGCGAAGAAAGCGCCGCCGAAAGTGACCAGCGTGGTGAAGGTGAGTTCCCACTTGCGGCCCAGGGCGTTGACGGCCAGACTGCGGTCCTCCTCGGTCCGGCCCAGACACGGAAGCAGCGCCTGCCCGCCCTGCACGAAGAGCAGAAACACAAGCAGCGCCCCTAAGAGCGAAATCACGAACCACCAGTAGTGTTGTAAGATTGTCAGCGTATCCATCGTTGTTGTTTATATTCTTTCGATCCCCCTGTCGATGCTGCGTTCGGCCCATCGGTTGACACCGGACCGCAGCCCGCGGGGAACGCCCGGCACCAGCCGGACGGTTGCGGGCCTCCGCCGGAAGGGGGGGGGCGGCCCGCGCGGCTCCGAGAGCCGCCGAAAAAGAGGTCACAGTTTCTCCGGTTCGGGAATCTCCGCCCCGTCAGGCCCCAGTCGTATCTGCCGCAGCAGAATGCTTATCTCCACGGCGAGCAGCACCGTGAACAGCGCCAGAAAGAGGAAAAACGTCGTGCCGACCGACGCGCTCGGAATCTTCGAGGCCGCAACGCCCACCGGCATCAGGTTCTGGACGGCCCACGGCTGACGCCCGGCTTCGGCCACCGCCCACCCGGCCTGCGACGCAAGATAGGCCACGGGAATCATCCACACGCAGAGCCGCAGCAGCCAGCGCGCCGAAGCGAGCGTGCCGCGCCGGTTGAGCCACCAGACGGCAGCCAGCAGCACGATGAAGAAGACCCCGGCGCCGACCATCACGCGGAACGAATAGAAGAGCAGCGGCACGTTGGGCACCGTCTGCGCCGGTGATTCGAGATACCCGTAGCCGAAGTAGGCGAAATACTCGCGCAGAAACTCCTCGCCCTCGGGAGCCGCCGGGTCGAACTTGCGCTCCACGGCGGCCATCGCCGCACGGTCTCCGGCTTCGCGGGCCGCCCGATAGCGCCCCAGCTCGGCGACCGCCTTGCGGCCGCGCGCCATCATCTCCTCGGCCGACAGGATGCCCCGCTCCGCATTGCCCGCCACCAGATCGCGGATGCCGGGCACATAGGACTCGGCATCGCGGAAACTCATCCACGAAAGCAGCTTCGGGATGCCGATCCGGAACCGGAACGGCCCGTCGTCGTCCGCTCTGTCGCGGCGCAACAGCCCGACGACCGTGAGCGAAGCGCCCGCTTCGCCGTCGTAAAGCGCTTCCATGGCAGCCAGCTTCATGGGTTGCACGCGCGCAACCACAGCGCCCGACCGGTCGCCCGTGACCGCCGTGACGACGGCGAAAACCGCACCGAAAAACGATGCGATGGCGATGCTCCCGCGGGCCATCCGCTCCTCGCGCCGTCGCAACAGGTACCAGGCGCTCACACCGACGACGAAAAGCGCCGCGAGCACGAACGACGAAGCGACCGCATGGAAAAACTTGTTGACGGCCACGGGCGAGAGAGCCACCTCCCAGAACGAGGTCATCTCGTTGCGCACGGTTTGCAGGTTGAACCTGCACCCCACCGGATACTGCATCCAGGCGTTGGCGACCAGAATCCACAGCGCCGAAAGGTTGGCGCCGACGGCCGTGAGCCACGTGGCGGCGAGGTGGGCGCCGCGGCTCACCTTGTCCCACCCGAAGAACATCACGGCGATGAAGGTGCTTTCCAGAAAGAAAGCCATGATCCCCTCGATGGCCAGCGGCGCCCCGAAAATGTCGCCCACGAAGTGGGAATAGTTGGACCAGTTGGTGCCGAACTCGAATTCGAGGATGAGCCCCGTAGCCACGCCGATGGCGAAATTGATGCCGAACAGCCGCATCCAGAAGCGGGTGGTCCGCCGCCAGAAAACATCGCCCGTGCGGTAGTACAAGGTCTCCATGATGGCCGCCAGGACGCTCAGGCCGAGCGTCAGCGGCACGAAGAACCAGTGGTAGACGGCCGTCATGGCGAACTGCGCACGCGACCAGTCGACTGTTTGCAAATAATCCATCCGAAAGAAAAATTTTCAACTTTCAAGCTCCCCCGTCCGTCAGCTCCTCCAACACGTATGCCGCCCGCTCCCCGTCGCTCTTGCCGGCCAGAAAATCGGGAAAGAAAAAGAGTTTCAGCACGGCGAACATCACGAAAAGCTTCACCAGCACGACGATCCACAGCGTCCGCCCCAACGCAGTCATGCTGCGGAAACCCTCCGCATAGAAACGGACGATGCAACGGAGTGTCGGAAACATGATTTATTTTGTATTTTTGACTTCGTCTTAGATACTTTCGCCTCGGGAATGTTCAAATAAATTCGACATTCCGCTCGGCTTGTTCGTATTTTTGGCTTGCGCCCAAGATACTCCCGCTCGGCAAAAACAAGCAAGCTTGCTTTTGCTCTCGCTTATTCGTATTTTTGCCGTTCGTTCAACTGTCGCGAATTATGGAAAACCAAGTTACCAAAACCCCGTCGCCCTGGCTTTCGGCCATACCGCTGGCCGTGCTCGCGCTGCTGCTCTGCGTCGTCATCCGCTGCTTCGGCGGCGGCGCCATCGACGGCGGCAGCCAGATCGCCCTGCTCTCGGCCGCTTCGGTCTGCGCCATGATCGCCATCGGCGTCTACCGCTGCCGGTGGGAGGTGCTGGAGGAGTCCGTCATCGACAACATCCGGGCTTCGGCCTCGGCCATCATTATCCTGCTGCTCATCGGCGCCATCGCCGGCACGTGGATGGTCGGCGGCGTGGTGCCGACGATGATCTGCTACGGACTGAGAGTCCTCCACCCGTCGTTCTTCCTCGTAGCCACCTCGCTGATCTGCGCCGGGGTCTCGCTGATGACGGGCAGTTCGTGGACCACCATCGCCACCATCGGCGTGGCCCTGATGGGCATCGGCCGCGCGATGGGATTCCCCGAGGGGTGGATCGCCGGCGCCATCATCTCGGGCGCCTATTTCGGCGACAAACTCTCGCTGCTCTCCGACACCACGGTGCTGGCTTCGTCGACCGTCGGCGTCGGCATCTTCGACCACATCCGCTACATGCTGCTGACCACCGTGCCCTCGATGGCCGTCGCGCTGGCCGTCTTCACCGTCGCCGGCTTCTCGCTCGACCACCTCGACGGCGCCCACGCGCTCCGCTACGCCGAAGCACTCGAAGCAACGTTCCGCATCACGCCGTGGCTGCTGCTCGTGCCGCTGGCCACAGGCTTTCTGATCGCCCGCAAGCTCCCGGCCCTCGTCACGCTCTTCGCCGCCGTGGTCTTCGCCTGCATCGCCATGCTCCTGGTCCAGCCCCGGCTCGTAGCCGAAGTCGCCGGAGTCGCCCGCCTCGACTTCCTGTCGGGCTTCAAAGGGGTGCTGATGACCTGCTTCGGCCCCACGGCTCTGGAAACGGGCAATCCGCAGCTCGACGAGCTCGTCGCCACGCGCGGCATGGCCGGCATGCTCAACACCGTGTGGCTGATCCTCTGCGCCATGTGCTTCGGCGGCGTGATGACCGGCAGCGGCATGCTCCGTTCGCTCACCGGCATCTTCCTGCGCTTCGTGCGGCGGCCGTTCCCGGCCGTGGCGTCGACCGTCGGCGCCGGCATCTTCTTCAACCTCTGCACGGCCGACCAGTACATATCGATCATCCTTTCGGGCCGTCTCTTCCGCGACCTCTACGCCCAGCGCGGACTCGAAGCCCGGCTGCTGAGCCGTTCGGTCGAAGACTCGGCCACGGTCTGCTCGGTGCTCGTGCCGTGGAATTCGTGCGGCATGACGCAGGCCACGGTCCTGGGCGTCTCGACCTTCGTCTATTTCCCCTACTGCATCTTCAACCTTGTCAGCCCGCTCATGTCGCTCCTGGTGGCGGCCGCCGGCTGGCGCATCTACCGCAAACGATGAACACGCGACTCGTAATCTTCGACCTCGACGGCACGCTCCTCGACACCATCGGCGACCTGGCCGTGGCCTGCAACGCCTCGCTGGCGATGCGCGGACTGCCGCAGCACTCCTACGACGACTATTGCGGCTTCGTGGGCAACGGCATCATGCGCCTGGTGGAACGGGCGCTGCCCGAACCCTTGCGCACGCCCGAAAACGTGGCCCTCATGCGCGCCGACTTCGTGCGCTGCTATACGGAGCACATCGACGCCCGCACCCGGCCCTACGAAGGCGTCCCCGAACTGCTGGCCCGGCTCTCACAGCGCGGCCTTCGGCTGGCCGTGGCGTCGAACAAGTTCCAGGCGGGCACCGAGAAACTGGTGCGGCGCTTCTTCCCCGGCATCGCGTTCGACCCGGTCTTCGGGCAGCGCGAGGGAGTACCCTTGAAACCCGACCCTGCCGTAGCGGAGACGATCCTCTCGCTGACGGAGACGCCGCCGGGCCAGGCGCTCTTCGTCGGCGACTCGGGCATCGACATCCTCACGGCCAAGGCGGCCGGCATCCGCTCCGCAGGCGTAACGTGGGGCTTCCGCTCGCGGACCGAACTGGAGGAGGCGGGCGCCGACCATATTGTCGACCGGGCCGAAGAAATACTCGCCCTGCTCTGACGCCGCAGCCGGCGCCGAAACCCGCAGCGGCAACACCCCGGTCCCGGGAAGCAGCGATCTAACAATAACACTCCACGTCGGCCGCCGCGATCTTCTCGTCGGAGAGGATGATCAGGCGCTCGATGACGTTGCGCAGCTCGCGGATGTTGCCCGTCCAGGGCTTCTCCTGCAAAGCCCGCAGCGCCTTGGGCTCGATCGGCTTGGGCGGCAGGCCGTACTCGGCGCAGATGGCGCGCACGAAATGGTCGACCAACCCGGGAATATCCTCGGTGCGCTCGCGCAGGGCCGGAACCCGCACGACGACCACGCCGATGCGGTGGTAGAGGTCCTCGCGGAAATTGCCCTTGTCGATCTCCTCGCGCAGGTTCTTGTTGGTGGCGGCGATGACGCGCACGTCGACCTCGATGTCCTTGTCGCTGCCCACGCGGCTCACCTTGTTCTCCTGCAAGGCCCGCAGCACCTTGGCCTGGGCGGCCAGCGACATGTCGCCGATCTCGTCCATGAAGAGCGTGCCGCCGTCGGCCTGCTCGAACTTGCCCTTGCGCTGCTTGATGGCTGAAGTGAAGGCGCCCCGCTCGTGGCCGAAAAGTTCGCTTTCGATCAGTTCGGAGGGGATGGCCGCGCAGTTGACCTCCACGAAAGGAGCCGCCGCACGGGGACTCTTGGCATGGAGCCAGCGCGCCACGAGCTCCTTGCCGGTGCCGTTCTCGCCGGTGATGAGCACGCGGGCGTCGCACGGCGCCACCTTCTCGATAAGCTGCCGCACCCGCTCGATGCCCGCCGACGAACCGATGATCTCCTGCACCTGCATCGCGCGTGCGCGGCGCGGACGGCGCGCCGGCGCGGGAGCGTGCGCACCGGAAGCAGAGGAGTCGGAATCGGGCTCGTCGACGATGCGGCGGATCGACTTCAGCAGGCGGTTCATGTCGACGGGTTTGGTCAGAAAGTCGCGGGCCCCCGAGCGCACGGCCTCGACGGCCGAGTCGATCGAAGCCTCGGACGAAAGCACGATGAACGGCACGTCGCCCTCGGGCATCCGGCACCCGGTGTCGGAGAGGATGACGTCGAACGGCACGCGCCGGCACAACTCCTCGGCAGCCGTGTCGTCCTCGGCGGCCTCGGTGGAGAAACCCTCGTATTCGAGCCGCTCGCGCAAGGTGTTTCGCATACTTTTTGAACGGTCGAGAATTAAAACCTTTGGCATACTTGATATTTTCGAAATTTTACCTACTTTTGCCGGTGCCCGACCCGGGCCGGGCGGCGCTCTGCCGCAAGCGCTCCGCGACGCGCGGAGATCGGGTCCGGGACTGCGCCTGCGCCCAAAGGTAGGGCTTTCCGCAACGCAAAACCAATTTCACGGGCCCGGGCGCCCGCCCCGTTCCGGAGGGCCGGACGCTCCTGAATCGCACCACTGCCCGAGACCGGCAGGACATTCCGCACGACCGGACGCAACAACGCCGGCAACCGCACGAACGACACATGGAAAAAAATTACAACTACAAGCGTCGCAAACTGTATCTGCCCGAATACGGGCGCCACATACAGGAGATGATCGACTCGCTCACCCGCATCGAAGACCGCCGCGACCGCAACCGCCAGGCCCGCGCCGTGATCGCCGTGATGGGCAACCTGTTCCCCTTCCTGCGCGACACGGCCGACTACAAGCACAAGCTGTGGGACCACCTCTTCATCATGTCTGACTTCCAGCTCGATGTCGATTCGCCCTATCCGCGTCCGAGCCGCCAGGAACTCACGGCCTCGCCCCACCGGATGGCCTATCCCCAGAGCCGCTTCGCCCACAAGCACTACGGCAAATACGTGGAGCAGATGCTGCGGCGTCTCAAGGAGATGAAGGATCCCGGACAGATCAACCGCACGGTCGACAATCTGGCCCGCTACATGCGCACCAAGAGCTACGAATACAACCAGGAGCACCCCAGCAACGAAGTGATCATAAAAGACATCAAGGAGATGTCCGGAGGTGGGGTCAAAATCGACGAAGTGGCCTTGAATAATCTCCGAAGCGACTACAAACAGCACTTTTCGGGACGTCAGCAGAAAGGCGGACAGCAGCGCCAGCAGCAGCGGGGCCGCAACCAGCACGGCAATCGGGGCCAGCAGCACAACAACCGCAACTTCCAGAAAAACGGCGGTCGCCGCAATTTGCAGAAATAAACTTGCACGGAGCGGCGGAATTTGCTATATTTGAAATTCGAAAGCGATTTTCCGCTCCTTCCCGTCGCCCCGGAACCCGGTCCTGCGGCCTTTTCCAACCCGGCGCGAAGCCCGGGCCGCGACCGAAAAGACATGCCGCGGCCGACCGGCCGAAGCACCGGCGGCCGGCACGACGGGCCGAAAAGCGGAAAGCCGGAACAGAAAGACAATAAAGAGAGTCACATGAAGAGATTCACGCTCTGCGCAACGCTCATGGCAGCCCTGCTGCTGGGCGGCTGCCGGTCGCAGAAGGCGACCGTCTCGGGCCGCTTCGTCGGTTCGGATGCCGAAGAGATCTACCTGGAACAAATCACGCCCCTGTCGCAGGCCGTCATCGACACGGCCCGCCTCGACGAAGCGGGCAACTACCGCTTCCGGCTGGAAAACGCGGCCGAGACCCCGACGCTCTACAACCTGCTCTGCAACGGCGTACGCATCCCGATGCTCATAGCGGGCGGCGACCGGCTGACGGTGGGCGCCGTGGGCAGCCCCATCCGCAACTACACGGTCGAAGGCTCGGAAGAGACCGAACTGCTGCGGCAGTTCTACCAGGCCTACGTCATCGGAGCGCAGCAACTCGAAGAGATCGCCCGGCAGTTCGCACGCTCCGGACTCACGGACGAGGAGCGCAATGCCCTGGCCAAGAGCTACACGGCCGAATACTACCGCATCCGCCGCGAACAGCTGCGCTTCATCATCGAGCACAAATCGTCGCTGGCCGCGGTCTATGCCCTCTACCAACGGCTGCCGGGCGACACCCATCTGTTCAACGGCGACAGCGACGTGGTCTACTACCGCACGGTGGCCGACGCCATCGAGGAACGCTATCCGAAGACCCCCTACCTGCAGCCGCTGCTGGGCGAAATCGCCCGCATGGACGCACGCATCAGTCTGACGTCGCAGGTCTCGGAGACGGGCTATCCCGACCTCGATCTGACGGACATCTACGGCAAGAAAGTGCGGCTCTCGTCGCTCGCAGGCAAGGTGGTGCTGCTGGACTTCTGGTCGGCCGAACTCGGCAACAGCAACACGCTCAACGCCGAACTGAAGGAGACCTACGCCAAATATGCCGGCGCCCCCACGCCGTTCGAAGTCTACCAGGTGGCGCTCGACACGTCGAAACCGGCCTGGATTTCGGCCGTGCAGGAACAGCAGCTGCCCTGGATCTCGGTGAGCGACCTCCGCGGCCGCGCCTCCTCGGTGGTGGGGCTCTACAACCTGGAGAAACTGCCCGCCAACTTTCTGATCGACAAACAGGGCAACATCGTAGCCAAGGACATCTACGGCAAGAGCCTGGAACAGAAACTCGACCAGCTGACAAAATAAAAATGCCTCCGCGCAGGGGGGGGGCAGGGTACGGCGCCCGCATGTCCGTTCGATTCCCGGGACACCTCAACCGACGCCCCGAGCGCAGCGAAAGGTCGCAACGGGTGTTTCTCCGACAAAGAAAAAGGAGCCCCCGAAAAGGTTCGGAATCATATTCGACCTGTCGGACCGCACCGCCAAAACGTACATTCCGAATCGTGAATTCCGAACTTCAAGCATGATCTACTTCGCATCCGACGTCCATCTGGGAGGCGGGACCCCGCAGGAGGCCCGCGCGACCGAACGCAAGTTCGTGGCGTGGCTCGACATGGCGGCGCGCGATGCGGAAGCGATCTTCCTCGTGGGCGACATCTTCGACTTCTGGTTCGAATACCGCCGCGTGGTGCCGCAGGGTTTCGTCCGGACGCTGGGCAAGCTGGCCGAACTGACCGACCGGGGCATCCGGGTGGTCCTCTTCACGGGCAACCACGACATGTGGATGGGCGACTACCTCCCGCGCGAATGCGGCGTGGAGATCCGCACCGCCCCCTGCACCGTCTCCCTCTGCGGCCGCCGCATCTTCATCGCCCACGGCGACAACATGAAGATCGACGACCGGCCGGCCCTCAAGCTGCTCAACCGCATTTTCCGCTCGCGGCTTCTGCGCTGGCTTTTCGCATGGGGCCTGCACCCCGACCTGGCCATGCGGTTCGGACAATGGTGGAGCGGCAAGTCGCGCAAGGCCCACCGCACCGAAGGACCCGCCGACCCCTCGCTGGCCGAACCGCTGATCGCCTACGCCCGCGAATATGCGGCGGAACACGAAGTCGACCACTTCGTTTTCGGCCACATGCACGCAGCCCGCGACTACCGCGACGGAAACCTCCACACCCTCCATCTGAGCTCCTGGGAGACGACCCCGGCCTACGGGGTGCTGGACGACGCGGGCGAACTGACCCTCAAACGATTCGACCCATGAAACAATATCTCGACCTGCTGCACCGGATCAAGGACGAAGGCATCGTGCGGGGCGACCGCACGGGCACCGGCACGAAAAGCGTCTTCGGCCACCAGATGCGCTTCGACCTGCGCGAGGGATTCCCGCTGCTGACGACCAAGAAGGTGTTCCTCAAAGGAGTGATCCACGAACTGCTGTGGTTCCTGCGCGGCGACACCAACATCGCCTATCTGGTCGAAAACGGCGTACACATCTGGGACAACGACGCCTACCGCTACTACGGGGAGCTGTGCGCGGCCCGGGGCATCCGGCCGCTGGACCGCGAAACATTTCTCGTCTCGGCCGGCAGCGAGTCGCCCGTCGAAGGCTACCGCTACGGCGACCTCAACCACGTCTACGGCTACCAGTGGCGTTCGTGGCCGAGGCCCGACGGCAGCACGATCGACCAGATCGCGCAGGCGGCGGAACTGATCCGGACCGATCCCGAATCGCGGCGCATTCTGGTCTCGGCATGGAACGTGGCCGAGGTGGACGAAATGGCCCTGCCGCCCTGCCATGTGCTGTTTCAATTCTACGTGGCCCGGGGGCGGCTCTCGTGCCAACTCTACCAGCGGAGCGCCGACACGTTTCTGGGCGTACCGTTCAACATCGCCTCCTACGCCCTGCTGACGCAGATGATGGCGCAGGTGTGCGGTCTGGAGCCGGGCGAGTTCATCCACACGTTGGGCGACACGCATCTCTACCTCAACCACATGGAGCAGGTCGAGGAACAGCTTGCCCGCACCCCGCGGCCCCTGCCCGTCATGCGGCTCAACCCCGCCGTGAAGTCGATCTTCGATTTCCGCTTCGACGACTTCACGCTCGAAGCCTACGACCCCTGGCCCGCCATCAAGGCCCCGATGTCGTTTTAGCCGTCCGGGTTCTCATTTGTTTTACAGATCCTTCGCTTTGTTCAGAATAACGTCTCCTTATCAAAATCCGCCCCGATGCGATGTCTGCGCCGCTTTTTGTACCGGCAAAAAGCGGCTATAACAAAAAAAAGGAAACACGGTTCATCAAAACAAGCGTCGTTACGCAACATCATCCGTCCGGCAGTCCCGGCAAAAAATCAAATCACAGACACCAACATGATTTCAATCATAGTCGCCGTAGCTCAAAACGGCGTGATCGGCGACCGGAACGCCCTGCTGTGGCACATCCGCGAAGACCTGCAACACTTCAAGGCGCTGACGACGGGTCATCCCGTGGTCATGGGCCGCAAGACCTACGAATCGCTGGGCCGCCCGCTGCCCAACCGCCGCAACGTGGTGGTCACGCGGCAGGAAACAACGTTCGAGGGGTGCGAAACGGTGCACTCGCTCGGCGAAGCGCTGGCGCTCTTCCCGGCAGAAGAAGAAGTCTTCATCATCGGCGGCGCGCAGATCTACGCCGAGGCGCTCCCGCTGGCCGACCGCTTCCACCTCACACGCGTGGAGCACAGCTACGAAGGCGAGACCCGCTTTCCGGAGTGGGACGCTTCGCAATGGCGGCTCGTCGAATCGGAAGCCTTTCCGCACGGCGAAAGATACCCCTACCCGTTCGTCTTCGAGACCTACGAACGACGATAACCCGCTTCCGGATGAACAACGCAACGAGGCCCCTGCCGAAAGCAGGGGTCTCGTTGCAACAGGACCGCAGCGATGGGCGCTCACCGCAATATGAACTATTCTTCGTAGAAAAACTCCAGGCGTATCCGCCCGCCGCGTTCGTCGCGCACCTCCACGGCCGCAACATACTCGCCGGCCATCTCATATTCATAGGTGCGGTATTCGGGTTCATCGGCACTCTCCGCCCATCGATAAACGATCTTCACCGGCAGCGTACGCACCCGCCGGCCGCCGATGCCGTACAGCAGCACCGGAGAGAAGTTGCCGTAAAAGAAGATTTCGTCCAGCCCGAAAAGGTCGATGTTCAGATTGTTGAGCCGTTCGGGATCGTTTTCGTAACCGGCCTCCAGCACCTGCCCCTCGACATCGCGCCTCATCCCGGCGAAAACGCCGCCGGCAATCTTGTAAGATTCGGCATATTCGACGTTTTCATTCGCAAAGGTGCTGCCGGCAAGGTATCCGCACCCATCGTAGGAGTAGGTTCCGGCACTTCCGCCGGAAAATTCCATCGTTTCATACCACGATTCGGCGACCGCCACCGCCCGGCCGCCGGCCACTTCGTAAACCGCTCTGCCTGCGGCATCGGTCACCGTGACCCGGTCGGGCGCATAAGCGATCTTCACGGTGTCGTCCTCCCCGACCCTGCGGAACCCCCCTTCGTCCCGACGGCTCCGGTTCGTGCGGCGGACGGCAACGATGCGCCCCTGCCCATCGTAGGAGAAATGCAATACATAGGATTGCTTCTCCGGTTTCGTGACTCCGATATGCGAAACGCGGCGGGGCAGAATCTTCATCTCCGGCGGAACCTCCGCCGACACCGAAGCAACATCGAACAACGCCGAAACAACAAACAAGAAAAGGATTCGTTTCATGACTCCAACAAGCTGCGGCCGCCGGAGCGGCCCGTAATTTCTGCAAAAATAACCCCCAACACCGGAAACGCCAAACCGGCAGCCCGAAACCCGGCTGCAATTTAGGTATTTATACCACCGCCCGATCCGCCGGAAACGAGTACCTTTGCGCTTGCAAAGGTTCAGACGAACATGGGAAAATATTTCGACATGCTCATGGAGGACGTGCGGTTCCGCGAGGGACTCAACGCCTGCATGAACTGCGGCGTCTGCACGGGCGTCTGCCCCGCGGCGGAGTTCTACAACTACGACCCGCGGCAGATCGTATCGATCGTGCAGACGCGCGACGAGGAAGCCATCGAACGGCTCCTGAAAAGCGACACCATCTGGTACTGCGGCGAGTGCATGTCGTGCCGGCCCCGCTGCCCGCGCGGCAACACGCCGGGCTATGTGATCCAGGCGCTGCGCACGCTCTCGCAGAAGCTGGGACTCTTCGCCGAAAGCGAAAAGGGACGCCAGCAGCTGGCTCTCAAGCGCATCATCGGCGACAACATCCTGCGCACGGGCTACTGCATCGTGCCGCGGATGGTCCGGCCCGAACTCCACCCCGAACAGGGCACCGTGTGGAAGTGGGTCTTCGACCACGACAAGGAGATCTTCGCGCAGTTCACCCCGGTATACATGCGTCACGGTGCCGGCGCCCTGCGCCGCCTGGACGAAGAGTCGCTCGGCGAGATCGACCGCATCTTCGAGGTGAGCGGCGGCAAGGCGATGTTCGAAGCCATCGAAAACCACTCCGACCGCAAGGCCCGCGAACTGGGCTATGCAGAAGGGGCTACCCAAGAATACATGATGGACGTCTTCCGGAACAACAGCAACGAACACGGTTGACCCCAGGCACCGTCTTTCTCCGGAATATCCGCTGCCACGACCGGCCGCCGCATTCCGCCCACGGATGACGCATCTGCATAGGACCCGCCCGACAGAAGCGGAGGGCCGAAACCCCGGACAGCAACGAAACCCAACGACCGCCGAACCATAAAACAGGCATTACCGACACCATGAAACGCAACAGCTGGAAAGAATACCAGAAACAGATAGCCGACGACCGCTACTACTATGCGCGCAGCTGCATCCGCCAGAACTTCTTCCCGGGCAGCGAAAAGGCCTTCATCGACATTCTGCAGAACGATCTGGGCCGCGACCTGCTGGACGACCCCAAGCACTCGTCGTGCACGGGCATCGGCTACCACTCGGACATCGTGCCGCTCGAAACGATCATGACCGTCGTGGCGCGCCAGTTCGCCCTGATGACCGAAGCAGGCTACGAGAACTTCGTGGCCTCGTGCATCACCTCGTTCGGCGTCTACACCGAGGTGCTGGCCACGTGGGAGGAGTTTCCCGAAACGGAACAGAAGACGCGCGAGAATCTGCTGAAGGCCACGGGCCGCGAATTCCGCAAGCCCGCCAGTCTGGCCCACACGTCGGACGTCATGTTCCACTTCCGCGACGAGATCGCCCGCAAGGCCAAACACCGGCTGGTGAACACCGTCACGGGCGAACCGCTCCGCGTGGTCGAACACATCGGCTGCCACTATGCCAAGATATTCCCCAAATCGGGCATCGGCGGCTCGGAATTCCCCTACGTGCTGGCCGGCATGATCGAGTCGTGGGGCGGCCAGTGCGTCGACTACCCCGAACGGCGCCACTGCTGCGGCTTCGGATTCCGCAACTACCTGGTGCAGGCCAACCGCGGCTACTCGATCGCCAATTCGCACAAGAAACTGGAGAGCATGGCGCCCTACAAGCCCGACTTCATCGTGGCCAACTGCCCGGGCTGCGCGATGTTCCTCGACAAGTGGCAGTACGCCATTGCCGAAATGGAGGGCACGACCTACGGCGAAAACGGCCACGGCATCCCGGTGCTCACCTACGAGGAGATGGCCGGTCTGGTGCTGGGCTACGACCCGTGGGCCCTGGGCATGCAGATGCACCAGGTCGACGTGGAGCCCCTCCTGGACAAGATGGGCATCGACTACGACCCGGCAGCCAAATACCTGGGCCGCAACGGCAAATATATCGGCAAACCCGGCTCGGCGGTGGTCAACGGCTGCCCGCCGGCGACACTCTACGACATGCGCGAATAGAAGCGCCGGGCAAACAACCGCAACCGAAAAAAAGGAAGAAACACGTATGAAAAAAGCGATTATCATAGGCGGCGGCGTGGCCGGCATGCAGACGGCGCTGCGGCTCTCCGAACTGGGCATCGAACCGCTGCTGCTGGAAAAGGAAGCCGAGCCGGGCGGCAAACTGCGCGGCTGGCACGCCCTCTTTCCGACGTTCACGCCGGCCGAAGAGGTGCTGACGGAGCTGCGCCGGCGCATCGAGCGACAGAAGATCGAAGTCCGCACGCGGAGCGAGGTCCGCAGCGTGACGCCCACGAGCGTGACGCTGGCCGACGGCACGCAACTCGCCTGCGACGCAGTGGTGGTGGCCACCGGATTCACGCTTTTCGATGCGGCGGTCAAGGAGGAGTACGGCTACGGGCTCTACGACAACGTCTACACCTCGGCCGACATCGAACGGATGCTCAACGAGGGCCGGGTGGCCTGCGCCGACGGCCGGGCCCCAGCGCGCATCGCTTTCCTGCACTGCGTGGGTTCGCGCGACGAAAAGGTGTGCCAGCAGCACTGCTCGCGCGTCTGCTGCATCACGGGCGTGAAGCAGGCCATGGAGATGAAGCGGCTCTTTCCCGGGGCCGACGTCTTCAACTTCTACATGGACATCCGCATGTTCGGCCCCGGCTACGAGGAGATGTACCGCGAGGCGCAGCAGCGGTGCAACGTCCACTTCGTGCGCGGCCGCATCTCCGAAGCGGCGCCGACGCTCGACGGCCGCATCCAGATCAAGGCCGAAGACACCCTCACGGGACGCCCGCTGCGCATGAGCGTCGACATGCTGGTCCTGCTGGTGGGCATGCGCGCCAACGATGACAACGCCACGCTCAACGAGGAGCTGCGGCGCGCTCCGAGCGGCTTCCTGTCCCCGCGCGACCACTTCCTGGGCAACATACGCAGCAACGTGGAGGGCATCTTCTATGCCGGCACCGTCACAGCACCCAAGAACGTGGGCGAAACCCTCAACGAAGCCACCGCCGCGGCCGACGCCGTGGCCGAATACCTCAAAGCATAGGCCCATGGCAGCGATCAATTTCGGATACTCCATCTCCAAGCCCCGGGCCATCGACATCGACCGCAACAACCTGCGCAAGAGCGACGAAATCCTGCTCGAAATGCCCGAGCTGCAGACCTGCATCGGCTGCGGCAGCTGTACGGCGGTCTGCACGGCCGGCAACCTGACGGAATTCAACTTCCGCAAGGTCCACACCCTGGTGCGCCGCGGCGAATACCAGGGCGCCTACGAGGAGATGAACAAGTGCATGCTGTGCGGCAAATGCCGGCTCGTGTGCCCGCGCGGCATCAACACGCGCGGGGTGGTGATGCTCATCAAACGCAAACTGGGAGACTTCTGACATGACTTTCTACGCACCTTTCTGCCTGCCGTTCATCCTGGGCGCTTCGGCGATGTTCGCCATCGTGGGAGTCAAATGGCTGCTGTGGCTCTACCGGCTGCCGCGGGCCGACAAACTGCGGATCCTGCGGGGCATTCCCACCGGCGCCACCTTCCGGGCCGTCGGCGAGACGATCGGCGAATCGCTGCTCCACCGCCGCATCTTCCGGGTCGATCCCCTGCTGGGTTACATGCACATGTCGCTGGCCTTCGGCTGGTTCCTGCTGATCGCCGTGGGTTGGATCGAGACCATGGCGCACCTGGGATTCCGCCCCGTTCCGCTGCAAGGACACGTCTTTTTCAAATATTTCGCTACCGGGCTGCCCCACAAGCCGGTGTTCGACTTTTTGATGGACCTGCTGCTGCTCTTCGTCCTCTCGGGCGTGGCGCTGGCCTGGAGCAAACGCATCCGCTCCAAGGCCATGGGCATGCGCCGCACGACCAAACACGTCATGGGCGACCGCATCGCCCTCTCGGCCCTGTGGTTCATCTTCCCGGCCCGTCTGGTAGCCGAAAGCGCCACGTGCGCCCTCTACGGCGGGGGGGGGTTCCTGACCGGCACGATCGGCGAATGGATGCGCCGCACGTTCGGCATGATGGCATTGATGAATGCGGAGAGCGCGGCCTGGTGGTTCTACTCCTCGTGTCTGGGCATCTTCTTCGTGGCCATGCCCTTCTCGCGCTACATGCACATCTTCACGGAGATACCCCTCATCTTCCTGCGCCGCTACGGTCTGCGTTCGGGTGAAAAACGCTCGTCGTACGACGACTTCCAGATCGAGGCCTGCTCGCGCTGCGGCATCTGCATCGACCCCTGCCAGCTGCAGAGCGTTCTGAGCATCGACAACGTGCAGTCGGTCTACTTCCTGCGCGACCGCCGCTACGGCCGGCTGCGCCCCGAGGTGGCCGACAACTGCCTGATGTGCGGCCGCTGCGCCGCCAAATGCCCCGTAGGCATCGACCTCAACACCCTGCGCCTCAACTCGCGCGACGCCATGCGCAACCTGCCCGACAAACGGCGCTACGACTACCTGCGCGGTCTCGACCGCTCGCAGGGCACCGGCAAGGTGGGCTACTTCGCCGGGTGCATGACCCTGCTCACGCCCCGCACGCTGGCGGCCATGGAGCGCATCTTCACGACCGCAGGCGAAGCGGTGTGGTGGGCCGACCGCGACGGCGGCGTCTGCTGCGGCCGGCCGCTCAAACTCGCCGGCGAAACCGATGCGGCCCGCAAGATGATGACCTGCAACACGGAACTCTTCCGCAAACACGGCATCCAGACGCTGGTGACCTCGTGTCCGATCTGTCTGAAAGTCTTCAGCGAAGATTATGCGCTCGAAGGCATCGAAGTGCTCCATCACTCGGAATACATCCTGCGGCTCCTGCGGGCCGGACGGCTCCGCACCGAGCACGACTCCACGCGCTACACCTACCACGACCCCTGCGAACTGGGGCGCGGCAGCGGCATCTACGACCAGCCGCGCGCCGTGATCGAAGCCGTCGGCGAGCTGCTCGAACCCGTCGCAACACGCGAAAACGCCCCCTGTTGCGGCTCGTCGGTCGCCAATACGGCCATCGACGACGGGCAGCAGAAAGCCATCGCGCGGCAAGTTGCGACCGAACTCGAAGCCACCGGTGCCGAAGTCATCGTCACGGCCTGCCCGCTGTGCAAAAAAGCCATCGGCCGCGGCGCCACGAAAAAGGTGCACGATCTGGCCGAAATCGTAGCCGACAAGATCCGGGCATAATTTTTTTCGACGGGTTAACTTCCTGCATGGCAGCACCCTATGCGGAGCTGTGCCCGTCAGACGGAAATTTTATTTTGCAAAGCCCGTTTTTTGTATTACCTTTGCAGTGTCGAAACGACAGATTCATCTTACGATATAGCGCGGGATAGAGCAGTTGGCAGCTCGTCGGGCTCATAACCCGGAGGTCGGAGGTTCGAGTCCTCCTCCCGCTACCAAAGGGGCCGAACGAAAGTTCGGTCCCTTGTTTTTTGCAACCCTCCCGGCCACAAGGGAGGACGAGAACCGCAGGTTCGGACGGTCTTAGGAGTGAGCGCAGAGCCGGACCCGTCCGCGCTTTGCCGAACGACGACAGACCGAAGACAAGCGAAGCGAAGTCAATCCTCCTCCCGCTACCAAAGGGACCGAACGAAAGTTCGGTCCCTTGTTTTTTGCACCCCTCCCGGCCACAAGGGAGGACGAGAACCGCAGGTTCGGACGGTCTTAGGAGTGAGCGCAGAGCCGGACCCGTCCGCGCTTTGCCGAACGACGACAGACCGAAGACAAGCGAAGCGAAGTCAATCCTCCTCCCGCTACCAAAGGGGCCGAACGAAAGTTCGATCCCTTGTTTTTGCACCCCTCCCGGTCACAAGGGAGGACGAGATACGGCAGAGCGTCGGCCGCCCAAGAAAAACCGAGGGGATAATTCCGTTTGCAGGAATTATCCCCTCGGCGTATCTGTGCAGAGACCTACCGCACGCTGATCGACGGCATGCGGTCGATGTCGAGGCCGGGCATGTCGCGGACATCGACCTCGAAACCGCTGAAAGGAGCGCAGACCTCCACACGGGGCATCTCGACGATGCGGACATTGACCACCTCGCTGGACAAATAGGCCGCCGCGGCAGGAGCGGGAAGCGGATCAGCCTTGGCAGGCGTAACGAACGGAATGTCGCGAAGCACGATCAGCACCAGACAAACGGCAATGACGGTAAGGATCGCTTTGGTATAAAGGTCGGTTTTCATAGGATAAAAATTGGTATTGAACGGAATATCGGCTGAAGGGCTCCGAGAGCCTATGCTTCTTCCGGGCCGGGGAAAACCAATCCCCGTTCGGCGGCGAGACGGCGCATGAGCTCGAAGGCCGCGTCGTAATCATTGGGGATTTCGCCGTCGAGAATGGCGTTCTTGATGACCTCCTTGATCTCGCCGATGACGCGCGAGGGACCGATGTTGTAGGTCTTCATGATGATTTCGCCCGTGATCGGCGGCTGGAAGTTGCGGATGCGGTCGCGCTCCTCCAGGTCCTTCATCTTGCGGCGCACCAGCTCGAAGTTGGCCATGTAGCGCTTGACCTTGGCATCGATGCCCGAGGTGATGTCGGCCTCGCAAAGGGTCATGAGCGCCTCGATGTCGTCGCCCGCCTCGAAAAGCAGACGCCGCACGGCCGAGTCGGTGACCAGGTCTTCGGAGAGAATGATGGGGCGCAGATGGAGGAACACCAGCTTCTGCACGAACTTCATGTGTTCGTTGAGCGGCAGTTTCAACTGCCGGAAAACGGCCGGCACCATCTTCGAACCGAGCACTTCGTGCCCGTGGAACGTCCAGCCGACGCGCGGATCGAAGGCCTTGGTCTGCGGCTTGGCGATGTCGTGGAGCAGGGCGGCCCACCGCAGCCACAGATCGCCGGAACGGCGCGCCACGTTGTCGAGGACCTTGAGCGTATGGACAAAATTGTCCTTGTGGGCATGCTTGCCGCGGCGCTCCACCCCCTTGAGCCGGTGCAGCTCCGGAAAGACAAGTTCGAGAAGTCCCGTAAGCTCCAGCAGCTCGAAACCCATGGAGGGCACCGGCGAAAGGACGATCTTGTTGAGTTCCGTCATGATGCGCTCGCGCGAGACGATGCGGATGCGGGCCGCGTTGCGGCGGATCGCATCGAAAGTCTCCTCCTCGATAGTGAAACCCAGCTGTGCGGCGAAGCGCACGGCCCGCATCATGCGCAGGGGGTCGTCCGAAAAGGTGACGTCGGGGTCGCACGGCGTGCGGATGATGCAGGCGTCCAGATCGTCGAGTCCGCCGAAAGGATCGACCAGCTCGCCGAACGAATCGCCGTTGAGCGACCAGGCCAGCGCATTGATGGTGAAGTCGCGGCGCCGCTGGTCGTCTTCGAGCGTTCCGGCTTCGACCTGGGGTTTGCGCGAATCGTGCGAATAGGACTCGCGGCGCGCACCGACGAACTCCACCTCGATGCCCCGGGCCCGGAGCATGGCGGTGCCGAAAGTCTTGAAAACCGATACTTTGGCATGCAGTTCGCGGCCCAGGGCTTCGGCCAGCGCGATGCCGGAGCCGACCACCACCACGTCGATGTCGGTCGAGGGGCGCCGCAGATAATGGTCGCGGACATAGCCCCCGACCACGAACGCCCGCACGCCCTGCTCGTCGGCCAGGCGCGAAATGCGGCGGAATATGGGATCGGAGAGCGGCACGCGGCTAACGGCTGTTTTTGAGCTGACGCTTGTAGAGCTGCACGGTATTTTCGAGCCCGTAGTAGAGCGCATCGCTGATGAGGGCATGGCCGATCGAGACCTCGTCGGTCCACGGAATGCGTTCGACGAAATAGGCGAGATTCTCCAACGAGAGGTCATGACCCGCGTTGAGCCCCAGTTCCTGCCGGCGCGCCTCCTCGGCGGCCGCTACGTAAGGAGCGACAGCGGCCTCGCGGCCGGCGGGAAAGAGGCGCGCATAGGCCTCGGTATAGAGTTCGATCCGGTCGGCGCCGCACGCCTTGGCGCCGGCGACCATCGCGGGATCGGGATCGACGAAGTGCGAAACGCGGATGCCCCGCTCGTGGAAACGGGCCGTCACCTCCGTGAGGAAATCGCGGTGGGCAACGGTATTCCAGCCGGCATTGGACGTGAGGGCGTCGGGCGCGTCGGGCACCAGCGTGACCTGCGCGGGAACGACCTCCAGCACCAGATCGACGAACGCCGGCACGGGGTTGCCCTCGATGTTGAGTTCGGTTGCAAGCACCCGTTTCAGGGCACGCACGTCGTCGTGGCGGATGTGCCGCGCATCGGGCCGCGGATGGACCGTGATGCCGTCGGCGCCGAAGCGCTCGATGTCGAGAGCGGCCCGCACGACGTCGGGACAGTTGCCGCCGCGCGAATTGCGGATGACGGCAATCTTGTTGATATTGACACTCAACTTTGTCATAAAAACACTATATTTGCATGTTGCACGGATGCAACGCGCCGCCGCCAACGCTGCGACGTGGTAAAGTTACTTATTTTTTCGGAACTCCGCCGATGAAAATCCTACTTTTTTCCCGCAGCCAGCCCGGCCGCAGCGCCGAAGAACTTCGCCGCCTGCTCGATGCGCTCGACCGGTGCGGCCTCGACTACGACGTCAACGAAGAGTTCGCCGCCGAGTTGCGCACGCTGACCGGGCGCGACATTCCCGCATCGGAAACCTACGGCGCCCGCATCGGGAAACAGCCCGCCGGCACGACGATGGTGTGCTACGGCGGCGACGGCACCCTGCTGGAAGGGGTGCACCGCCTGGGCGGCGCCCCGACGCCGGTGCTGGGCATCAATGCGGGACACCTCGGCTTTCTGACCGGAGCCCCCAACGAAGACCTGGAACAGATATTCGGCCGGATCGCACGCGGCGCGCTGACCGTACAGCCGCGGACGATGCTGAGCGTAGAGGGCGACTTCGCGGAGCGCCCCGATAGCAACCTGGCGCTCAACGAATTCACGATCCAACGCCACGGCGCCGACATGCTCTCGATCGAAACCTACGTCGACGGACAGATGGTCGCCACCTACCATGGCGACGGGGTCATCGTATCGACTCCCACGGGGTCGACGGCCTATTCGCTCAGCGCCGGAGGCCCGGTGGTGGCTCCGGCGTGCGCCTGTCTGGTCATCTCGCCGCTGGCACCCCACAATCTGACGATGCGCCCGGTGGTCATCCCCGACACGAGCCGCATAGAGCTGCGCGTCCACGAACGGCGCTCCGACTCCTTCGCCACACTCGACAACCGCAGCTACCGCGTGGGATCCGACGCCCGGTTCGAAGTGCGGCGCGCCGAACAACGCCTCTTTTTGGCCATCCCGCACAATATATCCTTCTACGACACGTTACGTAACAAGATGATGTGGGGCATAGACTTACGAGAAGTGAAAAGTGAAAAGTGAAAGGCGCGGATTTCCGGGCCGGGCGCTCCGCCGAAAAGCGGGAAATTGGGAAACCGGAAACCGACGGCTGCGATTCTCTCGCCCGGCACCGTTCTTCCCGCGGCGGACCGCCGGCATGAAGACTGCGAAAATGCAAGACAGCGGACACAATAACACTTTGCACCTTTCACTTTTCACCGCTCACCTTTGAATAACCCGGCAAAATCCCTATATTTGCACCCTATTATGAGTCAGGAGAAACGCATACCCCGCCATGTGGCCATCATCATGGACGGCAACGGCCGCTGGGCCGAGCTCCGCGGTCTGGAGCGCCACGAAGGCCATGCGGCCGGCATCGAACCGGTGCGCACCTCGGCGCGGGCGGCCATCCGCCACGGCGTGGAATACCTGACGCTCTACACCTTCTCGACCGAGAACTGGGGCCGGCCGGCCGAAGAGGTCGACGCGCTGATGGAGCTTTTCTGCCAGTGCGTCATCCACGAAACCCCGTCGATGCAGAAAGAAGGCATCCGCATCCGCATGATCGGCGACCGCAGCCGTTTTTCGGCCAAGGTGCAGGAACACCTGGCCCGGGCCGAGGAGCTCACCGCCGGCTGCGACCGGCTGACGCTGATACTGGCCCTCAACTACTCGTCGCGCGACGAGATCGCACGGGCGGTGCGTACGCTTGCCGGCCAGGTCCGGAAAGGCGAGCTGGCGCCGGAGCAGATCGACGAGCAGCGCATCGCCGCAACGCTCGACACGGCCTCCTACCCCGATCCCGATCTTGTCGTCCGCACGAGCGGCGAATGCCGTTTGAGCAATTTCCTGCTGTGGCAGGCCTCCTATGCCGAACTCTACTTCCCGCCGGTGCTGTGGCCCGACTTCACGGAAGAGGAATTCGACCGCGCGATCGAAGAGTATGCGCGGCGCGACCGTCGGTTCGGACTTGTGAAGTAAATGAAGATGAAACAGATGAATAAACTCTGTAAGTTATTCCTGGCTTGGGCGCTGCTGGCGCCGGCAGCCCGCGACACATTCGCACAGCAGCCCGCGCAAGCCGGATCGGCAACCGAACGCACGGCCGCCGATCCGGCCGCCGAACAAACCGCGGAACCGTCCGAAGCCGAGACGCCGTTTCCCGAAGATGCGCCCCTGCTCCAATTCGACGGAACGCCCCGCCGCTACTACATCCGCGATGTGAAGATCCACGGCGTGAAGTATCTCAACCCCGAGATCCTCAAGTCGTCGGCGGGACTCATCGCCGGCGACTCGGTCTACCTGCCGAGCGACTTCATCGCCAACGCCATTTCGCGCCTGTGGAGCCAGCGCTTCTTCTCCGACGTGAAGATCGGCGCCGAGATCGAGGGCGACAACCTCGACCTGCAGGTCTTCCTCCAGGAGCGCCCGCGCGTGATGAACTGGAAGTTCGAGGGCATCACCAAGGGCAAGCAGAAAGACCTGCTCGAAAAACTCAAGCTCAAACGCGGCGGCGCCCTGTCGGACTACATCATCGACAAGAACATCAAGCTCATCAAGGCCTACTGGGCCGAAAAGGGATTCCGCAACGCCGAAGTGGACGTGCGCATCGAGAACGACTCGGTCCGTCCGCAGGCCGTGACCGTCATCTTCGGGATCGACAAGAAGGACAAGGTCAAGATCGGCAAGATCAACTTCCGGGGCAACGAACAGTTCACCGACAAGCGGCTGCGCCGCACCTTCAAGAAAACCCACCAGAAGTCGATCAACTTCCTGCGCAACACCAAGCTCAACGAATCCGACTTCGAAGACGACAAGGAGCTCCTCATCGATTTCTACAACTCCCACGGCTACCGCAACGCCACGGTCGTGCGCGATTCGATCTACCCCATCGACTCCAGGCGCCTGGGCATCGACATCGAAGTCTCGGAAGGCAACAAATACTACATCCGCAACGTCTCGTGGGTGGGCAACTCGGTCTATGAAACCGAGGAGTTGCAGCGCATGTTCGGCATCTCGAAAGGCGAGACCTACGACAAGAAGACGATGCACAAGCGCCTCGGCATCCAGAAAGAGACCGACCTGGAGGCCATGTCGGTGTCGTCGCTCTACCAGAACAACGGCTACCTCATGTCGCAGATCGAACCGGCCGAGACCATCGTCGGGCCCGACTCGATCGACATCGAGGTGAAGGTCTTCGAAGGCAAGCAGTTCACCATCAACAACGTAGGCATCACGGGCAACCAGCGCGTCAACGACGAGGTGATCCGCCGCGAGATGAGCATCTACCCCGGCGAACTCTACGACCGCTCGCTGCTCATGCGCACGCTGCGTCTCCTGGGTTCGATGGGCCACTTCAACCCCGAGAACATCGCCCCCGACATCCGGCCCGTCTCGAACGAACTGGTCGACATCAACTGGGCGCTCGAAGAACAGGCCTCCGACCAGTTCAACATCGCCGGCGGCTGGGGCTCGGGCACCTTCGTGGGCTCGGTGGGCATCACGCTCAACAACCTCTCGATCCGCAACTTCTTCAAGAAGGGCGCCTGGCGTCCCTATCCGATGGGCCAGAACCAGCGCCTCTCGATCTCGGGACAGACCAACGGCACCTACTACAAGGCCCTGTCGCTGAGCTTCACCGATCCCTGGCTCGGCGGCCGCAAGCCCAATTCCTTCACCCTGCAAGCCCACTTCTCCGACCAGAACGACGCCTACTACGTATGGCAGAAGAGCACGCGCCACTTCCGCACCTACGGTGCAGCGGCAGGTCTGGGCAAACGTCTGACCTGGCCCGACCCCTACTTCACGCTCTATGCTGAGGCCAGCTACGAACGCTACTCGCTGAAGAACTGGTACTCGTTCATCATGGAGAACGGCTCCTCCAACCTGCTTTCGTTCAAGGTTGTGCTGGCCCGCAACTCCGTCGACCAGCCCATCTACCCGCGCCGCGGATCGGAGTTCAGTGCCTCGGTGCAGGCGACGCTCCCCTACTCGCTGTGGGACGGCAAGAACTACAGCAGCCCCACCATGAGCGATCAGGAACGCTACCGCTGGATCGAGTTCCACAAGTGGCAGTTCAAGGCGCAGTGGTTCCAGGCGCTGACCCGCAACTCCAACCTGGTGCTGATGCTGCGCGCCGAAATGGGCTACCTGGGCAGCTATAACAAGCATAAGGTCTCGCCTTTCGAGCGGTTCGAGGTCGGCGGCGACGGCATGACGGGCTACAACATGTACGGTATCGACATCATCGCAATGCGCGGTTACGAAGACGGCGCCCTCGACCCGGGCAACTACTACTCGTGCGGCTACAACAAGTATACGGCCGAACTGCGCTACCCCGTCATCCTGAAACCCTCGTCGCAGATCTACGTCCTGGGCTTCCTTGAAGGCGGTAACGCCTTCGACTCGTGGCGCGACTTCTCGCCCTTCAAGATCAAGCGTTCGGCCGGCTTCGGCGTGCGTCTCTACCTCCCGGTGGTGGGCATGCTCGGCATCGACTGGGGCTACGGCTTCGATCCCCCGGCCAACAGCACCAAGAAGAGCGGCAGCCAGTTCCACTTCGTCATGGGCCAGCAGTTCTAAATCCGCCGGCTGCGGGCGGCGAACGAAGGGGCCTAAGCACGGACAAGGGAGGGGGCGAGCCGACGCCGTTTCACAGGCCGGCTGCCAAAAACGGCTCTCAAAAGCGGACGGCCCCGAGCAGAACCCCGGCCACGAAGGCAACCAGCGCCGGGAGCCTCCGAACACGGGGACGGACGCAAAAACGGAACGGCAAGCCGAAAACCAGCCTGCCGCCGGACGCAAAACACCGCGAACGCGACCGGCCCGCTCAACAAAAAGGCGCTTGGCAATAAATTTGAAAGAAAAAGAGTTATATTTACACTACGGTATAACACTAAAAACAAGGATCATGAAACGTCTTCTGTTTCTCGCCGCTTTCGTTCTGAGCGCCACTGCGCTCTCGGCCCAGAACTGCATCGTTGTCAACAGCGAAAAAATCTTCAAGTCGATCGACGCCTACAACACTGCCATCCGGACGCTCGACAACATGGCCGAAATCTACCAGAAACAGGTGGACGAGAAGTTCGAGGAGGTGGAGAACTACTACAACACCTACATGGCGCAGAAAGCCTCGCTCCCGGCCTCGACGCGCCAGGCCCGCGAAAACGCCATCCTCGACCTCGAACGACAGGCCAACGAATACCAACAAAGCCTCTTCGGGCAGGAGGGCTCGCTGATGAAAAAACGCGTGGAGCTGATCGAGCCCATTCAGAAACAGGTTTTCGCCGTCATCGAAGCCTACGCCAAGCGGATCGGCGCCACGGTGGTGATCGACTCGTCGAACAACCCCACGCTGCTCTACACCGACCCGGCGGCCGACCATACGCAACAGGTCATCGCCGCCCTCAGAAAATAGCACATCAAAACTTAACGCATAACAACCAACTATGAAAAAGGCAATCAAACTGACCCTTGCCGTTGCGCTCATGCTGAGCGCCTCGTCGCTCTTCGCTCAGAAATTCGGCCGCATCAACTCGCAGGAGATTCTGCTGGCGATGCCCGAGACCAAGGAGATGGAGACCAACATGCAGGCCTACGGCAAAGACCTCCAGGACAACCTGGAGACCATCACCGTCGAATTCAACCAGAAATACCTCGACTTCCAGAAGAATTTCGACACCTACTCCGACGCCGTGAAACAGCTCAAGCAGAAGGAGCTGCAGGAGTTGCAGAACCGCCGCGAAGAGTTCGAGCAGGTGGCCCAGCAGGACTATCAGAAAAAACAGCAGGAGCTGCTGACGCCCATCATCGAGAAGGCCAAGGCCGCCATCGACAAGGTCACCAAAGAGAACGGCTATCTGGTTGTCTTCGAGACCGGCTCGCTGGCTTCGTACGATGAAGCCGCGCTTACCGACCTGGCACCCCAGGTCCGTCAGGAACTCGGCATCGCCGACGCTCCGGCTGCGCAGTAAGCCTTGCAATACCCGGGGCTGCCGCGCAGGCGGCCCGTTCACGGCACCCGTCGAAGCGGGTGCCGTTTTCTGTTGGCCGGTCTTCTTTCCGAACGGGACAACGCACCCGCAAGCCGGCAGCGGGCGACGGCGGCAAGATGACCGAGAGAAGCATGCAACTTCTGCAGATGCTTGGACGCAGCGCACGGGAACGGCGACCGACCGGAACGCCAACGTACCGCTGTCCGTCGGGCGCACCTCCGACGGATAGAGCCACAGGGCACTCGCGACACACACCGAAGCGGAAAAAGGCGAAGAAGACCAGTAACTCCCGCTCACGCCGACGTCCGCCAGGGCTCCCGTCGTACCGCGGCGGTAGCCCGCAGCAGGCGCGAATAGCAATCGCTGAAAGGAATGCGGCGGAGGGTGCGGAACAATGGTTTTTGCTACAATTGCCGGTGCATCGCGGCTCTTTTGAGCCGTGCGGGCCGCAGCCTTGGCCGTGCGGAGGCCCGCAAACATCCGGCTGTCGCCAGGCGTGCCCCGCAGGCTGCGCCCGCCCCACCTCGACAACCCTACTTTGTCATCCTGAGCGTAAGCGAAGGATCTATTTGGGGAAAGGTTACAGATTCTTCGTCGATCTTCCGATCTCCTCAGAATGACAATGCTGTCTTTGCATTGAATCATTTCCTTTCGGGAATTCATTTTTGTGTTCGCCCGGGCCGGCTGCGGGGGTCGCATCTTTGATGCGAGCCGGCCCCGGGCGCAAGGTCTTCCGTATCAGAAAGAGAAAGAGCCTGCGGGGCATGCTTGCCATAATTGTCATTCTGAGCGGAGCGAATCGACGAACGCCGCGAGTGCAGAGACCGCTTGCGGACTATACCTCGCAAGGAGGAGAGAGACAAACGAAGTGCAGTCAAACCTCTGTATGCTGACGATACAGATTCTTCGTCGCTCTGCTCCTCAGAATGACAAACTGCTTCTTAATTGTGCATTGTGAATTTTAAATTGTGAATTGTTTCCAGCTCCGCGGCAGACTGGAATAAGTAACTGGCGGCAACGCGGAAAGGTGAAGGAAAAGATGTTCGGGGCGGTCGCAGCTTGCAGAGCTAAATACCGGCGTTCAGCCGTGCGAGCCGAAGCCCCGCCCTGCGGAGGCTCGCAAAACTCGCCCCGCGGGCTTCGGCACGAAAACAACACAGCGCCGACCGAAGCAGAGCTTGCGAACTTACAACGTACGCTCTTTCTGAATAAAGCGAACGCAGCCTGCGGAGTAGCAAGTCCGGCGACAACCGAAGTGGCGAGCCTCCGCGCCGTAAGGCTGCGGCTCGCGCAACACTGCGAATTGTGAAACCGCAGAACGACAAAAAACGGCGGTCGAACAACCGTCCGCAAACAACTATTCCTTATCAATCCTCCCGCGCCATTACGCCGCCAGCGGACTGCTGAATCTACATGCACCACGCTGGTACAAGCCGTAGCCTGCACCACTCCGGGTGTGAAGTTGCCTTTTCAAAGGTAAGGATGAATAGTTAAACGGAAAAGGCTGAAACGAAAATTGCTTGAAGCGCAGCACTCGATCTGGCCAACCGTTCTGCCCCCGCCGAACGACGAAACACGCTGCCAGCCCCGGGATTTTGCAACGTCACTCCCGAACCTCTCCTGTGTATTGTTCGAAAAGTCCGAAAATCCAACTTTTACGACCGAACATAACAAAATATTACTACATTTGTCGCCAAACCACGAAGCCATGGACACCAAACTGCAAGAAGCCCCGAGCTCCATCGCCAACTTCTCGCTCGGCGAGCTGATCCACAGAAAGAGACCCGACCACACGCCGACGCCCGATTTCGTCATCGCCCACAGCAACGTCGCACAGCTGGAGGAACTGCGCTTCCCGTGCCGCATCGACGCATTCATCCTCGGCCTCGGCACCGAGGGCAGAACCGAACTTTCGATCAACCTCAACGAATACACCCTGCGCAAGAACACCCTTTTCTTGATCGGTCCGCAAAGCATCATCCAGACCAAACCGGGAGGAATGCTGCGCGGCGATACGATCGTTGTTTCGACGCAGTTCATGCAACGGCTGGACATCGACTCGAAACAACTGATGCCGCTGATGCTGCAACTGGGCGCGCATCCCACCCTCGAAATATCCGACGACGAGAGCCGCGAGCTGCGCAACTTCATCGCGCTGATGGAAAACGAGACGAAAGGCAAGGCCGCCCAATTCTCGGAACAGATCATCGGCCAGCTTTTCATGGCCACGCTCTACAAGATAGGCAACACACTGCAACACTACCTCGCAAGGCATCCCGAAGCGGAACAACAGGTCCGCAACCGCGCCGACACCTACTTCCGCCGCTTTCTCCGGCTGCTCAGCATCCACTACAAGGAAGAACGCAGCGTGGGATTCTACGCCAGGGAACTCTGCATCACGCCCAAATACCTGACCACGCTGGTCAAGCGCATCAGCAGCCGGTCGGTCTCGGAATGGATCGAGATCTACGTGATCCTCGAAGCCAAAACCCTGCTCAAATACTCGGGCATGAGCGTGCAGGAGATCGCCTACACGCTCAACTTCCCCAACCAATCGTTTTTCGGCAGCTACCTCAAGCGCAACACCGGCATGTCGCCCTCGCAGTACAAGGCCTCCGGCAGCCCGAATGAAGGGGGGGGGTATTCCTTGGCTGGTACTGATAATGTGAAAGGCGAAAGGTGAAAGGTGAAAGGTGAAAAGTCCAAGGTAGAAGGCGCCCTTTCACACGCCCGAGTACAAAGTCATCCGGCTTCGGCAACTTCTACTATTATTCGACTGCAAAGTCATCCGGCTGCCCCGACCCGGCAAAAATCCGCCTGACGACGGCTTCGACCCTCAAGTATCCGCAAAGTTGTTCTTGACTTTGCTCCTGCTCGGCAGAATCCGCCTGACGACGGCTTCGACCATCATTCGACTGCAAAGTCATCCGGCTGCCCCGACCCGGCAAAAATCCGTCTGGCGACGGCTTCGACCCTCGAGTATCCGCAAAGTTGTTCTTGACTTTGCTCCTGCTCGGCAGAATCCGTCTGGCGACTGCTTCTGCCCTCGCTTATCCGCAAAGTTGCCGCCCGACTGGCTTCCCGCCTTATCAGAACGGATACCCGACACCGAAGTTGAGCGCCGTATTCTTCCACCGGAAATTGCGGATCCACCGCTTGCCGGCGGGGTTGTTGGGATTGTGCAGCTGAATGCCCCAGTCGAGACGCAGCACGGCGAACTTGATGTCGAACCGCAGACCCAGACCCGTATTGAAACCCAGCTGCTTGTAGAAATCGCGGAAGTGGAAGACCGCAGCGGTCGAATACTCCGAAGGGTCGTTCTTCACATACCAGATGTTGCCCACGTCGAAGAAAGTGGCGCCATGGACGATGCCCCATATCGGAAAGCGGAACTCCAGGTTGGCCTCCAGCTTCATGTCGCCCAACTGCGTGGGAAACTCGGTGTCGGTGATGGGCACCGAACCGGGACCGAGCGTACGGGGCGACCAGCCGCGCATGCTGTTGCTGCCGCCGGCGTAGAACAGACGGTCGAAAGGCACCGACGTCGAATTGCCGTAGGCGATGGCAACGCCGCCGTAAAGGCGCCAGGCCACGGCCGACTTCTCGCCCAGCATGATCTTGCGGCTCAGACTCAGATCGGCACGCACATACTGGGCATACTGCAATCCGAAGATCGTATAATAGTCCTTGCCGGGGGCCGGTTTATAAAAAAGGTGCTCCACGCCGTCGATCAGATTGCCGGCGGTCTCGGCATTGAAACGGATGACCGTGGCATTGCCGCCCAGATGCTTGAACTGGTTGTTGTAGCCGTAACCGAACGACAGACCGCCGATGAACTGCGGTTCGTAGCTGTGGCGCAGATATTCGTTGTGGGTGTTCTCCAGGAAACTCTGGTCGAGATACCCGACGTCGATCACGTTGATGTTGATGGGCCGCAGCGAGAAGGACGAATAACGGGAATTGGTCCAGAGGTAGGTCATGCCGGCGCTGGAGAGCGTGCGCCGGTAGTAGGGACGGTCCTGGAAATTGATCGACAGCTCGACCTTGGTCTTGGGCTGGTTGACCGAACGGTAGCGCCGCGTACGCCACGGCACGAGGAAACGCGGAAAGGTCAGCCCGACCGTACCTCCGAACTCGGTGGCGCGCTTCTTCTTGGCGTCGCGCGCCTTCATGAACTCGTAACCGGCCGTCAGCGAGACGTCGAACGACTCGGCGCCGCGGAAGATGTTGCGGTTCTGATAGCCGAGGGTGGCTTTCAGCCCGTAGAAACTCGATGTGGTGCTCGCCTCGAGCTCGGCCTTGAAACTCTGTTTGAGCGCCGGCGTACAGAGGATGTTGCAGGTGAGGTAGCCCTCGCGCGTATAGTCCGTGCGGGTCGAATCGGCCGAAGCGCCGATGTAGGAGACATAATTGGTGGCGTCGGCCTGCCGGGGCTCCTCGACGAAAGCGATGCGGGCGCTGCGGAAATAACCCATCGACATCAGATCGGTGTAGGTGCGGTTGACCTGAGCGGAGTTGTAGACGTAGTTGGGATAGAGCGGCACGGCCTGCCGCAGAATGGAGGGCCGCAGGTTGGGCCGCCCCTCGTAGATGATATTCAGACCCCGGTAATAGAGCGTGTCGAGGCGCGAAACGAGCGTCGAATCGTTGCGGAAAGCCAGCGGATCGTAATCGGGAAAGAGGTTGATGCGCTGGATACGGTAGACCATATTGTTGTCCATGACGGCCTGTCCGCGTTCGTCGTAACCGGTGAGATGCTGTTTGATGACGATGCGCACCCCCACGCGGTGGTCGCCCGAGAGGGTGTCGGCCAGGAACTCGACGTCGTTGACCGAGAAGTTGTAGTAGCCGCGCTCCTTGAGGTAGGCCGCGATGCGTTCGCGCTCGCTGTCGAGCATGGTGATGTCGAAAATCCGGCCGGGCCGCACAAGGGTGTTGACCGTGTCGGGAGCCAGGATCTGCTCGAGGAACTTGTCGCGGAAGTCGTAGGAGACCGAATCGATCAGGTAGGGCTCGCCCTGCCGCACGCGGTAGGTGACGCGGGCGCGTTTGCGGCGCGAAACGGTGTCGACCTCGAACGAGGAGTGCGACGCGAAGAAACCCTTGGTATCCATGTAGACCTTGAGATTCTCGGCGCTCTTGCGCGTGAGGTCCAAGTCGAGGATGACGGGCTGTTCGCCGATGCGGCGTTTCCACTCGTTCCACTTGTTGTTCTTCGCGGGATCGGCCTGCTCGTAGAGCCACACGTAGAAATTGGTGCCCAGAAAGCGCTTGTTGGGGGTCTGGCGCACGTATTTCTCTAACTCCTCGGCCGGAATGCGCTGCTTGCGCGGCGCCGAGCGGTCGGGCTCGACGGTGACCTTCTGCAAGAGATATTCGCCGTCGGGAATGCGGCGCGTGACGCTGCACGCCGAGCCTGCAAGGCCCAGCAGCACGATCAGTCCTATGCGCCGCACCCGAAACATGCCCCTACTGATTGAAGAACCCCTGCTCCTTGAGCAGGTCGAAATAGGTGTGCGAAATGGCAATGTTGTCGCGCCGGACATAACGGCGCTCGGTGAAGATGCGGGCCAGGTTGTCCAGACCGTTCTCCTCCAGCAACCGTTTGGTGAACTCCGACTCCTCGCGCTCGGCCCACAGTTCGTCGATCTCGGCCGCCGTGTAGTCGGTGTAGCGGTCGTAGTGGACGACCGCTTCGAGGGGCAGACGGTCGGTCGGTTCGGGCGACTCGTCGGGATAGCCCACGACCACGGTGGTGAGCGGAATCACCCCCTTGGGCAGGCGGAGGATGCGCACGATGTCGGCCGCCGTGTAGATGGTCGTGCCGAGGTAGCAGATGCCCAGTCCGTGGATCTCGGCCTGGACGCAGAAGTTCTGCGCGGCGAGCAGCGCATCGGTGGAGGCGTTCAGGAACCACCCGAAATTGTCGTAGGCCGGATCGGCGCCCCGCTGCTCGCACCACATGGTGAAGCGGTGCACGTCGGCGCAGACCGTCACCACGCAGGGTGCCTGAATCACCATCGGCTGGTTGAAATGGCAAGGCGCCAACTGCTCGCGCACGGCCTTGTCGCGCGTGACTACGAGCGAATAGAGCTGCATGTTGCCGCACGTCGAAGCGCGCGAGGCGGCCTCGAGACACTCCGTAAGCACCTCCTCGGGGATGGGCGTCGGGCGGAACCGGCGTATGGAACGATGCTTGAAAAGCATGTTTTTCATATTCGAAGCAATAAAATCTAACAGTTCTTCATTTTTTCAAGAAAGGCCGCATAGGCGTCCGTCTCCTCCCGGCGCGGCCGCCATGCTCCGTGCAGGGCGACGCTGCCCGTTGCGGCATCGAACGCGAAAAGTCCTTCGCCCTCGAAAGTAGCATTTCCGATCAGCGACGTGCGCGTCTCGTCCTGCTCCCGCACGCACAGACAACGCACCATGCCGCCGCGGTTGAGCACTTCGATGGGTTCTCCGCAGCGGCAGACACCCTCGATGCAGGCCGCCGTACTGCAAGCCGTCATGGCCGTACCGCACGAAAGGGTGATGCCGGCGCCGCGCTCGTAGGTGGCGACGAAAATACGCTGTTGGCCGCACGGGCGGTAGAAGCTGAGGTTGATCCCGTGCGGGAACACCTCGGGCAGCTCGGTCACGCGGCGTCCTGCACGCTCCAACTCGTCGAGATCGATGCGGTCAGTACGGCACACCAGGTGCGGATTCCCCAGATTGAGGTAGGTGAACCGCCTGTCGCGGTCGAGCGGCAACACCGCTCCGCCGACAAACGGCCTCGGCCCGTCGCATACGAAATCGTCCGAAGCGAACCCGATGGGAATCACCACCCCGAAAGCCGGAATGCCGCCCGGCAGGGGCTCCTCGCGGAAGATCCGGTAACGCCGTCCGCCCGACCAGAGAGCGAAACGCTGCTCACCGACATAACGTTCGCAGGCGAGCCGTGCGACGCAGCGGATGCCGTTGCCGCACATCTCGGCGGCCGAACCGTCGGGATTGTACATGCGCATGCCGTACTCCTCGCCCACCCGCACGAGCAGCAGCAACCCGTCCAGTCCGCCGTGCAGACGACACAATTCCCGTGCTAAAATCGCCGGATCGGCCTCCTCGGCGATCGAAGGCTGCGCCACGGCGTCGACCAGCACGAAGCGATTGCCCGAACCATGGCAGACGATATGATCGAATTCACGCATAACTCACTTTTCGGAATCGGAAATCCACGGCCGGCGACGGAATCGGGCCGCTGAGCGGCCCCCGATCCGGACGGCGCGTCTCTGCGCGGCAGGTCCGGCATCCGGCCGAAAACCGATGGAAACCGAGGTCAAAAATACAAATAAAAAAGGTCTCTCTCAAAATTTTGGCCGCCAATATTGAGGAGCCGGACGAATCTTCCGGAGCGGGAGACACAACTATTTTGCACGAAACGGCCGAAGTTTCCGAAAAAAAGCATAACATTGCACCGTGGTTCCCGCAAACACCGTTCTGACCGGGAAAAACGCCAAAAAGAGAGAAACGAACTATGACCGAAAAATTCATCATGGCCGGTCCTACGGCTCTGCACGTCTGCGACTCGGAGGCAGGCGAACGTTGCGTGGTCCTGCTGCACGGATACCTCGAATCGCTCCTGGTATGGGAGGAGTTCGTGCCGCTGCTCTACAAACAGGTGCGCGTGGTGACGCTCGACCTGCCGGGCCACGGCATCTCGGAAATCCGGGGCGAGGCGCACACCATGGAGTTCCTGGCCGACACCGTAGCCGGCGGCATGCGGGCCCTGGGCATCGAACGTTTCACGGTCGTGGGCCACTCGATGGGCGGCTATGCGGCCCTGGCCCTGCTGGAACGCCATCCCGAGATGCTGGAAGGGATCGTCCTGCTGAGCTCGACGCCCAATGCCGACACGCCCGAAAAGGCCGAAAACCGCCGCCGTGAAATCGCCCTCGTACGGGCCGGGAAGAAAGATGCACTGGCCCGTGTGGCTCCCGACGCCGGCTTCGCCCCGGAAAACCGCCGCCGCATGGCAGATGCCATCGAGGACCTCCGGGAACAGGTCTTCATCACCGAAGACGACGGAATCATCGCCCTGCTGAACGGCATGATCGAACGGCCGGACCGCAACGCATTGCTGCAACAATCGACCGTTCCCCAACTCTTCATCCTTGGCCGCAAGGACGGGTACATACCGGCCGAAGCCGCCGAAAAGATGGTCGCCGCCCATCCCCGGGCACAGGTCGTCTGGCTCGAAAATTCGGGACACATGGGTTTTCTCGAAGAACCCGAAGCCTGCGCGCAGGCACTGCTGGAATTCGTCGAGGCCGAACGTTAGAAACAACTTCGGTGCAGATGCTGGACGCAGCGCACGGCCAGAGCCGACGCCCGGTTCGGATAGCCCAAGGGGACAACGCGCACATCGGTGAAATCCATGTCGCCAGCATTGAGATTGCCAGCGGCATAGCTCGACGAACTCCAATAGTAACCGCGCGCACCGATGACGCTCAGGGCTCCCGTCGCGCTGTAGCGGTAGCCCGCAGCAGGCGCGAATAGCAATCGCTCAAAGGAATGCGGCGGAGAGGGAAACAATTCAGAATTCACAACTTTACGATTAAGCGAGAGTAAAGACCGTTCACGGGCTTTACCGAGCAAGAGTGATGATGGTGCAAGCCGAGAGTCATTCCGAACTTGTTCGAGCATGACCGAGGCGCAGCCCATCCAAGGCACAGCCAGAGTCAAGCCCCGTAGGGGATTAATTCAGAATGCAAAATTCACAATACACAATTAAGAAATAATTTGTCATTCTGAGGAGCACAGCGACGAAGAATCTATTAATCAGTAGTATTTATTCTTCGTGTGCTCGCCCGGGCCGGCTGCGGGGGTCGCGCCTATGGGCGCGAGCCGGCCCCGGGCGCAAGGTCTTCCGTATCAGAAAAAGCCTGCGGGACATGCCTGCCATAATTGTCATCGAAGAATCTATTCTGGGCAAGGTTGCAGATGTTTGACTGCACTTCGTTTGTCTTTCTCCTCCTTGCTCG
>CAJTFS010000008.1 GCA_910575495.1 Bacteroidales bacterium | reverse complement strand
TTGTAGACGAAAGACGACCCGCAGCCTCCTCTCTTACCAAAAGAGGGATCGGATTGCACAAATATATGCAAAATGTTCCTGATCTGCAAAAATAATATCGGCAAGACACATCGGCTCTTACCAAGAGAGGGATTGAATCATACAAATGTATGTAAAATATTCCGGATTCAAGTATTTTTCACCGATGCAAACCATATTTTGCATCGAAAAGCACCGAATCGTTTAGCAAAACGACCGTTCGTTGCATATCAAAATCCTGATTCCCGGCCCGTTTCATTTTCAATCCCTCTCTTGGTAAGAGATGACGCATTGCCCTGCCAATTGCGCATCCCGGTAAAGATACAACGCTTGTTGTCGAACATAACGAAAAGATAATGAAACGCATCATCTTATTGCTGGCGATCATCGTGACTGGCATGACCCAGGAGCTCCAGGCACAGAAAGCGGCAATCAAGACCAACCTGCTCTCCGACGCATTCCTCAACATCAATCTCGGAGCCGAGGTGGGTCTGGCACCCCGATGGACGCTCGACGCCTCGGGGCAGTTCAACGGCTGGACGCTTTCGCACGACCGCCGGCGGAAGCACTGGGTCTTGCAGCCCGAAGCGCGCTATTGGCTCTGCGACCGCTTTTCCGGCCATTTTTTCGGAGCGCACATGCACGCAGGCCANAGAGCCAATAGCGCGCTTCGGGCTGCAAGACCCAGTGCTTCCGCCGGCGGTCGTGCGAAAGCGTCCAGCCGTTGAACTGCCCCGAGGCGTCGAGCGTCCATCGGGGTGCCAGACCCACCTCGGCTCCGAGATTGATGTTGAGGAATGCGTCGGAGAGCAGGTTGGTCTTGATTGCCGCTTTCTGTGCCTGGAGCTCCTGGGTCATGCCAGTCACGATGATCGCCAGCAATAAGATGATGCGTTTCATTATCTTTTCGTTATGTTCGACAACAAGCGTTGTATCTTTACCGGGATGCGCAATTGGCAGGGCAATGCGTCATCTCTTACCAAGAGAGGGATTGAAAATGAAACGGGCCGGGAATCAGGATTTTGATATGCAACGAACGGTCGTTTTGCTAAACGATTCGGTGCTTTTCGATGCAAAATATGGTTTGCATCGGTGAAAAATACTTGAATCCGGAATATTTTACATACATTTGTATGATTCAATCCCTCTCTTGGTAAGAGATGACGCATTGCCCTGCCAATTGCGCATCCCGGTAAAGATACAACGCTTGTTGTCGAACATAACGAAAAGATAATGAAACGCATCATCTTATTGCTGGCGATCATCGTGACTGGCATGACCCAGGAGCTCCAGGCACAGAAAGCGGCAATCAAGACCAACCTGCTCTCCGACGCATTCCTCAACATCAATCTCGGAGCCGAGGTGGGTCTGGCACCCCGATGGACGCTCGACGCCTCGGGGCAGTTCAACGGCTGGACGCTTTCGCACGACCGCCGGCGGAAGCACTGGGTCTTGCAGCCCGAAGCGCGCTATTGGCTCTGCGACCGCTTTTCCGGCCATTTTTTCGGAGCGCACATGCACGCAGGCCAGTACAACGTGGGCGGTTTCAACGGCGTGATCAACCTGCTCGGAACCGATGCCCGCAAACTCAAAGACTACCGCTACCAGGGTTGGTTCGTCGGTGCGGGCGTGGCATACGGCTACGCATGGATTCTCAACCGCTACTGGAACCTCGAAGCCGAAATCGGCTTCGGCTATTCCTACACCCGCTACGACCGGTTCCGGTGCACCGGATGCGGCAAAAAAGTGGAAACGAACAAGCCGCACCACTACGTGGGACCGACCAAGGCGGCCATCAATCTGGTTTACGTCTTCTGAACGAATGGATATGAAAAGAACAATATTCATGTTGGCCGCCCTGCTGGGGGCGGGAAGCATGCCCGAAGCAGCGGCACAGACTCCGGGGAACGTCGTTCCCGACGTATCGGTCGGCCGCTTCGCCATGGAGCGCCACGGCAAATATCTGACCGTGGAGATGGAGGTCGACCTCTCCGCACTCAGCGTCGACGCCAACCGGGCCGTGGTGCTCACGCCGCGCCTGGTCAACGGCAAGGATTCGCTCGACCTGCCCGCAATCGGCATCTACGGACGCCGGCGTTACTACTACTACGTGCGCAACGGCATCAGCACCCTCTCCGGCAGCAGCGGAATCAGCTGCCTGGCCTCGAAGAAACCGGAGGTCGTAAGCTATCGCAATCCGACAATTTACCAAGAGTGGATGAACGGTGCCGAGCTGTCGTTGCATCGCTGCGACTGGGGTTGCTGCCGCACCTTGCTGGCGGCATACGCAGGCGCACTGGGAGAGCATAACGAGGCTTTCTTCCCCGAATTGGTCTACGTGCGGCCCGAGGCCGAGACCATGAAAAGCCGGTCGTTGTCGGGTTCGGCCTTCATCGACTTCCCGGTCGACCGGACCGACATCTTCCCCGACTACCGCCGCAACGGCACGGAGCTGGGCAAGATACAGGCCACCATCGACTCCGTGAGGACCGACAAGGACGTCTCCATCGTCTCCGTATGGCTCAAGGGCTACGCTTCGCCCGAGAGCCCCTATGCGCATAACAAGGAGCTGGCCATCGGTCGTACGGAGGCACTCAAGAAGTACATCCGGCAGCTGTTCCACTTCGCCGACGGGGTGATCGTCACCGACTACGAACCCGAAGATTGGGAAGGACTGCGGCGCTACGTCGAGCGCTCCGACCTCGACCATCGCGAGGAGATACTCGCCATGATCGACAGCAGCCTCGCCCCCGACGCCAAAGAGGCGAAAATCAAACGCACTTACCCGGAAGAGTACAGTTTCCTGTTGAGGAATTGTTATCCGGCACTGCGGCACACCGACTACCGCATCGACTACAACGTGCGCAGCTACAGCAACATCGAGGAGATACGGCGCATCATGGCCGAGCGTCCCGAGAAGCTGAGTCTGAACGAATTCTACCTCGTGGCGCAGGAGTACGAGCCCGGCACCGAGGAGTTCACCGCCGTGTTCGAAACAGCGGTCCGCATGTTCCCCGACGACCCCGTCGCCAACCTCAACGCCGCCAATGCCGCCATGCGCCACGATGACCTGGACGCCGCCGCCGGCTACCTCGACAAGGCGGGCGATTCCGCAGAAGCGTTCTATGCCCGCGGTGCGCTCGCCATACGCACAAAAGACTACGCCGCAGCCGTGCGCCACATGAAGAGAGCCGACGCAATGGGACTCCGCGAAGCGGAAGCCATTCTTGCAGAGCTGAAAGAAAGAGGATACCTGGAAAAACAATGAAACGCAGTATAGTATGTCTGTTCGGAATCCTGGCGCTGGGCGCCTGTTCCGAAAACGGAGCCCCGGACACGAAAGGTCCGGACGAGAGCAAGACCGGCGGTCGTTTCCTGACCGTCGGAATCGCCGATGCCGGCACAACGAGAGCCGGAGCCGACGGCTATGAGGCCGGTTCCGGCAGCGAAAGCCGAATCGGGTCGCTCAGATTCTATTTCTTCGACAGCAAGGGCAGCCCGGTCAGCGTGAACCTCGCCGGGCGGAAAAACTATGTCGATTGTACGGACATCGTACCGGAGACGGGAAGCAGCATGCCGAACGTCGAGAAAACGTTCCGGACAACCGTCATGGTCAACCCCGGATTCAGCCAGGTCGGGGCCTTGGCCGCCATCGCCAACTACGAAGCGGCCGGTCTCGGCACGGAGTCGCTCTCCTTGGCCGAGTTGTGCGCCAAGGTCGGCGATTATGCCGCCGCCGCAGACGGAACCGGGAGCGATTCGACCCCGGGCTTCGTCATGACCAGCTCGTCCTACGCCGGCGCCGACGGTCCGGTCTGCACGGCGGCAGTCCTTCCCGAGAACCTCTGCGACACGGAGGCCGAGGCTGCCGCCCGCCCCGTAACCGTCTACCTGGAACGCGTCGTCGCCAAAGCACGACTGACGACCGCCTGGAACACCGACAAGGTCTCCGTCGTGAACGGCGTGACATTCAACGGCAAAACCCATACGGCCGTCGCACTGAAAGACGCCGAAGGCAAATCCCTCACCGTCGGCGGCAAGCAGGTCTACGCCCTCTTCACCGGCTGGAGCATCACCGGCCGGGCCGACAAGTCCTACCTCTTCAAGAAAATCAACACCGAAACGGCCTGGCAGCTGGGCTGGACCTGGAACAACCCCGTCTTCTTCCGTTCCTACTGGGCCGCCAATCCCGCCGGCGTCTCGCTCGGGCATATCGCCTACAATGAAATCGATTCCGCAATCGACGGGAACAGCACCGTCTACTGCGCAGAGAATGCCGCGGACAACTTCGCCGACGGCACCAAAAAGCGTTACGACCCCGACAGCGAGGTCGGCAACCGCACCCAGGCCATCGTCGCCGCCGTGTTGGTGACCGTCGACGGCAGCAGCGCATCGCCCGTCGACCTCGCCCGATGGGCCGGGGCCGACTACACGCAGGAGGGCGTCAAGACGGCCATGCTCAACACCGTCGCAAGCCTCATCTACACCAAGAAAGACACCGGGTTCGTCTCCATCGGACCCGAGCACGTGAAACTGGTCACCGCCACCCAGGCAGGCATGGCGGACGACAAGTCGGAGAACAGCCCGCGCTACCTCTGTTACCTGCAGCTGACCGACGCTGCCCGGGCGCTGCCGTTCTACTCGGCCGCATCGGACCAGGCCGCCATCACCCCCGATGCCGTCGACAACATCCTCCGGGAGATGCCCGGAGCACGGGTATGGAAAAGCGGAACGACCTACTATTATACGGACATACGCCATTCGGGCCTCGACGAACAGAGAGGGCTCTGCGGCGTGGTGCGCAACCACGTCTACGAAATCAGCATCAACTCCGTCGCCGGCCTCGGAACTCCGGTCTGGGACCCCAACGAGAAGATCGTTCCGCAGAAGCCGGACGACAGCCAAACCCACATCGCGGCGACGATCGGCATTCTTTCTTGGAGAACGGTGAACAACGACGTCGACCTGGTATGGTAAGGCGTCCCCTGAAGAGGACGCCCCGCAGACATAACACACACATGCGATGAGCACATTGTCTTATATCAAACATCTTGGATGGGCAGCGTTCGTATTGCTCGGAGCCGCATCCTGCGACAGTCTGATCTACGACCGCGAAGGGGATTGCTCCGTGCACTACCGGTTGAGGTTCCGCTATGACATGAACCTGAAGTTCGCCGACGCCTTCGCACACGAGGTGGAATCGGTCCGGCTGTATGCGTTCGATTCGGAAGGCAAGCTCGTGTGGCAGGCGGCCGAGCAGGGCGAGGCGCTCGCGGCCGACGGCTACTCCATGCTGCTGGACCTCGCCCCCGGAAGCTACCGGCTGGTGGCCTGGTGCGGACTCGACGGCGGCGATTCCTTCAGCCTGCCCGACGCGGCGTCCGCATGCAGCCCGGATGACCTGCACTGCCGGCTGAGCTGCATCTCCGGGACGGCGGCGGCCGGCTCCTCGTCCCCGACCTGTTCCGACAGCGACCTGAAGCCGCTGTTCCACGGCATGATGGAGGTCGAACTGCCGGCAGACGACGACGGCGGCGAATACACCTATGAAATGCCGCTCACCAAGAACACCAACGTCTTCCGTGTCGTGTTGCAGCACCTGTCGGGCGAAGACCTCAGCGCCGAGGATTTCGAGTTCGGCATCGAGGACTGCAACGGATGGCTCGCCTACGACAATTCGCCGCTCAGCGACCGGCCCGTCGTCTACCGGCCGTGGGCGGTCTATTCGGGCCAGGCCGGCGTAGGGTCCGGCCGCGCCATCACGGCGGTCCGGGTCGTCGTGGCCGAAATGACCGTAAACCGGCTCTTCATGCGCGACTGGACGCAATACCGGCGTCCCGCACTGGTCATACGCACCGCTGCCGACGGCGCGCTCGTCGCTTCGGTCCCCATCATCGACTACGCTTTGCTGGTCAAGGGCCGGCACTATGCACAGATGGACGACCAGGAGTACCTCGACCGGGCCGACCAATATAACATGACGTTCTTCCTCGACAGCAGCAACCATTGGATAAGCACCGCCATCGAGGTGCTCTCCTGGCGGGTGGTCGTCAACAATTCGGACCTCAATTGATAAACGTTTTCGCAACAGGCAAATGAAAACCTTGTCGCAACATATCATCCTGAGGATGGCTTCGGTACTCGGCCCGCTGTTCATGTCGGCGGCCTGCAACTCAGGTTCTTCGGACACGACACCGCCCGCCGGCCGCACGGTCATGCTCGGAGTGACGACCGAAGTCCTTGGCTCCGTCCGCACCGACAGCGAGAAGATGAGTACGCTGCGCATCGTCGTCCTGCATCCCGACGGTTCGGTCGAGCACAACCGGTTCGTCGATTTCGGCAGCGCCATGCAGACGGAATACACCCGGCTTCTGGAGGTCCGGCCCGACGAGAAGAAGAGTATATGGCTGATAGCCAACGAAAACAGCGTCTCTTCCGACCTGCACGATGCGCTGGAGGCCTATACCGCCGGCAAGCAGGGTTTCGGGGAGGCGGCCGGCAACCTGTCGTTCGTTCTCGACCCCGCCCGGCCGCTCCCCATGACTTCCTTCTACGAGGTCCAGACCGAGGAGACCGACATGGAATGCCGCTTCTTCCTGGTCCGCACGGCCGCCAAATTCACGTTCCGGTTCACGAACCGGCGTTCGGGGGCCGTCACGATCGACAGCATCGCCGTCTCGGACATCGCCGAAGAAAGCTATCTCATGCCCCATAAGCTCGCTCCGACCATGACGTTCCGCGCAACGGAGCAAAGCCCTCCCGAAGAACTCTACTGGATCGACTGGCTCAAAAAGGTGTCGGACGAATCGCAGCTGAATCCCGGCGACAAAAGCCTGGCCGACCGGCGGGGATGGATACTCGACTACGACGTACCCGCGACAATGCACCGCAGCGTCACGATGCAGGCTCCGGACGATTTCCGGGTCGCAGGACTCGCCTACGACATGGGAGTGCCGCGGCCGGGCACGGCCGTTTTCCCGACTTTCTTCCTGCCCGAAAGCAAATCGCCGAAAGCCGTTTCGGGAAGTTACGGCGAGCAGCAGTACTTCATGACGCTCACGATGACCGATTCCAGCAACGCAACGAAAACATTCCGTTGTCCTTTCGACAACCTGAAGTCTCTTTTCCGCAATACGCACGTCACGGTGGACATATCGCTGCACGAAAAAGGCATCCAGGTCGACGTGATTCCCTACAGCGAAGTTGTCCTCCAGCCCGAGTTCGGATTGTAAACACATGCTAAAACACCTCAGAATGAAACGTCTGATAGCATCCGTTCTTTGTGCGGTTCTCCTTTCCGCCGCAAGTTGTTACAACGACCCCCTGGCCGGCAGCATCGGCTCATGCAGCGCCGCGCTCTCCGCCACCGTCGACTTCCGCCCCATGTCGTCGGGTCTGACGCAGACCCGGACCCCCGGCGACACCATCGGAGAGATCGGCAGCCTCCACATGCTGCTCTACGATTACGAAAGCGGCGAACTGGTCCAGAGCCGGCAGGTCGACAACTATGTACTGCGCGACGTCGTACGCAGCAACGCCGATGCGGACAACGGGCTCTCGGCGGAAACCATGACCAAGCAGGCCGCCTTCGACCTCTTCGACATCGACTTCGGCCGCTACCGCATCTACGCGGTGGCCAACATCCCCGATCTGCTCGACAGCCACGCCGAGGAGATACGGACCGTGGAGGGTCTCCGCAGCCTGCCGCTCACCTGGGACTCCGAGGATATGGCCAGAAACGGTCAGATGATCGGCTGCTTCACCAAGCATTCGTCCGCCCGGCAGGAGGACGAACCCCTCGTCATCGACGAAAAGAACGTAAGGCTGCACGCCTGGCTGCGCCGCGCGGCATCCAAAATCACCGTCGCCTACGACGGCAGCGCCCTGAACGAAGGCGTCTTCATCTACCTCAAGTCGTTGCGCATCAAGGATATACCCTCGCAATGCCATCTGGGCAAGGACAACAACGTGGGAGCCCCGGGATATGCGTTGGCATATCCCGAGAACGGTTCCGACATGCCCGACGGCGAGAAGATCGTCTACTACGAAGGCGACGAGCCCCAGGAGTTCGGTCCCGACTATGCAGGTCCCCGCATCACATCCGGAACCCCGTTCTTCGGTTCGCACGAGGAAGCGGACGAAGCACTCTTCTTCTACGAAAACTTGCAGGGAACCGGCAAGGACAAACGGCAGGACGCCGACAAGGACGGCGAGCTCGATGCTCCGGGCATGCCGGGCGATGCCGCCTACGCAGCCAAAGACGAAAAACCCTACGGCACCTACGTCGAAGTCGAAGCCTACTACGTCTCCATCAACCCGCTCAAGCAGGGCAGCGGGCCGATTACCTATCGTTTCATGCTTGGCCAGGACGTGGAGAAGGACTACAACGCCAAACGCAACTGCCACTACAAGCTGACGTTGAAATTCAAGAACTTCGCCAACGATGCCGACTGGCACATCGAGTACGAGGAGCCGCAGCCCAGCGTCATGACGCCCGAACCCTACTACATCTCCTACCTCTACAACCACTCGCTCACCTACCCCATCAAAATCAACACGGGAGGCCGGAAAATCGAATACATCCGGGCAGAAATCACCGACAACCGGTGGGCGCCCTACAACGCCAACCAGGAAATCTATTATCATCCGATAGACCTTCCGAACGCCAACCTGTGGAACGGTTTCCTTTCGCTGCACCAGACCAACCAGACCTACATCACCGGAAGCAAACCGTTCACCGCCGTCTCCAACAAGGAGTTCTACGAGTCCGCTCCCAAGCGGGGCGAACGCGAGTACCGCGACCTCTCCGTGGGCGAGCATACCACCGACGGGGCCGAAAGCACCGACACCTACCGCGTCGAGAAACATCCTACCGAGGCCAACACCTACTACGTGTTCATTCCCATGTACACGCGGGCCAAGCAGCTCATCAAGTCGACGGGCTACACCGGCAACAACCCCTATGTCGCCTACCAGCGCAAGGCAAGCGTGAAGATCACAACCAAGCTGGAAGGGTTGGAGCCGGCGTTCGAGAACGAGGCGACCATCTACCAGGTGCGCCGCATCGTCAACCCCAAGGGCATCTACCGCAGCGCCAACAACAACGGTTCGTTCCATGTGGTGTTGAAACGGCTGCCGAGGGAGAACGCCGAATATTTCGAAACTTTCCAGTCCGAAGGGCCCTGGAAAGCCTATATCGTCAAGGACACCAACGGCGACGGCATCACGCTTTCGGGATACCGCGGCAAATCGGAATGCATCCGCGACACCATCCACGGCAAGACCGGTACGGAAATAGACTTCAACGTCGACTTCTCTTCCGGCAAATCCGGCAACCGCTACGCCATCATCCGGGTCGAATACCACAACTACACCTGCCAGCACCTCATTTTCGTACGGCAGGGCAACGAGCCCGACAACCTGATCGACGGCGGCGCGGCATGGTATGCCGAGAACATGAAAACACGCACCCGACGGACGGCAACTCCGTTAGAGGAGGGTTCGTTGTTCAAGATGGGCAACTGGGACGATCCCATCGATGCCCTGAACAACAAAAACTCCAAAGAGGTATGGATCAACGTTGTCCCGACCGATTTCAGACTGTTGCCGGAGGACGGGTTCACCATCGCCGGAACCGACAAGAAAAAAACATGGAGCCAGATAACTGCCAATATCAACCCGGACAATCCCGAGCTCAATTCGTTCGACGACCCGGACAGCGAGATGAGAGTGGCCGGATGGGAGGACTACGAAGCGTTGTACAACAATGCCGACATCGAGCAGGGCTACGGCATCCTCTACGGCGACGACGCTACGGAGACCGCCGATCATATCAACGATGCGTATGGCTACGACTACTCCGTGAACACCTCGGGACGCGGCATGCGCGGCTGCTTCGTCTACAACAAAAAAACCGGCAAGAACCTCTTCTTCCCCATCGGCGCCTCCGGCTACGGACACCGAAGGAACGCCGAGGGCGGCATCCTGAGGTATTCCGCCGGGCAGACCGGTTATTTCTCCACGAGTCCCCTTCCCGCCAACCCTTCGGACGGCATCTACACCTATCCCAACGGTGTGGCCGACGCCCCGTTGCTCCACGACATCTACATGCGTCCGGGCGCCATCTATTGGTACCGGACACGCGGGGGCGCCATCCCCGACGGCCCCTACGTCGGTTGGGACATCAATTATTTCACGTTCGATTTCTACCCCATAGGTAATTATTCCGCAGGCGCATCCCAGGATGCCTGCTTCGTGCGTTGCATCCGAAAATAGCGGCACCGGGCGGTGCGGGCTCCGAACGGTCCCATCATTTCCGGACAGCAGGCCCGCCCGCAGGGAAGGGCAACGCAATGTTGAGCCCGGGCCACAGCTCTATTAATCGGTGTAAACCAATACCATAACACCTTATTCGCGACCGTTTTTCGCAACTTCGGCATCGGTCACGAACAGGATCTGTAAACCAAGTCTCCGGCACCTCGTCGATTTTGGATTCGGGATAAAGGAGCGTTCCGCCGACAGAGGCATAAGAGAGAATACCTTTGTCCCGATAGTTCTGCAAAGTGCGGCGGGAGATGTGCAACAAACGACAAACTTCAATGTTGTCCATTCAGCCGCTCTCGGCCGCAGGGTTGAAATGACGGTCGAGCCGTCGCATCGTGTCGGTCAGTCGGCGGACATGGGCTTGCAGATTCGTCCATGCACGCTCTTCGATCAAACCGTTCTTGCTCCTTTTCGCCGTAGCGCTGCATCCGCAGCATAAGTTCGCTAACCAAAATTAGGTATTTCCGCCACGATCGGACGATTCAAAATCCCCAAAACAGGCGATTGACTGAAATTCGTGGGGCGGGTAATTTTGCGCTGCAAATCAACCCGTCTCGCAAATGAACATAAAGGGAATCTTAGCCGCGATATGGATCATCGGCTTTCAGTCGGCCGCCGCCCAGCCCCATCGTCCGCATGCCGGACATCACGGCCCGCACGCCTCCGCATGGCTCTCGGGAAAAGTGATGGAGAAAGACAGCACGGCCGTCGCTTTCGCCGCCGTCTGTCTGAAAGGCACGAACTACGGCTGCTCCACGGACGACAGGGGGCATTTCCGTTTCAAAGCGCCGGCCGGGAAGCATACGCTGGTCGTGTCGGTCATCGGCTACGAACCCGCAGAGAAAAACATAGAGACCGGCCGGGACATGAAAAACCTCACGGTCGTCCTGCAACCGGCAGCGACCGAACTCGAAGAGGTCGTTGTCACGGGCAGCGGCGTAAGCCGCGTGCAGCAGTCGCCGTTCAACGCGGTGGCGGTCGATACGAAAGCCTTGCAGAACACGACCAAGAGCCTGAGCGACGCCCTCTCGAAACTGCCCGGCATGAAACTCCGCGAATCGGGCGGCGTAGGCTCCGACATGCAGCTGATGCTCGACGGGTTCAGCGGCAAGCACGTCAAGGTCTTCATCGACGGCGTGCCCCAGGAAGGAGCCGGGCAGGCGTTCGACCTGAACAACATTCCGGCGGGCTTCGCCGAGCGTATCGAGGTCTACAAGGGGGTGGTGCCCGTCGGTTTCGGCACCGACGCCATCGGCGGCGTCATCAACATCGTCACGAACAAACGGCGGCGCAACTGGTTCGCCGACGTCTCCTACTCCTACGGTTCGTTCAACACCCACCGTTCGAACCTTCGTTTCGGGCAGACGACCCGAGGCGGCTTCCTGTACGAAATCGAAGCTTTCCAGAACTACTCCGACAACGACTATTATATCGACAACTGGGTGCGCGAATTCGAGGTGCTGCCCGACGGTACGGTTCACAAGTTTCCCGTGGACAAGAGCGACGTGAAGCACGTCCGGCGCTTCAACGACGCTTTCCACAACGAGGTCGTGCTCGGCAAACTCGGTCTTGCGGGCAAAAAATGGGCGGACCGCTTCGTGCTGGGCTTCTCCTATTCCAATTTTTACAAGGAGATCCAGACCGGCGTCTATCAGGAAATCGTCTTCGGCCGGAAGCACCGCAAGGGCCATTCGCTCTCCCCGTCCCTGGAGTATGCCAAGCGCAACCTTTTCACCGAGGGGCTCGACCTGCTCGTGACGGCCAATTACAACCGCAACGTCACGCACAACATCGACACCGCGGCCCGCTACTACAACTGGTACGGCCATTACTACGAAAAGGATAGCCGCGGCGAACAATCCTATCAGAACAGCGAATCGCGCAACACGAACTGGAACGCCACGCTGACGCTCAACTACCGCATCGGCGAAATCCACACGCTGACATTCAACCATGTCTTCAGCGATTTCCGCCGCACGAGCCGTTCGCACGTCGGCACCTCGTCGGTGCTCACGGATTTCTCGATTCCCAAACTCACGCGCAAGAACATCGGCGGGCTCTCCTACCGGGTGATTCCGTCGGAGCGGTGGAACGCCTCGGCATTCGTCAAATATTACCTGCAATACAACCGGGGGCCCGTTTCGCGCAGCGCCGACGGCGTGGGCGACTACGTGGAGCTGGGCAGAAGCGTCTCGGCATGGGGCTGCGGTGCGGCCGGGACGTACTACATCCTGAAAGCGTTGCAGGCCAAATGCTCCTACGAACGGGCGTTCCGGCTGCCGACCACCGACGAGCTGTTCGGCGACGAGGACCTCGAAGCGGGGCGCGCCGACCTGCGGCCCGAACGAAGCGACAACTTCAATCTCAATCTCAGCTACGACGGCCGCTTCGGCAAGCACGGTCTCTATGCAGACGTCAGTCTGATCTACCGCAACACGAAAGACTATATCAAGCGCGGACTGGGCAAGCACGGCTCGACGCAGTACGGCATCTACGAAAATCACGGCCACGTCCGCACCAAGGGCTACAACGTCTCATTGCGCTACTCGTTCGCCCGCTGGTTCGACCTCGGCGGCACATGGAACAGCATCGACACCCGCGATTATGAGCGGCGCTGGACGGGGTCGTCGCAGCAGGAGAACATGCACTACAAGGTGCGGCTGCCGAATATTCCCTACCGGTTCGCCAACTTCGACGCCTCGTTCCACTGGCACGACCTTTTCGCCCAAGGAAATACGCTCACGGTCGGTTACGACGGATTCTGGCAGCACGCCTTTCCGCTCAACTGGGAGAACATCGGCGACAAGGATTCAAAAGCCTACGTGCCCGACCAGCTGTCGCACAACCTCTCGCTGGCATATAGTCTCAAAGAGGGACGCTACAACCTCGCTTTGGAGTGCCGCAACCTGACCGGCGCACGGCTTTACGACAATTTCAGCCTCCAGAAAGCGGGCCGCGCGTTCTATGTCAAGCTGCGCGTTCATTTCGGCAACTGATTAATAAACACTAAAATAAAAAATCGAATCATGAAAAAAGGCCTTTACACCCGGGCATTCCTTGCCCTTCTGTGCGCCGGCACCGCCGGCATGACGACCTCGTGCAGCGACGACAACTACGCCCCCCAACCGGCACCGGACACCGACGCCGAAACCTCCTACGTCATTGCGGCGCAGGACGACGGCACGAGCTACCTGATCACCGCTCCGTCGCTCGACGAGGGCACGGCCACCGTGCGCGGCACGGGTACGGAGGTGCTCGGCGGCTCCTACTGGGTATTCAAGAACCAGAATTACGTCTTCTCGCTGGTCTATAACAAGGGCGGCGCGGGCACGGGCGCATCCTACTACCTGAATGCTGCGGGCAAACCCACCGAACGCTACCTCTACGAATTCAACCGCATCACCTCCTACGGCACGTGGGGCGACAAGGTGGTGACCGTCTCGACCGGCGACTCGAAGACTACGGACGCCGACGGCAACATCGCGCAGGCGCTGCTGTTCAACTACCTCGACGAGAACACCGGCGGGCAGACCGAAGGGTCGATCGACGCGGAAAACTTCCTCGGCAACGGCGAGAAAGTGACCTTTGCCGGACTGGAAGAGGCGAACGGCAAGCTCTACACCTCGGTCGTGCCGATGGGCATGAGCCGCTACGGTATCGGGCAATGGCCGGACATGGTGACCGACACGGAACTGGTCGCCAAAGCCGACGGCGGCTCGGCCAGCAGCTCCTACACCGCTGGAACGATTCCTTCGACGCAGTATCCCGACCGCGCCTGGGTCGCCATTTACAGCGGTTCGTCGTTCGCCGAGAAGCCCGTGATCGTCTCGACCGACAAAATCGGATTCGCCTGCGGCCGTCACCGTTCGCAATACTACCAGACGATCTGGGCCGCCGACAACGGCGATCTCTACGTCTTCTCGCCCGGCTACGGCCGCACGTTCACCTCGTCGGCCGACCTGAAAAAAGTAACCGGCACCAAACCCTCGGGCGCGGTGCGCATCCGCAAGGGCGCGACGGAGTTCGACCCCGACTACTACGTGAATTTCGAGCAGATCGGCACGCAGCATCCCGTCTTCCGCTGCTGGCACATCTCGGGCGCATACTTTTTGCTGCAACTCTACTCCGACGGCGTGGAGGGGATGATGCAGGGCAAGGATGCCGTGACCAACGAACTGGCCGTCTTCGATGCCGAAGCGAAAACCGTCGTACCCGTGACCGGGCTGCCGTCGGACCTGGCGGGCTTCGGCGGCGAGCCTTACGGCGAGAACGGTGCGATGTACATCGCCGTAACGGTGACCGGCGGCGACAAACCGGCATTCTATAAGATCGATGCCGTCACGGGACATGCGACCAAAGGGCTCGTCATCGACGCGGAATCCGTCGCTACGGCGGGTAAACTGACCGTCCGGAAATAGGAACCACCCCGGCAGGAGAGCGGCCCGTCATTGTGCGGACCGTTCCCTCGTCCGGACAAAACACCCGATTCATGAAAAAGATATTCGCAAAAATACACCTGTGGCTCTCGCTGCCGCTCGGTATCGTCCTGACCGTCGTCTGCCTGTCGGGCGCCGTGCTCGTCTTCGAGGGCGAGATTACCCGGGCGCTGCACCCGGAACTTTATCGGGTCGCAGCACCCGCCGACGCACGTCCGCTTCGTCCGTCGCAGCTCGCCGGCCGCATCGGCGGGCAGATGCCCGATTCGCTGCACCTGGTTTCGCTGCAACTCTCCGCCCGCAGCGACGAACCCTGCATGGCCGCTTTCCGCGAAACGGGACGCAGGCAGCTGAGCGTCGATCCCTATACGGGCAATGTGAACGGCTGGGCCGAAAGCCCGGCATTCTTCGGCACGGTGCGGAAACTTCACCGCTGGCTGCTCGACCCGCCGCCGTCGAAAGGCGAAAAGTCGGTCGGAAAAGCCATCGTCGGGGTCTCGACGCTGGCGTTGGTGCTGATTCTTGTCAGCGGCTTGATCCTTTGGATTCCCCGCAGCCGCAAGGCGCTGCGCAACCGGCTGAAAGTGTCGTACTCCGACGGACGCCGCCGTTTCTGGCACGACAGCCATGTCACGCTGGGATTCTATGCAACCCTGCTGTTGCTGGTCATGGCGCTGACAGGGCTTACGTGGTCGTTCGGCTGGTACCGCACGGCGGCCTATGCGCTTTTCGGCGGACCGCAGCAAACCGTTGCCGCGCAGGAAAAACCCTCGCGGAAAGCCGATTCGGGCAACCGTCATGAACGCGAAAGAAGCGGCGAACGGACCGCAGGTCGTGAACAGGGCAAAAGGCCGGCCGAAACCGAAGCTCGCCCGTTCGATTACGCCGTATGGGACGAAGTGCTGGAGCAGCTTACGGCGCATTGCACTGCCTACAAAACCATCGTGCTGACACAAACCGAAGCGCAGGTCGCGCGGCAATCGGCGATGCGACGCATCGACCGCGCGACGTTCGACCCCCGCAGCGGCAGTCTCGCCGAGATCACCCGTTATGAAGAGACGCCCCGCCAGCAGCGCCTCCGCGGCTGGTTCTATGCGTTCCACACGGGTACGTGGGGCGGCATCTGGACGAAAATCCTCTATTTCCTTGCCGCGCTTATCGGTGCTTCGCTCCCCCTGACGGGTTATTGGTTGTGGTGGAGACGGTGCATGAACAAACGTAAATGACGACACGGTATTCGTTTTTTCGGGATGCTCTCTTCGACCTTTACGGGCACTCTGTTTTTCTCTTATAATCGGGATTCGCATGAATGGCAGTGCTCACGCCGGAGTTATCCGATTTCGATTCGTTCGCAGTGCGACGCCGATCAAAAGCGCCGACTTCGGAGGTGCGATTCTTTTCCCGCAAGGCAAGGTTTTCGGGAATAACCCGAAAGGTATCGAGCAACTCGATACACACCTTGCTGTCAGCCGATGCTGACAAAAAACGTTTGATGATTACACGATTATCGACCAATTGACATTGCCATACCGACTGAAATATGTATCCGCAGATTGGTCGGTACGTTACAACATTTTTCTTGTAATGTGCAGCGACATAATTCTTTCAGATACTGCAGCACCCGATGATATTTGTTCGCTGTCAGTTGAGTAATACGCACGCCCACCTCTGTCTGCCGTTTGTTGCAGTATTTTTCCAATTCTGCAAGAAACATAATCGAAAGCGTGGTAGGGTGCTGCAACCGCTCCTTGATTTGGATGCAGTTTCCTTCGTAGCCTTTGGCGATCAACTCCTGCCGTACTTCGAGGATACGGGCACGGTAGTATTCTTTCCATCGTCCGAGTACGTTTTGAGTTTGACAATCATACGATCGAAAAGCCCGGAACGTTCGGCGCAAACAGATGTAATTCAACGCACTGCCGAAAAATCGTGGTACATTTCTGCCGCTCGCACCCGTGTACCACGATTCGGCACACGGAGAAGGTGCTTTCACCTGTTGCCTTTTGCTATGGTACAAAAACAAAACGATTCTGCATATCACTGATATACAGAATCGTTTGCTTCAATTTGCGTAACCTTACCCAACAAAAAAGGTCCTTCGAAAAGGACCTCCGGAGCGGAAAACGAGACTCGAACTCGCGACCCCAACCTTGGCAAGGTTGTGCTCTACCAACTGAGCTATTTCCGCAAAACACCTTGGCGAAACCGATTCGCTTCGGGACTGCAAATATAGGAGTAAAAAATAACATTCCAAAATTTTTGATGAAAAAATACGAAAAGCCGCAAACGACCGGCCTACAGACATAGCCGAAGGCCCGAAAGAGATACGGAAAGAATAAACCGACAAACGGCCGAAGAACGCGATCGAAACTACTGCATAAAAACGCAACTTCCAGTAGATGCTTGGACGCAGCGCACGGAAAGAGCAAGGCTCCGTCCCGAAAACGGATACAGCGGATTGACCGGAGACTCCCTAAAATCCATGCCGCCGGACGAGGAAAAAGTGCCGCGATCGACGGAAGACGAGGACCAATAGACGCCCTCCTTGCCAACGAAGACCAAATCTCCCGTCTCACGGGCGCGGTAGCCCGTAGCAGGCGCTGTGGAGCAATCACTATGAGGAATGCAGCGGAGAAAGCAAAACAATAGATTCTGCAACGATTGTCGTTGCGTCGTTCTTCGGCTCTTTTGAGCCGTGCGGGCCGCAGCCTTGGCCGGCGCAGGCCCGCAAACATCCGGCTGTCGCCGGGCGTGCCCCGCAGGCTGCGACCGAATCCCAACCCTACTTTGTCATTCTGAACGAAGTGAAGAATCTTTTCCCTTGCGAACCAAAGGCCGCTTGCGGACTATGCCGACCAAGGAGGAGAAAGACAAACGAAGTGCAATCAAGAATCTGTCTACGTATACTTGATACAGATTCTTCGTCGCTCTGCTCCTCAGAATGACAAAACGGGAAGAACTGAGATCCGCACGACGCGTTGGGACCGTACTATTTCATTGTTCGCAAACTCCGCAGCAGACTGGAATAAGCAACTGGCGGCAACGCGGAAAGGTGGAAGGAAAAGATGTTCGGGGCGGCCGCGGCTTGCAGAGCTAAACACCGGCTTCAGCCGTGCGAGCCGAAGCCCCGCCCTGCGGAGGCTCGCAAAACTCGCCCCGCGGGCTTCGGCACGAGAACATTTGCGCCACCTCTATCAAAACCAGGCGACTGCGAATTACAAAACCGCAGAACGAGAAAAACCGGCGCAAAAAAAACGCCCGACAAAACAAACAATCCCTTAACCACCCGCGCCATTACGCCGCCAGCGGACTGCTGAATCTACTAACCACGCTGACAGAAGCCGTAGCCCCTGTCACTCCGGGTGTGAAGTTGCCGGGAACGAAGATAAAACAAAAATTATTTACACGGAAAAGTCCGCCGGAACGGCTGGAGGAGGGACGGGATCGAGGGGTGACCCGGCCCGAAATCAAAGCAAGCGGCTTAGAAATGGCTGCCCGGAGAATGACATAAAGCAAAACAGTTGAACAAAAGAAAACGAGAAGAATCCGACCACGCCCCGAACGGGACAAAACCCACAACGCAAAGAGAAAGCGAAACCGCCGCACCGAAACGAAAAATGCCGGCCCCAAGTAAAGGGCCGGCATCTCTCTATGCAAAACGGACTAACGCACCTTGAATCCCTCGTCGGCGCGGACGGGAATGGGCAGCTTGGCGTAGTAACCGCTCTCGAGCTTCTCGCGCACGGACTTGAAAGCTTCGATCGTCTCCTTGACATCCTCGAGCGTATGAGCCGCCGTGGGAATGACGCGCAGGATGATCTCGCCCTTCGGGATGACGGGATAGATCACGATCGAGCAGAAGATACCGTGGTTCTCGCGCAGGTCGACCACCAGGTTGGTAGCCTCCGGCACACCGCCCTTGAGGAAGACGGGGGTCACGGGCGAATTGGTGACGCCGATGTCGAAACCGTTCTCCTTGAGGCTGCTCTGCAGAGCGCGGACGATCTCCCACAGCTTCTGCTGATACTCGGGGTGCTTGCGGATAAGGTCCAGACGCTTCAGCGCGCCGATAACCATCGGCATGGGGAGCGACTTGGCGTAGAGCTGCGAGCGCATGTTGTAACGGAAAAGGTTGATCAGCCAGCGCGGGCCGCTCACGAAAGCGCCGATGCCGGCCATCGACTTGGCAAAGGTATTGAACAACACGTCCACACCGTCGACCACGCCGAAATGCGAAGCCGTACCGCGGCCGCCCTCGCCCATCGTACCGAAACCGTGGGCGTCGTCGACCAGCAGGCGGAACTGGAAATCCTTCTTCAGCGCCACGATCTCGTCGAGCTTGCCCAGGTCGCCCTTCATGCCGAACACACCCTCGGTGATGACCAGCACACCGCCGTTCTGCTCCTCGGCCAGGTCGGTAGCATGCTGAAGCTGGAGGCGCAGCGACTCCATGTCGTTGTGTCCGAATACGAAACGCTTGCCCTTGTGCATGCGCAGACCGTCGATGATGCAGGCGTGAGCCTCGGCATCGTAGACCACCACGTCGCGCGGCGTGAGCAGGCAGTCGATGATCGAGATCATGCCCTGGTAACCGAAATTCAGCAGGAAGGCATCCTCCTTGCCCACGAACTCGGCGAGCTCGCGCTCCAGCTGCTCGTGATAAACGGTCTGACCGCTCATCATGCGGGCGCCCATCGGGGCGGCCATGCCGAACTTGGCGGCACCCTCGGCGTCGGCCTGGCGCACCTCGGGCAGATTGGCCAGACCGAGGTAGTTGTTCAGGCTCCAGTTGAGCACCTTCTTGCCACGGAACACCATGCGGGGACCGATTTCGCCCTCCAGCTTGGGGAAGGCATAGTAACCGTGGGCATAACCCATGTACTGACCGATCGGTCCGCCTGCGTTTTTCTCAAGGCGTGCAAAAATATCAACCATTGTTTTTCCTTTATTTAAGATTTACTGAGTTCTCTTGGTTCCGATGCGGGAATCGGTGACGCAAAAGTATAAATAAAACACATTCGGTCAATCAAAGGTAGCCGTTTTTTATTGCGCACCGATACGCATTTATACTTAATTTGCACCCTCCCGGAGATCGTCGGGCTTTTCTTCCGGCCACGGCCCCGGCAGGCGGATGAAAAGCAGCCGCAGATGCTGGACGCAGCGCACGGAGAGCGCATTGGCGCGTTGGCTGTCGTCCAAAGGCTTCACCGCCCCGGCGTGGAGCCACAAGTGTCCTGCCTGCTCATCGCCGGAAAAGAAAGGCGACGAAGCCCAGTACCAACCGTGCGTGCCGACGTTCCCCAAGGCTCCCGACGTCGTGTTGCGGTAGCCTGCAGCAGGCGCTGTGGAGCAATCGCTATGAGGAATGCGGCGGAGGGTGCGGAACAATGGTTTCTGTACGAATGTCGTTGCGTCGTTCTTCGGCTCTTTTGAGCCGTGCGGGCCGCAGCCTTGGCCGGCGCAGGCCCGCAAACATCCGGTTGTCGCCGGGCGTGCCCCGCGGCTGCGTCCGAATCCCAAGCCCTACTTGTCATTCTGAACGAAGTGAAGAATCTTTTTCCCTTGCGAACCAAAGGCCGCGGACGGACTATGCCGAGCAAGGAGGAGAAAGACAAACGAAGTGCAGTCAAACATCTGTATACTGACGCGACAGATTCTTCGTCGCTATGCTCCTCAGAATGACAATGCTGTCTTTGCATTGAATCATTTCCTTTCGGGGACTCATTCAAGTGCTCGCCCGGGCCGGCTGCGGGGGTCGCGCCTATGGGCGCGAGCCGGCCCCGGGCGCAAGGTTAAAGACCATGAAACGCCCATAACATGTACATTGTTCGCAAGCTCCGCGGCAGACTGGAATATGCAACTGGCGGCAACACGGAAAGGTGGAGGGAAAAGATGTTCGGGGCGGCCGCGGCTTGTAGAGATAGAATCCGGCTTCAGCCGGGCGAGCCGAAGCCCCGCCCTGCGGAGGCTCGCAAAACTCGCTCCGCTGGCTTCGGCACGAAAATATTTGCGCCACCTTTATCAAAACCAGGCGACTGCGAATTGCAAAAACCGCAGAACCACAGAAACCGGCGCAAAAACCGCCCGACAAAACAAACAATTCCTTAAACCCACCGCGCCATTACGCCGCCAGCGGACTGCTGAATCTACAAACCACACTGACAAAGAGCCGTAACCCTTGTCACTCCGGGCGAAAGATGCTGCCTTTCATCCGGACGGGGCCTGCGGATGATTGCCGTTTCATTTTTAATTGTTATTTTCGCGCCATGACCTCGCTTTTCCACGACATCATTTTCGGACCCGTCCGTTCGCGGCGCCTGGGTCTGTCGCTGGGCGTCAACCTCCTGCCCACCGAATCGAAACTCTGTTCGTTCGACTGCATCTACTGCGAATGCGGTTGGAACGCCGAGCATCCCGGCGCCCGGCGCTTCAATGCCAGGGCCGACGTACGCACTCAGCTCGAAGCCGCCCTGCGGCGCATGGCGGCCGACGGCACGCCGCCCGATGTCATCACCTTCGCCGGCAACGGCGAGCCCACCCTGCACCCCGAATTCGAAGCCATCATCGGCGACACCCTCGCCCTGCGCGATTCGCTGTCGCCTGCGGCCAAGGTCTCTGTGCTCTCGAACGCCACCCAGCTCCACCGCGACGACGTCCGCCGCGCCTTGCTGCGCGTCGACAACAACATCCTGAAACTCGATTCGGCGCTCGACGCCACGGCGCGCCGCATGAACAACCCGCAGAATCCGGACTACAACGTGTGCGGCATCGTCGAACAGATGAAGCGGTTCGACGGACGCATGATCCTGCAAACCATGTTCCTGCGCGGTATGTGCGACGGCACGCCCATCGACAACACCGTCGAAGAGGAGGTCGCGGCCTGGCTGCGTCTGGTCGACGAAATCCGGCCCCGGCAGGTGATGGTCTATTCGCTCGACCGCGATACGCCCTGCCCCACGCTCGAGAAGGTCCCGCGCGAGGAGCTGCAGGCGATCGCCGCACGCGTCGAGGCCCTGGGCATTCCCTGTTCGGTCGCCTGAGGGCTCAGGCTTCGGTTCCCCGTCGCGGAACATCGAAAAGAGAGCCGCAGATGCCGGCCGTCACTTCATCTCTTTCAATTTTCGATAGATGCTCTCTTCATCGTAGCCGCAGAGAGCCTGGAGTTGGGCCGGAGTGCCGTGCTCGACCCACATGTCGCCGACACCCAGCGAGCAGACCGAGGGCCCGAAGCCATGGCTGTTGAACCATGCCGCGATTGCTTCGCCCACGCCTCCGCGGAGCGAACCGTCCTCGACGGTCACCACACGCTTGAAACGCGCCCCGACTTCGGCCAGAATCGCCTCGTCGAGCGGTTTGACGAAACGCAGATCGTAATGGGCGACGCTCATCCCCTCGGCGGCGGCTCTTTCGGCGGCCCGGGCCGCCGCATTGCCCACCGTGCCGATGGTCAGCAATGCCACCTCGTCGCCCTCGCGCAGGCACCGCCCCTCGCCCGCAGGCAGCAACTCGAACGGCTCGTCCTGCCAGGCCGCGCCGGCTCCGTTGCCGCGAGGATAACGGATCATATAGGGAGTTCCGGCCTGGAGGGCCGAATACATCATGTTGCGCAGTTCGCGTTCGTCCATCGGCGCCGCGACGATGAGCGACGGCACCGTGGCGAAGGCCGCCATGTCGAAAAGTCCGTGGTGCGTTACGCCGTCCTCGCCCACCAGTCCGCCACGGTCGAGACAGAGCACGACGGGCAGGTTCTGAATCGCAACATCGTGGATCACATTGTCGTAGGCCCGCTGCATGAACGACGAATAGATGTTGCAGAAAGGCACCATCCCCGCAGCGGCCAGTCCGGCCGAGAAAGTGACGGCATGTCCCTCGGCGATGCCGACGTCGAAACAACGCTCGGGCATCGCCTGCATCAGAATGTTCATCGAACAGCCCGAAGGCATGGCCGGCGTGACGCCCACCACGCGGCTGTCCATGCGCGCCAGATCGAGCAGCGTACGCCCGAAGACATCCTGGTAGCGCGCCGCGGCGCCCTGCGGGCGGATGCGCTCGCCCGTATCGGGATTGAAGCACCCGGGAGCATGCCACACCGACTTATCGTGCTCGGCGGGCAGATATCCCTTGCCCTTGTCGGTGATGACGTGCAGGAGTTTCGGTCCCGGAATGCCGCGCAGCGCGCGCAGCGTCCGCACCAGCTCGGGCAGGCTGTGGCCGTCGACAGGACCGAAATATCGGAAATTGAGACTCTCGAAAAGATTGCTGTTGTTGAGCACCCCCTGCTTCACGGCGTTGCCCGTCTTCTGACACAGCCGCAGCAGCCACGGCGCAGGCGACAGAAGGCGCCACACCCACCGTTTCATGCGGTTGTAGTGCACCGAAGTCGACATCTTGAGCAGGCAGTTCTTCAGCGCGCCGGTCACCTGGTCGATGGCCATGTTGTTGTCGTTGAGGATCACCAGCAGATCGGTGTTGCGGCTCGCACCGGCATTGTTGAGCCCCTCGAAAGCCAGCCCCCCCGTCATCGAGCCGTCGCCGATGACGGCCACCACCTTGTGTTTTTCGCCCCGCAGTTCGGCCGCCTTGGCCATGCCGAACGCCGCCGAGATCGAGACCGAGGCGTGGCCGCCGCCGAAAGCGTCGTATTCGCTCTCGGCCATGCGCGGGAAGCCGCTGATGCCGCCCAGCTTGCGTTTGTTGCGAAAGGCTTCGCGGCGCCCGGTGATGATCTTGTGGGGATAGGTCTGATGGCCCACGTCCCACACGACCTTGTCTTCGGGCGTATCGTAAACATAGTGGACGGCCGCCGCCAGTTCCACGGCGCCGAGGCTCGACGCCAGGTGGCCGGGGTTGACCGAGCACTCCTCGATGATGTAGCGGCGCAGTTCGTCGCAATAGGTGCGCAACTCCTCCTGCGAGAGCTTTTTAAGCTCGCGCGGCGAATCGACCAGCGGGAGTACCTTGTAGACTTCGGATGCCATTGCGGGACAAAGATACGGATAAGCGAGGGCAAAAGCAAGCTTGCTTGCATTTTGCCGAGCGAGAGTATCTTGGGCGCCAGCCAAAGATACGGATAAGCCGCAACAAAGAATTGGTTGCTTGCATTTTGCCGAGCAAGAGTATCTTGGGCAAAGCCAAAATACGAATAAGCGAACGCAAAAGCAAATTTATTTGCATTTTCCCGCCGCGCATATCGCCGCGGCCGCAGTTTCCGGAACGAAAAGGCTGCCGCCTCGAAAAAATATCCTATATTTGTCCGTAAACCAAACGCTTTCGCATCCATGACAAGAGAGTTTTTGCGGCCGCTCCTCGTGCTGGCCCTGCTGATCGGCACCGTTTCGTGCGCTCCGAACCGCCGCACCGTGGCTCCCGCACCCCCTGCGGACGATGTCGCACTCATGAGTTTCAACATCCGCCAGAGCGGCATGGCCCGTACGGACGGCCCCGACCGCTGGGAAAAGCGGCGCAAGGCGGTGCTCGCCATGATCGACACGGAGAATCCCGCCGTCATCGGACTCCAGGAAGGACTCATCGACCAGGTGCGCCGGATCGAGAAACGCTGCCCGCAATACACCCGCATCGGCGTGGGCCGCGACGACGGCGCCGAGGGCGGCGAGATCATGGCCCTGTTCTACCGCAACGACCGTTTCGAAGCTCCGGCCTCGGGTACTTTCTGGCTGAGCGCGACGCCCGACCGGGTGTCGCGGGGCTGGGATGCCGCCTGCAACCGCACGGTGACCTGGGCGCTTCTGCGCGAAAAAACCACGGGCAGGGAATTCTACTACTTCAACACCCACTTCGACCATGTGGGCGAGACGGCCCGCCGCGAATCGGCCCGCCAGCTTGCCGAATACATCCGCCGCGAGGTGCCCGCCGGCGCCACGGTGATCGTGGGCGGCGACTTCAACTCCGACATCGCCGATCCGGCGCTCGAACCGCTGAGAGCCGCGCTCGACGTCGCGCGCGACATCGCCGACCCCACCGACCGCAAGGGCACCTACAACGGATTCGGCGCGGCGCCCAACAACATCGTCATCGACCACATTTTCTGCCGCAACGCCGGCAAGACGTCGCTCCGCGTGCTGCGCGGCGACTACGGCGCGCCCTTCATCTCCGACCACTACCCCGTGGTCCTCACCTTCCGTCTCCCCTGAAGATTGACAATTCGATAAAAATTCGTATCTTCGCGTAACCAAACGCAACAGAAAGATGGCATACCAACGCATATTGCTGAAACTGAGCGGCGAATCGCTCCAGGGCGAACAGAAGTATGGGCTTTGGCCCGAAGTGCTCCGCTCCTATGCCGAGCAGATCGGTGCGGCGGCCGCCGCGGGCGTGCAGATCGGCATCGTCATCGGCGGCGGCAACATCTTCCGCGGCATGACCGGCGCCAAAAAGGGCTTCGACCGCGTGAAGGGCGACCAGATGGGCATGCTGGCCACGATCATCAACTCGCTGGCGCTCCAGTCGGCGCTGGAAGACAACGGCGTGAAAGCCAAGGTGCTGACCTCCATCCGCATGGAGCCCGTCGGCGAATACTTCTCGAAAGCCAAAGCCATCGAATACCTCGAAGCGGGGTATGTGGTCATCATCGGCGGCGGCACGTCGAACCCCTACTTCACGACCGACTCGGCGGCGGCCCTGCGCGGCATCGAGATCGAAGCCGACGTACTGCTCAAGGGCACGCGCGTCGACGGCATCTACACGGCCGACCCGGAGAAGGACCCGGCCGCCGTGAAGTTCGACGAAATCACGTTCGAGGAGGTGCTCGACCGCCGGCTCAAAGTGATGGACCTCACGGCCTTCACGCTCTGCCGCGAGAACGGGCTGGGCATCGTCGTCTTCGACATGGACACCCCGGGCAATCTGGGCAGGCTCCTTGCCGGCGAAAAGATCGGTACGCGGGTGAAACCCTGACCCCCGCGTGCGGCATCTGCGACAGCCCCGCACCTTTCACTTTTCACCTTTCACCTCTACGAAATGGCTACCAAGAAAAGCAACAAGCAACTCTGGATCCTGCTGGCGCTCATCGGCATCATCGCCGCCCTGATCCTGCTGCTGCCCGGATGCGGCAACCGCACGAAAAAGAACGCCGACCAGGAAATCGAAGCGACCACCCTGGTCAAGGCCGGCGACACGGCCCCCGACTTCACGGCGGAGATGCTCGACGGAGAGAAAATCACCCTCTCGTCCCTGCGCGGCAAGGTGGTGCTGCTCAACTTCTGGGCCACCTGGTGCCCGCCCTGCCGCCAGGAGATGACCCGCGTGCAGAGCGATCTGATCGACCGCTTCGAAGGCCGCGACTTCGTCTTTCTGCCCGTCTCGCGCGGCGAAGACCGCGCGGCCGTGGCGGCGTTCCGCGAAAAACAGGGCTACGCTTTCCCCATGGGACTCGACCCCGAACAGCGCATCTACGACCTCTATGCCTCCAACTACATCCCGCGCAACTTCCTCATCGACGCCGACGGCAAGGTGGTGATGGCCACTGCAGGCTACGAAGCCGAGGAATTCGACGCGCTGACGGCGACCATCGAACGAACCCTCGCAACCGAACAATAACACACTAAGAATCATGGATACCAACACCATTCTCAACGACGCCTCGGCGCGCATGCAGAAAGCCATCGACCACCTCGAGGAAGAGCTGCTCAACGTACGCGCAGGCAAAGCCTCGCCCAACGTGCTCAACGGCGTGATGGTCGACTACTTCGGCTCGCAGGTGCCCGTCACGGGAGCCGCCAGCGTCACCGTTCCCGACGCCAAGACCATTCTGATCCAGCCGTGGGACAAAAACATGATCCGCACCATCGAAAAGGCGATCATCGACTCCAACATCGGACTCACTCCCTCGAACAACGGCGAGCAGATCCGCCTCTCGATTCCGCCGCTGACCGAGGAGCGCCGCAAGGAGCTGGTGAAGCAGGTGCGCTCCGAAGCCGAGACGGCCCGCATCAGCCTGCGCAACGCCCGCCGCGACGCAGTCGACGCTTTCAAGAAGGCCCAGAAGGAGGGCATGCCCGAAGACGAGGCCAAGGACGGCGAAACCCGTTCGCAGAAACTGCTGGAGAAGTTCACCAAGTCGCTCGACGAAATCCTCGACAAGAAAGAGAAGGAGATCATGACCGTATAGGTCGCTCCGACAATCATTTTGCGGGCGGAATCCTTGTGTTCCGCCCGTTTTTCCGATAAAGCCAACCCCATGAAAAGAACCATCCTCCTGGCGGCGCTGTTTTTGTCTGCCGTCGCCGGCATCCGCGATGCCGCAGCCCAAGGATACGTCAAGCTCAACGGCCTATACGCCCTGGCCGGCGTGGTCAACCCCGCCGTCGAATTCGCCGTCTCGCCCAAATCGACCGTTCAGACCGAGTTCGTCATCTCGCCCTGGGAATCGATCCGCGGCAAACACATGACGTTCGCCATCATGATGGGCGAATACCGCTACTACTTCAGGCAGCACAACACCGGCTGGTACGTGGGCGGCAACCTCGGCATGATGGCTTTCGACATGTCGAAACCTTTCATCTACGACGGCAAGCTGAAGTTCGAAAACCGCTACTGCAAGGGCTACGGCATGATGATCGGCGCCTGCGCAGGCTACGAATACCGCTTCGCCGAGCGCTGGCTGCTCGACGTCTTCCTCGGCTGGGCCTGGATGAGCAGCTTCTACAACGGCTACAGCATGGACGGCGAGATCGACATGTATCCCCACCGGCCCGTGGACCCGAAATATCCCGACCCGTTCAACGGTTCGTCGGAGTGGTACCCCAACAAGGTGGGCATCTCGATCGGCTACCGCATCATCAAACCCCGGAATTAGTCCCGATTCGATGCTGCGCACGTTGGCATTCCTGCTCTGCGGCGGGATTCTTTGGGGATGTTCGTCGCCGGCAGCCCGACAGGCGGCACGGCGGGCGGCGCTCGAACGCGACCTGCGCATGCTGGCCGACTCCGTGCGCGCGACCGTCGGTGCGGCCGTAGTGCTGGGCGAAGGCGACACGCTGACGCTCAACGACCGGCCCGACTATCCGATGGCGAGCGTCTGCAAGTTCCACCAAGCGCTGGCGGTGCTCGATTCGCTCGAACGGGCCCGGCTGACGCCCGACTTCCGACTGCCCGTCCGCTCTTCCGACCTGCTTCCTGACACCTGGTCGCCCCTGCGCGACGCCCGGCCCGAAGGCGGATATTCGCTGTCGGCAGCCGAACTGCTCCGGTACAGCGTAGCCCTGAGCGACAACAATGCCTGCGATCTGCTGTTCCGGTTCGTGGGAGGACCGGCAGCCGTCGAGCGCCACGTACGCCGGCTGGGAGCCACGCACACCTGCATCGGAGCCGACGAAGCAACCATGCACCGCGATCCCGCCACCCAACACGCCAACACCACCTCGCCGCTCGAAGCCGTGCGGCTGTTGGAGCGTTTCCGCCGCGGCGAAGTGCTCGGGGCTGCCTGCGGCGACCTGCTGATGCGTACGATGATCTCCACGGCGACCGGTCCCGACAAGCTCAAAGGGGCCCTGCCCGCCGGGACGACGGTCGCCCACAAGACCGGCAGCGGGTTCCGCGATGCTCAGGGCATCGCAGCCGCCGACAACGACATCGGCATCGTCTTCCTGCCCGACGGACGCAGCTATTCCGTTGCCGTTTTCATCGCCGCATCCGCCGAGGACGACGCCACCGATGCTGCCGTCATCGCCCGCATATCGCGGCGCATCTACGACTATTTCATCTCCCGATAACGAAGCGGCCGCTTTCGCCCGGAGTGGTGCGGATCATGGTTCGCACCAGCGCGGCAATGCAGATTCAGCAATCCGCTGGCGGCGTAATGGCGCAGGAGGATTGATAAGGAATAGTTGTTTGCGGACGGTTGTTTCGCGCCGGTTTTTCTCGTTCTGCGGTTTTGTAATTCGCAGTCGCCTGGTTTTGATAGAGGTGGCGCAAATGTTCTCGTGCCGAAGCCCGCGGGGCGAGTTTTGCGAGCCTCCGCAGGGCGGGGCTTCGGCTCGCACGGCTGAAGCCGGTGTTTAGCTCTGCAAGCCGCGGCCGCCCCGAACATCTTTTCCTTCCACCTTTCCGCGTTGCCGCCAGTTGCTTATTCCAGTCTGCTGCGGAGTTTGCGAACAATGAAATAGTACGGTCCCAACGCGTCGTGCGGATCTCAGTTCTTCCCGTTTTGTCATTCTGAGGAGCAGAGCGACGAAGAATCTGTATCAAGTATACGTAGACAGATTCTTGATTGCACTTCGTTTGTCTTTCTCCTCCTTGNCGTGGCCCATCCCCTCGCTGATGACCGAAAGAGGTACATGCTTGCTTCTGGCGATGCTGGCCCACGAATGCCGGCTGACGTACATCGTGAGGTTGGTCTTGATTGCCGCTTTCTGTGCCTGGAGCTCCTGGGTCATGCCAGTCACGATGATCGCCAGCAATAAGATGATGCGTTTCATTATCTTTTCGTTATGTTCGACAACAAGCGTTGTATCTTTACCGGGATGCGCAATTGGCAGGGCAATGCGTCATCTCTTACCAAGAGAGGGATTGAATCATACAAATGTATGTAAAATATTCCGGATTCAAGTATTTTTCACCGATGCAAACCATATTTTGCATCGAAAAGCACCGAATCGTTTAGCAAAACGACCGTTCGTTGCATATCAAAATCCTGATTCCCGGCCCGTTTCATTTTCAATCCCTCTCTTGGTAAGAGCCGATGTGTCTTGCCGATATTATTTTTGCAGATCAGGAACATTTTGCATATATTTGTGCAATCCGATCCCTCTTTTGGTAAGAGAGGAGGCTGCGGGTCGTCTTTCGTCTACAAATTTTTCAGTATCATACTGTTCGCTCTGTCTATCAGGGAGTTGTCCAGGGAGGCCAGGTAGATTTGCGTGGTCGTCTCGGAGTCGTGGCCCATCCCCTCGCTGATGACCGAAAGAGGTACATGCTTGCTTCTGGCGATGCTGGCCCACGAATGCCGGCTGACGTACATCGTGAGGTTGGTCTGCAACCCCGCCATGGCCGAAATCGTTTTCAGTTTGTTGTTGACCAGGCGCAGCGCATTGCGGTATTGCCGCAGGGCGTTGTCGGGAGTCCGGATGATGGCCAGCAGCCGGTCGGAACCCTTGGCCGCGTGTTTGCCGGCGATCTCCTGCATGCACTGCTCCCACTTGATGAAGAGTTGCTGTCCGGTCTTGCGGCGGCGGTAGGAGAGGATGCCGTTGCGGAGGTCCTGTTTCCGCAGATGGGCCATGTCGATGAACGACATGCCGCGCGTGTAGAACGAAAAGAGGAACATGTCCCGGGCGAATTCCAGCGACGGTCTGGCGGAGAGGTCGAGGTTCTTGATGCGTCTGATGGCCTGGAGCGGAATGGCCCGCTTGACGGTCTTGTCGACGCCCGTATAGACGTGCCGGAACGGATGGCGCTGCTCGGCAAGCCCTTTTTCCACGGCGCGGTTATAGGCCGCGCGGAGGATGCGGTTGTAGAAAGAGACGGTGTTCATGGCGAGACCCCGCTGCCTGAGATAGGTTTGGTATTCCACCATCAGGTCGGAGTCGATTTCGTTCAGAAGGAGGTCGCGGCCGCCTCTGAACCGCATGAAACTCTCCGCGGCTGCCGCATAGGTCTCCGAGGTGCGGATTTTACCCAGGTGTTGCAGCCGGGCGACGAGTTCCTCCATAAAACGGACGAAGGAGCCTTCGTGCGCAGGTGCGAGGAAACGGTCCACGATGTCGTCCGCCGTGAATGCGCATCCGGCGGTTTCCAGCCGGCCGATGATGGTGCGGAGACGTTCGGCATCCCGGGCCGTATGCTCGCGGACGGTGCGGAGAAACAGCTCCCTGCCGCCGCAGGCGAGCGCCACCTCCGATTTTTGCGCATCCCATTCCTCCCTGAAGATGCGGTAGGGGGTCGTTATCTGACGAATCGTTTGCTTGTGAGTGATCCGGTAGTAGACGGTTCCCTCCTTGCCTGTGCGGATGGAGGGCCGGTATTTGATTCTGACTGTTGCCATGTGCGAGATTTGTTCGGGTTGGTGTCCGGCTGCTGATTTACCGGTGAGGAATTTGTGTGTTCTGTCGGCCGACTGGGTGTCCGGCGTTTGCGATGCGGTTCTTCAGGGCGGAGCGTCTGGAGCTCCGCAGCGGATTGTTGTTTTTCTTTTCCATATCTGCAATCAAAAAAAAGTGGCGCGGCTCGGACGCATGCTGCCGCCCGGCCGGGCGGGTCTTCGGGTCGGGAGATGCGGCCTCACGGGCAAAGGTACGGCCCGGCGGCTGTCGGTGGAAGGAGGCGTGGCGGTGCGAAGTGCGGTTCGCGGGGGCGGGAAACCGTAAAATGGATACGAACAACGGGGTTCTGGTTACGTCGGCTCTTGCAAAAGGCGCTAACTTTGCGGAACCTGCGGCGGGAAGAAAAAGGCTGCGGGCCGCAGGCGGAAAACGGACACGATGAAGAAAATACTGTTACTTACGCTGTCGAGCGTTCTGACGTTGCATGTTATGGCACAGGAAAAAATCGTACAGACGGCCGGGCGCGACCAGCTCGGCGAATTCGCACCGAAATTCGCACAACTCAACGACGACGAGCTTTTCGGCGAAGTGTGGAACCGTCCGGGGCTGGGTCCCCGCGAACGGAGCATGATTACGGTGGCAACGCTGGTGGGCAAGGGGATCGTCGATTCGTCGCTCGGTCACCACCTGCAATTCGCCAAGACCAACGGCGTGACGCGGACCGAGATTTCGGAGATGCTCACCCACATGGCTTTCTATGCGGGCTGGCCCAATGCCTGGGCGGCGTTCCGCCTGGCCAAGGAAGTGTGGGCCGACGATTCGGACACCGGGGATGCCAAGGCGGCCTTTCAGCGCGAGATGATATTCCCCATCGGTGAGCCCAACACGGCTTATGCGCAGTATTTTACGGGCAACAGCTATCTTGCGCCGGTTTCGCGCGAGCAGGTGGCCATCGCCAACGTGACGTTCGAGCCGCGCTGCCGCAACAACTGGCATATCCACAAGGCGGCGAAAGGCGGCGGACAGATGCTCGTCGGCGTGGCCGGCCGGGGCTGGTACCAGGAGGAGGGCAAGCCTGCGCAGGCGATTCTGCCCGGTACGGTCATTCATATCCCCGCCAACGTGAAGCACTGGCACGGGGCCGCTGCCGACAGCTGGTTCGCGCACCTGGCGTTCGAAGTGGCGGGCGAGGCATGTTCGACCGAGTGGCTCGAACCGGTGACGGACGAAGCGTACGACCGGCTCGGCGGCTCTTGTTGCCGCGAGTAGACAGGATGGCGGGCCGCCGGTTCCGATTTTCGTGGCGGCCGGTCTGCGTCGGATTCTTCGCTGTGTCGTTCGTGGCCGCGGACTATCTCAACGGCGAGAACTACGAATATTCCTACACGATTATATACCTTGTCGTCCCAACAATGCTGTAAATTCGTTGTTATGCGTTCCGCGAGCCGGGTGCTCGCGCTGTCCATCGTGGTGCTGCCGCCGGGGTGCCGGACGACTGCGGCATCGAGCCGATGTGGAACGAATACCGGCAGGTCCTTCTTTCGCAGCAATCCTCCAAGGAGTGAGCACCGGGAAAATCCTTTCCCGAAACGGTTGAAAAGAGCGGCTTGCGGGCCGCTTTTTTCATTTAAAATCGGTATCTTTGTCTTGCGGCAGGGTTCGGGTCGGCCGCAGCATTCCTTTTGCCGGACCGACCGTGTGCAACCCGCCCGGCGCACTCCGGGTTCCGGGGTTTGCGCATGACTTCCGATCCGGCCGCAACATTCACGCATACAATATTTTCGTTATGATTCAGCCTCCATATTCTCCCGCTCCCGACCGCTACGAGTCGACCTCCTACCGCCGGGCGGGCCGCAGCGGCGTGCTGCTGCCGCCTCTCTCGCTGGGCATGTGGCACAACTTCGGCAGCGAGCAGCCTTTCGCCCGCATCCGGGAGATGGCCCACTACGCCTTCGACCGCGGCATCACCCATTTCGATCTGGCCAACAACTACGGACCGGTCTACGGTGCGGCCGAGGAGAACATGGGGCTGCTCATGGAGCGGTCGTTCCGTCCCTATCGCGACGAGCTGTTCATCTCCTCGAAAGCAGGCTACGACATGTGGCCCGGCCCCTATGGCAACTGGGGTTCGCGCAAATATCTGATGGCCAGCCTCGACCAGAGCCTGCGCCGCATGAAGCTCGACTACGTCGACCTGTTTTATTCCCACCGTTACGATCCTGATACGCCGCTCGAGGAGACCTTGCAGGCGCTCGTCGACATCGTCCGCCGGGGCAAGGCGCTCTACGTCGGCATCTCGCGCTATCCGCTCGAAGCGGCGCGCTTTGCCTACGGTTATCTGGCTGAGCGCGACGTGCCCTGCCTGCTGTTCCAGGACCGCTACAACCTTTTCGACCGCGAACCCGAGCGTTCGGGCGTGTTGCAGCTCTCGGCCGATGCCGGGTCGGGCTTCATCGCCTTTTCGCCGCTGGCCCAGGGGTTGCTGACGAACCGTTATCTCAACGGCGTTCCGGCCGGTTCGCGCATCGCCACGGGCGGCGCGCTTCAGCGCGAGGCGCTGACCGACGAGGTGCTGGGCCGCATCCGGGGACTCGACGCCGTGGCCCGCCGCCGCGGTCAGACGCTTGCGGAGATGTCGCTGGCGTGGCTGCTGCGCGACGAGCGCGTCTCGTCGGTCATCATCGGCGCCAGCTCCACGGAGCAGATCGCCGACAACCTGCGGGCGCTCGAAAACACCCGCTTTGCCGACGAGGAGCTCGACGAAATAACGCGTCTGTCGATCGGATAGGCCTCTGCCGGCCGCGAAAGAGAGAGACCGCAGCCCTTGTCGGAGCTGCGGTCTTCTTGTTGGCAGGTATGGGCCGTGTCTACTTCTTCAGTTTGTAGGTGCCGCCGCTGAAATCGATCTTGTCGAGCGTCAGCGTGCGCGGGTCGTCGTAGATGCGCCGCACGGCCGTCGCCGAGTCGAGGTCGCCGCTCTGCTGGCTGTTGATGAAGTAGCCCCACACCATGAACCACGACCAGTCGGGCTGGTTGCGGTAGGCCTCCGGATCGGGCAGCTGGCCCACTTCGCCCAGGGCGATGAGCTTGCCGCCGGCCAGCGCTTTCAGCTCGTCGTGGTGCGACTGCCGGTAGTCGCGCTTGTAGACGTCGGCGGCCAGCACGTCGACATATTCGAGGCCGGGGAAGTAGTCGGCATAGGGGCCCGCCTCGTCGCCCGGAATGTCGCGCGGGGCATTGGTGTTCCACACCCAGAGCAGGTTGTCGAGCTTGTGCACACGGGTGAAGTAGTCGTAGGTCATGCGCCACAGCTTGGCGAATCCCTCCTCGCCGGGCTTGTTGCACCACCAGAACCACACGCCGTTCATCTCGTGGTAGGGGCGCCACAGCACGGGAATGCGCGCCTCCTGCAACTGTCTGAGGTAGGGGATCACCGTGTCCATCTGCTTCTTCCACAGCTTGTTCAGCTGTGTGCCGTCGGCGGTCAGTTCGTCCCATACGTATTGCGGGGGCAGCTTCTCGGCCCACGTCCAGATCGAGTTGCCGTTGCAGTCGTTGCACTCGGTCGGGAAACAGCAGTGCCACATGAGGGTGATGATGCGTCCCTCGGCGTGGCGGCGCTTGATTTCGTCGACAAGGCTCTGGCGCAGCTCCCCGGTCGTGCGGCCTGTCGTGCGGCATTCGCCCCACGGCGAGGTGATGTTCATCGGACCGCAGTGGTGGAAGTCGCGGATGTTGTCGCCCAGGGCGTTGAAGCTGAAGTCGCTGCCCCACACGACGGGGTGTTTGCCCGTCATGGCATGGACCACGCTGTCGTAGCGGGGCGGTTCGCTGATGAAGTTGTGCTGGCCAGCCAGCGTATATCGGCCGCGGACCGAGTAGAGGAATTCGAGCAGCTGCCGCGCCTCGGGCGAAGCGTCGGGGTTGACGGGAGCGATGTTTTTCGGGGCGGCGGTGCAGCCGCCGAGCAGGGCGGCCGCACAGAGGATCGCGAGGATGGGTTTCATGGTCGGGCGCTTATTTGACGGTGACGTTCCGGGGCATCGTGTACATGTCGGGCAGATCGCACTCGAAGCGCGTCCACGGGTCGTCGAAGAAGCGCCTGAAGTTGTCGGCCGTCGAGTCGGAGGGGTAGGGGCCGTAGGCGTGCCGCGGGTTGTCGTTGCGCCAGGCCACGACCATCGCGCAGGGCTGGTTGCGCAGGGCCGGCAGCACGTCTTCCGTCCAGTAGTCGGCCTTGTGGTCGTTCTCCAGGCCGGTTTCCGTGACGCCGACGGGCTTGTGCACGCGCCGGTGCACTTCGCTCATCGCTTCGACGTTCGCAACGAAGGCCCGGGTGTTGAGGCCGTGGTAGCAGTCCATGCCCACGAAGTCGACCCATTCGTCGCCCGGCCAGCGGAAGAGAATGCGGCCCACGGGATCGTCGTAGAGGGCGTCCATCTGAGGCGATATGGCGTAGATGACGTTGTGTATCTCCTTGGTGTCGCGCAGGTAGCTGACGATGAATCGCCAGAAGGCCACGAACTCTTCGTGCGTCGTGGCCGAACGGCCCCACCAGTTCCAGGTCTGCGTGTGCTCGTGCAGCGGGCGGAAGATCACCGGAATCGGGCGGCCCTGCTTGTCGACCATCTTGCGGAAGGCTTCGGCCACCTTGTCCAGCCGGGCCTTGTACTTGATGTTCATCTCCGAACCCTCGGTCAGGATGCGGTCGACGACCTTGGTGTTGTCCCAGGCCGTGCCGACGGGATATTTCGTGCCGGGGCCCTCGGTCAGCGGGTTGCTCTGGTGCCAGACCAGCATGCAGACGCCGCCGCGCTCGCGGGCCTCGCGGACGAGTTGTATCTTGCGGTCGTCGATGCCCGCCATGTCGAGGCTGTAGACGGCCGGGTGCGAGCCGACGAGGTCCTTGACGTCGGAGCGGCCGGCGTCGCCCCGCCAGCCGATGCCGTAGGAGGGGTAGTCGTGGTGTCCGAACATCACGCCTTCGTAACCCATGCACCAAAGATTGGCGTAGAGGGCCTTGGTTTCGGGCGTGGCGTCGGGGTCGACCATCTTCAGGGTCGTTTTTTGAGGTGCTTTCATCCGCTTGCCGGCCGCCGGGGCGGTGCCGGTGCAGAGCGTGAGCAGCAGGGTACAGATCAGGATGCGTTTCATGTCGGTTGGTTTTATGGGTTGGTCGTTGAAGCGGGTTCGGCCGGATGTACGGCGAGCATAGTTGGCGGCAGGAATCGGGCTACTTTTCCCATACGTAGGTGGCCGTTGCTCCGGGTTCGAGATCGAGCGTTGCGAAGCGCCCTTCATACTGGATGTTGACCGTGCGGCGCGACCAGGAGTCGTTCGACACGACCAGCACGATGCGCCCGTCGGGCGTGCGGAAAGCTACGTTGGCCGGCACGTCGGTATGCGCCACCACGTTGGCGCGGAAGACTCCCGGGCGCTGTTCGTCTTCGCAGAGCTGCATGCTGCGGTCGCCGGGAGCGGTCGAGGCGATGCGCACGGAGCCCGGACGCACGAACTTCGAGGCGTGGGCGACGACGTAGTAGGCCAGGTTGAACGAGGATTCGTTGCCGTCGATGGTCACGGCGCCCTGACACATCGAGCAGCCGCCGTTGTCGGTGTGCGGGTCGTTGTCGGGGTCGGCCGCGAGGTTCCAGAGCACCACGTTGCGGCTCCAGTTGCGCGTGATGCCGACGATGAGCCGCCCGACGGCCGGTGCGATGTCGATGCGCGGCGAGCCCGGGCGTTCGGTGGTCATCTGCTCGGTGAAGTAGATCTCCTTGTCGGGGCGCGCTTCGTGGACGTAGCTCATGGCGCTCAGATCGCCGCGGTAGTGGTGGTAGGCGGCACCGAGAACATACTGCGCCGCTTCGGGATCGTCGTAGATCTCCAGCGCATAGTCGGGGCGGTCGCAGTTGTGGTCGAAGACGATGATGCCGGTCGGGAGGTTCGCTGCGCGGAACTTGGGCCCCAGGTGGTTCTTCACGAAGTCGATCTGGTCGGCGGCCGACCACGGCATGCTCGGCGTGTTGCGCGAGTTGAGCGGTTCGTTCTGGATGGTCACGGCCTCGATTTCGATTCCGTGCCCGCGCATCGCCTCTATGTAGCGCACGAAGTAGTCGGCATAGACGCCGTAGCACTCCTTGCGGAGCTTGCCGCCGCGCACGTTCTTCGACTCCTTCATCCAGGCCGGTGCCGACCAGGGCGAGGAGAGGATCCGGATGTCGGGGTTGATAGCCAGGATTTCGTGCATGACGGGGATCACGTCCTTGAGGTCCTGCGCCAGCGAGAAGTGCTCGAGGGCGAAATCCTCCTCGCCGTCGGGCATGTCGTCGTAGGAGAATACGAAGCTGTTGAGGTCCGAAGCGCCCAGCGTGAGTCGGATGCAGCTGATGCCGATGCCCTTGTGCGGGTCGAAAAGCTGCTTGAGCAGCGCCTGCCGGGCCTTGGGCGACATCTTTATAAGGTGTTCGGCGCTGCCGCCCGTGAGGGCGAAGCCGAAGCCGTCGATGCGCTGGTAGCTCTGGCGCGGGTCGACGACGATGTAGGGTGCGCGTTCGTTGCGCCGGTCGGCGAATTCGACCGCCTGCTCCTGCTCGGCGAAGAGCGCCGAACGGTCGGGGCGGGTGACGAAGCTGCGGATGGTCTGTGCCGGGGACGTGGAGAGCGTCAGGGCGCAGAGCGGGAACAGAAGTGCGAGTTTTTTCAGCATAAGGTCGGGGGTTAGTCGGTGAAGGCGGCGCGTGCCGAACGGTCGGGGTCGTCGGCGCGGCGGCAATGCGTGTCGAGGATCATCAGTTCGCCCCGCTCGGGGGTGTAGCGCGGCCAGGCGGGAAGCGCCTTGCAGTTGGGGTCGCCCGTGCGCATGAAGTGCAGCAGGGCGTCGGCCATCTTCTTCGAGAGCGTGCGCGGAGCCTTGCCGCCGCCGGTGTGGGTGAGCATGCGGTCGGTGTTGAGCAGCCAGAAGCTGATGTCGATGCAGTGGAACGCGCGGTGGCGGCCGTCGAAAAGGGGCGATTCCCAGCCGAACCAGCCCACGTAGACGGGCGACCGCTGGCTGCATTTGGCGTTGGCCGTGCGTATGGTGCCCTGGCGGTTGGAGACGATGAGCGCCCATATTTCGATCGGGCGACGGTCAGGGAAGGCCGCGGCATAGGCTTCGACGATGCGCCGGGTCCGGTCGCCGTACTGCGGTTGGAGGTGCCGCACTACGCCGTCGAGCGTGGTCGCTTCGAGTTCGGGGTTGTCGCGGTCGGGGTTCCACTCGTGGTAGGTGGAGCAGAGAAGCATCGGGACGTCGGAGCCCGTCGCGAGGTTTCTGCCCGTGTAGAAGGTGCCTTCCGGAATGTCGATGTCGTCGGCCACGGGTGCGAAGCCCGTGCGGTAGCCCGGCTCCTCGTCGGCCATGCGCTGCCTGGCGCGTTCGGCCAGCTCCATGTATGCTTCCCAGGGCATGCGCTGCAATTCGTCGATGCGCGAGGCGTCGAGCCCCGCTTCGCGCAGGATCGTCTCGCCCAGCCGTTCGGCGTAGGCGGCATCGTTGGCGCGCGTGGCGTCGCCGCTCAGGGCCACGGCCTTGTGGAAGAGCCCTTTGGCCGCCGGCATGGCGGCGAGCAGGCAGACTTTCGAGGCGCCGCCCGACTGTCCCATGATCGTCACGTTCGTGGGATCGCCGCCGAAGTTCGCGATGTTGTCGTGCACCCATTGCAGGGCGGCCACGATGTCGAGCATCCCGACGTTGCCCGAACGGCGGTATTTCTCGCCGCCCACGGATGCGAAGTCGGAGAATCCGAACGCGTTGAGCCGGTGGTTCACCGAGCAGAAGACGATGTCGCCGTAGCGGGCGATGTTCTCGCCGTCGTAGCTGTCCTGCTCGATGCCGTTGCCGCGGGCGAAGCCGCCGCCGTGGAGCCACACGAGCACCGGACGGCGCTTGCCGTCGTCGAGGGCGGGCGTCCATACGTTCAGACGCAGGCAGTCTTCGCCCATCAGGTCGTAGTTCCAGTGGTCGACGAACATCGAGTAGGATTCGGGGCGCCGGTCGTAGTAGCTCTGCGGTGCCGAAGCGCCGTAGGCCACTGCCGGGCGCACGCCCTCCCACGCTTCGGGCGGTCGGGGCGGCATGAAGCGGTTTTCGCCGCCCGTGTCGGCGCCGTAGGGGATGCCGCGGAAGCAGAAGATGTCGCGCAGCACGAAGCCGCGCACCTTGCCGTAGGCGGTTTGGGCCACGGCGATGTTTTCGCCGATGAAGAGCTGTTGTGCGTCGGGGTCGGGGTGCCGCTCGGCGCCTTGCGCCGGGAAGACGCAGAGTGCCAGCGCACAGGCGCCTGCGGCGATGGCCGAGGCGCGGCGGAAGAAGTCGGAAGGTGATTTCATTCGGGGTCGGTAAAATGTGAAAGGTCGGAACGGTGCGAATCGGATTTCTCCGAATCAAAGGTAGCTCTTATTATCAGATGAAATTGATATTATTTTAACCAAATATAATCCTTTCTTGTAGGTTTTTCAATGTTGTATTGATGATGTATTGCTGTTGATTGTATTTATATTATTGATTAACAATTATTTAAATGTTGCTTTTGCAAAATTGTATTTATATATAGGTGTGCGGAATATTATTATCTATTTTTTGCAATTTGGAATTAATCGTTATATTTGTGCAAACCAACTTGACGAACCTGACTATGGAGATTCTTCGCGAAAGCACGCCGTTGACTGATAACGACTGCTTTATGATTTTTTCCCGGAAGAAGGCCTGTTTCGACTTCCCGCTGCACACCCATCAGGAGATGGAGCTCAACTTGGTGATGAACGCTGCGGGGGCCTCGCGCGTGATCGGCAATCATGTCGGACGCATCGGCGACATGGAACTGGTGCTCGTGAGCGGCGACACGCCCCACGCCTGGTTCACCGACCGCTGCGAGTCGGAGGAGATTCATGAAATCACGTTGCAGTTCAGCCCCGATCTGCTGGACGACAAGCTGCTGAACCGCAATCCGATGGCTGCGCTCAAATCGCTTTTCGCCGAAGCGCGGCGCGGGGTGCTCTTTTCGCGCGAGACGACCGAACGCATGGCGCCGCGCATCAAGGAACTCTACGAACAGGGCGCGGTCGGGGGGATGAAGCCGCTGTTGGACATGATCATGATTCTGAACGATCTGTCGCTTTCGCACGACCGCGAGGTGCTCTCCGACGTGACGTTCGTCCAGAAGAAACTCAAGTCGCATTCGGCCCGCCTCGAAACGGTCTTCGCCTACATGAGCCAGAACTTCCACCGCCAGATCTCGCTCTCGGAGGCGGCGGCGCTCATCAACATGTCCGACGTCTCGTTCAGCCGCTTCATCAAGAAGGTGACCGGACAGAGTTTCATCGACACGCTCACCGAAATCCGGCTGGGACATGTGGCCCGCATGCTCATCGACACCGACATGACGATCGCCGAGATCGCCTTCTGCTGCGGTTTCAACAACATGGCCAATTTCAACCGCATCTTCAAACGCAAGAAAGGGATGCCGCCGCACAAGTTCCGAACCCTGTTTCTACCGAAGAAAGTCTTCGTCTGAAAAAGTCGACATCCGGAGCGGAAAGCCCCGGATGTTCTGTTTGGTGCTTTGAGTATCGGTTTTAGATAAGAATGTATCAAACCGGGCGGGCGGGTTTGTCTACTTTTGCTTTAGAGAAAGTGCGGCCCTGTCCGGACGGAGACGATTCCGCGCGGGAGGGTTGCACCGGCAAGAAAAACCAACCTAAACCTAAACCTTTATGCGAAAACTTTTGCTTCCTCTGTTCTGCGTATGTGCGGGGGCCTTGCTGGGCGGTTGCTACGAGAACGAATCGTCGGCGCCTGACATGGTCGATCCGTGGCTGCGCGAACGCACGCCGGTGAGCTTCCGGCTGGAGAATCAGATCGGAGAAGCCGTCATCACCCACGATTGGCGGCATGACGACGAGGGTGCCGTGTCGGTGCGGCTCGTCACGGGCGCCATCAACGATATGGCGGCGGTCAAGGTGGAGGGTATCGAACTGCAGTACGGCGCTACGGCCTCGGTACAGGCGGGCAGTACGCTGGACCTGAGCAGCGGCAAGGGTTCGTTCGTCGTAACCGCCGAGACGGGCGAAACGCGCGAGTATAGCGTCTCCTACAGCGCTTTCGAAGAGCCGCTCGAGGGCGTCTATCTGTTCGATCCCCGCGGCGGTATTCTCGACGGCAGCGCTCCGAAGAGCGCATTCATTGTGCTCGGAGGTTTCGACGGCAGTATCGTCATGTCGACGGCTATGGACAAATGGTGGCAATGGGGCGAAGGATACATGCCTACCGACGAGGACGACAATACGGTCAGCTTCAAGCTCGCCCGCGTCGACGAGCAGACGGGCGTGAGCTACGGCACGATCCTCAACCTGCCGGGCGACGATGGCAAATGGGCCAATTACATGTATCAGAACAAGTCTGAAAAGGATGTGAATGGCAAGTACCGCATTCTGCCCAAGGGCAAGGCGCGCTGGGCGAAGAATCCTTCTTCGGGCGATGTTACCTTCTATGCCTGGGAGGACGCCGACTGCACGACCCCGCTCTGGACGTCGAAGCAGTTGGGGGGGGGAACTCACGATTTTTGGGACAAGCAGGTTCCGGTAGACGGTTTGTCGTTCTACCGCGAACATCCGGGTCCTTTCACCAACGGGATGGACGATTGGTCGGACGATCGTTGGTATGTGAACAACATCCGCCATACGTTCTATCTGATGAAGAAGTCGTCGGACAAGCCGCTCGACAACCACGACGCGCTGCTTGAAAACGAGTATTGATGCTTCCGGTCATGTTACCCATGCAATCTTTCGGTGATTCCGTCCGGCGCTTCCTGCGTCTGTTCTGTGCGGCGGTCTGCTGCATAGGAATCGCTGTGTCGATGCCGGCGTGCGGCGGCAGCGACATAGAGATTCCGTCCCCCCCCCTCAAGCCGCAGCCTGACGGCGGCGGAAACCAGGGCGGCGAAGACGGCGGCGGAACCAATCCCGACAATCCCGACAATCCCGAGCCCGACAATCCCGAGCTCGTCCGCCTTACGATGGTGGACCCCGTGGCCACGGCCGAAACCAAAGCCCTCTATTCGAATCTGTGGGCGGTGGCGGCCCGCGGCTTCATGTTCGGCCATCACGACGATCTGTGGTACGGCCGCTATTGGTACGACGAGCCGGGCGGCTCGGACACCAAGGCCGTCTGCGGCGACTATCCTGCCGTCTTCAGCGTCGATCTGGCGTCGGTGATGGACAACCGCGCTTCCTACGACTACGACAAGCGCGAGAACGCCATCCGGCGCCGTGTGATGCTGGAAGCCCATGCCCGCGGCGAGGTCATCGTGGCCTGCTGCCACCTGAACAATCCCGTGACCGGCGGCGATTCGTGGGACAACAGCAACGATAACGTGGTGGCTTCGATTCTGACCGAAGGTTCCGCGCAGCATACGGCCTACCTGGGCTGGCTCGACCGCCTGGCCGACTTCGCACTCGATCTCAAAGCCGCCGACGGCACGCTCGTTCCCTTTGTCTTCCGTCCCTATCATGAACACACGCAGACGTGGTCGTGGTGGGGCTCGAAATGCACCACCGAGGAGCAGTTCATCGCTCTTTGGCGGATGACCGTGCGCCATCTGCGCGACACGCGCGGGGTACACAATCTTATCTATGCCGTCTCGCCGCAGATGGACGGCGAGTATGCCGATGCGAAAGGGCGCCTGCTTTTCCGCTGGCCGGGCGACGAATGGGTCGACTTCATCGGCATGGACTGCTACCACGGTCTCAACACCGCCGCCTTCTCCTCCAATCTGAAAGCCATCTCGGCCCTTTCGCTCGAAAAGCGCAAGCCCTGCGGTGTGACCGAAACGGGCCAGGAGTCCTTTACCAATGAGGATTACTGGACTCGGTGTCTGTTGACGCCGCTCACCGGCCAGCGGGTCTCGATGGTGGTCATGTGGCGCAACAAGTATGTCGGCCCCAACGAATCCGACAAGCATTTCTACTCTGTCTATCCGGGACATCCCTCCGAGGAGAATTTCCGGATCATGTACTCCCGCTCCCGTTCGCTCTTCAGCGCCGATCTTCCGCCGATGTACCGGATGGTCGAAGGGGTGACGGTCGAGTGCCCCGATTTGCAAACAACCTAAAACAACCTTAAATCCTATGGTAAAAATCTTCAAAACGTCCTTGTTGTACGGGCTGATGCTCCTGCTGGGCGTGCTGTTTCCCTCGGGGGCGGCGGCGCAGTCGCAGGTGACGGGTACCGTCAAAGATGAGAATGGGGCCGCTTTGGCGGGTGTTACCGTCATGGTGAAGGGCACCGCGACCGGTGCCATCACGATGTCCGACGGCCGGTATGCGATCAAGGCGTCGGGCGACGACGAACTGGAGTTCTCGTTCATCGGCTATACGTCGCACAGCGAACGCGTCGGCGTGCGGAGCGTCATCGACGTAACGCTGCAGGAGGAGGCCATCATGGCCGAAGAGGTCGTGGTGACGGCCTATGCCGTGCAGAAGAAGGTGAACGTGACGGGTTCGATCTCTTCGGTGAAGGGAGCCGACCTCGTTTCCACCCCCGTGGCCAACATCTCCAATGCGCTGATCGGCAACACGCCCGGCGTGGGCGGCTTGCAGGCTTCGGGCGAACCGGGCCACAATGCCGCCGACATCCGCATCCGCGGCGTAGCGACCTACGGCTCCGCGGCGCCGCTGATCGTCATCGACGGTGTGGAGCAGTCGTCGGAGCAGGCGATGGCCGAGCTCAATGCGATGGATGCCAACGAAATACAGGGTATCAGCGTGCTGAAAGACGCTTCGTCGACGGCCGTTTACGGCATCCGAGGCGCCAACGGCGTCATCATCGTGACGACGCGCCGCGGCAACACGGGTGCGCCGACCGTCAATTTCTCCTTGAACTACGGTTTCACGTGCGCTTCGGCCTTGCAGAAGGGCGTGAACTCCTACGAATACGCCCTGCTGCGCAATGAGGCGATCCGCCACGAACAGAACAGCTTCGCCGGTAACGAGGGCCTGTCGACCTACATCTTCGACGACTACGATCTGTGGAAGTTCAAGAACAACCGCGACTATACGCCGGTCGAGGTGGACGCCATGACCAACCTTTCGCCCGAGAAGCGCGAGCAGCTCAAGCGTTCGCCGGCGCTCTACTACGCCAGCCGCGACCTCTACAAGGAGATGTTCGACCGCGTGGCGCCGCAGATGCAGGTCAATGTCAACGTGGCGGGCGGCACCGAGCGCGTGAAGTATTTCGTGTCGTTCGGCTACTTCTCGCAGGACGGCATCACCACCGACTACACCTACCACGACGCCCGCACCGGGTCGTCGTTCGACCGCTACAACTTCCGTTCGAATTTCGACATCCAGATCGCCAAGCGCTGGAAGGTGTCGGTCAACACGGCCGGCCAGTTCGGCCGTTCGGAGGGTCTGAGCAGCGGCAACGATCCCTATGACCTCTCGGCCCGCTACAAGGCCATCATGCAGTATATCTACGAGGCGAATCCCTTCATTTCGCCGGGCATGGTCGACGGCCATCTGATCGATGCGTTCGCCGGAACGGCCGGTTCGCCGACCAACCCGCTGGGCATCAAGACCGGCAGCTCGCTCGGCTCGCAGAACGCCATCGTGAGCCTGCTGACCGCCGGCACCAATACGATCTACAACTCGCTGCTGGACAATACGGTCAAGCTCGAGCACTCGATGGACTACATCGTCGACGGCCTGCGCATCTACGGTACGGTCAACTACCAGGACAACTACAACCGCACGGTGCGCTACCGTCCCTCGATTCCGACCTACTCGGTGCAGCGCAATCCCGACGATCCGACCCTCTATCAGTTCTTCGGCGGCGGCATGGGCGGCGGTTCGTTCGAGTCGTGGGGCTACAGCAACTGGAACAAGCTCTATCTCGACGCGGGCATCGACTGGTCGGGCAGCTTCAACGACCACAACATTTCGGCGCTCCTACTGGCCAAGGCCTCGCGCTATACGATGCCGAGCGACTCCTACAACGTGCCTTCGGGCGTGATGGGCTTCGTGGGCCGCGTGACCTACAACTACAAGAACCGCTACATGGCCGAAGTCAATGTCGGCTACAACGGTACGGAGCAGTTCGCCAAGGGACACCGCTTCGGCTTGTTCCCCGCCTACTCGGTGGGCTGGGTGCCGACCAGCGAGGAGTTCTTTCCGCAGAACGACATTCTGACGTTCCTCAAGGTCCGCGCTTCGTACGGTGAGGTCGGCAACGACCGCCTGGGCGGCAGCCGCCGTTTCTACTACCTGCCGAGCACCTACAACCTCAACCAGGGCGGCTACTGGCTGGGTTCGTCGAACGGTTCGTCGTCCAATCCCTACTGGGCCGGTGCCACGGAGGGCGTGATCGGCAATCCGGACATCACGTGGGAGCGCGCCCGCAAGTACGACGTGGGTCTGGAGGCCCGCCTGTTCCGCGACCGCCTTTCGATCACGGCCGACTGGTTCCGCGAGGACCGCAACAACATCCTCACGACGCTCGGCACGATTCCGGGCATCTACGGTGTGGATTCGGGCAGCGTGCCTCCCGTCAACGTGGGTATCACGAAGAACCAGGGTTTCGAACTCCAGGTAGCCTGGGAGGACCGCAAGGACGACTGGCGCTACGGCGTGAGCGGCGACGTGAGCTTCGCGCGCAACAAGATCGTCTACAAGGCCGAAGCGCAGAATCCCTATCCGTGGATGAACCAGACGGGCTTTTCGATCGGTCAGCGCTTCGGTCTGAAGACCGACGGACTCTACAATACGCCCGAGGAGCTGGCCAATCGTCCCTACAACACCTTCAACGGCAACCGCGCCACGCTGGGCGACATCCGCTATGTCGACCTGAACGGCGACGGGCTGATCGACAACAAGGATATTGCGCCGATCGGCTATCCCAACTATGCCGAGTACCATTTCAACGCTAAGGCGATGGTGGGCTGGAAGGGCTTCGACCTGCGCGTGCTCTTCGTCGGTTCGGCCAACGGGTCCTACTATCTGAACAAGGGCTACACGATGCCGTTCTTCAAGAAGGCCGGCAACGCCTGGAAATGGATGTACGACGGCCGCTGGACGGCCGAGCGCTATGCCGCCGGCGAGAAGATCACCTATCCGCGCATGGTCTTCGACCCCAATACGGAGCACTACAACTATCTCCAGAGCGATTTCTGGATGAGGTCGAGCAACTATTTCAAGATCAAGAACATCGAATTGGGTTATACGTTCGACATGAGCCGCGGCAAGCTGGCCCGGAGCCGCATACGCGCGCTGCGTCTCTACTTCAACGCCAACAACGTCTATACTTTCGACAACGCGTTGAAGGAGTTGGGCATCGACCCCGAGGGCTCGGACGGCAGCACCTACATCTACCCGTTGACGAGCACGTTCACTTTCGGCGTCAACCTGAAATTCTAAAACCTTCCGAAGCTGATTATGAAAAAAATACTTGTTTCCATGATGCTGCTGGGCTCGCTGGGGCTGTTCTCCTGCCAGGACATGTTCCTCCAGATGCCCGATACGACCGGCACGGTGGACCTCAAGGAGGTCTACGGTTCGGCCAAGAACGCCAAAAGCGCGCTGATGACCTGCTACCGCCAGTCGCTGCTCCACGGTCTTCCGGGCGGCTGGGGCGTCGGGCACGGTACGCTGGGCGCGCTCTGCGGCGAGGTGTCGCGCGGCTACTCGTGGCACGGCACCTATACCATCACCCAGTCGGGTCTCGACGTGAACGGTACGGACGGCTCGGATGCCGGTTCGGAACATTTCGGCAACAACTGGGCCTATATCCGCGACTGTTTTCTCGTGAAAACCAACATCGACCGCGTGCCCGACATGACGCAGGAGGAGAAAGACTACATCAAGGCCGAGGTCACGGCGCTGATCGCCTACCGCTACATGGGCATGTTCTACCGCTACGGCGGTCTGCCGATCGTGCGCAAGGACTTCGCCAATGCGGCCGAGCCTGCCGTGAACGTGGGCCGCTCCTCGCTGGAGGATACGCTCGACTACATCCTCGAACTCTGCGACGAGGCCTACGACGGGCTTCCCGAGGGCGACTGGAGCGCTGCCGACCAGGGGCGCATGACGCGCGGCGCCGTGCTGGCCATCAAGGCCCGTACGCTGCTCTTCGCGGCCCGTCCGCTCTTCAACTCGGCGACGCCCTATCTGAGCGGCGCGCACGACGAGCTGGTATGTTTCGGCTCGACCGACGAGACCCGCTGGCAGCAGGCCATCGAGGCCAACGAGGCGGTGCTGGCGTGGGCCGCCGCCAACAACTATGCGCTCATCAACACGGGCGCGGCCGGCGAGGGACAGCCCAACCCCAACGCTTTCGACGATTATGCGACGGCCACTTCGACGCCCGCCAACCGCGAGGTGCTGCTGGCCTACAAGAACAACGACACCAACATGTGGTCGTGGCCTGCGAGCGCCATCTTCTACTACAACAACTATTCGCCTTACTGGGGCAACAACCGCTATGACACCGACCAGAGCGGTCTGATGACCAACTTCCTGGAGTTCTACTACAAGGCCGACGGTTCGGATTACGCCAACTGGCCCAAGCTCGGCGAGCCGGCGCCCCGGCCTGTCGAGGAGTGGCTGGCCAACATCGAGGCGATCGAGCCGCGCGCCAAGGCCGACAACATCTTCATCGGCTTCGACGCTTTCAACAACCAGGGCGATTCGCGCTGGACGGCGCTGAACTGGGGCCGTCAGACGGCCAATGCCAGCAAGGACAACAACTTCCCCGGCGCCCAGGGCGAGGGCAGGGGCTGCGCGGCCCCCACGAAGTTCTACTACAAGGCCGGTTCGCGCGTGTGGTACGAACAGCCGCTTTTCCGCATGGCCGAAATCTATCTCAACCTGGCCGAAGCCTACAACGAGAAGGGCAATGCGGCCAAGGCGCTGGAGAACCTCAACAAGGTGCACAACCGTGCCGGCCTGCCGGCCATCGCCGAGACCGGCCAGGATGCGCTGCGCAAGCTGATCCGCCGCGAACGTGCCATCGAACTCTACCGCGAGAACCACCGCTACTACGATGTGAAGCACTGGAAGGACGAGAACATCGCCAACGGCATCATCGGCGGCAAGATGCGCGAATTGCAGTTCAAGATCAAGTCGGGCCATTCGGGTTCGTTCAACCTCCGGGAGGCTGTCGAGTCCTACTGGGACGCCGTGGCCTACGAATCGACCTGGAATCCCAAGATGTACCTTGAGCCGATTCCGCAGTCGGAGATCAACAAAGGGACGCTGGTGCAGAACCCCGGTTATTAGTCTTCGCAGCCTTTTACTTAAAAACAGATTCGACCATGAACAAATACATCATCCATACCTTGCTTCTTGCGGGATTCGTCTCGCTGGGCACGGCTTCCGCCCGAAGCGGACAGCCGGCGGCCGACAGCGCGCATGTCCAGGCGCCGGCGGGCCCCGAAATGCTCTTCGGAACGTCGTCCGCACGCACGACGGGTGCCATCTCCTCGGTCGGCGGCGAGACGCTCCGCAAAACGACGGCGACCAACCTCACGAACAGCTTCGCCGGACAGTTCGCCGGCATGACGCTTTTCCAGGGGTCGGGCGAGCCGAGCAACGACATGGCCAGCTGGCTCATCCGCGGCATCGGCTCCTACGGCAACGCCAACTATAACAGCGCCAAGATCTTCGTCGACGGCTTCGAGGTCAATGCCAGCTACATCGCCTACCTCTCGCCGGCCGAGATCGAGCGCGTCTCGGTGCTCAAGGACGGTGCGGCGCTGGCCATCTTCGGCGAGCGCGGCGCCAACGGCGTGATCTGGATCGAAACCAAGCGCGGCCAGGTGGGTCCGGTCAAGGTGAGCGCTTCGGTGCGCTACGGCGTGCAGCAGGCCACTACGATGGCCAAGCCGCTCGACTCCTACGGCTATGCCACGCTCTACAACCAGGCCGTGAGCAACGACGCCGGCTTCTGGAATCCCTACTACAGCAGCGGGCAGTTGGAGGCCTACCGCAACGGCACGGGCACCAACGTCGACTGGCAGGACGAGACGCTGCGCAAGGCGGGCTACACGATCGACGGCGACGTCGCCGTGCGCGGCGGAACCGAAGCGGCCCGCTACAATGTGATGCTCAACTATCTCAACCAGCAGGGTCTCTACGACGTGAAGCGCAGCGACGCGCGGTCGAACCGCATGTACGAGCGCTACAGCCTGCGCGCCAACCTCGACTTCAAGGTCTTCCGCTTCATCGAGGCACGCGTCGACCTGGGCGGCCGCATCGAGCGCGGCCGGCGCCCGAACATCGGAACCGACGACCTGTTCTACAACCTGTCGCGCTATCCGTCGAACATCTACGAGGTGTGGGACAACGCCGAGCGCACCCGCTGGTCGGGCACGTCGGTCTACAACAGCAACCCCGTGGCGTCGGTCAACGCCCTGGGATGGCGTCAGAACCAGTCGCGCGTGCTGCAGGGCAACTTCGAGCTGGTGGAGCGGCTGGATTTCATCACGCCGGGTCTCTACCTGCGCGAGGCCTTTTCGTTCAACACCCTCACCAACAGCGGCTACAGCAAGACGCGCAACTATGCCCGCTACCAGAACGGCGAGCGCACGACCACCGACGAGGACACCTCGCTGCAAGCCAGCGGCTACGGTTCGGACGGCATGGAAGACTGGAAGCAGGGCAAGATCGTGCTGGGCTATGACAACACCTTCGGCCGCCATGCGCTGAGCGCTGCCGCCAATTTCCACATCTCGGCCTACAACGGCGACGGCTACTTCTCCTACAAGTACCACTATCTGAATCTCAACGGCCGCGTCAACTACAGCTATGCCGACCGCTACATCGCCGAATTCGGCTTCTCCTACTTCGGCAACGACGCCTTCGCGCCGGGCAACCAGTGGGCCTTCTATCCTTCGGTGTCGGCCGCCTGGGTGGTTTCGAACGAGGCGTTCCTGAAAGATTCGAAGAGCGTCGATCTGCTCAAGCTGCGTCTGTCGTACGGCCGGAGCGGTTTTGCCGATTCGGGCGCGACGGGCGCCCTGTCGGGCTATTCGTCGAACGGCCGCTATCTGTTCAAGGACTACTATACCGATTCCTACGTCGGAGCGTTCTATATGGGCAACCCCGAAGGACAGTGGCAGGGGTCGCTCGTGCAGATGTTCATGCCCAATCCCGACGTGCATGCCGAAAAGAGCAACAAGTACAACATCGGTATCGACGCCTCGCTGTTCGGCAAGCTCCATATTACGGCCGATGCCTTCCTCGACAAGCGCACGGACATCCTGACGCTCGACAACTCGATGATGGGCTACTACGGCAAGAACTACTACTTCAACAACGTCGGCAAGATGACCAACAAGGGCTTCGAGGTGAGTGCCCTGTGGTCCGACCAGCGCGGCGACTGGGGCTATGCGATCAACGGTTCGGTGTCGTTCAACCGCAACAAGATCGACTACATGGCCGAGGTGGCGCCGATGTACGGCTACAACGCTCAGACGGGCCGTCCCTACGGTACGCTGATCGGTCTGGTGGCCGACGGTTTCTATGACATCGACGACTTCGAGGCCGACGGCACGCTGCGCGCCGATCTGCCGCAGCCCATGTTCGGAGCCGTCCGGCCGGGCGACCTGAAGTACCGCGACCTGGACAACAGCGGCTTCATCGACCAGAACGACGTGACGAAGATCGGCAAGTCGCTCCATCCCGAATGGACCTATACGCTGGGTGCGCAGTTCAACTACCGCGGTTTCGACCTGAGCTTCCTGCTGCACGGCATTGCCGGCGCTTCGTTCAGTCTGATGGACAACGCCGTACAGACCCGCGCGTTCGTCGACAACGGCAACGCCTTCCCGATCGCCGAGGGTGCCTGGGCCTACTATCCCGAACAGGGCATCGACACGCGCGAGACGGCCACCTATCCGCGTCTGACGACGCAGAGCAACGACAACAACTACCAGTTGAGCTCGTTCTGGGTCAGAAGCCGCAACTTCCTGCGCGTGCGCAACATCGAGTTGGGTTACAGCTTCAGGCACCACGCGAAGTTCCGGGCCGCGGGCATCAGCGACTTCCGCATCTATCTCAACGTGACCAATCCTTTCACGGCGAGCGGCCTGATGTCCGACTACCGCATCGACCCGGAGCTGCTTTCGTACCGCTATCCGGTGTTGAAAAGCTACAACATCGGCGTAAACCTCACTTTCTAACCTAATCATCGACGTTACCATGAAAGCAAGATCCATATTCAAGTCGGCGTTCGTTTCGGCACTTGTCGCGACCGGTGTCGGATGCAGCGATTTTCTCGATACGAGCCTCGACCAGAACGCAACGGGCGAGACGATCGAGACGACGCTCAGTACGTTGTGGAATTTCGGCAATGCGTTCTATACGCCGGTCGGCTACGGCTTCACGATGCTCGACGGCAACCTCTTCGCCGCCGCCACCGACGAGGCGCAGCAGACCCTCGTGCAGAGCGATGCCACCTATTTCAACAAGGGAGTCATCAACGCCAACCTCAATCCGTTGTCGAACCTCTATACCAACTATTACGAGGGCATCCGGGCGGCCAACCACTTCCTCGAATACACGGCCGGCGGCAAGGGCGAGTACATGGTGGGCATGAACCGCGATACGATCTCCGACCGTCCGAGCTACGAGCGCGACCTGGCGTCGCTGCGCTGGTACCGGGCCGAGGCGCACGTGGCGCGGGCCTATTACTATGCCGAGCTTATCAAGATGTACGGCGGCGTGCCCATCGTCGAGACGCAGTATGCGGCCGGGAAGTTCTACCCCCGCGCCAAGTACGACGAGGTGGTGGAATACATCGTTTCGCAGATCGACGGATGCAAGGACGAGCTGGCCGTCGACTGGAGTTCGTTCAACGACCGCAACGGCCGCTTCACGCTGGGCGCCGCCCTGGCCATCAAGGCCCGCGTGCTGCTCTACGCCGCTTCGCCGCTGCACAATCCTAACAACGATCCGAAGCGCTGGGAGCGGGCGGCCGCCGCGGCCTACGAAATCATCTCGCATCCCGAGCTGAGCTATTCGCTGGCCAGCGATTACGGCGCCTATTTCCAGGGCAACAACAGCCTGGCGAGCACGGAGACCATCTATGCCGTGCGGCGCGAGCAGTCGAGCAACATGGAGACCAAGAACTATCCCATCGCCACGCAGGGCGGAGCTTCGGGCGTGACGCCGACGCAGAATCTGGTCGACGCCTACGAGCTGATCGGCGCCGCGGACCCGGCGGATCCCTATGCCAACCGCGACCCGCGCCTGGCGGCGAGCATCGTGACCAACGGCAGCCGCTGGAACGGCCGCACGATCGACCAGTCGGCCGGCGGCAGCGACGACATGTCGAAGCCCAACGCAAGCCGCACGGGCTACTACCTCAAGAAGTTCCTCACCGACGACCTCGACCTCACGCACGGCGCCAAGGCGCAGCACAACTGGGTGGCCTACCGTTATGCCGAAGTGCTGCTCAACTACGCCGAGGCGATGAACGAGGCCTACGGTCCCGACGCCTACGGCCCTGCGGGCTATTCGCTTTCGGCCCGCGATGCGCTTCAGCTGGTGCGTGACCGCGCGAGTGCCGGGCTGCCCGTGGTGACGACGACCGATCCGGCCGAGTTCCGCAAGGCCGTCAAGCACGAGCGCCGCATCGAGCTGGCGTTCGAGGATCACCGCTATTGGGACCTGTTGCGCTGGAAGGATGCGATGGAGGTGCTCAACAAGCCGGTGCGCGGCGTGAAAGTGACCAAGACGGGCGAGAACGCCTGGTCGTACAAGGTGGCCGACGTTGCCGGCCGCACCTTCCTCGAACGGAACTACTACATGCCCTTCACGCGTTCGGAAGTGGTGAACTCCCACCATACGCTCGAGCAGAATCCCGGTTATTAATTCAATTCCATATTCGAGAAAATCATGAAAAACAGACTGTTTTTGTTGCTGGCGGCGTTCTGTGCATTGGCTTTCACGGCCTGCGAGGGGGACGGCGACGCCGACTACGGATTCTCCAGGATCTATATGCCGCAGGCGCTTTCGACCGGCGGACTCGACAACTCCTACGCTGTGCCTGCGAGCAGCAGCGTGAACACCTACAACTTCCGGGTCGAGGAGGGCGAGGTGCGCATCATCCTGGGCGTCATGCGCTCGGGAAGTTTCGACAAGGCCGGCGGTTTTACGGTGAAAGTCGGCGTCTCGCTTCCGGCGACGGCCGAAGCCGCGGCCGCTTTCGGCGGCGAGGCGATGCCCGAGGTCTATTCGCTGCCCGAATCGGTGACCGTGCCGAAAGGCCGGAGCGGCGAATCGTTCTACCTGGCCATCCCCGTGTCGTCGCTGACCCGGTCCGAATATGCCGGCAAGAAGTGGGTCCTGGCGGTCGGCATCTCCGAGCCTTCGGCCTACGAACTGGCCGAGCGGGGAACGGTGACCGCCGTGGTGGTCGACGTCGATGCGCTGAAAGCCCTGCTGTAATCATCTTTTACGAACCCCGATGAACCGATATGCCTCTTGTAAGGGAGGCATATCGTTCATGAAAACCAAACGAACCATGAAAAAAGCGATCCTGTCCTTGCTTGCACTCTGCTCGGTGGCGGGCATGCGGGCGCAGATCCGTTCGGTCGAACCGTCGGCCGCAACGGCGAAGCGTTACGAACGCATCGACTTCACCGTGCGTCTCAAGGCGACCTACTCGAATGCCTTCCTGCAGGAGGAGGTCGCCCTCGACATGCTCATCCGCACCCCCGGGGGCGAGGAGCGCCTGCTCCCGTGCTACTGGGTCGAGGGCGCGTCCGGCCAACTCTCGCGCTGGGAGGCGCGCTTCATGCCTCAGCAGGCGGGCGAATATGCCCTCCGGTTCCGGCTGACGGAACGCGGCCGGCAAACTTCGCTCTCGAAGCCCGTGCGGCTCGCCGTGCGGCAGGAGGCCGCCGGACACGGCATACTCCACACACGCGACTATTGGACGCTGGTCTACGACGACGGCACGCCTTTCCGCGGCGTGGCGGAGAACATCTGCTGGGAGTCGCGCGCCAACGACGACTCGCGCTACTTCAAGGAACTGCACGAGCAGCACGACAAGTACAACTACGACTACATGCTGCCGCTGTTCGCCCGCAACGGCGGCAACTTCATCCGCGTGTGGATGTGCGGCTTCAATTTCCCCATCGACCAGCAGGATCACTTCAACAACCACCGCTACACCCCCTCGGACGCCTACTACAACCCGAGCGCCGTGGCGCGGCTCGACCATTTCGTCGGGCTGTGCGAGGAGCTGGGCGTGCACGCGATGCTCTGCATGGGGCAGGGCGCCGTGCGGGCCGACCGCGCCTTCTTCACCGACGAGGAGCCGGCGCGCCGCTTCATGAACCGCCTGCGCTACATCGTCGCTCGCTGGGGCTGCAGCCCGGCCATCGGCATGTGGGAGTTCTTCAACGAGATCGACAACATCCAGCACCGCAACGCCGGAGGTCCCATTCCGGCCGAGGAGATCGTGGCGTGGCATGCCCGCATGAGCAAGTATCTGAAGAGCATCGATCCCTACGGACACCCCGTCACGACGTCGATCTCGCACCGCGACCTCGAGGGTCTCAACTCGGTACCCGACCTCGACATCAACCAGAAACACATCTATTGCAACACGGGCGGCATTCCGGCGGAGATACTCCGCTACGAAAACCGCTTCGGAAAACCCTACGTGATCGGCGAATTCGGCTACGAGTGGGACTGGTCGAAGAATTTCGACGAGTTCGGCGAGGAGATGGACCGCGACTTCCGCCGCGGCCTCTGGTACGGCATCTTCTCGCCCACGCCCCTGACGCCGATGAGCTGGTGGTGGGAGTATTTCGAGAACCGCGGCCTGATGCCCTATTTCCGCGGCGTGCGCCTGATCTCCGACCGCATGCTTGCCGACGGCAAGGGTGCTTTCGAGCAGCTTTCGGTGATCTGCCCGCCCGCCGAGGCGATGGCCGTCCGGTGCGGCGAAACGATCTACGTATATCTTTACAACAATTCGTCCGAAGCGCTCGGCCGCACGCCGCTCACCGTCAATCTGGCCGCCCGGGGCCGGTACGCCGTGCAGTCGTTCGATCCGGCATCGCTCGCTTTCGCCGGGCACGGGGCCATCGGGACCGAGGGCCGGTTCGTGCTCGACGGCGTGGAACTCGCGCCTTACGGGGAGCGTATCTACATCTTCACTCCGATCCGATAAGCAAGTAAAACTATGCGCATAAGCACATTCATCATGGCCCTTTCCGCATTCGCAGCGGCGGAGGAAGCGGCCTTCGCCCAGAAACAACCCGCGCTTTCGTCCAACTTCGGACTGGTCGCCCCGCAGCCTGCCGACGAACTGCCCAAGGCGCAGACGCCGCCCCAACAGCCCGTCCGCAAGGCGAAGCGTGCGGCCGAGAGCCGCCTTGCGCCGCGCGACGGCTCCTCGTGGGAACTCGCCCAAGGGTGGGAGCTCACCGAGGCCGACAACCTTGTGACGGCCGGAGAATCGATCTTCGGCTCCTCTTTCGACACCTCGGCGTGGTACAACGCCGTTGTGCCCGGTACGGTGCTCACCTCGCTCGTCGAAGCGGGCGTCTATCCCGATCCCTACTATGGATTGAACAATTTGGCCATCCCCGAGAGCCTGTGCCGCACGGAGTGGTGGTACCGCATCCGGTTCGACCGCCCGGCCGCCAGCGACGGCCGCCGCGTGTGGCTCTGTTTCGAGGGAATCAACTACCGCGCCGATGTCTGGCTCAACGGCCGCAAGCTCGGCACGATCGACGGCGCCTTTGCGCGCGGCCGGTTCGATGCGACCGAATGCTTCGAAGCCGAGAACGTGCTGGCCGTGAAGATCTGTCCGCCGCACAACCCGGGCATTCCGCACGAGCAGTCGAAAAAGGCGGGCCGCGGTCCCAATGGCGGACAGCTCTGTCTGGACGGTCCGACCTTCATCAGTTCCGAGGGCTGGGACTGGGTGCCCGGCATCCGCGACCGCAACATCGGCATCTGGCAGCGCGTCGTGCTCGAATATACGGGCGACGTGACCCTCTCCGACCCCCATGTGGTGACCGACCTGCCGCTGCCCGACACCTCGTCGGCCGAGCTGACGGTGAGCGCCACGCTGAAGAACCACGCCGACGCGCCGCGGAGCGTGGTGCTGCACGGTGCGATCGACGGCGGCATCGCCTTCGAGAAGCGTGTCGACCTGGCTCCGGGCGAGAGCCGCCGCGAGTGCTTCGCACCGGCCGACTATCCCGTTTTGCGGGTCGCTTCGCCGCGTCTGTGGTGGCCCAACGGCTACGGGGAACAGGAACTCTATACGATGACGCTCGGCGTCGACGAAGGGGCGGTCCGCTCCGATACGGAGCAGGTGCGCTTCGGCATCCGCGAGCTGTCGTACGAACTGACGGTCGACGCTCCCTCGGGCGAGGAGCTGCGCATCGATTTCGATCCGACCGACGATCTTGTCGACGGACGCTCGCCCTTCGATTCGTTCCATCGTCGCGACGTCGGCGCGGGTGTGGTGGTCCCGGCGCTCAGACCCGAGGTCGACCCGTCGGTGTTCCGCCGTCTGGAGAAGGACGGCGCCTCGCCTTTCCTGGTGGTGCGCTGCAACGGCGTGCGCATCTTCTGCCGCGGCGGCAACTGGGGCATGGACGACGGCATGAAGCGCGTTTCGCGCGAACGTCTCGAACCTGCTTTCCGCCTCCATGCCGAGGAGGGTTTCAACATGGTGCGCAACTGGACGGGCGAGTCGACCGAAGAACTCTTCTACACGCTCTGCGACGAATACGGCATGCTGGTGTGGAACGACTTCTGGTACTCGACCGAGGGCTACAACCAGAATCCCAACGACGAAGACCTCTTCATGGCCAACGCCCGCGAAACGGTGCTGCGTTTCCGCAACCATCCCTCGCTGGCGATCTGGTGCCCCCGCAACGAGGGCTACGCCACGCCGACGCTCGAAGTGCGGCTGGCCGATCTGATCGCTTCGGAGGACGGCACGCGTTTCTACAGCCCCAATTCGCGCTACATGAACCTGCGGACCAGCGGTCCGTGGCACTACCTGGCCGACGAATCGGCGTATTTCCGCGACCTGGCGCACGGTTTCTCGACCGAGCTCGGGACCCCTTCGGTGCCGACGGCCGAGAGCATGCGCAAGTTCATGCCCGAGACCGAGCAGTGGCCCATCAGCGACACATGGCATTATCATGACTTGCATTTCGGCCTGCCCGAATATGTGGAGGCGGTCGACCGCCTCTATGGCCGGGCTGCGTCGCTCGACGACTTCTGCCGCAAGGTGCAGCTCATCAACTACGACAGCCACCGGGCAATGCTCGAGGGGTGGAACAGCCGGATGTGGAATTCGACTTCGGGCGTGCTGCTCTGGATGAGCCATCCCGCCTGGCCGAGCCTCGAATGGCAGACCTATTCGTGGGATTTCGAGACGCACGGGTCGTTCTACGGCTGCCGCAAGGCCTGTGAGCCGGTGCACGTGCAGATGAACCCCCACGACAACGAGGTGCTGGCGGTCAATACCACGCGCGAGACCTTGTCGAAGGCCCGCGTGCGCGTGACGAGCCATACGCTCGCCGGCAAGCGCCTTTCCGTGCAGACGATGCCGGCCGGCGTGGTTGCGGCCAATTCCGCGACGCGTGTAGGCCAAGCCGAAATGCCTGCCGGAGAAGCCTGTTTTCTGGTGCGTGTCGAACTGTTCGCCGGGGGCCGGTGCGTCTCTACGAACGACTACATACGCCGTACGGGCGACGACTTCATGGCGCTGAACGAGGTGCCGGCCGCCGCGCTGCGGGCCCGCAAGCTCGCGCAGCGGGAGGAGAACGGCCGCCGGACGGTGCGTTTCGAGGTTTCGAACCCGTCGCGCTCGACAGCGCTAGCCGTGAAGTTCAACGTGCGGTCGGCGGCGACCGGCGAGGCGGTTTTGCCCGCCTACATCTCCGAGGGCTACATCCATCTGCTGCCGAACGAGAAACGTGTGGTGGAGGCGGAATATGCCGCTCGCAAGGATGTCGTGATCTCGGCCGAGGGCTACAACCTGGAGCGCTGCACGCTGCTGAAGCTCTGACGCTTCCGTGGCGGAATACGGAAAGAGGGGAATCCTTGCGGGATTCCCCTCTTTTTGGATTGTCGGGCGTGCTGCCGGCGGCTCCCGGTTATCCGATAAGTCCGGCCACCTCCATGCACATGCGGCCGTTGTGATAGGGGCATTTCCAGAATCCGGCCTTGTCGTCGCGGCGGTTGATGCTGCCGTCGGGCAGGATGCTCCACCACCATTCGCCGCCCTCGCGGTCGACGAGGTGCCGGCTGATGTAGCTCCAGGTTCTGAGGGCCGGGGCCAGCGCTTCGCGGCGGCCGTGGAACCGGTAGAGGTAGAAAAGCCCCACGACGCACTCGGCCTGCACCCACCAGTGGCGCTCGCGGTCGAGCGTGCCGTCGGCATGGCGTTCGTAGAGCAGGCTGCCGTCTTCGAGATAGCCTTCGAGCGCGGCATCGGCGATGCGGGCGCAGCAGGCGCGTGTGCGCTCGGTGAGGGCGTCGTCGCCCAGCACGAAGGCCGTTTCGAGCATCAGCCACGAAGCTTCGATGTCGTGGCCGAAGGAGTAGACGCCCTCGCTCCGGAGCTGCCAATGCTCGTCGAAAAAGAGCCCGAGGTGCCCCGTGCGTGGATCGGCGATGCGGTCGAGAAAGATCTCCAGCAGGTTGCGGGTCTGGCGGCGCAGCGCCGCGTCGGGCCACACGCGCAGCAGGTTGGTGTAGGCTTCGAGGATGTGAAGGTGGGTGTTCATCGTCCTGCGCTCGTTGGCGTCCTTGTCGCTCAGGCGCATGTCGGCGATGGGCTGCCAGTCGTGTGTGGCGGCCTCCTCGTAGCCGTTGCCGGCCAGGTCGTAGGAGCGGGTCTCGATGGTGCGGTAGAGCGCTGCGGCCTCCTCGGTCGCCTGCGCGTCGCCCGTTGCGCGGGCGTATTCGCTCAGCCCGTAGATGGCGAACGCGAGGGCGTAGAACTGCTTTTTGGTGTCGAGCGGCCGCCCCTGGGCGTCGACCGACCAGAAGACGCCGCCGTACCGGCGGTCGATGAAGTGCTCCAGCAGGTAGTCGCGGGCCTGCGCGGCCGTACGGAGGTACTCCTCGCGCCCCGTTGTGCGGTAAGCCGCCGCGAAGGTCCAAAGGATGCGGCCGCAGAGAATGGCGCTGCGCTCGGCGTCGGGCCGCAGTTCGCCGCGTCCCGTCATGCGGCCGAAGAAGCCGCCCTCGGGGTCGGTCATGTGTGTCTGCCAGAAGGGCAGGATGTTGTCGTGGAGTTCGGCGAGCAGTTCCGCCTTGAGTTGCTTTTCTTCCATGTGGTTATGCTTTGGAGGAGCGGCGCAGAGCCAGCTGTCCGGCGATCGCGGCCACCCGTTTTTCGCCGAGCGGATAGAGCGCGACGAGCAGGATCGCCGCACCGCATCCGGCGGCCGGTATCCAGCTCATCAGCATGCGCAGCCCGACGATCGCCTCGCCGCTTTGGGCCGCCTGGGCCGACGTGTCGTAGCCGTAGGCGGCCAGCAGCCAGAGGATGAGCGCGCTGCCGAAGGCGCCGCCGAACTTCTGGGCCATCGACGACGAGGAGAAGATCAGCCCCGTGGAGCCGTGGCCGTGCCGGAGTTCGGAGTAGTCGGCCACGTCGGCGAACATGCTCCACAGCAGCGGGAAGGTGATGCCTGCGGCGGCCGAGATGACGATCTGCAGCACCAGCATCGTCCAGGCGCCGGCGTTGGTCGCCGGCACGAAGTAGAACGCACCGCTCAGCACGCCCGCGACGGCCATGGCCGCCATGTAGGTCATGCGCTTGCCGATGCGGCGCGAGACGGGCACGGCCAGCGCTACGCCTGCCATGTTGGCGATCTCGCCCACGGCCAGGAAGACGCCGCACGTGAGCAGCAGGCTGCCGCCCAGCAGGTTGTTCGCTCCGACGTAGTCCTTGAAGAAGTAGGCCGCTGCGCCGCCGCGGATCGAATTGAAGAGCAGCACGGCGATCGCCACGCCTAACAGCAGCCACCAGGGGCCGTTGCCGGCCAGGGCCCTGACGTCGCGCAGGATCGATTCGCGGTCGTTGTCGGCCGGAGCGATGCGCTCGCGCGTCCAGCGGAAACAATAGTAGAAGAGCCCGGCGCAGAGCAGTCCGATGACGATCATGGTCCGCTGCCAGCCGGCGGCCTGCGCAGCGGCGGCTTCGGCGGGGCTCAGCGTGCCGGTGTCGCCCGTGAAGAAGCTGCACAGGGGCTCGAAGAGCGCCAGGGCGAGGAACGAACCGCCGTAGGCGAAGAACATGCGGTAGGAGGAGAAGACGGTGCGTTCGGCCGAATCGTCGGTCACCACGCCCAGCATGGCTCCGTAGGGAACGTTGATGGCCGTGTAGACGGTCATCATCAGGATGTAGGTGGCGTAGGCCCACACCAGTTTGGCCCCGTCGCTCCAGTCGGGGGTCGTGAAGGTCAGCACGCCCGCCACGGCGAAAGGCGCGGCGATCCACAGCAGGTAGGGCCGGTAGCGGCCCCACCGCGAGCGCGTGCGGTCGGCGATGAGTCCCATGATCGGATCGGAGACGGCGTCCCAGAGCTTGGTGACGAGCAGCAGCAGGGCGGCGTGCTCCAGGCTCAGTCCGAAGATGTTGGAGTAGAAGAACGGGAGATAGTAGGTGAATATCTTCCAGAACATGCTCGACGACATGTCGCCGAGGCCGTATCCGATCTTTTCGAGGCGGGGTGCTGCCATTCGTATCAGCGTTTGAGATTCTTATCGATGAGTTTCCAGAGTTGTTCGACGCTGCGGCCTGTCGTGAGGCCGTCGGCGGGGGTGTGCAGGCAGTAGTCTACCAGCCGTTCGACGGTGGAGGTGGCCACGTGCAGGCGCGTGTCGCTTGAAGCATAGTAGATGAAGACGCGGCCGTCGGGGTCGGCGATCCAGCCGTTGGAGAAGAGGACGTTCGACACGTCGCCGATGCGTTCTTCGCCCTCCGGACCCATGAACAGGCCTGCCGGTTCGGCCAGCGGCACCCACGGGCGCTCGAGTTCGGTCATGTAGAGGTAGAGCACGTAGCGCAGCCCTGCAGCGCACGAACGCACACCGTGTGCCAAATGGAGCCAGCCGTGCGGGGTTTTGATCGGATGGGGGCCTTCGCCGTTCTTGCCCTCCTTGATGGTGTGGTAGTAGCGGCGGTTGATGATGGTCTCTCCGACGATCTCGGCACGGGCGATGTCGTCGACCAGCGCCCAGCCGATGCCCTGGCCGTTGCCGGTGTCGATGAAGCCGTCCTGGGGGCGGGTGTAGAAGGCGTATTTGCCGTCGACGAACTCGGGGTGCAGCACTACGTTGCGCTGCTGGCTCTTCGACACGAGGTCGGGGAGCCGCTCCCAGTCGACCAGGTTCCGGGTGCGGGCGATGCCGGCCGCAGCGACGGCCGACGAGAGGTCGCCCGGCGCGGCGTCGGGGTCCTTGCGCTCGATGCAGAAGACGCCGTAGATCCATCCGTCTTCGTGGGCCGTGAGCCGCATGTCGTAGATGTTGGTCGCCGGCTCGCCGTATTCGGGCATCCGGATCGGGTAGTCCCAGAACCGGAAGTTGTCGATGCCGTTCGGCGATTCGGCCACGGCGAAGAACGATTTGCGGTCGGCGCCCTCGACGCGGGCCACGACGATGTACTTGTCGTGCCATTTGATCGCTCCTGCGTTCATCACGGCGTTCATGCCGATGCGCTCCATGCAGAAAGGATTGCTCTGCGGGTCGAAGTCGTAGCGCCAGTGGAGGGGCGTGTGCCGGGCCGTGAGGATCGGGTTGCGGTAGCGGGTGTAGATGCCGTTGTAGTGTTCGTCGGGCGTGTTCTTTCGGGTCAGAAGCTCTTCGTGCCGGGCTTCCAGTTCGCTCATGATCACCTTGAAGTCAGTCATTGCGTGCGAATTGAGTTTGATTTATTTTAGGGATGTCGTGTGCGCCATGTCGGTGGCGAACAGGGTTTGGGGCAGGGCATGGAAACGGACGAAGTCGTCGGCCGAGGTTTGGCCCGGGAAGGGCGCGTAGAAGTGTCCCGGCCGGACGGTTTGCAGGGCGTTGCGCCATACGAGCGCGTAGGCGGGGCGGTGGCTGCCGATGCCCCGCAGCAGGACGCCTGTCCACCAGTCGGCTTCGGGCAGGCCCTCGCGGCCCGTTTCGGAGAGGACGCAGGGTTTGCCCAGGCGTTGGGAGAGGGCGGCCATGATGCCCAGCGTGCGGTCGAGCCGGGCCATGAATTCGTCGGCCGAACCACCGTGGTAGGTGTCCAGACCGAGGATGTCGACCCAGGCGTCGCCCGGGTAGCGCTCCATGTATTGGGATTCGTCGTGGCAGGGGTTGGGCGAATAGATGGTGAGCATCGGCACGCCGCGCCGGTGCAGGTGTTCGACGGTCATCTCCCAAAGCGCCTTGTAATCGTCGGTCGTGCAGAGCCGCTGTCCCCACCAGAACCAGCTCCCCGTGTGCTCGTGCCATGGCCGGAAAAGGGTCGGGACGACCGATCCGTCGTCGGTGCGGAGCGACAGCAGGAAGTCGGCCGCGCGGTCGAGCCACCCGACGAAAAGTTCGTGGCGCTCGCCGCCGGGCAGGACCGAACGGACGGCGCGGTCGCTCGTTACGTCCCAGGCGTCGCCTCCCGTGAGGGGGTTGCGCGGGTGCCAGCTGACGGTCGTCAGGCCGCCGCGTGCGAAGTGGCGCAGGATTTCGGTGCGCATGGTGTCGAAAGGCACTCCGTCGAGGTTGCGGCCGGTGCCGAGCTCGATTTCGCCCAGGTCGCAGCCCAGGACGGCGGGATAATCGCCGCATAGTTCTTTCACGTCGCTGCGCCCCTCCTCGTAGGCCCAGTCGCAGCCGTAGAAGGGGAAATCCTGCTGTCCGAAAAGCAGTTCTCCGCGCTTCGAAACGTGGCGCAGTAGTGCGAGGAGTTGTTCGGGAGTCCGGTTGCCGGGTTGTGCGGCTGCGGCGCGGCCGTAGCGGGCGAGCGTCCGGTTGGTTTGCGCGATGGCGCGTATCGTGGCCGTGTCGCAGTCGAAGACCGAGTTGAGGCCCTGTTCCTCCTGTGCGGGGTCGCCGCAGTAGTCGTCGCCGCGCTCCCAGCGGAGGTGTGCGGGCCGTGCCTCGCCGCCCCAGCCCCAGAAGTTGCATCCGGCGAGGATGTCGCCGCAGGCGGCGCTGCGGATGATCTGTGCGAAAAGGTGCCGGTAGTAGGCGTTGCGGGCCGAGGCGGGGGAGTCGGGCTCGAACCGGAAGTTGTCGCGCGGGTAGCCGAACTCCTCGATGACGAGGGGTTTCCGCAGCTCGCGGGCGATCGCGGCGTGGCGGTCGATGTAATCGGTCATGTTGGCGCAGGCCCGGTCGAGATTCTCTGCGATGCTGTCGCGGTCGATCCACTTCCAGTTGTAGGCCCAGATGTGGATGTTGGCATAGTCGATTTCGGGCAGCGCGTGGATGCGGCGCCAGAGTTCGATGTCGTTCTCGCAACCCATCGATCCCTCGCTGCCGGTCGATACCATGTGGTTGGGATCGAGCTCCTTGATGAGCTGCGCCGTGCGGGCGATCCATTCGAAGAAGCGCTCCTTGTTCTCGTCGGAGAAGGCGCGCGGCTCGTTGGCGATCTGCCACGAGAAGATGGCCGGGTCCTCGGCATAGGGGAGTCCGGTGTAGCGGTTGGTGCGGCCGACGATGTGGCGGATGTGGTTTTCTAACAGCAATTTGCAGCTGTCGGCGGCATCCGCTTCGTGGAACTGCCGCACGTAGCGCATGAAGACGTCCCAGCCGTCCCGTCCCGGAACTGGATAGGTGCCGCGGCCGCTCCATTCGAGATACTGGCTGTAGCCGCCGCTCCACTCCCAGGCGTTGGTCAGGTAGAGCACGGCCCGCATGCCGCGTTTGCCCATCTCGGCGAGCAGGAAGTCGAGCCCGTCGAGCGCGCGGTCGTCGTAGACGCCCGGGGCGGTCTGGAGGATGGGTTCGACCTTCGAGACGACCCCTTCGCTGCCCTCCGAACCGACCAGCACCCGCAGGTTGTCGATGCCCGCCGCGTGCATGCGGTCGAGTTCGCGGCAGAGCCGTGCGCGGTCGCAGCCGGGACCTTCGGCGGCGAGCAGGGCGCCGTACCAGAAATTGGTGCCGACGAAGTAGGCGGGCATGTCGTCGGGGCCGGCGAAGCGGCCTTGCTCGACGCGGGCGAAACGGGTCGTTTTCAGAGAGTGGCAGGCCGTGAGTCCGAGCATCAGCAGACCGGCGACCGGCAGGAACAGGGATTTCATGCGCAGTTCGGGTTAGGGAATGGATGACGAAGACAAAGATAGAGGTTCGGCACTTCGGAAAAATGTAGTTTTTTAGCAATTAGTTATGTTTTTCGCGCATTCGGGCCGTTGCTGGGGCGGGTCTTCCGCAGCCGGGTAATTGTCTGTAAAATATCGGATTCGGATAAAAAAGTATTATTCCTTTTCGGGTGCGGGGCCTTACCTTTGAATTATTGGAAACCAACACTTGCGACCATGAGAAGAAACTTGTTCCGACCGCTCTTTTGCGGCATTGCGGCGACGCTTCTTGCCGGATGTTCGCCGGCTGCGGGCGGTGCGCCGGCCGTTCCGACGGTCGACGGTGTGCTCTCGTTGTCGGACCGCGTCGTCGTCGAGGCCTACATAGGCAACGGCGTGCAGTGGGACCCCTACGAAGTGCACGACGGCGAGGGCTTTTCGGCCTCGGACAGACGGCGCCTGGTGACGCGGCTCGAATGGATGTCGCCGCGTTTCATCCGGGTGATGAGCGGGATCAGGTCCCACATGACCGACGGGCGGTTCGACCCTGCGCGCAACATGGACGACCTGCACATGATCCTGGGCTATTGCAACACGCACGGCGTGACGGTGCTGCTCGGCGACTGGGGCGGCGGGCTGGCCGACTGGCAGCAGCAGACCGTGGACGAGGAACTGATCGGCTGCTGCGGCGAGCTGGTGCGCTATCTGGTGGAGGATTGCGGCTACAGCTGCATCCGCTATTATAATATGGTCAACGAGCCCAACGGTTCGTGGTCGTCGACCAACGGCGATTATGCGCTCTGGCTGCGGGCCGCGAAAGCGATGGATGCGGCGCTCCGCCGTCATGGCATGGGCGACCGCGTACGTCTGGTGGCGCCCGACGCTGCGGTGTGGACGACGGCCGAGACGCATTGGGTGAGCGGCAGCCGCGCGGACCTGGGCGAGGCGGTGGGTCTCTACGACATCCACACTTATCCGTCGAAAGCACAGATCAATACGGGCGAATACACCGAGATGATCGCGGCCTATCGCGCCGCGGCGCCGGCTACGGCGAAGATGATTCTCGGGGAGCTGGGAATCAAGTATATCGATCCGCGCGATGCGGAACTCGATGCCGAGAACAAGCGCCGCATTGCGGCCGATCCCCATGCTTCGATCGAGGATTCGCAGATGCTGGTTTTCGATACGATGTACGGAATCGACGTGGCGGATGCCGTCATGCAGACGGCCGCCGCAGGCTATTCGGGCTGTGTGGTGTGGATGCTCGACGATGCGATGCACACCAAGGAACCCGGCCGGCTGAAGATATGGGGCTTCTGGAACATCCTCGGCGAGGAACGTTACGGAGCGGAGAAGGAGCGCATCCGCCCGTGGTACTATGCCATGTCGCTTTTGTGCCGCTATTTTCCGCAGGGATGCCGGATCGTCGGCTCGGAGGTCGAGGGAGTCGACGGCGTGCGTTCGATGGTCGGGCGCACGGACAAGGGTGCGACGGTGGCTGTGGTCAACACGCATGCCGACCGCGCTGTGGAGCTGACGCTTCGCGGACTTCCGGCGCCGCTGTCCGGTCTGTCGCTCTATGTCTATGGAGAAGGGGTGCTGAAACTCGACGGCGAGCGGCTGCTGCCGACCGAGCAGGGCGTTACGCTTGAGGAGGGCGCCCGCATCCGTCTCGAACCCGAGACCATGTTGGTCTATACGTCGATGCCCGAGCCGCGGTAGGCGTTCTCGTTGCCGCTTTGTTGCGAAAAATCCGCCTGCAAATCATTTGCAGGCGGATTTCGTTTACCGTCGAAGCCTTGCAGCATCCTCCGGATTTTCGGGCCGAAACCGGGATTTAACTTCGTTATGCTCGTTTTATCTCTTCTGCTTGCCGCAGGGGCGCTGTCAAAACTGCGAAAATCGTTGCGCGATATACGGCCCGAAATGAAAAAAACCGCTTTCAAGTAAATTTGAAGCGGTTTTTCATTCGTTCCTGCGCCTGCGGCGCTTTCGCATTTTCGAGCCGAAACCGAGATTTGAACTCGGGACCCCTTCATTACGAGTGAAGTGCTCTACCGCTGAGCTATTTCGGCCTGGGAAGACACGGCGGTCTTCGTTGGGACTGCAAATATCCGAAAAATATTTTTTTCTCGCAATAATTTTACGAAAAATATCGCTTTTGTTGCTATATTCGCGCTCGAACAACCCTCCGAACCAACGATCAGGCGGCTTCCGGGCCGCGAAGAAACCCGCAGAAACAGGCACCATGTTCAAAGCCCGTCTACAACCTACGCCCGAGCAGACTTTCGAAATCGTCGGCGACGGCGATTACAACTTTACCGATATACTGGCGCACAGCCGCGAGATGCAGGATGCGGGCGATGTCCGGCAGGCCTGCGACACGCGCTTCCGGGCGTTCCAGCGTTTGGCCGAACTCATCCCGGACGACGAGGAGGTCATCCTGGAGTGGAACCACCGCAACTCGCGCGCGGCGCTCGAACTGATCCACGCGTCGGCCGTCGATCACTTTCTGATCGACGATTTCGAGATGTCGGCCGCCCTGCTGGAGATGCTGCTCGACCTCGATCCCGAGGACCATCTGGAGGGCAGCGAGCTGTTGGCGTTCGACTACCTGGCGATGGACGAAACGGAACTTTTCGACGAGGTGATCAACGACATCTCCGACAAGTGCGCCAGCCGCGAAGTGCTGTTGCTGTGGTCGGCTTTCAAGCGCGACGGAATACTCCCGGAGGGCGAGTTGAAGCATTTCAAATCGCGCTTCGCATCGTGTTTCGCCGAATTCATCGCTCCCGAACATCCGGCCGACGAAGCCTTCCTGCGCGACATCGGAAGCGAGCGTCCCACCGCCGGGGCGCAGGCCCGCGAGCTGTGGCTCCGGACCGAGAATCTGTGGTCGCGGTGGCCGGAATTCATCGAGGCGCTCCGCCGGCAGCAATAGGACTTTTCCCCGAAAAAAGAGCGGCTTCCCTTGCAGATGCTTGGACGCAGCGCACGGTGAAACCGAAGGCGCGGTTGTTCGATCTAAACGTATTCACCCAACTCTCGCCTTTGAATGCCAGATAGGTGGCGTTCGGACTGTCGGCGGCGGTGGGTGACGACGACCAGACATCTCCCTCGGCGCCGACGTACGCCAAGGCTCCCGACGTGTTGTGGCGGTAGCCCGTAGCAGGGGCTTGGAGCAATCGCTGGAATGAATGCCGCGGACGCGGAGATCGGTCGGGCGGCAGACTGGGGTGAACAACTGACGGGGCCGGAGGCCCGGTCAGCGGACTGCTGAATCTGCTTTGCCGCGCTGGCACGGACCATGGCCCGCACCACTCAGGGCAGGAAGCCGCCTTTTGTGGACGCCGACGGACGGATGCGGATGGGCTGCTGCCGAGGCGCTTTAGCGGTTCTACGGCCGGAAAAATCCGATGGCGAGCGAGACTGCCGTGCGGCGCCGGCTGCTTATGCAGCCGGCGCCGCAGAACCCTTCCGGAAGGACCTGTACCTTATCCGGACTTGTTGCAGACGAAACGGAAAAGCACCCCGCAAAGGGTGCTTTTTCCATGGTTGTGCAGCGGCTGCGGGCTATTCGGCGCACTCCTGGCGCTCGGCAGGCGCTGCGATGCCTTCGGTCGTGGCGCGCTCCTCCATGCGCTTGATGCGCACGTCGAGGTCGGGGTGGGTCGAGAAGAGCTGGCTCATCTTGCTGCTCTTCTGCACGCCGGCCTCCTCCTGCATCTGTTTCAGCCGGCGGAACGAGTAGGCCATGGCCCAGGGGTTCTTGCCGGCTTTCTTGAGGAATTCGTAGCCGTAGTCGTCGGCGTTGCGCTCCTGCTTCTGCGAATAGGTGGAGTTGATCAGCGCCTCGCCCAGGTCGCCCAGCTGCGAGTCGGTGAGCTGCGCCGCCTTGCCGCCGCTCGATGCCACGCCGTCCTTGAGGGCCGAGGTCATCAGGGCCGTGCGGTAGGCCTTTTTCGAGTCGCGGTGGGCGATGTGGCCCACTTCGTGGCCGATGACGCCCAGAAGCTCCTCGTCCGACATGATGTCCATGAGCGACGAGAAGACGCGGATGCTGCCGTCGGGGCAGGCGAAAGCGTTGACGTCGATGACGTGGTAGACCTTGAAGTTGAGCGGAATGCCGTCGGCATCGCACAGCCCTTCGGTCAGCCGGGCGAGACGCTGGGCATAGGGAGTGTCGGCCTCGCAGACGGGGTTGTTGGCATCCATCCAGTCGATGTATTCCTTGACGTAGGAGGCCATCTGTTCGTCGGTCAGCGTGGCGGCCTGGGCCACCTTGGCGGCACCGCCGACGGCTTTTTTGAGGTTGAACTGCGCCATGGCGGGCGCGGACACGGTCAGCATGCAGAGAACGACCGCGATTTTTGCAAACAGGTTGTTCATGGGATTCGGTGTTTGTTCGGGATGCGAAATTACATTATTTTTCGTCGGTGTGCAACACTTCGTCGTCTTTGAAAAGGGCCGATTTGAGCCGCTGGTAGAGGAACGAAACCGATAAAAGGATGATTCCCAGCGCGATGAATACCACGATGCGGCCCAGCGTAGGCCATTGCCACAGGTCGCGGAGCAGCAGTTTGGCCAGCACGACGGCGAAGCCGGCCAGCGCGAAGATGCGCAGCCCTCTCTGCCGGCGGTGCATGCCGAGCCCCATCTGCAGCGAGGCGGCGGAGATCAGCGCCAGCGAGAAACCCGTGCTGAAGTTGCGGTAGATGCCCAGCAGGGTGAGCAGGTGGCAGAACGTTGCGATCCACACACTTGTGGCTGCAAGATTGAACCATACGAGGAAGCTGCTGCGGCGTCGTGCGTCGTCGACCTGGCGGTAGAAATCGAACGCGACGCCGGCCAGCGTCAGTGCCACGACGGCGGTCGAAATCCACGACAGCGCAACCGGCAGCGATTGCCGGGTGTCGGGCGTGGAGAGGAGCAGAAACGCACAGGTGGCGAGTGAGGCGTCGGCGATGAAGATCCAGGAGTGTTCCGCGATCGGGAACCGCCGGCGCAGGGCGCCCAACATGGCGGCGATGACGGCGACGGTGCAGAGCAGCCACGACTGGACGAATGCGTCGCCCTGGAAATGGCGGACGATGTCGGCGAGGAAGGTGCCGTAGACGAGCAGGCCGGCGGCGAGAATCAGACAGACGTTGCCGACGGGGTAGCGCAACAGGCGGGCGCGGACGAAGATTTCGCGTTTGCGTCCGGTGAACCAGGCCGCGTAGACGAACGCGGCGGCCATGCTGAGCGACGTGAGAAATTCGGAGCTGCGGAAGATGGCGGGTTCGGCGCCGCAGCGGATGCGGAACCAGAGCGAGCAGGCCATGTTGAAAGCCGGTAAGGCGAGGAGTCCCGCGGCAATTTCGTAGACGGGCTGTCGGGTGCGGGCGTAGAACCAGAGGAGCAGGACGATCTCGGCGGCCCAGCAGAGCAGCGAACGTTCGGCGCCGAACTGGAGGGGTGCGGCGAGCGTGAGGAAGAGCACCGCGAGGCTGAGCAGGAGCCGTTTGAGTCCGGGCGCCTCGGCGAGTCGGCTCCGTACGGCCAGCAGTGCGCCGGTGTTGACCGCGGCAATGGCGAGCGGAACGAGACCGTCGAGGTTGCGGAGGGGAGCCATCGTGTGGAGAAAGAGCAGCCCGAAGCGCAGGAAGAAGAAGTTGTTGAGCGCCACGGTGCCGGCCAGGATCCACCGGAACCGGCTGTTGCGGGCGCGCAGCACGGCCGCTGCCGATGCGGTGAAGATGAGGTAGAACAAAGCGGCGAAGAGAAAGAGATCGCGGGCCATGGCCGGATCGGGCGCGGCGCCGGCTGTCTGTCCGGAGAACGCATGCCGCACGAAAAGGCAGAAAATGAGGTAGGTGGCGGCGAACGAGATGACGGGCAGCTCCCACCATTTTTTGCGGAGCGCGAGCACGAACATGCCGGCGTGGAGGATGGCGATGTAGAGGAAAAGCGCGACGTGGCTGCCGTGGCTGTCCGACGCGAGGAACGGAGCGACGAATCCTCCGGTCAGCGCCACGACGGCAAGCTCGCGACGGTCGTAACCGGCGGCGATGGCGGTCGTGAGGAGGGTGCCGAGCACCAGCAGCCCGAAAGCGACGACCTGCGGAAAGAGCGCATAATAATGGTAGGCGATGGCCACCGTGACGTAAGTCACGGCGAAGGCTCCGCCGGCGAGCACGGAGCTGAACCGGCGGTAGGTGTTGCGCAGGCGGGCGGCGATGCCGAGAAGCACGAAGCCGCAGAGGAAGCCCACGACCGTGCGCATGGTCTCGTTGAGCCAGTCGTTGTTGATGGCGTACTGGATGAAGAAGCCCACGCCGAGGATCAGCACGCCGATGCCGATGGCGGCGAAAAGCTGGGTGCCGATGTATTTTTCGATGTTTTTCGCCGGGTGCTGCCGGGGCCGCGGGGGTGTTTGCCGGACGGGCGGCGGTGTAGCGGCCGCGGGATGCGTCGGTGCAGGGATGTTGCCGGATTGCTTGTCCGGGTCGGGTGTTGCCGGGACGATGGCCGGTTCCGCCATGCGCGCGGGTGCAGGTTCGGCTTTGAGGTCGGCCGCGGCGGATGCTGCGGGTTGCGGTCGGCCGGGGAGCGGTGCGGACGGAGTCTCGGCCTGCCGCTGAGCCGGCGCGGCCGTATGCTGTTGCGGAGCGTCGGGGCGCATGGCGGAGTCGCCGAAATGTTTCTCCATCGACTGGCGGAGCTGGAACACCTTGTCCCGCAGGTCGTTCAGCGCATGGTGCATCGACAGGCAGACGATCAGCACGATGATGACCAGAACAATGACCGGAAAGTTTTCGAACATGGCTTCGGAGGATTGGATACATCGCAAGATACGGATTATTTCGCCAGGTTGTGCTTTTCCGTGCCGCAAATCGTTTCCGGCGTCTTTTTTGGAGGGTCCGTCTTTCGCCGCCCGGCGCTGCCCGCCCGGCGGGTGCTGCGGTCCGTGGCGGCGATTCTGCCTTTGTTCCTGCGTGCCATGCCATGCCGTGCCGGGAGCAGAAGCGGGATTTCCCGCGGCGGAGCCGTCCTATATTAAATTAACGTTAACAATCGGCCACGGCCGCGGCCGAACGGAAAATTGGCGTAACTTTGTTGGCGCGTTGCACTAAACATACAACATGAGCGAAATCTACACCGTCATCGTCGGTATTCTGGCCGTGCTGGCCGTCTCCGGTCTTTTCGTCGGCGTGACCAACGACGCAGTGAACTTCCTCAATTCGGCCCTCGGCTCGAAGGCCGCTTCGATGCGCACCATTCTGCTGGTGGCGTCGGTGGGCATCGTCATCGGTGTGGTGACGTCGAGCGGCATGATGGAAGTGGCCCGCAGCGGCATGTTCAACCCCGGGCTTTTCACGTTCCACGAAGTGATGATGCTCTACTTGGGCGTCATGTTCGCCAACGTCATCCTGCTGGGACTTTACAATTCGTGGGGACTGCCCACGTCGACCACCGTGTCGCTGATCTTCTGTCTGCTCGGTTCGGCCGTCGCCGTCTCGATCTTCAAAATCTCGTCCGATCCTGCGCTCGGTGCCTCCGCCCTGGGCGACTACATCAATTCGTCGCGCGCCATGGGCGTGGTCTCGGCTATCCTGCTGTCGGTGGTCATCGCCTTCTCGTGCGGTTCGGTCGTGATGTATCTCTCGCGTCTGATCTTTTCGTTCCGCTATACCAAGCTTTTCCGCCGCTACGGTGCGCTGTGGTGCGGCATCTCGCTCACGGCGGTGGTCTACTTCGCCGTGTTCAAGGGGCTGAAGTCGCTCGTCGCAGGCTTTGCCGTGGTGCAGCGGATCGAGGAGCATCTGCTCGTCTCGCTGGCCGTTTGCTGGGCGATCTGTTCGCTGCTGCTCTTCTTCATCCAGTGTTTCAAGGTCAACATCCTGCGCATCACGATCCTGTCGGGCGTCTTCGCCCTGTCGCTGGCTTTCGCCGGCAACGACCTGGTGAACTTCATCGGCGTGCCGGTGGCCGGATTCGACGCCTACTCTTTCGCGCGGGCATCGGGCGACCCGCAGATGCTGATGGAACCCCTGGCCGAGAACGTTCCGGCCAACCTCTCCATCCTGCTGGCCGCCGGCGTCGTGATGATCGTGGCGCTCTGGGGTTCGAAGGAGGCGATCCTGCGCGTTACGAAGACCGAAATCTCGCTCTCGACGCAGGGCGACGACGGGCAGGAACAATATACGTCATCGGTCTTCTCGCGTACGCTGGTGCGCATTGCGCTCAACATCAACAACGGCGTCGAACGCATCGTGCCGGCCAAGATACGCGAAGCCGTCGGCAAACGCTTCGAATACGAAGATGTCGAGCACAGCGGAGCGCCCTACGACATGATCCGTGCGACGGTCAACCTGACCACTTCGGCCCTGCTGATCTCGCTGGCCACGTCGCTCAAGCTGCCGCTGTCGACCACCTACGTCTGCTTCATGGTGGCCATGGGCTCGTCGCTCGCCGACCGCGCCTGGGGCCGCGAGAGCGCCGTCTACCGCATCTCGGGCGTCATGACCGTGGTGGCTGGGTGGTTCGTGACGGCGCTGGGCGGTTTTCTCATCTCGCTGATCGTGGGCCTCGTGCTTATCTACGGCGGTACGATCGCCACCCTCGTAGTGACGGTGCTCTGCGGCTGGATGCTCTTGCGCAGCCGTTTGGCCAAGAAGTCGGGAAACACCGCCGAAGAGGGCGGCAAGGTGGAGACTCGCAGCGACATCATCGCGGCGCTGGGCGAAGAGGTGGGCCGTACGATGGAGTGCGCCACGAAGATCTACGACCGCACGCTGATCGCCGTACTGAAAGAGAACCGCAAGGTGCTGCGCGACATGGTCAAGGAGTCCAACGACCTGTTCTACCAGTCGCGCGACCGCAAATATGCCCTGCTGCCGACGCTCAAGCGGCTGCAGAGCGGCGACGTCAACACGGCGCACTACTATGTGCAGGTGGTCGACTATCTCAACGAGATGACCAAGGCGCTGGTGCATATCACGCGTCCGGCGTTCGAGCACATCGACAACAACCATGAGGGTCTTTCCGTGGAGCAGACGCGCGATCTGATGGCCATCAACGACGATGTGGAGGCGATCTACCGCCGCATCAACATGATGCTTCGCGACGGCGACTTCACCGATATCGAACTGGTGCTCTCGCTGCGCGACCAGCTCTTCGAATCGATCGCCGATGCCATCAAGTCGGAGCTCACGCGCATCAACGAAGCCAAGTCCAACACCAAGGCGTCGATGCTCTATCTGACGATTCTGACCGAGACCAAGAACATGGTGCTCCAGTCGCGCAACCTGCTCAAGTCGCAGCAGTACTTCCTCAAGCACCGCAGCGAGAAGAAATGGATTAAGTAACAGGGCGAGAGGCGATAGGGGGAAAGCGAAGGCCGCTTTTTCCCGAAACGACGATTTGCTTTTCACCTTTCACCTCCGATAAAGTGGACATAGCACAAGCCAAGCGGCGGGAGAACATCGCCGAATACATCCTCTATCTGTGGCAGGTCGAAGACCTGCTGCGGGCCTTGCAGTTCAGCCCCGAGGCCATCTATTCGCAGTTGATCGCCCCGCGCACCGAACTGAGCGAGGAGCAGAAGCCCGTGTATCTGATGTGGTACCTCGACCTGGCGGGGTTGCTCCGGCAGGAGGGCAAGGAAGAGAAAGGACACTTGGAACACACGCTGCATCTGATCCAGGACCTCCACGACCTGCATCTGCAACTGCTCAAACTCCCGGCCGGCGAGCACTACCGCAAGACCTTTGCGCGGCTGGAGGGCGAACTGCCGCGCCTGCGTGCCGTGATGGGGAATCCGGGTATGAGCGATACGGAGTTGTGCTTCAGGGCGTTGTATGCGGTGATGCTCTACCGCATCAAGGGCCAGGGCGACCGCCCGGCCGTGGCCGACACCATCGACCTCGTTTCGCCCGTCATCGCCGAACTGGCGGCCATGCACGGCAAGGTCGAACGCGGAGAGATCGACCTGTTCAAGGACAGCGAGTAGACATTCCCGCATCCCACGCCGGCGTCCTCGTTCGTGGGGAAGGGGGCGTCTTCCCCACGGATGGAAATCGGATACGCCGAGCGGCTATTACGCGGGTATGTATATGAAAAAGGCCGGCTGAAAAGCCGGCCGTCTCTTTGTGCAGGGAGGGACTAAGCGTATTTGAACGTCGACTCGTCCGATACGGTCAGCTTCTTGCGACCCTTAGCACGACGTGCTGCCAACACCTTGCGACCGTTCGCCGTAGCCATACGAGCACGGAAACCGTGCTTGTTGATTCGTTTCCGACGCGAGGGCTGGTAAGTTCTCTTCATTGCCATAGCTATCTGATTTTTATCGTTTCTTAATCGGTTCCGACACTTTTACGGATTGCAAAAGTACAATAAAAATGCGATTCGCAAAAATTTTTCGAGAAAATATTTCGAAAGGTCCGGAAAAACCCCGATTCTTCTTACCTTTGTAAAACCGGCGGCGCTTCGTCCGCAGGCGGGTGAAGGATCCGTCCGCAGGCGGGATGCGCGGGCCTTTTTCCGTGCGGAGCGCCGGCTGCGGACCGTGCGGACGGCTCCGGTGCGGGGCCGCAAGGAAAAGAAGCACCCAAACCACGAACGATATGGCTATTTTCAAGGTCGAAGGCGGACATCGCCTGAGCGGAAGCATCACGCCCCAGGGCGCCAAGAACGAAGCGTTGCAGATCATCTGCGCCACCCTGCTCACCTCCGAGCGGGTGACGGTGCACAACGTGCCGCAGATTCTGGATGTCATGCAGCTTATCGAGCTGCTGCGGCGCATGGGCGTCGAGATCGAGCGCATCGCCGAAGGTTCCTACACCTTCAAGGCCCGCGACATCGACTTCGAATACCTCAAGAGCGACGACTATCGTCAGCGCTGCATGCGTCTGCGCGGTTCGGTGATGCTCATCGGTCCCCTGCTGGCGCGCTTCGGCATGGGCTATGTTCCCAAGCCCGGCGGCGACAAAATCGGACGCCGCAGGCTGGACACCCACTTCCTGGGATTCCAGAAGCTGGGCGCGAAGTTCGATTTCGACATCGCCGACGAGTTCTTCATGGTCGAGGGCCGCAATCTGAAGGGCACCTACATGCTTCTCGACGAGGCGTCGGTGACCGGTACGGCCAACATCATCATGGCCGCCGTCATGGCGCGGGGCACGACGACGATCTACAATGCCGCCTGCGAACCCTACATCCAGCAGCTCTGCCGCATGCTCAACCGCATGGGCGCCCGCATCTCGGGCATCGCCTCGAACCTGCTGACCATCGAGGGCGTCGACCTGCTGGGCGGCACCAAGCACACGCTGCTTCCCGACATGATCGAAGTGGGCAGCTTCATCGGCATGGCCGCCATGACGCGCTCGGAACTGACTATCAAGGATGTTTCCTACGACAACCTGGGCATCATTCCGGCGCAGTTCCGGCGCCTGGGCATCCGGCTCGAACAGCGGGGCGACGACATCTACATCCCCCAGCAGGACCACTACAGCATCGATACCTTCATGGACGGGTCGATCATGACCATCGCCGATGCGCCGTGGCCGGGACTGACGCCCGACCTGCTCTCGATCTTCCTGGTGGTGGCCACGCAGGCCAAGGGCTCGGTGCTGATCCACCAGAAGATGTTCGAAAGCCGCCTGTTCTTCGTCGACAAGCTGATCGACATGGGTGCGCAGATCATTCTCTGCGACCCCCACCGGGCCACGGTCATCGGCCACGACCACAACATCCGGCTGCGGGCCACGCGCATGACCTCGCCCGACATCCGTGCGGGCGTGGCGCTGCTCATCGCCGCCATGTCGGCCGAGGGCGTCTCGACGATCCAGAACATCGACCAGATCGACCGCGGCTACAAGGAGATCGACACCCGGCTCAACGCGCTGGGCGCCCGCATCACCCGCATGGAGGAGTAGCGGACGGTTCGGAGCGGCGGCCGCAGGGTTCGCGCAATGCCGTCTTTAACCTTTCACCTTTCAATTTTCACTTTCTCGGAATGTTTCTGGAAAATGCCAGCCGCAAGGGCTGGATCGAAGTGGTCTGCGGCTCGATGTTCTCGGGCAAGACCGAAGAGCTGATCCGCCGTCTCAAACGGGCCCAGTTCGCCCACCAGCGGGTCGAGATATTCAAACCGCGCATCGATGTGCGCTACTCGGAGGAGGAGGTCGTCTCGCACGACGCCAACGCCATCCGGTCCACGCCGGTCGATTCGCCGCAGAACATCCTGCTCATGTCGGCCGGGGTCGACGTGGTGGGCATCGACGAGGCGCAGTTTTTCGACGGCAGCATCGTCGACGTCTGCCGGCAGCTGGCCGACAACGGGGTGCGGGTCATCGTGGCGGGGCTCGACATGGACTATACGGGCAAGCCTTTCGGGCCGATGCCGGCGTTGATGGCTACGGCCGAATACGTCACGAAGGTGCACGCCATCTGCGTGCGCTGCGGCAACCTGGCCCACCACTCCCACCGCTTGACGAGCGACGAAAAACAGGTGATGCTCGGTGCTCAGGACACTTACGAGCCTATTTGCCGTCACTGCTTCAAGGAGCTCGTGCGCGAGAAAAAGGAGTAGGGGCGTCTGCCGGATTTCTTGCCGGCGCGATGTTCCGGCGATCCGATTTTTTGTCGGCTTAATGCTCCGGTGCTCCGATTTTTCCCGCCCGGTTTTCCGGCAATCGGGAGCGAAACTCTCTTTCGCTTTTTTCGGCGCTGCGTTCCGGTCGTTTCGCCGGATTCTGCCGCCGGCGCGATATTCGCCTTATGGGGGCGATAGCTTGTTTGACGGCCCGGAGGCATTGTGCAGGCAGGAGGGTATGAAAATCCCGGAAGACCGTCGGTCTTCCGGGATTCTTCGTGTCGGGAGCGGACAGCCTGGCCTACTCCTCGTCGGTGTCGGTATAGGCTTTGAGCAGCTTGTCCTGCACGTCGGCGGGCACCTGCTCGTAGCTGGCGAACTTCATGGTGTAGGTCGCCGAACCCGACGTGAGCGACGACAGGGTGGTCGAATAGCGGTAGAGCTCGGCCAGAGGCACGGCGGCGTTGAGCCGGTCGAAACCCTTGTCCGACTCCATGCCCATGATCATCGCGCGGCGGTTCTGCAGGTCGCTCATCACGGCGCCCATGCAGTCGCTCGGCACCAGCACCTCGACGTTGTAGATCGGCTCCATGATCTTGGGTCCGGCGTTGCGGAACGCCTCCTTGAAAGCGTTGCGGGCCGCCAGCTTGAACGAGATTTCATTCGAATCCACCGGGTGCATCTTGCCGTCGTAGATCACCACGCGGATGTCGCGGGCGTAGGAGCCCGTCAGCGGGCCTTCGTCCATCTTCTCCATGATGCCTTTCAGAATCGCCGGCATGAAGCGCGCGTCGATGGCGCCGCCCACGATGGCCGAGTAGAATTGCAGCTTGCCGCCCCACGGCAGGTCGTACTCCTCCTTGGTCTTGACGTTGACCACCATGTCGCCCTTGCCCGGCACCTTGTAGTTCTTGGGTTCGGGCATCCCTTCGTAATAAGGTTCGACGATCATGTGCACCTCGCCGAACTGACCGGCGCCGCCCGACTGCTTCTTGTGGCGGTAGTCGGCCTGCGCCACCTTGGTGATGGTCTCGCGGTAGGGAATCTTCGGCGCGATGTAGTCGTAGGCGAGCTTGTTTTCGGCCAGGATGCGCGAACGCAGGATGTTGAGGTGGTGTTCGCCCTGCCCCTGGATGATGGTTTGTTTCAGCTCCTTGCTGTAGTCCATCAGGATGGTCGGGTCTTCGAACTTGGCGTCGTTCAGAATCTTGCCCAGCTTCTCTTCGTCGGCCTGCTCCTTGCATTTGAGCGCGGCGCGGTAGCGCGGTTCGGGGAAGACGATGGGTTCCACCGCCACCGGAGTGCCCGGCGCGGCGAGGGTGTCGTTGGTGCGCGTGCCCTTGAGCTTGACCGTGCAGCCGATGTCGCCGGCCGAAAGCTCGGTCACCTTGATGCGGTTCTTGCCAGCCACGGCGAAAAGCTGAGAGAGCTTCTCCTTGTTGCCCGTGCGGCTGTTGACCAGCTCGGTGCCCTCGGCGATCTTGCCGCGGATGACACGGAAGTAGGTGATTTCGCCTATGTGCTGCTCGATCTGGCTCTTGAAGACGAACGCCACGGTCGGCGCGTCGGCGTCGGCCGCGAGCTGCCCGCCCTCGGTCGAGAGGAACGCGGGGGCCTTCAGCGGTCCGGGCGCCACGTTGATGATGAACTCCATCAGACGCTTGGTACCGATGTCGCGCTTGCCGCTGGTGCAGAAGATCGGCATCACCTCGCGGCGCGACACGCCGATCTTGAGACCCTGCCGGATGTCGTCCTGCGTGAGGGTGCCCTTGTCGAAGTAGAGTTCCATGAGGGCCTCGTCGTGCTCGGCGGCCATCTCTACCAGCTCCTTGTTGAGGGCCATGGCCTTCTCCATCTCCTCGGCGGGGATGTCGAGCTCCTCGCGGTGGCCGTCGTGGTCCTTGAAGCGGTACATCTTCATCATCAGCACGTCGATGAACGAATCGAAGCCCGCACCCTGGTTGACGGGATACTGCACGATGACGGGCTTCACGCGCGAAGCGGCCCGGACCGACTCGACGGCGGCCTCGAAGTTGGCCTTGTCGTGGTCGAGCTGGTTGATGACGCCGATGACGGGCTTGTTGAGGATGCGGGCGTAGCGGGCCTGGATCTCGCTGCCCACCTCCCAGCCGTTGACGGCGCTGTAGAGGAACACGCCCACGTCGCCGACCTTGAAGGCCGAGAAGAGGTTGCCGCAGAAGTCGTCCGAACCCGGGCAGTCGATGATGTTGAGCTTGCGCTCCATGAACTCCGTGAAGAGGATCGTGGAGTAGATCGAGCGTTTGTATTCGTGTTCGATGTCGGTGTTGTCCGAAAGGGTGTTGCAGGTCTCGATGCTGCCCCGGCGGTCGATGACCTTGCCTTCGTAGGCCATCGCCTCGGCCAGGGTGGTTTTGCCCGTGCCGGGGGCGCCGATCAGTACGATGTTCTTGATCTCTTTGGCTGCATAGTTTTTCATATGGCGGTTCGGTTTTAAGGTTGTCGGTGTTGGCTTTCGCAGGGCAGGGGCCGCTCCGCATCCGGCCTGTCGGGCCGCGGATACCGGTTCCGGCAAGCGGACGGCAGCATGCGGTTCGGCAGCTGGTGCCGGACGGCAGCGATTTGCCGACTATAAATATACAAATTTTTTGACATAAACAAGAAAAATCGCTCCCGGTTTCAAATGCGGACGGTCGATCCGGAAGGCGGCCTGCAACAGACCGCCTTCCGGAAACCGTCTTAAATGCGCTGTTAACCGACAAAGCGAATAGACCGGGAATATTTGCAGATAGGCAGAAGTTTTGGCCGTATCCGCTGCCTTTCACATTTGACTTTTCACCTTTCACCTTGAAAAACAGCCTTGCAGATGCTGGACGCAGCGCACGGAAAGAGCCGCTGCCCGATTGGCGTTGTTCAGCGGGTACACGTTGCTGGCGTTGAAGTCCAGGAAGCCCGCGTTGTGATTGCCGGCAGCATAGGACGACGAAGCGTAGACGAGACCGCGCGTGCCGACTTCCGCCAAGGCTCCCGACGAATTGTTGCGGAAGCCCGTAGCAGGGCGTGGAACGCAATCGCTGGAATGGGTGCCGCAGAGAGTCTATGGATGTATAATGAACCGTAGAATAATCGGATCGTCCGTCCGAAGCCGGGTCGCAGCCTGCGGGGCACGCCTGCGGGCCTCCGCGCCGGGTGGCTGCGGCCCGCACGGCTCGAAAGAGCCGCATGCACGGAAAGCAAGGATTATCGGCTATTCATTATTGATGCTCACAGATGATCGGCTCTGCGGCAGACTGGGATGTACAACTGCCCGTCGCTCCTTTCGGAGTTGCAGACCGAAGTCCGGCCCGATGTCGGAACCGGAACGGAACAAAAGCGGCGAACGAAGAGCAGTGGATTGCTGAATCTACCTGGGCCGCGCTGGCGCGAGCCGTGACCCGCGCCATTCTGGGCCGGAGCTGTTTTGGGAAGGTGGGGACGAGTGTCCGGGCCCCGGGATCGGTGCCTGCGGGCTATTTGCCGCTTCCGGAGCCTTTTCCCGCGAAGCGGCCCAAGAGCCATCCGGCGCCGAAGACGATCAGATAGATCGCCACGTCGATCAGCACGTTGCTGAACCAGTTCCAGATGTTCTTCGAGAAGATGACGAGCAGCAGCAGGACGACGAGAACGACCGCCGTGCCGATGATCCATTTGGTTTTGTTTGTCATGGCTGAAGAGATTAGGGATGAAAAAAGCCATGCCGGCCCGAAAGCTGGTACCGGCATGGCGCGATCGAATTCTTGCAGGTTTTCTTGCCTCGGCATTGCTCGAACATGTTCGGCGCTCTGCCCCGGCTTAAGAAAAGATTTATTTTCCTACGACGGCTTCCAGCTCGTCGACCGTGACCGGAATCTTTCTGTCGCCGATGATGCGGCAGCCGGTGTCGGTGAGAAGCAGGTCGTCTTCGATGCGGATGCCGCCGAAGTCGCGGTAGGAGTCGAGCCGGTCGTAGTCGACGATGCCGCGGTAGAGCCCTTCGGCGCGGCACTTGTCGATCAGCGCCGGGATGAAGTAGATGCCCGGTTCGTCGGACATCACCGTGCCGGGACGCACGCGCCAGGCCGCACGGTAGATGCAGGTGGCCGATTCGGCCGCCCGGTCGGCGATCGACGTGAAGTCGAACGACCGTTCGCCCATCGCTTCGCAGTCGTGGACGTCCATGCCGAGGCCGTGGCCCAGCCCGTGGGGCATGAAGAGCGTCATGGCGCCGGCCGCCACGGCATCTTCGGCCGATCCCCTGACCAGACCGGCGCCGACGAGGCCTTCGGCCAGCGTCAGGCAGGCGGCGTTGTGGATGTCGGTGTACATCATGCCGGGCTTGACGATGGCGGCCACACGGTCGTGGGCCGCAAGGACGATTTCGTAGATTTCGCGCTGCTTCGGAGTGAATCGGCCGCTCACGGGGTAGGTGCGCGTGTGGTCGGAGCAGTAGTTGCCGACCGTTTCGCCGCCTGCGTCGCACAGCAGCAGCCGCCCCTCCTCCAGCACGCCGTCGGCGCAGAGGTTGTGAAGCGTTTCGCCGTGCTGCGAGACGATCGACGGGAACGAGACACCCGCTCCGGCCGATTTGGCGACGCCCTCGATGGCGCCGGCGATCTCCCGCTCGATGACGCCCGGACGGCACATCTTCATGGCCAGCGTGTGCATGTCGTAGCCGATGCGGAAGGCGCGTTCGAGTTCGTCGATCTCCTCGGCGCTCTTCGCTTCGCGCATCTCGGCCACGGCCAGCATCAGGTCGACCGATTTGTGTTCGTGAAGCCGTGCGGGAGCGATGCCCAGCAGCTCGGAGAGCTGGAGTTTCGTTTCGCCGCGGTAGGGCGGCAGGTAGTGGATGCGGCGGCCCTGCGCGATGGCCTTGCGGAGGTGTTTTTCCAGCTCGGCCATGGGGTGTGCGGCGGCGATGCCGACCTGGGCCCCCAGCTCGCGGAGCGTGGGCTGCGGACCGGTCCAGATGATGTCCTCGACGGTGAAGTCGTCGCCGAACAGCATCTCTTCGCCCGTGTCGGCGTCGATCACGCCCACCAGCGACGGGATGTTGAGCCCGAAGTAGTAGAGGAACGACGAGTCCTGGCGGAAGTAATAGGTGTTGTTGGGGTAGTTGTTGGGCGCCGGCATGTTGCCCGGCAGCAGGATCACTCCGCTGCCGATTTTCGTGCGCAGGACTTCGCGGCGCGAAGCGTAGGTTTTTGCGGAAAACATGGTTGTCGTTTTTTGTTGCGGTGACTATGGTTTTTCACCTTTCACTTTTCATTTTTCGCTTGCAGCCGTTCCAGCCAGTCGAGCACCGCGGCCTGCCATTGGGGCTTGTAACTGAAACTGTCGCGGAAGCCCCAGCCGTGGCCTCCGGTGGGGTAGAGGTGTATGGAACCCTCGATGCCGTGCCGCTTCAGCGCCTCGTAGTAGCACGTGGAGTTGACGGGCGGGACGCTGCGGTCGTCGTCGGAGAGCAGCAGGAGCGTGGGCGGCGTGGCGTCGTTCACGCGGTTCTCCAGCGAATAGCGTGCCTCGCTGGCGGCGTTGCGCCCGGCCCCCAGCAGGTTTTTGAAGGTTCCCCCGTGCGCCGGTGCCCTTACGGCCGTGATGACCGGGTAGAAGAGGATGGCGAAATCGGGTTTCGTCTCCGCCATCGTCGAGGTCATGGCCGCGAGGTGTCCGCCTGCCGAGAAGCCGATGATGCCGACCCTCGGGGCGGCATGCTGCCCGGCGCCCGCTTCGGTTCCTTTCATGATGCGGAGCGCCTGTTCGGCATCCTCCAGCGGCACTTCGGGATGGCCGTTGGGCATGCGGTACTTGAGCACGGCGGCCGTGATGCCGTTGGCGGCCAGCCACCGGGCGACGTTGAACCCCTCGTGGTCCATGGCCAGCCGGGCATATCCGCCGCCGGGGCAGATGACGACGGCCGTGCCGCTCTGCCTGGCCGTGTCGGCCGGGAAGATGTAGAGCTCGGCCGTGGAGACGTTGCCGACGCGTCCGGGAGCAGCGTGCGTTTCGGGCGTGTCGATGCCGTTGGAGTGGGGCGCCGTGGCGTTGTCCCACAGCTTCACGGTGAGGGCCTGGCCGTAATCCTGGGCCCGGGAGGCGGGGTGCATGGCGGTCAGAAGAAGCACCGAAAGGAGCAGTCGTTTCATCAGATGACGATATTAATGATTTTGCCGGGTACGACGATGACCTTCTTGGGAGCCTTGCCGTCGAGCCATTTCTGCGCCTCGGGCAGTGCGACGACGTCGGCCTGGATGTCGGCGGGCGACGCGGCGACGGGATACTCCTTCTTGAAACGGAGCTTGCCGTTGATCGAGACGGGGTATTCGAAGGCGCTCAGCGCGAGGTGTTTTTCGTCGAATTCGGGGTAGGCGGCGTCGCAGACCGATCCGCTGTGCCCGAGCACCTCCCACAGCTCCTCGGCGATGTGCGGTGCGAAAGGAGCGAGCAGTACGGTGAGGGGTTCGAGCACGGCGCGTTTGGAGCATTCGCCCAGCTCGTTGAGGCAGATCATGAAAGCGGCGACCGAGGTGTTGAACGAGAAGTTCTCGATGTCTTCGGTGACTTTCTTGATGGTCTTGTGCAGCGTGCGGAGCTCCTTGTCGGTGGCCGGCCCGTCGGTGAGCAGCAGCTTGCCGTCGCGGTCGAAGAAGAGACGCCAGAACCGCCGCAGGAACTTGTGCACGCCGTCGATGCCGTTGGTGTCCCACGGCTTCGACTGCTCCAGAGGCCCGAGGAACATCTCGTACATGCGCAGCGTGTCGGCGCCGTAGTTGTCGACGATGTAATCGGGATTGACGACGTTGTACATCGACTTGGACATCTTCTCGACGGCCCAGCCGCAGACATACTTGCCGTCCTCGAGGATGAATTCGGCATCCTTGAAGTCGGGCATCCAGCGGCGGAACGCTTCGGTGTCGAGTATGTCGTTCCTGACGATGTTGACGTCGACGTGGATCTCCTGCGTCTCGTACTGCTCCTTGAGCCCGAGCGAGACGAACTTGTTGGTGCCGACGACGCGATAGACGAAGTTGGAGCGGCCCTGGATCATGCCCTGGTTGACGAGCTTGCGGAACGGCTCCTCCTCGCATACGCGGCCGAGGTCGTAGAGGAACATGTTCCAGAAACGCGAATACATCAGGTGGCCCGTGGCGTGTTCGATGCCGCCGACGTAGAGGTCGACCGAACGCCAGTAGTCGTTGGCCTCGCGGCCGACGAGCGCGCTGTCGTTGTGCGGGTCCATGTAACGCAGGTAGTAGGCCGACGATCCGGCGAATCCGGGCATGGTGGAGAGCTCGTAGGGGCAGCCCTCGGGAGTGCACCAGCCCTCGACACGCGCCAGCGGCGGCTCGCCCTCGGCCGTGGGGCCGAAGTTCTCGATGGGCGGGAGCTCCAGCGGGAGTTTGTCGAGGGTGAGGGGATAGGCCACGTCGTCCTTGTAGTAGACGGGGAAAGGCTCGCCCCAGTAACGCTGGCGCGAGAAGATGGCGTCGCGCAGGCGGTAGTTGACCAGGCGCTTGCCCAGGCCGCGGCGTTCGACCTCGTCGAACATGAGACCGATGGCCTCCTTGACATCCTTGCCGTTGAGGAAATCGGAGTTGATCATGCGGCCCTCCTTGGCGTCGTAGGACTCCTTTTCGAGGTCGCCGCCCTCGACCACGGGGACGATGTCGAGCCCGAAGCGGCGGGCGAAGGCGTAGTCGCGCGAGTCGTGGGCCGGAACGGCCATGATGGCGCCCGTGCCGTAGCCGGCCAGCACGTAGTCGGAGATGTAGATCGGAATGGCCTTGCCGGTGAAGGGGTTGACGGCGAAGGATCCCGTCGCCACGCCGCTGACGCGCCGCGTTTCGGCGATGCGCTCGCGCTCGGAGCGCTTCTTGGCCTGGGCGATGTACTCCTCGACGGCCGCGCGGTTCTCGGGTGCGGTGAGCTCGCCGACCCACTCGTGCTCGGGGGCGATGACCATGAACGTGACGCCGAAGATGGTGTCGGGGCGCGTGGTGAAGATTTCGAGCTTGCGGTCGGAACCCTCGATGTCGAAGAAGACCTGCGCGCCGACCGAGCGGCCGATCCAGTTGCGCTGGATCTCCTTGAGCGAGTCGCTCCACGCGAGCTTGTCGAGCCCGTCGAGCATGCGCTGGGCGTAGGCCGTGACGCGGAGCAGCCATTGTTTCATGCGCTTCTGCTCCACGGGGAAGCCGCCGCGCACCGAGAGCCCGTCGCGCACCTCGTCGTTGGCCAGCACGGTGCCCAGCTGCGGACACCAGTTGACCATCGTGTCGGCGCGGTAGGCGAGGCGGTAGTTCTGGAGCACCTGTTCCTTTTCGGCTTCGCTCATGGCGTTCCATTCGCCGGCCGTGAAGCGTATTTCGGAGGTGCAGGCGGCGTTGAGACCCTCGTTGCCATATTTGGAGAAGGCCTCGACGAGCTCGGAGACGGGCCGGGCCTGCTGCGTGTCGTTGCAGTAGTAGTGGTTGTACATTTCGAGGAAGGCCCACTGCGTCCATTTGTAGTAGGCGGGGTCGCATGTGCGCACCTCGCGCTCCCAGTCGAACGAAAAACCGATCTTGTCCAGCTGCTCGCGGTAGCGGGCGATGTTGCGTTCGGTGGTCACGGCCGGGTGCTGCCCCGTCTGGATGGCATACTGCTCGGCGGGCAGTCCGAAGGCGTCGTACCCCATCGGGTGGAGGACGTTGAAACCCTTGAGCCGCTTGTAGCGCGAATAGATGTCGGAAGCGATGTAGCCCAGCGGATGGCCCACGTGCAGCCCGGCGCCCGAGGGGTAGGGGAACATGTCCAGGACATAGAACTTGGGGCGCGCGGGGTCGATTCCTACGCGGTAGGTGCCGCGCTCCTTCCAGCGCTGCTGCCATTTGGCTTCGATCTGTCTGAAATCGTATTCCATTATCTGTTGTATGATTGATCCGAATTTCCTGCAAAAATACGGAAACTTTGTACAATTCACAATTAAGAATCCATAATTCGCAACCGGGTTGTACAACAGCGAGATTCCGGGTTGCGCCGGGTCTCTTTGCGCCTCGTTGTTCGGAGCGGATGCTGCATGCTTCGGCCCCAGCACGGAGCGTCGGAATGCAAGGTGCGATGCGGTCGGAGGGTTTTCGGCACGACGGGTGAATGTTGTGTTTAAATATTTGTATGCCAATCATTTACTTGTAATATTATAAGCTATTATTATTTGTTTTATAAAACGATAAATAAAAAGAATCGCAAAAGTTGGATATCGGGGTCGAAAAAGCCTCAAAAAGACACCCGTATATATGGTAATTCAAAAAAAATACCTACCTTTGCAGTCCATTTTGGACAATGGAAATAGATTTTTAACAACTTAAAGGACAGTTTAAGAAATGCCGACTATTCAACAGTTAGTAAGAAACGGCCGTCTGGCGATGGAGGACAAGTCGAAGTCTCCCGCCCTGGCCGCGTGTCCCCAGCGTCGCGGCGTGTGCACCCGTGTGTACACCACGACCCCCAAGAAGCCTAACTCGGCCATGCGCAAGGTTGCGCGTGTGCGTCTGACCAACGGCAAGGAGGTCAATGCCTACATCCCCGGCGAGGGCCACAACCTGCAGGAGCACTCGATCGTGCTCGTCCGCGGCGGTCGTGTCAAGGACCTCCCCGGTGTGCGTTACCACCTCGTGCGCGGTGCGCTCGACTCGGCGGGTGTCGACGGTCGTCGTCAGCGCCGCTCGAAGTACGGTGCCAAGCGTCCCAAGGCGGCAGCCAAATAACCGAGAGCGAAACAACCCCATTCCCGAAAAGTTTCCGCCGCGGGAGACGGCTCCCCGAAACGGAAACGAAGCAATGAAACACACAACTTAAGATAGCAATGAGAAAAGCTAAGCCAAAAAAGCGAATTCTACTTCCGGATCCGAAGTTCGGCGACGTGGCAGTGACCCGTTTCGTGAACAACCTCATGCTGGATGGTAAGAAGAGTATTGCCTACACCATTTTTTACGATGCGTTGGAGCTCGTAGGCAAGAAGATGAAGGATGCTGACAAATCTCCGCTGGAAATCTGGAAACAGGCCCTGGAGAACATCACGCCCCAAGTCGAAGTGAAATCGAAACGTATCGGCGGCGCGACGTTCCAGGTTCCGATGGAGGTGCGTCCGGAGCGCAAGATTTCTATTTCCATGAAAAACCTTGTCCTCTTTTCCCGCAAGCGCGCCGGCAAGACCATGGCAGAGAAGCTTTCCGCCGAAATAGTGGATGCCTACAACCAGCAGGGCGCCGCCTTCAAACGTAAGGAGGAGATGCACCGCATGGCCGAGGCCAACAAGGCGTTCGCACATTTCAGATTCTAAAAAGGAGACCCGAAGATGGCAACCAGAGACTTACATTTTACCCGTAATATCGGTATCATGGCCCACATCGATGCCGGTAAGACTACGACATCGGAGCGTATCCTTTTCTACACGGGCAAGACCCACAAGATCGGCGAGGTGCACGAGGGCGGCGCTACCATGGACTGGATGGTCCAGGAGCAGGAGCGCGGTATCACCATCACCTCGGCGGCCACGACCGCATTCTGGCGCTACAAGAACCAGCAGTACCAGATCAACCTGATCGACACCCCGGGACACGTCGACTTCACCGTGGAGGTGGAGCGTTCGCTGCGTGTGCTGGACGGCGCTATCGCTACGTTCTGCGCCGTGGGCGGCGTCGAGCCCCAGTCGGAGACCGTATGGCGTCAGGCCGACAAGTACAACGTTCCCCGTATCGGTTACGTCAACAAGATGGACCGCACGGGTGCCGACTTCCTCGCGGTCTGCGCGCAGATCAAGGAGCACTTCGGCGCCACGGCGCTGCCCGTCGTGCTGCCCATCGGTGCTGAGGACAAGTTCGAGGGACTGGTAGACCTTATATATAATAATGCGATCTACTACTTCGACGACAAGACCGTGCGCGACAACTTCGAGCTGAAGGAGATTCCCGATTCGATGAAGGCCGAGGCCGCCGAGTGGCGCGCCAAGCTCATCGAGGAGGTCGCTGCCACGGACGATGCGCTGATGGAGAAGTTCTTCGAGGATCCCGATTCGATCACTCCCGAGGAGCTGCTCGCAGCGATCCGCAAGGCTACGATCTCGATGCAGATCGTGCCGATGCTCTGCGGTTCGTCGTTCCACAACAAGGGCGTGCAGAAGCTGCTCGACTATGTGATCGCTTTCCTGCCCTCGCCGCTGGACGTTCCCGCCGTGACGGGTACCAACCCCAAGACGGAGAAGGAAGAGGAGCGCAAGTCTTCGGAGGACGAACCGTTCTGCGGTCTGGCCTTCAAGATCGCCACCGACCCCTTCGTCGGCCGTCTGGCTTTCGTCCGCGTTTACTCGGGCAAGCTCGACGCCGGTTCCTACGTGCTCAACGCACGCAGCGGCAAGCGCGAGCGTATCAGCCGCATCTACCAGATGCACGCCAACAAGCAGAACCCCCTGGAGACCGTTTACGCCGGCGACATCTGCGCTGCCGTAGGTTTCAAGGAGATCCGTACGGGCGACACGCTCTGCGCTGAGAACGCTCCCATCGTGCTGGAGCAGATGACCTTCCCCGAACCGGTGATCGGTCTGGCCGTGGAGCCCAAGACGCAGAAAGACCTCGACAAGCTGGGCATCGCCCTGGCGAAGCTGGCCGAAGAGGACCCCACCTTCACCGTTCATACCGACGAGGATTCGGGTCAGACCGTCATCAGCGGTATGGGTGAGCTTCACCTCGACATCATCGTCGACCGTCTGCGCCGCGAATTCGGCGTGGAGATCAACCAGGGTGCTCCCCAGGTGAACTACAAGGAGGCTCTCACCACCACCGTACAGCACCGCGAGGTCTTCAAGAAGCAGACCGGCGGCCGCGGTAAGTTCGCCGACATCATCTTCGAGATCGGTCCTGCCGAAGAGGGCAAGATGGGCCTTACGTTCGTCGACGAAGTGAAGGGCGGCAACATTCCCAAGGAGTTCATCCCCTCGGTGCAGAAGGGCTTCGAGTCGGCCATGGCCAACGGAGCGCTCGCCGGCTACCAGATGGACTCGATGAAGGTTACCCTCAAGGACGGTTCGTTCCACCCGGTCGACTCCGACCAGCTGTCGTTCGAAATCGCCGCCCGCAACGGTTACCGCGCTGCGGCTCCCAAGGCCGGTTCGGTCATCATGGAGCCGATCATGACCGTCGAGGTCGTGACTCCGGAGGAGAACATGGGCGACATCATCGGCGACCTGAACAAGCGCCGCGGTCAGATCACCGGCATGGAGTCGAAAGGCACCGCCCGCGTGGTCAAGGCCAAGGTTCCCCTGTCGGAGATGTTCGGCTACGTGACCGTACTGCGTACGATCTCCTCGGGCCGCGCCACCTCGTCCATGGAGTTCTCGCACTTCGAGGAAGTTCCTGCCAACCTGGCCAAGGAGATCATCGAGAAAGCGAGTGGTAAACGTAAGGATATAGAATAAGCTAAGGATATGAATCAGAAAATCAGAATCAAACTCAAGTCGTTCGATCACAACCTCGTCGACAAGTCGGCCGAGAAGATCGTGAAGACCGTGAAGAGCACCGGCGCCGTCGTGAGCGGCCCTGTGCCTCTGCCCACGCACAAGCAGATTTTTACGGTGAACCGCTCGACTTTCGTCAACAAGAAAGCCCGCGAGCAGTTCCAGCTCTGCACCTTCAAGCGCATTCTGGACATCTATTCGTCGACGCCCAAGACCATCGACGCCCTGATGAAACTGGAACTGCCCTCGGGCGTGGAGGTGGAGATCAAGGTCTGATACTTTTCCGGAAGCTCTCCGTCGGAGGCCGCAACCGCCCGCACGGCCGGTACGGACGATGACGGAGGGCACCCGTACCACCAAGCAAAAGGATCACTTTATATATAACAAACAATTTGACAACAAATGTCAGGACTTATTGGAAAGAAAATCGGAATGACTTCCGTTTACAGTGCCGAGGGTAAGAACATACCATGCACTGTCATCGAGGCTGGTCCCTGCGTTGTTACGCAAATCAAGACCGTGGAGAAGGACTCCTACGAAGCGGTGCAGATTGCCTATGACGAGAAAAGTGAAAAGCACACCAGCAGCAGTTTGTTAGGTCACTTCAAGAAGGCAGGCACGACTCCCAAGCGCAAGCTGGCGGAGTTCAAGGGCATGCCCGAAGTGAATCTCGGCGACACGCTCACCGTAGACCTCTTCTCGGAGGAAGACTGGGTGGACGTGACCGGGATCTCGAAAGGTAAGGGTTTCCAGGGCGTCGTGAAGCGTCACGGCTTCGGCGGCGTCGGCGGTCAGACCCACGGCCAGCACAACCGTCAGCGCAAGCCCGGTTCGCTCGGCGCTTCGTCCTATCCTTCGCGCGTCTTCAAGGGCAAGCGTCTGCCCGGCCGCATGGGCGGCGAGCAGGTCAAGGTTCTGAACCTGCGTGTTTTGAAAGTAATCCCCGAGAGCAACCTTATCCTCGTGAAAGGTTCGATTCCGGGTGCCAAAGGTGCTTATTTAACAATTGAGAAGTAGTCATGGAATTAGCTGTTTTGAACACACAAGGAAAGGAAACGGGTCGTAAGGTAACCCTTTCGGACGCCGTTTTCGGCGTGGAGGCTAATGACCACGCTATTTATCTCGACGTGAAGCAGTATCTCGCCGACCAGCGCCAGGGTACGCACAAGTCGAAGCAGCGCAACGAGGTTGCCGGTTCGACCCGCAAGCTCAAGCGTCAGAAAGGTACCGGCGGTGCTCGTGCGGGCAGCATCAAGTCGCCCCTCTTCCCGGGCGGCGGCCGCATCTTCGGCCCCGTGCCCCGCGACTACAGCTTCAAGCTCAACAAGAAGCTCAAGCAGCTGGCACGCCGCAGCGCCCTGACCTACAAGGCCCAGGCCAATGCCATCTGCGTGCTGGAGGCCGTGAAGCTCGACGCTCCGAAGACCAAGGCGATGGTGGCCATCGCCGAAGCGCTGAAGGTCTCGGACAAGAAGGTCCTGCTGGTACTGCCCGAAGGCAACGCCAACGTGCAGCTCTCGTGCCGCAACATCCCCTACGTACAGCCCGTACTGGCCAAGAACGTCTGCACCTACGACGTGATGAACGCTTCGGCCGTCGTACTGGTGGAGGGCGCCGAGAACGTACTCAACACGATGTTAGCTTAAAAAACGCAAGTGACAATGGAAATTATTATTAAGCCGGTTTTGACCGAGAAAATGACGATTCAGGGCGAAAAGTTGAATCGCTACGGTTTTATCGTTGACGTGCGGGCTAACAAGCTGCAGATTCGCAATGCCGTAGAGCAGATGTACAACGTCGTCGTGACGGATGTGAACACCGTCAACTACATGGGCAAGCAGAAGAGCCGCTACACCAAGGCCGGTCTGCTGGAGGGTCGCGCCAACAACTTCAAGAAAGCGATCGTTACCCTGAAGGACGGAGACAAGATCGATTTTTACAGTAATATCTAACGAAGATGGCAGTAAGAAAATTTAAGCCTGTTACCGCAGGTACGAGACATAAGATTATCGGCACGTTCGACGAGATTACCAAGTCGACGCCGGAGAAGTCGCTGCTTAGCCCCAAGAAGAGCTCGGGCGGTCGCAACAATACGGGCAAGATGACCGTCCGCTACATCGGCGGCGGCCACAAGCAGATGTACCGTAACGTCGACTTCAAGCGTGCCAAGGACGGCATCGCCGCCACTGTAAAATCGATCGAGTACGACCCCAATCGTACCGCACGCATTGCACTGCTGGTATACGCCGACGGCGAGAAGAGCTACATCATCGCGCCCAACGGCCTCCAGGTCGGTCAGACCGTCATGAGCGGCGCAGGCGTCGCTCCCGAAGTGGGCAACACGCTCTTCCTGAGCGAGATCCCCCTCGGTACGGTCGTCCACAACATCGAACTCTATCCGGGCCAGGGTGCCGCCATGGCGCGCTCCGCAGGCTCGTATGCTCAACTGTTGGCACGCGAGGGCAAATTCGCCATCATCAAGCTGCCTTCGGGTGAGACTCGTATGGTACTCGTAACTTGCCGTGCCACGGTGGGTGTCGTCTCGAACGTCGACCACAACCTCGAGAGCTCCGGCAAGGCAGGTCGTGAACGTTGGCTCGGCCGTCGTCCCCACAACCGCGGTGTCGTGATGAACCCCGTGGATCACCCGATGGGTGGTGGTGAAGGCCGTGCTTCGGGTGGTCATCCCCGTTCGCGCAAGGGTCTGCTCGCCAAGGGCTACAAGACCCGCAACCCGAAGAAGACGACCTCGAAGTTTATTATTTCCAAGAAGAAAAAATAATTAAATAAGAGTACATAATGAGTCGTTCATTGAAGAAGGGACCGTTCATCGATCCCAAACTCGAAGCGAAAATCGTCGCGCTGACCGAGGGCAACAAGAAGGCCGTGGTCAAGACGTGGTCGCGTGCCAGCATGATCTCGCCCGATTTCGTGGGCCAGACCGTCGCCGTGCACAACGGTAACAAGTTCATTCCGGTATACGTAACTGAGAACATGGTAGGACACAAGCTCGGTGAGTTTGCTCCCACGCGCAACTTCCGCGGTCACGCCGGTAACAAGAAAAAATAGTAGAAAATGGGTGCAAGAAAAGCAATGACAGCCAAGAAACTGCAGGCTGAAAAGAAACAGAAGGCGATCGCCATCATGCGCGACTGCCCGACCTCTCCCCGCAAAATGCGCCTGGTGGCCGACATCATCCGCGGCGTGGAGATCAACAAGGCATTGGGCATCCTTCGCTATTCGAAGAAGGAGGCGTCGATCCGCATGGAGAAACTCCTCAAGTCGGCGATCGCCAACTGGGAGGCCAAGAACGAGGGCGAGCGCCTGGAGGACGTCAAGCTCTGCGTCAAGGAAGTGTTCGTAGACTGCGGCCGCATGCTGAAGCGCATTCAGCCGGCGCCCCAGGGTCGTGCGCACCGCATTCGCAAGCGCTCGAACCATGTGACGATCGTAGTGGACAAAGTCGTAACCGTAGAAAACAAGTAATCAGATGGGACAGAAAGTTAATCCGATAGCAAATCGTCTCGGTATCATCCGCGGTTGGGATTCCAACTGGTTCGGCGGCAAGGACTTCTCCGACAAACTCGTCGAGGATGCCAAGATCCGCAAGTATCTGAATGTCCGTCTGGCCAAGGCGAGCATCTCGAAGATCATCATCGAGCGCACGCTGAAGTTGGTTACGGTGACCATCTCGACGGCCCGTCCGGGTATCATCATCGGCAAGGGCGGCCAGGAGGTCGACAAGCTCAAGGAAGAGCTCAAGAAGCTCACCGGCAAGGAGATCCAGATCAACATCTTCGAGGTCAAGCGCCCCGAGGTCGACGCTGTGATCGTGGGCCAGAACATCGCCCGCCAGCTGGAGGGCCGCGTGTCGTTCCGCCGCGCCGTGAAGACCGCCGTGGCTTCGACCATGCGCATGGGTGCCGAGGGCATCAAGATCCAGGTTGCAGGCCGTGTCGGCGGCGCCGAAATGGCCCGCACCGAGACCATCAAGGAAGGCCGCATTCCGCTGCATACGTTCCGTGCCGACATCGACTACTGCCTGACCGAGGCGCTGACCAAGGTGGGTATCCTCGGTGTCAAGGTGTGGATCTGCCAGGGTACGGTCTACGGCAAGCGCGACATCTTCGAGATCGCGGGCGCTTCGGCCCAGGCCGCTTCGGGCGACCGCGGCGAGCGTCGCGGAGGACGCGGCGGTGACCGTCGTGGCGGCGAGCGTCGCGGAGGTCGTCGTGGCGGCGAGCGTCGCAACAACAATCAGTAGTAAGTAGGACCTTTTAAAGCAAGACAAACATGTTACAGCCGAAAAAGACCAAGTTTAGAAGAATGCAGAAAGGCCGTATGAAAGGTTTGGCTCAGAGAGGCAACCAGCTTGCATACGGATCGTTCGCAATCAAGGCACTTGAATCGACCTGGATCACCGGTCGTCAGATAGAGGCCGCACGTCAGGCCATCACCCGTTACATGAAGCGCGAGGGTCAGCTCTGGATCCGCATCTTCCCCGACAAACCCATCACGAAGAAACCCGCCGAGGTGCGTATGGGTAAAGGTAAGGGTAATCCCGAAGGTTTCGTGGCGCCCGTTACGCCGGGCCGCATCCTCTTCGAAGCCGAAGGCGTGCCCCTGGCCGTAGCGCAGGAAGCGTTGCGTCTGGGTGCGCAGAAACTGCCCATCACCACCAAGTTCATTGTAAGACGCGACTACGTCGAAACCACTATTTAAGGGAACAAGAAGATGAAAAGTGCAGAAATCAAGGATATCTCGATCAAGGACCTTCAGGAGCGCATCGAGACCGAAAAGGTCCAGCTCGCGAAGCTGAAGGTGCAGCACGCGGTGTCCCCCGTCGAGAACCCGTCGATCATCAAGAAAAACCGCAGAGATATAGCTCGCATGCTGACCGTCCTGCGTCAAAAAAACGCAAAATAAGCAACAACTATGGAAAGAAATCTTAGAAAAGAGCGTATCGGGGTGGTTGTCAGCAACAAGATGGAGAAAACCATTGTGGTTGCCGTTGCACGCAAGGTGAAGCATCCTATCTATGGCAAGTTCGTCAACAAGACGACGAAGTTCGTCGCCGAGTCGCTCGACGAGACCTGCAAGGAGGGCGATACCGTGCGCATCATGGAAACCCGCCCGCTGAGCAAGACGAAGCGTTGGAGATTAGTACAAATCATTGAAAGAGCTAAGTAGTTATGATACAGCAGGAAAGTAGACTCGTAGTAGCCGACAACAGCGGCGCGAAGGAGGTTCTGTGCATCCGCGTGCTCGGCGGTACGAAGCGTCGCTACGCTTCGATCGGCGACAAGATCGTGGTTGCCGTGAAGAGCGCTTCTCCCTCGGGCGATGTCAAGAAGGGCGCCGTTTCGAAGGCGGTCGTCGTGCGTACGACCAAGGAGATCCGCCGTGCCAACGGTTCGTACATTCGTTTCGACGACAACGCCGTGGTGCTGCTTAACAACCAGGGTGAAATGCGCGGTACTCGCATATTCGGTCCCGTGGCCCGTGAGCTGCGCGACCAGTATATGAAGATTATCTCCCTCGCACCCGAAGTATTGTAATCACAAAAAACGATTTCGGATATGTCAGTCAAATTACATATTAAGAAAGGCGATACGGTTTACGTGAACGCCGGCGACAACAAGGGCCAGCAGGGCAAGGTCCTCAAGGTCGACGTCGAGAAGCAGCGTGCCGTCGTCGAGGGTGTGAATCTGTGCAAGAAGGCTACCAAGCCCAATGCCAAGAACCCCCAGGGAGGTATCGTCGAGCAGGAGGCTCCGATCCATATCTCCAACTTGCAGGTCATCGACCCCAAGAGCGGCAAGCCCACGCGTGTCGGCCGCAAACTCGATGACAAAGGTAAATTAGTTCGTTACGCTAAAAAGTCAGGGGAGGAGATCAGATAATGGCATACGTACCTACACTCAAGACCCAGTACAAGGAGCAGATCAAGCCTGCCCTTATGAAGGAGTTCGGTTACTCGAGCATCATGCAGTGCCCGAAGCTCACCAAGATCGTCATCAACCAGGGCATGGGCCAGGCCGTCGCCGACAAGAAGCTCATCGACGTCGCCGAGGCCGAGCTGACGCAGATCACCGGTCAGAAGGCCGTGCAGACGCGTTCGCGCAAGGACATCTCCAACTTCAAGCTGCGCAAGGGCATGCCCATCGGTGTGCGCGTGACGCTGCGCGACACCCGGATGTACGAGTTCCTGGAGCGTCTGATCGCAGTCGCACTTCCCCGTATCCGCGATTTCAAGGGTATCAACGAGAAGTTCGACGGACAGGGCAACTACACCCTCGGCATCACCGAGCAGATCATCTTCCCGGAGATCGACATCGACAAGATCACCAAGATCTTCGGCATGGAGATCACTTTCGTAACCACGGCCAAGACCGACGAGGAGGCCTATGCGCTGCTCCGCGAATTCGGCCTGCCTTTCAAGAACGCTAAAAAGAACTAAGCCATGGCAAAAGAATCGATGAAAGCGCGCGAGGTGAAGCGTCAGAAGCTCGCCAACCGCTATGCTCATAAGCGCGAGGAGATCGCAGCCAAGGTGAAGGCCGGCGAAATGGACCACGAGGAGGCTTGGATCGCATTGTCGAAACTGCCCCGCAACTCGAATCCCATCCGCCAGCACAACCGCTGCAAGATCACGGGTCGCCCCAAGGGTTACATCCGCCTGTTCGGCATCAGCCGTATCCAGTTCCGCGAGATGGCCTCCAAGGGTCTGATCCCGGGCGTGACCAAGGCAAGCTGGTAACGGACGTTCGCCGGGAGGGGGCTTTCCCCTTTCCCGGCGAACGAATTCATGATTCACAGTTCACGATTCGGAATTGTGAATCCCTGCCGTCGCTTCACGGACGGCAAGGGTCGGATCTGGAAGGGTGACAAGCCCTGTGGAACGGATGACGGACGGTTCGTAGGTATGAACTTCGGATTGCAGCCGCAGATTTCCGCTCCGGAGAGATCGGGCCCGATACGGGTGCCGAACCCGTGTAGAACAGTTGCAAAGTCGGGGAAAATGCCGCCGCAAGCGGTAACTTCCCGGCCGCGGAACTGCTCGAAAGATTCGGCATTTGTTACGGATTTCCCGCACGACCGAGGTGTCGGAACAGACCGAGGTACGAGGTTTTGAACCCCGACCGAGGTATCGAGACCGGGCGAGGCGCGACGAGGGGCGGACGAAAATAGTCCCCCAACAGTTGCGACGACCGCCTGCGACGCGGACGGGCCGGAGCCCGCGAACCGCCATAAGACGGTTTGTCGGAGAGCTTGGGCCGACTGCGAGTTGTCTCTGGAAGGACCCGGCTGAGGGCCGGAAAGAGATCGTCCGAAGACCGGAGTGCGAACCGAACGGTGCGAAACGACCGGGGAGGAAACGACTTGGGAGGAAACGACCTGGGAGGAGACGACCTGGGAGGAGACGACCGGGGAAGAAAGGGCCGGGACGTAAGGGATCGGAACGGGAAGGAAAACGCGGGACTTGAAGGGACTGCGGGCCTTGCTGCGACGGACCCGGGGACGACGGGCGCGGGGAATCGGTACGGAAACATGTTGGCAACGGAACGGGGTGCTGACATGCTCCGTTTTCCGGAGTGACCGACAAAAGGCCTAAAAAACAAGGCTCTGAATTGGCCGTTCGGAAAATTATTAGTATATTTGCGCGCTTGTACCCGCCATGCGCCCTCTGCGCGAGACGCACGAAGGCCCCCGACGGATGCGAGCGATAACAAACAAACTCAAAACATTAATTTTAACTTCTATTCGTTATGACTGATCCTATTGCGGACTTTCTGACCAGAATTAGAAACGCAGTGAAAGCCAACCACAAGGTGGTTGAAGCTCCTGGCTCGAAAATTAAGCAGGCTATCACGAAGATTCTCTACGATCAGGGCTACATCCTGGCCTACAAGTTCGACGCCGATGAGAAGGGACACCCGACCATCAAGATCGCACTGAAGTGGGATGCCGCCACGAAGACCAACGCCATCAAGGACCTTAAGCGCGTGAGCCGTCCGGGTCTGCGCCGCTATGCGTCGGTGTCGGAGATGCCCCGCGTACTGAACGGCCTGGGCATCGCCATCCTCTCGACCTCGAAAGGCATCATGACCGACGCCGAGGCCCGCAAGGAGAACGTGGGCGGCGAGGTGCTGTGCTACATCTACTAATCGGAAAACACTAAACAAACAGAACAATGTCAAGAATCGGTAAATTACCTGTAAACTTGCCTGCCGGCGTGACCGTGGAGGTTGCCGCCGACAATACGGTAAGCGTGAAAGGACCGCTCGGGACGCTGAGTCAGAAAGTCGACTCGGACATCAAGGTAGAGGTCGGCACGCACAAGGATCTCCACACGGAGAAGGAAATCCCCGCCGTGCTTGTATCGCGCCCGACCAACCAGCCGCGCCACCGCTCGCTGCACGGTCTCTACCGCGCACTGATCAACAACATGGTGATCGGCGTATCGAAGGGCTACGAAATCAAGCAGGAACTGGTCGGTGTCGGCTTCAAGGCCGAAGTGAAGGGCCAGATCCTCGAAATGAGCCTCGGCTACTCGCACGACACGCATTTCATGCTGCCCAAGGAAGTGACCGCCACGGCCGTTACGGAGAAGAAGGGCAACCCCATCGTAACGCTCAAGTCCATCGACAAGCAGCTCGTCGGCCAGGTAGCCGCCAAACTGCGCTCGCTGCGCAAACCGGAGCCGTACAAGGGCAAGGGTATCAAGTTCGTAGGCGAGCAGCTGCGTCGCAAGGCCGGCAAATCGGCAGGTGCTAAATAGTAAAAGTCTGAAGTTATGTCACTGAACAAGATAGAAAGAAGAGAGAGGATCAAGATGCGTATCCGCAAGATCGTGAGCGGTACGCCCGAACAGCCTCGCATGACTGTATTCCGCAGCAACAAGCAGATCTATGTACAGTTTATCGATGACCTTGCCGGTGTGACCCTCGCCACCGCATCCTCCCTGGACAAGGAGGTGGTCTCGGCCGTAGCCGGCAAGACCAAGTGCGAAGTCGCCGCCCTGGTAGGCAAGCTGGCCGCCGAGCGCGCCGTAGCCAAAGGCATCACCGCCGTAGCTTTCGACCGCAACGGCTACCTTTATCACGGAAGAGTAAAACAGCTGGCCGAAGCAGCACGCGAAGGCGGTCTTAAATTCTAAGCATCATGTCGAATACCAACATAAAGAAAGTACGCACGAGCGACCTCGAACTGAAGGATCGTCTCGTCAGCATTCAGCGTGTCACGAAGGTGACCAAGGGCGGTCGTACCTTCAGCTTTTCGGCCATCGTGGTCGTGGGCAACGAGGACGGCGTCGTAGGTTACGGTCTGGGCAAGGCTTCGGAAGTGCAGGCCGCCATCGCCAAAGGCGTGGAGGATGCCAAGAAGAACCTGGTGAAGATCCCCGTCATCAAGGGCACGATCCCTCACAAGCAGGAGTATCGCTACGGCGGTTCGCAGGTCATGATCCGTCCGGCAGCCCCGGGTACCGGTATCATCGCCGGCGGTGCCATGCGCGCCGTGCTGGAGTCGCTGGGCATCAAGAACGTGCTTGCCAAGAGCAAGGGTTCGTCGAACCCCCACAACCTGGTGAAGGCCACGATCGGCGCCCTCTGCGAACTGCGCGACGCCCACAGCGTGGCCCGTCTGCGCGGCATCTCGATGGACAAGGTGTTTAACGGTTAATTCTACGGACAAATGGCAAAGTTGAAAATCACTCAGGTCAAGAGCCGCATCGGTGCCACGGAGCGCCAGTGCAAGAATCTCGACGCGCTGGGTCTCAGAAAGATTAACGCAAGCGTCGAACACGAGGATTCGGCCATCATCAAGGGCATGCTCGAACGCGTGAAGCACCTGGTCAAGGTCGAGACCGTAGCATAAGTTTAACTACAAGAAGTACATTCAACGATGGAACTCAATAACCTCAAACCCGCAAAGGGTTCTACGCACCACGACAAACGTGTCGGCCGCGGTGCAGGTTCGGGCCACGGCGGTTACGCGACCCGTGGTAACAAGGGTGCGCAGTCGCGTTCGGGCTACTCGCGCAAACTGGGATTCGAGGGCGGTCAGATGCCCCTCCAGCGTCGTCTTCCGAAGTTCGGTTTCACGAACCTGAAGCGCGTGGAGTTCAAGCCCATCAACCTTTCGACGCTCGAAGAGCTGGCCGGCAAGAAGTCGCTTACCGAGATCACGGTCGAGACGCTCGTAGCCGCAGGATTCATCTCGTCCAACGACAAGGTGAAGATTCTGGGCAACGGTCAGCTGACCAAGGCGCTGACGGTCAAGGCGCACGCTTTCTCGAAGAGTGCCGCCGAAGCCATCGCGGCAGCTGGCGGAAGCGTCGAAAAACTGTAAGGAATCTTAGAATCCCACAATTATGAATCAGTATCTCGTTGTTGGCATCGTCTTCATAGTGCTTGTCGCTATCCTGGCAGCCAACAAGAAATTGGTCGAAACGCTCAAGAACATCTACAAGATCGAGGAGCTGCGCAAGCGTGTCGTGTACACGATCGGGCTGCTGCTGGTCTACCGCTTGGGTAGTTTCATCGTGATTCCGGGCATCGATCCCAACGCCCTGGGCGAGGGATCGGCGTATGCCAGCCAGTTGGAGGGCAACGGACTTCTGGGTCTGTTGGACGTCTTCTCTGGAGGTGCATTCGGCAACGCCGCCATCTTTGCTCTCGGAGTCATGCCGTATATCACCGCCTCGATCGTCATCCAGCTTATGGGCATGATGATCCCGTATTTCCAGAAGATGCAGAAGGAGGGTGAGAGCGGCCGTCGCAAGATGAACCAGTGGACACGCTTCCTGACCATCGGCGTGCTGTTGATCCAGGGTCCGGCCTACATCGCCAACCTCTTTCACCAGGTTCCCGCTGCGTTCGCTTACGAAAACAAATTCCTTTTCGTTGCCTATGCGACGACGATTCTGATCGCCGGTACCATGTTCGTCATGTGGCTCGGCGAGAAGATCACCGACAAGGGTATCGGCAACGGCATCTCGCTCATCATCATGATCGGTATCGTGGCCCGTCTGCCGCACGCGCTGTTGGCCGAGGTCAACGCGCGTTTCCAGACCGCCTCGGGCAGCGCCATCATGCTGATCCTGGAGCTGGTGCTGCTGTTCCTTGTCTTCATGGCAACGATCGCTCTGGTACAGGCCGTCCGCAAGGTCCCTGTCCAGTATGCGAAGCGTATCGTCGGCAATAAACAGTACGGAGGCGTACGCCAGTACATCCCTCTGAAGATGAATGCCGCGAATGTGATGCCCATCATCTTCGCGCAGGCTCTGATGTTCATTCCGATGATGTTTACCGGTACGGCCTTCGCCGCAGCCTTCAGCTCGGTGACCGGCTTCTGGTACAACTTCACGCTCGCGGTGCTGGTGATCGCCTTCACCTACTTCTACACGGCGATCATCGTCAACCCTCAAATGATGGCCGATGACATGAAGCGAAACGGCGGCTTCATCCCGGGAGTGAAACCGGGCAAGCAGACCGTGAACTACATCGACACCATCATGACGCGTATCACGCTCCCCGGCTCGTTCTTCCTGGCCATCGTGGCGATTCTGCCCGCTCTGGCCATGCGGTTCCTGGGCATCCAGCAGGCGTTCGCCTACTTCTACGGAGGTACGTCGCTGCTGATCATGGTCGGCGTGGTGCTCGACACTCTCAAACAGATAGAGAGCTACCTGCTGATGCGCCACTACGACGGTCTGATGAAGACCGGCCGTATCCAGGGTCGCCATTAGCGGTTTTCCGAAGAGATTCTTAGCGAAGAATGATCTATTTGAAGACAGACGAGGAGATCGAACTGCTCCGTGAGAACAACGTCCTGGTGTCGCAGACACTGGCCGAGGTGGGCCGCCACATTCGTCCGGGCGTCACGACCCTGGAGTTGGACCGTATTGCCGAGGAGTTCATCCGCGCGCACGGAGCAGTTCCCGCTTTCCTCGGATATCAGGGATTTCCCGCTTCGTTGTGCATTTCGGTTAACGAACAGGTAGTTCACGGTATCCCGTCCGCCGATTGCGTCCTCGAAGAGGGCGACATCGTTTCGGTCGATTGCGGTACGTTTATGAAGGGGTTTGTTGGTGATTCGGCGTATACGTTCGCCGTGGGTGAGGTTGCCGAGGAAGTACGGCAGCTCATGGAGGTCACCAAAGAAGCTCTTTATAAGGGTACCGCCCAGGCCAGGGCCGGCAATCGCGTTGGCGATGTGTCGGCAGCAGTGCAGGAGCACGCCGAGCGTTTCGGCTACGGCGTCGTGCGCGAGTTGGAAGGTCACGGTTTGGGTCGGAAAATGCACGAAGACCCCGGAGTTCCCAACTACGGCGCACGCGGCAGAGGTCCGCTCCTCAAGGAGGGCATGGTGATATGTATCGAACCCATGATCAACATGGGAACCAAAGCGGTGGTTTTCGAGCGTGACGGCTGGACGGTCCGCACCCGCGACCGCAAGCCCGCGGCCCACTACGAGTTCGCAGTGGCCGTGCGCAAGGACGGTCCCGACGTGCTGACGGATTTCAGCATCATCGAAAAGGCTTTAAACAACTAAGACTCAATGGCAAAACAAGCTGCTATCGAACGCGACGGCACGATCATCGAGGCCCTGTCCAACGCCATGTTCCGTGTCGAACTGGACAACGGCCACGTCTTGACGGCCCACATCTCGGGAAAGATGCGCATGCACTACATCAAGATCCTTCCCGGGGACAAAGTGAAAGTGGAGATGACGCCCTACGATCTGACGAAGGGCCGTATCTCTTTCAGGTACAAATAATCAGATCGCTTTAAAACCATGAAAGTAAAAGCATCCATCAAGAAGCGCAGCGAGGATTGCAAGATTGTGAAGCGTAAGGGCAAACTTTACGTCATTTGCAAGAAGAATCCCAAGTTCAAGATGCGCCAGGGGTAGTATTTCACATGTAAGTTAAAGTAAGACGATCATCGTGCCGGCAGTTCGGCGTTGCACGACCCGGATCTGACGATCCGCCCGCCGCCGACCCCACGCAGGGCCCTTGATCGCATCAAAAGAAAAAGAATTTTTATGGCACGTATAGTTGGTGTAGATTTACCCAAAAACAAGCGAGGCGAGATCGGCCTGACCTATATCTACGGTATCGGTCGTTCGACGGCTCGCAAGATTCTCGACGGAGCTGGTATCAGCTACGACGTCAAGGTTCAGGACTGGACGGACGACCAGGTGGGCGCCATCCGTTCGACGATTGCCGACATGGGCATCAAGGTCGAGGGCGAATGCCGTTCGATGGTCCAGCTCAACATCAAGCGCCTGATGGACATCGGTTGCTATCGCGGCATCCGTCACCGCCTGGGTCTTCCCGTTCGCGGTCAGTCGACCAAGAACAACGCCCGCACCCGCAAGGGCCGCAAGAAGACCGTCGCTAACAAGAAAAAGGCAACAAAGTAATCTTTAGAGAATTATGGCAAAGAAAACTGGAACAGTCAAGAAAAAGGTTGTTAAGGTCGGTGCCGTGGGCAATGCCTACGTTCACTCCACTTTCAACAACGTAATCATCACCATTACCAACGAGAACGGCGATGTGATCAGCTGGTCTTCGGCCGGTAAGATGGGCTTCCGTGGTTCGAAGAAGAATACTCCCTATGCCGCTCAGACTTCGGCCGCCGATTGCGCCAAGGTCGCTTACGACATGGGTTTGCGCAAGGTCAAGGTTTACGTCAAGGGTCCGGGTGCCGGCCGCGAGTCGGCCGTGCGTACGATCCACGGCGCCGGCATCGAAGTGATGGAAATCATCGACGTCACGCCGCTGCCGCACAACGGCTGCCGTGCTCCCAACCGCCGTCGCGTATAGTTCGCGGCAGCGATCGGGTATCATCTTACAGTTATTTAATTCGTAAAAGACCATGGGAAAATACATAGGACCAAAATCGAAGATCGCCAGAAAATTCGGCGAAGCCATTTACGGGGCGGACAAGGTGCTCGAGAAGCGTAACTACCCTCCCGGACAGCACGGTCTGGCTCGCAAGCGCAAGAAGGTGTCGGAGTACGGCACGCAGCTCAGCGAGAAGCAGAAAGCCAAATATACCTACGGATTGCTCGAGAAGCAGTTCTCGCGCACCTACGAGCAGGCTGCCCGCATGGGCGGTATCACGGGTGAGAACCTGCTGAAGCTGCTCGAGTGCCGTCTGGACAACGTCGTTTACCGCCTCGGCATCGCGCCCACGCGCGCCGCTGCCCGCCAGCTCGTGTCGCACCGTCACATCTGCGTCAACGGCAACGTGGTGAACATTCCTTCCTATTCGTTGCGTGCCGGCGACATCGTCTCGGTCCGCGAGAAGTCGAAGAGCCTGGAAGTGATTGCCGCTTCGCTGGCCGGCGGAGCCCGCAGCCGCTACGCCTGGCTGGAGTGGGACAACGCTTCGATGAGCGGCAAGTTCCTCCAGAAGCCCGAACGCGAGGAGATTCCGGAGAACATCAAGGAGCAGCTCATCGTCGAGTTGTACTCGAAGTAGTAATCAGAAAAATTCACTCAGATTGTTATGGCAATATTAGCATTCCAGAAACCTGAGAAGGTTATTATGCTCGAATCCACTTCGTCGTTCGGAAAGTTCGAGTTCCGACCGCTGGAGCCCGGATTCGGCATGACTGTCGGTAACGCTTTGCGTCGGATTCTGCTCTCGTCGTTGGAGGGTTATGCGATCACGACTGTCAAGGTAGCCGGTGTCGATCACGAGTTTGCCGCTATCCCCGGAGTCATGGAGGATATGTTGAACATCATCCTCAAGCTCAAGCAGGTTCGTTTTATCCGCACAGTCGATAATCAGGATGCCGAAAAGGTCTCCATTAACGTTGCGGGTGTGACGGAGCTGACTGCCGGATACATTTCAAATTACCTGTCGTTCTTCAAGGTGTTGAATCCCGATTTGGTGATCTGCCATCTCGCCCCCAACACCAAGATGCAGATGACGCTCACGATCGGCAAGGGCCGCGGTTACGTGCCCGCCGAGGAGAACGCTCCCGCCGAAAGCGAGATCGGCGTGCTCCCCATCGATTCGATCTTCACGCCCATCAAGAACGTGAAGTACGCCATCGAGAACTACCGCGTCGAGCAGAAGACCGACTACGAAAAGTTGAATCTCGAGATTACTACCGACGGTTCGATTCACCCCAAGGAGGCCCTTAAGGAGGCCGCCAAGATTCTCATCCAGCACTTCATGCTCTTCTCCGACGAGAAGATCACCGTCAACATGGAGGACACCAACGGTGCCGAAGAGTTCGACGAGGATGTGCTCCACATGCGTCAGTTGTTGAAGACCAAGCTCTCCGACCAGGATCTGAGCGTGCGTGCGCTCAATTGCCTGAAAGCTGCCGACGTGGATACGGTGGGCGATCTGGTGAAGCTCAACCGCAACGATCTGTTGAAGTTCCGCAACTTCGGCAAGAAGTCGCTCACGGAGCTCGACGAGTTGCTGGCTTCCTTGAATCTGAAGTTCGGTATGGACGTTTCTATCTACAAACTTGACAAAGATTAATTATGAGACACAATAAGAATTTCAACCACCTCGGCCGTCAGGCGGGGCACCGCAAGGCGATGCTCTCGAACATGGCGTCGTCGCTTATCCTGCATAAGCGCATCGAGACCACCGTGGCCAAAGCCAAGGCTGTGCGTATGTTCATCGAGCCTCTGGTAACCAAGTCGAAGGAGGACACGACCCATTCGCGCCGCGTCGTCTTCTCGTACCTCAAGCAGAAGGAAGCCGTCACGGAGTTGTTCCGCACCATCGCGCCCAAGATCGCTTCGCGCCCCGGCGGTTACACCCGTATCCTCAAGACCGGCTTCCGTCTCGGCGACGGTGCCGACATGTGCATCATCGAGTTCGTCGATTTCAACGAGGCCTATACGCTCGGCGTCGCTCCTGCAGCTGCCGCCGAGGCTAAGCCCAAGACGCGTCGTTCGCGCGCCAAGAAGTCGATCGATGCTGTCGAGGACGCCGCAGTCGTTGAGAACGGCGATGCCCAGGCCGCAGCACCTAAAAAGGCTGCCGCTCCCAAGAAGGCCGCTGCTCCGAAGGCTCCCAAGGCTGCTGCCGCCAAGACGGCTGCTCCCAAGGTTGCCAAGAAGACCAACGTCGGCAAGAAAATGTAGTTTCGGAGCACGGTTCGGCCGTGCTTCCAGAATAGCCGTATGGCGCCCGAAAGGGCGCCATACGCTTTTTTTTGTCTATACTATGATTTCTGCTGGATGCTGTTCTTGATAGTTGTTGGCGGCTTGTCAACGGCTGCCATATTGAGGGCTTTGTTGTTCGGGGCGGTCGATACGTCGCAAGTCGGATTCCGGCAACTGTAGGGCGATAAGTGCGAAAATAGGAGGGATTTGTGGCTGTTGAAGAACAACAAAGCCGTAGTTCTCTCCATTATGTGGTGGAAATTCGTAAAAGACGACTTGGTTTGCGGAGTTTCATCGGAAGTGTAGGAACTCAGCAGTGAGCTGTGCTGAAGTAATACATGCAGGGATCGTAGGGCCCGGGGCCGGAAGTTGACGATGGGCTGCAAAAGCAAACCCCCGTTGAACATTCGTTCAACGGGGGTCAGTGCCCAGGACAGGAATCGAACCTGCACGCCTTGCGGCACACGCACCTGAAACGTGCGCGTCTACCTATTCCGCCACCTGGGCATAAGTAGGAATTACGGAGTGCAAAGATATATGCTTTTTTATGAAAAGCAAACGAAATGGCCGAAAAAATGCAGATAATCGCTTCGATTTTTTGCTTATCGGTGTCTCAGACGCTTGAGGGGCGTTTATCCGGGTTGTCGATTTTGCCGTAAACGCCCGTGCGGAGGCTATTTGTTGAGAAACTTGTACTGAAACAGCAGCAGATAGACAACGGCAACGGAGATATAGGCGTCGGCCAGGTTGAAGATGGCGCCGAAGAAATAGTTGTTGCCGTCGACGAGGAACTGCAGCCATCGGGGTACGCCGTTCCACTGAAACAGCGGGAAGTAGAACATGTCGACCACGCGTCCCATCATGAAGCCGGCGTAATGGCCGCCGAACTGGGCAACGGTGTAGGGTGTCGAGGCAGAGAACAGCAGTCCGTAGAATGCGCTGTCGAGGATGTTGCCCACGGCGCCCGCGAAGATCAGCGACAGTCCGACGAGAACGCCCCGGGGAGTCTCCTTGCGGTGGCGCACCAGGTGGACGATCAGCCATGCGAGGGCTCCGGCCAGACCGATGCGGAAAATTCCCAGCAGCAGTTTGCCCCAGTCGAATCCGCCGCCCGAGGCGATGTGCATGCCGAAAGCGGCGCCGTTGTTCTCGACGAAGCGCAGCTGGAACCAGTCGGGGAATATGATGATCGCTTCACCGAGCTGCATGTGGGTTTTGACCCATATCTTGAGTGCTTGGTCGGCCAGCAACAGCAGGATGACCAGGAGCGAGATTTTCTTGAGATTCATCTTTTTCGTTTTATCGGAACAAAGATAGTGCAAGGTGAGAGCAATGCCAAATTTATTTGAGCATTGCCGAATCGCAGCCTATCTAAACCGCCGCGAAGCAGGCGGTAAAGTGCAAGGTGAGAGCAAAAACAAACGAAGTTTGATTTTTGCCGAGCCGCCGCCTATCCAAGCGCTTGCGCAAAGTAGTGCAAGGTGAGAGCAATGCCAAATTTATTTGAGCATTGCCGAATCGCAGCCTATCTAAACCGCTGCGAAGCAGTCGGTAAAGTGCAAGGCGAGAGCAAAAATATTTTGCACTTTGCCGGCTCGCCGCCTGTGAAACCGCCGCGAAGCGAGGACAAATGCGAGGTAAACGTTCTTAGCGTTCGTTCTGCCGATTACTGAGTCGGGGGCGGTTCAGTCGACTGCAGATTCAAGGCCGGGAATGCGGCCCAACCGGGTTGCTTCGGGGCGGTTCGGATTGGGACCAATAGCAACTTCGATAGATGCTGGACGCAGCGCACGGTGCGTGCGTGGCCGCGGTAGGCTCCTGTGTTGAGCGGATCGACTTCACCGGAATGGAAGTTGAACATGCCCGCATAGACGCTGCCGGAGAAGGCCGGAGACGATGACCACGCATAGCCGTTCGTGCCGGCAAAGGCCAAGACTCCCGACGACGTGTTGCGGTTGCCCGCAGCAGGCGTTGTAAAGCAATCACTATGAGGAATGACGCGGAGGGTGCGGAACAATGGTTTCTGTACGAATGTCGTTGCGTTTACTTCGTACGGAATGTCGGGCGCAGCCTGCGGGGCACGCTTGCGGGCCTCCGCTGCGGGAGGCTGCGGCCCGCACGGCTCGAAGAGCCGAACAACGGCGACAGCAAATCGTTCGCCCGGACCGGCTGCGATCGTCCCACCTCGACAACCCTACTTTGTCATTCTGAGCGGAGCGAAGAATCTATGATGAACGCAGCGAGTGCAGAGACCGCTTGCGGACTATGCCTCGCAAGGAGGAGAAAGACAAACGAAGTGCAGTCAAGAATCTGTCTACGTATACTTTTATATAGATTCTTTGTCGATCTTCCGATCTCCTCAGAATGACAATGCTGTCTTTGCATTGAATCATTTCCTTTCGGGAACTCATTCAAGTGCTCGCCCGGGCCGGCTGCAGGGGTCGCGCTTTTAGCGCGAGCCGGCCCCGGGCGCAAGGTCTGCAACCTTGGCATCGGCTCTTCCGCACCAGAGAAATAGCCGCAATGTGGGGCATGCTTGCCGCAACGTCATGTTGAGCAAAGCGAAACATCTGATACAGATTCTTCGTCGATCTTCCGATCTCCTCAGAATGACAAACTACTGAATTGTTCGCGAACTCCGCAGCAGACTGGAGTATACAACTGGCGGCAACACGGAAAGGTGAAGGAAAAGATGTTCGAGACAGCCGCAACTTGCAGAGATAAACACCGGCTTCAGCCGTGCGAGCCGAAGCCCCGCCCTGCGGAGGCTCGCAAAACTCGCCCCGCGGACTTCGGCACGAGAACAACTCCCATACCGCTATCAAAACCGATAAAACCAGCTGTCAAACAACCGCAAACAACTATTCCTTATCAATCCTCCTGCGCCATTACGCCGCCAGCGGACTGCTGAATCTACAAACCACGCTGGTACGAACCATGATCCGCACCACTCCGGGTGTGAAGTTGCTGTCGCACGAAGATAGAGCAAGTCGTTCGCAAAAACAAATGAACTTTGCATTTAGCCGCCCGATAGAGGTGTGCTGAGTTTATCGCTTGCGGGATGCTCACGTCCGATTGTAAAGAGAACGGTTGCCGGCCAATAATTATAATTCCCGAACGACAGACTCCGGTGCCTTTCCGTGTGCCGGATGTTCGGGGTGCTAATCGTCGCTGTTGAGCTATATATAGAGGTGCGCCGGTCCGCCGGTGAATCTTTGAGGCCGCGCATGGAAAAAGTTTCCGCGGAGCGACCGGTCTTTCGGGTCGCAGATTTTCGCGCGAGTGGTGGCGCTTGCGCATGTTGTTGTTGCCGGAGTAAGATGTAACGTGCCGCCGCAGCCTTTTTATATATAAGGTGCAGGCCTTTTCGAGCCTGTTTTTCGGATTTTTTTAACTTTTTCGTGAAAAAAGATGCGGAAATATTTGCAGGTTCGAAAAAAGTCGCTACCTTTGCATCCGCATTTGAGAAAAACACGGTTCTTACAAAAGATTGAAAGTTTACAATAAAGGAGCTTGAGGTTCTTGAGTAAGCGGTGGAAAACGAAAAATGCAACGTTCTTGAAAAAATATTTGCAGGATTGAAAAAGATCACTTATCTTTGTAGTCCTTTCGCATCGCAAAATGCGGAGTTTTTTCAACAGGTTCTTTGAATTACTGGTTATTTTTGAGAGAAAAAGAAATGTAGTATTTATCTGTCAATTTCCTTTAAGGAAATAGAAGTAGTCAGGACTCTAACAATACATTATTTTATTTACAATGGAGAGTTTGATCCTGGCTCAGGATGAACGCTAGCGGCAGGCTTAACACATGCAAGTCGAGGGGCAGCGAGTAGATTGCTTGCAATCTATGTCGGCGACCGGCGCACGGGTGCGTAACGCGTATGCAACCTACCCATTACAGGGGGATAACACTGAGAAATCGGTACTAATACCCCATAACATCCAGGGAGGCATCTTCTTGGGTTGAAAACTCCGGTGGTAATGGAT
>CAJTFS010000007.1 GCA_910575495.1 Bacteroidales bacterium | reverse complement strand
CTAAAAGCTGAGAGAACACGAATTTTCCGTTATGCATATGCCATTCCACGTTGGTCTGGCAAAGATAATTTCAAATCGGCGCGGTCTCAAAACCTTTGTAACAACCTAACTTTCAATATTTTCAAAGAACTTTTATGATTTTTTAGTGGACACTAATGATGTGAAATAGTAAAATTATCTCAATTAATCCCTCCCATTAATTTCTTAATTTCATCAATAGTCGAATTCAATATCATAGGCACTCCATTTTCTTTAGGTTGTAAATAGCTTACGTCTTGACCTTTGTAAACATCTACCGCAATGCAATATTGAGGATTTATTATGCGATCTTTTGAAAAATGAGCACTCAGATATAACCAAAGAATATTCGCAAACATGCCTAATTCATCCTTGCTAAACCCGTTCAATTTAGCAATAAACCAAATAGCACCGACTTCTTTTTTGCCGTCTTTTTCAAATTCAAAAACACAATTCGGAGTTACTTGCAGTTGTAGTCCTCTAACCGTTAGTAATTGATTATCTTTGGATTGTTTTAGAAAATCAATTTTGGAATTCGGTCGCCATTTATTTGAATCAATGTCCTCAAAAGAATATAAGATGTTAATATTTCTTTTGTACATTGTTTTTGTTTTTGCAACTTTCGTTGCATCAAATTTCTCCTCTAATTCACTTCTTCTATCCAGAACAGGTTGTAAGTCATTATGTTTAAATGATTGAACAATAGCACTCACCGAACTAACCCAATAATCACCGCCGCCCTCTGCCTCCGATTCCACTCTATTAAGTTTTAAGTTTAGTGCAAAATTTTGTTTTGCTCGGTCTGATTTACGTCTGAAATCAACAAGTTCCTTGATGTTTAATTTTCGCATAATATTCATTTTAAGTTTGTAGTGGGCTATTTATGAGCCATCAAATAGCATGCAAATCACTGAAAATAGATATTTTAGATGTAAAATAAGTCATATTGACCTGTTAGATAATTGATGCATGCCAGATTGACACATGACGAGTAATTTTGTCATGCTTCAAAAAGGCTAAATTTTATTCCAAATAATCTGCCATAGGGATTATAAATCAAAACGCCCCGACTATAAAATCGGAGCGTCTGAACGAAAGTATATTATGTGAGTAGAAAAGATTGTGAATGTAGCTTGTTTGCCTTTATCGGGTCTTGGGTGCATAACACTTTAACGAAATAAGCCAGCGACACGGATTCGGGAATCATCTTGCACCGTTCATTTAGGGCGTAAGTAACCGACAGCGGATTATCTATTAGCAGATTCGGAATGTTGTATTTAGTAAGAATCCGATTCATTGCCCTTTCGTTTCATTGCGGCGGATTCGTTCCCTTTGTTATGCAGAATCGGCATATTTCATTATAGACGGCGTGTGCCGTGTCTTTCTGCGGCGGGTTTATAAAGCAATCATCCGTTATTTCATAACCGCTCGGCAGGGCCTTAATCAGCCCTAATCCGTTACTCTCTTTAATAAGAGCGGAAACCGTGTTGCGGTTCATCCCGACAGCATCGGCAATCTGTCCGATATTTCAAAGGATAGTATTCGTATTATTAAGACACACAGCCTTTAATAAGAGCAGAAAGCCCGCGATTTTCGGCGGGTGGTTCTTGATAAAGAATCGGTTATCCACGAAATAGAAATCCGTTTGGGGATTGACTATATAATAGGAATTACGGCGTTTGCATCCGTCGATTATGCGGGTTGTAACCTGCATTGCTCCGCACTCCTTTAATCGTTGGACAGACCGTTTGACGGTACGGATGTTTACTCCCGTTATTTGGGACAGCCTTTCTTCCGTTATATGGCTTGTTTGTGTCTTGTAATCCGATTTGCATTTAATCGTTGCTCAAACGTAAATGTCGGTCGGTTTGCCGTTGCCCGTCCGAAGCTGGCAAATTGATTTTGGAATCGTTGTGTAATTCATCGTTAGCGACGTAATTAGTAAATAGTATCTCTTTTGTTTTTAGCAGTTTCCGAAAGCAGGCGGAGCCTAACGCGGCTTTGGCGGCTTTTCGGTCGTCGAATCATTTGTGTTGCGTTACATAGTACAGCATAGTCTGAAAATCGGGTTTGAGGCTCCCCAGAGCCGAGAGCCTATGATTAGGTGTTGGTTGGGTAGGTAGTGGTATAAGTGCCACTTTTAAGCACGACGCAGGGGACAGATTTAGGCATCGCCCTTATCCCTTTTGTCGGCTACTATAAAGGTACAAAGGTTATCGTCGGAAACAAAATGGTTCAACGGATTTTTTATCGGGAGCCGAAAAGAGGGCTTTTCAGCAAAATTCGTTAAATTTGGAAATAAAACCAAGACGATGAGTACACCTATCGACAGCTACAATCCGAATCTGGAAGAAGAAGACGCTCAAATCGAATTGTGCGATTATGTATTCCAAATAGCGGACTATCGGGAAGACGGGGAATTTCACCCCTATCGTTTCTGGTATCGCTACTGTACGGGCGCAATCAACTATCCGTTCACGAAAGAGCGTTTTCTAAAAAATGACGATATTATTGCCACGCTCGAAGGATTCGGATTGGATGTCGAAAAATTCTGGTTAGCGGTCGTTTTTATCTTCGATTGGACAATCAGCAAGTTTCACGACTGCCTGTCGGTTAAAACCCCGCTCGATTCTTTGCAGGAGATATGCGAATATATCGGGAATGGGGATAAGTTGGCTATATCCTTTCGGATGAAAGGCCGTAAGGGAAAAGAGGCTGACCTGTCCGTAAAACGAATTATCGTCAAAAGCCTACACGACGCATTGGAACGGGAACGGGCCGCCAATCCGAATTATGTGGTTGTATTGGATTCCGACCGTTTCACGACGAGTTACGATAATATCCTGTGTTACCAGATGTGTTTTGCCACCGAACGATTCAAAGATTTGTTTGCGTCTCTACGCCTCCCGTCCAAAGTCAAAACGAGAGCCAACAGTTCTCAACGGGAGGTTTCCTATAACAAACTCTTGCTAATATCCCGCTTGCTTTACTTGATGCGGTTGGCAAGTAACGAGAATTTCAAATATAGCGACGAATCGCTGAAAGGAATCCTAAAATCTTATAAGGGCAAGATTCCGAAAACATATTCCGCAATTTACTTGTAGGGGAGCTGAAAAGCTCCCTTTTTTTACTCCCTGTCGTTGGTAAGCAGATTTCTGACCTTTGCAGTGTCGGATGGTGATAACGACTGCAAGACGAACGGGGCGAGTGACAGAAGCCCAAGTCACGGTGAGAGGTGGCGGCAGGTACTTTGACGTATTTGAGAAACAAAGAAAAATCAAACTAATTCATTAAACATTAAATAGATATGGGAAATAAATATAATAAAACCGCAAAATCAACGTATTATAAATCATCTAAAAAAGAACACATGAAAACTGAATATATGATTATTCCTAACCCTAAATATGCATCAGGACAAGAGTGTCTGTCTCTCACATTTTCAGAAGAAATGATTCAAGAATATCTGGATAATCTGACAGCCGACCAATTTATAGGACCTTCAGACTTCGGGAATCGAAAATTCGCTTTTGCGATTGATAACCTCCATCTTGATATGTTGAAAAACTATTCTCCTATTGATTTAGTACTTTATCCTGCGGAATTTCTCGCAAACAAAACCAGACTGGAAACACCATCTGGAGTGCAAATTCCCGAAAACAAGGTTGCCGAGTATATAGTTATTCTAAATGGCTTTAACACCTTTACCTGTGTTACCTATGACAAATTCATTGCCAGCATTTTCTACAAAGCACAAAGCCTCGGCGGCGTAGTCAGTGATGAAAACGGTTATATCTTAACGACAAAAGGACATAGAATTAAACAAACTGCGAATCGAATGGCTGGCCAAATTCAATAGAGCTAAAGAGGTGGGGCACAAGTCCCCACCTCTTGCTTTTTATAAAAGATTCTGCATGGCCGCATCTATCTGCGAGTTCTCAAATGCCCCTAAATAAATCTGTGTGGTTTTCAGACTATGGTGTCCCAATGCCTCGGATATGATGCCGATATTTACACCCGATTTCTTCAATACGGTAGCAAAGCTATGCCTTGCGACATAAGTCGTTACCTCTCCCGAAATATTCAACTTGCAGGCTAATCGGCGCAATTCGGTATTGACATGGTGGCAGACTTTATGCACCCGATTCCGTTTCTGCATCGGCGTCGTATGCCTGCGCGAATCGAGTATCGGAAACAGATAGCCCGACCGTTCGCAGACTTCGGCATAGCCGTCTACAATCCGCATCGCCTTTTCCGACAGCGGAACATCGATCGTCCCGTGTGTCTTCTGACGCTTGTACGACAGCCGCCCGTCTATGATATTATCGGGTGTCAGATTCGCCACATCGACGAATGAAATTCCCCCGCACAAATAAGAGAACGTAAAGACGTTTTGCGCCAGTCGGCAAAAATCGCTTTCCGCCGTGCAATCCGCATCGACGATTTTCATTACATCCGCCTTGCTCAACGCCCGTTTCGGGGTGCGGGTGTTGAATCGGCTAATCTTATAGTCGGCGAACGGGTTCTTCTCGCGGGCAACGGCTTTCGACTTAATCGCCCGATTGAACACGGCCCGTAGAGTGCGCATCTGAAAACTCATCGACGTATCTTTATTCCCCCGTGCCCGCATCCACTCCTCGAATCGTTCCAGATAATCGGCATCGATGCGGCTGAACGTGAAATTGAGCGGTTTATCCCGATTAAAGGATTTCAACACGTTGTAGGAGTTCAGATAGGCATAGGCAGTGCCGACACTCCCCCGTTCTTTCAACTCGGCAATAATCGTTTTGTAGACTTCCTCGACGGTCTGCACCTTGATGCGTTCCTTTTGTTCGGCTACAATCGTCTGCGGGGTAAATTCTTCTTCGTTGATCTCTTTCGTCAGAATCTTGCCGTTGTATTCGGTTTCGTATTTCAGTACGATTTGACGAATCAACGCCCGATTGGGACAATTGGGCTTGGGTTGGTTGGTGTCGAAATTCCAGAATTTGGGATCGACCGACACGCCCAGACTTTTCATCGTGCGGCGGCCCTCTTTGGAAATGCGGAGCATCAGCGGCGATTCTCCGTTTGCAAGTACCTTGTACCTATAACAAACGACGGAAACGGATGTTTTCATCGGATTCGGTTGACTTCTTGGTTGACTTTTTCGCGTCAACCGTGGCGTCGACCGCCCATTTTCGGCCCGTGCGGATAAAACAGGAAAGCACCGATAACCGTTGGATTATCAGTGCTTTTCCTGTTGTCGGGGTGACTGGATTCGAACCAGCGACCACACGCCCCCCAGACGTGTACTCTAACCGGACTGAGCTACGCCCCGATTACCCGAAACCATCGGTTTGGGACTGCAAATATAGCATATTTTTCTAAAAACAACAAAATCTGAAGATTTTTTTCTACTTTTGAAGTCGATGAAACCGTCAAACATACTCCCGGGCATCCTGGCGATCCTGACGCTTACGGCCTGCGAAAGCCGCAGGAACTACTCGACGGCCGATTTCGACCGCCCGCTCTACACCCCGGCCTACGCCGCCGGCTTCGACATCCGCGGCACGGAAAACGACGCGGCGGCCCTGATCACCATCCGCAATCCGTGGCAGGGCGCCGAAAAGGTGGAGCAGCATCTGCTGGTGCTCCACGACGACAACGACGCACCGATCGATTTCGACGGACAGACAGTCCGGGCGCCGGTGCACCGTGTGGCCTGCCTCTCGTCGAGCCACGTAGCCTTGTTCGACGCGCTGGGCGAGGTGCGCCGCATCAAGGGTGTGTCGGGCATCGACTACATAGCCAACCCCTACGTCCGGGCCCACCGGCTCTGCGGCGAAGTGCGCGACATCGGCTACGACACCAACCTCGATTTCGAGCTGCTGGCCGTCATGCGCCCCAGCATCGTGCTGCTGTATGGCGTGACGGGCGAAAACACCGCCGTGACCGGCAAGCTCCGGGAGCTGGACATTCCTTATATATATATAGGCGACTACCTCGAGCCCTCGCCCCTCGGCAAGGCCGAATGGCTGGTGGTCGCGGCCGAATTGTGCGGCTGCCGCGACCGCGGAACCGCTGTTTTCGACCGGATCGCCGAACGCTACAACGCCACGGCGCAGTGCGTGCGGGCCTATGTCGAGCAGGAAATTCCCGACGTCGCCTGCCTGCCCAAGGTTCTGCTGAACACGCCCTACCGCGATACATGGTTCATGCCGCCCGCACGCAATTACATGGTGCAGCTCATCCGCGACGCCGGAGGCGACACCTTCACCTCCTCGGAGGAGGGCAACAGTTCGCGGCCCGTCGATCTGGAACAGGCCTACCTGCTTGCCAGCGATGCCGACGTGTGGCTCAACGTGGGCTCGTGCAACACGCTCGATGAACTGAAAGCCCAGAACCCCAAGTTCGCCGAGCTGCCCGTCGTACGCAACCGCAGGGTCTACAACAACAACCGCCGGCTCACCCCGGGCGGAGGTTCCGACTTCTGGGAGTCGGGCGCCGTGCACCCCGACCTGGTGCTGCACGATCTGACGACCATCCTCCACCCGTCGCTCGGCGCCGATACGCTCACCTATTACAAGCGTCTCGAATAGCGATGTCCCGGCACTCCCTGCTCTTCGCACTGCTGCTTTTCGCAACCGTCGCCCTCTTCACGGCCGATCTGGCCGTCGGCTCGGTCGCACTCTCGCCGGGCGAGGTGTGGCAGGCGCTGACCGGTCGCGCCGCCGATCCTGTCGTGCACGACATCGTGCTGAAAATCCGTCTCCTGAAAGCCCTGGCCGCTCTGCTGGCCGGCGCGGCGCTGGCCGCCAGCGGTCTGGAGATGCAGACCCTTTTCCGCAACCCGCTGGCCGGGCCCTACGTCCTGGGGGTCAGTTCGGGCGCCGCATTGGGCGTCGCGCTCTTCCTGCTCGGGGCCCCGATGCTCGGCATCGCCGGCCATTCGCTGCTCCGCTCGCTCGGCGTAGTCGGAGCCGCATGGCTCGGCTCGGCGCTGGTGCTGGCCGTCGTGCTGGCCGTGAGCCGCCGCATCAAGGACATCATGGTCATTCTGATCCTCGGCATGATGCTCGGATCGGGCATCGGATCGGTGGTCGAGATCCTGCAATACCTCTCCACCGAAACAGCGCTCAAGGCTTTCGTCGTCTGGACCATGGGGTCGCTGGGCGACATCACGGCCGGGCAGCTGGCGGTTCTGCTTCCGGTCGTCACGGCCGGTCTGGCACTCGCCGTGGCCGTCATCAAGCCGCTCAACCTCCTGCTCTTAGGCGAAAGCTACGCCCGCACCATGGGGCTCGACATCCGCCGCACCCGCACGCTGCTGGTCCTTTCGACCGTGCTGCTTGCCGGCACCGTCACGGCGTTCTGCGGTCCGATCGGGTTCATCGGACTGGCCGTTCCGCATCTGGCGCGCATGCTCTTCCGCAGCGCCGACCATCGGGTGCTGATGCCGGCGTCGATGCTGACGGGGGCCGCCCTGCTGCTCGGCTGCGACCTCGTTTCGAAACTGCTGGCGCTGCCCGTCAACACCATCACCGCGCTGACGGGCATTCCGGTGGTGGTCATCGTCGTTCTTCGTAACCGCAGCTTCTTCTGATGAGTATCTCGCTGCAAAATATCAGACTGGCCTACGGTTCGCGGACCTTGCTGGAAAACGTCTCCGCCGACATACCTGCGGCAACGCTCACCGCTTTCCTCGGGCGCAACGGCACGGGCAAAAGCTCGCTGCTGCGTGCGATTGCGGGACTGAACAAGGTCTCGGAGGGTGAAATCCGGCTCTGCGGACGTCCGCTCGCCGCTCTGGAAGCCAAACAACTCGCCGCCACAGTCTCGTTCGTGGCCACGGACAAGCTGCGCATCGCCAACCTTACCTGCGAACAAATGGTGGCCCTGGGGCGCGCGCCCTACACCGACTGGCTCGGCCGCTTGCGGGAAACCGACCGTGCCGCCGTGCGCCGTGCGCTGGAGACTGTTGGCCTGACCGACTATGCCGCCAAGACGATGGACACCCTCTCCGACGGCGAATGCCAGCGCGCGATGATCGCCCGGGCCCTGGCGCAGGACACGCCGGTGATTCTTCTTGACGAACCAACCGCCTTCCTCGACCTGCCCAACCGCTATGCCATGGTGTCGCTGCTTGCGCGCCTGGCCCGCGACGAGGGCAAATGCGTCCTTTTCTCGACCCACGATCTGGAGATCGCCCTGTCGCACTGCGACGCGGTGCTGCTGATCGACACGCCGCAGCTCCGCCACATTCCGGCCTCGGAAGTAGCCTCCAGCGGCGCTATCGAACGACTTTTTGCGGGATCGGGCGTGACATACGATCCGGCGGCGAAGCGTCTGCGCCCGGCGGAACGGTAAAAAACGGCAACTTTTTTTACCGTATTTTTTGCACGAGTCACTTTTTTGGTTACCTTTGCACCGCTAAAGCATCCCCGAGCGGGGAGCGGCGATAGCGGTAAGGCCCATTCGTCTATCGGTTAGGACGCAAGATTTTCATTCTTGAAAGAGCAGTTCGATTCTGCTATGGGCTACCACGAAGGGGCCGAAAGGTCACCGGAGAGGGGGGGGAGACTCCCGAACGCGAAGAAGCAGGGAAAGGAAAACGGGACACCGAGCTTTCGAAAAGCGAGGGCCGCCTTGAAACCATGCGGCAAGACGCGAAAGACCCGGCCGGAACCGCGACCCCTGCGGGCGAACGACACTCCCAGGAGCGGGCTGCAAGCCCATCCGCCGGCAGCCACGGCTGCGCAGACAACGACACGAAAAGTTAAAAAATAAAACAACAACGAATTATGGCAAACCATAAGTCTTCGAAAAAACGGATCCGTCAGACCGCTACCAAGCGTGCCCACAACCGTCTGTTCCACAAGACGGCCCGCAACGCCGTGAAGGCTCTGCGCACGACGACCGAGAAGAGCGCCGCCGAGGTTCTGCTTCCGAAGGTAACCTCCATGCTCGACAAGTTGGCCAAGCACAACATCATGCACAAGAACAAGGCCGCCAACCTCAAGAGCGCCCTGCAGCTGCACGTGAACGCGCTGTAAGCCGGGACGGGACGACTGAGAGCCACTCTGCGAAGGGTGGCTTTTTTGTATTGAAGAAAGCAGCCTTTCGATCGATGCCACCCGGCGCCCGCTTATGCCTTACCACCCCTACGTATGTGTCCGACTGCGTCTCGGACGGGCGGCGCCCCGGAAATACCCGAACGAGTTCGACGCAGCTCTCGGTTTGTGCCATCGTCGCTTCCGCTCGACATAGTCCACTTGCAGTGGCTTCTGTCCTCGCGCACCTATCTTCGACCATAAAACAGCTTCCGGCCCGGAGTGGCGCGGGCTACGGCTCGCACCAGCGCGGCCCGAGTAGATTCAGCAATCCGCTGACGGTTCCGGCGGCCCCGAATCCGCCGAAAGGCCCTGCCGCCAGCTATTCATCCCAGCCTGCCGCGGAGTTTGCGGCAATGGAGCTTACACGAGATGTCGCAGTTTCGGGCGCAGCCTGCGGGGCACGCTTGCGGGCCTCCGCCGGGGGAGGCTGCGGCCCGCACGGCTCAAAAGAGCCGCACGATACAACGGCAATCGTAGCAAGAACCTTTGTTCCGCACTCTCCGCGGCATCCATTCCAGCGATTGTTCCTTGCGTCCTGCTGCGGGCTACCGCAACGTGTCGGGAGACTTGAGGAACGTCGGCACGCACGGCTACGCCCTCTGCTCGTCGCCCTTCGCAGCCGACGGTTCGCTTGCCAACCGCGCCGGTTTTCTGAACTTCAACTCGGGCAACGTGAACCCGATAACCAACGCCTACCGGTGCGAGGCCTTCCCCGTGCGCTGCGTCCAAGCATCTGCCCCGAAGCTGTTTTTACTATTTTCTCGCTATCTTTGGCTTGCGTTGAAGATACTTCCGCCTCGGGAATGCTCAAATAAATTTGGCATTCCGCTCGGCTTATTCGTATCTTTACGATCGCAACGAACAACCTTGCTTCCATGAAACGATACCTCATGCTTCTCCTTGCAGCTCTGTGGCTGCCGCTGTGGCTTCTGGCCGAAAACTACCCCTATCGCAGCGACCTGCTGTGGGTCGCGCGCCCCGACCGTGCCGACTGGCTCTACAAGACGGGGCAGAAAGCCACGGTCGAAATCCAGCTCTACCGCTACGGCATCCCGCTGGATGGCATCGCCGTCGACTACGAACTGGCCGACGAACTGATGCCGGCCGACAAATCGGGCCGCGTAGTGCTGAAAGAGGGCAAAGCGACAATCCCGGTCGGCACCATGAAGCGCCCCGGCTTCCGCGACTGCCGGCTGACGGCCACCGTCGACGGCAAAGCCCACAAATACCACGTCAAGGTGGGATTCTCGCCCGAGCAGATCGAGCCCTGCACCGCTCTGCCCGCCGACTTCCGCGAATTCTGGGAACGCAACAAGGCCGAGCTTGCCGCCCTGCCGCTTCGCTACACGATCGAACGGGCGGAGAAATACTGCACCGACCGGATCGAGTGCCATCTGGTCAAACTGCAGATCGACAAGCAGGGCCGGAGCATCTACGGCTACCTGTTCCGTCCCGTCAACGCCCGCCCGAGAAGCTGCCCGGCAGTGTTCTGCCCACCGGGCGCCGGCATCAAGACCATCAAGGAGCCCCTGCGCCGCAAGTACTACGCCGAGCAGGGCTGCATCCGCTTCGAATTCGAAATCCACGGACTCCATCCCGAGCTGCCCGAAGAACGCTTCCGCGAGATCAGCGCCGCGTTCAACGGCCGTGAAAACGGCTATCTGACCAACGGGCTGGACAATCGCGACAACTACTACATGAAACGCGTCTACCTGGCCTGCGTGCGCGCGGCCGATTTCCTGACCTCGCTGCCCGAATGGGACGGGCGGAACCTCGTGGCGCAGGGCGGGAGCCAGGGCGGCGCGCTGGCGCTCGTGGCTGCCGGGCTCGATCCCCGCATCACGGCGTGCGTGGCCAACCATCCGGCGCTGAGCGACATGGCCCGCGGCTTCAAGCTGAACGAAGCCGACGGCTACCCCCATTTCACGAAGATACCGGGAACGGAGACGCCCGACAAGCTGCGCACGATGGCCTATTACGACGTGGTGAACTTCGCCCGCATGATCCGCGTGCCGGTCCGCATGACCTGGGGCTACAACGACGACACCTGCCCGGCGACCACCAGCTATGCGGTCTACAACGTGCTGTCGTGTCCCAAGGAAGCGCTGCTTACGCCCATCAACGAACATTGGACCTCGGAGCAGACCGAACGCGGACACCTCGAATGGATACTGAACAAGGTGAAAGGTGAAAGGTGAAAGGTGAAAGGTAAAAGGTGAAAAGCGGCAACCCGCACGACCGGCCGCAGCCCTGCAACGATGAAAAAAATGCGGAAAACTCCTCGGGAGTTTTCCGCATTTTGCTTATCTTAATTGCCGGCCCTCCGGCCGTACTATTCTCCGAGTCCGTCGATCACCGTAGCGACGCGCTCGAAGACCTCGTCCATCGTACCCGTGCCGTTGACCGAAGCATACTTGCCCTGGGCGGCGTAGAAGTCCGAGACCACGGCGGTCTGCTGGTGGTAGACGGCCAGACGGCCGCGGATCACCTCCTCCGACGCATCGTCGGCACGGCCCGAATCCTTGCCGCGCAGCAGAATGCGGCGCACCAGCTCCTCCTCGGGCACATGGATGTCGACCATCACGTCGACCTTCAGCCCGTGAGCGGCCAGAATCCGGTCGAACGCCTCGGCCTGCGCCGTAGTGCGCGGGAAACCGTCGAAAATACACCCCTTGGCGTCGGCGTGCGCGGCGACATACTCCTCGATCATGCCGATGACGATGCTGTCGGGCGCCAGCTTGCCCTGTGCAATGTACGATTCCATGCTGCGCCCCAGGTCCGTGCCGCGGCGGATGTGCTCGCGGATGACCTCGCCGGTCGAAACATGGTCGATGCCGTAGTGCGTTTTCAGACGCTGGGCCTGCGTGCCTTTTCCGCATCCCGGAGCGCCGAACAAGACGATGTTCATCATAACGAATGGCTGATGGTTAGACCCGGCAAAACTACAACTTTTTTTGGACAAAATGGAAAGATTCGTTAGTTTTGTAAAAATTTTAAGGAATGGCAGCGCAGAAAAAACGTACCGAAATAGCCGAATTGGGCGAATTCGGTCTTATCGACAAGCTCACGGCCGGTTTCGTACCCCGCAACGCCTCGACGCTCCGGGGCACGGGCGACGACGCCGCTGTGCTGGGCGACGAGCAGGGCCGGCGGACCGTGGTTTCGACCGATTCGTTCTTCGAAGGCGTCGACTTCGACCTCACCTATTTCCCGCTCAAGCACCTGGGCTATAAGGTTGTAACGGCCGCCGTGAGCGACATTCTGGCCATGAACGCCCAGCCGTCGCAACTGCTGGTCTCGCTCGGCGTCTCGGCCAAGATCCCCGTCGAAGCGCTCCAGGACCTCTACGAAGGGATCGCCTTCGCCTGCAACGAACACAGCATCGACCTGGTCGGCGGCGACACGCGTGCATCCATGACCGGGCTGGTCATCTCCGTCACGGCGATCGGTCGCGTCGACGACAACCGCATCGCCTTCCGCGACGGGGCCGGGCAGAACGACCTGATCTGCATCACCGGCAACCTCGGTGCAGCCTACATGGGACTGCAGCTGCTCGAACGCGAAAAACGCGTGCTGACCGGCATCGCCGACCCCGAACCGCAGTTCGCCGGCTACGAATATCTTCTCGAAAAATACCTCAAACCCCGCCCCCGCACCGACATCATCGCAGCGCTGGCCGACGAGCAGATCGTGCCCACGGCCATGATCGACCTCTCCGACGGGCTGGCCAGCGACCTGATGCAGCTGTGCCGCGCCTCGCACTGCGGCGCCCGCATCTATCTCGAACGCATCCCCATCGCCAAGCAGACGTCGGCGCTGGCCGAGGAGATGCACGCCGACCCGGTCGTAGCGGCACTCAACGGCGGCGAGGACTACGAACTGCTCTTCACCGTGCCGCTGTCGATGCAGGAACGCATCATGGGTCTCGGACTGGTCGACGTCATCGGCCACATCACGCCCGAATCGACCGGCTGCTTCCTCGTCACGCCCGACGGTTCGGACATCCGGCTCAAAGCCCAAGGCTTTGTCGAAAGTGAAAGGTGAAAGGTGAAAAGGGCGAGGCGGCAAAACGGCAGCATGCTGCCGGGCGCCTGTTCCGCTCCGCAAGACACACCGGCCCCGGCACGAAGAGCTGCCGGCCGCAGGCGCCGGAGCCGCAAACGTATGCCTGTCATGAAGAGAATCGGAAGAAATTTTGAATTCTGAATTATAATTCCTACCTTTGCCGTCCCGAAAAGGGAACATTCATTTAATTTCAACGTATCATGAACAACTACGAAACCGTTTTCATTGTCACGCCGGTTCTCTCCGACCAGCAGGTGCAGGAGGTCGCTGACAAATTCCAGGGTGTCATCACCGAAAACGGCGGTCAGATCGTGAACAGGGAGTCGTGGGGCCTCCGCAAGCTCGCCTACCCTATCCAGAAGAAGACCACCGGTTTCTACTTCCTCGTGGAGTTCACGGGCGAAGGCTCGCTGATCAACACCCTCGAAACGCAGTATCGCCGCGACGAGCGCGTGATCCGTTTCCTCACTTTCAAGCAGGACAAGTTCGCCGTGGAGTACTCGGAGAAGCGTCGTGCGAAACTTTCTAACAAGCAGGAGTAAACCATGGCACAGGAGAACAAAGCACAATCCGAGATCCGCTACCTCAACCCCGTAACGGTAGACGTCAAGAAGAAGAAATACTGCCGCTTCAAGAAGCTGGGCATCAAGTATGTCGACTACAAGGACGGCGAATTCCTCAAGAAGTTCCTCAACGAGCAGGGCAAGATTCTGCCCCGCCGCCTGACGGGCACCTCGCAGAAGTTCCAGAAGAAAGTGGCCCAGGCCGTGAAGCGTGCCCGCCACCTCGCCATTCTGCCTTTCGTAACCGATTGTATGAAATAATTTAAGGAGGACGAGACTATGGAAGTGATTCTGATCAAGGATATGGAAAATCTGGGCTACGCCAACGACATCGTGAGCGTGAAGCCCGGTTACGCGAACAACTACCTGATCCCCCAGGGCCTGGCCAAGGCCGCTACGGCTTCGGCCAAGAAGGTGCTGGCCGAGAACCTGCGCCAGCGCGCCCACAAGGACGCCAAGATCCTGGCCGACGCCCAGGCATTGGCTCGGACCATCGAGGGACTCGCCCTGTCGCTCGCCGTCAAGGCCGAGGAGGGCAAACTCTTCGGTACCGTCACGGCTGCCGACCTGGCCGAGGCGCTCGCCGCCAAGGGCATCGAGCTGGACCGCAAGGTCATCAGCGTCGAGACGATCAAGACCGTCGGCGACTACGAAGCTACGGCCCGCCTGCACAAGGAGGTCAAGGCTACGATCAAGTTCTCGGTTTCGGCTGCCGAATAGGCAAATGGCCCGGAGCGGACGCAATGTTCGCAGCGAAAAACGCGCTTCCCAAGTCGGGAGGCGCGTTTTAGTTTCGGCCCGCAGGCTTCTGAAATAGCTTCACACCCTCTAATGCAGCTTCACGGCCGGTTCTTCGGGACGGGACGGTTGTTTGGCATAGGAGCGCAGCACCATCCCGACACCCAGGAAAATCAACAGCGCGAAGACCACCGTGTCGAAATGGAGTTTGTCGAGCCTCAGCGCCACCGAAGCCGCAATGGCCACTACGGGCTGCAAATAGGTATAGATACTCGACACGGTCGAAGAAACGAAACGCAGCGAATAGTTGAACAGAATATTGGGCAGGTAGGTCTGCAGCAGGAAGACGCACAGAGTCGGCATGAGCGCATGCCGCAACATCGCCCCGAAGTCGGTATGCACCAGCTGGCCGACGCTGAACGGAAGCAGCATGATCGCCGCAAGGCAATAGAGCCAACGCATGACGGTCGTGACGCGGTACTTGCCCACCAGCTTCTTGAAGCAGACCATGTAGACCGACGAAACGCATGCGCAGAGAAAAATCAACACGTTGCCCCACAGCTGCGCATGGTAATGGGCCGACGCATGTCCCGTCGCCACCACGGCCACGGCACCGCCCGTTCCGAGCAACAGACCCGCGACCTTCAACTTCGTGAACCGGTCGAGACCTAACAGCACCGAGAGCAGCAAAACGAGGAGCGGCACGATGGTATCGATGATCGAACCGTCGATGGGCGACGTTTCGGAGAGACCGTACATCAGAAACACCTTGCGCAAGACCCCCATCAACATGGCCGCTCCCAAGAACTTGCGGATGTCGGCCCGGTCGATCCGTTCGGCGCGCTCCCACAGAAGCGGCACCAGCGAGATGAGGGCCGTGGCGATCAACGACGCTTCGGCCAATGCCAAGGGCCGGATATAATGGCTCAGCAGCAGATTGTAGAACGGGAAATCCATGGCCCAGATGCAGTTGCATGCCAGGAGGGCCAGATGGGGCTTGATCTTGTTCATCCGGTCGGTTTCCGCCGGCCCGCGCAAAAACGATGCCCGGGGAGAACGCATCGCCGGATTCGGCGCCCAAGGTTGTCTCACGGAAAGCTCGGACCACCCGGAATGAACAAGTACCCGCCGCTCCGGCCGCCACCCGGCCGAAACCTGACATGCCGGCACCCAACCTGCCGCTGCAAACGATCCCGATCCCACGCTTGCTCATAGAAATGTACACCGTGGATTTACTCGTTGCCCGGCCGGGGGCGGTCGCGCAAAGCGCGAGCCGGGCAACGAAAGATTTCGATAAGCTGTGGATTCGGGCAGGCGCCGCCGTGTCCCCCGAAATGAAAATCCGCTCGGCTTGCACTTTACCGAGGATGAATCCTCGGTTTAGATAGGCGGCGCCTCAAAAAAACGTTTGCTTTTCCGCTCGGCTTGCACTATCTTTGTCCATACGTATGAAAACTCTCCGATTATACCTCCTCGCACTGCTCGCGCTGACGGCGGGAGCCTGCAACCGCACCTCCGAGAAGGAGACGGAAACCCGACGCAACCTGGTCTACGGCATCGATGCCGACAACTACCGCCTCGAAACCGCCGAAGTCGGCAAAGGCGAGACCATGAGCAAGATTCTCAACAGCTACGGCATCACCGTGCGCCAGATCGACCGGCTGGACCGCGCCTCGAAGGAGATCTTCCCCCTGCGCAACATCCGCCCCGGACACAAATACACGGTCTTCATCCACGAAGACTCGCTTTACAGCCCCCACCTCGACTACCTGGTCTATGAAACCGACCGCACCGGATTCGTCGTCTTCGGATTCCACGACAACGACTCGGTCTCGGTACGCAAGGACACCAAACCCATGACCATCCGCCGCACCCAGCGCAGCGCCGTGATCAATTCGTCGCTGTGGGGTTCGATCATGGAGCAGAACCTGCCCTATTCGCTCGCCGCCGAGATGGAAAACATCTACCAGTGGACCGTCGACTTCTTCGGCATCCAGAAGGGCGACAGCTTCACGGTCATCTACGACGAACTCTTCATCGACGACACCGTGTCGGCAGGCATCGGCCGCGTCTGGGGCGCCAAGTTCACGCAGGGAGGCAAGGAATACTACGCCATCCCCTACCGCCAGGGCGGCAAGATCCAGTATTGGGAGGCCGACGGAGCGAGTCTCCGCAAGCAGCTGCTCAAAGCCCCGCTCAAATACACGCGCATCAGCTCCAAGTTCTCTTACGCCCGCAAGCACCCCATCTACAAGGTCTACCGCCCCCACACCGGCGTCGACTACGCCGCACCCAAGGGCACGCCCGTGCACGCCGTGGCCGACGGCGTCGTGACCTTCAAGGGCTGGGCCGGCGGCGGCGGCAAGACCCTCAAGATCAAGCATGCCGGCAACCTCATGACGGGCTACCTCCACCTCAGCGGCTATGCCAAGGGCATCGCCCAGGGCAAACGCGTGTCGCAGGGCCAGCTGATCGGCTACGTCGGTTCGACCGGCGCTTCGACCGGCCCCCACCTCGACTACCGCATCTGGCGCAACGGCACGCCCATCGACCCGCTGAAGATTCCCCAGAAACCTGCCGAGCCCATCAGCAAGCAGAACCGCGCCGGATTCGACTATGTCCGCGAGCGCATCATGGCCGAGCTCAACGGCACGATCTCCGACGAAGAGCGCATCACGCAGCTCGATTCGATCCCGGCCCTGACGAAACCGGCCGTTCCGGCCGACTCGGCGGCAGCCGCTCCGGCAAAGACAACGGCCAAACCGGCTAAAAAATAGCGCCATGGCACCCATCGGGGTCATCATCGTGGCCGGCGGTGCCGGCAAACGCTGCGGCGGACGCATCCCCAAGCAGTTCGCGCTGCTGGGCGGTGTCCCCGTGCTGGCCCGCACGATCGGCAACTTCGCCGAAGCGCTGCCCGGTGCCCCTATCGTCGTTGTGCTGCCGGCGGAACATGTCGACTTCTGGCACAATCTCTGTGCGCGCTTCGACGTTGCGGCACACAGCGTTGTCGAAGGCGGCGCCGAACGGTTCCACTCGGTGCGCAACGGGCTTGCCGCACTCCCGGCCGACATCGAGATCGCAGCCGTGCAGGATGCGGTGCGGCCGCTGGGCTCCGTCAAGCTGATCCGTCGCACGGCAGCCCTCGCCGCCGAATTCGGAAGCGCCGTTCCGGTCGTCGAGGCCATCGACTCCTACCGCGAAACCGACGGCGACAGCGAGGTTTCACGCATCGTCGACCGCAGCCGCCTGCGGATCGTACAGACTCCGCAGTTCTTCCGGGCCGACCTGCTGCGCGACGCCTACCGGACCGATTTCCGCCCCGGCTTCACCGACGACGCATCGGTCGTCGAAGCCGCCGGCCACGCGGTCCGTCTCTGCGACGGCGAGCGGCAGAACATCAAACTCACCGCGCCCGAAGATTTTGCCGTGGCCGAAGCCCTGCTGACCCTGCGCGAAGAAAATGCCTACAACGAGCTGCCCCAAGAATAACTTCCCATGCAAAGCGTCTACAAATACCGTTTCGATCGCCGCACGATCTACTGGACACTGGTCTATGTGGTCGTCTTCAGCCTGCTGGGCGGCGGACTCTACTACCTCTACGAAGGCGGTTATCTTTCGGCCTGGTTCACTTCGTTCATCATTGCGCTTATCGCGCTGATGGCCCTCTCGGTCCCGCGCAAGATCGTCGTCACCGACGAAACGGTCCAGGTGCGCTGTCTGCTCGACATCACCGAGATCGACCGCAGCAAAATCGTCTCCGTACGCCGTGTCGAGCCCAAGGAGATGACCTGGATCGTGCCGCTGTTCGGCGCCTGCGGGTTCTTCGGCTACTACGGCCATTATTACGACCTGCGGAGCTTCACGCGCGTGAAACTCTACGCCACCGAGTGGCGCAACTTCGTGGAGATCATCACCGATTGCGAAGACCGTCTCTACGTCTCCTGCACCGAAGCCGAAAAACTCGAACAGGAACTGGCACCGCCGCAAGGCAGCCGGACGGACGCTCCGGAAGAAGAATAACGCCGCGGCGCACACATCGCCGCCCCGGGCAGCATTCCGGGGAACGATGCGGTGACAGATCCGATTCGTTGCTGCCTATCATCCCGGCAAACTTCAGGTTCGGTTCTGCACACGATTCTTTGCCCGAAGAAGCATTGCCGGAGTGCGCATCGCGCCGCACAAACGACCTGTACGGCGCAATCGGACAGCACGGGCAACGATCGCCGGACCGGCGTTTCGCAACCGTCCATCGGTAAAAACAGCTTCCGGCCCGGAGTGGCGCGGGCTACGGCTCGCACCAGCGCGGCCCGAGTAGATTCAGCAATCCGCTGACGGTTCCGGTCCCGGCACTCCCGAATCCGCCGCAAGGCCGCACCGCCAGCTATTCATCCCAGCCTGCCGCAGAGCTGGAAACAATTCAGAATTCACAATTCAAAATGCACAATTAAGAAAGTAATTCGTCATTCTGAGGAGCATAGCGACGAAGAATCCGTATCGTCAGCATACGGATTCTTGACTGCACTTCGTTTGTCTTTTTCGGACTATGCACTCGCTGCGTTCGTCGATCCGTTTCGCTCAACATGGCGTTGCGGCAAGCATGTCTCAAACTACAAGCCTTTGCTGAGCAAGAGCGGAATCAAACCCTCGAAGAGGGGTTAATTGTGCATTGTGAATTCTGAATTCTGAATTGTGAATTCTGTTTTGTTCCCTCTCCGCGGCATCCATTCCAGCGATTGCTTATTGCCCTGCTACGGGCTACCGCAACGAAACGACGGGAGCCCTGGCGAACGTCGGCACGAACGGGTACTCGCTCTCGTCCTCGCCGCTTGCTGCCGACCAGGCCGGAATGGGCTATCTGAACTTCAACGCAGACAACGTTAACCCACTCGAATCGTGGTACCGTTCCGCCGGTTTTCCCGTGCGCTGCGTCCAGCATCTACCCCACGGAAGCTGTTTTTTACCGTTTTCGGGGTCTGCGCACGCCCCGTTTTCAGACCAAATGAACAAAAAAAACGGGGGGGGGAACAACGTTAAACAGAAATGGTTATCTTTGCAACAGACACAACTCCTAAACCCAAAGTCCATGAAAAAGTTTCTCTTCCTGATGGCTTTCGCAGCCATGGCGTGGGGGACCGAACCGCTCTCGGCACAATCCCTCGAACCTGAATTCGAAGGCGAAGTCGTAGCAGTCTTCCCCGACGGCTCGTCGCACAAGCTCGAAAAGCACAACGTCCGCATCAAGACCGGAGCCGGCGTCTACATTGCCGGATTCGCCGCCGCCAAGCAGAAGACCAAAGTCGTGATCGACGGCAGCACAGCCGGCGTACGGCTCGACGGCAGCCAGCCCATCGAACTGATCGTCCGCGCCAAGGACAACAAGGCCGACCCGATGTCGATCGTGCGCGTCTTCCGCATGAAAGCCACGGCCAAGAACCGTTCGGCCGTAATTTCGGCCGTAGGCACGTTCAACGTACAGAGCAACACGATGGAATACCTGCCTTTCACCGCATCGAAGTACGGCGAAAGCAGCTATCGGCTGGTTTTCGAAACGCGCCCCAACGGCGAGTACGGAGTCATCGTCTCCAACCCCAACAACGTCGACGAGAAAATGGTCATCGTATCGACCTTCGCCATCGACAACGGCTCCGACCCCAAGAAGAAATAATACTGCAAGTCGTACAAACGCAAAACGGGAGGCTTTATGCCTCCCGTTTTCGTTGCACGAAAACAGCCCGCAGATGCTTGGACGCAGCGCACGGGAAAAGCGATCGAACGGTACCACGCGTTCAGCGGGTTCACCCAGGTCGCGTTGAAGTTCAAGTAGCCCGCGCGATGGTCGCCGGCTGCAAAGGACGACGAGGACCAGCTGTCGCCCTCGGCACCGACGTTCGTCAAGACTCCTGTCGTCCAGTGGCGGTAGCCCGCAGCAGGACGCAAGGAACAATCGCTGGAATGGATGCCGCGGAGAGTGCGGAACAAAGGTTCTTGCTACGATTGCCGTTGTATCGTGCGGCTCTTTTGAGCCGTGCGGGCCGCAGCCTCCCCCGGCGGAGGCCCGCAAGCGTGCCCCGCAGGCTGCGCCCGAAACTGCGACATCTCGTGTAAGCTCCATTGCCACAAACTCTGCGGCAGGCTGGGATGAATAGCTGGCGGTGCGGCCTTGCGGCGGATTCGGGAGTGCCGGGACCGGAACCGTCAGCGGATTGCTGAATCTACTCGGGCCGCGCTGGTGCGAGCCGTAGCCCGCGCCACTCCGGGCCGGAAGCTGTCTGTTTTGCAGTCGGAAATAAAAAAACAGCTTCGCAGATGCTGGACGCAGCGCACGGAGCGTCCGTTCGCCCGATTCGGATTACTCAAAGGGTTCACATTGCCCGAATTGAACCACAGCGCACTCGCCTGAGCAATGCTGGCGGAAAGCGGCGACGAAGAGAAATACTCCCCGTTCGTGCCGACGTTTCCCAAGGCTCCCGTCGCGTTGTTGCGGTAGCCCGCAGCAGTCCAGGCGATGTGGAAGCAATCGCTGGAATGGATGCCGCAAAGACTTCGCATCGACCGTCGTACGGAACGCCGGGGTTATCGTTGTAGGCTCTGCGGCAAACTGGGATGAACAACTGACGACGGGCCCTGCGGCGGATTCGGGATAGCCGGGACCGGGTCGTCAGCGGATTGCTGAATCTGCTTGGCCGCGCTGGCGCAAACCATGATCTGCACCACTCCGGGCCATGAGCTGTTTTACACGAAAGTCAAAGAACCAAAAACAGCTTCGGCAGATGCTGGACGCAGCGCACGGGAAAGGCATCGCCCCGGATGGCAGTATTCAGCGGGTTCACGTTGCCCGCGTTGAAGTTCAGAAAGCCCGCGTAGATATTGCCGGACGCGAAGGGCGACGAAGAGTAATAGTAGCCGTTCGTGCCGACGTTGGCCAGGGCTCCCGTATCCCGGATGCGGAGGCCCGCAGCAGGAGCGAAAAGCAATCGCTGGAATGGACATGCCGAAGACTTCGTTGCGATCCGGCTCCGGCATGAACTGGGATGAAAAACTGACGGGCGTTTCCGGCCGGGGAACTCCGGCCGGAAACGCGACTCCGTCAGCGGATTGCTGAATCTGCCTGGCCGCGCTGGTGCGAGCCGTAGCCCGCGCCACTCCGGGCCGGAAGCTGTTTTACAAAGCCGGAAACTCAGTTTTTCAGCGGCAGGAACGAATAATTCTTCGAATAGCCCATCATCTGCGCAGCATAGTCGGTCGGATAGACGATCTTCACGTCGACCACCTTGCCGTCGCGCTCAACAAGCTCGTATTCCGGATTGAGGAAGCCGCCGTAGGGTTCGATACCCAACGCATAATAGCGCTCGCGCACCTGGGCGTGCAGTTCGGGGTCGACCGCCACAGCATAGCGCTCTACCAGCTCGCGGCCCGCTTCGTAGTCGCCTTCGGATTTGATGCGCTGGATTTCATGCAGCATCTCGCCGAAAAGCGTCCGCAGTTTCACGAAATCGTTGACCACAACGTAGCGCTTGCCGTCCTCGACCACCCACTCGATCACGTTGTCGGCCTTGCCGCGCTCGTAGCACCATTCGCAGATCAGCTTGCGGTTGCGCATGTGCGCCTCCTCGACGTTCTTGCCCGGCTCGATGCGTGCCAGCTGGGTCATCATGCCGTTCATGATGTACTTGGCATAGCCCGCCCACGCCACGTCGAGCGAGGGGATCAGGCCCAGCTCCACCATCTTCGGATCGCCCAGATAATAGAGCCCGAACAGGTCGGCGCGGGTCTCCTCCAAGGTCGAACCGTAACTTTTGAGCTCGCCGCCCGAAACGCCCGGCGCAAGCTGCCCCGAGCCGTGGCCCAAGCACTCGTGCAGGTCGGTGTGCAGGTCGTCCGCCAGCTTGCCGTAGCGCTCCATGCGGTCGCGGTCCTCGGCCCGCAGCACGAATTCCTCGTTGAATCCGTTGCCGTGGGCCGCCATGTCGTAGGCATAGGTGATGTTGTCGATGGTCACCGACTTCGAACCGTACTCCTTGCGGATCCAGTCGGCGTTGGGCAGGTTGATGCCGATGGGCGTGGCCGGGTAGCAGTCGCCGCCGAGCATCGCCACGGTGATGACCTTGGCCGAAACGCCCTTGACCTCCTTTTTCCTGTACTCCGGAGCTGCGGGCGAATGGTCCTCGAACCACTGGGCGTTCTCCGAGATGACGGCCGTGCGGTGGCAGGCCGCGCTGTCCATGAAGTTGACGTTGGCCTCCCACGACGCCTTGCGGCCCAGCGGATCGCCGTAGTCCTCGATGAATCCGTTGACGAAATCGACGTTCGAAAGCGTGTCCTTCACCCAGCGGATGTTGTAGTCGTCGAACTTCTTCAGATCGCCCGTGCGATAATAATCGACAAGCGAAGCGATGGTCGACTTCTGCGGCTCGGCAGCCACGGACTGCGCCTTTTCAAGCCAGAAGACGATCTGTTCGATGGCGGGCGAATACATGCCGCCGACTTTCCACGTGCGTTCGCGAAGCACTCCCGCTTCGTCTTTCACGAGCTGCGAATTGAGCCCGTAGGAGACCGGCTCGGGATTGCCGGCGTCGGCCGCCGCCATGGCAGCATAGAAACGTTCCGCCTCGGCCTGCGAAACTCCGCGATAGTAGTTGCTCGACGAGGTGAGCAGCAGGTCGTCGCCCGCCCGCTGGTTGAGCCGCGTCGGATAGGCCGCAGGATCGAAGATCGCCACGCACACCTCGCCGCGCAGGGCGTTGAGCTCGTCGCCGAACTTCTCCTCGGGGATGGTCTCGATGACCGTGAGCAGATAGCCCTCCGTGAATTCGGGCACGAACTTGTCGTTGGAATAGTGGTGATGGATGCCGTTGGCGAACCACACTTTCTTCAGATACTTCTCCAGCGCTTTCCACTCGGCCGTCGTGCGGTCGCCCGCATAGTTTTCATAGACGGTCTCCAGCGTGCGGCGCACCGCAAGGTTCATTGCACAATTCTGGTCGAAAAGAATGTCGCGGCCGCATTTGGCAGCCTCGGCGAGGTAGTAAACCAGCTCTTTCTGCTCCAGGGAGAGCTCGTCGAAGCCGGGAACTTCGTAGCGGATCACCTTCACGTCGTCGAACCGGTCGACGATCCACGGTTTCTCGTCCTGCGAGGAGCCGCACGAAGCAAGCATAATGGCGGAAAAAGACATAACTGCGATTTTTTTCATGTCGTTCGGGTATTGTTTTGCGCGAAGATAGCAAAAATCCGGCAAAAACGCGCTGCAAAACGACCGTACGAGCGCCGCTTGTTCCGTGCGGCCTGCCGCATTTCCGTCCGTCCTGCAACAAACCGGTCCGCCCTTGCGCACACAGAAGAACCCGCACAGCGCATTGCCGCCCGCCCGCGGAAGATTCGACACCCCGCCCCGCAACGCCTCACCCGCAACTCCCCGTCCGGAACTCACGCCCCAGCAGCAGCCCGACGTCGAAACGCCCGTCGCATTTTTTCCGCAAAAAATGCTTCGTTATGTCTGCGGGAATTTCTACCTTTGCCCCGCAACCCGATTCTAAAGAAGATGAAGTTATTCACAAGCGTCCGCGCCCTGCGCGCCGAGCTGGAGCAGGTAGACGCTGCGGGCATCGGTTTCGTGCCCACGATGGGCGCCCTGCATGCCGGTCACCGGTCGCTCGTCGAGCGGGCCCGCAAGGAAAACGACGTCGTGGTCGTGAGCGTGTTCGTCAATCCCACGCAGTTCAACGACCGGAACGACCTGCACCGCTACCCCCGCACCCCGGAAGCCGACGCACGGCTGCTGGAAGAGGCCGGCGCCGATCTGGTGCTGATGCCCTCGGTGGAAGAGATATACCCCGAACCCGACACGCGGCAGTTCGACTTCGGACAGATCGACAAGGTGATGGAGGGCGCCACGCGCCCGGGCCATTTCAACGGCGTGGCGCAGGTCGTCAGCCGTCTGTTCGACATCGTGCGGCCCGCCCGCGCCTACTTCGGCGAAAAGGATTTCCAGCAGATCGCCGTCATCCGGGCCATGACAGCGCAGCTGCAACTCCCGGTCGAGATCGTCGAGTGCCCCATCGTCCGCGATGCGGACGGCCTGGCCCTCTCCTCGCGCAACCAGCTGCTCGACGCTGCGCACCGCGCCGCCGCACCGCACATCTACGCCACGCTGCGCGCCGCCGCGGAGAAGTCGCACACCCTCACCCCCGCCCAACTCAAAGCGTGGGTCATCGAAGAAACAGAGCGCAACCCGCTGCTCGAAGTCATCTATTACCAGTCGGTCGACGCCCTGACCATGCAGGAGGTCGACGCATGGGACGCCGCCGCCCGCATCCAGGGCTGCATCGCCGTGCAGGCCGGAGAGATCCGTCTGATCGACAACATCCGCATCCGATAATGAAATTCCAGATCGAAGTCATCAAATCCAAGCTCCACCGCGTGACGGTCACCCAGGCCGATCTGAACTACGTGGGGAGCATCACCATCGACGAGGCGCTCATGGAGGCGGCCAACATCATCGAGGGCGAAAAGGTCCAGATTCTCGACATCAACAACGGCGAACGTTTCGAGACCTACGTCATCAAGGGTCCGCGCGAAAGCGGCTGCATCTGCCTCAACGGCGCGGCGGCCCGCAAGGTGCAGGTAGGCGACGTGGTCATCATCGCCTCCTACGCCCTGATGGACTTCGAGGAGGCCAAGCGGTTCCGCCCCTGGATCGTCTTCCCCGACACGGCCACCAACCGGCTGGTCGAATAACACCCCGCGCGCCATGGATCTTCTGCTGAGCCTTCTCGCACTCCTTTGCACGCTGGTCGGCATCGTCGGGTGCATCGTTCCGGCCCTTCCGGGCGTCATCCTCAGTTTTGTGGGAGTGCTCTGCGCCTGGGGCGCTTCGTGGTCGGAGCTCTCCGTCGCGACGGTCTGCATCTGGCTCGCCGTCACCGTCGCCGTCACCGTCGCCGACTATTTCCTGCCCGGGTGGATGGCCCGCCGCTTCGGCGGTTCGCGGGCCGGTTCGCTGGGCGCCACCATCGGCATCTTCGTCGGGCTCTTCTTCGGACCGTGGGGCATCCTCCTCGGACCGTTCGCCGGCGCCATCATCGGCGAGCTGCTGCACGACAGCACCGACAAAGGCCGCGCATTCAAGGTGGGCATCGGTTCGTTCCTCGCTTTCGCCGTCGGCACCGGCATCAAGCTCACCGCCGCCATCGGCATGTTCGTGCTCGTCATCGCCGACACCTGGGGGCCGTTCAAGGCGTGGGTGACGGCCATCTTCTGACGCTGGAGCCCAAGGACCGCCCGAAACCGAAAGAAGCTACAGCCCCACGGAGAAGGTTCCCGGTATCCGGATTTTCCCCGTCATCCGATTCCGGCCCTGTTACTTGTACCGGCATAGGCCCCACCGCAGACGTTCGCGTTCCATCCCGTTCCGGCCACCTGCCGTCTCCGCCCGCTCCGCTCCGAATGCCGGCAGTCCGTTCTCATCCGACCTCTTCGGCCGGCCGGGCCGTATCGGGTCTCGCCCATCCCCGTTATCCTACTCCGAAGCGTCGGCTATCCTCCTCCATTCCGCCGGTTCATTCTACCCCGTCCTCTTGTCCGCTTACCCCAAGCAATACACAACCGGGGCACCTCGTAAAGAGGTGCCCCGGTTATTAAGGTTGATGGCAGTCGACATTCCGAGGAGGATGCAACCGACGCAAAATCCAGTTGCAGCAGTTCGGCCGCTCGGCATAATCTCCCCTGCGGGGACCCGACATGCCGGACCGATGAATAGCCGACAACCGTTCAGAAAGCATTCATAAACAGCGGTCTCTGCCCTGCTTTTCACCTTTAACCTTTCACCTTTCACCCGGATTTAATACCGGTAGTGGTCGGCCTTGAAAGGTCCCTCTACGGGCACACCGATATAGTCGGCCTGCTTGGGAGTCAGGTGCGTAAGCTCGACGCCGAGGTTGTCCAGATGAAGCCGCGCCACCTCCTCGTCGAGGTGTTTGGGCAGACGATAGACGCCTACTTCCAGCTTTTTCTGCCACAACTCCATCTGAGCGAGGCACTGGTTGGTGAAGGAGTTCGACATAACGAACGACGGATGGCCCGTGGCGCAGCCCAGATTGACCAGACGGCCCTCGGCCAGAACGAAGATCGAATGACCGTCGGCGAAAGTATACTTGTCGACCTGCGGCTTGATGTTGGTCTTCGCGGCGCCCGACTTTTCGAGCCGGTCCATCTGGATCTCGTTGTCGAAATGGCCGATGTTGCAGACGATGGACTGGTCGCGCATGCGCTCCATGTGTTCCAGCGTGATGATGTCGCAGTTGCCCGTGCAGGTCACATAGATGTTGCCCTCGGCCAGAGCGCTCTCCACGCTCTTCACCTCGAAGCCCTCCATGGCCGCCTGCAAGGCGCAGATGGGGTCGATCTCCGTGACGATGACCCGGGCGCCGTACGAGCGCATCGACCGCGCACAGCCCTTGCCCACATCGCCGTAGCCGCACACCACGACCACCTTGCCGGCGATCATGACGTCCGTTGCGCGCTTGATGCCGTCGGCCAGCGACTCGCGGCAGCCGTAGAGGTTGTCGAACTTCGACTTGGTGCACGAATCGTTGACGTTGATGGCCGGCACGAGCAGTTCGCCCTCCTCCATCATGCGGTAAAGGCGGTGTACGCCCGTGGTCGTCTCCTCGCTCACGCCGCGCCATTCGGCCACGGTGCGGTGCCATTTGTCGCCGTCTTCGGCCAACAGCTGCCGCAAGGTGTCGAGAATCACGCTCTCCTCGTAGGACGAGGGCTCCACGTCGAGCGTCGAAGCATCGTTTTCGGCCTTGTATCCCTTGTGAATGAGCAGGGTGGCGTCGCCGCCGTCGTCCACGATAAGCTGGGGGCCCTTGCCGCCCGGAAACGACAGCGCCATGGCGGTGCACCACCAGTATTCCGGCAGCGTCTCGCCTTTCCACGCGAAGACGGGAACCCCCGCGGCGGCAATGGCGGCGGCGGCATGGTCCTGCGTCGAGAAAATGTTGCACGAGCACCAGCGCACCTCGGCGCCCAGTTCGACGAGCGTTTCGATCAGCACGGCCGTCTGGATGGTCATGTGGAGCGAGCCCATGATGCGCACCCCTTTCAGCGGTTTCTGCGGGCCGTATTTGCGGCGCACGGCCATCAGACCCGGCATTTCGTACTCCGAAACGGCGATCTCCTTGCGGCCCCATTCGGCCAGCGACATGTCGGCGACCTTGTAGGGCAAAGCGTTGTCCAAAAACATGGTTTACAGTAGCTTTAATATGTGTTCCTTATCCTTTTCGATCTGCGCGCGCAGCTCCTCCACCGAGTCGAAGCGCCGCTCGTCGCGTATCCTCCGCAGCAGACGCACCCGCAGACGCCGCCCGTAGAGCGAACCCTCGAAGCCGAACAGATGGGTTTCGAGCCTGCGTTCGCGGCCGCCGACCGAGGGGTTGCTGCCCAGGTTCGACATGGCCCGGTAGCGCACGCCGTCCACCTCAGCCTCCGAGGCGTAGACTCCGTCTTCGGCCGGCGCATCGGCCCCGGCCGGCAGATTGGCCGTCGGGAACCCCAGTTCGCGCCCCAGCCTGCGGCCGTGCGCCACGATCCCCTCTATGACGACCGGTGCGCTCATATCTTCTCCGTCAGACGCCGCACCAGCGCAAACTGCGAGAAGAACTCCTTGGCGAAGACGCGCAGCACCGTGTAGGAAGGAATGGCCAGAAGCATGCCCCAGATTCCGGCCAGCGAACCGGCTACCAGAATAACCAGGAAGATCTCCAGCGGGTGGGCCTTGACACGCTCCGAATAGAGCGACGGCTGGAGTACGAAATCGTCCATTCCCTTGATTGCAAGCAACGTAAAAACGATGATGAACGCCGTGTGCCCCACCGTTGCGCCTTCGATGGGCGTCACGATGCCCACGAAAACCGAAATCACGCCGCCGATCAGCGGTCCGGCATAGGGCACGACATTCATCACGCCCATCACCAGCCCGATGAAGCAGGCGTCGGCGCCCGGCATCCCGAAAGCCATCATCGCCAGCGACACGGCGATCATCAACAAGAGGCTCTCGGCCAGGATACCGGTGAAGTAGCGGCCCAACAGCAGCGTCACCGAATCGAGCGCCCGCGTAATGTTGTCATGGTAGCGCTCGGGGAATACGGCCGTGACCATCGTATAGAACAGATCGTCCTCCTTGAGGAAGAAGAACGTGATGAACGAAATCGAAAAGATGGCGATGACCGAAGAAAACAGCATCCCGATGATCGACGAGAAAAGCGTGTTCAGCGAATCGAGATCGAGCAGCCGCGGCAGCGCCGAGGAGAGCTCCTCGGAGAGCGAGAACGAACTTTCGGACAAGGCGAACAACTCCTGGACCCTGTGCTGAGCCCGGGCGATGGGCTCGCCGATGCTGTTGAAGACGGCACCGAAGTCGACTTCGGCCAACTGGTTGATCTTGTTGAAGACAAGGGGCACGAAGAGCGAACAGAGCACCGCGGCGACGGTCCATATCACGATCAGCGTGACCAGCGCCGCCAACGGACGCGGCACGCGCCACTTGCCGGCATGCAGGGCTGCCAAGCGCCCCACCAACGGCCGGCCGATGACGGCCAGCACGGCCGAGACGAGGATATAGCCGACGATCGCCGAGAAATACCACACGATGAAGAGCACGCCGGCCGCCACGGCGGCACCGGCGAGAAAACGCAGCACGGTCTGAGGCGTCATCGTCATGCGTCACGCCTTTTTGGGCAACCGGGCGATGGGCGTCTGCGAACCGACGGTCGCATCGCCTATTTCCACCAGCAACTCGCTGTTCTTGGGGATCAGCACGTCCACGCGCGAACCGAACTTGATGAAGCCGCAGACGCTGTTCTGCTCCACGGCGTGTCCCTCCTTCATGTAGGAGACGATGCGGCGGGCGATCAGCCCCGCGATCTGGCGGAACAGCACCTTCTGCCCCGAAGCCATGCGCACCACGGTGGTGGTCCGCTCGTTCTCGGTCGACGACTTGGGATGCCAGGCCACCAGAAAACGGCCCGGATGGTATTTGAAATACTCCACCTCGCCGGCGACGGGCACCCAGTTCATGTGGACGTTGGTGATCGACATGAAGATCGAAATCTGCAGCATCTCCTCGTGCAGATACTCATCATCGCGCACCCGTTCCGTCACCACCACACGGCCGTCGCACGGCGCGAAGACCAGATCGTTGTCATGGATGCGCACGCGGCGCGGCTCGCGGAAAAACGCCACGACGAAGAGCCACAGCGCCATGAAGAAGATCACGCTGGTCCAGATGAAGGTCGTCTGCCAGCGGCAGATCCACAGCGCATAGAAGCTGCCCCAGATCAATGCACAGACGACGAGCGAAACGAAGATGATTTTGTAGCCTTCCTTATTTATTCTCATGAAGCGTTAGGTTTAGCAGTTCAGCAAAAGAGAGCGACGTCGAAAACGTAACGGCACAACAGCAGATAGACCGCCACGAAAGGCGCCGAGAGCAGCACGGCGTCGAAACGGTCGAGCACCCCGCCGTGGCCGGGCATCAGATCGCCCGAATCCTTGACGGCGGCGGCCCGCTTGAACATCGATTCGGTCAGATCGCCCAACACGCCCGTTGCAGCAGCCACGAGAGCCAGTCCGCCCCAGGCCCACAGGTTGCCGCCGAACCACCATGCGGCCGCCAGACCCACGGCCACGGCACCCGCCACGCCGCCGAAGAAACCCTCCCACGACTTGTTGGACGAATGACGCGAAAAATGCTTGTGGCGCCCCAGCTTCCTGCCCACGAGGTAGGCGAAGACGTCGTTGGCCCAGATAATCAAGATGTAACCGAGAGCTGCCCGGGGGTTCCAATCCCAGCCCTTTCCGCCTGCGGAGGCGATGTGGAAAAGGCAGATCATCGGCAGCACAACGTAGAGAATACCCAGGAGCGTCGTACCGACCGCCGCCATAGGATCGTCGTTCTTGCGGTAGAGTTCGCAGACGAGGAGCACCGGCACCATCAACAGCAGCAACGCAAGAGACGCCAGCAGCGCCGATTCGAAACCGATTCCGGCCACACCGCGCGTCACCACGGCGTTGAGCCCGAAAAGCGCCAGTGCAACGGCAATGCCCAGCACCCGCTGGGGCCGGGAGCCCCGTTTTTCGGCCAATGCGTAGAATTCGTACATGCCGCCCGCGACGAGCAGCGCCAGCACGGCGCCGAAGCTCCACGGCGACCAGAGCAGACTGCCTACTATGGCCACCGCCAGCACTGCGCCGCTGAGCGTACGCGTCATCAGGTTTTTCCTATCTTCCGTCATGATTCCGATTCAGGTTAGCAGTTCGATCGTTATTTGGTCGGGGTCGGGGCATCGCCCTTGTCCGCCGTTTTCGGTTTTCGGGGTCGGGAAGACCGCCCGGCCGCCGTTTTTCCGGCTGCCGAGGTCTTCGCGGCTGCATCTGCCGCAGTGGTTCCCGCAGCATTTCCGGATTTGGACGTCCGCCGTCTGCGCGCCGGCCCGGATGCCGCCGCAACGTCGGCCGCCGCCCCTTGGTTCGCAGTTTCCGCACGTTTCGCAGGAGCTGCGCCGCCGGACTTCTTCGCCGCGGATTTCTTTACCTCGGGCTTCGTCGCCCCGCCTTTTTCATCGGCGGAAGCCTGCGCTCCGGCTGCGGTCTTGCGTGCGGACTTCTTCTCCGCCTGCTCCCGGGCGGCCTTTTCGGCTTCGCGGCGTTCGCGCTCGATGTCCTTCTTGCGTTTGCCGAAGATGCGTTCCACATCCTCCGTGAAGACCACCTCGCGCTCCAGCAGCAGCTCGGCCAGCTGTTCGACACCGGCCGCATGGTCGCGCAGCACCTGCTCGGCCATCGCATAGGCCCGGTCGATCAGGCGCCGCGACTCGGCGTCGATCTGCTGGGCTGTCCGCTCCGAATAGGGCTTGGTCAGCGCCATATCGCTCTGCCCCGTCGAGTCGTAGAACGACAGGGTGCCCACCTCCTCGCTCATGCCGTAATAGGCGACCATCGCATAGGCCTGTTTCGTCGCCCGCTCCAGATCGTTGAGCGCTCCCGTCGACATCTCGCCGAAGGTGAGCTGCTCCGCCACGCGGCCGCCCAGCGTGGCGGCCAGCTCGTCCATCATCTGCTCGCGCGTGGTGATCTGCCGCTCTTCGGGCAGGTACCACGCCGCCCCCAGTGCCTTGCCGCGCGGGATGATCGTCACCTTGATGAGCGGGCTGGCATTCTCCAATATCCAGCTCACGGTCGCATGGCCCGCCTCGTGATAGGCGATCACGCGCTTCTCCTCGTCGGTGATGATCTTGTTCTTGCGCTCCAGACCGCCGATGATGCGGTCGATGGCCGCCAGGAAATCCTCCTTGGCGACGTATTTCTTATTGTGCCGCGCTGCGATCAGCGCCGCTTCGTTGCAGACGTTGGCGATGTCGGCGCCCGAAAATCCGGGCGTCTGACGCGCCAGGAACGAACGGTCGAGCGCCGGATCGAGTTTCAGCGGCCGCAGATGGACGGCGAAAATCTCCTCGCGCTCCTTCACGTCGGGCAGTCCCACCTCGATCTGCCGGTCGAAGCGGCCGGCGCGCATCAGCGCCTTGTCGAGGATGTCGGCCCGGTTGGTTGCCGCCAGGACGATGACGCCCGTGTTGGTCTGGAAACCGTCCATCTCCGTAAGCAGCTGGTTGAGCGTGTTTTCCCGCTCGTCGTTGCCCGAGAACCCGGCGTTCTTGCCGCGGGCCCGGCCGATGGCGTCGATCTCGTCGATGAAGACGATGCAGGGCGCCTTCTGCTTGGCCTGCTCGAAAAGGTCGCGCACGCGCGAAGCGCCCACGCCGACGAACATCTCCACGAAATCCGAACCCGAAATCGAGAGGAACGGCACGTTGGCCTCGCCGGCCACGGCCTTGGCCAGCAGCGTCTTGCCCGTACCCGGAGGACCCACCAGCAGGGCGCCCTTCGGAATCTTGGCGCCCAACTCCCTGTATTTGTCGGCCTTGCGGAGGAAATCGACGATCTCCATGATCTCGACCTTGGCCTCCTCCAGACCGGCCACGTCCTTGAAAGTCACACGGCGTGCGTTGTTCTTGTCGAATACCTGCGCCTTGGCCTTGCCCACGTTCATGATGCCGCCCCCGGCGCCTCCGCCCGCACCGCGCGACATCGACCGCATGATGAGGAACCATACGCCGATGATGAGCACCCACGGCAGGAGGTTGACCAACACGTTGGTCCACTCGTTGGTCTTGTTTTCGTAGACCACGGGGACAGCCTGTCCCGACTCCGTCTCGGCGGCTTTGAGATCCTCGCGGAACGAATCCACCGAACCGATCGTGAAGTACAGCTGAGGCCCCCGCTCGGGCAGACGGCGGAAATTGCCGGTCGTATCCTGCCGGTAACGTGGCGCAGCCTCCTCCGTGAGATAGACCTCGGCACGGTCTCGGTTGACGATCGTGATCCGGGCCACGTCGCCCTTGCCGACCATCTCCCCGACGGTCGACCAGTCGCTCTCCAACGGAGCTTCGCTGCTTTCGCCGAAAAGATACCACCCGCAGATGAACGCTCCGACCAGCCCGTAGATCCACCAGATCGAGGGCCGCGGCAGCCCGCCGGGCTTTTTCCTGTTGTTATCGTTCTTGTTCTTACGTACCATAACCGTCTTACTCTTCGTATTCGTAGCGGGTCAGCGGCGCATCGGCCCACAACTCCTCCAGGCGATAGAATTCGCGCAGATCGGTCTGGAAGATGTGCACCACCACGTCCACATAGTCCATGGCGATCCACAGCGCGCTCTGCTGGCCCTCGATGCGCCAAAGCTTCTCGCCCAAGGTCTGCTGCACCTTCTCCTCGATGCCTGCGGCGATGGCCGCCACCTGCGTGGTGGAATCGGCGTTGCACACCACGAACGCCGAGCAGATCGCCCCGTCGAATCCCGAGAGGTCGAGCGATACAATATTCTTACCTTTTTTATCTTCAATCGCACCGACGATCGTATCGATCAGCTTCTCCATAATCTTCAATATCTATCTATAACCTTGCAAAGATAGGAAGAAGAATTCACAATTCATAACGAAAGGGCTCCTATTCATACGGTTCTTCCCGTTCAGGCACACCCCGAACCCAACGAAAAGCCGGGCGGCGCTAACGCAGCAGCGGACTTGCCCGCAGCTCAAGCCGACCGCCGCTCGTTTCGTCGCACAGCACGCGCATTCGCCGAACAACGCACGAAACCGACGCCCTTTGGGGGCATCGGTTTCTGCATCGGGCCTGCACCCGGCCGGCCCGTCGATCCTCGTCTTCGAGTTGGAACATCTCTTCGACCTGCCGGCCGAACACCGGCGCGATTTTGAGCGCCAAAAGGGTCGGCGGACAATCTTGTCGATTCCAGCACCGAACGACCTACTGCGGCCCCATGGCCACACGGTCGGCATCCGTAACGGGCCGGAGAACCCGGCAGGGATTGCCGCAAGCGACGACTCCGGCAGGGATGTCGCGCGTGACGACGCTGCCGGCCCCCACCACGCTGCCTTCGCCGATGGCGACGCCCTGGGTGATGACGACATTGCCGCCGATCCAGACATTGCTGCCGATCGTCACGGGCAGCGAACGCATCAGACCGGCATTGCGCTGGTCGGGCAGCAGAGCATGGTTGACAGTGTAGATACCCACGTTGGGGCCGATGAAGACATGGTCGCCGATGGTAACGGGGGCTTCATCGAGGATCGTGAGGTTGAAATTGCCCACGAAATCGTCGCCGATCGTTATCTGCGTGCCGAAATCGCAATGGAACGGGCTGTGGAGGATGCAGTTCCGGCCGACGCGTCCGAAAAGACGGCGGACCACGGCATCGCGCTCCTCGCGCCGGCCCGGCGCCAGTCCGTTGAGCTGGAAACACAATTCTTCGGCGTAGCGCAATGCCGAGCCGATCTCGGGAGTGATGGCGTAGAGCCATTCTCCCGCACGCATTCTTTCAAGGTCGTTCATGACAGAAACAAAAGAATAAACGTCATCCATCGGAGCAATCGAACGCTTCGGGCGCCCGAATTATCCGCGGACATAGTGAGGCATTTCGGACGGGATCTCCATCGAGTACTCGACCAGTCCGCACACCCGGCCCTCCCGGCGCCAGACGGTCTGGTAGATCAATTTGCGCACGCCCTTCTTCTCGATCGTGTAGACGTTGCGGCCGCCTTCGTCCAGCAAACGCCGGATGATGGTCCGCGAACGTTCGTTATGACACGGAATCAGCGACTTGCCCTGCATCCCGCCGTTCACCTCGCGCGAACGGCCGTTCTGGTAGATCACCACGCCGTCGGTGTCGCACACCGTCACGGCGCAGTCGAGTTCGTCGGACCAAACATCCTGCATGACTGACAAAGTATAAGGTTGAAAACGAATATATCACTCCATGCTTATCCGCAAGCATACCCTGTTCGACTCCGTATTCGGTTTGTTGGTCGACGGACCGCAGCCTGCGGGGCACGCCCGGCGACAGGCGGACGGTTGCGGGCCTCCGCCGGGGGAGGCTGCGGCCCGCGCGGCTCCGAGAGCCGCAAAAAAACGGCAGACGGACATTATTACAGATAAGCATTACAATTCCTACCGCCCGCCCGAAACGCAACGAACCGAAAAAAGGCTTCGCCCGGCCGACCGGGCCGCCGGTCATTGCTGGATCTTGACCAGCTGCTCGCGGTAGGCGTTGAGGATCCGCGACTTGGAGATGAAACCGAGGTAGCGTCCCTGCTTGTCGACCACGGGCAGCATCCACGTGTGCTTGTCCTCGAACTTGGGCAGGATGCTCTGGATAGACTCGTGCTCGAGGATGCGGTCGGGCGGCTGGATCATGTAGTCGGTGACGGGATGGCCGTACTTCTCGCGCTTGAACATGTCTTCGCGCAGGTCGTCGAGCTGCACGACGCCCAAGAGGCGTCCGAACTCGTCGATGACGGGGAAGATGTTGCGCCGGGCGCTGGAGATGATGTGCACCAGGTCGCCCAAAGTCATGCGCTGGCGGATGCGGATGAAGTCGGTCTCCATCAGCTCGTCGAGCTTCAGAAAGACGAAGACCGACTGGTCCTTGTCGTGGGTGAGCAGCTCGCCCCGCAGGCGCAGCTGCTTGGTGTAGATCGAATCGGGGTCGAGCCAGTAGCCCACGGCGAACGAGATGCAGGCCGTGATCATCAGCGGGATGAAGAGTCCGTAGCCGTTCGACAACTCGGCGATGAGGAAAATGGAGGTGAGCGGGGCGTTCATGACGCCGGCCATGACGCCGGCCATGCCCACGAGCGTGAACGACACGAGCGACACCTGCCAGTCGAAAAGGACGTTGCACGTGAGGGCCAGTGCCGCACCGGTGAAGGCGCCGACGAAGAGCGACGGCGCGAAAGTACCGCCGACGCCGCCCGCGGCGTTGGTGGCCGACATGGCGATGACCTTGAAGAACATGATGGCGATGACGAACAGGATGGCCACCCAGTCGATGTTGCGGAACGCGTAGAAGAACGAATTGTCGAACAGCGCCTCGGGATGGCCGTGCATGAGCGAAGTGATGCCCTCGTAACCCTCACCGTAGAGCGGTGGGAAGATGAAGATCAGCACGCCGAGCAGGGCACCGCCGGCGATCCACTTCTTGTACTGCCGGTCGAGCCCCTTGAAGAAGGTGCCGACGCGCGAATTCATGGAGGTGAAGTACCACGACATAAGCCCGCAGCAGATGCCCAGCAAGATGAAAAGCGGAATCTGCCACAACTCGAAAGCGTCCTGGGGCTTGAGCGTGACGGCCAGGATGGGATCGAAATCGCGCAGCATGAACGCCATGGTGGTGGCCGTGATGGAGGCGATCAGCAGCGGGATGACCGAAGCGGCCGTGATGTCGAGCATCAGGATTTCGAGCACGAAGACGATGCCGGTGATCGGCGCCTTGAAGATGGCGGCGATGGCGGCTCCGGCGCCGCAGCAGAGCAGCAGCGTGGTGTGCTTGTAGTTGAGCCGGAAAAGTTTGCCGACGTTGGAGCCGATGGCGGCTCCGGTCAGCACGATGGGGGCCTCGGGGCCCACCGAACCGCCGAATCCGATGGTGGTGGCGCCGCCGACCACCGAAGTCCAGCAGTTGTGGCGGGCGATGCGCGAATTCTTGCTCGACATGGCCTGCAACACGCGCGTGACGCCCTCGGAAATGTTGTCGCGGACGATATAACGGACAAAAAGCGTGGCCAGAACGATACCGACGACAGGATAGATCAGAAAAAGCGGATGGCCGCTCTCGACCGGGAACCACCGCGTCAACCCGCCCTTGATGGCGTAAAGCAGCACCTCGAACAAATAGGTGGCCGCACCGGCCAGCGCACCGACCAACACGGCGAGCAGCATCATCACCTGGCGGGTGGAGAGCCTCCGCGTAAGGTGGAGGAAATAGGTGTAGAGACGTTCGGTGCGGAGACGCATTTTTCCTGAATTCAGAATTGAGAATTCAAAATTCACCCTTTTTACCAACCGTCCGGCACCCGCACCACGGATGCCGGCGAAATTGCAACTCGTGAATTATGAATTGTGAATTTTCTCGGCATAGGCCTTGGCCTGCGAAGCGATCAGCTCCTTGTCGCCGAAGTAGTTTATCTTCATGGCGCTGCGCACGTCGTCGAGCGTGGCGGCGGCAGCGGCGCGGGCGCGGGCCGAACCCTCCTCCAACATGGCATAGACCTCCTCGATGCGGCTTTCGTAGTAGCGGCGCCGCTCGCGGATGGGATCGAGCGTCCGGTTGAGCACGGCGATCAGCAGTTTCTTGACCTTCACGTCGCCCAGACCGCCGCGCCGGTAATGCGCCTTCAGCTCGTCGAGCGACGCATAGTCGGGCAGGAACTCGGCGAGGTGCTCGGGGCGGCAGAAAGCATCGAGGTAGGTGAAAACCGTGTTGCCCTCGACCTTGCCGGGGTCCTCGACCCGCAGGTGGTCGGGGTCGGTATACATGCCCATGACCTTCTTCTTCAGTTCGTCGGCCGTATCGGAAAGATAGATGCAGTTGCCCAGCGATTTGGACATCTTGGCCTTGCCGTCGGTGCCCGGCAGACGCATGCACGCCGCGTTGTCGGGCAGCAGGATCTCGGGCTCGACGAGCGTAGGCCCGTATACCGAATTGAACTTGTGGACGATCTCGCGCGTCTGCTCGATCATGGGTTCCTGGTCCTCGCCGGCGGGCACCGTGGTGGCGCGGAAAGCCGTGATGTCAGAAGCCTGGCTGATGGGATAGGTGAAGAAACCCACGGGAATGCCCTGCCGCTGGGCCGTATCGCCCTCGACGGCGCTTTCGGCGAACCCGCGCATCTGAATCTCGGCCTTGACCGTCGGATTGCGCTGGAGCCGCTGCACGGTGACCAGATTCATGTAATAGAACGCCAGTTCGCACAACTCCGGAACCTGCGACTGCACGAAAAGCGTGGAGCGCTCGGGATCGAGCCCCGCGGAGAGGTAGTCCAAAGCCACTTCGATGACGTTCTGCCGCACCTTCTCGGGATTGTCGGCGTTGTCGGTGAGGGCCTGGGCATCGGCGATCATGATGAAGATCTTCTCGAATTCGCCGGAGTTCTGCAACTCGACGCGACGGCGCAGCGACCCCACGTAATGGCCCAGATGGAGACGGCCCGTAGGACGGTCGCCGGTAAGGATTATTTTGCCCATAGATTCATCTTGCTTTCTACGTTGATATTTTCGGCCGGCGAAGCGAATCCCGACAGACCGCCGCAGCACAAAGGCTGCGGTCCGCGCAAATCCGCACGCCACCGGTGCCCCGAAGCGGGAAACAACCGCTTCCGCCCGGAACTAAACACGCACAAACTTACGAAAAAGCGCGTGTGCGACCTAAAAAAGTTGCCGAATATCGTTTTTTTTTATACTTTCGTCCACGAAAATAGACTTCCATTATGACCATCATTCAGCTCGAATACCTCCTGGCGGTGGCCAACTGCGGGAGTTTCTCGCTTGCCGCGGAACATTGTTTCGTGACCCAACCCTCGCTGAGCATGCAGGTGAAGGCGCTCGAAGAAGAGTTGGGCGTAGTGCTGCTCGACCGCTCGAAGAAACCGGTCATCCCGACCGAAGCGGGCGAAGTGGTGCTGGAGCAGGCGCGCAACACCCTTGCCGCCTACAACTACATCAAGGAAGCCGTGGCGGAACTCAAAGGCGAGACGGCCGGAAAACTGCGCCTGGGCGTCATTCCGACCATCGCGCCCTACCTGCTGCACAAGTTCATCCCGGCCTTCGTGCGCGACTACCCCAAGGTGGAGCTGGAGATTTCGGAGATGGTGACTTCGGAGATCGTCGAGGCGCTCAAGCGCGACCGCATCGACGCGGCGCTGGTGGCGAGCGGGACGTGCGGCGAGGGGATTCTCGAACAGGAGCTGTTCAACGACCGCTTCTTCGCCTACGTGTCGCCGGAAAACCCGCTCTACGAACGGCAGAACATCCGCATCGAAGACATCGACCTGAAGGATCTGGTGATTCTGAGCCCGGGCAACTGCATGCGCGACCAGATCATCGAGCTGTGCCAGGCGCGCCGCAGCATGCCGGCCCACTACACCTTCGAATCGGGTTCGCTGGAGACGCTGATGCGCATCGTCGACTGCACGTCGTGCCTGACCGTCATTCCGGAGATGGCCGTGGAATACATCCCCGCCGAGCGGCGGGACCGGCTGAAGATGCTGGCCAAGGGAGCCACGTCGCGCAAGATAGCCATCGCCGTGCGGCGCACCTATGTGAAGAATTCGATCATCCGGGCCCTGACCGACACCATCCTGGCCCACGCCGGTTCGCACCACGAAGCCGGCACCGGAAAATAGGCCCGCCCCGCCCTGCGGAGGCTCGCAGAATTTACAAATCCCCGTTCTTAACGGGGCTCGCCCCGCCGGCTTCGGCACGAATGCTTCTGCGGCCGGCTGAGACAGAATTTGAATCCAAGCCTGCGAACCTGCGCTCTTTCTGAACGAAGCGAACGCAGCCTGCGGGGGTGAGCCCGGCGAAAGCCGAAGCGGCGAGTCTCTACGTTGGGAGACTGCGGCTCGCGCAATTCTTGAATTGCAAATAGCAATCTCCGAAAAAACGACTGCAAACAACGCAATTCCACGAATTGCAAAACCGACAAAAACCGGTGGCAAACAACCGCAAGAAACTGGACAATCCCTTTTACCCTCCCGCGCCATTGCGCCGCCAGCGGATTGCAGAATCTACCACCTCTCTGGCAAGAACCGTGACCCTTGCCACTCCGAGGCGGAAACTGCCGGACGCCGAACCGGGAAGCGTCCCTAAAAACTACAACTTGATGTCGTAAATCTGGATGACTCCCTGGAGCTTGCCGTCGTCGCCGGTGACCAGCAGCGAAGTGACCTTGTTGCGGGTCATCATCTTCTCGGCCTCGATCAGTTTTTCGGAAGCGGCGATGCTTTTGGGAGCGGGCGTGGCGATGTCGGCGGCCACGATGTTGAAAAACTCCGCACGCCGCGACTCCATGGCGCGGCGCACGTCGCCGTCGGTGACGATGCCTTCGATGCGGTCGCCGCGACAAACGACGATCAGCCCAAGGCCACCTTTCGAAATGGCGTGGATCATCTCCGCAGCGGGACAGTCGGGCGCCACGACGGGCAGGTCGTGCGAGCGCATGACATTGCCGACGGTCATCAGCAGACGCCGTCCGAGGCTGCCGCCGGGATGCAGGCGCGCGAAATCGACGCTCGTGAAGTTGCGCATCCGCATGAGCGAGACGGCCAGCGCGTCGCCCATGGCGATCTGCGCCGTGGTCGAGGTCGTGGGCGCGAGGTGCAGGATGCAGGCCTCCTCCTTGACTCCGACGTTGAGGTGGATGTCGGAATTCTTGGCCAGCGCCGACTCGGGATTGCCCGTCATGGAGACGAGTTTGTTGCCGTTGGAGTGGATGAAAGGCACGATCTTGAGGATCTCGTCGGTCTCGCCCGAATAGGAGAGCGCCACGACGATGTCGTCGGGCGAAATCATGCCCAGGTCGCCGTGGAAAGCCTCGCCGGGATGGAGGAAGAAGCTCGGCGTGCCGGTCGATGCGAGCGTAGCCGCGATCTTGCGCCCCACGAGACCGGATTTGCCCATGCCCGTGATGATGCACTTGCCGCGGCAGGCAAGAATCAGTTCGACCGCAGCGGCGAATTCGTCGCCGAGGGTCTCCTCGAGATGGCGCAGCGCCTCCATCTCGGTACGGATGGCCTTGCGGGCCACATCGAGAATCTGTTTTTTGGTCGTATCGGTCATTGCTTCGCGCAATTAAGTCGGATTAGCGGATCAGTTCGGCGACCAGCGCTTCGAGGTCGTCGAGACGCAGCATGTTGGGACCGTCGCTCTTGGCGCGGTCGGGATCGGGGTGCACCTCGAAGAAGAAACCGCCGGCACCGAAAGCCTTGGCCGCACGGGCCATGGCGGGCACGAACTCGCGGTTGCCGCCCGTGGTGCCGTTGGCTGCACCGGGACGCTGCACGGAGTGGGTGCAGTCCATGATCACCGTAGGCGCGATGGCGAGCATGTCGGGAATGTTGCGGAAATCGACGACCAGATTGTTGTAGCCGAAGCTGTTGCCGCGCTCGGTGAGCCAGATTTCGGAAGCGCCGGATTCGAGCGCCTTTTCGTAGGGATAGCGCATGTCGGCGCCCGAAAGGAACTGCGCTTTCTTGATATTGACGGTTTTGCCGGTCTTCGCCGCGGCCACCAGCAGATCGGTCTGCCGGCAGAGGAAAGCGGGAATCTGCAACACGTCGACCACCTGGCCGGCCGGTTCGGCCTGCCAGGCCTCGTGGATGTCGGTGAGGAGCTCCAGCCCCCATTTGGCGCGCACGTCGGCGAGCATCTGCAACCCCTTGTCGATGCCGGGACCGCGGAACGACCCGAGCGACGTGCGGTTGGCCTTGTCGAACGAAGCCTTGAAGATGATGCGGGTGCCCAGACGGCGGTTGATGGCCGTCAGGCGTTCGGCGACCGTGTCGAGCAACTCGGCCGACTCGATGACGCAGGGACCGGCGATGAACTTTATCATAGGTAAAAGGTTAAAATTGAAAGGTGAAAGGCATTTCCGTCTCCGCTTTTCACCTGTCACTTTTCACTTTGAAGAAACTCCTCGGCCCGGGCGAGGTCTTCGGGGGTGTCGATCCCGACGGTCTCCCGGTCGGAGATACCCACGCCGATGCGGTACCCGTTCTCAAGCCACCGCAGCTGTTCGAGCGACTCGGCCAGTTCGAGCGGCGACTGCGGCAGCGCCGTGACGGCCCGCAGAACCTCGGACCGGAAAGCGTAGAGTCCGATATGCTTGTAGAAAGTATGCCGCTCCAGCCACTCCTCGCGCGGCACGCCCCGCAGATAGGGAATGACCGAACGCGAAAAACAGAGCGCCCGCGACTGCGCGTCGAGAACCACCTTGGGCGAATTGGGATTCTCCAGCGCGGCCAACCCGTCGGCCCCGGAAAAAGGCTTGACGAGGGTGGCGATATCGGTCGCGGGATCGTCGAAACAGCGCATGACGGTTTCGAGCTGCGACGGGTGGATGAAAGGCTCGTCGCCCTGCACGTTGATAACGGCATCGTAGACCCGTCCTTCGCGCGCGCAGACCTTGTCATAGGCTTCGCGGCAGCGGTCCGTGCCGCTGCGGTGGTCGGGGGAGGTCATTTCGACCCGGCCGCCGAACTCCAGAACCGCATCGCGGATGCGCTCGTCGTCGGTGGCGACCACGGCATCGTCCAGCACCCGGACGACCTGCTCATAGACGCGCCGGATGACCGGCTTGCCGCCCAGCAGGGCCAGCGGTTTGCCGGGAAACCGCGTCGAAGCGTAGCGGGCGGGAATGATGGCTAAAAAATTCATATCTCACAATTCAGAATCGCGGCTTTTCCATGGCTCCGGCGAATGCTTTTCACCTTTCACCTTTCACCTTGCTTCCAGCGCCAGCGCCAGCACGTCGTCGTTGGTGCGCACATAGTGGAACGTCAGCCCCTCGATGTACTCGGGTTTGATCTCAGCGATGTCCTTGCGGTTCTCCTCGGAGAGAATCAGCGTATCGATGCCGGCACGCTTGGCGGCCAGAATCTTCTCCTTGACGCCGCCGACGGGCATCACGCGCCCGCGCAAGGTGGTTTCGCCGGTCATGGCGATGCGCTCCCGGACCTTGCGGCCTGTATAGGCCGAGACGATGGAGGTGACCATGGTGATGCCGGCCGACGGACCGTCCTTGGGAATGGCGCCCTCGGGCACATGGATGTTGATGTCGTGTTTTTCGAACATCGACGGATCGATGCCCAGTTCGGCATGGTGGGCCATGACCCACTCGTGGGCGATGGTGGCCGACTCCTTCATGACGTCGCCGAGGTTGCCCGTGAGATTGATGCGGCCCTTGCCGGGCGTAAGCACCGACTCGATGTAGAGGATGTCGCCGCCCACCTCGGTCCAGGCCAGTCCGGTGACCACGCCGATCATGCCGCCCACCTCGTACTCCTCGCGCAGGAACTTGGGCATGCCGAGGATGGTTTCGACGTCCTTGGCCGTGAGCTCGGGAGCGAAAGCCTCGTCGAAGGCGATCTGCTTGGCACGCGCCCGGGCGATTTTGGCCAGATGCTTGTCGAGCGAACGGACGCCCGCCTCGCGGGTATATCCGGAGATGATCTGCCCGACCAGCGCGGGCGTGAGCGTGAGTTCCTGCTCCTTGATGCCATGAGCCTCGCGCTGCTTGGGCAGGAGGTGGTCCAGCGCGATGCGCACCTTCTCCTCCATGAGATAGCCGGCGATGTTGATCATCTCCATGCGGTCGCGCAGCGCCGGCGCGATGTTGGCGATGTTGTTGGCCGTAGCGATGAAGAGGACCTTGGAGAGGTCGTACTCCATGTCGAGGTAGTTGTCGTGGAACGTGGTGTTCTGCTCCGGGTCGAGGACCTCCAGCAAGGCGCTGGAAGGGTCGCCGTGGCTCGAGACGGTCACCTTGTCGACCTCGTCGAGGATGATGACCGGATTGGACGAACCGCAGCGCTTGATCGTCTGGATGATGCGGCCCGGCATGGCGCCGATGTAGGTGCGCCGGTGGCCGCGGATCTCCGATTCGTCGTGCAGACCGCCGAGCGAGATGCGCCCGAACTTGCGGTCGAGCGCCGCGGCGACGGACTTGCCCAACGACGTCTTGCCGACGCCCGGAGGGCCGTAGAGGCAGAGAATCGGCGACTTGAGGTCGCCCTTGAGCTTGATGACGGCCAGATGCTCCAGAATACGCTCCTTGACCTCGTCGAGTCCGAAGTGGTCGCGGTCGAGCTGCTCGCGGGCGCAGCGCAGGTCGAGGTTGTCGGGCGTGACGTTGTTCCACGGAAGATCGAGCAGCAGCTGGAGGTAGGTCATCTGCACCGAATACTCGGCCACGGCGGGATTGAGCCGCTCCACCTTCTGCAACTCTTTCTCGAAGGTCTCGCCCACCTCGCGCGGCCAGTTCTTCTTTTTGGCCTGCTCGCGCATCTTCTCGATGTCAGCATCGGCGCCGTCGCCCAGTTCGTCCTGGATGGTGCGCATCTGCTGCTGGAGGTAGTAGTCGCGCTGCTGCTTGTCGATCTCCTGCTTGACGCGTTCCTGGATTTCGTTCTTCAGATCGGCCAGCTGCTGCTCGCGGATGAGGATTTCGAGCAGCTTGCGGGCACGGGCCAGCAGCCCGGGCGCCTCGAGCAGCGACTGCCGGTCCTCGTCGGAGAGCTCCAGGTTGGAACAGATGAAGTTGATGATGCCGCGCTTCGAATCGATGTTCTTGATGGCGAACGCCGCCTCCTTGGGCATCGAGGGCGAGATGTTGATGATGTTGAGCGCCACATCGCGGATCGAGTCGACGAGCGCCTCGAACTCCACGGTCGTCATGTCGGGCTGCGTATCGCGCAGGGCCGAGACCCGGGCCTTGAAATAGGGCTCGGTGGAGACGTATTCGCGTATCTCGATCTTCTCCAGACCGTTGAGTATCACGGTGAGGTTGCCGTTGGGCATCTCCAGAATCTTGATGATGCGCGCCGCGGTGCCGACCTTGTACATGTCGTCGGGCGCGGGGTCCTCGACCTCGCTCTCGCGCTGGAGCACGGCGCCGAGGATGCCGCCGTCGGCATTGACGGCCCGCACGAGCGAGATGCTCTTGTCGCGGCCGACGGTGATGGGGGTGATGGCGCCGGGGAAGAGCACCGAAGAACGCAGCGTGAGGATGGGGATGATCTCGGGGATGTCGATCTCCTCCTGCGGCTCGTCCCCTCCGGTGACGATGGGAATCACCTTGTGCTTGCCGTCGAAAAGTTCGGGGTAGAGACCGGCATCGTCGGTCTCCACGCTCTGGATTTTATCTTTTTTGTTCATAATGCACTGTTTTTCGCATCGGTCCTCCGGACTGCAACCTGCCGGAAGCCGTGCCTGCAACTTTGCGCCGCGCTCGCAGGGGCCGGCCGCCACAAGCGCGAATCCGGTCCGCTTCGGGAACGGCTGCGCACCGAAAGTCGCAGTGCGGGCCCTGCGCCGCCGGCCGCGCAAACCGGCGCGACCGCTTACATCATAATATATATGCGGGCGCAAAGGTAACGTTTTTTTACGGAATTTTATTTCATCTTTAACGGATTGTTGATAACTTTGCACCTCGCAACCCGAAAGAAAAACCCACACTCCATGCAAATCGCAGACAAATACGCACCCCGGCAGATCGAGACGAAATGGTACGACTACTGGATCGGCCACCGGCTTTTCCACTCGGAGCCCGACGCCCGGGAACCCTACACGATCGTCATTCCGCCTCCCAACGTGACGGGCATGCTCCACATGGGCCACATGCTCAACAACACGCTGCAGGACGTGCTGGTGCGCCGCGCCCGCATGTCGGGCAAGAACGCCTGCTGGGTGCCCGGCATGGACCACGCCTCGATCGCCACGGAGGCCAAGGTGGTGGCGATGCTGCACGAGCGGGGGATCGAGAAGTCGTCGCTCACGCGCGAAGAGTTCCTCCGCCATGCCTGGGAGTGGAAAGAGAAGTACGGCGGCGTGATCCTCAAGCAGCTGCGCAAGCTGGGCGCCTCGTGCGACTGGGACCGCACCTGCTTCACGATGGACGACGCCCGCACCGAGAGCGTGCTGCGCGTCTTCTGCGACCTCTACGAAAAGGGCAGGATCTACCGCGGCGTGCGCATGGTCAACTGGGACCCCGCAGCCAAGACGGCCCTCTCGGACGAGGAGGTGATTTTCAAGGAGTCGCACGGCAAACTCTACTACCTGCGCTATAAGGTCGAGGGTACGGACAAGCACATCATCGTGGCCACCACGCGTCCCGAGACCATCCTGGGCGACACGGCCCTGTGCGTCAACCCCGACGACGAGCGCTACGCATGGCTGCCGGCCGACGCCCGCGTGATCGTGCCGCTGGTCGGCCGTTCGATCCCGGTCATCCGCGACTCCTACGTCGACATCGAGTTCGGCACGGGCGCGCTGAAGGTGACCCCGGCCCACGACGTCAACGACTACATGCTGGGCGAGAAATACGGGCTGGAGACCATCGACATCTTCAACGACGACGGCACCATCAACGACAAGGTGGGCATGTACGTCGGCGAGGAGCGTTTCGACGTGCGCCGCAAGATCGAGGGCGACCTCGCGGCGGCGGGTCTGCTCGAAAAGACCGAGGAGTACACCAACAACGTGGGCTACTCCGAACGAACGGGCGTAGCCATCGAACCGAAGCTCTCGATGCAGTGGTTCCTCTCCATGTCGGAGCTGGCCGGGCCGGCGACCAAGGCCGTTCTGGAAGACGCCATCCGCTTCGTGCCCGAGAAATACAAGAACACCTACCGCCACTGGATGGAGAACATCAAGGACTGGTGCATCTCGCGCCAGCTGTGGTGGGGGCAGCGCATCCCGGCCTACTACCTTCCCAAGGGCGGTTTCGTGGTGGCGCTCACCGCCGAGGAAGCAATGGAGAAAGCGCGGGCCAAGTCGGGCGACACGTCGCTGCAGCTCAGCGACCTGCGGCAGGACGAAGACGTGCTGGACACGTGGTTCTCGTCGTGGCTGTGGCCGATCTCGGTGTTCGACGGCATCCGCAACCCCGACAACGACGAAATCCGCTACTACTACCCCACCGACGATCTGGTGACAGGCCCCGACATCATCTTCTTCTGGGTGGCCCGCATGATCATGGCCGGCTACGAATACCGCGGCGAGAAACCTTTCGCCAACGTCTATTTCACGGGCATCGTGCGCGACAAGATCGGCCGCAAGATGTCGAAGCAGCTGGGCAACTCGCCCGACCCGCTCGACCTGATCGACAAGTACGGCGCCGACGGTGTGCGCCTGGCCATGCTGATGTCCTCGTCGGCGGGCAACGATGTGATGTTCGACGAAGCGCTCTGCGAACAGGGCCGCAACTTCGGCAACAAGATATGGAACGCCTACCGGCTTGTCAACGGCTGGACGGTGGACGACCGGGCGGCGCAGAACGAGAACGACCGGCTGGCCGCAGCCTGGTTCCGCCAGGCCCTGGGCCGCACGCTGCGCGAAGTGGCCGACGATTTCCGCTCCTACCGCATTTCGGAGGCCTGCACGACGCTCTACCGGCTCTTCTGGGACGACTTCAGCGCCCAGTATCTTGAGATGGTCAAGCCCGCCTACGGCCGGCCCGTCGACCGCAAGACGATGGACCAGACGCGCGCTTTCTTCGACGCGCTGATGCGCGCCCTGCATCCGTTCATGCCGTTCGTGACGGAGGAGATCTGGCAGGACCTGGCGCCCCGCGCCGAGGGCGACTCGATCTGCATCGCCCCGATGCCGCAGCCCGAGGCGGAGGACGCCGCGCTGCTGGCCCGCTTCGAGCTGGCCAAGGAGATCGTCTCGGCCGTACGCAACATCCGCAACCAGAAGAACCTGCCGCAGAAAGAGGCGCTGACGCTCCATGTCATCGCCGACGACAACTATCCGGCCGAATACGCTCCCGTCATGATGAAGATGGCCAATCTGTCGGCCATCGAAAAGGTGACGGAGAAAGACCCGGCCGCCGCCGCGTTCATCGTCAAGACGACCCAATATTTCGTGCCGCTGGCGGGCATGATCGACACCGATGCCGAGCGCAAGAAACTGACCGACGATCTGGCCTACTACGAAGGGTTCCTATTGTCGGTCATGAAGAAGCTCTCCAACGAACGCTTCGTGCAGTCGGCGCCCGAGAAGGTGGTGGCCAACGAACGCGCCAAGCAGGCCGACGCCGAAGCCCGCATCGCCGCCATCAAGGAACAGCTTTCGGCACTGAAATAAGGTGAAAGGTAAAAGGTGAAAAGCGAAGGGGGTCCGGCTCCTCTTCATTTTTCATCTTTCCGCACCTCCTTGTTTCCTCTCGCCGGCCCGCTCCGCGGAACCGGCGGACATGCCGGCGGAAAACCTCTGTTCCCGACCTATCCCGTTTCACTCTTCACCTTTCACTTCTCGCTTTGTCTTCCATCACCATCTACACCGACGGTTCGGCCCGCGGCAATCCGGGGCCGGGCGGCTACGGCATCGTCCTGGTGTCGGGGCCCCACCGCAAGGAGATGTCGCAGGGTTTCCGCCTTACGACCAACAACCGCATGGAGCTCATGGGGGTGTGCGCGGCACTCGAAGCGCTGAAATTCGCCGACTCGGAGGTGGTGATCTACTCCGACTCGAAATATGTGGTCGACGCCGTGGAGAAAGGCTGGGTCTTCAGCTGGGAACGGAAACTCTTCCGCGGCAAGAAGAATCCCGACCTGTGGGTCCGCTTCTTGAAAGCCTACCGGCGCCACAAGGTCCGCTTCGTATGGGTGAAAGGCCATGCCGAGACCGTCGAGAACAACCGCTGCGACAAACTCGCCGTGGCAGCGGCCACCGGAACCGACCTGCCCGAAGATACGGGCTACCGGCCGGAATAAAGCGAGAGGTGAAAAGTGAAGGTCCGGACCTGCGCTTTTCACCCTTATCACATTCGGCGTGAACACACGGCTTGCCTTCGCAACGCCCGCAAGGCACGGCTGCACAGCGCCGCAGTCACAAAAATGCCGCTCCCCTTTCACTTATCCCCTCCCGCTTTCAGCGAATGACTTTCTACTAAACGAAATGTTTTTGTTGAGGGGCAAAGATTGCCGGTTCGGGCCGAAATGCCTAATTTTGTAGAAAACCAAACCCGAACCGACCTATGAAACGACTCTGCACGGTCCTGGCAGCGCTGCTGCTGGCCGCCCTATCCACCCCTGCGCAGGCAGCGATCCGCATGCCGGCCATTCTGTCGGACAACATGGTGCTGCAGCAGGAGAGCCGCGTCGCCGTATGGGGGCACGCCGATCCGAAAGAGAAAATCACGGTCGCCCCGTCGTGGAGCGACCGCGTCTACCGCACCACGGCCGACCGCAACGGCCGCTGGCGCGTCGACATCGAGACTCCGGCCGCAGCAACGGGCCACACCCTTACCATCAGCGGCAGGGAGGATTCCGTCGTGATAAGCAACATCCTCGTCGGCGAAGTGTGGCTCTGCTCGGGCCAGTCGAACATGGAGTTCCCGACGGCCTGCGACCCCAAGAACAAGTGGAAGACCGGCATGATCGACTACGACCGGCAGATGGAGCGCGCCACCTACGACAACCTGCGTCTGTTCCATGTCGAGCACCAGCTGGCCCACGACGGCGAACGCGACGACTGCGAAGGCCGGTGGGTGGTCTGCACGCCCGACAACCTGAAGGATTTTTCGGCCGTGGGCTTCGTCTTCGGCCGCGAACTGCTCCTCGAACTGCAGCGGCCCGTAGGTCTGATCCAGACCACGTGGGGCGGCACGCACGCCGAATCGTGGATGCCGCGCCGCGTTATGGAGAAAAACAAGCTCTATGCCGACGTACTCGAACAGTTCGACCCCAAAAACATCAAACGCAACAAGGATTGGTGCAAGGTCCCGGCGACGCTGTGGAACGGCATGGTCCGCCCGATCGTTCCCTACACAGTGAAGGGCTGCGTGTGGTACCAGGGCGAATCGAACTCGGTGCGCGCGGAAAAATACCAGCAGGTACTCACCCAGCTCATCGCGTCGTGGCGCGAAGCGTTCGAGGCGCCCGACATGCCGTTCTACTTCGTGCAGATCGCACCCCATTACCAACAGCCCGCCGCCATCCGCGACGCCCAGTTCCGCACGTGGCGCTCGGTACGCCGCACCGGCATGGCCGTCATCACCGATGCGGGCGACTCGCTCGACATCCATCCGCGCAACAAGCAGATACCGGGCGAACGACTGGCCCGCTGGGCGCTCAACCGCGACTATGGCCGCGAGGTGGCGTGCGAGAGCCCCTACTACCTCTCGCACCGCACCGAAGGGCGGACGCTGGCCGTGAAATTCGCCAATGCCGAAGGGCTGCATGCCGCCTCAGGCGACCGGATCGAGGGATTCCTTCTGGCCGGCGCCGACCGCCGTTTCTACCCCGCCGAAGCCAAAGTCCGGGGCGATGAAATCTTGCTGACGGCCCCCGAGGTGGCCGAACCCGAGGCGGTGCGCTACGGCTGGGGCAAGTGGTTCCGCGTGAACCTGGCCAACGGCGCCGGACTGCCGGCCGTGCCGTTCCGCACGGACGCGTGGGAGCCGGACAGCTACGCCCGGCGGTTCGCCGACTCGGAGATGCGCCGCTTCCCCGAAGCGTGGCAGCTCGACCACGGCAAACGCCTCTTCTTCGGCTATGCGCAGGGCGTGGGCTGCTGTGCGATGCTGCGGATGTGGAAAGCCACGGGCGAACGCCGCTACTTCGACTACGTGGAGCGGTGGGCCGACTCGCTCATCGACGACAACGGCGACATCCACCTCTACGACCTGGCCACCTACAACATCGACTACATCAATTCGGGCAAGGTGCTCTTCGACTGCTACCGCGAGACGGGCAAGGCCAAGTACCGCAAAGCGTTGGAGCGCCTCGTGGGACAGATGCGCCGCCATCCGCGCACGTGCGACGGCGCCTACTGGCACAAACTGATCTACCAGCATCAGATATGGCTCGACGGGCTCTACATGTGCTCGCCTTTCCTGGCTCAGTACGGCGCCGAATTCGACAAGCCGGAGTGGATCGAGGAGGCCGTCAAGCAGATCAAGCTCTGCCACCTCCACACGCACGACGCTGCCACGGGGCTCTACCACCATGCGTGGGACGAGAGCCGCTCGCAGCGCTGGGCCGACCCCGAGACGGGCCATTCGCCCAACTTCTGGGGCCGCTCGATCGGCTGGTGGATGATGGCGCTGGTCGACAACCTCGACTACATCCCCGAGGAGCATCCCGACCGCACCTATATTATATCGTTGATCCGAGGACTGGCCGACGCACTGCCGAAATACCAGGACAAGGCGGGCCTGTGGTACCAGGTCCTCGACTGCCCCAAGCGCAAAGGCAACTTTCCCGAAGCCTCCGTCACGGCTCAACTCATGTACGCCTACGCCAAGGCGGTGAACAAGGGCTATCTCGACGAGAGCTACCGCCGATATGCCGAAAAGGCCTTCGAGGGACTGCGCAGCAAACTCCTGGGCGAGAACGCCGACGGCACGCTGACGCTCACGCGCTGCTGCCAGGTGGGCGGGCTGGGCGGCACGCCCTACCGCGACGGCAGCTTCGAATACTACATCGGCGAACGCATGCGCGACAACGACGCCAAGGCGACGGGCCCCTTCATCATGGGCTGTCTGGAACTGGGCAAATAAACCGACACGCACGATCATGAAAAAACTTTTGCTGGCGCTGACGCTCTGGAGCGCAGCGCTCCCCGTCCGGGCGCAGGATCCCCGCGAACGGGTATACAACTACGAGATACTCAAGCCGAGCCACGAAGCCAAACCGCCGGTGGAAGGGTTCGCCACGGAACGCATACGCGAAAACCTCGGCCGCTCGCTGACGGCCCGCCCGGCTCCCGACGGCCGGAGCGTGCACCTGAGCTGGCGACTGCTGGAATCGGACCACCCGGAGATCGGGTTCGACCTTTACCGCCGCACGGGCGACCGCGACGAGCTACTGAACCGCAAGCCGATCACGGCTACGACCGACTTCACCGACACGGAACCGGCGGAGAAAGCCTACTACCGCATCGTGCCCCGCTACGGCACCCGCCGACTGCCGGCCTCGGCCGAAACGGAGGTCGACCTGGCGGCGCTGCGGTCGGGCAAACCCTACACGGCCATTCCTGTGACGGGACGCGTCGGCAAACTGGGCGTGGGCGATCTGGACGGCGACGGCGAATACGACTTCGTGGTGCGCACGCCCGACACCGGCGTGGATCCCGGCGTGCAGGGGCGCCACTACGATTCGGTCTACACCATCGCGGCCTACCGCCGCGACGGCCGCAAACTATGGGAATACTCCCTGGGCGAAGGCGTGGAGCCGGGCGTGTGGTACTCGCCCTTCGCGGTCTACGACTTCGACGGCGACGGCCGTGCGGAAGTAGCCCTGCGCATCTGCCCCGACGGCAAACGCGACGAACGCCGCCGGGTGGGCTCGGGGACGGAATATCTGGTCGTGCTCGACGGCATGACGGGCCATGAAATCGCCCGGGCGCCCTGGATCGAACGCACGCCGCGCCTGGGCGATCTGAACCGCCAGAACCGCCATCAGATCGGCATGGCCTGCGTCGACGGCCGAACCCCGGCCATCATCGTGGCGCGCGGCACCTACCGCGCGATGCTGGCCGAAGCATGGCAGCTGCACGACGGCCGCCTGACGCGGCTGTGGCGCTGGGACGGCGACGAAGAGAACCCCGTTGTGCGCAGCCAGGGAGCACACAACATGGTGGCGGGCGATGTCGACGGCGACGGCCGCGATGAAATCCTGCTGGGCGGCTGCATGCTCGACGACAACGGCACGCTGCTGTGGTCGGCAGGCATCGGACATCCGGACAAAACCTACCTCACCGACATCGATCCCCGCCGTCCGGGCATGGAAGTGCTGCTGTGCAGCGAGATCAGCAACGACGCCGGCCGCGGTGTCTGCTGCGTGGACGCGGCAACGGGGCAACAGGTGTGGAACATCGGCACCCCGACGACCCACGTGGGCGACGGCATGGCGGCCGACATCGACCCGCGGCACCCGGGCCTGGAGTGCTTCGCCAAGGAAGACCGCAAGGCCGGCAAGACATCCCGCTATCTGACGACGGCTCAAGGCAGGCAGCTGGAAAACCGCCCCGTGCCCGACTGCCGCAACTGGGTGTGGTGGGACGGCGACCTGCTGCGCGAGACGATACAGGACACGCGCATCGTGAAGTGGCCCGGCGAGACGGTGGCCGAAGGCATCGAAGGCACGATCCTCCTGATCGGCGACCTCACGGGCGACTGGCGCGAAGAGATCGTGACGTCAGTCGACGGCGAACTCCGCATCTACGGCACCGGCCTGCCGGCCCGCGACCGCCGCACGACGCTGATGCAGGATCCGGTCTACCGCAGCTACGTGGTCGAACGCAGCCAGGGCTACCCGCAGAGTCCGGTGCCGTCGTACTATCTGGGAGAGAAATAATTCCACACGCGACAAAATAACGGCCCCATAAAATCCACAGGGTCTATCACGAAAAGCTTCCCGTCGTGGAATCGTCATCCTGAGCGCAGCGAAGGATCTGTCGATGTATGTAGATTCTTCACATCGTTCAGAATGACAAACCGAAAGAACAGAATGCAAAATCAGAGATGGGCGCCCTTATTTCATAAATAATCATTCGAACAAGCATGAAACGACTCTCGACCCTGCTGTTGGGCGCACTGGCGCTGACAACGGCCGCGGCGCAGACGCCCCGCGACAACCACCCCGACGAACTGCCGTTCGCCATGCCGGAGGTGACGCTGCCGGCCATCCCGGAACGGGAAGCGACGCTGACCGGCTTCGGAGGCGATCCGAGCGGTGCCCGCCTCTCGACCGAAGCTTTCGCGGCGGCGATCGACCACCTGGCCGCCCAGGGCGGCGGCACGCTGCGCATACCGGCAGGAGTTTGGCACACGGGACCGATCGTCCTGCGCTCCAACATCCGCCTGGAGGTGGAACGGGGAGCCATCATCCTCTTCTCGAACGACAAGAGCCTCTACCCGCTGGTCGAGACCTCGTTCGAGGGCTACGACAACACGCGCCGCTGCCAGTCGCCCATCTCGGCGCGCGGAGCCCGCAACATCGCCATCACGGGCCAGGGCGTCATCGACGGCAACGGCGAATATTGGCGTCCGCTCAAACGCGAGAAGGTCAACGAAAGCACCTGGCGCCGCATCACCGCACGCGGCGGATGCTACAAGCGCCCGACTTACTGGTTCCCGAGCGAACAGGCGCTGCGGGGCGACGCGGTGGCCGACATGAACGTGCCGCGCACGCTGACCACCGACGAGGAGTGGGCCGCGGTGAAAGATTTCCTGCGCCCGGTGATGGTCAGTCTGATCGACTGCGAGAACATCCTGCTGCAAGGCGTCGTGTTCCAGAACTCGCCGGCGTGGAACATCCACCCGCTGCTCTGCCGCAACCTGACGGTCGACGGAGTGACGGTGCGCAACCCCTCCTATGCGCAGAACGGCGACGGCATCGACATCGAATCGTGCCGCAACGTCATCGTGCGCGACAGCCGCTTCGACGTGGGCGACGACGGCATCTGCATCAAGAGCGGCAAGGACGAAGACGGGCGCCGGCGCGGCGTGCCGACCGAAAACGTGGTGGTGGAGGGCTGCACGGTCTTCCGCGGCCACGGCGGATTCGTGGTGGGCAGCGAAATGTCGGGCGGCGTGCGCAACGTGCTGGTCCGCCGCTGCAACTTCGTGTCGACCGACGTGGGGCTGCGCTTCAAGAGCCGCCGCGGCCGCGGCGGCGTGGTGGAGAACATCTACGTCTACGACACCTCCATGTCCGACATCGCCACCGAACCGCTCCTCTTCGACCTCTTCTACGGCGGCAAGTCGGCCGTCGAGGTGCTCGAATCGGGCAGCGAGGAGCACGCCGCAGCGACCGTACCGCCCGTGGACGAGACGACGCCGGCGTTCCGCAACATCGATATCCGGCGGCTCAACTGCCTGGGCGCACGGCGGGCCATGTTCTTCAACGGCATACCCGAGATGCCCATCGAGGGCATCCGCATCGCGCAGACCCGCATCCGCTCGACGCACGGCGGCGAGATGCGCCACGCACGGAAGATCGTGCTGGACGACGTGGAGATCGTTCCGGCCCAAGGCCCGGCGCTGAAAATCGCCGACTGCGACGAGACCGACCTGCGGGGATTCAAGGGAGAGATCGCGCGATAGGCAGCAATCAAAAACCGTATAACTTTTCATCGAAAAGCCTCCGAAAAGAGATTCGGGGGCTTTTTCGTGCGACCCGCCAAGAGCAAAACGCGCATATATATTCAAAAAATTTATATTTTTATTCAAAAAAATCACTATCATGACGAATAGTGACAAAATCATTTTTCGGGCTCATTATCCGGCAAAAACTTGCTAATTTTGAAAAAAATCAAAACAGCAACCCGAATACCATGATGAGAAACCTACGCTTGGCTGCTCTCTGTGCGGCCACGATCCTGGCAACGTCCTGCACGCAGACCTCCCTGGAGGAGAACCCTTTCCCCGAACTGAAATGGATCGCCGAAGCCGGCACCCGCACCTTCCCCACGGGCGAAACCCTCTTCCGCACGAACGACTACGGTGCTGTGGGCGACGCCGTGACCGACTGCACCGAAGCCGTACAGGCCGCCATCGACGCCTGCAAGGCCAACGGCGGCGGCCGCGTGACCTTCGCGCCGGGCATCTACCTGGTAGGCTCGATCTTCATCGACGGCGATAACATCAACTTCGAGATTCCGCGCGGCACGACCCTCATCGGCAGCCAGGAGATCGACGACTACCGCCGCATAGCCACCCGCGTGGCGGGCGTGGAGATGGAGTGGCCGGCAGCGCTGATCAACGTGGTGAACTGCTCGAACAGCGCCATCACGGGCGCCGGCACGATCAACGGACGCGGCAAACCCTTCTGGGACAAGTACTGGTCGATGCGCAAGGAGTACGATCCGCGCGGTCTGCGCTGGATCGTGGACTACGACTGCGAGCGTCCGCGCGGCATCCTCGTCTCGGAGTGCAAGGACATCACCGTGCGCGACATCGTGCTCTACCAGCCGGGCTTCTGGTCGCTGCACATCCTCTACTCGGAGCACGTGACGGTGGACAACGTCATCATCTCGAACAACATCGAGGGCCGCGGCCCCTCGACCGACGGCATCGACATCGATTCGTCGCACCACATTCTGGTGGAGAACAGCCACATCAACTGCAACGACGACAACTTCTGCCTCAAGGCGGGCCGCGACAGCGACGGACTGCGCGTCGACCGTCCGTGCGAATACATCGTCATCCGCAACTGCGTGGCGGGGCACGGCGACGGCCTCTTCACGTGCGGCAGCGAAACGTCGGGCTCGATCCGCCACATCGCGGCCTACAACATGACGGGCCTGGGCACCAAATACGGTCTGCGCTTCAAGTCGACCTGCCAGCGCGGCGGCACGATCGAGGACATCTGGCTGGGCAACGTGGAGATGCGCGGCGTGCGCGACCCCTTCGTGGTCGACCTCAACTGGCACCCGGCCTACAGCACCTCGCGCCTGCCGGCCGAATACGAAGGCAAGGAACTGCCGATGCACTGGCACAAGATGCTGGCCGAAGTGACCCCCGAGCAGGGTACGCCGAAGTTCCGCGACATCCATTTCCGCAACGTGACGGCCACCGACGCGACGACCTGCATGAAGGTGGGCGGTCTCGAAAGTTCGACGGTCGAAGGGCTGACCTTCGAAAACGTGACCCTGGAGGGGCTCAACGGCGGTTCGGTAAGCTGGGCCGAGAACTGGCAGACCGAAGGGCTGACCGTGAAGGCGAGCGCAAAACCGCTGACGCAGAAGAACAACATCGGCACGAACCTGCGCTGATCCCCGGCTCCATGGAAACGAAACACTTCATAGCCGTCGACCTGGGAGCGACGAGCGGCCGGGTGATCCTGGCGACCGTCGGGGCCGAAAGTCTCGAAACGGAGACGCTCCACCGCTTCCCCAACCGGCTGCTCTGTCTCGACGGCAAATACTGCTGGAACATCTACGGCCTCTACGAAGAGATCGTAGAGGGGCTGCGCCTGGCGGGACGCCGCGGCGTGCGGATCGAATCGATCGGCATCGACACCTGGGGCGTGGACATGGCTTTCGTGGCCGAAGACGGCACGCTGGCAGGTCTGCCCCGCTCCTACCGCGACCCCTACACCGACGGCATTCCCGAAGCGTTCTTCGGCAAGATGCCGCGCCGCGAAGTCTACGACCGCACGGGCATCCAGTTCATGAACTTCAATTCGCTCTACCAACTCTGCGCAGCCCGCAAGGAGGGGTGCGCGGCGCTGAAACACGCGAGCAAGATACTTTTCATGCCCGATGCGCTCTCCTACCTGCTGACGGGCGAAGCGGTGTGCGAATACACCGTGCTCTCGACCTCGCAGTTCATGAATCCGCACACGAAACGACCCGATGCGGAACTGCTTGCCGCGGCGGGCATCGACGCATCGCTCTTCCCCCGCGTGGTGATGCCGGGCGAACGGATCGGCGTACTGACCGACGCCGCAGCACGCGACACGGGCCTGGGCAAGGTGCCGGTGATAGCGGTTGCGGGCCACGATACGGGTTCGGCCGTAGCGGCCGTACCGGCCGAGAACGAACGCTTCGCCTACCTCTCCTCGGGAACGTGGTCGCTCATGGGCATCGAAGCGGCAGAACCGGTCATCGACGACCGCACCTACACGCTCAACTTCACCAACGAAGGCGGCGTGGACGGCACCGTGCGTCTGCTGAAAAACATCACCGGCATGTGGCTGCTGGAACAATGCCGGGCCGCGTGGACCAAAGAAGGCAAGGAGTACTCCTACCCCGAAATCATGCGGATGACCGAAGCGGCGGCACCCTCCGGGGCGACGATCGACCCCGATGCCGCCGAGTTCGCAGCCCCGACCGACATGCCTGCGGCGATCCGCGCCTACTGCCGGGAGCACGGCTTGAACGAACCGGCCGACGACGGCGCGATGATGCGGCTGATCTTCGACTCGCTGGCGGCCAAATACGCCGAAGTGCTGCGGAAGCTGCAAGGGCTGGCGCCGTTCGAAATCGAGTGCCTGCACGTCATCGGCGGCGGCGCGCAGAACGACCTGCTCAACCGCATGACCGCCACGGCGTGCGGCATCCCCGTAGTGGCGGGCCCCTCCGAAGCCACGGCGCTGGGCAACGTCATGGTACAGGCCCGCACGGCCGGCATGGCCGGCTCGCTGGCCGAGATGCGGCAACGCATCCGCCGCTCGATCGCAACCAAGAGATACAACCCAGAAAAACAATAAACCGACATGAAAAACGAACTGATCGAAAAAGCCTACGCCATAGCCAAGGAACGCTACGCGGCCGTGGGCGTCGACACCGACGCGGCTCTCGAACAGCTGCGCAACATACCTGTTTCGCTGCACTGCTGGCAGGCCGACGACGTAACGGGATTCGAAAACCGCGGCAGCGACCTCACGGGCGGCATCCAGGCCACGGGCAACTACCCGGGCAAGGCGCGCAACATCGACGAACTGCGCGCCGACATCCTCAAGGCCCGCAGCTACATACCGGGCACCCACCGTCTGAATCTGCACGAAATCTACGGCGAATTCAGCGACGAGCAGGTCGACCGCGACCAGGTGGAGCCGCGCCACTTCGCGGGCTGGATCGCCTGGGCCAAGGAACACGGACTGAAGCTCGACTTCAACTCCACGTCGTTCTCGCACCCCAAGTCGGGCGACCTCTCGCTGTCGAACCCCGACCCGGCGATCCGCCGCTTCTGGATCGAGCACACGAAACGCTGCCGCGCCATCGCCGAGGAGATGGGCAAGGCGCAGGGCGATCCCTGCATCATGAACGTGTGGGTGCACGACGGCTCGAAGGACCAGACGGTCAACCGCATGGAGTACCGCCGGCTGCTGAAGGAGTCGCTCGACGAGATCTTCGCCACGAAATACGACCATATGAAAGACTGCATCGAGTCGAAGGTCTTCGGCATCGGGCTGGAGAGCTACACCGTAGGTTCGAACGACTTCTACATCGGCTACGGCGCCTCGCGCGGCAAGATCGTGACCCTCGACACGGGTCACTTCCACCCCACGGAGAGCGTGGCCGACAAACTTTCGTCGCTGCTGCTTTTCACCCCGGAGGTGATGCTCCACGTCTCGCGCCCGGTGCGCTGGGACTCGGACCACGTGACGATCATGAACGACGAGACGCTCGACCTCATGAAGGAGATCGTACGCTGCGGCGCCCTCGACAAGGTGCACATCGGACTCGACTACTTCGACGCCTCGATCAACCGCATCGGCGCCTACGTCATCGGCACGCGCGCCACGCAGAAATGCCTGTTGCAGGCGCTGCTCGAACCGCTGGCCAAGCTGCGCGAATACGAAGCCGCCGGACAGGGATTCGAACGGCTGGCGCTGCTGGAGGAGGCCAAGTCGCTGCCGTGGAACGCCGTGTGGGACAAGTTCTGCGCCGAGTGCGGCGTACCGGTGGGCGAAGCCTACATCGCCGAGATCCAGCAGTACGAACGCGACGTAACGTCGAAACGCGGCTGATCCCATGAATACGCTTTTCGGTCTGCTGATCATCGCCGTGGGCTCGTTCTGCCAGTCGAGTTCCTACGTGCCCATCAACAAGGTGAAGGAGTGGTCGTGGGAGAGCTTCTGGATGACGCAGGGCCTCTTCGCCTGGCTGTTGTTCCCGCTCCTGGGCGCCCTGCTGGCCGTGCCCGAGGGAAGTTCGCTGGGCGCCGTCTTCGCGGCGGCGCCTACGGCAGCGCTGAAAGCCGCCGGATACGGCGTGCTGTGGGGCGTGGGCGGTCTGACGTTCGGACTCTCGATGCGCTACCTGGGCGTGGCGCTGGGACAGTCGATCTCGCTGGGCACCTGCGCCGGATTCGGCACGCTGCTGCCGGCGCTTTTCGGCGGCACGAACCTGCTGGAGGGCAAGGGGCTGATCCTGCTGCTGGGCGTCTGCATCACCCTGGCCGGCATTGCGGTCATCGGCTATGCGGGCTCGCTGCGGGCCCGCAACATGTCCGACGAGGAGAAACGGACCGCGGTGAAGGAGTTCGCCCTGACCAAAGGACTTATGGTGGCCCTGCTGGCGGGCGTGATGAGCGCCTGTTTCAACCTGGGTCTCGACGCGGGCCGGGAACTGCGGACGGCGGGCATGGACCCGCTTTTCGCCTCGCTGCCGGCCACGCTGGCCGTCACGCTGGGAGGTCTTGCGACCAATGCGGTCTACTGCCTCTGCCAGAACGCCAGGAACCGCACTTTCGGCGACTACGGCAAGACGCATCTGTGGGGCAACAACCTCCTTTTCTGCGCGCTGGCCGGCGGACTGTGGTACTCGCAGTTCTTCGGACTGGCCGTGGGCCAAAGTTTCTTCGAAGCGGGCTCGGTGGTGGCGGCTTTCGCCTGGTGCATCCTCATGGCGCTCAACGTGACCTTCTCCAACGTCTGGGGCATCCTGCTCAAAGAGTGGCGGGGCGTCGGCCGCCGGACCATCGCCGTGCTGGTCGCCGGACTGGCGCTGCTGATCTTCTCGCTTGTATTCCCGAACTTATTCTGATATATGGAATCGATACTCGCAAACCGCCCGGCGCTGGCCGCCGAAGTGGACAAGGTGGCCGAAGTAGCCGGCTATCTGTGGCAGAAAGGATGGGCCGAACGCAACGGCGGCAACATCACCGTAAACGTAACGGAACACATCGACGATGCGATACGCGCCCTGCCGGCCATCAGCCCCCGCTACCCCATCGGCACGGTGCTGCCGCATCTGAAAGGGTGCTGGTTCTTCTGCAAAGGCACCAACCGCCGCATGCGCGACCTGGCGCGCCGCCCGATGGAGAACGGATCGGTGATCCGCATCCTCGACGACTGCGCCTCGTATGAAATCGTGGCCGACGCACCGGTGAAACCCACCTCGGAACTGGCCTCGCACCTCTCGATGCACGACAAGATGATCGCCGACGGCCAAGGCTACAAAGCCGCCATCCACACCCACCCGATCGATCTGGTGGCCATGACCCACAACCCCGCATTCCTGAAAAAGGACGTGCTGACCAACCTGCTGTGGAGCATGATTCCCGAGACGCGGGCCTTCTGCCCGAAAGGACTGGGCATCGTACCCTACAAAATGCCGTCGAGCGTGGAACTGGCCGAAGCGACGATCGAAGCGCTGAAAGAGTACGACGTGGTGATGTGGGAGAAACACGGCGTCTGCGCCGTGGGTCCCGACATCTTCGAAGCCTTCGACCAGGTGGACGTACTCTCCAAATCGGCGCAGATCTATCTGACGGCCCGCTCGATGGGTTTCGAACCCACCGGAACGACGCAGGAACAGATGGACGAACTCAAACGGGCATTCAACTTGTAGTACAGCGATCCGCAAACAACCTGCGAGCCATGAACGAAGTGACGACCCCCCGCCGATCGAGCGCCCTGTTCTACTATCTGATAGCCAACGACTATGACCGCAGCCTCAATGCCGTGGTCAATGCCGTGGGCTCGCAGGAGATCGCTGCGGGCGACGAATACCCGCTGCATGTGCATCCGGCCGACTACTACTTCGACATGCAGAAGGGGCGCGTCCTGCACGAATACCAGCTGCTCTACGTCACGCAGGGCAAAGGCACCTTCCGCTCGGCCGCCGGGCCGTCGGAGGGAGTGACGGTGGAAAAAGGCACCATGATCCTGCTGCGGCCGGGCGAACTGCACTCCTACTGCCCCGACACGTCGACCGGCTGGACGGAATACTACATCGGATTCGAAGGCGCCGCCTTCGACCGGCTGATCGACCGGCTGGGGCTGGGCAAAGGGCAGCAGGTGTGGCCCATCGGGCTGCACAGCGAACTGGCGCAGCTCTATCGCCGGGCCCTCGAGGTCGCGGCCGACAACAAAACGGCGCCCCAGCCGCTGCTGACAGGGATCGTGCAACACATGATCGGACTGCTCAACTACCTGCTCCGCAACCGCACGGGCCATGCGACCGACCTGCTGGAGCAGAGCGTGGAAAAGGCCAAGATCATCATGGACGAACGGGTGAGCGGCGAAATCGACCTCTACGACCTGGCGTCGGAGCTCAATCTGAGCTACTCGTGGTTCCGCAAGACGTTCAAGGAATACACAGGCCATTCGCCGGCGCGCTACTTCCAGCTGCTCAAGCTGCGGCGGGCCCAGCGCCTGCTGTCGGACACGGAACTCTCGATCAAGGAGATCGCCTACTCGCTGGGCTACAAGTCGACCGAACATTTCTTCTCGATCTTCAAGAAACACACGGGATGCACCCCGACGGCCTACCGCAACTACGGCCGGAAGTGATCGCCGCCCGCCCGTGACGGTGGGCAGAACAAGCGGGCAAACGGAAGGGCCGCGGAATCCGAAGAACGGAGAACGCAAACACACGAAACATACACGACAAACAGGCGGATACGAACAACCGGCCTGCAAACGGGCGTGCACGCGCCGGAAAAAAACCGAGACATTCCGAAGAACCGGAAGAACTTCCCGAAGAAGCCCCGAAGAAACCTTGCGAACCGCTCCGGAAAGCTCCGGAAACACTCGGAAGCAGGCCGCCGCGATGCCCGGCCGGCCGCAACGATGGCAAAATAAAGTCAGAACCGCCACGGTTGACATGCGAACCGCCATTTTCCGCAGTAAACGCTAAGTCAAAAGTGTTTAATTTTGTATTGGTCTCACGCAAAGGCAACAAACATAACCCAAACATATCTTTTTCCAATCAACCCAAAACCCTAACTTATGAGAGCAACTCTACAACGCTTTACAATGCTGGCTCTTACCGCACTGTTCTGCGTAACGGCAAGCGCCGTATCTGCTCAGAACCGCACGATCACAGGCCGGGTCGTCGGCTCCGACTCCTCTCCCGTCATCGGCGCCAGCATTTTCGTGACGGACGGTCAGCACAAGACCTCCCCGCTGGCCGGCACGACGACCGACGTCAACGGCAAATACTCATTGAGCATCCCCGCCAACGCAGCGGAGATCACCGCACAATTCATTGGCTATGAGTCCCAAACCCAGAAGATCGGGGGGGGGAGAACGGCCTTTGACTTCACGCTGGACGACTCTTCCGTCATGATGGAGGAGGTCGTGGCCATCGGCTATGCCAAAGTCAAGCGCAAGGACCTGACCGGTTCGTCGGTTTCGGTCATGGGCGACGACCTGAAAAACGTCCCCGTGACCACCGCCGCACAGGCGCTCACGGGTAAGGCCGCCGGTGTGAACATCGTCACCCAGAGCGGTGCGCCGGGTGCCGACATCAACATCACCGTCCGCGGCGGTTCTTCGATCACGCAGTCGACCACCCCGCTCTACATCGTCGACGGCTTCGCCATGGAGAACGGTCTCCAAAACGTCGACATCAACGACATCGCCACCATCGACGTACTGAAAGACGCGTCGGCCACCGCCATCTACGGTGCCCAGGGTTCGAACGGCGTTATCCTCATCACCACCAAGTCGGGCAAGGCCGGCAAAACCTCCGTACAGTACAACACCTATTTCTCATTCGAGAAGCTGGGCAAGAAACTCGACCTGCTCGATGTCGCCGACTACGTGAAATACCAATACGAGTTCCAGACCTATGCCGGCAACATCGACAACTGGACCGACATGTTCGGCGGCGACAAGACTGCCGCTGACTTCTATACCGGAGCCTACGACCGCATCGCCCGCGACTACGGCAGCCGCGCCGGCATCGACTGGCAGGACGAGGTCTTCGGCGGCTACGCCCTTACGCAGAACCATAACGTGAGCATCACGGGCGGCACCGACAAGACGCAGTTCATGCTCAGCTACAACTACAACGACCAGGACGGCATCATGGCCCGCCACGGCTACAAGAAGAACTCCGTACGCGCCAAAATCAACCACGAGCTGTGGAAAGGCGTACGTCTGGACTTCAATACCAACTTCCAGTCGACCAACATCGAGGGCGGCGGTTCGTTGGGCGGCACGCTGAAGAAAACGATTCTGCAACCCGTCACCGGCGGTATCCGCTACACCAACGACCAGATGCTTCATGTCGACCTGGGCGATGAAATGGCCGCGCTCGACTCGCAGTACGACCTGAACAACCCCATTCTGGAGAACAACGCCGTACAGCAGAACAAGATCACGCGCCAGTACTCCGTGAACGCCGGCGTGGAAATAGACCTCTATAAAGGACTGACCTGGCGTACGGCCGGCAGCTACATCTGGTCGCAGGCCCGCTCAGACTATTGGGACGACGGCACCACACGCTCGGCCCGCGACTACAAAACCGAAGAACAAGACGAAATCCACCCTTGGGGCAAGCGTGACAATTCGGAGAAATATTCCTACCAGATTACCAACACCCTCTCCTACGGCAACACCTTCGCCGACAAACACACGCTCAACCTGCTGCTCGGTCAGGAGACCCTCTACAGCGAGTCGATGTCTCTGAAAAATACTTACTACGGCTTCCCCGAAAACAACTTTGGGCTCAATGACGTAAGCATGGCCAAATCCTACTCGCGATCGTCAAGCATCGGCAAATCATCGATCGTGTCGGTTTTCGCACGTGCGATGTACAACTACGACAACCGCTATCTTGTTACGGCTACCGTCCGCGGCGACGGTTCGTCGAAATTCTCCAAAGGCAACAAGTGGGGCTTCTTCCCCTCGGCATCGGCCGCATGGCGCATCTCCGAAGAACGTTTCTGGAAAGACAACGGCGTTTCGGAAGTGATCGACAATCTGAAACTGCGCGTAGGTTACGGTACGTCGGGTAACTGCAACATCGACAACAACATGTACGCCACCGACTACGGTTCGGGCCACTACGCCATCGGCAATGCCGACGTCTCGACCCTCAAACCGGGCGACACCGTGGGCAACCCCAACCTCAAATGGGAAACGACGACCAGCACCAACGTCGGTCTGGACCTCTCGCTGCTCCGCAACCGCATCAACCTGAGCGTCGACTGGTACAACAACCAGTCCAACGACCTGCTGATCAAGAACAACATCCCCACTTCGACAGGTTACAAGTACCAGTACCAGAACATCGGTTCGGTACGCAACCGCGGTTTCGAAATCGTCCTCAACACCGTCAACATCAATGCGGGCGGCTTCCGCTGGACCACCGACTTCAACATTTCGTTCAACCGGTCGAAAGTGCTCGCGATCTACGGCGAAAGCGGCGACGACTACTTCACCCGCAGCCAGGAATCGGGCCACTGCATGTACATGATCAAGGTGGGTCAGCCTTTGGGCCAGTTCTATGGCTATATCTATGACGGTGTCTACACCACCGACATGTTCGACCAGTCGACAGACAAGAACGGCGACCCGATCTATACGCTCAAAAAAGGCATCCCCTACGACAAGAACCGCAAACGCAGCGACGTGCAGCCCGGCGACATGAAACTCAAGCGCCTGAGCGATGCCGTCGACGCCGATGGCGAACCCGTCTTCAACTCGACCTCCAACGACGACCGCACGGTCATCGGACAGGCCCAGCCCAAGTTCACCGGCGGATTCCAGAACACATTTACCTACAAGGGATTCGACCTGAACATCTTCATGAACTTCTCCTACGGCAACAAGATCTTCAACATGTCGTCGCAGCGTTTCATCGGTCCGTATCTTCCCAACCAGAACTCGCTGTCCGTGATGAAATCGCGCTTCACGCTGCTCGATCCTGCCACGGGCGAAGAAACTTTCGATCTGGCTCGTCTGGCCGAACTCAACCCGAATCAGCATGACCGCCGGGCCATGTGGAGCATCAAGTCGGACAACAAACTGGCCATCACCTGCCCGATGGACTATTACGTAGAAGACGGTTCGTTCCTGCGTCTGAACACCATCACGCTGGGTTATTCGCTGCCCAAACGGCTCCTCACCCGCGCGCACATCAACTCGCTGCGCGTCTACGTAACCTTGAACAATATCCACACTTTTACCGGCTATTCGGGCTACGACCCCGAAGTCTCGTCGACGTCAAGCATTCTGAGCGCCGGCATGGACTCGTCATCCTATCCCCGTTCGAAGAGCTACGTAGTGGGTCTCAACCTGACTTTCTAACCATCTGAGAATTACCGATATGAAAAGAACAATAATATACATGGCGGCCGCACTGCTTTCGTTGGGCGCCGTGTCGTGCGAAGATTTCCTGGAGATTCCGTCCGAAACCAAATTCGACAGCAGCACGATCTTCGAAACGACGGGACGGGCGGAAATGGCGGTCCTGGCAGCCTACCATGCCGGCTTCAACCGCGAGATGTGGTACCAGCTGGGCATGGGCACCGACGAGGTGATCTCCACCGAAAGCGATACCAACTCGAAAAACCAGATCGGCAATTACCTGATGAGCGGCGGAGTAACAGGTTCGTCGCTCTACACCGCCTCCTATACGGCCATCGAGTATGCCAACGTCTGCATCCGCGGCATCGAGGCCATGGCCCAAACCCCCGAGAACCAACGTCTGCTGGGCGAAGCCTATGCCATCCGTGCCGCCGCATTCCTTAACTTGGTGCGCTACTGGGGCGACGTTCCCTATCCGACGGTTCCCGTCTCCGAAATGGGCACGTTCCTCTCCTCGCGCGTGAGCCGCGACACAATCCTCGACGGCTGCGTCGCCGACCTGCAAAAGGCTGCAGGACTCATCCCCTGGAAGAGCGAGATTTCGGGTTTCACCCCCGAACGCTACTGCAAGGAGTCGGTCTACGGCATTTTGGCCCGCGTGGCTCTCTATGCTGCCGGTTACTCCCTGCGGTGGAATCTGGACACCGCACCCTACGATGCCGGCACGCTCCGCATCGCCAAGCGCGACGATGCCGCACGCGTCAAGGAACTCAACAAGATTGCCGCCGACGCCTGCGCCGAAGTCATCGCCCGCCACTCTTTCGAACTGAGCAACAGCTATGAACAGATTTTCCGCGACCTGGTACTCGGCAAATACAACAAGGAGTCGATGCTCGAGCAGGGCCAATACGGTGCCAACGTCAACATGGAAACCGGCTACACCAACGGCATGTTCTGCCATACCTCCAGCAAGTTCGGCAAGGCTGCTCCGGCCATGATGATCAACCCGACACTCTACTTCGACTACGAGGAGGGCGACACACGCCGCGACGTAACAATCTGCCAGTACAGCATCGACAACAAGGACATGATGCAGATGCTTCCCTATGGTTCCTACACGATCGGCAAGTTCCGTGTCGTATGGAAGTCAGAAATCGGCACCAAGCCCAACAAACGCGACATCAACTGGCCGTGGCTGCGCTACTCGCACATCCTGCTGATGTATGCCGAGGCGCTCAACGACTACCACGGCGCACCCAATGCAGACGCAATGGATGCCCTCAAAGAGATCCGCCTGCGCGCTTTCGGCGGCGACCAAAGCAAGATCGGCGTCATTCCGTCGGATTACGAAGGCTTCCGCAACGCCCTCATCGAGGAAAACAAGCTGGAGTTCGCCGGCGAATCATGGCGCCGTACGGAGCTCTGCCGCTGGGGCATTCTCTACGAAACGCTTACCAAAAACAAAAAAGAGCTGATCGATCTGGCTGCCTGCACAGGCCGCTTCACCGGCATCGACCGTTATCGCACCTATGTTCCGAAGGAGGCGCAATTCGAAGAGCCTACCGTAGCCATGAGTTTCACCGGATACAAAGAGGAACAGATGACCGTCGCCCGGATCAAGGAACTGACGGCTACGGGCGTCACCGTAATCGACATGCACGACAATAAAGGTGCGTCCAATTCCAATCTCAAATATACGGTGGCTAACTTCAAAGACAGCAAGGATGCCGACGGCAACGCCTACCGCGAATACCTCGGGTCCGAAGACTACACGAAAGTGGCATGGTACGCATCGCTCTTCCGCGGTCTGGTGAAGAACAAGTCGGAGATCTGCCCCCTCTCGCAAACGGCCGTAATCGATGTCAACGCCGGTCTGCGCGACCAGCAGTGCCCGGCCTACTAAACAACGGCGAACCCGACGCCTTGAAAGCATAAACCGACAACGAGGCCCTTTGCTGCGCAGTCAACCGCTCCGGCAAAGGGCCTTTTTCCACAAAATCCGCAACCATGAAACGACTGCCGACATTATTCCTCGCCTTGGTCGGTTTCCTGGCCTCGCAGGCCCAGCCTCCCGCCTTCCCCACGGCCGAGGGCGGCGGCCGACACGCATCGGGAGGCCGCGGCGGCCGGGTTATCAAGGTCACCAGCCTCTCCGATGACGGCCCCGGCACCCTGCGCCAGGCCCTGCGCGAAAAGGGCCCCCGCACCGTAATCTTCGAAGTGGCCGGTACCATCGAACTCAAGAGCCCCCTGATTATCCGCGAGGGCAGCCTCACGCTCGCGGGCCAGAGCGCCCCGGGCGACGGCATCTGCATCAAGGGCTACCCCGTACGCATCGCCGCCGACAACGTCATCGTCCGTTACATGCGCTTCCGCATGGGTGACGCGGCAGGCATCGTCGACGACGCACTGGGCGGCCGCAAAATCCACGATGTCATCGTCGACCATTGTTCCTGCTCGTGGTCGATCGACGAATGCGTCTCGTTCTACGAAACCGAACGGTTTACCCTCCAATGGTGCCTCGTGTCGCACTCGCTCTCCAAATCCAAACATGAAAAGGGTGCCCACGGCTTCGGCGGCATCTGGGGCGGCCGCCACGCCACGTTCCACCACAACCTGCTGGCCCACCACTCGTCGCGCAACCCGCGCTTCGGGTCCGACGGCTTCGCCCCAGTCGAATTCCGTCACAATGCGGTCTTCAACTGGGGTTTCAAGGCGGCCTACGGCGGCGGACGCCATGGCCGCATAGACATGACCGACAACTACTACAAACCCGGACCGGCTACACGGCCCGACAAGCGCAACTGCCTGATCGACGCATCGGAAGACGGCACGTCGCGCTGTTACCTGGCGCGCAATATCCTCGAAGGGAGCGACGCCGTGACCTGCGACAACGGACTGGGGCTCTGCGAACACCGCCGCGACTCGACGCTGAGCGACCGACCGTTCACAACCGGGGCGGAGTACGACGAAGATGCTGCGGCAGCCTACCGCCGCATACTGAACAACGCCGGCTGCTCGCACCGCCGCGACAGCTACGACCGGCGCGTGATAAAAGAGGTGCGCAAAGGCACCTTCAAACCCTACGGCGCGTCATTCGACGGCGGCGGCAACGGCATCATCGACTCGCAGGACGAAGTGGGCGGCTGGCCGACCCTGCGCCGGGGCAGAGCCCTCAAGGACAGCGACGGCGACGGCATTCCCGACCGTTGGGAGCGCCGCCGCGGACTCGACCCGGCCGATCCGACCGACGGAGCAGCCCGCACGTTGAGTGCCGACTACACCAATCTGGAGGTCTATCTCGAATCGATATTGCCCAAAAATCGTTAACTTTACCGACAAACCAAACAAACCAGAAATGTCAAGATTCCGCACAATTCTGCTAACCGCTTTATTGGCAGCCGGATGCACCGCATCGCACCGGAAACCCATCGACCGCCTGGCGCTGGTGACGCGCAACAACCCTGCGGTGACAAGCATCGATACGCTGGCGTCGCTCTCGGTGGGCAACGGCGAATTCGCCTTCACGGTCGATGCCACGGGCCTCCAGACCTTTCCCGAGCGTTACAGCAAGGGCGTGTCCCTGGGCACCCAGAGCCAGTGGGGCTGGCACAGCTTCGCCAACCCGGAAAGCTACACCCACGACGAAACGATGCGCGACTACGACTTCGGCCGCGGACGCACGGAACCCTACTCGGTGCAGTTCAACGAAGCGGGCCGCCCGAAGCGGGCCGCCGACTGGTACCGCGTCAATCCCCACCGTCTCCACCTGGGCATCATCGGCTTCGACGGCATCGAACCCGAACAGCTTGAGGGTATTCGTCAGCAGCTCGATCTGTGGCAGGGCCGCATCGACTCGCACTTCGTCGTCGACGGCAAGGAAGTCGACGTCACCACGGTCTGCCATCCCGAAAAGGACATGATCGCCGCCGACATCCGCACGGCGGCCGCCCTGCCCGTTGTCGTGCGCTTCCCCTACCCCACGGGCGGCCACTGCGACGACGCGTGCGACTGGTCGCGCGACGATGCGCACCGTTCGGAGCTCGTGGAGCAGCGCGCAGGCCATGCGCTGATCCGGCGTACGCTGGACGCCGCGACCTACTACGTCGTGCTCGACTTCGAGGGCGCCGAACTGGCACAGACGGGCCGCAACCGCTTCGTGCTCACCCCGACGGCCGACCGCTACACGCTGCGCGCCGGATTCTACGATACCATGCCTGCCGAAGCGCAGCCCGACACCGAGACCGCCGTAGCCGCCGCGGCCGACCGCTGGCGCAGCTACTGGACCGAGGGCGCCGCCGTCGATTTCAGCCGCTGCACCGACCCGCGGGCCGCCGAACTGGAGCGCCGCACGGTGTTGTCGCAGTATCTGTTAGGCATCCAGTGCGCCGGCAGCTGCCCGCCGCAGGAGACGGGACTCACCTACAACTCGTGGTTCGGCAAGTTCCACCTCGAAATGATCTGGTGGCACCAGGCGCAGTTCGCGCTGTGGGGCCGCGAGGAGCTGCTGGCCAAGACGCTCGCATGGTACCCCTCGGTGGAGCCCGTGGCACGCGAAATCGCCCGCCGACAGGGTTTCGAGGGCATCCGCTGGATGAAGATGACCGATCCGTCGGGCATCGAGGCGCCCTCGAAGGTGGGCTCGTTCCTCATCTGGCAGCAGCCCCACTACATCTACCTGGCCGAGCTGGTCTATCGTGCGAATCCGACGGAGGAGACGCTGAAAACCTACTACGATCTGGTGCAGAAAACGGCCGAATTCATGGTATCGTTCGCCGAATACGACGGCATGGGCAACCGCTACGTCCTGCGCGGCGCCATCCCGGCGCAGGAGACCCTGCGGGCCTCCGAGACTATCAACCCGCCCTTCGAACTCTCCTACTGGCATTTCGCACTGACGACGGCGCAGAAATGGCGCGAGCGCATGGGCGAAGGGCGCAACCTGCAATGGGACGAGATGATCGACAAACTTTCGCCCCTGGCAGCCAAGGACGGGCTCTACCTTGCGGCCGAAACGGCGGAAGACACCTACAAGGACATACGCTTCACGTCGGACCACATGGCCGTGCTGGGCGCGCTGGGCATCCTGCCCAAATCGCCCCTCGTGCGCGAAGACATCATGCACGACACCTTCGACTGGATCTACGCCAACTGGAACTGGGGACGCACCTGGGGCTGGGACTACCCCATGACGGCCATGAACGCCGTGCGCCTGGGCGAACCCGAAAAGGCGGTCGACGCCCTGCTCATGGACAAGCGCACCAACACCTACCTTGTCAACGGACACAACTACCAGGACGCCCGTCTGCGCTGCTACCTGCCCGGCAACGGCGGTCTGCTGACGGCCGTTGCACTGATGTGCGCCGGCTGGGACGGCTGCGAAACGGAGAATCCCGGCTTCCCCAAGGACGGCACGTGGGACGTGCGCTGGGAAGGTCTGAAACCCATGCCCTGATCCGCGCCCGACCATGCGAACCACCCTGCTTATCGCGGCCCTGCTCACGGGTACGGTGTCCGCCGCGGCGCAGAGCACGAAGCCTGCGCGTCTGAACGAAGACTACACCTGGAACACCGCAGCAGCCACCCCGCGGCCGCTGCACTACCGCCCTGCGGGCAACGGCGCCGAGACGACCGACGGCACGGCGCGCTTCAACCGGGCGCTCTACGGCGCCCACACGGGATTCCGTCTGGAGTGCAGCGACATGCCCGAATTCGGACTCTACCTGCCCCGCATGGGCGGCAATCTCCGGATCGACATTCCGCATGAGCACTGCACGGCGCGCTACGAAGCCGGGCGGATGATCTACCGGCTCGATGAGCGGGTAGAAATCGAGGCACAGGTGCTGCGATCGGAAGATGCGGCGCTGTGGCGCCTGACCAACACGGGCGACGAAGCCGTGCATGCAGCCCTGCGCTACGGCGGCGCGGCCGACGTGAAGTTCTACCGCGAAGGCGACCTCGGCGTGGACAAACCCGACTGCTTCGATTTCAAGCCCGCCTACTGCACAAGCAACGTCTACACCGTTGACGGCTGCACCGCCGAAGTGGAATACGGCCGCAAAACGCGCGCGAAACTGCGGCTCACGCTGCCGACCGACGAAATCGTCATCTCGGAACATCCGGCCTTGCAGGCGTCGCTGACCCTTGCGCCGGGCGAGACGCGCTATATGGCCGTTTACCCCGCAACGACGCGCGCCGACCTCTGCCCCGAAGCGCTGGCCGCGCGGTTCGCCGAGGCGGAAACCCAACGCGCCGAACTGGCCGGAGCGCTGACGATCCGCACGCCCGACCCCTACATCACGCCCATCGGCGAAGCGCTGGCCCTGGCGGCCGACGGACTGTGGAGCGGCGAAGTGTGGCTGCACGGCGCCGTGGGCTGGCGGGCGCCCTACAGCGGCTGGCGCGGCGCCTACGTGGGCGACGCCCTGGGCTGGCATGAACGGGCCCGCAGGCATTTCGACACCTATGCGGCCAACCAGGCGACCGGCACGCCTCCCCTCTACGCGCATCCGCGGCAGGATTCGACGCTCAACCTCGCCCGCGCAGAAAAACGCTGGGGCACACCGATGTACAGCGACGGCTACATCGCCCGCCGCCCGGGCAAGAAAGAGGAGATGTCGCACTACGACATGAATCTGTGCTACATCGACGAACTGCTGCGCCACCTGGCATGGACCGGCGACCGCGACTACGCACGGCGGATATTTCCGGTCATCGACCGCCATCTGAAGTGGGAGAAGCGCAACTTCGACCCCGACGGCGACCATCTCTACGACGCCTACTGCTGCATCTGGGCGAGCGATGCGCTCTACTACACGGGCGGCGCCGTGACCCATTCGACAGCCTATAACTACTACGCCAACCGCCAGGCGGCCCGCATCGCCGAAGCGATCGGTCTCGATCCTGCGCCCTACCGCGACGAGGCCGACGCCATCCTCGAAGCCCTGCGCCGCGAGCTGTGGCTGTCCGACAAAGGCCACTGGGCCGAATACCGCGACAAGATGGGGCACCGCCGCCTGCACGAGAACGCCGCGGTGTGGACCGTCTACCATGCCATCGACTCCGAGACGGCCGATCCGTTCGAAGCATGGACGGCGACCGAGTACGTCGAGCAGCGGATTCCCCGCATCCCGGTCGTTTCGCCCGACCTCGAAGAGGGCTATGCCGTCATCTCGACCACGAACTGGAAACCCTATTCGTGGAGCATCAACAACGTGGCCATCACCGAGATGATGCACACGGCCCTGGCCTACTGGCAGGCCGACCGGCCCGAGGAGGCGTTCCGCCTGATGAAAAGCGTGGCGCTCGACAACATGTATCTGGGCGCCTCGCCCCTCAACTTCGGGCAGATCAGCCACTACGATGCGGCGCGCGGCGAATGCTACCGCGACTTCGGCGACCCGGTGGGCGTGTGGTCGAGAGCGCTGGTCGAGGGTCTCTACGGCATCCGGCCCGACTTGTTCGGCGGCCGCGTGGAGCTGCGCCCCGGCTTCCCCGCCGAGTGGGACGAAGCCTCCGTCGAGATGGCCGACCTGAACTATTCGATGCACCGCGATGCACACGGAGTGCGTTACTCGGTGGAGAACAGGTTCCCCGCCGGCACGCGGATCGAACTGGTGGTTCCGGCTTCCGTCAACGGTGTAAAACAAGTGACGATCAACGGCCGCCGCGCCGCCTGGCGATCCGTGGAGAACTCGATCGGGCAGCCCCGCATCCGCATCGACGCGGGCGACGCCCCGAACCTCGAAATCGAGATCGCATGGCTGCCGGCCCGGAAACATCGGACCGAAACAGGCATCCGCGAAACCCGCAGCGTGGGTCCCGTCGACTTCGTGCGGATGCGGCAAGCCAACGTCGCATGGTGGCTCCCCGCCCGACGCGAAGAAGCAGCCGCACCGACGCCCGACAACGGCTTCGACGACATCCGCAGCGAAGCGTGCCGCACGGTCGAAGTGCCGTTCAACGCCTCGGTGACCGACATCTTCCGCAACCGCTACCTCTCGCCGCGACCCGACTGCACGACGCTGCAGATCCCCGTACAGGGCATCGGCGAATGGTGCCACCCCAAACAGACGGCCGAAATCGACGACAGCGGCCTGCGGGCGCTGGCGGGCGAACGAGGAACGATCGATACCTCGCTCAGCATTCCGTTCCGCACGCCGGCCGAGGGTCCCAACATCCTCTACACCTCGCTGTGGGACAACTACCCCACGACCGCAGCGGTGCCCCTCGAAGGGCGGGCGTCGCACGCCTACCTGCTGCTGGCTGGCTCGACCAACCACATGCAGTACGACATCGCCAACGGCCTTGTCGCCGTCGAATATGCCGACGGCACCGAACAGCGGCTCGAACTGGTCAATCCGCTCAACTGGGCCCCCATCGAGCAGGATTTCTACTTCGACGAGGGTGCTTTCGCGCTGCCCGAAGGAGTGCTGCCGCCCTACCGGCTCCACCTCGGATCGGGACGCGTCAGCCGCCGCTTAGGCGACGAACTGGGCATCGAAGGAGTCTACGGACGGCAGATCGACGGCGGTGCCGCAACGTTGGTCGACCTGCGTCTCGACCCCGCGAAAGAACTGCGCCGGCTGCGTCTCGAAACTTTGTCCAACGATGTGGTGATCGGTCTGATGGCCGTGACCCTGCAAAGCGAATAGACCATGCGAAGACTGCTTCTGACCCTCGCCCTGCTTGCGGCCGCCTCGGCCGCCGCGACCCCTCCGGCCCGGCCCGAACACAAGCCCTACGTACGCTGGTGGTGGCTCGGCAGCGCGGTGGATGCCGAAGGGCTCGACCGCAACCTCGCCGAATTCGCCCGCAAGGGGATCGGCGGCATGGAGATCACGCCCATATACGGCGTGCGCGGCAACGAAGCCAACGACCTTGCGTACCTCTCGCCCGCCTGGATGGAGGCCTACAAGCACACCGTGGCCCGGGCTGCCGAGCTGGGCCTGCAGGTCGACATGAACAACGGCACGGGCTGGCCCTTCGGCGGTCCGTGGGTGACCACGGCGCACAGCGCACAGAAATACATCCTCGAAACACGCCGGCTATCCGCCGGCGGGCGGCTCGACAGCCCCCTGCTGCCGGGCGAAGAGAAACAGCGCCCCGTGGCGCAGCTGCAAGCCCTGCAAGCCGTCAGCGGCGACCGGCGCATCGATCTGCTGCCCTGCATCGGGAGCGACGGAAGCCTCGACTGGCAAGCTCCGGAGGGCGAATGGACCCTCTACGCCTTGTGGGCAGGCCGTACGTTCCAGAAAGTCAAGCGGGCGGCGCCCGGCGGCGAAGGGCTGGTGCTCAACCACTACAACCGTGCGGCCGTCGAACACTACCTGGCCCGCTTCGACGAAGCCTTCGAAGACGCGGGAGCGCCGTGGCCCGACACCTTCTTCAACGATTCGTTCGAGGTCTACGGCTCAAGCTGGGACACGACCCTTTTGGAGCAGTTCGAGCGCGACCACGGCTACCGGCTGCAGGATTTCCTGCCCGAATTCGCAGCAGCCGGCGCCGACGAACGCTCGGCCCGCGTGGTGCACGACTACCGGCAGACGCTGGCCGACATGCTGCTGCACAACTTCACCGAGACGTGGACCGCATGGGCCCACGCCCGCGGCGTGCGCATCCGCAACCAGGCCCACGGTTCGCCGGGCAACATCTTCGACTTCTACGCCGCGGTCGACATCCCCGAATGCGAGTCGTTCGGCCGCACGGAGTTCGACATCCCGGGACTGAGGCCCGACCCTGCGGCCAAGAGGAGCGACGCCGACCCGGCCGTGCTGAAGTTCGCTTCGTCGGCCGCCCACGTCACGGGCAAGCGGCTCACCTCGTGCGAGACGCTGACGTGGCTCACCGAGCATTTCCGCACCTCGCTGGCGCGCTGCAAGCCCGAGATCGACCAGATACTGGCTTCGGGCGTCAACCATGTCTACTTCCACGGCGCCCCCTACTCGCCCGCCGACACCCCCTTCCCGGGCTGGCTCTTCTATGCCTCGATCAACCTCTCGCCCACGGCCACGCTGTGGCGCGACGCCGAGGGAATGCTCGGCTACGTGGCCCGCTGCCAGAAGTTCCTGCAGGCCGGCACGCCCGACAACGACGTGCTGCTCTACATCCCGATGGACGACATCGGCGACGCCCAGCGCGACAAGAACCTGCTGCTCTTCGACATCCACAAGATGGACCGCACCATGCCCGGGCTCAAACGCACGATGAACGCCATCGTGCGCGGCGGCTACGACGCCGACTATGTTTCCGACCGCTACGTGCAACGGCTGCGGGTCGAAAAGGGGACGCTCGTCACCGAGGCCGGCACCCGCTACAAGGCGCTCGTGCTGCCCGCATGCCGGCTGATCCCGCACGAAACGCTCGCCAAGGTGCTGCGGCTGGCCCGGCAAGGCGCCACGGTGGTATTTCTGGAACGTTATCCGGAAGACGTGGCCGGCCTCGCCCGCCTGGAGAGCCGCCGCAAGGCGCTCCGCAAGCTGACGCGCCAACTGCCCGCCGCCGACTTCGGCGCGCTGGCCGAACACCGCTTCGGCCGGGGCCGCCTGCTCACGGGCAGCGACCTGCCGGAACTGCTTGCGGCGACCGGCGCCGCGAACGAACCGCTCAAGGCTGCCGGCTGCCAGCTGGTCCGGCGCAACGGCGAAGCGGGCGGCAAACGCTACTTCCTTTGGCTGACCGGTGCTCCGGCCCTCGACGGCTGGCACGAGATCGGCACTGCCGCCGGTCAAGTCATCATGACCGACCCGCTGACGGGCCGGCGCGGCACGGCGGCATCGCGTCCCACCGGTCGCGGCACGACAGAAATATACCTCCAACTCGAACCGGGACAGTCGCTCCTGCTGGAGACCCGCACCGACGCTGCGGACGACACGCCGGCCTGGCGCTATGCCGGTGCAGCCGGTCCGGCGATCGAAGGCCGCGGCTGGCAGCTCTCCTTCCCCGATTCGGAACCTGCCGTGGCGGAGACGTTCCGGCTCGACGGACCGCGCACGTGGAACGATCTGGCGCCCGAGCTGGCCGACCTCTGCGGCACGGGCCGCTACACGGCCCTGTTCGACGTGGCTGACCCGGCAGCGGCCGACAGCTGGGTGCTCGACCTGGGTGCCGTCTGCGAATCGGCCCGCGTACGCGTCAACGGCCACGAAGCGGGCATCGCCTGGTCGGTGCCGTTCCGGCTGGAAGTGGGGAGATGGCTGCGGGCAGGCGAAAACCGCATCGAAATCGACGTGACGAACCTCCCGGCCAACCTCATCGCCGCCTACGACCGTCGCGGCGTGGAGTGGCGCAAATTCAAGGACGCCAACATCGTGAGCGCACAGAACGGCCCGTTCGACACCTCGGCCTGGTCTTCGGAGCCCTCGGGGCTCGGTTCGGCCGTGAAACTCATACCCGTAACGACGAAAAACATCCGATAACATGAAAAAACTACTCGCTCTGCTGCTCTTCGCGGCCATGCTGCCGGCAGCCCGGGCCCAGGAACTCCCCGCCCGCAAGCAGACCCTCGCCGCCCTGGTGCGCGCCAACGACTACTTCATGCGCAAATATGCCGACCCGACGGCCGTCATGCCCTACTACTCGCGCAAGAAGGTCTACGAATCGAACATCTGGACCCGCGCCGTCTACTACGAAGGACTCATGGCCCTCTACGCCATCCACCCCGACAACCGCTACTACGACTACGCGCGGCAGTGGGCCGACTTCCACAAGTGGGGCATGCGCAAGGACGACACCCCCACACGCAACGCCGACAACTACTGCTGCTCGCAGACCTACATCGACCTCTACGAACTCTGCCCCGAGCCGCACATGCTGACCAAGACCCTCGCGTCGATGAACCGGCTGCTGAACACCCCGCAGGTGGACGACTGGACATGGATCGACGCCATCCAGATGGGCATGCCGGTGCTGACGAAGCTGGGCCGCGTGAAGAACGACCGGCGCTACTTCGACAAAGCGTGGGAGATGTACGCCTGGAGCCGCAACACGCTGGCCGGAGGACTCTACAACGCCAAGGAGGGACTCTGGTGGCGCGACAAGGACTTCGTGCCGCCTTACAAGGAACCCAACGGCCGCAACTGCTACTGGTCGCGCGGCAACGGCTGGGTGGCCGCAGCGCTGGTGCGCGTGTTGCAGGACCTGCCGGCCGACGAGGCGCACCGCGCCACCTACATTGCCGACCTCAAGGCCATGTGCAAGGCACTGAAAGCCTGCCAGCGCGAAGACGGCTTCTGGAACGTGAGCCTGCACGACGAATCGAACTTCGGCGGCAAGGAGACCACCGGCACGGCGCTCTTCGTCTATGCCATGGCGTGGGGCATCAACAACGGCCTGCTCGACGGCAAGGAGTACCTGCCCGTCGTAATCAAGGCCTGGAACGCCATGACGGAGGAGGCGCTCCACCCCAACGGATTCCTCGGCTACGTGCAGGGCACGGGCAAGGAACCCAAGGACGGACAGCCCGTGCGCTACGATTCGATGCCCGACTTCGAGGATTTCGGCCTGGGCTGTTTCCTGCTGGCCGGATCGGAGGTCTACAAACTGCAATAACGACATGATACGCCGGCTTCTTCTTTTGCTGCTGCTCGCCTGCGGCTCCGCCGCCGCGCAGGCGCCCCATTCCGAACGCATCTACCTTTCGGGCCGCGGCGTCGACGCCCCCGTAACCTGGGAGTTCCGCTGCTCGGCGGGACAGAACAGCGGCGCGTGGCGCCCGATCGGCGTGCCCTGCAACTGGGAGCTGCAAGGCTTCGGCGACTACACCTACGGCCGCTGGTATACGGTCAAGGGAGCCCAACCCAGCGCCGAAGAAGGCATCTACCGGCGGAAGTTCGACGTACCGGCGGCATGGCGCGGACAACGGGTGAAACTCGTCTTCGACGGCGTGATGACCGACACCGAAGTCATGGTCAACGGCCGCCGGGCGGGCGACGTCCACCGGGGCGGATTCTACCGCTTCAGCTACGACATCACCGACCTGCTGCGGCCCGGGCGCCGCAACCTGCTGGAGGTGCGGGTCGCCAAGCACTCGGCCAACAAGAGCGTCAATGCGGCCGAACGCAAGGCCGACTGGTGGCTCTACGGCGGCATCTACCGCCCCGTGTGGCTGGAAGTCGTGCCGCAGACCCACATCCGCCATTATCTGCTCGACGCTTCGCACGACGGGCGCCTGCGGCTGCTGGCGGAGCTGGAAGGCGACACGGGCGGCCACGCACTGCGTCTCTCGCTGCGGAACCTGGCGGACGACGAACCGGTCATGACCACGGCGGGCGAGACGAGCGCGACGATGCCGGTCGGGAGCGCCGAAACCCTGCTGGAAAGCGCATGGGCCGGCATCCGCCCCTGGACTCCGGAGTCCCCCAACCTCTACACGGCGCGTCTCGAACTGCTCGACCCTGCGGGGCGGACGATCCAGCAACGCGAGACGCGCGTGGGATTCCGCACGGTAGAATTCGTGCCGCAGGACGGCATCTACCTCAACGGCCGCAAGCTGGTGATGAAAGGCATCAACCGCCACTCCTTTTCGGTCGACGGCGGCCGGGCGACGAGCCCCGCGCTGAGCCGGCAGGACGCCGAACTGATCCGCTCGATGAACATGAACGCCGTGCGCTCGCACTACCCGCCCGACGAACATTTCCTCGACATGTGCGACTCGCTGGGACTGCTCTACATCGACGAATTAGCGGGCTGGCACGACGCCTACGACACCGAAACGGGGCGGCGCCTCGTGCGCGAGACGGTCGAACGCGACGCCAACCACCCCTGCATCGTGCTGTGGAGCAACGGCAACGAGGGCGGCTGGAACACCCGAATCGACACCCTGTTCGCCCGTCACGACCGCCTGCAGCGGCGGCACGTCATCCACCCGTGGGCCGATTTCGACGGCATCGACACCCACCACTACCCGGCCTACCTCACCGGCGTGGGCCGTTTCACGAACGGCTACAAGGTCTTCCTGCCCACCGAGTTCATGCACGCCATGTACGACCAGGGCGGCGGAGCCGGGCTGCGCGACTTCTGGGACCGGTGGCTCTCCTCGCCCTACTTTGCGGGCGGTTTCATCTGGGCTTTCTGCGACGAAGCGCCAAAACGCACCGACCGCGGGGGCATGCTCGACTCCGACGGCTCGAACGCGCCCGACGGCGTAGTGGGGCCCCGCCGCGAAAAGGAAGGGAGCTACCACGCCATCCGGGCACAATGGTCGCCCGTGCGCATCGCGCCTTTCCATGTGACCGAACGCTTCGACGGCTCGTTCCGCGTACGCAACGAATACCTTTTCACCGATCTGTCGCAATGCCGCATGGCCTACACCGTGCGCACGTGCCCCTCGCCGCTGCGGAGGAACGCCGCGGCGGGCCGCATCGTGGCCGAGGGCGAAGTCCGGCTGCCCGAAACCGCACCGGGCGAGACGCGCACGGCACGCTTCGACCTTCCGGCCGGCTTCCGCGACGGCGACCTGCTGGAACTGGAGGCTTTCGGGCCCGACGGCCGCAGCGTCTGCACGTGGAGCTACCCGATCCGCCGGACCCGGGCCTATTTCGAACGCGAAAGGAGCGAAGCGCCCCGGGCGGCCGCATCGCAGCCCGAAGCCATACGCACGGCCGACGCCGTGGTACTGCGCAACCGCGACACGGAAGCGACGTTCGATCCCGCCACGGGCATGCTCCGCAGCATCCGCTCGCACGGATGCCTCATACCGCTGACCGACGGTCCCGTGGCCGTGGGCATGAAGATGATCTGCCAACCCGAACGCGGCAGCATACGCACCGCACCCGACGGAGCCGTCTACTGCGCCCGCTACCGGGGCGGCGTCGACTCGATCGTCTGGCGCCTGACACCCGACGGACTGCTGGAGATGAAAGCCCTGCTGCTCAACAGGGCATCGGGCGGCGGCGGTTTCGACGACGCCTTCACCGACCCCGAAGTCCATAGTCTGGGTCTCACTTTCTCCTATCCGGAAAGCGCCTGTACGGGCATGCGCTGGCTGGGCCGCGGCCCCTACCGGGTATGGAAGAACCGCATCGAGGGAACGCGCCACGGCATCTGGCACAAAGCCTACAACGACACCGTCACGGGCGAAAGCTTCGACGCGCTGGAATATCCCGAGTTCAAGGGCTACCACGCCGAACTCTACTGGGCCACCATCGAGGGCACCCCGGCACCATGGAGCGTGCATGCCCTCTCGGACGGCATCTTCTTGCGGATGTTCACGCCCCGCGAACCGGCCGGCGGCGGAGGCGCCACGATGCCGGCATTCCCCGAGGGCGACCTCTCGCTGCTGCTGGACATACCGGCCATCCGCTCGTTCAAACCCATCGAACAGCAGGGCCCCAACAGCCAGCCGGGCAACATCCGGATCAAAAAGGGCGACGAAGGACTCCGCATCGACGTGGCGTTCGACTTCGGAAAGTGAAAGGTGAAAGGTGAAAAGTGAAAGGCCGGAGATAAACGGGTGTTTCTGCCAAGCCGGGAAGTACGCAAAGCAGTGCGCGCATCCGCAAAAGAACCGAAGCGGACAGATCGACCGAAGAAACGAACCTTTCACCTTCCGCTTTTCACCTTTCACTTTATTTTCGTATCTTCGCCGCACAAAACCCCGACCCGGATGCTCAAAACATACCTGCGGCTATTAGGATTCGCCAAGCCCATCGGCCGTTATGCCGTTCCCTACTTCTTCTACTCGCTTCTCTACGCGCTTTTCAACTCGTGCACGTTTCTGCTGATCATCCCGATCCTGAACACGATGTTCAAGCCCGACTATGCGTTCGAAGTCGTTGAGAAGCTGCCGCCCGTGGAACTCGACTCGGCCTATCTGGAAACGCTGTTCAACTACTGCTACGGCCGCCTTTTCACCCAGTTCCGCATCGAGAACGTGCTGATCCTGCTGGCCGCCATCGCCGTGGGGTCGAGTTTTCTGAGCAACCTTTTCCGCTATCTGGGGTCGTGGACCGTCGAGCAGCTGCGCACCAAAACCCTGCAGCGCATCCGCAACGACATGTTCACGCGCGTGATCGACATGCACGCGGGCTACTTCAGCGACCAGCGCAAGGGCGACATCATTTCGAAAATCACCTCGGACGTCAACGTGGTGCAGTTCTGCATCACCAACACGCTGCAGGTGGCGTTCCGCGAACCGTTTCTGATCATCTTCTACCTTATAATGATGGTCGGAATCTCGTGGGAGCTGTCGCTTTTTTCGCTTTTCTACCTCCCGATCGTGGCCCTGCTCATCGGCAGCATCGTCAAGCGGCTGCGGCACCCGGCCCTGACGAACCAGCAGCGCATGGGCGAGCTGGTCTCGGCGCTCGACGAATCGCTCTCGGGCATCAAGGTCATCAAGAGCTACAACGCCACCGACTATATCAAGCGCAAGTTCTACGCCATCAACGCCGACCTCTCGCGCATCACCCTTTCGATGGCGCGGCGCCAGCAGCTGGCATCGCCCATGAGCGAATTCCTGGGCATCACGGCCGTGGGCGTCATGCTCGTCTTCGGCGGGGCGCTGGTGGTCCGCGGGTCGCTCAATGCGGGCGGATTCATCGCCTTCATCGCCATGTTCTCGCAGATCACGCGCCCGGTGCGCACGTTCATCGACCAGTTCGCCAACATCAACCAGGGCATCGCCGCCGGCGAACGCATCTTCTCGATCATCGACACCCGCAGCGAAATCGAGGACAAGCCCCAAGCGCAGGCGCTCCGGGGGCTGAAGGAGAAGATCGAATTCCGCGACATCCACTTCTCCTACGACGGCAGCCGCGAGGTGATCGACGGCGTGTCGCTCGAAATCCGCCGCGGCGAGACGGTGGCTCTGGTGGGTCCGTCGGGCGGCGGCAAATCGACACTCAGCGAACTGATCCCCCGCTTCTACGACCCCACGGCGGGCGACATACTGATCGACGGCATCCCCTTGCGCGACTACCGGCAGGAGAGTCTGCGCGCCCACATGAGCGTGGTGTCGCAGGACACGGTGCTCTTCAACGACACCATCGAAAGCAACATCGCTCTGGGACGTCCCGGAGCCACCCATGCGGAAGTGGTCGAGGCGGCCCGCATCGCCAATGCCGACGCCTTCATCCGCGAATCGCCCGATGGCTACGACACCAACATCGGCGACCGGGGTTCGAAGCTCTCGGGCGGACAGCGCCAGCGCCTCTCGATCGCCCGCGCCGTACTGAAAAACCCCGACATTCTGATTCTCGACGAGGCCACCTCGGCCCTCGATACGGAGAGCGAGAAACTGGTGCAGGAGGCGCTGAACAAACTGCTGGTCGGCCGCACGTCGATCGTCATCGCCCACCGGCTGTCGACGATCCGCAGCGCCGACCGCATCTTCGTGGTCGACCACGGCCGCATCGCCGAGCAAGGCACCCATGCCGAACTCATGGCCAAGGGCGGCATCTATGCCAAACTCATCGAGATGCAGTCGTTCGAGTAGACGCCCCGGCACAATCATTCAATATATATTATCCTCGTTGCCCGGCTCGCGCTTTGCACGACCGCCCCAGCCAGGCAACGAAAAAAAATCATTTTGTCATTCCGAGCGCTTGTTCCGTCACTCCGAGCGAAGCGATGAATCCATCTCGGACCGCAAGACTTTCTCAGTCCCGCCATCCGCGGCCGCACCTCCCGGTTCCGGCCAAAAACACCTCCGCAGCCGCCGCGCACGCGAAATTGTGAACGGCGGATTATGAATTTCCGATTTTTCTTCACCCAAGATACTTCCGCTCGGCAAAATGCAAGCGTGCTTGCTTTTGCGCTCGCTTATTCGTATCTTTGACTCCGTCTTAGATACTCTCGCCTCGACAATGCTCAAATAAATTTGGCATTGTGCTCGGCTTATTCGACTTTGGCTTACGCCCAAGATACTCCCGTTCGGCAAAATGCAAGCACGCTTGCTTTTGCGCTCACTTATTCGTATCTTTGTCGCTTGTCGGACTTCCGACACCCAAACAGCGTCCGCAGCTATGAAATTCAAGGAGTACAAAAGTCTCGATCTGGCCGGGCTCGCCGCCGAGGTTCTCGGCGAGTGGGACGCCCGCGACACATTCCGCAAAAGCATCTCGACGCGCGAAGGACACCCCTCGTTCGTCTTCTACGAAGGTCCCCCCTCGGCCAACGGCCTGCCGGGCATCCACCACGTCATGGCCCGCACGATCAAGGACGTATTCTGCCGCTACAAGACGCAGCAGGGCTTCCGCGTGCACCGCAAGGCCGGCTGGGACACCCACGGACTGCCCGTCGAACTGGGCGTGGAAAAGAAACTGGGCATCACCAAGGAGGACATCGGCCGCACGATCTCGATCGAGGAGTACAACCGCACCTGCCGCGAAGCCGTCATGGAGTTCACGGGCGTGTGGGAGAACCTCACGCGCAAGATGGGCTACTGGGTCAACATGGACGACCCCTACATCACCTACGACAACAAGTATATCGAGACGCTGTGGTGGCTTCTCAAGCAGCTTTTCGACAAAGGGCTGCTCTACAAGGGCTACACCATCCAGCCCTATTCCCCGGCGGCCGGCACGGGGCTTTCGACCCACGAACTCAACCAGCCGGGCTGCTACCGCGACGTGAAAGACACGACCTGCACGGCGCAGTTCGCCGTTGTCCGCGACGCCGCGAGCGAAAAGCTCTTCGGCTCCGACGACTGCCCGCTCTGCTTCCTGGCCTGGACGACCACACCCTGGACACTGCCCTCGAATACGGCACTGGCCGTCGGCCCGGCGATCGAATATGTCAAGGTGCGCTGCACCAACCCCTACACCGAGACGCAACAGGCCGTCATTCTGGCCCGCGACCTCGTGCCGGCCTACTTCACCAAGAAGATGGAGGGCACCTACGAAGTGACGGGCGAATGCTGGCGCGGCGAAGAACTCGTCGGCATCCGCTACGAACAACTGATCCCGTGGGTGAAGCCCGACGGCGATGCGTTCCGCGTCATTGCGGGCGACTACGTGACCACCTCCGACGGTACGGGCATCGTGCACATCGCCCCGACGTTCGGCGCCGACGACGCCCGTGCGGCGCGTGCGGCGAACATCCCGCCCCTGTTCATGGTCGACAAAGCCGGCAAGGAACAGCCGATGGTCGACAAGCAGGGCAAGTTCTTCCTGCTCGAAGACCTCGATCCCGACTTCGTGCGCACGCACGTCGACACGAAACACTATGCCGAATATGCCGGCCGCTATGTCAAGAACGCCTACGACGACAAGCTGACCGACGCCGACACAACGCTCGACATCGACCTTTCGGTGATGCTCAAGGCCGAAAACAAGGTCTTCAAGATCGAGAAGCACACCCACTCCTACCCCCACTGCTGGCGCACCGACAAACCGGTGCTCTACTACCCGCTCGACTCGTGGTTCATCCGCACCACGGCGCTGCGCGACCGCATGATCGAGCTCAACAAGACCATCCGCTGGCGCCCCGAATCGACCGGAACGGGCCGCTTCGGCAAGTGGCTGGAGGGACTGGTCGACTGGAACCTCTCGCGCTCGCGCTTCTGGGGCACGCCGCTGCCTGTGTGGGCGACGGAAGACCACGCGGAGCTCAAGTGCATCGGCTCGGCCGAGGAACTGATGGCCGAAATCGAAAAATCGATCGCCGCCGGATTCATGCAGGAGAATCCCTACAAGAATTTCAAGGTCGGCGACATGTCGAAGGAAAACTATTCGACCGCCAACATCGACCTCCACCGTCCCTACGTGGACCAGATCGTGCTGGTCTCGTCCAAGGGCGAGCCCATGCGCCGCGAACCCGACCTGATCGACGTGTGGTTCGACTCGGGCGCCATGCCCTACGCGCAGGTCCACTACCCGTTCGAGAACAAGGAGGGCTTCGGGCAGGTCTACCCGGCGGACTTCATCGCCGAGGGCGTCGACCAGACGCGCGGCTGGTTCTTCACGCTCCACGCCATCGCCGCCATGCTCTTCGACTCGGTGGCATTCAAGAACATCATCTCCAACGGCCTGGTACTGGACAAGAACGGCAACAAGATGTCCAAGCGCCTGGGCAACGCCGTCGATCCGTTCGAGGTGCTCGACACCTACGGACCCGACGCCACGCGCTGGTACATGATCTCCAATTCGCAGCCGTGGGACAACCTCAAGTTCGACCGCGAGGGTGTGGACGAGGTGCGCCGCAAGTTTTTCGGCACGCTCTACAACACCTACTCGTTCTTCGCCCTCTACGCCAACATCGACGGCTTCACGGGCAAGGAAAAGGAGATACCCGTGGCCGGGCGCCCCGAGATCGACCGCTGGATCATCTCGCTCCTGAACACGCTGGTCGCCGAGGTAACGCGCTGTCTGGAGGACTACGACCCCACGCCTGCGGCCCGCGCCATCCAGGAATTCGTGGGCGAGAACCTCTCCAACTGGTACGTACGCCTCAACCGCAAGCGCTTCTGGGGCGGTGAGATGACCGCCGACAAGCTGGCGGCCTACCAGACGCTCTACACCTGTCTGGAGACCGTGGCACTGCTCTCGGCACCTTTCGCACCGTTCATTTCCGACCGCATCTTCTGCGATCTCAACGCCGTGAGCGGCCGTCACAACGACGAATCGGTCCACCTGGCGACCTTCCCCAAGGCCGACCCGGCACTGATCGACCCGAATCTGGAGGAGATGATGGCCACGGCCCAGCAACTCTCGTCGATGGTGCTGGCCCTGCGCCGCAAGGTCTCGATCAAAGTGCGCCAGCCGCTGCAGAAGATCATCGTTCCGGTGCTCGACCCGACGATGGCTACCCGCATCGAAGCGGTGAAGAAGCTGGTGATGAACGAAGTGAACGTCAAGGAAGTGGAGCTGATCCGCAACACGGCGGGCATCATCACCAAACGTATCAAGCCCAACTTCAAGACCCTGGGACCGCGCTACGGCAAATACATGAAACAGATCGCGGCGCTGACGGCGGAATTCACGCAGGAACGCATCGCCGAAATCGAGAACGCCGCCGAAACTATCCTCGACCTGGGCCCCGAACGCATCGCCGTCACCGCGGCCGACTTCGAAATCACGTCGGAAGACATGCCGGGCTGGCTGGTGGCCGCCGAAGGCAAGCTGACCGTGGCGCTCGACATCACGCTGACCGACGACCTGCGTGCCGAGGGCGTGGCCCGCGAACTGGTCAACCGCATCCAGAACATCCGCAAGGATTCGGGATTCGAAGTCACGGACCGCATCCGTGTCGAGATCGCCGACCTCGATTTCGTGACCGACGCCGTAGCGCGCCATGCCGACTACATTGCACAGCAGACGCTGGCTGACGAAGTACGCCTTGCAGCCGAACCGGCGGGCGAAGCGGTCGCAGAATCGGAAATCGACGACCGCCCGATCCGCATAGCGCTGACGCGCGTCTGACGAACCGGGCCGGGAAGGAAGACCGGAAGGAAAGACCGGAGCGGAGGAACAGAAAGGCAGAGACGGAAAGGAACCGCCGGTCGGGCCGAACGAAAAAGCGGTGCCCGGCAGACGGACCGGGGCACAGCCCCCCCCCGATGAAACCGGCCGCCCCCAACAAACCGCCCGACGAGACGGGACACTCCGGCAATGACGCAAAACCAAGCGATTATCCCCCGCCGACGCGGGGGATTTTTCAGAGACCGGCACCCGCAAGGAAGATGGGAGAACTCTGCGAGACAATAAGGCGCAAAATTTGGTATTGTCGGAAATAATACTTAATTTTACGTAAAACCTAATGCGACAAAGACTATGGCAGACGAGAGGAACAGATACAGCGACGCCGAACTGGAAGAATTCAAACAGATCATTCTGAAAAAACTGGAGAACGCACGGGCCGACTACGAACTGCTGCGTGCGACCATCACCCATACGGCCGACAACGACACGGAAGACACCTCGCCGACCTTCAAGGTGCTGGAAGAAGGCGCCGCGACCCTCTCCAAAGAAGAAAGCGGCCGGCTGGCGGCGCACCAGATGAAGTTCATCCGCAACCTGGAGATGGCCCTGGTACGCATCGAAAACAAGACCTACGGCATCTGCAAGACCACGGGCAAACTGATCCCCAAGGAACGCCTGATGAAAGTACCCCACGCGACCGAATGTATCGAAGCCAAAGAAGGCCGCCGCTGAAAAGGGTCCCGGAGAAAGGGGCGAGAAAGCGGAGAACGAGAGTGTGAGTGAGGAGAGAAAGCGGAAAGCGAGAGTGTGAGTGAGGAGAGAGACGGAGAGAGAGGGTGGCGGCAAAAGGCGACAAACGCCAGGAAGCCAAGAGACACCAAAGTTCAATCCCCGAGAAGACGGGATGAGCCCGAGAAACCAACGCTCTCCGAAGACGGAAAGGCCTGCCTTGCGGCAGGCCTTTTTTATTGAACGGAATCGCCTTTCCGGCCGCGGAACCCGCCAGATGACGGACCGCGGAGAGCGGATGACAACCAACAGACTACTCGAACGCTACCATTTCGGGCCGCTGGGGCCGATAACGATACTGCTCGAGCCGCGTGTAGCTGGAGAGACGGAAATACTCGCTGTCGACCAGGCCTCCCTTGCCGAAAGCGAGGCCCAACCTGATCTGCAACGTACTGAAAATCAAACGCTCGTTCCGGATACGGATGCCGCCGCCGAGCGAAGCGAAGAAATCGTTCCGGAACGTGTTGGGCGACCGACCGATCAGACCGAAATCGGCGAATCCGAAAAAAGCGATGCGGAAACCTAAAGGCTGCCACGGCGTGAAAAAGACGGTCTCGGTATTGAGCACCGTGCGGTTGGTGCCGATCACGTGCTCCTTGAGCGCCTGCAAGCCGTTGCGCCGGGTGAACCGGATGCTTTCGTCGTTGCCCGTATCGCGGTTCCAACCCTGGGTGTAGTTGAGCATCAGAAACTGCCTTACGCGGCTCCGTCCCATGATGAAAAGCGGCGAGAACCACCGCAGGTCGACATCCACGGCACTGCGGCTCCATCGGCCGGAGGCACGGTCGATGCTGCTGCCCAACGAGAAGCCGCCCATGATGTAACCCAGCGAACAGAACCCGCCGGCCTTGAGTCCGGCGCCGAAGTAGAGCCCCTCGTCGAACTCGCCCCACGAATAGCCGCTCACGAACTCGGCCTTGTAACCGGCCGCCAGGTACTCGCGGGTGCCGAATCCGTAGATCATATTGGCCGTGAAGAACTTCTCGCGGTAGAGTCCCGCACCGAAAAGCATGACGTCGCGGCCGTGCAGCGCCGGATGGTGCGACGCCGAGACCCCGTCGGGCCGCCGGACGAAGCGCCGCCGGTTGTAGTGGGCCGTGAGGAAAGCGCTCGACCGGATGGGCGCCAAGAAACGGGAGTAACCGCCCCACACGTTGAAGTTGCGCACCTTGACGAGCAGCGACGTGTCCTGCTCGATCATATACTGCTTGAACTTGAGGTCGCTGTACGAGGCGCCTGCCTCGTAGTCGGTGGGCCGCAGGAACTCGCGGCACAGCTTCATGTCGAGCGTCGACTTGTAGAAGTCGCGCCCGGCGGCGAAGTCGGCGGTGAAGAAGGTGCCCAGCACGTTGGGGATTCCGTATTCGATCAGGTTGCCGCCGTAGGAGAAATCCTTGCGGCTGAAATTGGTCTTGACTGCCAGCATGTTGCCTGTGCCGAGGATGTTGGCGTCGGAGAGCCCCGCCATGGTGCGCCCCTCGGAGTGGAACCCCACGTCGACAGAGACGGTCCAGCTGTCGCGCGTGCGGATCACCAGGTCGACGCGCGTGGTGTCGAGCGTGTCGGGCCGGACCGTGAGTCCGACGTTGGAGATATAACGCCGCGAACGCAGCAGCTGCATGTTGCGCACGACCAGGCCGGGATCGAACGGGTCGCCGGACCGGAAAAGCAGGTCGCGGCGGATGACCCGCTCGCGGGTGAGAAGATGGACCTTGTTGCCCGTGCGCTGCAGCCAGTTGCCGTCGGGACGGAAAACCTGCCGGCGCTCGATAATGATGTCGCCGATGATCTTGCCCTTGTAGCGGGCCAGCGCACGGCTCTCGTCCAGCACGCGGTCGTTTTCGAGGGTGTCGACCCTGGGGCGCGCCGAGATCAGCCGGTAGAGCATCCGCGGCAGGGCATGGCGTCCGGCCTTGGATTGCAGGCTGTCGTAGAGCCGCCGGTTGCGCTCCTCGGCCATGCGCGACAGGCTGTCTTCGGGAAACCGCTCGGCCACCCATGTGTCGGGGCGTGCGGCCGTGACCCGGCAGACGACCGAGACTGCGCCGAGCAACAACAGCAATATGTACCTGCGAACCGCCATGACTCCCTATACAACGTATTTCCGCACGAAAAACGTATCGCCCTTCGTCCACAAAGAGTGCGCCCAACGGCAGACAAAATGCAGCAATCAGGCATCCGGCCATCGTTACCGCCCTCACTTCCGGAAAGTTGGCTCCGATTCCCGCAGGTGGCGCGGAGACGCAAAAAACCCGGCGGCCGATATGCATCGGCCGCCGGGGCGGGAACCAACCGGTTTCGATCAGCCCGGCAATCCCGACTCTGTCGAGAGGTGCCGAAGCGAGAAAACCTGCCTGAAAAATGAACTTTTATTGAAAAAACCTATCGTTTGCGAGTGCGGATGTCGATGGCACCGTGAGCCGCTTCGGGCCCGAACTTGTCGACGGCCTTCTGCCCCTTGTAGATGTCCATGCGGCGGATCTTCCCGGCCGCGATCTTCGTTATGTCGTCCTTGGCGGCACGCTTGCCGTCGATGAAGATCAGGCAGTCGTCGGGAATTCCGTTCGTGCCGGTCACCGTGATACGCCCGGTCGATCGGGTTACACCGGACTCCTCCTGCTCGGCATAGCGGTCGGCATGGATCGACACCGTCTGCGCAGCCTCTCCGGAGTTCTGTATCTTGACGGTCCCGACCTGCTCCCGGCGCGAATTGCCGGAAGTCACGGAAAGATGCCCGGCTTCGAGCCGCGCTCCGGCTTCGGCTGCAATCTTTCCAGCTTCGGCTGCACTCTTTCCGGCTTCTTCGATCTGCTTCTGCGCAGCTTTCCATTCGTCGCTTTCGAAGTAGGCGTTCTGCTCAGCCATCTTCTTCTGCACCTCCTTCCACTCGTCGGACTGGAAATAAGCGGCGGATTCGTTCAGCTTGCGCTGGGCCTCCTTCCACGCGTCGGACTGGAAAAAGGCCTGCGCAGCGTCTCCTTTCTTGGTAGTCACCACGATCATGCCGTCGTAGCCCTGCTCCTTGTATATTTCGGGCAAAGAGCCTTTCTCTATCGTAATGGATTCGATCGCCTGGGCCGACAGATGATCGATGTCGTCGACCTGCACGCCGTCGACCAGATAGAGAGGCTTGCCCGTCGCCCAGGCACTGCCTTTCCCGCTGATGCGGAACGTTGTTCCGAACGTACGCGCGCTCTGCGATGCAGCCGCGGCCTGTTCGCCGGGCTTCTTCAACGTAATGAGGACCACCCCGTTGCGTCCTTTCTCACCATAGGCAGCCAGCGTTTCGGCATCTTTATGTATCTCGATGTTGGCTATCTGCGCCGCATCGATGCCGTCTATCGAAGCTGTCTCCTTGCCATCGACCACGTAGAGCGGCACCGCCTGCGACGTCTCCCTGGGAGCATCTCCGTAACCGACAACGACGATCTCGTCGCAACGGACATCGGCTGCATCCGTACGATCGCCGCCCTGCTTCTTGAGCGTAACGACGATCAATCCGTTGCGTCCTTTTTCACCGTAGGCTTCCGCTTCGGCGGAACCCGCCTTGTAGACATCGACCGACGCGATCCGGTCCATCGCCACCTCATCCATCGAAGCCACTTCGCGCCCGTCGACCAGATAGAGCGGACCCTCTTTTTTTGAATTTTCCGCTCCGGAAACAACGGCCGTAACGGATTCTTTGTTAACTTTGTCGTCGGGCACGACATAAACGGTTTCGGCGAAGGCTCCGAGAGCCATGGCCGTGAGCGGCAGAACGAAGAGCGCCTTGGCCCCTGCCCACCGTGACGATTTCTTACGCAACATCATGGTAATACGGTTTTTAAGTTTACTGTGATTGAAGCTGTTGGCAACGGAATACCACCTCCCGCCGACAGCTTTCCTTATGAGTAGCAACTGGTAGTCGTGCGCATCGGCCCCGCTCGCGATCACGGCACGGTCGGCCTCGTATTCGTGGATGGCCCGCAGTTCGCGGCGCAGCAGCCACATGGCCGGATTGAACCACTGCAGACACCCGGCCAGATCGGCGATCAGCAGATCGGCCGAATGGCGCAGCCGCAGGTGCGCCCGCTCGTGGCAGAGAATCTCGCGGCCATTGGCGGACATATCGTCTTCGGAGACAACGACATAGCGCCACCAACTGAAAGGTGCGACGCTTCCGGCCGGCATCCGTACGAGCACCGTGCCGTCGTCGAGCCGTTCGCGACGGCCCGAACGCACCGCGCGGGCCACCCCGACGACCGAGCGCAAGGTATGCAGCAACATGACGGAGGCACCGACCACGAAAAGCACCCCGAGCAGCGACCGCCAGTCGAACGCGGCTTCCTCGGGCACGACGATTCCGGGCGCTCCGTCCAGCGGAACCGCGGCCGCGGGCAACACCGGCAGCTCGCGATAGACCGTCACGACGCACAACGGCAGCACGAAAGCGAGGAGCATGCCGGCGAGGACGACGAAGCGGTTGAAGCGATGGAACGTCTCGCGGCTGAGCAACAACTTGAAAAACAGATAGAAGACCGCAAGACAAACCGCAGCCTTGAGACTATATATAAAAAGAGCGTACATGACTAAGCACGGTTTTGGCGGTCGATGCGCTCAACCAGTTCGCGCAGCTCCTCGACCGAAATCTTCTCCTCCTCGACCAACGCGGAGACGGCTCCGAGATAGGAGTTTTCGAAATATTTACGGATGACGCCGCCCAATGTCCGGCGCGAAAATTCGGACTCGGAAACCATGGGATAATATTGATAGGTGCTGCCGAAAGCCTTGTGGGCGACGTAGCCCTTGGCTTCGAGCGCCCGCACCATGGTGGAGAGGGTGTTGAAATGGGGTTTGGGCTCGGGCGAGAGATCGACCAGCTCGCGGACGAACAAAGGTCCGTGTTCCCAGAAACAGCGCATCAGTTCTTCTTCGCGCGGCGTGAGTTTTTCCATGACGTACGGTGTTTGTTTTCGGCAGCTTCTGCGGCCGGAAGACCCGCCTCCGGCTTCGGAGCACACATCCCGGCTCATCCATGCCTCGGCAGCGCGGCCGCCCCGGAGCGAAGTCCCCGAATGCAAAGGTAACTAAAAAAAGTTCACACGCAACTATTTTTCATAGTTTTTCAACTAAAATATTTAGTTTTACATTCGGAACGACGTTTGAAGCAGGAAAAACGAAGACGGAGAGACAAAAACGCAAGAAAAAAAGTATTTTTGCAAAACGGGATGCAACCCCGCCCACAAGACGATGAAACTATTCACCGAACGCGAAATACGTGCAACGGCGATCTTCCTGCCGCTGGCCCTGCTGGTGACGGTCGGCGCCATGCTGGTACGCCCGAAACACGACCCGCAGGCCCTGCTCGAAGCCGAACGCACCACGGCCCAACGCCAGAACGACACGCTGCGGCCCCGCCCCTTCGATCCCAACACGGTGACCTACGAAGAACTGCGCGGAATGGGCCTCGACCCGGTCGAAGCGGCCGGGCTGATCAACTACCGCGCAGGCGGCAAGATTTTCGGCATACCCGAAGACGTGGCGACCTGCTACACCGTCGGCGACTCGCTCTACCGGCGGCTGAAACCCTACATCCGCATCCACCGGCGCTATGCACGCATCCCGCGCCGATACCGCAGCGACCGGATGGTGGCGCACCCCATCGAACCGCAGCCTTTCCGGGTCGATACGGTGAGTGCACGCTATCTGCGAGCGACGGGACTGCTCAGCCAGCACCGCGCCGAAACGTTCGTCAAGTGGCGCGACACGCACCCGATCGAAGACATGGACGAAGTGCGCAAGTGCTATGCGATCGACGACTCCACGGCGCGGGTGCTCGAACCCTATCTGATCTTTCCGCAGCCGGAGCCCCGGCATCCGGTCGAGATCAACCGGGCCGACTCGGCGACGCTCGTGGCCATCAAGGGCATCGGACCGAAAACCGCAGGCGCGATCCTTGCCTACCGCGAACGCCTGGGCGGCTTCGTACGGGCGGAACAACTGGCCGAGGTACGGGGAGTGACGGAAGAGAACTACGAAAAAATTTTGCAACAAATTTACTGCGACAGTTGCAGAATTAGGAAAATTCCTATTAACTTTGTGCCCTCTGAACGATTGGCGGAACATCCTTACCTGGAGCCGCGGACGGTTCGGAAAATCAACAAGAGAAGACAGCAGAAAGGAGGTTGGATCACCGCGGAAGCATTTCTGAAAGAAAACATACTCACTCCGGACGAAGCCGCACGCGTGGTTCCGTACTTGAGTTTCGGGCTTCCGAACGATACCGACGAAGAGTCCTACGCACCCCCGCAGAGCGATGGGGAATCCGAAGATTCCACCCGCTGCAAACAAGAAACGAACGACTAAGAAACGTAAAATTCAAAAAAGAGAATACCATGATTATCATGCCGGTAAAGGAGGGCGAAAACATCGAACGCGCCCTGAAGAAATTCAAACGCAAATACGAGCGTACGGGTGTCCTGAAGGAGCTCCGCCGCCGTCAGTACTTCACCAAGCCTTCGGTGCAGAAGCGCGAGGCGATGATGCACGCAGTCTACGTGGAGCACATGTACCGCAACGAAGACTGATCCGCGACACGCATGCAACATGGAAAAGGGAGCCTTCGAAGGCTCCCTTTTCGCATCTGCACCGACTTGCACGCGCCACCGGAAAGCCGGGAAAGCCGGAGAGAGAAGGGGGAGGGGGAGGGGGAGGGCAGGAGAATCGGACGAGCATAAATCCACGAACAAACGCAAAAAAGGGTCTGCCGTATCGCAGACCCTATCGCTTTGACACTCCGTTTTTCACCGATCCGTCACGACCAGCACCTGCTGGTGCGGAACGTTGTCGGGCCGCAACGGGCTCCCCGACCGCAGCCGGTCGATCAGCACATCGGCGACCTCGACGTCGGTGACGGAACCGTCGGCATACTCCAGCTCCTTGTAATTCTTATAAATATAGTCGCTCATGGCCAGCGAATAGACCCGATCCTCGCGCAGGGCGTGGAAGCGCACGTCGAACGCCCGGTCCGATTCGTCGACCAGAATGGTATACGGCGTAGAAAGAATGATGTCTACGCGGTGTCCCTCGCGCGTATCCTCGTTGTACTTGGCGATGATCATGCGCCGCATCTGCCCGGGCGTCATGCGCAGCGTGGCGACCTTGGTGCCGAACGGCTCCAGATCGTAGACCCGGGCGCGGCTCACGTCGCCGGCAGCGATGCTGTCGAGACGCACGCCGCCCACATGATAGACACCGATGTCGGCCCCGGCATCCTCCGCAATGGCGCGGGCCATCCAGTTGGCCAGTCCGGTCTTGTCGGGCTGCACGGCGAACTTGCCGATGAAGCGGTTGAGCTCGGGATCGGCATAGTAACCTGCCACCTGCTCGGCGAACGAAGCGTCGGGCTCGCAGGCGTCGAGCGGCACGATGCGATAATCGATGCTCTCGACCTTGCGGCCGCGCATCCGCACGATCGTGGCGCCCACGTTCTGCAGGTTCTTGCCCGACTGCGTGAGCAACGTACCGTTGACCAGCGTATCGAGCTGCACATGGGTGTGGCCGCCGATGGCCAGGTCGAACAACTGCGTTTTGCCCAGCAGCTCCATGTCGCGGTCGTCGCCCATGTGGGAGAGCAGCACCAGGAGGTCGACCCGGGGACGCAGATACTCTGCATAACGGATCGCCTCGGCCTGCGGATCGGGAAACTCCAGCCCCACGAACGACGACGCGTGGCCCGCCGGATGGCCGGGACCCTCGTAGTTGGTCACCGCACCCACGAAACCGATGCGGATGCCGTCGCGCTCGATGACGGCATAGGGAGCCACCTGCGGGAACGTGCAGGTGTCGCTGATGCAGTTGGCACAGACGATCTCGGCGGAGATGCTGTCGACCATGCGGCCCAGAAAAGCCTGACCATGGTCGAACTCGTGGTTGCCGAAGGTCATGACGTCGTAGCCCAGGCGGTTCATCAGCTCGATCATCGGCTTGCCGGGAACCGACACCTTGTCGACGAAGGCATTGCCGGTCCAGCGGTCGCCCGCATCGACCAGCACGACGAGCTGCGCCGTGTCGCGGCACGCCTCGACGGCCGCCGCCAGCTGCGGAAAACGCTGGATCTTGGCGTGCATGTCGTTGGTCGAGAGAATCACCAGCGTACGCTCGCGCGGCGTACAGGCCGCCGTCAGAACCGCGGCCGTCAGAAAGAACGCACGGAACAAATGTTTCATATTTGTCGGTTTTGTTGTCATAATCGGTTTGCGATGGCCAAAATTACAAAATAATTTCTATCTTTACATGTCGTTTCGCGAATAATCGTCTCCCTATGACCGATACCATCCAGATCGTCTGCGACAACCTCGGCGGCCGCGTCGAGGCGGCTGCGGGCACCTCGCTTTCGGAGCTTGCGGCACGCATCGGACCGCGCACCCTCCCCTTCCTGGCGGCCGAAGTGGACAACCGGATCAAAGAACTGAGCTACAGGCTCTACGCGCCCGCCACGGTGCGCTTCGTCGATCTCTCGTCGTTCGCCGGCATCCGCGTCTACCAGCGCACCGCCTGGTTCATCCTGCAAAAAGCGGTGCAAGACCTCTACCCTGCGCAGAAACTCCACATCCGGCATTCGCTGGGCCGCAGCGGCTTCTACTGCGAGATCGAGGGAATCGACGAATTCACGGCCGCCGAGGCCGACGCACTGCGCGAACGCATGCAGCAAATCGTCGGCGCCGACCTCCCGATCCGCCGCGTGCGGGCCCTCACTTCGGAGGTGCGCGCCCGCTACGCCGCCCAGGGCTACGACGACAAGATCGCCCTGCTGGACACGCGGCCGCGGCTCTACAGCGAATACCACACGCTCGACGACACGGTGGGCTATTTCTACGGCGCACTGGCCCCGTCGACGGGCTATGTCCGCCTTTTCGGCATCGAACCCTACTACAACGGCTTCTACCTGGCCCTGCCGCTGCGCACGGCACCCGACCGCATCCACACCGACTTCTACCAGGAGAAGATGTTCGGCATCTTCCGCGAATACCAGTCGTGGGTGCGCATCATGGGCGTGCCCACGGTGGGCGACGTCAATGCCAAGGTGCTGGCGGGCGACGCCGGGGGCATGATCAAGCTGGCCGAGGCGTTCCACGAACGCAAGTTCGCCTGGGTGGCCGACTCGATCTACGAGGCCAACCTCACGCGCGGCACCCGCATGGTGCTGATCTCGGGTCCCTCGTCGAGCGGCAAGACCACCTCGGCCAAGCGTCTGGGCATCCAGCTGGGCGTGCTGGGGCTCAAACCCGTGATGATCTCGCTGGACGACTACTTCGTGGAACGCGAGAAGACCCCGCGCGACGAAAACGGCGAATACGACTACGAAGCGCTCGAAGCCATCGACCTGGAGCTCTTCAACGACCACCTGCGCCGCCTGATGGCGGGCGAGAGCATCGACATCCCGCGCTACGATTTCGTCACGGGGCGCCGCACCAAGCACGATGCGCCGCTGACGCTCGACGAACGCTCGATTCTGATCGTCGAGGGCATCCACGGACTCAATCCGCGGCTGACGCCCTCGATCCCCGACGAGCAGAAGTTCCGCATCTACATTTCGTGCTTCACGTCGGTGGCCATGGACAACCTCTCGCGCATCGCCACCACCGACAACCGCCTGCTGCGCCGGCTGGTCCGCGACTCGCGGCAGCGGGGTTCCGACGCGCTGTCGACCTTGGCGCGCTGGCCGAGCGTGCGCCGCGGCGAAGAACGCCACATCTTCCCCTACCAGGAAAACGCCGACGTGATGCTCAATTCGTCGCTCTTCTACGAAATATCGGTCCTGCGGCCCTACGCCGAGAAGATGCTGCGCGAAGTGCCCGACACGGTGCCCGAATACGACGAGGCGCGCCGGATGCTCAAGTTTCTGGACAACTTCATCCCCATCGCGCCCGACGAAATACCGCCCACGTCGATCCTGCGCGAGTTCATCGGCGGAAGCAGCTTTCAATACTGAGTGAAAAATGAAAAGCGAGAAGTATGGCCATTTGCTTTCGGCATTATCATAGTTTCGTGTTGCAATTGCGGCTCGAAGAGCCTGCGGGCCGCAGCCTCCCCCGGCAGAAGCCCGCAAGCGTGCTCCGCAAGCTGCGACGGCCTCTGCAACATGTAAAGTATATGATTCCTTACACCTGAACCTTTCACTTTTCACATTTCACCTTTCATCTGAACTTTTAACCCTTGCCAAAATGTTCGACCAATTTGCAACGCGCCACATCGGCGTCACCAACGAAAAAGAGCTCGCAGAGATGCTCGCCACGATCGGCGTCGGGTCGGTCGACGAACTCATCTCGCAGGTCATCCCCGCGTCGATCCGTCTGAAGAAACCCCTGGCCCTGCCCGAAGGGATGAGCGAATACGAGTTCGCCGCCCACATCCGGGCGCTGGCCGACCGCAACCGCCCGCTGCGCTCGTTCATCGGCATGGGCTACTACCCCTGCGCCGTGCCGGCCGCCGTGGTGCGCAACGTCTTCGAGAATCCGGCGTGGTACACCTCCTACACCCCCTACCAGGCCGAAATCTCGCAGGGACGTCTCGAAGCGCTGCTCAACTTCCAGACCGCCGTCATCTCGCTCACGGGCATGGAGATCGGCAACTGCTCGCTGCTGGACGAAGGCACCGCCGCAGCCGAGGCCATGGCCATGATGTTCTCGCTGCGCTCGCGCGAAGCGGTCAAAGAGGGGCGCAACCAGCTTTTCGTCGACCGCAACCTCTTTCCGCAGACGCTCGACGTGCTGCTCACGCGCAGCGAACCGTTCGGCATCGAACTTATTGTCGACGACTACGACCAATACGAATTCACGGGCCGCGAATTCGGCGCCATTGTCCAGTATCCGGCCGCCGACGGCAGCGTGCGCGACTACGCCGCTTTCACGGCCGCGGCCCATGCCGCCGGAGCGCTCGTCACGGCCGTCGCCGACCTGCTGGCGCTGGCCCTGCTGAAAGCCCCGGGCGAATGGGGCGCCGACATCGCCGTGGGCTCGGCCCAGCGGCTGGGCACGCCGATGGGTTTCGGCGGTCCGGGCGCCGGCTACATGACCACGCGCGAAGCCTACAAGCGCAACATGCCGGGCCGCATCATCGGCGTCTCGGTCGACCGCCTGGGCAACAAGGCGCTGCGCATGGCGCTCCAGATGCGCGAACAACACATCAAGCGTGAACGCGCGACATCCAACATCTGCACCGCTTCGGCGCTGATGGCTTCGATGACGGGTTTCTACTGCGTCTACAACGGTCCGGAGGGGCTGCGGCGTGCGGCCGGAACGGCGCACAACGCCGCGCTGACGGTGGCCCGGGCACTCGAAGCGCTGGACTACCGGCTGACATCGGACGTGTTCTTCGATACGTTGGAGGTCGAAGCCGAAGCGGCCGTCGTGCAGTCGCTCGCGCTCGAATGCGGCATCAATTTCCACTACCCCTCCGAGGGGTCGGTGCGCATGTCGTTCGACGAAGTGACCACGGCAGCGGAGATCGAGGAGACGGTGCGCATCTTCGCCGCGGCCAAGGGCAAGCGGGTCAAGACGGTGAAACCCGTCACGGAGAGCTGCATCCCGGCCGGACTGCGCCGCACGAGCGCCTACCTGCAGGAACCCGTCTTCAACAGCTACCGCTCGGAGAGCGCCCTGATGCGCTACATCAAGAAACTGGAGCACCGCGACATCTCGCTGGCCGACTCGATGATCTCGCTGGGCTCGTGCACCATGAAACTCAACGCCTCGGCCCTCATGCAGCCGCTCTCGCTGGCCGGGTTCCAGAACATGCACCCCTTCGCACCGGCCGACCAGGCCGAGGGCTACATGCAGCTGATCCGCGAACTGGAGGAAGACCTGGCGACCATCACGGGCTTCGCGGCCTGCTCGCTGCAACCCAACTCGGGCGCCGCAGGCGAATATGCGGGACTGATGGTGATCCGCGCCTACCACCAGAGCCGCGGGCAGGGCTACCGCAACATCGTGCTGATTCCGGCCTCGGCCCACGGCACCAATCCGGCCTCGGCGGCCATGGCGGGCATGAAGATCGTGACGGTGGCCTGCGACGCCAAGGGCAACATCGATGTCGCCGACCTCGAAGCCAAGGCCCGGGAACATGCCTCGGAGCTGTGCGGACTGATGGTGACCTACCCCTCGACGCACGGCGTTTTCGAGAGCCGCATCCGCGAAATCGTGGAGATCGTGCACGACGCCGGCGGCCAGGTCTACATGGACGGCGCCAACATGAACGCACAGGTGGGCCTGACCAATCCGGGCTACATCGGCGCCGACGTCTGCCACCTCAACCTGCACAAGACCTTCGCCATGCCCCACGGCGGCGGCGGTCCGGGCGTGGGTCCGATCTGCGTGGCCGAGCACCTGCGGGCTTTCCTGCCATCGCACTCCGTGGCGGCCACGGGCGGCGACGAGGGCATCACGGCCGTGGCCTCGGCACCGTGGGGTTCGGCACTCCTGCTGCCGATCACCTACGGCTACATCAAGATGCTGGGCGAAGCGGGTTTGCGCCGCGCCACGGAGATGGCGATCGTCAATGCCAACTACATGTCGGCGGCTCTGGCGTCGGAATACCGCACCTACTATTCGGGCGAGACGGGCCGCGTGGGCCACGAGATGATCCTCGACCTGACGTCGTTCAAGAAAGACTACAACATCGACTGCGGCGACATCGCCCACCGCCTGATGGACTACGGATTCCACGCCCCGACCCTCTCGTTCCCGGTACACGAAACGCTGATGGTCGAACCGACCGAATCGGAGCCCAAAGCCGAAATGGACCGCTTCATCGAAGCGCTCGTCAGCATCAAGCGCGAATGCGAGGCGGCCGTCGGAGAGGCCGACAACGTGGTGGTCAACGCACCGCACACGGCCGTCGAACTGGCGGGCGACTGGACGCATCCCTACACGCGCGAAGAAGCGGCGTTCCCGCTGGCCTGGATCCGCGAAGCGAAGTTCTTCCCCTACGTTTCGAAGATCGACAACGGCTACGGCGACCGCAACCTGTGCTGCGTGAACGCGGAATAGCCGCCGCATAGCGTCGGCCCGGACCGGTCGCACCTCCGATGCGAAAATCCGCACGAACGGAACAGATTTTGAAAGCCGAAGATTTTCACTACCTTTGCAACTCTCTAACTGAAAAGACATGAAAGCAGAACAGAACAAAATGGTCGGCGTCGACTACAAACTGACCGTCGACGGACAGATAGCCGATCAGTCGCGGCCGGGCCAGCCGCTCGAATTCATCTTCGGAACGGGCATGCTCCTGCCTAAATTCGAAGCGGCCATCGAGGGCAAGGAACCGGGCGACAAGGTGTCGTTCACCCTGGAACCCAAGGACGGCTACGGCGAACTGATCCCCGAAGCGGTGGTCGACCTGCCGAAAGAGATATTCATGGTCGACGGCAAGGTGGCCGAAGACATCCTCTTCGTGGGTTCGCAGGTGCCGATGAGCGACGCCCAGGGCAACCGCATGATGGGCATCGTCAAGGAAGTGGGCGACCAGACCGTGAAGATGGACTTCAACCACCCGATGGCCGGCAAGACCCTCAATTTCGAGGTCGAAGTGGTGACGGTGCGCGACGTGACGCCCGAAGACCTGCAGGGCCACTGCTCCTGCGGTTCGTGCGGCGGCGATCATGAATGCGGCGACGACTGCGGACACGACGACTGCGGCTGCGGCGACCACGGACACCACGACGGTCACTGCAACTGCCACTAAACGCCGGAAGCCCCGGGGGCTTACAATCCGGTGAAAAGCTGCAAGCGAAAGGTGAAAGGTTAAACGTCACAAGTTTTACCTTTCGCCTTTTCGTTTTCTGCGGCTCTGTCTCTGGTTTCCAGCCCCTCGCTTTCAAGCCTCCTTCGGGGGCTTGACTCCGGATGCGTTTCGGACAGGCTTAGCCATATCCGAACTTGTTCGGCAGGACTCCCGGCTTGCACCATCATCGCACCCGACCGGCATAGCATGCCTGCAAAATCTGCCTTCAACCTTTCACTTTTAACTTTTCACCTTTCACTTTCCCTTTGTACTCCCTCCGCCAATATCTCCAGACCCTCGAAGACCCGCACGGCCTCACGCGCCGGCTGGGCGAAGCGAGCCTTTGCCGCGACGACAGGGGCCGGGCAATCTACAGCACGGGCAACAGCGCGGCGGTGTTCCGCATCCGCTGCCAGGGCCGGACCTGCGCCCTGCGCTGTTACTTCCGGCCGATGCGCCGGCTGGCAGCGATCTATGGCAAACGCTACCTGCCCCGCGAACTCTACCTCTACACCACGCCCGAGCAGGGCCGATGGGTCGATGCGGTGCTCTGCGACTGGGTGGAGGGCCAAACGCTCCATGCGGCCATCGCCCGGGCCGCCGAATCGGGCGACGGCGAACGTCTGGCTCAACTCTCCGAAACGTTCGACCGGCTGGCGCTGGAACTGGTGACCGACGACCGCGCGCACGGCGATCTCAAACCCGAGAACCTCATCCTCACGCCCGACGGCCGGCTGGTCCCGATCGACCTCGACGCCTCGTTCCTGCCTGAATTCGCCGGTGAAACGAGTTCCGAAATCGGCACGGCAGCCTTCCAGCATCCGGACCGCACGGCAGCGCACTTCGATGCCTCGCTCGACGACTACCCTGCGGCGCTCATCGCCACGGCGCTGCATGCCCTGCGTCTCGACCCGACGCTCTACGCCCGCCATCGGTGCGACGGACTGCTTTTCACGCCTCAACGCATCGCGGCCGACCCGGCCCTGCAAGAGGTGCTGGCGCTTTTCGAACGGCACGGCATGGCGGCAGAGTACCGCCTGGCGCGCCTGCTGCTGTCGCCGACGCTCCGGCTGCCCGACCTGCCGCAGCTCCTGCGCCGGCTGACCGCAGCGGACGAACCGCCCGCGCAGACGCCCGAACTCTTCGTCGAAAACGGGCTGTGGGGCTACCGATGCGGCGACCGGCCGGCCATACCGCCGCTCTACGACGAAGGATTCGACTTCTCGGAAGGCCTGGCAGCCGTGCGGCTGGGGCGCACGTGGCATTTCATCGACACGGCCGGACGCACGGTGCTGAACTGCCCCCGCTGCGAAGCCGTGAAACCGTTCCGCAACGGCCGGGCGCAGGTCATCCGCGCAGGCCGCCGCACGGAGATCGACCGCCGCGGCCGCGAATTGGATATTTAGTTGCGAATCGCTATATTTGCACGAATCAAACCTTGCAGATGTCCGACTTCAGAAAGATGACCGCCGCGGAGATCGCCGCCGCGGAAGCGCGCGGCGCCACGGCCGAAGCATGGGCGCTGGTGAGCGTCACCGACGACTTCGACCCCTCGCAGCTGCTGCAATGCCGGCTGGAGGGGCGCGTGGAGATCGGCTCCGGCGCACGCATCCACCGTTCCGCCGTGAAGAACTACCGCCTCGGAGCGCGAACGCTCGTAGAGGGCGTGACGGCACTGGAGTGCCGCCGGTGCAGCTCTTTCGGCAACGGCACGCCGGTCGCTACCATGAACGAATGCGGGGGCCGCACGGTGAAGATCACCGAGCGCATGTCGGCCCAGACCGCCTACATGACGGTCGTCTACCGCCACCGTCCGCAGCTGATCGCCGCACTGGACAAGATGGCCGGCGACCTTGCCGCAAGCCGGTCCGGCGACCTGGGCGAGACGGGCTGCGACTGCCGCATCGCGGGTGCACGCTTCGTACGCGAGGTACGCATGGGCGACAACGTGGAGATCGACGGCGCCTCGCTGCTGGAGAACGGCACGCTCTGCGCAGGCGCACGCATCGGCGCGGACGTCAAGGCCTACGACTTCATCGCGGCGGAAAACGCCCGGATCGACAACGGCGCCACGCTCGAACGCTGCTTCGTGGGCGAGAGCTGCCGGCTGGACAAGGGTTTCACGGCCGTGGATTCGCTCTTTTTCGCCAATTCGCACTGCGAAAACGGCGAAGCGGCCTCGATCTTCGCAGGCCCCTACACGGTTTCGCACCACAAGTCGTCGCTGCTCATTGCGGGCATGTTCTCCTTCTTCAACGCCGGCAGCGGCTCGAACCAGAGCAACCACCTTTTCAAGAGCGGCGCCGTGCACCAGTCGGCGCACCTGCGGGGCTGCAAGTTCGCGAGCGGCGCCTACATCATGTCGCCGGCCGTCGAAGGAGCCTTCACCATGGTGCTGGGCCACCACGCCGACCACCACGACACGGCCCTCTTTCCCTACTCCTATCTGATCGAAAAGGAGGGGCGTTCGCAGCTGATGCCGGGCGCCAACCTGACGAGCTACGGCACGGTGCGCGACGTGGAGAAGTGGCCGGCGCGCGACCGCCGCACGGTGAAGCGCGACGTGATCGATTTCGACGAATACAACCCCTACACCGCCGGCGCGATGCTGCGTGCCGTCGACACGCTCCATACGCTGCAGGAAAACGACCCTGCGGCCGCACAATACAACTACAACAAAACGGTGATCCGCTCCACGGCCCTGGCCCGCGGCGTGAAACTCTACAACAAAGCGATCGTAGCGGCCTTGGGTGCGATGCTCGACGGCTCCGCACCCAACGAACGCTACGACGGCACGGGCCGCTGGCTGGACATGGCGGGCCAATACATCACCAAACGCGAAGCCGAAGCCATAGCGGACGACATCGAAGCGGGCCGGCTGCGGAGTTTCGAGGAGATCGACAACCGCTTCCGCGTGTTCCACGTCCACTACGCCGAGTACGCCCGCAGCTGGGCCGAACAGGTGCTGGCATCGCTACTGGGTCATGCTCCCACCGCCGCCGAAGCGGCCGAAGCGATCGAGGCGGGCCGCAACGCCCACCGGGACATGCGCCGCACGACCGACGCCGACCGCGACCGCGACTGCGCCCCGGAACTGGCCGTGAGCTACGGACTCGACAGCGACGACCCGGAAGAGATCGGGGCCGACTACCGGACCGTGCGCGGACTTAAATAGCAAAGACATGTACACCCAGAGCATCACGCGAACCCGCCGCACGGCGTTCATTCTGGCCATCGACGGCTCGGGCTCGATGGCCGAAACGATCCGTTTCCGCGGCCGCACGACGACCAAGGCCGAAGCGGTGGCGGCCATAGCCAACGACCTGCTGTTCGAGCTTATCGAACGGGCCCGGCGCGACGACGGCGTGCGCGACTACTACGACCTGGCGGCGGTGGGCTACTCGGGCGACGACGAAGTACGGCCGCTGCTGCCCGGCGGTCGCAGCATGATGTCCGTGAGCGAGCTGGCGGCGCTGGAGATGCCCGTCCGCACGCAGACCGTGGAACACCGCCTGCCCGACGGCTCCATCGCCCTGCGCGAGATACCCTCGCCGGCCTGGATCGAACCCTGCGCGGCCGGGCAGACCCCGATGTACCAGGCGCTGGCCGAAGTCCGCGACATGGCGGCGGCCTGGTGCGCACACAAAGAGAATGCGGCGAGCTTTCCGCCCGTGATCTTCAACATCACCGACGGCGAAGCCACCGACTGCGACGCAGAAGAGCTGCGCATGGTGGCCGGACAGATACGCTCCCTGGCCACGGCCGACGGCAAGGCCCTGCTGATCAACATCCACATAGCCGCCGACGAGAGCGGACGCACGATCTTCTTCCCGACCGAGGAGGAGGCCGACTACCCCAACCGCTACGCCCGGCTGCTCTACGAGTGCTCCAGTCCGATGCCGGCGCTTTTCGACGCGGCGATCCGCGAAGTCAAGGGCGCCGGGGCGCTCCCTCCGTTCCGGGGCATGAGCTTCAACGCCTCGGCCGCGGACCTGATCGCCATGCTGAACATCGGCTCCATCAGCGTCAAAACCGAATGAACGATGATCCCGACCCTTCCGATCTTTTCGCGGGCGCTGCTCACGCCCGACCTCTCTTTCCGCACCCTCGCCGACGCCTGCGCCGAGACGGGAAGCAGCGGAGTGCCCGGACTGATGCGCACGACGCGTTTCGTCGAAGCCCGCATCCGCTGGCAGGGACGCCGCTGGCTGCTCTCGATGCCGCTGACCCCGTCGGCCCTGCCGCTCATCGAACGGACGGCGCTGGCCGTCAAGCGCTTCAACACGCCGGCCCTGAGCGACTACCGCATCCTGCCGGACGAACTGCGCTGGACCGATGCCGCAGGGCAGGAACGGAGCTGCGATCTGGTGCTGCAACACCTGCCCGAGGGGCGCGATTTCGAGGAAGCGCTGCTGTATGAGAGCCGCGACACCCTGCTGCAAGCACTCGACACGCTCGAACGGGAGCTGACGGAACTGGACTTCGCACACAACGGACTGAAAGCCGAAAACCTGCGCTGGAGCGCCGGCCGTTTCGTCCCGCTGCGCTACCACGACGCCCGCATCGGCGGCGACCGCGGGCGCGACGCCGAAGCCATCGAAGCGCTGCGCCGCCGGATAACGGAGCAAGGCGGAACATCGGCGGCCCACGATGTGGCGGCGCCCTACAATCCGGTACGACCCTTGGAGGGACACCGCTGGACGAGCCACGTGTTCGAAGGCCTGGTCTGCGTGGAAGACGAAACGGGATTCGGCTACGTCGACACCGACAACCGCCCCGTGATCGCATCGCGCTACCTGTGGGCCGACGACTTCCGCGAGGGACGCGCCGAAGTGGAGACCCCGACGGGCATGGGGCTCATCGACCGCGAAGGCAGCTACGTCATCCCGCCCGAATATGAAATCGTAGACTACAAGCCGGCCGAAAGCGTAGTCTACGTCCGCAAGAACGGATTGTGGGCGCTGTTCGACTACCTGGGCCGGCAACGAACGGAGTTCACGACCATCGACGCATGCAAAATCTGAAAAATAACGACACAACCATGGAAATCGAAGAAGTAAAGGTACTCATCATCGGCAGCGGCCCTGCAGGCTACACCGCCGCCATCTATACGTCGCGCGCCAACCTCGCGCCGGTGCTCTACGAAGGCATCGAACCGGGCGGCCAGCTGACGACGACCACCGAAGTGGAGAACTTCCCGGGCTATCCGGAAGGCGTCGACGGCAACCAACTGATGGCCGACCTGCGCAAGCAGGCCGAACGCTTCGGCGCCGACATCCGCACGGGCTCGATCACCACGGCCGACCTTTCGTCGCGGCCGTTCCACATCGTGGTGGACGGCACGAAAGAGATCCGGGCCGAGAGCCTGATCATCGCCACGGGAGCGACGGCCAAATACCTGGGTCTCCCCTCCGAAACGAAGTTCCGCGGCCAGGGCGTGAGCGCCTGCGCCACGTGCGACGGCTTCTTCTACCGCAAGAAGGACGTGGCCGTAGTGGGCGGCGGCGACACGGCGTGCGAGGAGGCGACCTACCTGGCATCGCTCTGCCGCAAGGTCTACATGGTCGTACGCAAGCCCTATCTGCGCGCCTCGAAAGCGATGCAGGAACGGGTCTTCGCCACGCCCAACATCGAAGTGCTCTTCGAGCACAACACGGCCGAAGTGCTGGGCGACGAGACGGGCGTCACGGGCGCCCTGCTGCGCAAAAACGACGGCTCGGAGACGAAGATCGACATCGCGGGCTTCTTTCTTGCCATCGGCCACCATCCCAACACCGAACTTTTCGCCGACCAGCTGGAGCTCGACGCCGAGGGCTACATCAAGGTGCAGGGCGGCTCGTCGAAGACCAACATCGAGGGCGTCTTCGCTGCCGGCGACGTCAAGGACCCCCACTACCGCCAGGCCATCACGGCCGCCGGCTCGGGCTGCGTGGCGGCGCTCGACTGCGAACGTTTTCTGCTGAGATAGGAGCGACCGGAGAGTGGGTTTCAACGTCACCATACTGGGTTCGTCGTCGGCCAAGCCGACCGCGACGCGGCACCCGTCGGCGCAGGTGGTCAACGTACACGAACAGCACTACCTGGTCGATGCGGGCGAGGGAACGCAACGGCAGATGGCCCGGACGGGCATCAACCCGCTGAAACTCCGGGCCGTCTTCATCTCCCACCTGCACGGCGACCACGTCTTCGGGCTCTTTCCGCTGCTCTCGACGCTGGGGCTCTACGGGCGCCGCACCCCGCTGCCCATCTACGCACCGGCGCCGTTCGGCGAGATGCTGGCCTGCCACCTGCGCTACTTCGACAGCGATCTGCCCTACGAAGCGGAGTGGCACGAAGTGCGGACGACGGAACACGCGCTGCTCTTCGAAAACCGCACCCTTGAAGTGTGGAGCGTCCCGCTGCGCCACCGCATCCCCACGGCCGGATTCCTTTTCCGCGAGAAAGAACCGCCGCTGAACGTCGACAAGTTCAAGATCGCGAAATACGGGCTCTCGATCGCACAGATCGCGGCGGCGAAACGCGGCGAAGAGGTGACGCTCGACACGGGCGAGGTGCTGCCCAACGCGGAACTGACCTACGCGCCCTACCGCCCCCGGGCCTATGCCTATCTGTCGGACACGGCCTACTCGGCCAAGGCGGCGGAGCTGGTGCGGGGAGCCGATCTGCTCTACCACGAAGCGACCTACGCGGCGGCCGAGCGCAAGGTGGCCCGCCAACGGGGCCATTCGACGACGGAAGAAGCGGCGAAAGCGGCCCTGCGGGCCGAAGCCGGACGGCTGATAATCGGCCACTACTCGTCGCGCTACAAGGACGAGGGCGTGCTGGTCGAGGAGGCCCGCCAACTCTTTCCCGAGACCTACCCTGCTGTAGAGGGAAGCACCTTTACGATCGAAAAACAACGTCCCGAAACCGAGAACCGATGACGAAAGCCGAAATACAACTTGTACGCTCGCTGGCCGACAAACGGGGCCGCACGCAGCACGGGCTATTCGTGGCCGAGGGCGAAAAACTGATCGGCGAACTGCGCGCCTCGCACCTGCGAATCCGCAAGATATTCGCACTGGAAGGAGTGTTCGAAGGACCGGAAGTGGAGCCGGTAAGCCCCCGCGACATGGAACGGCTGTCGCAGCTGAAGACGGCCAACAACTCGCTGGCGCTGGTGGAGATACCCCGCCACGACCTCGGAACGGTACATGCGGACGAAGAACTGGTGCTGGCGCTCGACGAGGTGCAGAATCCGGGCAACCTGGGCACCATCGTCCGGCTGGCCGACTGGTTCGGCATCGGCGACATCGTCTGCTCGCCCGGCACGGCCGACTGCTTCAATCCTAAGGTGGTGCAGGCGACCATGGGCGCCATCCTACGGGTGCGGGTGCACTACACCGACCTGCCGCGCTTCCTCGCCGAAGCAGCCGGACGGGGCACGCCGGTCTACGGCACTTTTCTGGAAGGCGACAACATCTACGACGCGCCGCTCACGCGGGGCGGAATCGTCGTCATGGGCAACGAGGGACGCGGCGTGACGCCCGAAACGGCCCGCACGGTGACCCGCAAACTTTTCATTCCGCCCTATCCCGCCGACCGCCACGGTTCGGAATCGCTCAACGTAGCGATGGCCACGGGCATCGTATGCGCGGAGTTCCGGCGGCGGCGCTGACGCCGCGGATCCGAGGGGAGGGAAAAGGCCAGACACCGGCTTCCCGCCCCAACGGCAGTCCGCCGGCACCCGCCCGCACGACGCAAGCGGCACGACGGACCGGGTGCCCGGGAGTATCCGGCCGAGGAAGTCCGCACGCCCCGCAAGATTCCCGGCCAAAAACCGCCCGATAAATTTGGCAATCCGCTTCTTACGCACTATTTTTGTAATGATAAAGCAAACGACATGTCCGAACAGAAACTCAAGATAGGCATCGCCCAGGGCGATCCGAACGGCATAGGCTGGGAAGTGATTCTCAAAGCACTGGCCGACACGCGCATGACCGAGCTGTGCACACCGGTGATCTACGGCTCGCCCCGCGCGGCCGAACACTACCGCAAACTGCTGGCCGGCATGGAAGAAGCCGCGCTGAATCCGGTCGTCTCGGGCCACGAAGCACGCAGCGGCAAGGTGAATCTGGTGGCCTGCGGCGAAGTGGAGCAGGTGACGCCGGGTCAGGCGACGCCCGAAGCGGGCCGTGCGGCCGTGGAAGCGCTGCGCCGGGCCACGCAGGAACTGAAAGAGGGACGCATCGACGCCCTGGTGACGGCGCCTTTCGACAAGGAGACGGTGCAGAGCGACGACTTCCGCCATACGGGCCACACCGAATTTCTGGGCGCCGAACTGGAGGGCGAACCGCTGATGGTCCTATGCAGCGACATTCTGCGTGTAGGACTGGTTACCAAGCACATACCCGTCTCGGAGATCAGCCGCAGCATCTCCCGGGAGAAGATCGTCCGCGACCTGCAGACGATGCGCCGCACGCTGATCGAAGACTTCGGCATCGTGGAACCCCGCATCGCCGTCATGGCGCTGAATCCCCACGCGGGCGACGGCGGCCTGTTAGGCACCGAAGAAGAGGAGATCATCAAGCCCGCCATCGTCGAAGCCTACGGACAGGGAATCCTGGCGTTCGGCCCCTTTGCGGCCGACGGGCTTTTCGCCGGGGGCGGCTACGCCCGCTACGACGGCATCCTGGCCATGTACCACGACCAGGGGCTGGCCCCCTTCAAGAGCCTCTCGCCCGACGGCGTGAACTTCACGGCCGGGCTGTCGAAAGTACGCACATCGCCCGACCACGGCACGGCTTTCGACATTGCGGGGCAGGACAAGGCCGACGCGCAGTCGATGCGCAACGCCATCTATGCAGCCATCGACATCGTGGGACACCGCCGCGCCTGGACGCGCTGGTCGGCCGATCCGCTCCCCCGTGCCGAGCGCGAACGCAACAACCGCGACTCGTCGGCCAGGGAACAGACACGTCCGGAGCGAGAAAGATAAGCCGAACAATCCATCGACGACAACGCATAACAGAACCGCACTCCATGGACTTCGAGAAATACCGGATCGGGGAGGGAGAAGTGACCGTGCCCGTACCCCGCAGCTACCGCGACTGCGCCGAACTCATCCGCTCCGACTACTTCCGCCACAGCGGCAGGCGCCACGGCCTCTTCCGCATCTGGCTGGGCGGTCTGACGCGCACCTCCGTCGGCTTCTCGTTCTGGTTCCGGCTCTCGCAGCACAAGGGCTGGCTCTACCCTTTCACCAAGATGATGGCCCACCGCTACAAACGCTACGGGCTGCTGATCCCGCCGCGCACGCGCATCGGCTACGGATTCTACCTCCAGCACTGCTGCGGCACGGTCATCACGCCGGGTGCCGTCATCGGCAACAATGTCAACATGGGCCAGCTGACTTCCATCGGGTCGAACGTCCCCGCCCCGGCCGCCGTCATAGGCGACAGGGTCTACATCGGACCCGGCACCTGCATCGTGGACCATGTAGAGATCGGTCCGGGCGCCTGCATCGGTGCGGGAGCCGTCGTCACGCGCGACGTCCCGGCGGAGACGACCGTGGCCGGAGTGCCGGCCCGGCCCATCGGCGTACCGCCCCACCCGGAATACATCCGCAATCCGTGGCCGCTCCCCGAACAATGCCGATAGCGTGTTTTACGTCCGCAAAGCACCTGGTCGTCAATTCCTTTGCCGCATGCTTCCGTGTTTCACTTTTTATTTATAACTTTGCAACGTAAAACCGGACTCCCGAGGACGTATTCCGTCTCGTAATTGTGGAAGCGCCCGAGGCCCGCAACCAAACTTCAGCAACGCAATGATCAAAATCACTTTTCCCGACGGCTCGGTCCGCGAGTTCGAAAAGGGAACGACTGCCTACCGGATCGCGGAGAGTATCAGCCCTCGTTTAGCTGCCGACTCCCTGGCCGCTTCGGTAAACGGCGCAACGACCGACATGACGCGCCCGATCGAGGAGGATGCCTCGGTCAGATTCTACAAATGGGACGATGCCGAGGGCAAGCACGCTTTCTGGCACACGTCGTCGCACCTGCTGGCCGAGGCGCTCGAAGCGCTCTACCCGGGCATCCGCTTCGGTATCGGCCCGGCCATCGAAAACGGATTCTACTACGACGTCGATTGTCCGACGCCCATCACGGAAGCCGACCTGGAGAAGATCGAACAGAAGATGCAGGAGCTGGCACGCAACAAGGAGGAGCTCGTCCGCCGCGAAGTGCCCAAGGCCGAAGCGCTGAAGACCTTCACCGAAAAAGGCGACCCCTATAAGGTGGAGCTGATCTCCGACCTGGAGGACGGCACCATCTCGTTCTACACCAACGGCGCATTCACCGACCTCTGCCGCGGTCCGCACATCCCCAACACGGGCTATATCAAGGCCATCAAGCTGACCTCGGTGGCGGGTGCCTACTGGCGCGGCAACGAGAAGAACAAGATGCTGACCCGCATCTACGGCATCGCTTTCCCCAAGAAGTCGATGCTCGACGAATACCTCGTCATGATGGAGGAGGCCAAGAAACGCGACCACCGCAAGCTGGGCAAGGACCTCGAACTCTTCACCTTCTCGCAGCGCGTGGGCCAGGGCCTGCCGCTGTGGCTGCCGAAGGGCGCCGCGCTCAGAGACCGGCTGGAGCAGTTCCTGCGCGGCGTGCAGAAGGAGTACGGCTACCAGCAGGTCATCACCCCCCACATCGGCAACAAGGAACTCTACGTGACCTCGGGCCACTATGCCAAATACGGCAAGGATTCGTTCCAGCCGATCCACACGCCCATCGAAGGCGAGGAGTATCTGCTCAAACCGATGAACTGCCCGCACCACTGCGAGATCTACCGTTCGAAGCCCCGCTCCTACAAGGAGCTGCCCGTCCGTCTGGCCGAATTCGGCACCGTCTACCGCTACGAACAGTCGGGCGAGCTGCACGGCCTGACGCGCGTACGCGGCTTCACGCAGGACGACGCCCACCTCTTCGTGCGCCCCGACCAACTGCTGGAAGAGTTCGAACGCGTGATCGACATCGTGCTCTACATCTTCCGCACGCTCAAGTTCGACAACTACACGGCACAGATTTCGCTGCGCGATCCCAACAACCGCGAAAAGTACATCGGCTCAGACGAGAACTGGGAGAAAGCCGAATCGGCCATCATGCAGGCCGCCAAGGAGAAAGGCCTCAACACGGTGGTGGAATACGGCGAAGCCGCTTTCTACGGACCCAAGCTGGACTTCATGGTCAAGGACGCCATCGGCCGCAAATGGCAGCTGGGAACGATCCAGGTGGACTACAACCTGCCCGAGCGTTTCGACCTGACCTACAAGGGTGCCGATGACAAACTGCACCGCCCGATCATGATCCACCGCGCGCCGTTCGGCTCGATGGAACGCTTCGTGGCCGTGCTGCTGGAGCACACGGGCGGCAAGTTCCCGCTGTGGCTCTCGCCCGACCAGGTGGTGGTGCTGCCGATCTCGGAGAAGTTCAACGACTATGCGCAGAAAGTGGTCGACTATCTCAACGTCAACGACATCCGCGCGCAGATCGACGACCGCAACGAGAAGATCGGCCGCAAAATCCGCGACAACGAACTCAAACGCATCCCCTACCTGCTGATCGTGGGCGAAAAGGAAGCGTCCGAAGGACTGGTTTCCGTACGCGCACAAGGCGACGGCGACCAGGGCCAGATGACGATGGAGGCTTTCCGCGACCGCATGACCTCGCTGGTCAAGGACGAAATGGAAGCCAACAAGCTGAAAAAGGAATAACGATTGCGACATAGGCCGCAACAGATTGTAACACACACTAATACACTACAACTATCGCAGCACCGAAACCGTTCCCGCCGAGGCCGTTCAACCCCGGGAACAACCGACCGAAACCGGCCATGGGCGGACGCCGCCCGCCTGTCAAGGAGAATCCCCACCGCATCAACTCGGAGATCACCGCTCCCGAAGTGCGCGTGGTGGGCGAAAACATCGAACAGCCGCAGGTTCTGTCGATCCGCGACGCCCTGCGTCTGGCCGACGAGATGGAGCTGGACCTGATCGAGATTTCGCCCAAGGCCGATCCTCCCGTCTGCCGCATCGCCGACTACCAGAAGTTCCTCTACCAGCAGAAGAAGAAAGCCAAGGAACTGAAGGCCAACCAGGTGAAGGTCACCATCAAGGAGATTCGCTTCGGGCCTCAGACCGACGACCACGACTATAACTTCAAGCTCAAACACGCGACCAACTTCCTCAAGGAAGGGTCCAAGGTCAAGGCTTATGTCTTCTTCCGCGGCCGCTCGATCGTCTTCAAGGAGCAGGGCGAGATTCTGCTCCTGCGCTTCGCCACCGACCTCGAGGAGGTCGCCAAGGTGGAGATGATGCCCAAGCTTGACGGCAAGAAGATGAACATGATGCTCGCTCCGAAAAACAAGAAATAGTCGTTTGCGGCAGCATGAAACCCCATAATCGGAACCCGCGGGTTCCGATTATGGTTTCCGGACACCTCTGAAGAACCGGAAAGACAGCCATTTTGTGCACCCTACCGGAACGGGAAGAAGATAGTTTCGACCACGGCCATTGCAAAACCGGCACGACACACTCGGAACCGGCAAAAACAAGAATACAGCAGATGCCACACGACCTCCGATGAAGAACGCAACACACGACATATTCGGCATCAGGACCGACGCGGAATTCGAAGCGGCGGCGCTGGAACTTTTCCGCTTCCAGGCGGCGGAGTGCCCGCCCTACCGCGAATACCTGTCGCTGACAGGCATCCGGCCGGAAGAAGTGCGGACGTTCGCCGGGATTCCCTACCTGCCGATCGAACTATTCAAGACGCACAACGTCTACTGCGGCGGATGCGAACCGGAAGCCGTCTTCACCTCGTCGTCGACCACGGGCATGACCCCTTCGCGCCACCCGATGCGCTCGCTGGCGATGTACGAAGAGGCGTTCAGGGCCTCGTTCCGCACCTTCTACGGCGAACCGGCCGGATGGAGCCTCTACGCCCTGCTGCCCAACTACCTGCGGCGCAAAGGCTCGTCGCTGGTCTACATGGCCGACCGGCTGATCGGCGACTGCGGTTCGGGCGGCTTCTACCTCGACGACCACGAAGCCCTGCTGCGCGACATGGCGGCGGACCCGAAACCCAAAATCCTTCTGGGCGTGACCTATGCCCTGCTGGAACTGGCGGAACGCTACGCACCGAAACTGCAAAACACCGTCGTGATGGAGACGGGCGGCATGAAAGGCTACCGCGAGGAAGTGGCCAAGGAACGCCTGCACGAAATACTCTGCGAAGCATTCGGCGTTGCGGAAATCCACTCGGAGTACGGCATGGCCGAACTGACCTCGCAAGCCTACTCGCAGGGAGGCAACCGCTTCCGCTGCCCGGGCTGGATGCGGGTGACGACGCGCGACGTGAACGACCCGTTCGACCGTCTCGCAGCAGGCGCCCGCGGAGGACTCAACATCGCCGACCTGGCCAACCGCTGGTCGTGCGCCTTCATCGAGACGCAGGACGTGGGCCGCGTGCTGGCCGACGGCTCGTTCGAAATCGAAGGCCGCATCGACCGCGCCGAAATCCGGGGCTGCAACCTTTTAGTACAATAACCGATGAAAACCGTAGCATTCGTACCCATCCGTCTGAACAGCCAGCGCGTCGAGGGCAAGAACCTGCGCCTGCTGGGCGGCGAACCCCTGCTGTGCCACATACTCCGGGCCCTGCTCCGCACGCAGGGCATCGACGAAACCTATGTCTACTGCAGCAACGAGACGATCCGTCCGCTGCTGCCGGAAGGGGTACGGTTCCTGCAGCGCCCCGAGCGGCTCGACCGCGACACCACGCTGGGCGCCGAGATATACGACGCTTTCACGGCCGAAGTGCATGCCGACCTCTATGTGCTGGCACACGCGACCTCGCCCTTCATCCGCCCGGAGACGATCGACGAAGCCCTGGAACAGGTACGGTCGGGCAACTGCGATTCGGCATTCAGCGCGGAGAAGATACAGACCTTCGCCTGGTACGAAGGCCGCCCGCTCAACTACTCGCCCGACAACATTCCCCGCACGCAGACCATCGAACCGGTCTACATCGAAACGAGCGCCTTTTTCATCTTCCCGCGCCCGCTGTGGTGCGAACGCCGCCGCCGCATCGGCGACCGCCCCTACATGGCCGTCGTCGACCGGATCGAAGGCATGGACATCGACTATCCCGAAGACTTCGCCATGGCCGAAGTCATAGCCTCGGCGCGCGGAATGCACTGAGGAACAAAGCACAGAGATCAAGTTAGGTTGAGACGGATATGAATCGAACGCAACGCGCCACGCTGGGCGGCAAACTGAGCGCCGTGCTGGTCGCCGCAGGCAGCTCGGTGGGGCTGGGAAACATCTGGCGCTTCCCCTATGTGGCCGGCAACAACGGCGGCGGGGCCTTTCTGGCCATCTACATCCTCTGCGTGCTGATGCTGGGCCTGCCGCTGATGATCGCCGAATTCACGGTGGGCCGCGCCTCGCACCGCAACGCCGTGGGTGCCTACCGGGCACTCGACAACAAGTGGAGCTTCCTGGGATACAACAGCGTGCTGGCCGCATTCCTGATTCTGGGCTTCTACTTTGTAGTTTCGGGCTGGACGGCCGAATACATGGTCCATTCGGTGACGGCCGAGCTGGCGCAATATACGACGGCCGAAGAGTACGCGGGCATGTTCGAACGCTTCATCCGCAATCCGTGGCGGCCGCTGCTCTACACCTCCGTCTTCGTCCTGGCCACCCATTTCGTCATCGCAATGGGCGTGCAGAAAGGGATCGAGCGGTCGGCCAAAGTGCTGATGCCGCTGCTGTTCATCATCTTGATCGCACTGGCGATCCATTCGCTGCTGATGCCCGACGGCTCGGAGGGGCTGAAGTTCTTCCTGCTGCCCGACTTTTCGAAAGTGACCGCTGCGACGGTGCTGACGGCTCTGGGACAGGCGTTCTTCTCGCTTTCGATCGGCATCGGCACGATGGTGACCTACGCATCCTACTTCAAGCCGGAAACCAACCTGCGGCACACGGCGCTCAACGTCACGATCCTCGACACGCTGGTGGCCGTATTGGCCGGCATCATGATCTTTCCGGCCGTTTTCAGCGCCGGCATCGAACCGTCGTCGGGCCCTTCGCTGGTATTCATCACGCTGCCGGGCATCTTCAACGGCATGCCGCTGAGCATGGTGTGGTCGTCGGTTTTCTTCCTGCTGCTGGTCGTCGCCGCGCTCACGTCGACCATCTCGCTGCACGAAGTCATCACGGTCTACCTCCACGAGGAGTGGCATCTGAGCCGTCGCGGAGCCGCCTGGACCACTACGGGAGGCACCCTGGCATTGGCCGCACTGGCCTCGCTCTCGCTCGGCATATTGGACGGATGGCGGATCTGCGGACTCAACCTTTTCGATTCGCTCGACTACGTGACGGCCAACATCCTGCTGCCCGTGGGCGGATTCTTCACCTGCATCTTCGTGGGCTGGCGCCTCGATCCCAAGATTCTGGAGGCTGAAATCACCAACCAGGGACGTCTCAACTTCCGCATACGGCGTATCTTCGCTGTGTTGCTGCGTTACCTCTGCCCGGCGGTGCTGCTGCTGGTATTCCTGGACAACTTGGGAGTATTCTGAAACATTGCACAGCCATAGATTCGGAGGTTTGCCGCTCCGTTATCGGCGGTAGTTTGTTCTGCCATACGGTTTTCCTCTGAAAGCAGTCGGAGTGCCCGGAGTGGTGCAGGCTACGGCTTGCGCCAGCGTGGTCAGTAGATTCAGCAGTCCGCTGGCGGCGTAATGGCGCGGGAGGATTACGGAAAATCGTTGTTCGTTTGCGGTTGTTTTGCGCCGGTTTTTGTCGTTCTGCGGTTTTGCAATTCTTTGAATTGCGTTGTTTGCGGTCGTTTTTCGAAGATTGCTTTCTGCAATTCGCAGTGTCGCGCAAGTCGCAGCCTTCCGACGCGGAGGCTCGCCGCTTCGGCTGTCGCCGGACTCGCTGCTCCGCAGGCAGCGTTCGCTTCGTTCAGAAAGAGCGTACGTTGTAAGTTCGCAAGCTTTGCTTCGGTCGGTGCTGTGTTGTTTTCGGGCCGAAGCCAGCGGGGCGAGTATCTGCGAGCCTCCGCAGGGCGGGGCTTCGGCTCGCCCGGCTGAAGCCGGTGTTTAGCTCTGTAAACTGCAATTACCCGTCTAAGAGCTCCGGATTCTATGAATTCGGCTTGCATTCGACGTTGGTAGATTTGCGAACAAATCGCACATCTTTTCCCTCTACCTTTCCGCGTTGCCGCCAGTTGCACATTCCAGTCTGCTGCGGAGCTGTGAACAATTCACAATTCAGAATTCACAATGCACAATTAAGAAGTAGTTCGTCATTCTGAGGAGATCGGAAGATCGACGAAGAATCTGATTCCCGATTGTCCCTCATAGATTCTTGACTGCACTTCGTTTGTCTTTCTCCTCCTTGCTCGGCATAGTCCGCAAGCGGCCTCTGCACTCGCTGCGTTCGTCGATCCGCTTCGCTCAGAATGACAATTATGGCAGGCATGTCCCGCAGGCTCTTTCTGATACGGAAGACCTTGCGCCCGGGGCCGGC
>CAJTFS010000006.1 GCA_910575495.1 Bacteroidales bacterium | reverse complement strand
CCATTACCACCGGAGTTTTCAACCCAAGAAGATGCCTCCCTGGATGTTATGGGGTATTAGTACCGATTTCTCAGTGTTATCCCCCTGTAATGGGTAGGTTGCATACGCGTTACGCACCCGTGCGCCGGTCGCCGACGTAGATTGCAAGCAATCTACTCGCTGCCCCTCGACTTGCATGTGTTAAGCCTGCCGCTAGCGTTCATCCTGAGCCAGGATCAAACTCTCCATTGTAAATAAATGTTTTGTTTTAAATCTTTAGCTCTAATCTCAAAGGTATTGTTTGAAATCACTCTCCGAAGAGAGTGGGAAAACTTTAGCTGCTCAAATACTTCAAAGAACGCTGTTCGATATATTGCTATAAAGAACGATTTCTGTTCGTTTCGGGAGGTCGCCCTCCGCTGTTCCGTCCGCTGCTTTCGCAGAGCGGAAAGTGGTGCAAAGGTAAAAACCTTTTTTGAAACCACCAAATCTTTTCGGAAGATTTTTTCGAAAACTTTTTCAGAACCTTTTTCGCTTCATCGCCGACGGGATGTCATTGTCAAAGCGGATGCAAAGGTAAGTCAAATTTCGGAAACTCCAAAAATTTACGGAACTTTTTTCAAAACTTTTTCAGAACCTGTCGTTGCTCCGGAGCATTGCTTTCTCTCTCGAAGCGGGTGCAAAGATAAGGCTTGCGGAATGTTATTTCCAAATATTTCAGCGACTTTTTTTTGACATTTTTCCGCACTTTTTTACACCCGGCTATAAGTCAGCAAGTTAGTTATGAAAAATTTTTACTATATTTAACTCCATCGCAGATGCTGCGCCACGGCAATGCTCGAATATATTTGGCATTGCGTCGGATTTGCGCTATCTTTAGCCATGCGATCGGGGCACCATACGACGCAACGACGTCGGAGAACCCGCAATCGGCTATCGATAAAAAATGAGCATGGGACAGAAACTTTGCCGCTCCTGCGGGATGCCGATGATGGGGCCCAGCCGGCCCCAACTATACCCTGCTCCGCTTCGTCGGCCGCCGGGACACATTGTGGATCGACCGCGAATTCGCACACAAGGAATCGATATGATGAAGTCTTTAATATATATAGGTGTATTTTTCGGCTTGTCTGCGTGCGCCCGCAGCGGACAACCGCTGCGCACGGGCGACCTGCTGTTCCAGGCGGGCCGCGAATCAGCCATGGGCGGCGCAATCAAGGCAGCCACGGGCAACGACTGCGAACTGCAATTCACCCATGTGGGAATCGCCGTCATCGGCGACCGGGCCGACTCGGTGCTGGAAGCGACCTCCGACGGCGGCGTGCGTATGACAGCGCTGCAAGAATTTCTGAACAAATCGGCCCGACCGGACGGACGGCCCCTGGTCGTGGCCAAGAGGTTGAAGGACACCGCAGGCGTTGCTGCCGCCATCGCCCGGGCCCGGACATTCTTGGGACAGCATTACGACTATTCGTTCCAGCCCGATAACGGAAAGCTGTATTGCAGCGAACTGGTGTGGGAAAGCTACCTTGCTCCTGACGGCAGCCGCATCTTCCCGGCCCGGCCCATGAATTTCAGAGCGGCCGACGGTTCGATGCCGCCGTTCTGGAGCGAGTTGTTCGCAAAACTGGGCGAGGAAATCCCCGAGAACGTTCCGGGAACCAATCCCAACGACATGGCGAGGGACACGGCACTGACCGAGGTTTTCCGCTGGTTCTAACGCGGCTCCACCCCGCAGCGGCCATCCGAATGCTCAGACGATCCGCTCGACCGTGATGTCGGGCGTCGCGCGCAGGAGATCGACGAACTCGTTCTCTTCCGCCGCCCCTTTGGCCCGGATCACGAGCGTTGCGCGGTAACGCACTTCGCCGTCGATCTTCCGGGCTTCGACTTCGTAGGAGATAACCGTATACCTGGAAGTCTTCAACTTGTCGAACATGGCCTCGACCGCCGCACGATGGGCCGACGAATAGACGAGGAGGGTGCGCTTGCGACCCAGCCCGCCGAAAAATAGGGTCAACGCCTCGAGTCCGAACAGCGTCAGCACCGTTGCGGCTCCGGCCAACACATACATGTGGGCGCCGGCCGCCAAACCGATTCCGGCCGTAGCCCAAAGGCTCGCCGCGGTGGTCAGCCCGCGCACCAGCTGACGATGCAGGATGATCGTTCCGGCGCCGATGAAACCGATGCCGCTGACCACCTGGGCCGCAATGCGCCCCGGATCGAAACGCAGGTCGCCGTGCGCAGCGAGCAGCTCTCCGAAACCGTATTGCGACACGACCATCATCAGCGCGCTGCCCAGCGCCACCAGAAAATGGGTCCGGAAACCCGCATCCTTGACTCGGTATTCGCGGTCCAGCCCGATGATCGTTCCGCACAATCCTGCCACACAGAGTCGCCAAACAAAATTCCACTCCATAATCGTACGTCTTTACTTATTGATTATTCCCGCCTTGCTCACTCCGGCTCAGCGTAAAACTTATCGAGGTTCACTTTCGAGCAGGTTTTTCCCGCCCCGGCACAATCGGAACAACCCAAGTGCCTACCTGCAAAACCACCTTGCACCACTTCTTACTGCCGGATAGGGTCTAAAAGCCATGCCGGCTGCAACCCGTTCCGGCATAAACCGGCGACATACCTTGCAGCTCGACCCCGAAATCCTTTGCGAAACAACCGAAAAACTCGCTGGCAAGGATGCTTCTGCGGATAACGGACCATCCAGCCGTTAATCCGGATCTTGCCGAGGAGCAGTATCTTCGGTACAAGCTAAAGATAAGAAAAATCGAGCGCAAAAACAAACGCCGACTCGATTATACCGAGACAGAGTATCTTCGACGAAACCAAAAATAAAAATTAGTTCGTCAAAAAACGCACCGAACGTAATAAGCCGAACTTCCCCGGCCGATCCGATGCAGCACCCCGCTTCACCCGCCGGTTTTCACCGTCACGCCAGCCGACACTCCCCGGCGTGTGCAACCGGCAACGCGGCATCCCTATATATCGCCCTACTCCAGCGAACACCGCACCTCCGACACTTGCAACCGACACTCTTATCCCGAACCCCGCCCGCCGTTTCGCACTCGCGCGGCAGAAAACCCTTGCAGAGCCACGGACAAAAAACAGCCGGGGCGACTTTCGTCGCCCCGGCCGGCCAAGCGGTCGCCCGCTTATTTAACTGCTTTAACTATTGCTTCGAATGCCTTCGGCTCGTTCATCGCCAGGTCGGCCAGAACCTTGCGGTTCAAGGCGATACCCTTGGTGTTGAGCTTGCCGATAAACTGCGAATAGGTCATTCCCTGCGCGCGGACGGCGGCGTTGATACGCGTGATCCACAGCGAACGGAACGTCCGCTTCTTGAGCTGGCGGTGTGCGTAAGCAAACTGCAAACCCTTCTCGACCGTGTTTTTCGCTACGGTCCAAACGTTTCCCCGGGAACCGAAATTGCCTTTGGCAAGTTTCAGAACTTTCTTTCTACGTGCGCGGGACGCAACGGCATTGACTGAACGTGGCATAGTCTGAAATGTTTTTGAGAGCTGTCAGCGACGCGGTTCTCCCGCGTTCTTCGGGGCTGATTCGCTCCGGTTGATAAATTCCGCCCGTATTATTTGACGAGCAGGTTCTTGATTTTGGCCTCGTCGGCCGCAGAAACGGTACCCGAATAGCAGAGGTTGCGCTTCTGTTTCGTCGTCTTTTTGGTCAGGATGTGACTGTGATAAGCGTGTTTACGCTTGATCTTTCCTGTGCCGGTGAAGGTAAAACGCTTCTTCGCCGCGGCATTGGTTTTCATTTTCGGCATTGTCGTAAACAGTTAATTAGTTAAACATAGCCCGCAAAAGTACGAAAAATTTCACATTCCGCAACCGAAAAAACTTCTTTTTTTGCGCTTGCGGCACAAAAATATTTCGTATCTTTGACTTCGGATGAAGCTACTCCGTCGCGGCATAATCAAGCTGGCGCTTGCTTCCGCACCCGACTTTTCGTATCTTTGGCTTCATCTTAAATAAACATCCGCCCCGGCAATGCCCGAAGATTCGAGCTTGCGCCCGGCTTACAAAATTTTGTATTTTTGCACCCGGCATATCCGGTGCTTTCGCTTCACGATTCAGCCCCGAATGATGCCATACAAAGTCTTACCTATCGTTATGTCCCTGTTCTCGTTTCTCGGTTGCGGCCGCTCGAAGACGCCCGCCTACCCCGCCGATACGTTCACCGCGCGCGACGGCAGCGAGGTGACCATCACCTTTTTCAAGCATGCGTCGCTGGCCGTCGATGCGGGCCCGGGCCGGCGCATCTACATCGACCCCGTCGGTTCGCTGGCCGACTATTCTGCCCAGCCCAAGGCCGACCTGATCCTCGTAACCCACTCGCACGACGACCACTTCGACCGGGCGGCGATCGAACGTCTCGCGACCTCGAAGACCGACATCCTCTGCGACCGCACCGTGGCCGAGGGTTTCGACATGGAGTGCCACGTCATGCGCCCCGGAAGCATCGCCACGCCGCGCGACTACGTCAAGATCGAAGCCGTAGCCGCCTACAACACCACCGACGGACACCTCAAGTTCCACCCCAAGATGCGCGAGGACTGCGGTTATCTGCTGACCGTCGGCGGCCTGCGCATCTACATCGCCGGCGACACGGAGCCGACTCCCGAAATGAAGGCCCTGCGCGACATCGACATCGCGTTCCTGCCCGTCAACCAGCCCTATACGATGACCGTCGACCAGGCCGTCGAGGCGGTCCGGGCCATGAAACCCCGCATCTTCTACCCCTACCACTACGGGCAGGTCGACGAGCAGACCGACATCGAACGGCTCGTCCGCGAAATCCGGGCCCTCAACTCCACCGAGATACGCATCCAGCCCATGGAGTAGGCCTCGCGTCCGGTGCCTACTGGGCCAACCTCGGCCCGTCCGGATGCCGATTCCGGCCCGAGCTCAGACCTGTACGGCCGCCATTTCCGTTTTGGGTCCGGCCTGCACAGCCGCCATGTCGGGTGCGCAACATCCCGAACAACCTATTGCACAAAAAACAGGGACCTCGATGTGAGGTCCCTGTTCGCTTTTCGCGGCCGACGCAGCTACTTCGTCGCGGCCTTTTTGGGCTCGGCCTTCACCTTGATGGAAGCGAAACCCTTGATGATGTTCTCGTCGTTGTTTTTCGACGCGTCGTAGGTCACCGTCACCTCCTTGGTCGGCAGGTCGACCTCCACGTCCTTGATTCCCTTGCCGAGCGACGGCACATTGTTCATGATCTTCTTCACGCAGTGGTCGCAGTCGATGTCCGTCACGAACACCGTGGTCACCGTCTTCTTTTCGGCCGCAGGTTTGGCAGCCATCGTCACGCCCGCACCCATCAAAAGGGCCAGGCAAAGCATTGCAAGTTTTTTCATGGTTATTTAAATTAATTGTCAGTTATTGTTTTCCGGATTCTCCGCCGCTCTGCGCCTCAAACCGGCTGATCAGAGTTCCGAACGGCAGATTCTTCGCTTCGTTCCGAATGGCAAGAAAGAGGGTTCGGGATGACCTTTTCACCCTCCGCTTTTCACCCCTCACCTTTCACTTTTCACCCCTCACTTTTCACCTTAATAAAGGTTCCACCGCATGCCGATGTAGAACTTGCGGCCCATCAGCGGCCCCCACACGTTCATGGAGTTGAACTCGTAGGAGTAGGGATCCGACGCATGCAGGATCGGGTCTTTCTGCCGGTAGTCGGCGATGTTCTCGCAGCCCACATAGATGTCGAACTTGCCCAGCTTGCGGCTCACCTGCGCGAAGAACATCGGATAGCTCGGCGAGTGGCTGTCGTCGGCCAGGATGCCGTTCTGCGTCGGGATGCGCGACGGACCGTTGAGCTGGGCCGTCGCATCGAACACCCATCGGCGGAACTTGGTGGCATACTGGATGTTGAAAAGCGTCTTGTACTGACTCACCAGAGGACGTTCCACGCGCGCCGTCGTGCCGTCCGGACGGTTGATCGTCATCTCGCTGTCGGTGTAGCGGAACGTCGCGAAGATGTCGAGCCGCTCGGCCGGAGTCCACGAAAAATCGACCTGGTAGGTGTCGGTGTAGGAGCGGCCGTGGGTGTCGTAGATGCGGATCGTCTCCGCGTCGTACTCCTGATCGGCCACCACCGAATTGTAGAACTGCGTGCGGAAGTAGTCGAAGCTCAGCGTCATGTTGTCCGTGCCCAGCACCGAGAAACTCTGCGTCAGACTGCCGCCCACGGTCAGCGCCTTCTCCATGCGGTCGAACGCGCGGCCCGAGCATACTTTCTCCCGATAGTCCGGCAGCACGATGCGGCGCCCCGTCGCCAGGATGCCGATATTGTCCGTGATGACGTTGGTCGAGCGATAGCCCAGACCTGCCGAAGCGCGCAGTACCGTGGTGCGGGTAATGTTCCACTTCACATGGCCGCGCGGCGTGAAATAGAACTTGTCGTAGTAGCTGTTGTAGTCGCCGCGCACGCCGGCCACCAGCGAGAATTTATCTCCGAGAGTATAGGTGTACTCCGCATAGGCGCCCGCCTCGTTTTCGTTGCGGTCGAGATCGTAATAGACCTCGGGCGTCTGCGCAAGCCACGGCGTCCGGTTCAGCAGGTGTTCCCGAATACGCGAGAAGTGGCCCTGCACACCCACGTTGAGCGACGAGCGGTAGGTGAAGTAGTGCGCATACATCAGGTTGGCCGACAGCGTGTTCTCGTTGCCGTCGTAGTCGTTGAGTCCGAAGTAGGCGTCTTCGTCGAAGTGGTCGAAATCCACCACCAGCGCCAGGTTCGAGCGCATCTCGTCCTGCTCCTCCTCGTCGTAGACCGCCGGGCCCACGGGCGTGCCGATCTTGAAGTAGCCGTTGGCCCCGCGGTTGCGGATGTGCGAACCGTAGAGCGGCATGGCCGTGCCGGTCCGCTGCCAATCCCAGTGCTCGGACATCGCCTCGCGCATGGCGGCCTTGTTCTTATAGCCCATCATGCCGCCCAGGCGGTTCTCCTGCACGAATTTCCAGCCCCAGCGTATCTGCGTGCCGTTGTCGGCCGCATAGAGCCACTTGTTGGCCACGTTGATCTGGGCGGCCTTGGGCAGGTCGCGGAAGCCGTCGTGGTTGTGGTCCATCTTGCGCACGTCGGTATCCATCGAACCGTGCAGCAGGATCACGGAGGTCAGTTTCTTGTCGCGCGACACAGGAAAGGCCGTCGAAATGTTCGCCTCGGGACGCAGTTCGTCGTCCAGATAAAGATTGACGAACAGCCGTTCGTTGTCCGTCGGCTTGCGGTGCTCCAGGTTGATCTGCCCCGTGATGGCTTCGTGGCCCGCCGTCACCGACGATACGCCCTTCGACACCTGGATCGAGTTGAGCCACATGCCCGGCGTGTAGCTCAGTCCGTAGGGGGCCGAAAGTCCGCGCATGATGGGGCGGTTCTCGTCGAGAATCTGCGTGTAGGTGCCGGCCAGACCCAGCATCTTGATCTGCCGGGCGCCCGAAATGGCATCGCTGTAGCCCACCGTCACCGACGCCGAATTCTCGAACGACTCGGCCAGGTTGCAGCAGGCCATCTTGCACAGCCCGGCGAAAGAGATCATCTCGCCCTTCATGATGCCGTCGTGCTTGACGTAGTTGCCGCTCAGGTTGCCCTCGATCACCACGTCGTCGAGTTCCACGCCCTCGCTGCGCAGGGCGAACTCCGCACGTTCGGCGCCCGAAGCCACGCGCAGCGTATCGTTCATGTATCCAAGATAAGAAGCCACCAGGTTGTCGTAGTTCTTCACCCGGTGAATATGGTAGACGCCTTCAGCGTCCGTGCTGGTGCCCACGGTCGTGCCGGCCCAGTAGACCGACGCACCGACGAGCGGCTGCCCTTCGGCGTCGCGCACCACGCCCCGCACCTCCTGCGCCTGTACGGCGGCACCGAGAGCCAGGGCTGAAACGGTAAAAACGATTGTTCTGATTTTCATGGTATTCCGTTATCGGTTAAAACATCTCTTCGGACGGCACTGCGCCTCCCGCGCGCCCGTCCTTCGCAGTTCTAAACCGATACCGGAGGTGCCCTCAAATCCGCAACGAGAAGACACGGAGCCTGCGGAATCGGGACAGGAGGAGCGACCATCCGCACCTTGCGGAATTTCGGGGCCGCAAGTCTGGCCGCCTGCGCGGCAGCCATGCAATGGGGCAACGCCAGCACCGCGCACTTGCAGGGCCGTGCATCGTCCGCCGCCGTAGTATAGAGTTCGATGTCGGTGGAATGGCGGTCGCAGGCACACGTCGCGCGCAGCGTCTCCGCTTCATCGCACGCGCCGGCCGCATGGCCGCAATGCGCGTGCACATGTTCGGCGCGATGTCCCTTGTCCATGCAGCTGCACGAGAGCGACCGGAACGCCGCACCTCCCGTCGCCAGCAGGTAGACGGCAAGCAGCAAAAAGGATATGTATCGTCGGCAACTCATTTTTCCTGCGGACGGTCCCGTCTGTCGACCGGACACCGACCGGCCGCAAAATTACATAAAATATCCCGCAACTCCAATTTCCGGACCGAAAACCCGAAAATCCGCCCGTTAGGACCGCCACGCCATCTGCAATGCCTCGCGGCGACGCGCAGGCGAACAAGTAGTTGAAAATCTGCATACTATGTATATTTTCATTGCCCGGCCAGCGCTTTGCGCGCCCGCCCCCAGCCGGGCAACTTGAAAGAATTCCGCTTCGCTGTGCTTAGTGCTTCGTCGCTGCGCCCCTTGCAAGGACGTATGCGGATGGTGTTTCTTGCAAGGATATACTATCGGGAATCGGTACCGTTGCTTGCGGAGCATACGCTCGGGCAGCCGCCGGAATTCTTCTTTTTTCATTTTTAATTCTTAATTTTGTCGTATGCTACCCGGCGAGGAGAAAATATACGACGTGCTGCGGCGCTACTGGGGCTTCGACGAATTCCGCCCCGTGCAGGCCGAGATCATCCGGTCGGTGCTGGCGGGCCGCGACACCCTCGCGCTCATGCCCACGGGCGGCGGCAAGTCGCTCACCTACCAGGTTCCCACGCTCGCCCGCGAGGGTCTCTGCATCGTCGTCACGCCGCTCATCGCCCTGATGAAGGACCAGGTCGACCGCCTGCGGGCCCGGCGCATCGCGACCGTGGCCATCCACTCCGGACTCTCGCCCCGGCAGATCGACATCGCCCTGGACAACTGCGTCTACGGCGACGTCAAGTTCCTCTACGTGGCTCCCGAGCGGCTGACTTCGGAAGCGTTCCGGCTGCGCGTCGTGCGCATGAACGTGCAGCTGCTCGCCGTCGACGAGGCCCACTGCATCTCGCAATGGGGCTACGACTTCCGGCCCGCCTACCTGCGCATCGCCGAGCTGCGCGAGAAGCTCCCCGGCGTTCCCGTTCTGGCCCTCACGGCCTCGGCCACGCAGCTCGTCGCCGACGACATCATGCACCGCCTGCGTTTCGACGAACCCCGCATCCTGCGCAGCAGTTTCGCGCGCCCCAACCTCTCCTACAGCGTCCGCCGCACCGACGACAAGAACGCCCAGCTCCTGCGCCTGGTGCACAATGTCCCCGGGTCGGGCATCGTCTACATGCGCACCCGCGAGGGCACCGAACAGATCGCCTCGCTGCTGAGCGACGAGGGGATCGCCGCCCGGGCCTACCACGGCGGAGTACCCCACGCCGAGCGCGCCCTGCGCCAGGAGGAGTGGATCAGCGGCAAGGTCCGCATCATGGTCGCCACCAACGCTTTCGGCATGGGCATCGACAAGCCCGACGTGCGCTTCGTCGTCCACTACTCCATGTGCGACTCGCTCGAAAGCTACTACCAGGAGGCCGGCCGGGCCGGCCGCGACGGCGCCCGCGCCTACGCCCTGCTGCTGGTCTCCTCGGACGACAGCGACCGCATCGTCAAACGCTTCGAACAGGAGTTCCCGCCGCTCGAAAAGGTCAAGGAGATCTACGAACAGATCGGGTCCTACCTCCAAGTGGGTGTCGGCGACGGTGCCGGAGCGTCGTTTCTCTTCAACATCCACGACTTCTGCTCCCGGCAGCACCTCTACTCCGGCACCGTGGCCAGCGCTCTGAAACTGCTCCAGCAGAACGGCTACCTCACCCTCACCGACGCGCAGGAGAATCCGGCACGCATCCTCTTCTGCGTCGGCCGCGACGACCTCTACCGCCTGCGCGTGCGGCGCGAGGACCTCGACCACTTCATCCGCACGCTGCTGCGCCTCTACAACGGGGTCTTCACCGAGTTCCGACCCATCGACGAGGGCGAAATCGCCGCCTGGAGCGGCTACTCCGTCGAGCATGTCAAGGAGCTGCTCAAACGCCTGTGGCAGCTGCGCGTCATCCGCTACATCCCCTCCAACCGCTCGCCCATCCTCTACTTCGACGAGGAGCGCCTGCCCCGGGCCGACCTCTACATCTCGCCCGAGACCTACCGGCAGCGCCACGACCTCATGCGCGAACGCTTCGAGCACATGATCGCCTACGCCGACAACCGCACGCAATGCCGCAGTCTGCAACTCGAAACCTATTTCGGCGGCGAGGAGCCCAAGCCGTGCGGCGTCTGCGACCTCTGTCTGGAGAAACGCCGGGCCGGCCGGCAGCGCGACGAACTTTCGGCCTCGCTCCTGCAACTTCTCGCCGAGGGCCCGGCCGACGTCCGCACGCTGACCGGCAAGACCGCCGCGGCACCCGAACGGATCGCCGAAACCGTCCGGCGGCTCCTCGACGAGGGTAAAATCGAGGCCGACAAAGAGGGAATTTTGAGAATAATTCCGTAAATTCGCAGGAATTTCCGCATCCATGTCCACCGAAAACACATTCATCGATAAGATCAGCAACGAACAGACGGCCCTGCTTCCGGCCATCGAGTTCCGCGGCGAAATACGCATCATCGAACACGAACGCGACATCGACGACGCCTGCCGGTACCTTTCGGAACAGCCGCTCGTCGGGTTCGACACCGAGACCCGCCCGTCGTTCCGCCCGGGAGTGACCCACCGCGTCTCGCTCCTGCAACTCTCCTCGCCGGAGCGCTGCTACCTGTTCCGGCTCAACAAGATACCTCTGGCCAAGCCCATCCTGCGGCTGCTCGAAAACCGCAGCCTGCCCAAGATCGGCGCCGACGTCGCCGGCGATCTGCGGTCGCTGCGCCAGATACGCCACTTCCGCGACGGCGGCTTCGTCGACCTCCAGAGCATCGCGCCCCAGTGGGGCATCGAGGAGAAGAGCCTGCGCAAGCTCTCGGCCATCGTGCTGGGACAGCGCGTCTCCAAAGCCCAGCGCCTGAGCAACTGGGAGGCCGCGACCCTCACCGGCAAACAACAGCTCTACGCCGCCACCGACGCCTGGGTCTGCACGCGCATCTACGAAAAGCTGCTCCGCACTCCGAAAATCAAAAAATTCCGTTCATGATACCGCAAGTCTACCTGCGCAAGGGCAAGGAGGAGTCGCTCGCCCGGCGCCATCCCTGGATCTTTTCGGGCGCCATCGACCGCATCGAGGCCGAGGAGGAATCCCAAATCGCCGAGGGCGCTCTGGTCGAGGTCTTCACCCGTTCGGGCGACTTCATCGCCCAGGGGCACTACCAGATCGGCTCGATCGCCGTGCGCGTGCTGTCGTTCGAGCGCGAGCCGATCGACCAGGCTTGGTGGAACCGCCGCGTGGCCGTCGCCCACGACGTGCGCCGCACGCTGGGCCTCACGGACAACCCCCGGACCACCTGCTACCGCCTGATCCACGGCGAGGGCGACTCGCTGCCGGGGCTCGTGGTCGACATCTACGGCTCCACGGCCGTGGTCCAGTGCCATTCGGTGGGCATGTACCGCGCACGGCGCGAAATCGCCGAAGCCATCCGCACCACCTACGGTGACCGCATTGCGGCCATCTACGACAAGTCGTCGCAGACGCTCCCCTACAAGGCCGACCTCGGAGCCGTCGACGGCTATCTGTGGGGCACCTCCGACCATGCGTCGCACGTCGTACTCGAGAACGGCGAGAAGTTCATGGTCAACTGGGAAAAGGGGCAGAAAACCGGGTTCTTCCTCGACCAGCGCGAAAACCGCGAACTGGTGAAACGCTACGCCAAGGGGCGCACCGTGCTCAACACGTTCTGCTACACGGGCGGTTTTTCGGTCTATGCCCTCTCGGGCGGCGCCCGGGAGGTCTGCTCGGTCGATTCGTCGGAGCGGGCCGTGACCCTGGCCACCGAGAACATGCGTCTGAATTTCGGCGACGGCGCCGCGCACACCGAAGCGGCCGCCGACGCTGTGGAATACCTGCGCGACATCGGCGACAAATACGACCTCATCATCCTCGACCCGCCGGCTTTCGCCAAGCACCACAAGGTCCTCGGCAACGCCATGCAGGGCTACAAGCGCCTCAACGCCCGCGCACTGGCCCAGATCCGCCCCGGCGGCATCCTCTTCACCTTCTCCTGTTCGCAGGCCGTGTCGAAGGAGCTGTTCCGCACCACGGTCTTCTCCGCCGCCGCCATCGCCGGACGCAAGGTGCGTATCCTCCACCAGCTCACCCAGCCGGCCGACCACCCCATCAACATCTACCACCCCGAGGGCGAATACCTCAAGGGGTTGGTACTCTATGTGGAGTGATCCGCGATTCACCATATCCCTCCATACTTCCCATTCCGTCACCCGGCGGTTTCCGGATGCTGCGAAAATCGAGTCGGATTTCGGGGTCTGTCATTTTACACGATTCTTTTGCGCTGCCCGATTCGCGCTTTTTCCAAGCCGGCCCCGGGCGCAAGGTCGCAGACCTTGTTTGTTTTAACCGCTGCCTGCACTTTCCTAAAAACAAGCCACTGCCCGAAAACCATCAAAAACCGGCCGCGCGCAGATTAAGAAAAACCATGATTTGCATGGTAGTTGCATTGTTACGGCCATGCAAACAGACCTACGTTCCGCCTGCTGCGCCCTGCTGCTGCTCGGCGCACTGCTCAGCGCCCGGCCGACGGCCGCAGCCCCGCAACCCGACTCCGTACGCCGCACTCCGGCGTTCGCGATCGAAATCGGCAAAGGCATCACCTACCGCTCCCCGGGCGAAAGTTTCGCGCTGACCATGCGTCTGCGGATGCAGAGCCTCGTCGGGCTCTCCTTCGACCGCGATTTCACCTTCCGCGAGATCGAGGCGCGCATCAAGCGGCTGCAAGTCAAGTTCAACGGCTACGTCTACTCGCCCAAGCTGGTCTACTACATCCAGCTGGGATTCACGGGCCACGCCGCCAACGCCCGCAGCAACTCCGACATCGTCGCCGACGCCATCCTCTACTACCGGCCCTCGGCCGCCTGGAGCTTCGGACTCGGACAGACCAAGATACAGGGCAGCCGCGCGCAGATCACCTCGTCGGGACTGCTCCAGTTCGTCGACCGCAGCATCGTCAACGGCGAATTCGGCTCCGACCGCGACTTCGGCATCTTCGTTCAGTACGACCTGCCCCGCGACGAAGGCTTCACCTTCACGGCCAAATCCTCCGTCACGCTGGGCGAAGGCCGCAACTGGGGCCGTTCGACCAACGGCGGACTGGTCTACACACGACGGCTGGAGTTCTATCCGCTGGGGCGCTTCAAACAGAAAGGCGAGGTCTCGGAGGGCGATCTGGCCCACGAGGAACAGGTCCGGATCATGTTCGCCGGAGCGTTCTCCTACAACCACAAGGCCCTACGCACGCAAGGGCAGCGCGGCGACCTGCTGCCCGACGGCGCAAGCCGCAATCTCAGCAACTGGTACGCCGACTTCCTGCTGAAATACCGCGGATTCTCGTTCTGCGCCGACTTCATGGGGCGGACCTGCGGCCGCCCGCTCTTCGACGACGAAGCCCGCACCTGGATCTACACCGGCTGGGGCTGCAACGTCCAGGCCGGTTACATCATCCGCAAAAGATGGGAAGTGGCGCTGCGCAATTCGATGCTCTTTCCCCGCAGCAAGGTGCAGCCGCGCGCCGGTTACGAACGGCGCAGCCAGACGACGCTGGGCGTTTCGCACTACCTTGTCGGCCATGCAATCAAGTTCCAGGCCGACCTCTCCTACAACCACCGCACCCGCGCCGTCAAGAACGACTACACGCGCTGGGCATTCACCTTCCAGATGGAAGTGGGGCTGTAATGCGGATTTGCGACTTTGCGATCAAGCGAGCAGGCAATTCTCAATGCACAATTCAAAATTCACAATTCTGCAATTAAGCGAGGGAAGAGACCGCTTGCAGACTATGCCGAGCGGGATTCAGAGTCAAGACCCCGCAGAGGAATCGATTCAAAATTCACAATGGAGGAATTCTCGATACGGAGAATTCGGACACACGATCCGCAGCCGGGAATCTGCCGGACACAGCACTACTGCACAAACCGCAACGGGCCCTATGCTTCTCAGTGCATTGCGACAGCATACGGGAGCCGATCCGGACTTGGACACCCGACTTTTCGCCGGATCACTGCATCGCCGGACCGGCATCGTCCGACCGCTACCGGAAAAGTTTCAGCGCGATCTGCGCGCAGGCCTCCGCGTCGGCCAAAGCATGATGATGGTTCTGCAGATCATAACCGCAGGCGGCCGCCACGGTATGCAGCTGATGATTGGGCAGCTGCCGCCCGAAGTAGCGGCGCGACGCCTGGCAGGTGCAGAAAAAGAGATAGCCGGGGTAAGGCAGGCTGTAAAGGTCGAACGCGGCCCGCAGGCACCCCTCGTCGAACGGCGCGTTGTGTGCCACGAGCGGCAGCCCGTCGATCAGTGCGTCGATCTCGGGCCACACATCCTCGAACTCGGGCGCCTCGTCGGTATCGGCGCCGGTCAGACCGTGCACCTCCGTGTTGAAACGGCTGTAGAAATTCGGGCGCGGCCGGACCAGCCGATAGACTTTCTCCGCCACCTCGCCGTTGCGCACGACGACCACGCCCACCGAACAGATGCTCGACCGGTGGCGGTTGGCCGTCTCGAAATCGATCGCTGCGAAATTCATGAAGAGATAAGTTTTATGCCCGGGCAGATTTCCGGCAATGGTGCGTACGGCGCACCATCATCGCCCCTGCCCGACACCCGCTGAAAACAAGGGCCCTTGGACCCACCTTCCACCTTCGACCTTTCACCTCATCAAGACGGTTACTCCCACTCGATGGTTGCGGGCGGTTTGGAGGAGATGTCGTAGACTACGCGGTTGACGCCGCGCACCTTGTTGATGATCTCGTTCGACACGTCGGCCAGAAATTCGTAGGGCAGGTGCACCCAGTCGGCCGTCATGCCGTCGGTGGAGGTCACGGCGCGCAGTGCCACGCAACTTTCGTAGGTGCGTTCGTCGCCCATGACGCCCACGCTCTTGACGGGCAGCAGGATCGCCCCCGCCTGCCACACCTTGTCGTAGAGACCGGCGGCCCGCAGGGAGTCGATGTAGATTCTGTCGACGTTCTGCAAAATTTCGACCTTCTCGGGCGTGATGTCGCCCAGAATACGGATCGCAAGGCCCGGCCCCGGGAAAGGATGGCGGCCGATCAGCTGGTCGGAGATGCCCAGCGAACGCCCCACGCGGCGCACTTCGTCCTTGAACAGCAGCCGCAGCGGCTCCACGATCTTCAGGTTCATCTTCTCGGGCAGACCGCCCACGTTGTGGTGCGACTTGATGGTGGCCGAAGGACCGTTGACCGAGCACGATTCGATGACGTCGGGGTAGATCGTGCCCTGCGCCAGCCACTTCACGTCGGCGATCCGCTGCGCCTCCTCGTTGAAGACCTCCACGAAGTCGCGGCCGATGATCTTGCGCTTGCGCTCGGGGTCGCTCACACCCGCCAGGTCGCCCAGGAACTTGGTCCCGGCCTTCACGCCCTTGACGTTGAGACCCATATCCTCGTAGGATGCGAGCACCTCCTCGAATTCGTTCTTGCGCAGCAGGCCCGAATCGACGAAGATACAGTAAAGGTTCCGCCCGACGGCCTTGTGAAGCAGCACGGCGGCCACCGACGAGTCGACGCCGCCCGAGAGGCCCAGCACGACTTTATCGTTGCCCAGTTTCTCGCGCAACTCGCGCACGGTAGTCTCGACGAAGCTCTCCGAAGTCCAGCTTTGGGCGCATCCGCAGATGCCGACCACGAAATTCTTCAGCAGCTGCGTGCCGTCGGTCGAATGGTAGACCTCGGGATGGAACTGGATGCCCCACGTCTGCTCGCTCTCGACACGGAATGCCGCCACGCGCACGTCCTCCGTCCCGGCGATCAGACGATAGCCGGCCGGCACCGCCGTGATGGTGTCGCCGTGCGACATCCACACCTGCGTCGTGGCAGGCAGTCCGGCCATCAGCGGATCGGAGGCATCGCCCACCGTCAGCATGGCGCGGCCGTATTCGCGGCTGGGTGCAGGCTGCACCTCGCCGCCGTAAGCCGCCGAGAGGTACTGCGCCCCGTAGCAGACGCCCAGCAGCGGCAGCCGCCCCTTGATCTGCCCCAAGTCGGGATTCGGGGCCCCGGCATCGCGCACCGAAAACGGGCTGCCCGAGAGAATCACGCCCCGCACCGACGCGTCGAGCACCGGAATCTTGTTGAACGGGTGAATCTCGCAATAGACGTTCAGTTCGCGTACGCGCCGTGCGATGAGCTGCGTATACTGCGACCCGAAGTCGAGGATAAGGATCTTTTCCATCTATGATCGTCGTTTGTTTTTTCAGCTAACTATCGCCGGTTCCGAAAAATCCGGTTCGGAACCCGCCGCCGGATGCGGTCCGGCGCCTCCGGCCATGCTCCGCGTGTCTATTTCTTCGTCACGGGCCGGTTCATGCGCCCGGCCAGCCGCATCTCCTCAGCGAACGCCTCGTAACCCACCTCGCGGATGCGGCCGACGCACCCCTGCCGGTCGGAACGGAAGATGAAAGAAAAGAGCTTCGCGTAGAAGTTGTTGAACACCTTGCACTTGTCGGAAGTCGTCGTCGTGCAGTCGGCGCAACTCTGCCAACCGTGCTCCAGACAACATTTGCGCACCTTGCACCACACGGCCTTTTCGTTGTCGCGGCAGCCGGGGCACTTCCCCCTGCTTTTCTGCGGACAGGCCCCGCAGAAGAGCCCGCAGGCGGCTATTTCACTGTTCATCATACCGATTCCTACCGTTCGCTCGAATAGTTGGGCGCCTCGCGCGTGATGGTCACGTCGTGCGGATGGCTCTCCTGCATGCCCGAAGCCGAGATGCGGATGAACTGCGCCTGCTGCAACGCCCGGATGTCGGCAGCGCCGCAGTAGCCCATGCCCGAGCGGATGCCGCCCACCAGCTGGTAAACCGTTTCGTTGAGCATGCCCTTGAACGGCACGCGCGCCACGATGCCCTCGGGCACGAGCTTGTTGATGTTGCCCTCGCAACCTTTCTGGAAGTAGCGGTCGGCCGAACCGGCCTTCATGGCGTCGATCGAGCCCATGCCGCGGTAGGACTTGAACTTGCGGCCGTTGTAGATGATCGTCTCGCCCGGAGCCTCCTCCGTGCCGGCGAACATCGAACCGATCATCACGCAGTCGCCGCCCGCGGCCAGCGCCTTGACGATGTCGCCCGAATAGCGCAGACCTCCGTCGGCGATGACAGGCACGCCGGCCTCGCGAGCGACGGTCGAGGCGGCGTAGATGGCCGACAACTGGGGCACGCCGACGCCGGCGATGATGCGCGTGGTGCAGATCGAACCCGGACCGATGCCCACCTTGATGCCGTCGGCACCGGCCTCGACCAGGAAACGCGCCGCTTCGGCCGTGGCGATATTGCCCACCACGACGTCGAGCGCCGGATAGGCGGCCTTGATCTGCTTCAAGGCCGTGACGATGTTCTTGGAGTGTCCGTGCGCCGAGTCGAGCACCACGGCGTCGACATCCTCGGCCACGAGGGCGGCCACGCGCTCCATGACGTCGGGCGTGATGCCCACGCCGGCAGCCACGCGCAAACGGCCCTTGGCATCCTTGCAGGCATTGGGATGGTCCTGCACCTTGGTGATGTCCTTATAGGTAATCAACCCCACCAGGCGGCCTTCGTCGTCCACCACGGGGAGTTTCTCGATCTTGTTGTCGAGCAGCACTTCGGACGCGTGCTCCAGCTCGGTCTTGCGGGTGGTGATGAGCCGGTCGCCGGGCGTCATGACCTCGTCGATCGAACGGTTCATGTCGCGCTGGAAGCGCAGGTCGCGGTTGGTGACGATGCCGATCAGCCTGCGCCCGGCGTCGACCACCGGAATGCCGCCGATCCGGTTCTCGTGCATGAGCCGCAGAGCATCGCCCACCGTATCGTTGCGCGAAATGGTGACCGGATCGTAGATCATGCCGTTCTCGGCGCGCTTGACACGGCGCACATGGGCCGCCTGCTCGGCGATGGACATGTTCTTGTGGATCACGCCGATACCTCCCTCTCGGGCCAGGGCGATGGCAAGCGGAGCTTCCGTCACGGTGTCCATGGCGGCCGAAACGATGGGGATGTTCAGGCGGATATTACGCGAAAAACGGGTCTCGAGACGGACCTCGCGCGGCAACACTTCCGAATAGGCGGGTACGAGCAACACATCGTCGAAGGTAAGACCTTCGGGCTGCACCCTTTCATTGATGAACGACATAGGGACGCGGATTTTGTTGCCCGCAAAAGTAAGCATTTTTTTCCGAACGGCCTAAAACCGCGCATCGTTTCGATCGATTTTTATCAGCTTTCCCTCCAATCGGGCCCTGGCAAGACGGCCGCCGAGCACTCTTCGAACGGTCAGCAGATGTTCCCGAGCGTCCCCGGGCCGGTCGGGAGGCGCGATTTGAAGTGCAAAGTAAAGCGTTTCGTTCGCAAAACTTTCTTCGGGGCGGCTGCGGGGGTCGCGCCTTCCGGCGCGAGCCGCCCCGAAAAAAAAGGAATCATATGTCGGGATTGTCCCTTGTTTCTGCGATTGGTTTCGTTTTGTCATTCTGAGGAGCCAAGCGACGAAGAATCCGTATCGAAAAGGAGGCTCTTAACCGTGCTGTGCTTGTTGCCCTCCTCCCTGCAAAACAGAGCTCGCCTGCAGGCGCATGCTGCGTTCGTCGGGCGCCTCGGTCTTAGCATCTTGCAATAACGAATACTCATCATCATAAAAAACGCCGCAGTTTTAATGAACTGCGGCGTCGATTGCTGAACTGAATATCAGTATTGTTCCTTTTCGTTGGGGAAATCGCCCTCCTTGACATCGCGGATATAGCCCGTCACGGCGTCGGTCATGACCGTATGCAGATCGGCGTAGCGACGCAGGAACCGCGGCGAGAAGCCCTTGTTGATGCCCAGCATGTCGTGGATGACGAGCACCTGGCCGTCGCACGCACTTCCGGCGCCGATGCCGATGGTCGGGATCCGGATCTCTTTCGACACGCGGGCGGCCAGCGCAGCGGGGATCTTCTCCAGCACGCAGGCGAAACACCCCGCGTCGCTGAGCAGACGGGCGTCGCGCACGAGTTTCTCGGCTTCGGCCTCCTCCTTGGCACGGACCGTATAGGTGCCGAACTTGTGGATCGACTGAGGCGTAAGACCGAGGTGCCCCATGACAGGAATGCCGGCCGAGAGGATGCGCTGCACCGATTCGAGAATCTCCTCGCCGCCCTCCATCTTCACGGCGTCGGCCTCGGTCTCCTTCATGATGCGCACGGCCGAGTCGAGCGCCACCTTCGAATTGCCCTGGTAGGTGCCGAACGGCAGGTCGACCACCACCAGCGCCCGCTCCACGGCACGCACCACCGAACGGGCGTGGTAGATCATCATGTCGAGCGTTATGGGAAGGGTCGTTTCGTAGCCGGCCATGACGTTGGCGGCCGAATCGCCCACCAGAATCACGTCGATGCCCGCAGCGTCGACGATCCTGGCCATCGAATAATCATAGGAAGTGAGCATGGCGATCTTCTCGCCGCGCTGCTTCATCTCCGTGAGACGATACGTCGTCACGGCTCTTACCGTACTTTCTACTGACATCTTGTTCGAGTTAGGTTTCGGAATCGGGGGCAAAGATAGAAAGTTAATTCACAATTCCCAATTAAGCGTTCGCAGCGTAGCCGCCTTGCCGTGCTGCCGGAATTCCCGGCAGCGGCAGCGTTGCATGCCGACGGCCGGCATAAGCCCTTTCCTGCTTCGGTACAACCCGGAAGTTCGGGGCGGCAACATGTTCCGGCACGGCCCGCCACCTGCGAGACGCACCATATTCGCCGCCCGCGACGAACGAGCGCAAGTTCATCAAGGCTGCAACCGCGAAAAGAAGTGCCACAGCACCACGCCGCCCGAGACCGACACGTTGATCGAGTGCTTGACCCCCGCCTGGGGAATCTCGATGGCGCCGTCGCAGCGGTCCACGACCTCCTGCTCCACGCCGGCCACCTCGTTGCCGAAGACCAGCGCATAGCGTTTGCCCGGCTGCGGCCCGAACGCTCCGAGCATCGCCGCGCCCTCGACCTGCTCCACCGCAAGGATTTCATATCCCGCAGCCCGCAGCTGCTCCACACACTCCGCCGTAGCGGCATGATAGCTCCACGGCACGGTCAGCTCCGCTCCCAGCGCCGTTTTGTGAATCTCGCGCGCCGGGGGCGTCGCCGTGATGCCGCACAGGGCGATGCGTTCCACCGCAAAGGCATCGCCCGTGCGGAAAAAGGCGCCGACGTTCTGCGCCGAGCGCACGTTGTCGAGCACCACCGTGACGGGCATTTTGGGCCGGGCGGCATATTCCTCGGGCGTCGGACGGCCCAGTTCTTCGTTCGTGATTTTGCGCATGACGGTTTTCGGGAGTCTGTTTTCGGGGCCAAATGTAACAAATAAAAAAATTTTTGCCTACTTTTGGGGGTTCAAATCGCTTCGTCGGCATGGCTTTCAAAAAGTTCGTTCTATCGTGGTTCTGCCTCGTCTCCGTCTGCGGGGCATGCGCCCAGGAGTTCCTCGCGGGCGTCGGCTTCGAAACGCGCTTCGACAACCGCGAGTATGCCGGCAACGCGTTCGACCGGTCGCAGACGCTCTTTTCCGCCCGGCTCACGCCGCGCGCGGGGCTGGAGTGGGCTGCGAAAAACCGCCTGGTCTTCGGCGTCGACCTCCTGCAGAACTTCGGCGACAAGAGCAAGTTCCTGACCGACGTCAAGCCCCTTTTCCACTACCGTTTCGACACGCGCAGCGTGCGGGCCGTCGCCGGCATCTTCGACCGCAGCGAGCTGGCGGGCCGCTATTCGCGCGCCTTCTTCAGCGACTCCACGCGGTTCTACCAGAACCGTCTCGCGGGATTCCTGGGACGTTACGTCTCCACGGCCCATCCCGGCAGCTACGTCGAACTGGCCCTCGACTGGGAAGGAATGTATTCGCACCGCTCGCGCGAGATGTTCCGCATCCTCTCGGCCGGCCGCTACGCCGCCGAGCGCGGATTTTACGCAGGCTACGCCTTCTCGCTCTTCCATTTCGCCGGCCGCATCGGCAACAAGAACGTCACCGACAACCTCCTGCTGAATCCCTACGCAGGATGGAAGTTCGACGCTTTCTTCGACTTCGACATCCGCGCCAATTTCCTTTTCGCGCCCCAGCGGGGCCGGAGCGTCGACAACAGCTGGCGCACGCCCTGCGGCGGACAGTTGGACATCGTCCTCCGCAAATGGGGCCTCAAGCTCGAAAACAACCTCTACGCCGGCGCGAACCTTCAGCCCCTGCGCAACTACGTCTCCGATCCCGCCGCCGGGCTGACCTACGCCGAAGAGGGCCTCTATGCCGGCGAGAGTTTCTACGCCACCACCGAGCACATCTACAACCGCACGTGGGTGGGCTACGAACGGTCGTTCTTCCAGGGCACGCTCAGCGTGGAGGCCGGCATGGTCTTCCACTACGACGGAGCGGGCACAGGCACGCAGCAGGTCGTGCGGCTGAAGGTCGACATCGACAAAATCTTCCGCAAAAAACATTAAATTTCCATACCGTATGGCAACAGAGAACAGCGACATCCGGGAGAAGTCCCTCAACTTCCTCGAAGAGATCATCGAAGAGTCCATCGCCAAGGGCGAAAAACGCGTGCAGACCCGTTTCCCGCCCGAACCCAACGGATACCTCCACATCGGCCACGCCAAGAGCATCTGCATCAACTTCGGCCTGGCCAAGAAATACGGCGGCAAGTGCAACCTGCGCTTCGACGACACCAACCCCGTGAAGGAGGACGTCGAATACGTCGACTCCATCAAGCGCGACATCCGCTGGCTGGGCTTCGACTGGGCCACGGAGCGTTACGCGTCGGACTACTTCGACCAGCTCTACGAATGGGCCCTCGAGCTCATCCGCAAAGGCCTGGCCTACGTCGACGACCAGACGCAGGAGCAAATCCGCGAGAACCGCGGCACGGTGTCGGTTCCGGGCAAGGAGTCGCCGTGGCGCAACCGCACGGTCGAGGAGAACCTCGACCTCTTCGTCCGCATGAAGAACGGCGAATTCGCCGACGGCTCGAAGGTCCTGCGCGCCAAGATCGACATGGCCCACCCCAACATGCTCTTCCGCGACCCGATCATGTACCGCATCATCCACGCCGAGCACCACCGCACGGGCAGCAAATGGTGCATCTACCCGATGTACGACTACGCCCACGGCCAGAGCGACTCGATCGAGAAGATCACCCACTCGATCTGCACGCTGGAGTTCGACGTCCACCGTCCGCTCTACGACTGGTTCATCGAGGCGCTCGACATCTTCCCCTCGCACCAGTACGAATTCGCGCGTCTGAACCTCACCTACACCATGATGTCGAAGCGCAAGCTGCTGAAACTTGTGCAGGAGGGCGCCGTCATGGGCTGGGACGACCCCCGCATGCCGACCATCTGCGCCCTGCGCCGCAAGGGCTACACGCCCGCTTCGGTGCGCAACTTCGCCGAGATGGTGGGCGTGGCCAAGCGCGACAACGTCATCGACCTGGCCAAACTCGAATACTGCGTCCGCGAAGACCTCAACAAGGTCGCCGAACGCCGCATGGCGGTGCTCAACCCCCTCAAGGTCGTCATCACCAACTACGACGAGCACAAGACCGAGCTTTTCGAAGCGGTGAACAACCCCGAAAACGAAGCGGCCGGCACGCGCAAGGTACCCTTCTCGCGCGAGATCTACATCGAGCGCGACGACTTCATGGAGAACCCGCCCAAGAAGTTCTTCCGTCTCCAGCCGGGCGGCGAGGTGCGCCTGCGCTACTCCTATCTTATCAAGTGCGAGGAGGTGGTGAAGGATGCCCAAGGCAACATCGTCGAACTGCGCTGCACCTACGACCCCCTCTCGGGCGGCGGTTCGTCGAGCGACGGACGCCGCGTCAAGGGCGTGATCCACTGGGTGTCGGTCAAGGATGCCGTCGAGGCCGAAATCCGCCTGTTCAACCCGCTCTTCACCAAGGAGAACCCCGACGACGTGGAGGAGGGACAAACCTGGGAAGACAATCTCAATCCCGAATCGATGGTCAAGGTCACCGGTTACCTCGAACCCTCGCTGCGCGACATCCCCGTCGGACAGGCCGTGCAGTTCGAGCGTGTGGGCTACTTCTGCCCCGACACCGACTCCACGCCCCAGCGTCCCGTCTTCAACCGCACGGTGACGCTCAAGGACTCGTGGGCCAAGATCAACAAGGACTAACTCTCCGGCCGGACTACGGGCAGTCGGGCCCACGGTTGACCTGAAACCCGGTCAGCCCGGGTTACGGACAAGTCGGATCAAGACCGGAAAATGCAAGCTGCCGCTACGGAATACCGTAGCGGCAGCAACTTTATTTGAGGTTTCACGGCGGCGGTCCGAATGGCAAAGCAAAGGCGGAGGAGATGAACCATCATTGCCCGGCCGGAGACGATCGCGCGAAACGTGAGCCGGGCAACGGAGAATTCACAAACTGATATTGATCCTTTCGGAAGGGATTGCAAGACAGACCCGCCGCAATACGGCGCTACATCATGTTGCCGAAGGTCCGGCGGCCGAAGAAATAACGCAGAAGCAGCGAACCGCGATAGATTCCGCAGGCGCTTCCCGCACGCGAACCGCGAACGGCACGCCGCTTGGCCCTCAAGGCCGGGTGCCACTTCAGAAAATCGCGCCATGCACGGAACACCGCGCAGAAACACGACCAATGCCCCTGCGCCAGATAGGATAAGGCCGCCAGCAGATCGAGCGCAGGCCGCACAAGCGCCACGACGAGCCGCTGGCCGGGTGCGGCGCACTTGAAAAGCATCGCCAGGTTGTTGCGATGGTTGAAGAAAATCTTGTTCGGCGAATCTACGGGGAGCGTCCCGCCGCCGAGATGCCAGACAGCGCTCTGCGGCACGATCCGCACGCGCCACCCCGCCAGCTGCATGCGCCAGCAAAGGTCGATCTCCTCCATGTGGGCGAAAAAATCGTCATCGAAACCGCCCAGCGCATGGAACACCGCGGCCCGGCAACAGAAAGCGGCGCCCGTGATCCAGAACACGTCGCGCTCGTCGTCATACTGGCCCTCGTCGCGCTCGACGATGCGGAGCATCCGCCCGCGGCAGAAAGGATAGCCCAGAAAATCCATATAGCCGCCCGACGCCCCGGCATATTCGAACCGCGCGCGGTCGGCATCGGCGAGCAGCTTGGGCGCCACGGCCGCAACATCGGGGTTGCGCTCAAGGCACGCGAGCAGCGGTTCGAGCCAGCCGGCCGGCGTCCCGACATCGGAATTGAGCAACACGTAGCACTCGGCCTCGATCTGCCGCAGCGCCCGGTTGTAACCGCCGGCGAAGCCGTAGTTGCGGTCGAGCCGCAGCACCTCGACCGACGGGAAATCCCGCCGCAGCATCTCCACCGAATCGTCGGTCGAACCGTTGTCGGCGACCACCACGCCCACCCCCTCGGGTGCCGCGGCGACGACGCCCGGCAGATAGTGCCGCAGGTGCTTCGCCCCGTTCCAGTTGAGTATGACGATCTTGGTGAGGAGCATGCTATCGGACGCGTTTGTGTTTCCAGCGTTTGTGCGACCACATCCAAAGTTCGGGCCGCTCGCGGATCATCGTTTCGAGACGCCGCACGTAACGCTCCGTGATCTCGTTTTCGGCGACCGGCTCCGAACCGTCGTAGAGCAGTTCGAAAGCCATGCGGTAACGCCCCCGCCGGAGCCGCTCCATGCGCACGAAGTAGACGGGAAGCCCGAACTTCAGGGCCAGTTTCTCGCCGCCGTCGAAAAAGACCGTATCCTGGTTGAGAAACGAGAACCACGGCACGCCGGCGCGCAGCCGGGGCGGAGCCTGGTCGGCGATGAGTCCCAGGGCCATGTTCCGGCCGTCGAGCCCCTCATCGCGGTGGCGGAGGTAGAAGCGCACGCACTCCTTCATGGCCACGGTGGTGGCATACGACGAATTGCGCAGGCGCTGGTAGAGGCGTTCCATGACGGGATCGTGCAGCGGATGATAGACCGCAACGACCTTCTGCGAGGGCTCGTAGAGACCCCAGTAGGAACAATATTCCCAACACCCGAAGTGGGCCAGCATGGCGATCCAGTCGCGGCCGCAGACCCGGCCGCGGTGTTCGTCGAGCCCCTCGATGACGAGCATTTCATGGGCTTTGCGTTCGCTGCGGTGGGCCAGGTCGACCGTGTCGACGAAAATCTCGGCCAGCGTGCGGTAGAACCGGCGCCGGACAAGCCGCAGTTCGTCCTCGCTCTTTTCCGGAAACGCGCTGCGCAAATTGGTGCGCACGACCTTCGAACGGTAGCGCAGCACATGGCAGAGCAGAAAGAAAAGCACGTTTTCGACGACGTAAAACTTGAACCAGTAGGGCATCACGGCGAAAAGCCGCATGTTCGCCCACAGGAATTCGAGCCACGCACGCTGTGCGAAATTCAGCTTGGAGGGCCGCACGGAAGCCACGATCAGGGTTCGATGAAGAGTTTGACGTTGTCAACCTTGGTGCGGATGCGCAGCCAGCGCGAGAGGGTGACGGAGTCGATCGGATGGAGCGGATCGCAGGGCGTGACCACGCAGACGACGGCCGTGTCGCGCGGTGTGCCGTCGACATCGAAAGTGATGCCCTTGGACAGCGACATGGAACCGATGTTGTGCATCATGGTGCCCGCCTCGCGCGAAATGTCCTCGACGTCGACGTTGGTCACCTCATAGCGGTCGAGCAGCGTCTTCATCCGCTCGATGCGACGGTTCTTCTCGTCGAGCAGCTCGGAATAGCTCTGCTGCAACGAGACGACGTCGACCTTGTCGGTCGAGTTGGCCTGCCGCACGATGAGTTCGGTCTTCTCCAGTCCGAAATTGCGCAGCTGGGCGCGGGCGTTCTCGATGATCTGGTCGCCCAGCGGTTCGCCCACAAGCAGCAGCTCGATGCAGGCGGGTTCGCCGCGCCGGCCGAACTCCCGGTTGGCCTCGATGACGCGCGTGTGCGGGAAATCGAAGACCTGGGCGATGTACTTGTCGGCCTTGGCCTCGAAGAGCGAGACGCTCACCATGCGGAAACCGATGATGACGCTGGGGATGAAAGTGACCAGCGAAATAGCCAGCATGATCCGCTTCACGGTGCGCTCGCGCGACTTGTCGACGAAAGCCTGCTTCTCGTATTTGAGGAACCGCACGACGGCATAGGTCGCCAAAGCGATGAATACCGAATTGATGAAGAAAAGGTAGAACGCCCCGAGAAAAAAGCGCAGCTGCCCGGTGGCGATGCCGAAACCGGCGGTGCAGAGGGGCGGGATGAGGGCCGTGGCGATGGCGACGCCGGGAATGACCGTCGAGGTACGGTCCTGGCGCGACTGGGCCACCATGCCGGCCAGACCGCCGAAGAGGGCGATCAGCACGTCGTAGGTTGTGGGCGTGGTGCGGGCCAGCAGCTCGCTGCTGTTGGACGAAAGGGGCGAGAGGAGGAAAAAGACCGTCGATGTGACGATCGCCACGACGAACATGAGCCCCAGGTTGCGCAACGACCGTTTCATCAGATCGAAGTCGTTGATGCCCAGTGCCAGACCCACACCCATGATGGGACCCATGATGGGCGAAACGAGCATGGCGCCGATGATGACGGCGGCCGAATTGACGTTCAGGCCCAGCGACGCGATCATCGTGGCGAAGATCAGCACCCACAGGTTGACGCCGCGGAACTCCACGCCCTTCGAAATGGAGGCGATCACCTCCTCGCGCCGGGCCTTGTCCTCGTCGAGGCTGAACCGGTCGCGCAGAAAGGCGTGCAGATCGCCGACCCACGCCGCGAAAGAGTGTTTCATGCGGCCGGCGCCGCTTTTGTTCGTATTTTCCATAACATCCTTACTGTTTTCGGTTTTCCTGCGGCCCGTCCGCTTCCTCCGGGTACTCGCTCCGGCGGCCCGGCTTGGGGCGTCCGGCCACCACGATGACGAATTCGCCCTTGGGCTCCGCGGCGCGGAAGTGGTCGAGCACCTCGGCCAAGGTGCCGCGCACGGTCTGCTCGAATTTTTTGGTCAGCTCGCGCGAAACCGACACCCGCCGCTCGGGGCCGAAGAGCTCGGCCAACTGCTCCAGACACTTCACCACGCGATAGGGCGACTCGTAGAAGATCATGGTACGCTCCTCGTCGGCCAAGGCTTGCAGATGCTTGTTGCGGCCCTTCTTCTGCGGAAGGAACCCCTCGAAGCAGAAACGGTCGCACGGAAAGCCGCTCTGCACCAGCGCGGGAATGGCAGCCGTGGCACCGGGCAGCGTCTCGACCTCGATGCCCTGCTCGATGCAGGTGCGCACGAGCAGAAAGCCGGGATCGGAGATGCCGGGCGTTCCGGCATCGGAAACCAGGGCCACGCACCGGCCGGCCGCGATGGTCTCGGCGACCGACTGCACGGTGGCGTGCTCGTTGAACTTATGATGGGAACGGAGTTTCTTCTCGATGCCGAGGTGGCGCAGCAGAAACGATGTAGTACGCGTATCTTCGGCGAGGATGAAATCGGCCTCGCGCAGCACGGCGATGGCCCGCAAGGTAATGTCGTCGAGATTGCCGATAGGCGTAGGGACGATGTAGAGCTTGGCCATGCGTCAGGCGAATTTGCGTTCGAGCAGCTCCATGACCAGCCGTGCGCTCTCCGAATCGGGGTTCCAGGCGAAGTGCTCGGCGATGTAGATCATGCAGTCGTCGAGACTCCGCTGGTTGTTGAGCGCCGTGATCGTGGCGTCGAAAAGCACGCTGTTGCCGCCGAAAAGATCGCGGATCATCAAAAACTTGTCGTTGATGCCGATGGCCTGGCGCAGGTCGGTGATGGGTGCGGCGAAACTCTTGTTCGGCGCGGCCATCGTCTGGCCGAGCGTGCGGACATCGTGGTTGATGACCTCGCCCAGGACCTGGCCCGCAGGCTCTGCGGCCGGCGCTTCGGGCTTGCGGGGAGCCGCAGGTGCAGGAGGTGCTGCCGGAGCGGCGGGCACCGGCTCGTCGTCCAACTCCAGAATTTCGGGACCTTCGGGCTCCTCCGGTTCGGGAGCGGCGCCGACGGGCTGTTCGGTCAAGGCATCGAGAAGCACCATACCGGTGTCGTCGGTGCGGAATTCATCGTCCGTCTCCGTTTCGCGCAGGGCAGCGGAATCGATCCGGGCGGCAGGTTTCGGCGCACTCGGCGCCGGCCGCACTGCCGCAGCCTCCGACGGTTTGGGTTCGCTGTCGTAAAGCGACATGATGACGCGCTGCTTGTGACGATGGCGCAGAGCCTCCTCGTCGGGGCCGAACAGCGACTGGGGCTCGACGGCCTGCGGCTTCTCCTCCGGCTGCTCTTGTTCCGAGGGCTGCTCTTGTTCCGAGGGCTGCGGCACCTCGGGCGCAGGGGCGGAAACCGGGCGGACGGGCGCTGCTTCGGGCACCGCTTCCGCAACAGGATCGGCAACGGGTTCTTCCGCAGCCTCCGGTGCGGGATAGGTTACCGGCTTGCGGCGCGGAGCCGGCCGAGGAGCCGGGACCGGATCGGGCTCGTCGTCGAACTCGATGATCTCGGGGTCCCCGTCGTCCGAATCGGCGTAAAACGGGCCGGCGGACTCGGCGGAAGCCATGAACCCGGAAGAAACCGAGCCGGAACCGGCAGCCTCCGGCGAAGCGGCCGGATACTCGGGTTCGGCGGAGTCGTCGAGCGAGAGCACCTCGCTCAGATCGACCATTTCGATGGCGGACTCCTCGGCCATGGGCCGTGCACGCCGGCGCGGACGACCCTGCACGGGTCTCTCCGGCGCTGTGGCCGCAGCGGGAATATACGCATGGAAGCGTCCTCCCGTCACCTCGGGACCGAAACGCAGGGCCTCGTAGACGGCGCGCAACTTCTCAAGCACCAGATCGTGCTCGAGCTGCGAAACGGGCCGCTGTCCGGACCAGCCGCCGACCAGTTCGGAAAGTTTGCGCAACTCGCTCTTTATCTCTTTCAGATCCATCGTTCTTCGTGAAATTTCCGCAGACAACGCAATCACCGCGCCGGAAACGGTTCCGACGACCGCACATCCGGCAATCCACCGGCGCGGAGGGGCTTGCGGAACGGATCGCTCCGGCCGGGTCGCACCCTGTGCGTTCCGCCGGCGATTCATCCGGCACAAAGATATTGAAATATGTGTTTTTCGTCAAACAATGGAGTCAGAAAATGTACGTTTTCAACAGGCCGGGGGCAAAACCGGACTTGTTCGAGGGTTGCCGAAGCAAGAAAACCGGCGCGGCAACGAACCGCCATTCGTTCAATATGTATCTCCTTGTTACCCTGCTTGCGCTTTGCGCAACAACCCCGGCCTGGCAACAAAAAAGCTGCTATTTGCTAAATTCCGCCTCAGGAATGCTCAAATAAATTTGGCATTCCGCTCGGCTTATTCGTATCTTTGCCCATCGAAACGAAAAACACCAAACGGATATGGCTCTTCAATGCGGCATCGTAGGATTGCCCAACGTCGGCAAATCGACCCTTTTCAACTGCCTGTCGAACGCCAAGGCGCAGGCGGCCAACTTCCCGTTCTGCACCATCGAACCCAACGTGGGCGTGATCACCGTGCCCGACGAACGGCTCGTACGGCTGGCCGAGATCGACAACCCCAAGCGGGTGGTGCCGACGACCATCGAGATCGTGGACATCGCCGGACTGGTCAAAGGCGCCTCCAAGGGCGAAGGTCTGGGCAACAAGTTCCTGGGCAACATCCGCAACACGCACGCCATCATCCACGTGCTGCGCTGCTTCGAGAACGGCAACATCACCCATGTCGACGGCTCGGTCGACCCGGTGCGCGACAAGGGGATCATCGACACGGAACTCCAGCTCAAGGACCTGGAGACCGTCGAAGCCCGGCTGGGCAAGATCCAGAAGCAGGCGGCCGTAGGCGGCGACAAGAACGCCAAACGGCAGGTGGAGCTGCTGCTGCAATACAAGGCGGCGCTGGAGCAGGGGCTTTCGGCCCGCACGGTCGAGCTGGAGAAAGAGGACCGCAAGCTGGTCGCCGACCTCAACCTGCTGACCGACAAACCGGTGCTCTACGTCTGCAACGTCGACGAAAAGAGCGCCGCCACGGGCAACGCCCACACCGAAGCGGTGCGGGCCGCGATCGCAGGCGAGAAAGCCGAAATGCTGGTCATCGCCGCGGCGACCGAAGCCGACATCGCCGAACTGGAGAGCTACGAAGAACGGCAGATGTTCCTCGAAGACCTCGGTCTGAAGGAGTCGGGCGTGGCGCGTCTGATCAAATCGGCCTACAAATTGCTGAACCTCGAAACGTTCTTCACCACCGGAGCCGACGAGACCCGCGCCTGGACCTACTCCAGGGGGATGAAGGCACCGCAGACGGCCGGCGTCATCCACACCGACTTCGAGCGGGGCTTCATCCGCGCCGAAGTGATCAAGTACGACGACTACGTGACCCTGGGCTCGGAAAAGGCGTGCCGCGACGCAGGCAAGATCGGCATCGAGGGGAAAGAATATATCGTACAGGACGGCGACATCATGCACTTCCTGTTCAACGTATAACCGTTTAAAACGCACATCATGAAAAAGTACATCGTCGTTGCCGCAGCCGCCGTGACGGCTCTGCTCTGCGCCTGGGTGCTGGCCCGCGCCTACACCTACAAGTATCGTTCGCAGGACACCATCGTCGTGACGGGACTGGGCGAAACCGAGTTCACCTCCGACCTCATCGTCTGGACCGGCACGCTGACCGCCGAGGCGCAGGACGCCGCCACGGGCTATGCCCAGATCGAGGCCAGCAAGGCCAAGGTGCAGCAGTATCTCGCCGCGAAAGGCCTGCCCGCCGACGCCGTGGTCTTCGAGTTCGTCAACGTGGAGAAGCAGTTCTCGCCCGTCTACAACGCCAACGGCAACTGGGCCGGCCAGCGTTTCTCGGGCTATGCGCTGCGTCAGCGCTTCACCGTCGAATCCAAAGAGGTGGAAAAGGTCGAGACCATTTCGCGCGAGATTTCGTCGCTCATCGCCCAGGGGGTCTCCATCGAAGCCTACGCGCCCGACTACTACTACACCAAGCTCGACGACGTGAAGATGGGGCTCATCGAAACCGCATCGGCCGACGCACGCACGCGCGCTGAGAAAATCGCCGACAACGCCGGAGCCAGAATCGGCCGTGTGGCCTCGGCCCGCATGGGCGTCTTCCAGATCACGGGCGCCAATTCCAACGAGGAGTTCGCGGCCGGCGGTTCGTTCAACACCTCGTCGCGCAACAAGAAGGCCCGCATCACCATGCGGATCGAATACCGGATCAAATAACAATCGGAAGCCAGGGCTTTGCACGCGTCCGGCAGAGGCTTGCAGTCCGTCCCCAATTTCCTCGCGGGGGCTTGACCTCACGCGTCCCGAACGGGGCAGCGACCGACCTTGCCCCGAACGGCTTCGGACCAGCAGCGTTGGCAGTACCCGCCCGGTTGAAACCGGAACCGGCTCCCGCCCGTTCGCAAAGTCCGGCCCTGAACATTTCGCCTTTAACCTTCCACTTTTCACCTTAAATAAATGGAAAGACCTGTCAGAGTACGTTTCGCGCCCAGTCCCACGGGGCCGCTGCACATCGGCGGCGTCCGCACGGCGCTCTACAACTACCTCTTCGCCCGCCAGCACGGGGGCACGATGATCCTGCGCATCGAAGACACCGATTCGCAGCGTTTCGTACCGGGAGCCGAAGACTACATCATGGAATCGCTCAAGTGGTGCGGCATCGAGATCGACGAAGGCGTCGGTGTCGGCGGCCCCCACGCTCCCTACCGTCAGAGCGAGCGGCGCGAAATCTATCTGAAATACGCCCTGCAACTCGTCGAGGCGGGCTGGGCCTACTATGCGTTCGATTCGGCCGAGGAGCTCGACGCCCTGCGCAAGGAAGCCGAAGCCCGAGGCGAAGCTTTCGCCTACAACCACGAGGTGCGCGGCAAACTGGCCACCTCGCTGGCGCTGCCGGCCGACGAAGTCAAGGCGCGCATCGACCGCGGCGACCAGTGGGTCATCCGCTTCAAGATGCCCGTAGACGAAGTGGTGAAGATGGACGACCTGATCCGCGGCCACGTGGAGGTCAACACCTCGACGCTCGACGACAAGGTGCTCTACAAGTCGGCCGACGCGCTGCCCACCTACCACCTGGCCAACATCGTCGACGACCACCTGATGGAGGTCTCGCACGTCATCCGCGGCGAGGAGTGGCTCCCCTCGCTGCCGCTCCACTACCTGCTCTACAAGGCGTTCGGCTGGAGCGGCACGCAGCCCGCCTTCGCCCACCTGCCGCTGCTGCTCAAACCCACGGGCGGCGGCAAGCTCTCGAAGCGCGACGGCGACAAGATGGGCTTCCCGGTTTTCCCGCTCTTCTGGAAGTCGCCCGCCACGGGCGAAACGGCCCGCGGCTACCGCGAGGACGGCTACCTCCCCGAGGCGTTCATCAACATGCTGGCCCTCCTGGGCTGGAACCCCGGCACGGAGCAGGAGCTGTTCTCCATGCAGGAGCTCATCGACAGCTTCTCGCTGGAGCGCGTCTCGAAATCGGGCGCCCGCTTCCAGCCCGACAAGGCCAAGTGGTTCAACGCACAATACATGCACCGCAAGAACGACGCCGAGCTGGCCGCGCTCTACCAGCCGATCCTGCGCGAACACGGCATCGAAGTGCCGGACGCCCTGGCAGGCCGTGCGGCAGGCATCATGAAGGAACGCGCCGCGTTCATCACCGATCTGTGGGACCTCACGTCGTTCTTCTTCGTGGCGCCGGCCGAATACGAGGAGAAGCAGACCCGCAAATACTGGAAAGGCGACAACCCGGCCATCCTGCGCGAACTGCGCGACGTGCTGACCGCGATCGACGACTTCTCGCTGGAAAACACCGAACGCATCGTCCACGCCTGGATCGAGGAGAAGGGCTACGGCATGGGCCAGGTGATGAACACGCTGCGCCTGGCGCTCGTGGGAGCCGGCAAAGGCCCCGGCATGTACGACGTGACGGCGTTCATCGGCAAAGAGGAGTGCCTGCGCCGCATCGACCGCATCCTGCAAACGCTGAAACCCGCCGAATGATGGAGATCGAACAGCACCTGTGGGGCATGACACCCGAGGGCGAGGCCATCGTCCTCTACACCATGCGCAACGCACAGGGCGCCGAAGTGAAACTCACCAACTACGGCGCCGCCATCGTGAGCATCGTCGTACCCGACCGCGAGGGGCGCATGGCCGACGTGGCGCTGGGCTACAAACGCCCCGAAGGCTACTTCTTCGACGGCGCCGCAAGCGGCAAGACGGTGGGGCGCGTGGCCAACCGCATCGCCTGCGGCCGCATGACCATCGAGGGCGAAGAGTATGCGCTCGAAGTCAACAACGGCCCCAACCACCTCCACGGCGGCACGAAGAACTTCGCCAACCGCGTGTGGGAAAGCCGCGTGGAGACCAACCGCGTAGTGATGGACCTCCTTTCGGAAGACGGCGACCAGGGCTACCCGGGCGAACTGAGCGTAGAGGCGATCTTCGACTTCGACGACGACTGTTCGCTGGAGATCACCTACCTGGCCCGCACCGACCGCACGACCCCGGTCAACCTGACCAACCACGTCTACTTCAACCTTTCGGGCGAGGCGAGCGGCACGGTCCTCGACCACGAACTGCGGCTCTCCAGCACCCGGGCGCTGGAGATGACCGAGCGGCAGATTCCCACCGGACGCCTGCTCGACGTCGCAGGCACGCCGCAGGACTTCACGGAGTTCCGCCCTTTCCGCCCCGGCATCGGCTCGGAATTCAACCATATCCGCGACTTCCGGGGCTACGACCATCCGTTCGTCATCGAGGGCTGGAAACCCGGCATTCTGGGCGAAGCAGGCTGCCTGCGCGACCCGCACTCGGGCCGGCAGGTCGAAGTGCTGACCTCGCAGCCCGGCGTGATGATCTATACGGGCAACTGGCTCGCCGGCGGATGCCCCGAAACCAAATCGGGCGGCCGCTACGCCGACCATGCCGGCGTGGCGATCGAGTGCCAGAACCACCCCGACGCCGTGAACCGGCCCGAATTCCCCTCGCCGCTGCTGCGGCCCGGCGAACTCTACTGCCAGAAAACCGTCTATCGGTTCGGAACATACTGACGCTCCGACCCGCTGCTCAACCGGGCCCGCTCCGCATTTGGAAGCGGGCCTTTTTTCGTTCGCACCGAGACCAAATCCGGTTGAGCTGCATTCGTTGCGGCCCTTCCGCCTTTCAAACGGACGGGCCGCAGCCTCCCCCGACGTATGTCCGCAACCATCCGGCCGTCGCCGGGCATGCACTCCGCAGACGCGGCACCGGAATAGTTAGCGTAAAATATACGATAAGGAAGATCGGACAAAAAGGCTCCCAAAAGCCAAACGGGCAGCAAGAAAAACGACAGCAGACCGAAAGTAGACGCAACAAAGCCGGAACGACGGGCCGAAACGGCAAGAAACACAGCGCGGAACAGTTAGCGTAAAACCTACCCTAATGATTGTTTTTCCGGGCCGGAATGCCTAATTTTACATGCACAACCCGACCGCAAACACCCGACCATGTCCGTACAGACGAACCAATCGCTTTCGGTCGACTGCGCCGTCTTCGGATTCGACGGCCGGTCGCTGAAGGTCCTGCTTATCGAACGCCGCGACTACAATCCCGAAACACATCTCGACCGGATGAAACTCCCCGGCGCGATGATCCAGGAGAACGAGACGCTGCCCCGGGCGGCAAGCCGCGTGCTGGCCGAAGCGACGGGCCTGCGGGAAATCTACCTCAAGCAGATGGAGATCTTCTCCGACCCCGGCCGCGTGACGGGCGAGGAGCTGGAGTGGATCAACCGCTACCACGGCATCCGCACCGAACGCGTGGTGACGGTGGGCTACTATGCGCTGGTCAAACTCGACCGCCGCATGATCGCCTACACCGCCGAGAAACGGGCCCAGTGGGTCGAGGTCGAGTCGATCCAGCATCTGGCCATGGACCACAAGCAGATTCTTTCGACGGCGCTGGGCCACCTGTGCCGCGAGATGCTGCAGTCGCCCGTGGCGTTCGAGCTGCTGCCCCGCAAGTTCACCATCCGCCAGCTTCAGAATCTTTACGCGGCGGTGCTGGGCATCGAGATCGACAACCGCAACTTCCGCAAGAAAATCCTCGGCTCGGGGTTCCTCATCCCCACCGACGAGCGCGAAAAGGGCGTGTCGCACAAGCCGGCACGCTACTACACCTTCGACAAGACGGCCTACAAACGGGCGCTCAAGGAGAAATTGCGCCTGGGATTCATCAACAACTGGCGATACTGAAAAACACCCGCATACACATGAAAACCTTAGGTATAGACATCGGCTCCTCGTCGGTCAAGGTCTCGCTGCTCGACATCGGGACGGGCGCCTGCGTCGCTTCGTCGACCAACCCTGCGCAGGAGATGCGCATCGACGCTCCGCAGTCGGGCTGGGCCGAACAGGACCCCGAAATGTGGTGGCACTACGCCACGGAAGGCATCCGCAAGATAGCCGCCGAACACCCCATGAACGACGTGCGCGCCATCGGCATCACCTACCAGATGCACGGGCTGGTCTGCGTGGACAAGAGCGGCCGGCCGCTGCGCAAGGCGATCATCTGGTGCGACTCGCGCGCCGTGGAGATCGGCGCCGAAGCGCTGGAACGCATCGGCCGCGACTTCTGCCTGGAGCACGCGCTCAACTCGCCGGGCAACTTCACGGCCTCGAAGCTGGCATGGGTCAAGCGCAACGAACCGGAGCTTTTCGACCGCATCGACCGCTTCATGCTGCCGGGCGACTACCTGGCCTACCGCCTCTCGGGCGAAATATCGACCACCGTCAGCGGACTCTCGGAACAGATTCTGTGGGACTTCAAGGAGGAGCGCCGCGCCGACTTCGTGGCCGACTGCTACGGCATTCCCCACCGAATGATTCCCGACGCCGGCGTCTCGATCGGCATCGGCGCCCGCACGAATGCGGCAACCGAGACGCTCCTGGGCATCCCGGCCGGCACCCCGATCAGCTACCGAGCCGGCGACCAGCCCAACAACGCCTTCTCGCTCAACGTCATGGAGGCGGGCGAGATCGCCGCGACGGGCGGCACGAGCGGCGTGGTCTACGGCGTGGTCGACACCCCGAAAGCCGACCCCAAATCGCGCGTGAACACCTTCGTGCATGTCAACCACACGGCGGCCGACCCGCGCTACGGCATTCTGCTGTGCATCAACGGCACAGGCATCCTCAACTCGTGGGTGCGCCGCCACATCGCCCAGGAAAAGATAAGCTACGCTGAAATGAACGAACTGGCGGAGCAGGCCCCGGCGGGCTGCGACGGAGTGCTGATGCTGCCTTTCGGCAACGGCGCCGAACGCATGCTCGAAAACCGCTGCACGGGCGCCTCGGTCGAAGGCATCGACCTCAACCGCCACACGACGGCGCACCTGCTGCGCGCGGCACAGGAGGGCATCGCCTACTCGTTCCGCTACGGCATCGACATCATGCGCACGCTGGGACTGCGGCCCGACGTCATCCGCGCCGGACGCGCCAACCTGTTCCTCTCGCCGCTCTTCCGCCGCACGCTGGCGACGCTGACGGGCGCGCGCATCGAACTGTTCGACACCGACGGCGCCTTGGGTGCGGCCCGCGGCGCAGCGCTCGGAGCCGGGCTCTACCGCTCGCGCGACGAAGCCTTCGCCTCGCTCCGCAAGCTGGAAGTCATCGAACCCGAAGCTGCCGACCGCGATGCGCTGGAAGCCGCCTACGAACGCTGGAAAAAGGCGCTGGAAGAACACTTGCAACGATAAATGCGGCTCTGTGAGCCGCGCGGGCCGCAGCCTCCCCCTGCGGAGGCCCGCAACGTGCCTCGCGCAGGCTGCGTCCGCAAAAAACAGAACAAAAGCATAATAATATAAACCAAAAACCTAACGACAATGGCAAAAACCTATTTCCCGACCGTGGGCAAGATCGCATTCGAAGGCGCGTCCTCGAAAAACCCGATGGCATTCCGCTACTACGAACCCGAACGCACGGTCAAGGGCCGCAAGATGAAAGATTGGCTGCGCTTCTCGATGGCGTGGTGGCACACCCTCTGCGCCGAGGGCGCCGACCAGTTCGGCGGCGGCACGAAGACGTTCCCCTGGAACGAGTCGGCCTGCCCCATCGAACGCGCCAAGGCGAAGATGGACGCCGGATTCGAGTTCATGCAGAAGATGGGCATCGAATACTACTGCTTCCACGACGTGGACCTGGTGGACGAGGACCCCGATCCCGTCAAATACGAACAGAACCTGCGCGAAATCGTGGCCTATGCCAAGCAAAAGCAGGCCGAGACGGGCATCAAGCTGCTGTGGGGCACGGCCAACGTCTTCGGCAATGCCCGCTATATGAACGGCGCCTCGACCAACCCCGACTTCGACACGGCGGCCCGCGCGATGCTGCAGATCAAGAACGCCATCGACGCCACCATCGAACTGGGCGGTGAAAACTACGTATTCTGGGGCGGCCGCGAAGGCTACATGTCGCTGCTCAACACCGACATGAAGCGAGAAAAGGAACACATGGCAACAATGCTGACCATGGCCCGCGACTACGCCCGCTCGAAGGGCTTCAAGGGCAACTTCCTGATCGAACCCAAGCCCATGGAGCCCATGAAGCACCAGTACGACGTCGACACCGAGACGGTCATCGGCTTCCTGCGCGCCCACGGACTGGACAAGGATTTCAAGGTCAACATCGAGGTGAACCACGCCACGCTGGCCGGCCACACCTTCGAACACGAGCTGCAGTGCGCCGTCGACGCCGGCATGCTGGGCTCGATCGACGCCAACCGCGGCGACTACCAGAACGGCTGGGACACCGACCAGTTCCCCATCGACCTCTACGAGATGGTGCAGGCCATGATGGTGATCGTGCGCGGCGGCGGCCTGCAGGGCGGCGGCACCAACTTCGACGCCAAGACGCGCCGCAACTCGACCGACCCCGAAGACCTCTTCATCGCCCACATCGCCGCGATGGACGTGATGGCCCGGGCGCTGCTGATCGCGGCCGACCTGCTGGACAACTCGCCCTACCAGAAGATGCTCGCCGAACGCTACGCCTCCTACGACAAGGGCGAAGGCAAGGCTTTCGAAGAAGGCAAGCTGACGCTGGAGCAGGTGGCCGACTATGCCCGCACCCACGAACCCGTGCAGCACAGCGGCAAGCAGGAGCTCTACGAAGCCATCCTGAACATGTATATGTAGCACCCCTGCTGCCGGCCGGCGCCCGAACGCGCCGGCCGGCATTTCTCAAACCAACCTTCCAACCTATGACTTCGACCAATGAACACGGCAGCCGCATCTACCTGTTCTCCATCGTACTGGTGGCGATCATCGGCGGACTGCTCTTCGGCTACGACACCGCCGTGGTGTCGGGGGCCGAAAAAGCCCTCGAAAACTTCTTCCGCAGCGGTCTGGGCGACCTCTACACCTCGGGGTGGCACGGATTCACGGCGTCGAGCGCCCTGCTGGGCTGCGTGATCGGCGGCGCGATCTCGGGCTTGCTGGCCTCGCGCTTCGGCCGCAAACGCTCGCTGCTCATCGCCGCCACGCTCTTCTTCATCTCGGCCCTCGGCTCGTGGTGGCCCGAAAGCGGCATCCTGCCCTACGGCGCACCCACGAAAACGCTGCTGCTGGTATTCAACTTCTACCGCATCTTGGGCGGCGTGGGCGTGGGCCTGGCCTCGGCCGTCTGCCCGATGTACATAGCCGAAATCTCGCCCGCCAAGATCCGCGGCACGCTCGTCTCGTGCAACCAGTTCGCCATCATCTTCGGCATGCTGGTGGTCTACTTCGCCAACTATCTGATCCGCAACTCGCTGGGCGATACGGCCGAAGCGATCCAGAGCACCATGAACGCCATTGGCTGGCGCCGCATGTTCGTCAGCGAGGCTTACCCGGCAGGTCTTTTCGGAGTGCTGGTCTTCTTCATTCCCGAGACGCCGCGTTTTCTGGCGCTCCGCGGGCGCGACGAAAAGGCCTACTCGGTGCTGGCCCATATCAACGGAGCCACGGAAGCCCGCTCGATTCTGGACGAAATCAAAGCCACGGTCCACGAACAGCGCGAGCACATCTTCGCCTACGGCGTTGCGGTGGTGGCGATCGGCGTGCTGCTGTCGTTCTTCCAGCAGGCCGTGGGCATCAACGTGGTGCTCTACTACGCACCGCGCATCTTCGAAAACATGGGAGCTTCGGGCGACGCATCGATGATCCAGACCGTGGTGATGGGCATCGTGAACATCATCTTCACGGTCGTGGCCATCTTCACGGTCGACAAGCTGGGCCGCAAACCGCTGCTCATCATCGGTTCGGCCGGCATGATGGTGGGCATGATTGCACTGGCGGCGCTCTCGTTCACCGACACGATCGGCGTGGCGGCGCTCGTCTTCATCATCATCTACACCGCGTCGTTCATGATGTCGTGGGGCCCGATCTGCTGGGTGCTCATCGCCGAGATCTTCCCCAACACCATCCGTTCGCAGGCCGTGGCCATCGCCGTGGCTGCGCAATGGATTTCCAACTTCCTCGTCTCATCGACGTTCCCCTCGCTGAGCGCCTGGAGCGTGGGCGGCACCTACTGCATCTACGCCTTGATGGCGCTGCTATCGGCCCTCTTCGTATGGCGTTGGGTGCCCGAAACCAAAGGCAAGACGCTGGAGGAGATGTCCGCACTCTGGAAAAAATAAGAAGCACAAACAACTCCTATCCTTATTAATGCACATCAGCCGCAAGCCGCGAACGTTATAGTTCGCGGCTTGCGGCTTTCAGGTCGCCAGTAACGGAACCGACGAACGTTGGCCTCACCCTCTCCGAAATGCGGTGCAAAACGCGGATTGTTCGCCGGAACCAAAGGGTCCGGATCCCCAGCGGCACGGTGCAAGCCCTCCGCAACCCTGTCCTTCGGAAAGGAAGCAGGCCGCAAAGCCCGGTCAACTCCGAATTCCGCACTGCCGGCACAACGATACATGCCACCGCAAATCATTTTTTTTCAGTATTGAAAACAAAAGAATGATTAAAAAAAATTTAAATAACACACTCCGAAAGTTGGATTTTTATTCAAAAAAGTAGTAAAAATAATCGCGGAGACCATTTTCTCGGCCACCCCCTGTTTGCCAAATGAAAGAATCGGTTATCTTTGTGTACCGTTTGCCGGAAAGCGGTGCGGAAACCGCCGGCCGGCGAACAGCAAGAGAATCTCTCACAACCTAAATTTATCAACCAAATTTTTCTTAAATGAAAAACTTTTCTCTCAAACTGGTTCTAACCCTGGCGTTAGGCTTGGGCTTTGCGGCCACCGCATCGGCCCAAAACCTGAGGGGGGGGGTCAAGGGTACTGACGGACAGCCCGTTATCGGCGCTTCCGTCATTATCGAAGGCACCAACCTCGGTACGAGTACCGACGTGAACGGTCAGTTCGCACTCAACGTGCCCGATCCTGCCAAGAACGTGCTGCTCGTTTCGTTCATCGGCATGAAGGACGAGCGGGTCAACGTCGCCGGACGCACCAGCATCGACATCGTCCTGCATGAAGACGCCACGCAGCTGGATGACGTCGTGGTGGTAGGTTACGGTATAAGCAAGAAAACCGACCTGACCGGTTCGGTGGGTTCGGTCGCTGCCGGCGAGATCGCAGGCCGCGGTACGACCCGTCTGGAGGATGCCCTTCAGGGCGCCGTGCCGGGCGTGAGCGTCACGCAGACCAACAGCCGCGCCAACGGAGGCTTCGACATCCAGATCCGCGGCCAGGCCTCGATCAACAACGCATCCGCGCCGCTCTACGTCATCGACGGTATCGTATGCTCGTCGATGGACTTCCTCAACCCCGAGGACATCGAGCGCGTCGACATCCTCAAGGACGCGTCGTCGACGGCCATCTACGGTTCGCGCGCTTCGGCCGGCGTGGTGATGATCACCACCAAGGGTGCCAAGGGTGCCAGCAAGGCTCAGCAGGTGACCGTTTCGTACGACGGTTACTACGGTATCCGCCAGCGCGCACGCATGCCGGACTTCATGGACACCCAGGAGTGGATGGACTACCGCTTCGCCCGCTACACCGAGCTCGACAAGACGACCTATAAGGACGGTATCGATCCCGAAGGCCATCCCCAGTTCGCCATCGGCGGCCGCGAGACCATCGTATTCCAGGGCGCTGTCGGCGGCGACCACCGGACTTCGCCGCTCTACCCGCTCTACATGCAGAACAAGACTTTCAACTGGGCCGACGAGGTGCTGCGCACCGCCGCCCAGCAGAACCACTACATCAGCGCTTCGGGTTCGAGCGAATCGACCTCGTATCGTCTGGGCTTCGGCTATCAGAGCGAGGAGAACGTATTCAAGAAGAACGACTACGAGCGTTTCAACATTAAGGGTGCGTTCGACAGCAAGCTCAACAAGGTCGTGGAGGCCGGCATGTCGGTCAACCTGGCCTACGACGTGCAGGACGACTTCACCACCGACGGTTCGAACGCCTACTCGCCCTACAACAACGCCTTCTGGTTCGCCCCGATCCTCTCGCCCTGGGATGAGAACGGCAAGCTCTACGAAATGCCCGGCAAACCCGGCAACGGCGTGTCGTTCACCTCGACGCCCAACCCGCTGATCGACTTCATCCTGCCCAATGCCTACGAAAACCAGACGCGCAAGTTCCACGTATTCGGCAGCGCCTACCTGCGTTTCAACCTCTACGACGGTCTGAAGTTCACGACGACCTTCTCGCCCAACTTCTACCACGGCCGCCAGGGCATCTTCTTCGGCACAGGCGTGACGGATGAATTCCCCTTGGGTTCGAGTTGGTTCCAGAAAAAGAAGTACAACGAAGCCAAAGTGGTCAACACCGACCGCTTCGACTGGACGTGGGACAACCAGGTCGACTACAACAAGACCTGGGGCGACCACACCTTCGGTGCCATGGGTCTCTTCTCGATGTACGCTTCGAACAAGGAGACCTACACCATGAGCGGCCGCAACATCTCGGACGACAAACTCTCCTACCACGCATTGGCCAAGGCCGGCACCGACGGCAAGTCGATCGCGTCGACCTACACCGAATCGTCGCTCGTTTCGGTAGCCGCACGTCTCAACTACTCCTACAAGGGCAAGTACATGGCTACGGTGACGATGCGTGCCGACGGTTCGTCGCGTTTCGCCGAAGGCAACCGCTGGGGCTTCTTCCCCTCGGCCGCCGTGGCATGGCGCATGTCGGAGGAGAACTTCCTGAAGAGCGCTTCGTGGCTCGACAACCTGAAGCTGCGCGCAGCCTACGGTGTGACGGGTAACAACAACGTCAACGACTACGTAACGATGTCGTCGGCTGCCGGTCCCAACTATGTGGTCATCGGCGGCGAAGAGTTCCAGGGCTACTACCCCAACGGTCTGATCGACCTCGGCCTGCAGTGGGAGGAGATCAAGGAGTTCAACTTCGGTGTCGACTTCTCGGCATTCAACGGCCGCCTGGGTCTGACCGCCGACGTCTACCGCCGTCTGTCGGACGGCCAGATCATGAAGGCCACCGTGCCCGTCGAGACCGGCGAGACCTCCATCACGACCAACATCGGCTCGGTCCGCAACGCCGGTATCGAGCTGGGCTTCAACTTCGGCGTTCTCCGCCTGCAGAACTTCACCTGGGACCTGGGCGTCAACTTCTCGCGCAACTGGAGCAAGATCAAGGAGCTGCCCAACGGTGACGACGTGGCCAACAACTGGTTCCTCGGCGAGCGCCTCAACGTGTTGCGCGACTACAAGCACACCGATGTCGTGACGGCCGACGGCGTGACGATGCACACCAAGGACGGCGACGTCCACTACACCCTCAAGGAGGCTTACGAGAAATTCGGTCTCTACGAAGGTACGATGGGCGTACACGACTGGAACAACGACGGCAAGATCAGCGACGAAGACAAGCAGATCTACGGCTGCAAGGATCCCAAGTGGATGGGCAGCATCACCTCGTCGATGGCGTTCTACGGCTTCGACTTCGGCTTCACGATCTACACCAAGCAGGGCCAGTGGTCGCGTTCGTACATCCACGAGCAGTACACCGACTACAACGACCGCGGCCGTCAGAAGATCGTGATGGACTACTACATCCCTGCCGGCACGCCGGTTCTCGACCCCGCCACGGGCGACATCGTCACCCTCACCGAGGCCAAACCCGGCAAATACCCCTACCCCAACAACTCCAGCACCTCGGGCGGCGGCTGGTACGGTTCGAAGGGCAGCGCCAAGGGCGAAGGCTACCAGTATCACGACACTTCGTTCGTGAAGGTGAAGAACATCTGCCTGGGCTACACCTTCCCGAAGCGCTGGATGCAGAAGGCCCACATCAAGCAGCTGCGTCTCTACGTCAACGTGCTGAATCCTTTCTGCTGGACCGATTACGAGGGCTTCGACCCCGAATGGGCGAGCGCTACGCTGGTCAACGGCGGTCCCGCCTCGGTGACCTACCAGATCGGCGCCAACCTGAAGTTCTAATCGTCAACGAACAAGAATCTTAGAATATGAAAAAATTATTATATGCAGTCGCTCTGCTCGGCATGGTGTCGCTCACAAGCTGTGAGGACTTCCTGACGGCGGAGAACAAGGGTGCCGTCACCGACAAGGAGTACTTCTCGACGCCCGCCGGCTTCCAGTCGCTGGTCTACGACGCCTACGGCACGCTGGACGCCATCTTCAACAGCACCGACGTCACGGCCTACTTCAATGCCGGAACCGACCTCTATTGCAACGGACGCCAGCAGTGCAACACCGCATTGCACCGCTGGGATGCCTTCACGCCTGAAAACGGCACGGTCAAGAGCTTCTACAATGCCTGCTACGACGGTATCCGCGCAGCCTATGCCATCAAGTTCTATGCTGCCGACGCCAACGTATCGGCCGACGCAAAGACCAAGGCCATCGACGAGGGCCGCTTCGTTGCCGCATTCTACTACTACCTGATGGTCAACAACTTCGGAGGTGTTCCTATAGTCAAGGAGTACGCTGCCAACTCCGTAACGGGGTATCCGCGCGCTACGGCCGCCGAGGTCTACGACTACATCATCGCGGAGCTCACCGGAGTCATCGACAACAACAAGCTCGCCGCATCGACCGCCACCAAGGGCGGCGGCGAAGCCAGCATCGAAGCCGCCCGCGCCCTCCTGGCCAAGACCTACCTCTCGGCTGCCTGGGACCTCAACGAGCCCGCCTACTTCAAGAAAGCCGCCGAACAGGCCGACCTGGTGATCAACGGCCGTGAACTCACCGCCGAATTCGCCGATCTGTGGAAAGCCGACCATTCGGGCGACGACGATGCCGAGTTCATCTTCGACGTCGAGTACTCGAACAGCTCTTCGGTCCACGACCAGCAGGCCGGCAACCGCTGGCAGAGCTTCTTCTCCAACTACTACGGCGGCAAGGAAGAGGGCATGAAGAACGGCAGTTCCTCTTTCATCCCCACGCTCCACGCACTGAAGAACTTCACGAAGGAAGACAAGCGCTACTTCGCCACCTTCATGCCGGTGATGCTGGTAACGAAAGTATGGGACCCCAGCCTGACGATGTTCAAAGACAGCGACGGCAAGGCCTTGGGCGACTACTACGCATTCTATGACAACGGCGAAAAGGCCGACGGCAAACCCGTGGGCGTCTACTATCCCGCCTGGTGGGAGAGCGACGACGCTTCGATCGCCGCATGGCGTGCCGAGGATGCGGCCAACCGTACCCAGACTTTCGTGATCCGTCAGGACGAAAAGACTTCGATCATGGACACGTGGGCCGATTACAAAATCACGCCGACCTACGACTTCAACCATCCCGACACGCATCTCAAATCGTGGTCGACGACACCCTGCCGCAAGTTCGACGACTGCACGGCCGCCAACCGCAACTACGACGCCGGCCACAGCCTGCGCGACCTGCATGTCATCACGCTGCCCGAAATCTTCTTCGTGGCTGCCGAGGCCTATCTCAAAGACAACCAGTCCGACAAGGCACTGGCCCGTCTGAACTCGGTGCGCAAGCGTGCCGGTCTCTCGGACGAGACCTCGATCGACATCGACAAGATTCTGAAGGAATCGGCCTGCGAGATGTTCGGCAACGGCTACCGCCGCATGGACCTCCGCCGCACGGGCAAGCTCGTGGAGTACAACGACCTCTACAACCCGCAGCTCAAAGGCAATGCTGCGGCGACGATCGGCGAGAAGCTCCTGTGGCCCATCCCGCAGGCAGCCATCGACGCCAATGCTGCCATGTCCGAGGCCGATCAGAACCCGGGCTATTAACCGGTGCTCCGGGCAACGGCGGAAAGGGAGCCCGCTCCCCGGGCGCAAGTCCGCCGCCGCAATCCCGGCATCGAACGGATGCAACTCCTTTTTCGGAAGCCGACCCTTCGGGGCCGGCTTCCCTCGTTTTAGCAACAGGGGCTTCGGTGACAAAGGTCTTGGTCAAGCCGAGCGCAGAGCCAAGCCGTGCTTGAGATTTGCCGAGGCGAGAAAACCTGCGCGACAGCGAACGTTTTCGTTAAGCCGAGAGCAGAGCCGAACTTGTTCGGGCTATGCCGAGGCGAGAAAACCTGCGCGACAGCGAACGTTTTCGACAAATCACGCGCAGAAATCGTCCGGTTAAAACATTTTCTCGCCCCAGTTCGTCATCCTGAGCGCAGCGAAGGATCTTTTGTATGAAGCGAAGAATCTTCTTCAAGCGGGCACACCCCGAAACCATACGGGCCCAACACCAAGCCCCCAAAACCTTAAGCTCCCCGCGCAGCAGGGCTCCGATCCGGCAACCTGCATAAGAAACCTCATGATGAACGACACGGTTGATTCATCATGATGAATTTTGAATTGTGAATTCTTAGCTCTATCTTTGCCCCGACATTTCGAAGGGGTGCCTTACTATCAGGCTGAGATTATACCCATTGAACCGGAGACGGGTAATGCCGAGACCGGGAAAAGCGTAAATCAACACACATACCCCTTTTCTGTTCTTTAACTTTCAAAAAGTTTCAACATGAAAAGGTTACTTCTACCCATCGCGGCGCTCGCATTGTGCCAGGCCGCCAATGCCGGAACCGACACGGATTCCCGCAACGGGCAACTTCGCAGCAGCGCAACCACGGCGCAGCAAGGCGTCGAAGACGCAGCAGCGCATCCGGAAGATTCGCTGCGCATGTACCGCCTGCAGGAGATCGAGGTGACGGCCACGCGGGCCACCGCATCGACGCCCGTAGCTTTCGCGCAGCTCTCCCACGACGAGATCGCCCGCCACAGCTACGGAACCGACATCCCGACGGTCCTGGCCCTCACGCCCTCGATGATCGCCACCAACGAAACGGGCATCGGCATCGGCGGCACGTCGATGCGCCTGCGCGGCACCGACGCCACACGGCTCAACGTGACGATCAACGGCGTGGCGATGAACAACCCCGATTCGCACGCGATGTACTGGTACGACACGCCCGACCTGATCTCGGCGGTGGGCAACATGCAGGTGCAGCGCGGCGCCGGCGTCTCGACCAACGGCACAGGCGCTTTCGGCGGTGCAGTCAGCATGACCACCGAGGCGCTCTCCACCGAATTCGGCGGTTCGGCCTCGCTCTCCTACGGTTCGTACAACACCAATAAGCAGGCGGTGGGAATCTCGTCGGGGCTTCTGGGCGGCCATTGGGCGCTCGACGCCCGGCTCACCCACATCGGTTCGGACGGGTACATCGACCGCGGCGCCACCGACCTGAAATCCTACATGTTCCAGGCGGGCTACTACAACGGCAGCACGATGCTCAAACTGCTCTCGTTCGGCGGCAAGGCCAAGACCTACCTCACCTACACGGGTGTGACGAAAGCCGACATGGAACTCTACGGCCGCCGCTACCACACCGAGGGGCAATATGCGACCTCGGACGGGCCCTTCGTGCTGGCCGACGGCACGCACGTCGGCTACTATGACGACCACACCGACAACTACCTCCAGATCAACAACCAACTGCTGCTGAGCCACCGTTTCAACGACGCCTGGTCGATGAACGCCACCGGATTCTATACCTACGGCGACGGCTTCTACAAGCAATACAAGGACAGCAAGAAGCTGGGCGAATACCTCAACATCCGCGGACTTGCCGGCGGCGAAAAAGCCGATCTGATCCGCGAGAAGCGTATGCGCAACCACCTGGCCGGCGCCAACCTCGCGGCGCACTACGCCTCGCAGCGGCTGGGCCTCACTTTCGGCGGCTCGTACAGCTACTACGGCTCTCCCCACTGGGGTACGCTGGTCTGGGTGGACGGACTGCGGCCCGAGGAGTACGCCGGCCGCTGGTACGACAACGACGTGGACAAGCACGACGCCAACCTGTTCGTCAGAGCCGACTGGAAGGCGGCCGAGGGGCTGAACCTCTTCGCCGACCTGCAATACCGCTACGTGGGCTACAAGGCCTGGGGCGTAAACGACAACTACGACAAAAAGACGGGGGCCATGCAGCCGATCGACGTCGACGAACAATATCACTTCTTCAATCCGCACGCGGGCCTCAGCTACACCTTCGCCAAGCGCCATTCGCTCTACGCCTCGTTCGCCATGGCACAGAAGGAGCCCACGCGCAGCGACTTCACCGACCGCTACATGTTCTCGGACGACAGCACGCAACCCCGCTCCGAAACGCTCTACGACTTCGAAGCGGGCTACACCTACCGGGCTCCGAAGATCGACGTCGGCGCGAATTTCTACTACATGCTTTACCGCGACCAGCTGGTGCCCACGGGCATGGTCAACGACGGCAGCGAAGCGCTGAACGTCAACGTCCCCGACAGCTACCGCTGCGGCGTGGAGCTCTCGGCGGCGTGGCGGCCCCTGCGCTGGCTCACGATCGGCGCCAACGCAACGTGGAGCAGCAACAAGATCCGCCGCTACGTCGACCTGCTGGCCGACAGCCCCACCTACGGAGAGGAGCTGGGCACCATGACCATCGCCTACTCGCCCGACTGGATCGCCGGCGGCTATGCCGGCTTCCGTTACAAGGGTTTCGAAGCCGTCGTCCGCACCAGCTACGTCAGCAAGCAATACTTCACCAACAACGAAAACGAAGCCCTGACCCTCGACGCCTATTGCGTGACCAACCTCGAACTGGGCTATACCCTGCGCACAGGCCGCACGCGCAACGTGCGCTTCGGCGTGACGCTCTGCAACCTTTTCGACCAGCGCTACGAGAGCAACGGCTACGGCTACTCCTACATGGACACATGGAGCGGGGAGACGCCCCGGCGCATCGACAAAGCCTACTACTTTCCGCAGGCGCCGCTGCACGTGCTGGCCAACGTGACGGTCCGATTCTAACCCTTTGTCATTCCGGGCGTGAGCGAAGAATCCCGTTATCCGGAAACAGCTTCTTCACTTCGTTCAGAATGACAAAAAGACTTGCACCTTTCACCTTAAACTTTTCACCTTTCACCTTCCGAAGTGGATACCGAACTTCTGTTGCAGATTGCCGGCGCAGCGCTGGGGCTGCTCTACCTCTGGCTCGAATACCGCGCCGACATCCGGCTGTGGATCGTGGGCCTCGTGATGCCCGTCGTGCACGGATGGCTCTACTACCGCTCAGGGCTCTATGCCGACTGCGCGATGCAGGCCTACTATGTGCTGGCGGGGCTCTACGGCTGGCTCGTGTGGCACAACGCCCCCGGCAGCGGATCGGAGACCCGGACCGTCGGCCATACGCCCCTGCGGCTCCTGCCGGCTTTGGCTGCGGCCTACGCGCTGCTGCATGCCGCCATCTACTGGGTGCTCGTACGCTTCACCGACAGCACGGTTCCCTTCTGGGACAGCTTCACCACGGCGCTCTGCATCCTGGCCTACTGGATGCTTTCGCGCAGATGGATCGAGCAATGGCTCGTCTGGCTCGCGGTCGACGCGGTGACCGTCGGACTCTACCTCTACAAGGGCATCCCCGTCACCGCCGGGCTCTACGCCCTCTACTCGGTGCTGGCCGTGGCCGGATACATGCGCTGGCGGCGGCAGGCGGCAGCCCAATGAACGAAGCGGCCCATCCTCGGAGGACGGGCCGCTGTTTTGTAGAGCGAAAATCGTTATTCGGGCAGTCCGTGCTGCCGGACATAGGCGAGAATCTCCTCGCGCAGGGCCTTGGGCGTGACGTTCTGCCGCAGCACCAGCAGGTAGGAGTTGCGGATCTGCCCGCGCAGGAAAGCGTCGGGCAGGTCGCCGTCGGTGCGGACGCCGTTCCAATGCTGTTTGTTGAAATGGCGCGCCGTACTCACCTCGGCATATTGTTCGCGCAGGCGCAGCGCCTCGTCGGGGTCGCACTTCACGGCGAAATGATCGAAATCGACCATGTCGGCACAGGCATACATCTTGCCGCCGACCTTGTAGACCAGCGTCGTTTCATCGAACGGCGTGCTCTCCTCCGTCATCGGCAGCGAGAGGCAGTAATCGCGGAATTCCAGGATGTCCATACGGCAAATTTACGAATATAATTTCGTTTCTCGCCTTCTGCATCCGGCCTTTCGCCTGCAATTTGGCATACGGATTGCGTAGCCCCGCAAAGTAAAACCAAAACCGAGGTAAACAATGAAAAAAATTCTCCTCAGCGCTTCCCTGCTGGCCGTTGCGGCCATGGGATTCATCGGTTGCTCGCAGCGCCGCCAGTGGAACCACGAAGAACGCAAGGCCATGCGCGAAGCCCTGCGCGACTACCGTCAGATGACCTATCTCAACGACTTGTCGGACGACGAATACGTTGTCTTCACCGACGGCGTGGCCACCGACCTGGAGACGGCCTATCCCGTCTACACGACCTTCATCGGCATGCCGGGCGTCAACGACACGGTGGACATGGTGGTCGTGACGGCCATTGTCGACGAACTCAACGCCGATGCCCGCAATATGCGCCATATCTACCCCTATCCCTACCTGGTGGCACAGGGCGTGCTGCCCGCAGGGCTGGACCACGAGCAGCAGCGCCAGTTCTACAACTGCTTCGCCTACAAGGTGAACAGCGCCTATCAGACCATGACGCAGTTCTTCAACGCCGTGCTGGCCGACACGACCGACACCTCGCGCATCCGCCGCATGGAGAGCCAGTGCGCCAACGACCTCTTCAACTGGACGGTGACCGAGATCGACATCGTCGAGGTCGACTGACCGCAGTCGGCGAACCGGAAATAACGGCCTGCGGGCCGTGATGCAAAAGGACGGAACCTCGAAAGGTTCCGTCCTTGCTCGTTTTGCGAGGCTTCCGAGACTCCCGTGCGGTCCGCAATTTCACCCTCAGGACGGGCCCCCAGACTTCTGCCCGAATCTCCGACCGCCTGTCATTGCGAGGAAGATCGCCCGCCGCGGCAAACCGGAACAAACGCAGAAACCGCTGGCAGACTATCCCCCCCCGAAAAAGGTGTCAATTCAGAATTGTGCAATGTGAATTAATCCCCCTCCACCGCCTCCTTGTGGGCCCGGTAGAAATCGGCGCCCACGACGATGCGGATCGCCTTGTGCAGCACGGAAAACTCCAGCGGCGTCTCGCCCAGCAATTCGCCGTCGGCCTCGACCGATACTTCGGGCGACGACTCGATGCGGATGCGGCTGCCGCGCGCCTGGAGGATGTGACGGATGCGGTAAATGCCGCCGTTGAAAAGGTAGTGGAAGCGGAAAAGCACATGCCAGAAGTGGATGGGCCGGACAAGCGACAGGTCGAGCATGCCGTCGTCGGCCACCGCCTCGGGCAGCTGCTGGATGCCGCCGCCGTTGTACTTGCAGATGCCGATGGCGATCGAGAGAAGCAGGTCGTTGTAGACCAGCTTGTCGTCGACCCACACCTTGATGCCCGTCGACTTGTAGCGGAAGAACGACCTCACCAGGCACCAGGTATAGCGCCAACGGCTCTTGCGGCCCTTTTTCTTCAGGTGCGTTAGCTTGCGGATCACCTGCGCGTCGAAACCCACGCCCGCGACGTTGGCTATGTAGCGGCTCTGCCGGTAGTGCGCCTCCTCGTAGGAGACCACCCCCACGTCCTGCAAGAACGAATAGCCCTCGCGGATCGCCTCCACGGCGTCGCGATAGCGGTTCGAGATACCGAACGTACGCACCCAGTCGTTGCCCGTACCTACGGCGATGACGGCCACGAGCACCTCGTCGGGGCGCACCTCCTGCTGGATGAAAAGCCCGTTGACAACCTCGTGCAGCGTGCCGTCGCCGCCCACGACGATGATGCGGCGGTATCCCTCGCGCACGGCCGTGACGGTGAGTTCCGTGGCATGGAACTTATGCTCCGTGAAGACCGGTTCGCAAAGGATGCGTGCGTCGCGCAAGTGCTTGGATACCTGCGGAAAGTGATCGAGCCCGCGGCCGCCGCCGGCCACGGGATTGACGATCACGAACCACTTGTTGTCGAGGTGCTCCACCGCTATTTCTGAGGAATGTTGGCCAGCGTACGCACCAGGAAGTCGTAGAACTTGGCCACCGAGGCGATCTCGACCTTCTCGTCGGGCGAATGGGGATAGCAGATCGTCGGGCCGAACGAAATCATGTCCAGACCCGGGTAGTTGCTGCCGATGATGCCGCACTCCAGACCGGCATGAATGGCCGTGACGGCGGGTTTGCGGCCGTAGAGCTGTTCGTAGGAAGCGGTCATCGCCTTGAGAATGGGCGACGACATGTCGGGATTCCAGCCGTCGTAGCTGCCCGTGAGCTCGGTCCGGGCGCCGGCGAGTGCGAAGACCGCGGCGATCGCCTCGCCCAACGCCTCCTTCTCGCTGCGCACCGAGCTGCGCAGCAAGGCCTGCAAGCGCACCGTCGTGCCGTCGGAGACCACGCGGGCCAGGTTGGACGACGTCTGCACCAGACCGGGCATCGCCACCGACATGCGGACCACGCCGTCGGGACAACCCGCCACGGCGCGGATGAGCTTCGACGCCACGTCGGCCGGAATGATCGCGGCAGGCGCATCGCACAGCTCCGCACGGACCGACACCGAATCCTCGATGCCGGCGAACTCGGCGACTACGGTCTTTTCATAGCTTTTCACGGCCTCGGCAAAGGCGGCATATTCGGCCGCAGGGACCAGAACCACCGCTTCGGTCTCGCGCGGAATGGCGTTGCGCAGGCCGCCGCCGTCGACCGAAGCGAGAAGCAGGCCCCGCTTCGCAGCCTCAGCATTGAGCAAACGGAACAGCAGCTTGTTGGCGTTGGCACGCTGGGCAACGATCTGGATGCCCGAATGGCCGCCTTTCAGCCCTTTGACCGTCAGACGCACGGCCTTGTAGTCGCCGGCCGGAACGGCTGCCGCCGCGTAGTCGAACGTCATGTTGGCGTCCATGCCGCCGGCACACCCCACATAGAGCTCGCCCTCGGTTTCGGAATCGAGGTTCAGCAGGATGTCGCCCTGCAGAAGGCCCGCCTTCAGGCCGAAAGCTCCGTCCATGCCGGTCTCCTCGGTCGCCGTGAAGAGCGCTTCGAGGGGTCCGTGGACCAGCGTGTCGTCCTCCAGCACAGCCAGAATGGCCGCCGCGCCGATGCCGTTGTCGGCACCCAGCGTCGTACCGTCGGCCGTCACCCAATCGCCGTCGATGTAGGCATCGATGGGGTCCGTGAGGAAGTCGAAATCCTTGTCGTTGTTCTTCTGCGGCACCATGTCGAGGTGGGCCTGGAGAACGACTCCCTTGCGGTTTTCCATGCCGGGCGACGCAGGCTTGCGCACGTAGATGTTGTGCGCCTGGTCCTCGCGGCACTCCAGGCCCAGGGCCCGGGCGACCCCGAGAACGTATTCGCGGATTTTCTCCTCGTGCGACGAGGGCCGCGGGATGCGGACGATCTCGGCAAAATGTTTCCAGACGAGCGCAGGTTTCAGCGCGGTCAGATTTCTATCCATAGCAGTGCTGTTTTAAAGGTTTTCTTCGGCGGACCGTCGGCGGTCCGTTGCCCGTAAATCATTCGTTTGACGCCGAGCGGTCGAACGCCTCGACAATCTGCTTGACCAGCTCGTGGCGCACGATGTCGCGCCGGTCGAACTCCACGATACCGATGCCCCCGACCGGGCGCAGGATCTCCATGGCCCGCACCAGACCGCTGTCGCTCTTGTGCGGCAGGTCAATCTGCGTAACGTCGCCCGTGACGATGAAACGCGCGTTGCGGCCCATGCGCGTGAGGAACATCTTGATCTGCGACAAGGTGGTGTTCTGCGCCTCGTCGAGGATGACGAACGCGTTGTCGAGCGTACGGCCGCGCATGTAGGCCAGCGGCGCGATCTGCACGGCGCCCTCCTCCATGAGCTTGACGAGCCGCGCCGGCGGAATCATGTCGTTGAGCGCATCGTAGAGCGGCTGGAGATAGGGATCGAGTTTCTCTTTCATGTCGCCGGGCAGGAAGCCCAGCTTCTCGCCCGCCTCGACGGCCGGACGCGTGAGGATGATGCGCCGCACCTGCCGTTCCTTCAGTGCCCGCACGGCCAGAGCGATGGCCGTGTAGGTCTTGCCCGAACCGGCGGGCCCCACGGCGAAGAGCAGGTCGTTCTTCTCGAAAAGTTTCACCAGCCGCTGCTGGTTGACCGTACGGGCACGCACGACGTTGCCGTTGTTGCCGTAGACGATGACGTCCTGGTCGACGGGCTCCTCGCGGGCGGCGGAGAGTCCCGAAAAACACTGGTCGACAACCTGCGACGAGACGTGGCCGTACTTGAGATAATAGGCCGCGAAGCCCTCGAAGCGCCGCCGGAACTGCGCCGTCTCGGCCTCGGAGCCCAGCACCTTGATCGTCGACCCGCGGGCGACGATCTTCAACGAGGGGTGCAGCGCCTTGATCTGGTCGAGATAGACGTTCTGCGGCCCGTAGAGTTCGCGGGGGTCGACCCCTTCGACGGGAATTTCCCTACCGACGCCGGTCATAGGCTAAAAGAGATAACCCACGTTGAGCGCCACGTTGTAGGTGCGCAGCCGGTCGAGCTGGCGTCCGTCGGGCAGCACCACGTCGCTCTTGGCCTTGAATCGTCCGTTGTAACGCAGGTCGACCGCCAGATGCTTGAACAGCGTGACGCCGGCACCGACCGAATAGGAGAGCGTGGGACGTATGCGGCCGAAATCGATACGATCCGCCCCCACCTTCTGCTTGCAGCTGTTCATCGCCGTGAAGACCGGACCCGCGAAGATGCGGACGAACCTCACCGGCCGGAACGACACCAGCACGGGCACATCGATCGAGTTGGACTTGAGGTTCAGCTCGCCGCCGCCCTCGGGCCGGATGCGCAGGCCCTGGCGCACGTAGAAGATCTGCGGGTCGACCGACACCCACCCGATTTTGAGCGAGGTGACGATACCGGCCTGCCAGCCGAGCTTGTTCTTGATGTCGGCCATCTCCATGTCGGTCTTGTAGTCGGGTACGTTGATACCGGCCATGACGCCCCATTCCACTTTCAGAGGCTGGGCCGCAGCCGCTGCGGCGGCCGAAACGAAAAGAAGCGAAAAAAGAAGTTTGCGGAACATGTTATTGTGAATGCTGAATTAGGAATTGCAATTTTTCAATCGGAACGCCGCCCACAGCATGTAGCCCACGCATGCGACGACGAACAGCAGACCCATGTGCGGGTTGCCGAATGCACGGATGAGGGCACCGCACACCGGTCCCGAGAGGGCTCCGGCGGAGATGGCCATGATCATCAGTCCGGCCACGCCGTTGGCATGGTCGGCCTCGGCCTTGGTGGCCACGGCATAGAACGTGGCGAATACGCAGGCCATGGCGAAGCCCAGGAGCCCGACACCCGCATAGATCGCCGCCTCGCTGCGCACCAAAAGCAGCAGCACGACCAGCGCCAGCGCGGCGGCCATGTTCCAACGCAGGTACTTCACGTCGGAATAACGCACCAGCACCCACGCACCGACCAGCGTACCGACGATGCGGCAGGCGTAGAAACCCGTGGTCGTGAGAATGGAGGAGGGGTTGTCGATCAACCGCACCGAGACGAACCCGATGCCGACGTCGGCGGCGATGAAGCAGGCGACGCCGAGCGTGGCGAGCAAGACCGACGGATTGCGCAGCAGGCGGAAACAATCGGCCAGGCCGGCGGCCCGGGTCTCGCTCTGCGGCTCGGGCACCGTCGTAAACTGCAGCCACACGCCCCCGGCCACCGTGAGCACGGCGTAGAGCGGCAGCAGCAGGCGCCACGAACCGGTGGCAGCGATAAGCCCTGTGACGATGGGTGCCAGCAACAGAAGCGACGTATTGCGGAAAATCTGGCCGACGGTGAGGTAGCTGGTCATGCGCTCGCCGGGCACGATGGTGGCCAACAGCGGATTGACGGCCACCTGCACGATGGTGTTGCCGATGCCCAGCAACCCGAAACCGGCGAAATACCACCCCAGCGAACAATGCTCGCCCGCCACGAACGGCACCAGCAGGCCGGCGCACGTGAAAGCGTAGCCGGCCAGGGCCGTGGCCTTGCGGCCGATGCGGTTCATCAGCGCGGCGACGGGCGTCGAGAGGATCAGAAACCACAGGAAGACCATCGTGGGCAGGAAACTGACGGCTTCCTGCTGCCCGGCGGCAAACTCGGCTGCGATGCGGCCGGTGATGGGCGCCACGATGTCGCAGAATCCCATGATGAAAAAGCCCGCCAGAACGGGCGCCAAGAGGCGTTTGCTTACCTTTTCGTCGTTCATGTCAATCGTTTGGAAATTCAAAGTTACATTTTTTTCGGTAATTCGGACCCTGCCGCACCAAAAATCGTTCATTATACCTGCAGCTTTTCCCGCTCCGGCAAAGCTCAAGCAAGCCCAGCGCTGCAACCGGCTCAAGCAAAGATCGCTTTACGATCCGCCGCCGAGGCTGGACATTGGGAGGGGCGCCGAACCTGAACATCGGGTCGCCGAAGCCGGGTGTTCGGCTGCCAAGACCCGAACATCGGGCTGCTTGCCGAACAGCACTCTATGCCGCCGATCCGCCACAAAACGCCGGCCCTGCCCACCGAAAACCGGACAGCGCACCCATACCGGCAACGGCCCGGCCGCCGCGGCGAAAGCACTTCGCACGCACAGAACGACACTGCATCAACAAGAGACGGCGTTTCGTCCGCTGAGGACCAGCACCCCGCCGGCACGGGAACGACACCCGCCGATTTTTCCAAAAATCCGGCCGCAATCGGCCCGGCACGAGATTTTACGACCGGGCGGGCGGAATTTTGCACAATTTTTTCTATATTTGTAATATACAATTCCCTACCGATCGCCCATGTTCCTACTCACAGCCATCGACCTTTCCCTGCCGCTGCAGGACCCCATCCTCAAGTTCATGCTTATCATGGCCATCGTACTGGGGGCCCCGCTGCTGCTCAACCGGCTGAAGATACCCTACCTGCTGGGGCTCATCATCGCCGGTGCGGTCATCGGCCCCCACGGGTTCAACCTGGTGCTGCGCGACAGCAGCATCATTCTTTCGGGCACGGCGGGTCTTCTGTACATCATGTTCCTGTCGGGTCTGGAGATGGACATGAACGATTTCCGGCGCAACGGCTGGCGCAGCCTCGTTTTCGGGCTCTACACCTTCTCGGTGCCGATGGTGTTCGGCTTCGCGGCCGGGCACTTCATCCTCGGCTACCCCGTCCATTCGTCGGTCCTGCTGGCCGGACTCTTCGCTTCGCAGACGCTCATCGCCTACCCCATCGTCAGCCGCCTGGGCATCACGCGCGACAAGGCCGTGACGATCGCCGTGGGCGGCACGATCATCACCGACATCCTGGCTCTGATGGTGCTGACGGTGGTGGTGGGGCTCTCCACCGGCAAGGCCGACAGCGGCTTCTGGTACCGGTTCGGCATCTCGGTCGTGGGGTGCGTCGCGGCCATTCTGGTGCTTTTCCCGATCATCGGGCGCTGGTTCTTCAAGCGATGCAGCGACAACGTCTCGCAATATGTGTTCGTTCTGGTCATGGTCTTCCTGGGGGCCTACCTGGCCCAGCTGGCCGGACTCGAACCCATCATCGGCGCCTTTCTCGCGGGACTGGCCATGAACCGCCTCATTCCCGGCACCTCGCCGCTGATGAACCGCATCGAATTCGTCGGCAACGCCATCTTCATCCCCTTCTTTCTGATCGGCGTAGGCATGCTGATCGACTACCGCGCCTTCTTCAAGAGCTGGGAGAGCATCGAGGTGAGCATCGTCATGATCGTCATGGTCACGGCGGCCAAATACATAGCCGCCTGCCTGACGCAGAAGACGTTCCGGCTCTCGCGCGACCAGCGCACCCTGCTCTTCGGACTGAGCAGCGCCCATGTGGCGGCCACGCTGGCCGCCGTGATGGTGGGCTACAACGTCATCCTGGACCGCACGCCCGAAGGCGAACCGATCCGCCTGCTGAACGAAGCGGTGCTCAACGGCACGATCCTCATGATCCTGGCCACCTGCACCATCTCGACCTTCGCCTCGCAGCGCGGCGCCCACAACATCGCCATCAAAGGCTCGCAGAGCACGCAGGAACCCGGCACGGGCGAACACGTGCTGATCCCGGTCGCCCGGCCCGAAGACATCGGCGAACTCGTGGGGCTGAGCATCGCGCTGACCAAGCAGAAATACCGCAGTCTCTATGCGCTGAACGTCATCGACAACCAGGACGACGACCCCGGGCTGAAGAAACGCGCCCAGACGCTGCTCGAAACGGCCGTCTCGGCGGCCGCCGCGGCCGACATCCACATGCACGGACTGCTGCGCTACGACGTCAACATCGTGAACGCCATCATCAGCGCCGTGCGCGAACGCAACATCACCGACCTGGTACTGGGCATGCACCGCGCCGCGCCGGGCGCCAGCCACCCGCTTCCGGGCAAGACGGGCGTGGCTTCGGCGCTGGGCAAGACGCTCTCGTCGGTGCTGGCCCAATGCGCCGTAACGACCTTCATCTATCGTCCGGCACAGCCCTTTCCGACCATCCGCCGCCACCTGGTGGTCGTGCCGCGCAAGGCGGAGCTCGAAGCCGGATTCCAGGCCTGGCTCCTGCGCATCCGCCACCTGGCCCACGACACGGGGGCGCAGCTGATCTTCCACGCCCCCGCCCGGACCATCCAACACCTGCGGGGCCAACGGCGCCGCAAGGACATCGCACAATATGTGATCCATGAAACCGGATGGGAAAACCCGTCGGCTCTGCTGCCCGAACTGCGGAGCGACGACTGCCTGTGGGTGGTGATGAGCCGCCGCGACCGCATCTCCTACCAAGCAGGCATGGCCCGCATCCCCGCCCACCTCGACGAGACGCTCCACGGCAACAGCTTCGTGCTGGTGTTCCCCGTGCAGGCCGGCCAGACCGAGCAGCAAAGCATCTTCAACATGAACCTGGGATAAGGAGAGAATTCACGACTTTGCATTCAAGTGCGGGCATCCCCGAGATGCCGCCCATCCAAGGCACAGCCGAAGTCACGACCCCGCATGATAAGACACGGCCGCACCGACACTCAACCGTCATTCCGGGCGCACGGATGTTTCGCTCCGCTCAACATACAGCTGCAACGGGATATAACGGCCTCTGCGGCATAAAGAATCGCAATCCCCGCCTTAAAGGCGGGGAAGCCGAAGCGCACGGTTTTTCAAAGAAACCCCGCGCGCACCGCGAAAAAACAACTGCGAATCAAGAATGGCTGTGCTGCTCCACCCAATCGGTCAACCGGACGAATTCGGCGACGGAGAGCTGCTCGGCGCGCCGGGAGAAGAACGGGTGTTCGGCCCCGCCGAAGTCGCCGAAAGCGGAGCGCAGGGAATTGCGGATCATCTTGCGCCGCTGCCCGAACGACGCCTTGACGACGCGCACGAACAACCGCTCGTTGCAATCGAGACGCTCGACGCCGTTGCGCCGCAGGCGTATGACGGCACTCTTGACCTTGGGCGGCGGATTGAAAACCGACTCGTTGACCGTAAAAAGGTAGTCGATGTCGTACCACGCCTGCAGAAGCACCGACAGGATGCCGTACTCCTTCGAACCGGGCGGCTCGGCCAGACGCACGGCGACCTCCTTCTGGATCATGCCGACGCACTCGGGGACGAAATCGCGGTGTTCGAGAATCTTGAAAAAGATCTGCGACGAGATGTTGTAGGGAAAATTGCCGATGATCCTCAACGCCGGCACCTCGGAGAACGTTCGGCGCAAGTCCATCTTGAGGAAATCGCCGGCGAGAAGCCGCGGCGCGAACTCCGGGTAATGCGCGTGGAGGTAGTCGACGCTCTCTGTGTCGATCTCGGCGCCGTAGGCGGTCAGGTCGCTGCGCTGCAAGAGAAACTGCGTGAGCACGCCCATGCCGCACCCCACCTCCAGGACGGCGGCGGGAGCATCGGGCGTACCGCCCGAGAGAGCGTCGCAAATCTTGCGCGCGATGTTGAGATCGACGAGGAAATGCTGCCCCAACGCCTTCTTGGCTCTGACTTCGGTCATCGGCGACGCTTTTTACTGCGCTGTTTCTGCGCCCTGCGCTCGCGGGCGACCCGCTGCTGCGTGAGACGGAAGGTCCAGAGCAGGCCGACGAACCCCACGCCGAGCAGGGCGACCCAGAACCACACGGCGAAACCGCCGCGCATGAACTCCAGAGCGTAGATGATACCGGCCACGGCGGCGATCATGGCAACCAGCCGCAAAGCCTGGAAAAACGAAGTTTTTTTCATGACTCACAACTTGGAACGGTCGGACGTACGATGCCTGCCGAACCACCAGGCTTGGAAAAACATTCCTGCCGCGGAGCAAGCGATAGCGACCGGGACATACCATTTGTCGGAAGCGCCGGTCGAGACGACGCGGCCGGCCGAGACGACGGCCAGCAAAAAGAAGCCGAAGCCCGCGAAGACCAGGAAACGACGCAATCTTCCCATACCTCAAGGAATCTGGTGCTTGTTGGCCTCGTCGAGGTGGATGCGCTTCTTCTTGCGGAACTCATGCACCGTCATGCCGGCAGCGGCCAACACGAAAAACACGGCGATCAGCAGATCGAAACCGCAAACGCACGCGGGACGCGTGAAGCGCCAATAGAGACTGACGCCCAGCCAGCCGAGCGTCGCACATAAAAAGACCAAAGCGAGAGCGAAAGTTTTCTTGTTCATAGGCCCAACATTTCAATTCACAATTCCGGATCATGCTCACGGGCGGCAAACCTCCGCCTGCCCGACTCTCCCCGCCGACTCCGGCTCAAGGCCCGAAGCGGCCGGTCTTCGCCGCACGGCATCCCCGAACGGCAGGCAGCGCACGGCCTTCGCACGGACAAGGCGGATCATGAAGCCGCAACCGGGCGTTTCTAATTCCCCTGCTCGCACATGAACTTGATGCGCACCAGGCGGATCTCCTCCTCGGAGTAGTCCGAACCGAGCTCCTCGAGGGCCGCGTCGAGCGAATCGCTCTCGGCATCCTCCTTGAAGTAAAGGTAGATGTCGTCGGCCTTGTCCTCGTCCATGAAGTCGCGTATATAATAGGAAATGTCGAGACGCGTACCCGAATTGACGATGCCCTCGATCTCGGTCAGCAGTTCGTCGAAGTCGAGATCGCGCGCCCGGGCGATGTCCTCGAAATCCATCTTGCGGTCGATCGACTGGATGATGAAGATCTTGTTGCCCGACTTGCTGGCCACACCCTTGACGACCATGTCCTGCGGCCGGATGATCTCCTTCTCCTCGACGTAGGCCTTGATGAGCCGCACGAACTCCTCGCCGAACTTGCGGGCCTTGCCCACACCCACGCCGGTTATGTTCTGCATCTCCTCGATGGAGACCGGATACTGCACGGCCATGTCTTCGAGCGAGGGGTCCTGGAAGATGACGAAAGGCGGCAGGTCGTGCTTCTTGGCCACCTTCTTGCGCAGGTCCTTGAGCATCAGGAAAAGCTCCTCGTCGGCCGCACCGCCCTTGCCCATCGGCACCTCGGCTTCGGCCTCCTTCTCCTCCTGGTCGTAGTCGTGGTCGAGGGTCACGCTCACGGGGAACGGCCGGGTGATATACTCCTCGCCCTTGGCGTTGATCGAAATCAGCCCGTAGTTCTCGATGTTCTTGTCGATCAGCCCGAGGATCAGCGCCTGGCGGATGACGGCGCCCCAGAAACGGACGTCGTGGCCTTCGCCGGCCCCGAACCACTTCGACTTGTTGTGGCCGTAGCTCTTGATCAAGGCTGTATTCTTGCCGGTGAGCACCGCCACCAGGTAGTCGGACTTGAACTTGTCGCCTATGTCGCTCAGCGCTTCGAGCACGGTCTTGAGCGCCGCCTTGGCATCGACCTGCGGCTTGGGATTGCGGCAGTTGTCGCAGCTGCCGCAGTTCTCCTCGGCATACTCCTCGCCGAAGTAGTGGAGCAGCGTCTTGCGGCGGCACATCGAGCTTTCGGCATAGGAGACCGTCTCCAGCAGCAGCAGCTTGCCGATCTCCTGTTCGGCGACGGGCTTGCCCTGCATGAACTTCTCGAGCTTCTGGATGTCCTTGTAACTATAGAACGTAAGGCAATGGCCCTCGCCGCCGTCGCGGCCGGCGCGGCCCGTCTCCTGGTAGTAGCCCTCCAGCGACTTGGGAATGTCGTAGTGGATGACGTAGCGCACGTCGGGCTTGTCGATGCCCATGCCGAAAGCGATGGTCGCCACGATGACGTCGACGCGCTCCATGAGGAAATCGTCCTGGTTGCCGGCGCGCGTAGCGGCATCCATGCCGGCATGGTAGGCCCGGGCCTTGATGCCGTTGGCGATCAGCAGCTCGGTGAGCTCCTCGACCTTCTTGCGGCTCAGACAGTAGATGATGCCGCTCTTGGTGTCGTGCTGCTTGATGAAACGGATGATCTCGCGGTCGACGTCGTGCTTGGGCCGGATCTCATAATAAAGGTTGGCCCGGTTGAACGACGATTTGAAGACCGCGGCGTCGGACATGCCCAGGTTCTTCTGGATGTCCATCTGCACCTTGGGGGTGGCGGTGGCGGTGAGGGCGATGAGCGGAGCATCGCCTATCTCGTTGATGATCGGACGGATGCGCCGGTATTCGGGGCGGAAGTCGTGGCCCCACTCCGAGATGCAGTGCGCCTCGTCGATGGCGTAGAACGAAATCTTGATCTTGCGCAGGAACGCGACGTTGTCCTCCTTCGTGAGCGACTCGGGAGCGAAGTAGAGCAGCTTGGTCTTGCCCTCCAGCACGTCGGAACGCACCTGCTGCACGGCGGTCTTGTTCAACGACGAATTGAGGAAGTGGGCGATGCCCGACTCGGCCGAGAAGGTGCGCATCGAGTCGACCTGGTTCTTCATCAGGGCGATCAGCGGCGAGATGACGATGGCCACACCCTCCATCAGAAGGGCCGGCAGCTGGTAGCAGAGCGACTTGCCGCCGCCCGTGGGCATCAGCACGAACGTATCCTTGCCCTCCAGCACATTGCGGATCACCGCCTCCTGGTTGCCCTTGAACGAGGTGAAACCGAAGTATTCCTTCAGTTTTCCATGGAGCAGGGAAGAGTCGAACTGTTTCATTTCGCCGTATCTGTACTTATAAATCCTAAAATCCAATGTAAAGATAAAAAGATTTTCGGAAAAAAACATAACTTTGTCGAAAAATCGGAAGGATTTTCCCGCCGAAGGCCGCCGGAACCGTTTCCGCCGCGCATCCGGGCGGCACTCGCGGCTCTTTCGGGAGCCGCTGCCGCCGAAAAACAGCGCGCGCACGATCAATTTCGAAGAAACCGTGCGCAACGAGCGCCAGGCAGGGAAAATGTCCGCAGCCCCGATCCGCACGCCGGCCCGCCGAAAGCCCGCCGCAGCGTCAGGGACCCTGCGGGACGACGGCCGACCGCACAACGTATAACTCAGTTCAGGACTCCTATGCGTCTCTACACCAGCGAACTCGTAAAGAAATACAAGTCGCGCACCGTGGTCGACCACGTATCCATCGACGTCAACCAGGGCGAAATCGTCGGTCTGCTGGGCCCCAACGGAGCCGGCAAGACCACCACGTTCTACATGATCGTGGGTCTCATCAAGCCCAACGAAGGGCGCATCTTTCTGGAGAACGACGAAAAGGAGGTCTCCGAGCTCACGTCGCTGCCCGTCTACCGCCGCGCCCAGCTGGGCGTGGGCTACCTGGCGCAGGAAGCGTCGGTGTTCCGCCGGCTGACGGTCGAGGAGAACATCCGCGCGGTGCTCGAAATGACCGAATACACCAAGGAGTACCAGAACCAGCGCGTCGAGGCGCTGATCGAGGAGTTCCGGCTCCAGAAGGTGCGCCGGAGTCTGGGCATCCAGCTTTCGGGCGGCGAACGCCGCCGCACGGAGATCGCCCGCGCCGTGGCCATCAACCCGGCGTTCATCCTGCTGGACGAGCCTTTCGCCGGCGTCGACCCCATCGCCGTGGAGGACATCCAGTCGATCGTGGCGACGCTCAAGCACAAGAACATCGGCGTCATCATCACCGACCACAACGTCGACGAGACGCTGGCCATCACCGACCGCACCTACCTGCTCTACGAGGGCAAGATTCTGAAGACCGGATCGGCCGAGGAGCTGGCCGCCGACCCGCTGGTGCGCAAGGTCTACCTGGGTCAGAACTTCGAACTCAAGCGCAGCCACCGCATCACGCAGGAGATGAAGAACCGCGGAGGGCGGGAGCAATGAAAATGAAGAATCCGGGACCGGCGGCCGTTCCGGTCAGGTCGCGTCCGGTCCGCCCGCTCCGGCAACGAATCTTCGCCGGCATGCGGAACGGCACAAACAGGAGACCCGATTCTTCATTTTCCATCTCTTGATTCTTAATTCGGAAAAATGGACATCACCTTGCCTCCGGGGCGCGTCGCAGGCGCGCTGACGCCCCCCTGTTCGAAGAGTTACGCCCAGCGCGCCCTGGCGGCATCGCTCCTTTCGGAGGAGACTTCGATGCTGCACAACGTCGAATTCTGCGACGACACCCGCTCGGCCCTGCGCTGCATCGAGGCGCTGGGAGCCGGCGTGGAGCGCATCGACGAACATACGCTCTCCGTCCGCGGCGGACTCCGTCCCCGCGGCGGCGTGCTCCGCGTCGGCGAATCGGGCCTTGCCGCACGGCTTTTCACGCCCCTTGCGGCCCTGTGGCACGAGACGCTCCGCATCGAAGGCGAAAAGTCGCTCATGCAGCGCCCCATGGCCATGATGACCGATCCGCTGCGGCAATTGGGCGCCCGGGCCGTCGACTGCGACGGGCGCCTGCCGTTCGAAGTGTGCGGACCTTTGCGCGGCGGCACGGCCGAAGTCGACGGCAGCGTCTCGTCGCAATTCGTCACCGGACTGCTGCTCGCGCTGCCCCTTGCCGCCGAAGACACCACGCTCCGCGTCCGCGATGCCGTCTCGACGCCCTACCTCGACATGACCGTCGACACGGCCGCCCGCTTCGGCGTGGAGATATGCCACAACGACTACACCGAATTCTATATCCCCGGCGGGCAGCGCTACCGCGGCACCGACTTCGCCATCGAAGGCGACTGGAGCGCCGCGGCCATGCTCCTGGTGGCGGGCGCCACGGCCGGCGAGGTGACCGTCCGCAACGTCTCGGTGCTCTCGCGGCAGGCCGACACGGTCGTCTGCCAGGCTCTCGTACGGGCCGGAGCGTCGGTCATCGACGAACCCCGCTCCGTCACGGCGGCCCGCAGGGAGTTGCGGGCTTTCGAGTTCGACGCCACCCACTGCCCCGACCTCTTCCCCGCGCTCGCCGCCCTGGCTGCCGCGGCCGAGGGTGTCAGCGTCCTGCACGGCACATCGCGGCTTGTCCACAAGGAAAGCAACCGGGCCGAAGCCATCCGCGAGGAGTACGGCAAGCTGGGCATCGAGGTCGACCTTTCGGAGGAGAACGTCATGCGCATCCGCGGCGGCGCTGTCCGCCCTGCCGTCGTCAGCAGCCACGGCGACCACCGCATGGCCATGTCGCTGGCCGTCGCCGCTCTGCGTGCCGACGGGCCCATCACGATCGAAGGCGCCGAATGCGTAGCCAAAAGTTATCCCGATTTTTTCCGCGACCTTCAGCATATCTGCCTATGAACCGCTTCGGAGAGCATTTCCGCATCGCCCTGTGGGGCGAGTCGCACGGGCCGCAGATCGGTCTGGTGCTCGACGGCGTGCCTGCCGGCATGCCGCTTTCGGAGGAGGATTTCGCCGTCGATCTGGCCCGCCGGCGGGCCGGTGCGCCCGGAACCACGCCGCGCCGCGAAACCGACGCGCCGCAACTTGTATCGGGCGTTTATCGGGGCTATACGACCGGAGCGCCGCTCGCCATCGTCTTCGCCAACGAGAACACCCGTTCGCAAGACTATGCCGACCTGCCCGACCGCCCCTCGCATTCCGACCGGACGGCCCGCGAACGCTTCGACGGCTTCAACGATCCGCGCGGCGGCGGCCACTTCTCGGGCCGGCTTACGCTGGCGCTCGTCGCCGCAGGCGTCGTCGCCAAAAAGATGCTGCCTGCGGAGATCGGCTTCACCACGGCCGTCACCCAAATCGGAGGATGCAGCGACAGCACCCGTTTCAACGACGTGCTGCGCACAGCGGCCGACGAGGGCGACTCGGTCGGCGGAGTGGTCGAATGCCGCGTCGAGGGCCTGCCCATGGGTTGGGGCGAACCGTTCTTCGACTCGGTCGAAAGCCGCATCGCCCACCTGCTGTTCGCCGTACCGGGCATCAAGGGAGTGGAGTTCGGCAGCGGATTCGCCGCCGCCCGCATGCGCGGCTCCGAACACAACGACCCGCTGCTCGATGCTGCGGGCCGCACCGCCACCAACCACGCGGGCGGCATCGTCGGCGGACTGACCAACGGCAACCCGCTGGTCGTCCGCACCGCATTCAAGCCCACGGCCAGCATCGCCCGCGAACAACGGAGCTTCGACCGCACGACCGGCCGCGTCGAATCTTTCACGGTCGGAGGCCGCCATGACGTCTGCATCGCGCTGCGCGGTGCCGTGGCCGTCGAAGCCGCCGTGGCGATCGTCCTGGCCGACCTGATGAAACCATGACCACGCGCCGCAACATACTCGACCGCATCGCCGCCACGCTCGGGCCGCTCTACGACCCGCGCGAAGCCCGCAGCATCGCCCGTTTCTATATTTCGGAAGCGGCGCAGCTCCCCGTTTCGGCCCTGCTGGCCGATCCCGATGCGCCGCTCGCCATCGACGGCTTCGAAGAAGACCTCGCCCGGCTGGCGGCGGGCTGCCCCGTACAATATGTCACCGGCTCGGCCGACTTCTTCGGGCGCCGCTTCGCCGTACGCGAGGGGGTGCTCATTCCGCGGCCCGAAACCGAAGAACTGGTCGCCTGGATCGTCGCCGACGAACCGCAGGCCCGCCGCATACTGGACGTCGGCACCGGCAGCGGCTGCATCGCCGCCACGCTGGCCCTCGAACTCCCCGGCGCCGAACTCTACGCCGCCGATCTTTCGGAACGGGCGCTGGAGACGGCCGACGGCAACTGCCGCGCGCTGGGCGCCCGGGTCACCCTGCGCCGGGCCGACGCTCTGACCGACCTGGCCGACCGCTTTCCCGAGCGGTTCGACCTGCTGGTCTCCAATCCGCCCTACGTTCCCCTGCCCGACAGGGCCGCCATGCACCCCAACGTCCGCGACCACGAACCGGCCGAAGCGCTCTTCGTACCCGACGACGACCCGCTGCTCTTCTATCGGGCCATTGCCCGGGCCGGGAGGCGGATGCTGGCACCGGGCGGGAAACTCTACTTCGAAATCTACCACCTGGCAGGCGACGCCCTGCCCGGGATGCTCTCCGGCGAAGGCTACGATACGCTCCGCCTGCGCGAAGACATCAACGGCAAACCCCGCATGCTATGCGCCCGACTGAGATGAACCCCGCCGGCCCCAAAAAGCCCGCGCGCACCAAGACGCCCGAGCAGGCCCTGGCCCAGCTGATGCGGCTCTGCGCCCGCGCCGAAAAGTCGGAGAGCGACGCCCGGCGGCTCATGCGCGGCTGGGGGCTGGACGACCGCGCCGCCGCCGAAGTGCTGGACCGGCTGGTGCACGACCGCTTCATCGACGATGCGCGCTACGCCGGGGCTTTCGTGCGCGAGAAGATGCGGCTGAGCGGCTGGGGCGAATACAAAATCCGCGCGGCGCTGCAACGCAAAGGCATCGCCAAGGAAAACATCGAAGCGGCGCTCGGCGAAACCGACCGCACGGGCATGGGCGACCGGCTGCGCACGCAGTTAGAACGCAAAGCCCGCACGATCCGCTACTCGACACGCTACGAACTGAAAAACAAACTCATACGCTACGGACTCGCACTCGGCTACGATTACGAAACCGTACACGAAACGGTCGCCTCAATGGTGGCCGACACCGACCCATGCGACGAATTCTGACCACCCTTCTCCTTACGGCCCTGGCGGCCGGCACGCAGGCTCAGACGCTCGATCCTGCCGACTACGTCTACCCCATTCGCGGCGTCGACGGCACCTGCTCCTCCAACTTCGGCGAGATGCGCCCGGGACACTTCCATTCGGGCGTCGACATCCGCACCGGAGGGGTCGAGGGCAAGCCGCTGGTCGCCGTGGCCGACGGCTACGTCTCGCGCATCGCCGTCTCGCCGGGCGGCTACGGACGCGCCATCTACCTCACGCTGCGCAACGGCACGACGGCCGTCTACGGCCATCTGCAGCGTTTCCGCGACGACATCGAACGCCACGTGGCCCGCGAACGGCGCGCCCAACAGAAAAACAGCGTCAACCTCTTCTTCGGCCCCGGCACCTGGCCCGTGCGGCAGGGCGACGTGATCGGCTACTCGGGCAACAGCGGCTCGTCGTCGGGTCCGCATCTGCATTTCGAAATCCGCGACACCCGCACGCAGCAGCTCTACAACATCGTGCGCGAGGGGATCATCCGCCCGGCCGACTCGCTGCCGCCGCAGATCGTCGCCGTCCACTACATCGAAATCGACACCCTGCCCAACGGCATCTGCGCCCGGCGCGAGGGAGCGAGCCGCAGCACCGTACGGCTCGACGCACACCGCTACCGGCTTTCGCACAACGCCCCCGTGGAGGTGGGGCGCAAGGGATACTTCGTGATCGAAGTCACCGACCGCCGCAACGGCGTGCAGAACCGCTTCGGCATCTGGCGCCTGACGGCATGGCTCGACGACGAACCCTATTTCGAATACCGTATGGACGGCTTCACCTTCGACCAGAACCGCTATTGCGACGCCGTGAGCTACTACCCGCTGCAACTCTCCGTGCGCACCGAAGCCATCCGCCTGGCGCAGCCCGTCGGCACGCCCGACCGCTTCTATCCGCTCATGGCCGACCGCGGCATCGTCCGCACGCTGCCCGGCGAGACGCACCGCATTCGCATCGAGGCCGAAGACGACAGCGGCAACTGCTCGAACCTCGAATTCGACATCTGCGGCCGCGACGGCGAGTTCCGCGGCGAGATCGACAGCCTGGCCGAAGTCGTGCGCCCCACCGCTGCCGCAACGCTCCGCGTCGGCGACCGCATGACAGCCCGGATTCCGGCCGGTGCGCTCCACGAAGCCGTCGGCTGCCGTCCGGCACAAGTCGCAGCACCCCGAACCGACACGGGCATCGTGGCGCTCTCGCCCGCCTACAAGGTGCTGCCCGATGCCACGCCGCTGCGCCGCACCATGACGGTCTCCGTCCGGGCCGACATCCCCATCCGCCTGCGGCCGCACGCACGCCTTGCCCGCCGCACAGCCAAAGGCTCCGCCGCCTACGTGGGCGGCTCGTGGAAGGAGGGAGCCGTCACGGCGTCAACCTACACCGTCGATCCGCTCTTCATCGTGGCCGACACCGTGCCCCCGCGCATCACAGCCCGGTTCGACCGGGGCGCCGACCTGTCGCAAAGCGCCTCGCTGAGTTTCACCGCAGCCGACAACTTCTCGGGCATCGCCTCCTACACGCTTCTGATCGACGGCCGATGGACTCCGTGCGACCGCTACCCCATGACCGGCCGCCTGGTTCATGTTTTCGACCTGCCGGCCACCCGCAGCACCCACACCGTAGAACTCAACGTCCGCGACGGCGCCGGCAACACGGCGCGGTGGCGGGGAACGTTCTATCGGTAAGGATTGCCGCGGACCGGAATAAACCGGTCTGTTTCGACCCGTTCCCCGGACAACAGGTTCTGCACTTTACAACATACGCCGGCACCCTGCAAAAGGAAGAGATCATCGCTTGTTATCGGAGCGCAGCCTGCGGAGCCCGCCCGGCGACAGCCGGACGGTTGCGGGCCTCCGCCAGGGGAGGCTGCGGTCCGCAGAAAAGATTCTTGCAAGATTATTTTTGCAGATAGGTGTTGCCCGAAAAAACTGTTTTTGCCGATCCTGCGCCCCGAAACTTCTTCATCGCAGCGAAGGGCCCCGGAGACCTCCGAAACCGCATCCGAAATCTCTTTACCGGCCCGGCCGAACGTATTTCAAAAAAATTTTCGTATCTTCGTGCCCGCAACGCGGCGACCATAGCCGCTGACCGATGGTTCCGTAGCTCAGTTGGATAGAGCAACAGCCTTCTAAGCTGTGGGTCTTGGGTTCGAATCCCAACGGAATCACACCCTCCGGCGACGGCCGCGCGGAACTCTTGCGCCGACAACCGTCGTCTTTTTTACGCGATTTATTTTGCCGCGAAGAATATTTTGTCTACATTTGCAGGCTTAACGGCCCGAAAGGGTGAGCGTTTATTAACCAAATTAACAATTTTATAGCAAAATGGCTGTTAAAATTCGTCTGGCACGCCACGGTAAGAAAGGCTACGCCTTCTACCACATCGTTGCCGCAGATAGCAGAGCGCCACGTGATGGTAAATTCATCGAGAAGTTGGGCACCTACAACCCCAACACGAATCCTGCTACGATCGACCTGAACTTCGAGCAAGCCCTGGGTTGGTTACAGAAAGGCGCACAACCTACCGACACCTGTCGGGCCATCCTCTCCTACAAGGGAGTCCTCTACAAGAAACACCTGCTGGGCGGCGTAGCCAAGGGTGCTTTCACCGAGGCCGAAGCCGAAGCCCGCTTCAACAAGTGGCTCGACGCCAAGAACGGCAAGATCGAGGCCAAGAGCAACAAGCTCGCCACCGACGCCAAGTCGGCCGAGAAAGCCCGTCTGGCCGCTGAAGCCAAGGTGAACGAGGAGCGCGCGAAGGCCATCGCCGAGAAGAAGGCCGCTGCCGAAGCCGCCGCCAAGGAAGCTGAAGAAGCCGCTGCCGCCGAGAACGCCGAAGAGGCTCCCGCTGCAGAAGAGGCTGCTCCCGAAGCCGAAACCGAAGCGCCCGCAGCCGAATAAGGCCCGGACGACAAGAACGATCCCGGCAAATTTCCCACTGCGGGAGATTTGCCGGTTTTTGTTTCCTCGAACCGAACCTTGCGGGCTACAGCCACCGCTGTGCGATCCGCAAGTTCTCCAACACCGAATATGGCAGCGCAGCGTTGCGCCGACCGCAGGTTCTCCCAGAACCGAATGCTGCAATCCGCAGCGTTGCGCCGGACGCAGTCTCCCACGCCGGAGGCCCGCAACGGCCCGCCCGTATGCCGCATTCGCCCAAAAACAAAAGCAGAAATGACCTCTCCCGCAGGCAGAATCAACAGACTCTTCGGCACCGACGGCGGAGTGATGCTCTCGCTCTACCCCGCCTTTCCGGCCGATTTCGACCCGGCGGCCACGCCGCTCCTGGTCACCATCGACGCCCTGGAGGTGCCGCTGTGGTGCGACCGCTTCGAACGGCGCGGTGCGACGGGCGCCGTGGCGGCATTCGCCGACCTCGACACCGAGCGCCGGGCTACCGAACTGCTGGGACTGGAATTCCGCATCGGACTGAACGACGACCGCGACGACGACGAATTCTACCTGGAGGACCTGATCGGCTTCTCGGTGGAAGCCGAAACGCTCGCTCCGGACGGGGATACGCCGCCGCAGGCGGTGGCCGGAACGCTTGCCGACTACTACGACAGCGACGCCAACCCGCTGTTCGAACTGGAGATCGACGGCCGCCGGGTGCTGGTTCCCGCCGTCGAGGAATTCATCGCACACATCGACTTCGAGGGCCGGAACATCCGCATGATCCTCCCCGACGGACTCCTGGAACTGGACTGACATGGCACGCGTGGTGATAGGACTCTCGGGCGGCGTCGACTCGTCGGTGGCCGCGTGGCTTCTCCAGCAGGAGGGGCACGAAGTCATCGGTCTTTTCATGGTCAACTGGCACGACACGACGGGCACCCTGGAGGGCGACTGCCCGTGGTACGACGACCGCGTCTTCGCCGAGCTGGTGGCCAAGCGGCTGGACATCCCGCTGCACGTGGTCGACCTCTCGGCCCAATACCGCACGCGGGTGGTCGACTACATGTTCGCCGAATACGAACGCGGCCGCACGCCCAATCCCGACGTGCTGTGCAACCGCGAAATCAAGTTCGACGTCTTCCTGCACGAAGCCCTCAAGCTCGGCGCCGACTACGTGGCCACGGGTCACTACTGCCGCAAGGCCGAGGAGACGGACGCCGACGGCACCGTGCGCTGCAAGCTGCTGGCCGGCACCGACCCCAACAAGGACCAGAGCTACTTTCTGTGCCAGCTCTCGCAGGAACAGCTGCGCTATGCGCTGTTTCCCGTGGGCGGACTCCTCAAGCCCGAGGTGCGGCGCATCGCCGAGGAACAACACCTGGCCACGGCCAAGCGCAAAGATTCGCAGGGCATCTGCTTCGTAGGGAAAGTCGATCTGCCCGTTTTCCTGCAACAGAAACTCGCCGCCAAACCGGGCAACGTGCACGAAATACTCCCGTCATGGCCCAAATTCGCCCTGCGGCCCGCCGTGCCCGAGGGCGCGCCGACGACCGAAGAGCTGGCGGCGCTGGCGGCTCCGTGGCGCTACACCGTGCGCGACGGCAAGAAGATCGGCACCCACAACGGCGCCCACTACTACACCGTCGGCCAGCGCAAGGGGCTCGGCATCGGCGGCCGCAAGGAGTCGCTTTTCATTCTGGCGACCGACGTCGACGCCAATGCCATCTATGTCGGCGAGGGCGACGCACACCCGGGACTCTGGCGCCCGGCGCTGCGCATCGAACCGCAGGAGGTCCACTGGATCGACCCCGCGCGGGCGATTCCGACCGGCGGGAAGGCCCGTTTCCAAGTGCGCATCCGCTACCGTCAACCCTTGCAGGGAGCCACCCTCTACGCCCGGCCCGAAGGGATCTTCCTGCTGTTCGACACGCCCCAGCGCGGCATCGCTCCGGGCCAGTTTGCGGCATGGTACGACGGCGACGAGCTCGTCGGTTCGGGCGTGATCGCCGAGTGACGGGGCCGGAACGGACTTTTCCCTTTACTCTCCACCCTGTAAAAGCGGCCCTGACGACCCGGAACGGTAGGGACCACGGTTCCTTTCACGCACGTTTTCGCGCACTTGCAGTGTCGCACGCGGCATAGCGGAAACGTCGTACCGGAGCGGTCGGCGGATTCAACGATCCACCGGCATCCGGCCGAGTCCCGTGACCGGAACGCCGGTTGTACATCCCAGCCTGGCGCGGAGCTTATGGCCAATGACAATTGACAACGGGCCTGTCATCTGCTACCTTGCACCCGGGAACAGCTTGCCCCCGCAGCCGACCCGGACGGACGATTTGCCGTCGCTGTCAACCTCGTACGGAATTTCGGGCGCAGTCTGCGGAGCACGCTTGCGGAACTCCGCCGGCCAAGGCTGCGGCCCGTACGGCTCTCGGAGCCGCACGGTTCCTTGCAAAACCATTGGTCCGCCCTCTCCGCACCATCCATCCCAGCGATCGTCCCTTGCGCCTGCTTCGGGCTACCGCCACACTGCGACGGGAGCCTTGGGCGGCATCGGCGTCGAGGGCACGGCTTTGTCGTCGTCGCCTCTCGCCTCGGGCCACAACAACGCGAGCCGGATACTCTTCAATGCGGGCAACGTGGGTCCGTTCAACGGTACCAACCGTGCCTACGCCTTATCCGTGCGCTGCGTCCAAGCATCTGCCGGGCCGCTTTTTCCGGGTGGGAAGCCAAACATGAGAAAATACGGAAGGCGAAACGGTCGGTTTCCTGTTTCGGGTTGTTTCGTGGTTGTTATCCGGCTGTTTCGTTACCTGCCGGCAGCGTGCCGAACGCCGCTTGACGACCTCCTGAAATCGCAAAACCCATGCGGGCCGGAACCCGGCCCCTCACGATGACCACCCAACATGCGGGCCGGAGCCCTGCCCCACAAAACGCCCGCAGTCGATGACCTCCCAAAATCGCAAACCCCATGCGGGCCGGAGCCTCGCCCCGCGGAGGCCCGCAAGCGTGCCCCGCAGGCTCCGACCCGAAAATCCGTACAGACATCCCGTTCTCCGGCCCTGACATTCAAAAAAGATCGTATTTTTAGATATAGCTTAACGAATTGAAGTTATAACTAAACTTTTCCTTTGGCATCTTTTTTAGCTTTACAACGTCCTAAACAAGACGCAGGTGAAAGCAAAAAGCGATTTCGATCTTTATGTGAGTGCAGCCGTCCGCCAGGCGCGAATGGCCCAGGACGTGTCGCAATCCATGTTAGCTTTCGGAATCGGGGTCAGCGACAGTTTCATCAGCCAGGTCGAAAGTCCCAAAAGCCCGTCAAAATACAACTTGAATCATATCAATTTGATTGCAAAATATCTGGGCTGTTCTCCTCGTCTCTTTCTTCCCGAAAAACCGCTCTGATTCCGCCGCCATGAAACCTATCAAGGCGGCCTTCTTTCTGCTCGTCCTCCTCGGCGGACACCCCGCCGCGGCCCGGAGCGAGACACAGCACCCCGGACAAACCCAACAACCGGCCCACTACGCCGAAGAACAGCCCCGGGAATCGGGCAGGCCGGAAAGACTCCGTCCGTTCGGCATCGCCTACCTCGACGCCGACCACCTCTACGACACCGTCCCGTCGCCTTTCTACGACGACAGCGACTACACGCCGCAGGGCCCGCTGCGCTGGAATACTGCGCGCTACCGCCGCAAAACAGCCCGGACGGCCGCACTGATCGATTCGCTGGGGCTGCCCGTCGTGGCGCTGTGGAGCGTCGAGAACGAACAGGTCGTACGCGACATCGCCGCCGCCTGTCAGGGCGACTACACCTACCTGCACCGCACGCTCAACTCACTGGACGGCATGGATTTCGCACTGCTCTACTATGCCGACATGTTCTTCCCCCGCTACGTCGAAACGGGCCGCCGCTACCTCTATGTCGAGGGCATCCTGCGCCGCCCCGCAGGCCGCGGGCCGAGACAGCGGTTCCGGAGCGACACCGTGGGCCTGGTGCTGTGCAGCGAGCAGCGCATGTTCCGCTGGGTGGTCGGGGAGCTGCGCGACGAACGGCCCGGTGTCAAACTGATCGTCATGGGCCGCCTGCCGGCCCGCGAAACCGCCCAATACGGACTGCGCGATGTTCATGCCCGCGCCGAAAAAGCCGGCCGGGGCAACATCCGCGGTCGTACCGGCTGGATCATGCGCGACCGCATAGCCGTCGACACGGCGCTGCGCGTACGGACGGGCGACGTCTACATCCGGCGTTTCCTGCTCGACCCCGCCGGAACCCGGCCGCTCCCCGCCTACGACCGCCGCCGCTACTGCGGCGGAACGAGCTACGCCCTGCCGGTGTACGTCTACATTGAGTAATCCCCGTAAAGGCCTGCACTCCTGCCGAAGCATCGCCTCACGCTGTTCCCGACCGGCATACGCCGTTCGGTCCCGATCGGCCCCAAAAGCGGCGCGAAGAGCGCACAATGGAGCCTGCAAATTTGGAAAAGCAAAATAATTTCGCTAAATTCGCCATCCGTCTCACGAAAAACGGGGTATTTCCTTACGCCGGGCGCAGACCAAGGTTGCTTGGGGTTACACCGAAACGAAGGAAAGCTGCGCAAGAAGTTTTCCGACGAGCCGGACGCGGAGCTGGCAGACGCCGAGGTGTCGGATGATGCGGGCTTGACCGGGGCGGAAAAAAGCGGCACGAAAACAAAATTCACAACATAAAAAGAAAAACTTATGGCAGACGTCAAACGAGTCTACACCTTCGGCAACAAGGAAGCCGAAGGAAACGGCAAGATGCGTGAACTGCTCGGCGGCAAAGGTGCCAACCTGGCAGAAATGAACCTGATCGGCATTCCCGTACCTCCGGGCTTCACCATCACCACGGAGGTGTGCACCGAATACTACCAGCACGGCAAGCAGGCCGTCATCGAGATGCTGCGCCCCGAAGTGGAGAAAGCGATGAAGAACATCGAGTGCCTGACGGGCATGCGCTTCGGCGACAAGGAGATGCCGCTGCTGGTTTCGGTCCGCTCGGGCGCCCGCGCCTCGATGCCCGGCATGATGGACACGATCCTCAACCTGGGCATGAACGACCAGGCCGTGGAGGCCGTGGCCAAGCGCACGGGCAATCCGCGCTTCGCGTGGGACTCCTACCGCCGCTTCGTGCAGATGTACGGCGACGTGGTACTGGGCATGAAACCCGTGTCGAAAGAAGACCACGACCCGTTCGAGGAGATCATCGACGAACAGAAGAAGAAACGCGGCGTGAAGAACGACACCGATCTGACGACCGACGATCTGAAGGAGCTGGTGAAAAACTTCAAGGCTGCCGTCAAGAAACAGACCGGCGAGGAGTTCCCGACCGATCCGTGGGACCAGCTCTGGGGCGCCATCTGCGCCGTCTTCGGCTCGTGGATGAACGAACGCGCCATCCTCTACCGCAAGCTCAACAACATCCCCGCCGAATGGGGCACGGCCGTGTCGGTGCAGGCCATGGTCTTCGGCAACATGGGCGAGAATTCGGCCACGGGCGTGGCTTTCTCGCGCGACGCCGCGACGGGTGAAAACATCTTCAACGGCGAATATCTGATCAACGCCCAGGGCGAGGACGTCGTAGCCGGCATCCGCACCCCGCAGCAGATCACCGTCGAGGGCTCGAAGCGCTGGGCCAAGGCCCAGAACATCAGCGAGGAGGAGCGCAAGTCGAAATATCCCTCGCTCGAAGAAGTGATGCCCGAAGTCTACAAGGAGCTCAACGAGATCCAGCACCACCTGGAACAGTACTTCACCGACATGCAGGACATCGAGTTCACGATCCAGGACGGCAAGCTGTGGATGCTCCAGTGCCGCAACGGCAAACGCACGGGCGCGGCGATGGTGCGCATCGCCATGGAGATGCTGCGCGAGGGGCTGATCGACGAAAAGACCGCCGTGCTGCGCTGCGAACCGGCCAAGCTCGACGAACTCCTGCACCCGGTATTCGACAAGAAAGCCATCTCGTCGGCGCAGGTCATCACCAAGGGTCTGCCCGCCTCGCCCGGAGCGGCGACGGGTCCCGTGGTGTTCTTTGCCGACGATGCGGAGAAAGTGCTGGCCAAGACGGGACAGAAAGCCGTGCTGGTGCGTATCGAGACCTCGCCCGAGGACCTCAAGGGCATGCTCGACGCCGCCGGCATTCTGACGGCCCGCGGCGGCATGACGTCGCACGCCGCCGTCGTGGCGCGCGGCATGGGCAAATGCTGCGTATCGGGCGCCGGTGAGCTGGAAATCGACTACAAGGCCCGCACCATCAAGGTGAACGGCTTCACGGTGAAGGAGGGCGACTGGATTTCGCTCAACGGCTCGACGGGCGAAGTCTACCTGGGACAGGTAGCCACCAAGGCCGCCGATCTGAGCGGCGACTTCGGCAAACTGATGGAGCTGACCGGCAAATATTCGGTGCTGAAAGTGCGCGCCAATGCCGACACGCCGAAAGACGCTGCGCAGGCGTTCGAATTCGGTGCCGAAGGCATCGGACTCTGCCGCACGGAGCACATGTTCTTCGAGGGCGACCGCATCAAGGCCATCCGCGAGATGATTCTGGCCGACGACGAAGCCGGACGCCGCGTGGCGCTGGCCAAGCTGCTGCCCATCCAGCGCGGCGACTTCGAGGGGCTGTTCAAGGCGATGAACGGCTACCCGGTGACGGTCCGTCTGCTCGATCCCCCCTTGCACGAGTTCGTACCCCACGATGAGAAGGGCCAGAAAGAGATGGCCGAGGAGATGCACGAACCGCTCTCGAAGATCGTGGCCAAGGTGAAGTCGCTGGCCGAGTTCAACCCGATGCTGGGCCACCGCGGCTGCCGTCTGGGCAACACCTATCCCGAGATCACCGAAATGCAGACCCGCGCCATCATCGAGGCTGCGATGAATGTCAAGGCCGCGGGAGTGCCCGTCCATGTGGAGATCATGGTGCCGCTGGTGGGCAACCACAAGGAGCTGCGCTACCAGAAGAACATCATCGACCGGACGGCCGAGCAGGTCTTCAGCGAACGCAACGACAAGATCGAATACATGGTCGGCACGATGATCGAGGTGCCGCGCGCCGCCGTGACGGCCAACCAGATCGCCGAAGTGGCGCAGTTCTTCTCGTTCGGCACCAACGACCTGACGCAGATGACGCTGGGCTTCTCGCGCGACGACATCTCGAAGTTCCTGCCCGTCTACCTCGAAAAGGGCATTCTGAAGAACGACCCGTTCCAGATTCTGGACCGCAACGGTGTGGGCCAGCTCATCCGCGAAGCGGTGTTCAAGGGCCGCGGCACGCGCGAGAACCTCAAGTGCGGCATCTGCGGCGAACACGGCGGCGAACCCTCGTCGGTGGAGTTCTGCCACTACGCCGGACTCAACTACGTGAGCTGTTCGCCTTTCCGCGTGCCCATCGCACGCCTGGCCGCCGCCCACGCAGCCCTCAACCAGAAGTAGTTCCCGGAGGGGGCCTCTGCGAAGGGGACCGTTTCCGCCCGCTATCCGCCGCCCGGCCTTCACGGCCGGGCGGCGCTTTTTTACGGCCGGAGAACATGGAACCGAACCTTATTCAGAGAACCGGAACTTGTTTTTAATCGGGTCTCATTCGGGCCCCGGACCGCACTATCGAAGCCGGACAATGTTTCGGGACAAGGCACAAAGTACGATTATAATTCCTAACTTTGCCCCAGCAACTTCCGCCCGGAATGATGCGGGCCACGGCTCGCATCAGCGAGGCAAAGTAGATTCAGCAATCCGCCGGCGGCATTATGGCGGCGGGCATATTCAGGAATCGTCTTACACGGTCTTTGTCGGTTTCGGCAACTCGCAGAGTTGCGCGAACCATAGTCTCCCGACGCGAAGGCTCGCTGCTATTCAGCTGTCGCCGAGCTCGCTATCCGCAAGCTGCGTTCGCGAACAAAGACTGCACGACAGCGCCCCGGCAATCCGGAAAACCCCGACAACCGGGGCCGGCACTCCTGTCTCCCGACCGCTATGCCGTCGGCTGTACATCCCAGTTTGCTGCGGAGCCGAGAACAAAACAATTCAGAATTGAACTTGTTCCCTCTCCGCGCCATCCATTCCAGCGATTGTTTCCCGACATCTGCTGCGGGCGACCGCAACCGCGACTCGGGAGCCTTGGAAAATGTCGGCGTCGGCGGCTTTGCGTGGTCCTCGTCCCCCTACGCATCGGGCCATCCGAACGCCAGTTTCCTGGGTTTCAAACAGAGCTACGTCGAGCCTTTCCGAACGGACAACCGCTCCTACGCTCTTTCCGTGCGCTGCGTCCAGCATCTACACGAGTTGTTTTTCTGACTTATGCGGCTTTTGTCCGTCCGGACCGACGCCCCCGGAGAACACCGAACCCCGGTCCGGGCGGATCCGGAGACGGCAAGCGACAGAAACGCACACCCGGAACAACCGAACCGGACATGCGAAGCGGGAAAACCGCCTGCGATGACGGAATATCCTGTTTTTCGGCCCTGACGTTTCGTTTTCGGGACTCCGAAACGCCCGAAGCGGCACGAGTGTTGCGATGTGGTCGGTTTGTTATCAAAATACCCCGCTTCGTTGAATTTGCTTGGCAGACAAGGGATTTTTGCATATATTTGACAAGCAAACGGACAAAAGCTCACTTTTGTAAAATTAAAATAACCGGAAATGAAAAAGATTCTTCTGACGGCTATGGCCGCACTTTTCGCCGTGGGAGCCGTCTCGGCCCAGGACAAGGGCAAATGGGCACTCGGCCCGCAGATCGGCGTCTATACCAATACCGGAGCCGACGGCGCCATCTTCGGCGTGGGCGCCCTGGCCCGCTACTCCTTCACGGACAGATGGCGCATCCAGCCGGCCGTGACGTTCCTCTGCAAGAAATACTGCTCGGTGGACATCAGCGCCGACATGCAGTACCTCTTCCACCCGGCGCGCTTCTGGACGCTCTATCCGCAGGTGGGTCTGAGCGCCAACGACATCGGCGACTGGTCGTGCGGCATCAACCTCGGCGCCGGCACCGACTTCAACATCACGCGCAACTGGGACATCTCGGCCGGATTCAAGTGGATGGTGCAGACCCACAAATACTGGAAAAATCCGATCATCATCAGCGTCGGCGCAACCTACAAGTTCTGACGCTCCGGCAACGGCAATATGAAAAGCGGCTCCCTCTACGGGAACCGCTTTCATTTTTGGGACAGGCGCAAACGACTGCCCCGGTATTCGGCCGAACCGGCAGGCGCTCCGGCCGCTAAGCGCTTACCGGCTTGCCGCCCGACCGCCTTTCGGCTACCGGGTCTTGTAGCTGCAACGATATTTTCCTTTGGCCAGGTTGAGCAACTTGCCTTTGAGCAGGTTGCGGCGCAAGGGAGCGACGCGGTCGACGAAAACGCGCCCCTCGATATGGTCGTACTCATGCTGGATGACCCAGGCCTTGTAGCCCGTGAACTCCTCGTCGTGGGGCTTCAGCTCCTCGTCGAGGTAGCGCACGCGGATCGACAGCGAACGCGGCACATCGGCATAGAGCCCCGGAAACGACAGGCAGCCCTCGTTGTAAGTTTTCGTCTGTTCGGAATAGGCGTAGATCTCGGCATTGACGAACGCCTGCTTGAAGTCGGCGCACGACGGGTCGTCCTCGGCCCACGGGGTGCAGTCGACGATGAAAAGACGCAGGCTCTTGCCGATCTGCGGAGCGGCCAGCCCCACGCCTCCGGCTTCGCCGAGGGTGAGAAACATGTCGTCGACGAGCTTTTTCAGATCGGGAAAATCGGCAGCGACCGGCTCGCAGGGCTTGCGCAGCACCTCGTCGCCATAGATGACAATCGGATAAATCATTGGTTGAACTCCATGTAACTTTGTAAAATGATCGTGGCGGAAATCTTGTCCACCAACGCCTTATCGCGGCGGGCCATCTTACCGATGCCGCTTTCGAGCATCGCCCGGTGGGCCAGCACCGAAGTGAAGCGCTCGTCGTGGAAAACCACCTCCTTGTCGGGCCATGCCTGCCGCAGCCGCGCCGCGAGCGGCTCGATGAAACGCCACGTCTCGGAGGGCGTGCCGTCCATCCGGGCGGGTTTGCCCAACACAATGGTACCAACGTTCTCGCGGGCAAAATAGTCTGCGAGCCACTTTTCGAGCTGCCGCGTCTCGACCGTCACGAGTCCGCCCGCGATCAGCCGCAGGGGGTCGCTCACGGCGATTCCCGTACGCTTGGTACCGTAGTCTATGGCCAGAATGCGCGACACTTCGAGAAAGCAAGAAGTGAAAGGTTGAAAATGAAATGTTCCGGCAGACGGACTTTCATCTTCGACCTTTCCATTTTCACTTCAATTAAAGGTTCAGTTTCTTGAACAACTTCCGGTACGAGCACTCCTCCTCGACCATGGCATGCAGAGCCTCGATCTTGACGCGCTCCTGCTCCATCGAATCGCGGTGGCGCACCGTGACGGTGCCGTCCTCGGCGGTCTGGCCGTCGACGGTGATGCAGAACGGCGTACCGACGGCATCCTGGCGGCGGTAACGCTTGCCGACCGAATCCTTCTCGTCGTAGACCACATTGAAATCGTACTTCAGCTCGTCGACGATCTTCTGCGCGATCTCGGGCATGCCGTCTTTCTTCACGAGCGGCAGGATGGCCGCCTTGACGGGAGCCAGAGCCGCAGGCAGACGCAGCACCACGCGCGAATCGCCGCCGTCGAGCTGCTCCTCGGTGTAGGCCGCCGACATGACCTGCAGGAACATGCGGTCGACGCCGATCGACGTCTCGACGACATAGGGCACGTAGCTTTCGCCCGTCTCGGGGTCGAAATACTGGATTTTCTTGCCCGAAAACTTCTGGTGGTTGCCCAGGTCGAAGTCGGTGCGCGAGTGGATGCCCTCCACCTCCTTGAAGCCGAACGGGAAGTTGTACTCCACGTCGGTGGCGGCGTTGGCATAGTGGGCCAGCTTGTCGTGGTCGTGGAACCGGTAGTTGTCGTCGCCGAAGCCCAGGGCGCGGTGCCAGGCCATGCGGGTGTTCTTCCATTCGTTCCACCACTCCATTTCGGTGCCGGGGCGCACGAAGAACTGCATCTCCATCTGCTCGAACTCGCGCATGCGGAAGATGAACTGGCGGGCGACGATCTCGTTGCGGAACGCCTTGCCGATCTGCGCAATGCCGAACGGCAGCTTCATGCGGCCGGTCTTCTGCACGTTGAGAAAGTTGACGAAGATGCCCTGCGCCGTCTCGGGGCGCAGGTAGATGGTGCTGGCGCCGTCGGCCGTGGAACCCATCTGCGTGGAGAACATCAGGTTGAACTGCCGCACCTCGGTCCAATTGCGCGTACCGGAAACGGGGCACACGATCTCGCAGTCGAGGATGATCTGCCGCAGCTCATTGAGGTCGTTGGCGTTGAGCGCATCGGCAAAACGCTTGTGCACGGCGTCGCGTTTGGCGATAGTCTCCTGCACGCGGGGCGAAGTTTCGCGGTACTTGGCCTCGTCGAACGACTCGCCGAAGCGCTTGCGGGCCTTCTCGACCTCCTTCTCGATCTTCTCGTCCTGCTTGGCGAGCCACTCCTCGACAAGGACGTCGGCGCGGTAGCGCTTCTTGGAATCGCGGTTGTCGATGAGCGGATCGTTGAACGCTCCGACATGGCCCGAAGCCTCCCACGTGCGCGGATGCATGAAGATGGCGGCATCGAGACCCACGATGTTCTCGTGGAGCTTGACCATCGAATCCCACCAATAGCGCTTGATGTTGTTCTTCAGCTCCACGCCGTTCTGGCCGTAGTCGTAGACGGCGCCCAGACCGTCGTAGATCTCGCTCGACGGGAATACGAAGCCGTATTCCTTGCAATGGGCAACCAGTTTCTTGAAAAGTTCCTCCTGAGTCATCGTATTTTGTGATTTTGATTTTTCCAATCGACAAAAATACAAAATAAAAAGGAATTTTCCTACCGGTCGCCTCTGCGGCGGTCGTTTCGCAGTTCGGGCTCGAGCCGCAATCCGGAGGAATCCCGGCGGCACAAGAACCGACGATCCGCTCCATACGAAACCGCCCCGGAAAATTCCGGGGCGGTCATTGGCATAGAGACCGGAGACTATCGGTTCGACAGTTTCTTGCTTCCGGCGGCTCCTTGGTAGGACGTTGCCGCCGGAAAAGCCTCGACGGCCACGCGAAGACGTTGCCGCCGGGAAAACCCTCGCCGGCCACGCGAAGACGTTGCCGCCGGAAAAGCCTCGCCGGCCACGCGAAGACCTTGCCGCCGGGAAAACCCTCGCCGGCCACGCGAAGACCTTGCCGCCGGAAACTACTTCTTCAGCAGTTTCTTGACTTCGGCGGCTCCTTGGTAGGACGTTGCCGCCGGGAAAACCCTCGCCGGCCACGCGAAGACCTTGCCGCCGGAAACTACTTCTTCAGCAGTTTCTTGACTTCGGCGGCTCCTTGGTAGGACGTTGCCGCCGGAAAAGCCTCGCCGGCCACGCGAAGACCTTGCCGCCGGAAAAACCCTCGCCGGCCACGTGAAGATGTTGCCGCCGGAAACTACTTCTTCAGCAGTTTCTTGACTTCGGCGGCGACGGTTTCACCGTTGAAACCGAACTTCTCGTCGAGAACCTTGTAGGGCGCCGAAAAACCGAAGTGGTCGAGGCCGTGGATCATGCCGTTCTCGCCGACGAGCCCCAACAGATTGACGGGCAGGCCGGAAGTGAGTCCGTAACGCGCGATGCCGACAGGCAGGACACTCTCCTGGTACGACTTGGGCTGGTCGCGGAAAAGACCCTCCGAAGGCACGTTGACAACGCGGACGGCGATGCCCTCCTTGGCCAGCAACTCGGCACCCTCGACCAACGTAGCGACCTCCGAACCGGAAGCGACGAGGACAGCAGCGGGTTTGGCGGCATCCATAACGACGTAACCGCCCTTGACGACCTGCGCGGCCTCCTCCCGACGCGTACGGCCCAACGTGGGCAAGTTCTTGATATTCTGACGCGACAGCACCAATGCCACGGGGCGGTGCTCCTCGACGGCGGTTTTCCAGGCCATAAGGGTCTCTTCGCCGTCGGCCGGCCGCAGAACGACCATCGAGCGCTCGCCGTGGTGGTTGCGCAGATGCTCCATCAATCGGATCTGCGCCTCGTGCTCGATGGGCTGGTGCGTAGGTCCGTCCTCGCCGACGCGGAACGAATCGTGGGTCCAGACATAGACGACATGCAGCCGCATGAGGGCCGCCAGACGCACGGCGGGCTTCATGTAATCGGAGAAGACGAAGAAAGTGCCGCAGGCGGGAATGACGCCGCCGTGCAGGGCCATACCGTTCATAACGCAGGCCATGGTGAGCTCGGAGACGCCGGCCTGGAAGAATTTGCCGGAGAAATCGCCCTTGGCGAAAGCCTTGGTCTTCTTGAGGAAGCCGTCGGTCTTGTCGGAGTTGGAGAGGTCGGCCGAAGCGACGATCATGTTCTCGATCTTCTCGGCATAGAGCCCCAGAGTCGTGGCCGACGCGGCGCGCGTGGCGACGTCGGGTTTCATCTCGACGCACTTGTAGTCGATCTCGGGAAGCTCGCCCTTGAAGAAGCCGTCGAGCTTGCGGGCCAGCTCCTTATGCTCCTGGCGCCAGCTCTTCTCGACCTTGGCCTGCTCGGCAGCCCATGCCTTGAGCGCTTCGCGGCGGGCACCGAAAATCTCGCGGCTCTCCTCGAAGAAAGCGAAAGGCTCGTCGGGATCGCCCCCGAGGTTGCGGACCGTGGCGGCCAGATCGGCTCCGGCGGCCGACAACGGCTGGCCGTGGGTCGAAACCTTGTCCTCGTAGCACGAACCGTCGGCGGCCACGGCACCCTTGCCCATGGTCGTACGGCCGATGATGAGGGTCGGCCGCTCGGTTTCGGCGTTGGCGGCCACGAGAGCCGCACGGAGGCCGTCGATGTCGTGTCCGTCGACCGACAGCACGTTCCAACCCCATGCTTCGTACTTCTGAGCGACATTCTCCGTGTCGACCTCGTCGACCTTGGTCGAGAGCTGGATGTTGTTGGAATCGTAGTACATGATGAAATTCGCAAGGCCCAGGTGGCCGGCGATGCGGCCGACGCCCTGCGAAATCTCCTCCTCGACGGCACCGTCGGAGATATAGGCGTAGGTCTTGTGAGCCGTCCACTCGCCGAAGCGGGCAGCCAGGAAGCGCTCGGCGATGGCGGCGCCCAGAGCCATGGCATGGCCCTGACCCAGAGGACCCGACGTATTCTCCACACCGCGCATGACGTCGACCTCGGGATGTCCGGGCGTGACGCTGCCCCACTGTCTGAGCGACTGCAGGTCGTCGACCGAATAATGGCCGGCAAGCGCCAACGTAGAGTAGAGCATCGGCGACATGTGACCGGGATCGAGGAAGAAACGGTCGCGGAAAGGATAGTCCATACGCTCGGGATCGTAACGCAGGAACTCGGTGTAGAGTACGGTGATGAAATCGGCACCGCCCATGGCACCGCCCGGATGTCCCGACTTGGCCTTCTCGACCATGGCGGCCGACAAGATACGGATGTTGTCGGCGACGCGCGTAAGTTTGGAATTTGTAGACATAGGCTATTCGAGTTGTTTTATCTTTTCATATCGGTCTTCGCACGAACCTCCCCCGCGGCACTCAGCGGACCGCAAGGCGGTGCGGACGAAGCGGCTAACAAAGATACGCATAAGCGAGGGCAAAAGCAAGCCTGCTTGCATTTTGTCGAGCGGAAGTATCTTCGGCGCATGCCAAGATACGCATAAGCGAGGGCAAAAGCAAGCTTGCTTGCATTTTGTCGAGCGGAAGTATCTTCGGCGAATGCCAAAATACGCATAAGCGAGGGCAATGCCGAATTTATTTGAGCATTGCCGGGGCGGAAGCATTCAAAGATAGCAAAAAACCGCGTTTATCCGACCTGACGGAAAGCACAAATATTCGCCCGGTCGATCTTCTCCGAAGCATAGGGCCCCGTGACGGTGAAACGGGGCGCATCGCCCGAGGGCAGGTCGAACATGGCATCCATCATCACGGTCTCGCAGATCGACCGCAGACCGCGGGCGCCGAGCTTGAATTCGACGGCCTTGTCGACGATGAAGTCCAGCGCCTCGTCGTCGAACTTCAGCTTCACACCGTCGAGCTCGAACAGACGCTCGTACTGCTTGACGATGGCGTTCCGGGGCTCGGTGAGAATCCGCCGCAGGGCGTCGCGCTCCAAAGGCTGCATGTAAGTGAGCACCGGCAGACGTCCCACGAGCTCGGGAATGAGTCCGAACGCCTTGAGGTCCTGCGGGGTGACATACTGCATCAGGTTCGAACGGTCGATCCGCTCGGCGACGGCGCGGCCGTAGCCCACGGCGCGGGTGTTGAGCCGCTGGGCGATCTTGCGCTCGATGCCGTCGAACGCACCGCCGCAGATGAAGAGGATGTTGCGCGTGTCGACCTGGATGAACTTCTGGTCGGGATGCTTGCGCCCGCCTTGGGGCGGGACGTTGACCACGGTGCCCTCCAGCAGTTTGAGCAGCGCCTGCTGCACGCCCTCGCCCGAGACGTCGCGCGTGATGGAGGGATTGTCGCCCTTGCGCGCGATCTTGTCGATCTCGTCGATGAAGACAATGCCGCGCTCGGCCAGCGCCACGTTGTAGTCGGCCACCTGCAGCAGACGCGAAAGGATGCTCTCGACATCCTCGCCGACGTAGCCGGCCTCGGTGAGGACCGTAGCGTCGACAATGGTGAAAGGCACCTTCAGCAGCTTGGCGATCGTGCGGGCCATCAAGGTTTTGCCGGTGCCCGTCGGACCGACGAGCACCACGTTAGACTTGTCGATCTCGACCTCGTTTTCGCCGGGCGCATGAAGCAGCCGCTTGTAATGGTTGTACACCGCCACGGAAAGATAACGCTTGGCAGCGTCCTGTCCGATGACATACTGGTCCAGAAAATCCTTGATCTGAGCCGGTTTCAGCAGGTCTTCGCGGCGGAACGGAGCGGCGGACTGCCTGCGGGCGGTCATCTCGCTGTCGACAAGGATCTTATGGCCGTTTTCGATGCACTTGTCGCAGATGTTGGCTCCGTCTGCGCCCTGGAACATGAAGCCGACCTCGTCGCGCCGGGCACCGCAGAAGGAACAGCGGTCGATCGTGTTGTCGCCGCCTGCGCGGCGGCCGTTGCGTCGGTTCTGCGTCATTGTTTTTCGCGTTTGGTGAGCACTTCGTCGATGAGGCCGTAGTCGCGGGCCTCGGCGGCCGAGAGCCAGTAGTCGCGGTCGGCGTCCTTCTCGATCTTCTTGACCGAAACACCCGAATGGGCGGCCAGGATGCCGTAGAGCTCGCGCTTGGTTTTCATGATCTCGCGGGCCGTGATCTCGATGTCGGAAGCCTGGCCCTGAGCTCCGCCCAGAGGCTGATGGATCATCACCCGCGAATGGGGCAGCGCCGACCGTTTGCCGGGAGCCCCGGCCGTGAGCAGCACGGCGCCCATCGACGCAGCGAGGCCCGTACAGATCGTGGCGACGTCGGAAGCGACCAGCTGCATGGTGTCGTAGATGCCCAGTCCGGCCGAAACCGAACCGCCGGGCGAGTTGATGTAGATCTGGATGTCCTTCTCGGGATCGACGGACTCCAGGAAGAGCAGCTGCGCCTGGATGATGTTGGCGGCATCGTCGTAGATGGGTGCGCCGAGGAAGATGATGCGGTCCATCATCAACCGCGAGAAGACGTCCATCGTGGCGATGTTCAACTGGCGCTCCTCGATGATCGTCGGCGAGACGTAGGCCTCGCAGACGGAGCGGAAATCGTGCAGTTTCAACGAACTGATGCCGCACTTCCCGCGTGCATATTTCTCAAATTCGGACATATTCGCAGAGTTCACAAATTAAAATTCACAAATCAGCATCGAAAACCGAAATTCGTTTCGCCGCATCCCGCACGCAAGGCATTTCGGCCGGAAAGACGACCGGCGCACCCGCCGGAAAACGCATTCCGGCATGCGGAACCGCCGAAAAAACACCGATTCCGACGTTCGATTTCTCATTCCGGGATTGGCTCCCTTTCACAAAAAGGACTTTGCAAACATCACGCCTGCAAAGTCCGAAGGTAGGAATTTCGTGCGAAAAACTAAAGTTCCTTGGCCAGGCTGGCGAAATCGTCGGCAGAAACGGCCTTTTCCGTCACCTTGATCTTCTGCTTGACGGACTCCACGACCTTCACCTCGTAGAGCTTCTCGTAGATCTTCTGGCCCTGCTCCTTGTCGGCGAGAATCTTCTCGGCATAACCGGCCAACATGTCGTCGGGAGCCGACGGCATGCCGTACTGCGCGAACTGCGCGGCGGCCAGCGCCTTGGCTTCGGCCACGGCCTCGTCCTTCGACACGGCGATCTTCTCCGACTGGATGAAGTGCTTCTGCATGTAGTTCCAGGTGAACATCTTGAGGAACTGATCGAAATCCTTCTCGATCTCCTCCATCGAGAACTTGCCCTCGTTGATGGTGTAGAGCCAACGCTTGAGGAACGCCTCGGGCATCTTCAGCCCGGCTTTCTTGATAAGGTAGTCGCGGAGCTGGAGCGTGAAGAGGTAGTCGCTCTCGCGCGAAAGTTCCTTGGCGATCTCCTCGTCGACGAACTTGTCGAGATCGGCTTCCGACGTCACGTTGCCGGCCGGGAAAGCCATCTTGAAGAACTCCTCGTTCAATTCGGGTTCGGCGAACTTGCGGATTTTGGTGATCTCCAGCGAGAATGCGGGATTGATGCCCTCCAGCTCGTCCTGCTTGACCTGCAGCACGGCAGCGCGCTGCGAAGGATTCTTATAGAGTTCGTTGATGTTGACCTCCATCTTGTCGCCGACCTTCTTGCCAATGAAAGGCTTGCGCTCCTCCTCCGACAAGGAGATAAGGCCCACATAGGCATCGGCCACGTTCATGTCGCCGTTATCCAGCGTCACGCTCAGCGCCTCGTCGGAAGTCACCTTCTCGGTGTCGACCAGACGGCCGAAGCGACGCAGGAAGTTGGAGCGGTAGTCGTCGTGCATCTTCTTGTCGACCTTGATGCGGTTGTAGGTCACCTTGTCCTTCTCCGTAAGGTCGAGCTTGATTTCGGGCGCTTCGCCGAACTCGAAGACGAAGTCGAACTCCTTGCCGTTCTCGAAATCGAAGTCGCCCTGCTCGTCCGACGGGATCACGTCGCCCAGGTAGTCGATCTTCTCCTTCTGCAGGTAATCGAAAGCGGCGTTCGACGCCAGCCGGTACGACTGCTCGGCCAGGACGCCCTTGCCGTACATCTTCTTGACGATGCCCATGGGCACCATGCCGGGACGGAAACCGGGGATGTTGGCCTTGCGACGGTAGTCGCGCAGCATCTTCTCGACCTCCTGGGCATAGTCGGCCTCGCCGACCTTCACGCGGAGCAACGAGCTGCCGCCTTCGCGCTGTTCTCTTACGATCTTCATAATGAGTGTTTTGTATTTGATTTTTTCTTTTTTATTCCACGAAATCGGACCACAAAGATAGAAAAATAATCCGTGCGGCGCAATAGATGCCGCCATATTTGCGACCCGGCCGGGAGCGGGCACCGCCCCGCCGTCATCTCCGGAAGAAACGACGGCCGGCGGCACATCCGCTTTCGGCGGCAACTCCCGCAGATGCTGGACGCAGCGCACGGCGAAACCACTCGAACGGTGCCAGCCGTGCAGCGGCTCCATCCGCCAGACATCGAAGCAAAGGTAGCCTGCCTCGACGGCGCCGGCCGCACCGGGAGACGAGGACCAGCCATGACCCTCGCCTCCGACGACCACCAAAGCTCCCGTAGACCAGTGGCGGTAGCCCGCAGCAGGCGTTGTGAAGCAATCGCTATGAGGAATGCGGCGGAGAGGGAACAAGTTCAATTCACAATTCAGAATGCAAAATTCACAATGCACAATTAAGAAGTAATTTGTCATTCTGAGGAGCAGAGCGACGAAGAATCTATTAATCAGCAGTATTTATTCTTCAAGTGCTCGCCCGGGCCGGCTGCGGGGGTCGCATCTCTGATGCGAGCCGGCCCCGGGCGCAAGGCCAAAGACCTTGAAATGCCCATTACTTGTACATTGTTCGCAAACTCCGCAGCAGACTGGAATATGCAACTGGCAGCAACGCGAGTAGGTAAAGAGAAAAGATGTTCGGGGCGGCCGCGGCTTGTAGAACTACAATTCGGCTTCAGCCGTGCGAGCCGAAGCCCCGCCCTGCGGAGGCTCGCAAAACTCGCTCCGCGGACTTCGGCACGAGAACATTTGCGCCATCGGTCGACCGCGTCGGACAAAAAGCCGGTGCCGACATCTCTCAACTCTGCCGAACCAAAACCGTAAATCGGCTGCGGCTCGCGCAACACTGCGAATTACAAAACCGCAGAACGAGAAAAACCGGTGCAAAACAACCGCAAACGAACAACGATTTTCTTTACCCACCCGCGCCATTACGCCGCCAGCGGACTGCTGAATCTACAAACCACGCTGACAAAAGCCGTAGCCCCTGTCACTCCGGGTGTGAAGTTGCCGGTGGCGAAGATAAAACAAAATCTGCGGCAAACTGGCAGCACGCACCCTCAAAAACCTACACGCGGAAAAATGCGGCCACTATGAAATAAAACCCAAGAACAGCCGGAGCCGCCTAACGCGGCTTTCGATTTCTCGTTTATAATGCTTACTTTTACGGCGCTTACCGAACATGCCATGACCGAATTCGGATTTATCGACTCCATCCGGGCGCTGTGCGCCGACCTGCCGGCGAACGGCTTCGAAGGCATCGGCGACGACTGCGCCGTGCTGCCCGCCGGCGACGGCGAATCGCTCGTATTCACGGCGGACCTGCTGGTGGAAAGGATTCATTTTCTGCGCGCGGCGACAACTCCCGAGGAGCTGGGCGGCAAAGCCCTGGCCGTGAACCTGAGCGACGTTGCGGCCATGGGTGCCCGGCCGGTCGCAGCCCTGCTCTCGCTGGCACTGCCCGCCGATGCGGCCGACGCATGGGCCGACCGCTTCATGAAAGGCTACCGCGACCTCTCGGCCCGCTACGGAGTGGCTCTGATCGGGGGCGACACGACCCGCTCCGACCGCGACATAACGATCAACGTCACGGCGATCGGCCGCGCGCCGGCCGACCGGCTGAAACGCCGCAGCGCTGCCCTTCCGGGCGATACGATCTTCGTGACCGGAGAACTGGGCGCTTCGGGCGCCGGGCTGCGCGACATCCTCGCCGGCCGCTATGACACGCCCCTGGCCTCCGTCCACCGCAATCCGCAGCCTCAGGTCGACGAGGGGCAATGGCTGGGCGGACGTGCGGAAGTGCACGCCATGATGGACCTTTCGGACGGTCTGGCGTCGGACATCCGCCGCATCATGGAACAATCGGGCCGGGGAGCCGCCATCGATCTGGAACGGATTCCGGTGGCTGCCGGCGCCGGCCTGCAAACCGCCGCCTGCGGAGGCGAAGACTACAAACTGTTGTTCACGGCAGCACCCGAAGCCGCCGAACGGCTCGCCGCCGACTGGTCCGCCCGCTTCGGCACGCCGCTCTACCCCGTCGGCCGCATCGAACCGGGCGGCCGGCTGCGCTGGCTGCGTCACGGATCGGAAACCGACCTCGACTGGCGCGGATTCGAACACTATTGAAACCGCTCCGCAACTATTCGCCGCAGCATTGAACGAGCATCGCGCGGCAACCGCTCCGGTGTCGCGCGAAAAAACGAATGCCGGCAGCAACCCGCCGGCAACGAAACCGCCCTTATTCGATCAGATAGACCCGGTCGTCGGCATACTGCAACCGGTAATGTTCGCGCGCGTACTCCTCAAGATATTCATCGTAGCGAAGATGTTCGAGCAAAGTGCTGTCCTCGGCGATTCGGGCTTGATAGGCGGCTTTTTCGCGCTCCAGCGCATTGATCTGCCGCTTGATGCGGATGGCATGCACCACATTGCGCCCCACGACCGAGAGGGTGAGGATCACGATCAGCAGCGTGGCGCCGATCCAGAATTTCTTGCCTACCTGCGCATCCATCGGAGAGCGGAATCAAGGAATGCGCATGTATTTGTGCGTCTGGATCGAGATGTTCCACTGCGGGCGTGCCTTGGCATACTCCACGATGGCGGGCATCATCCGCTCCGCGGCGCTCCACTCGGGCTGGAGATAGAGCCGGCACTTCTCACTCGTGCGGGCAGCATTCTCCTCAGCCCATTCGAAATCCTCCTCGCTTCCGATGACGACCTTCAGTTCGTCGGCCCGGGCGAAAGCCTCCTCCAGCGGAGGCCGCCGGTGCTTGGGCGAAAGACACACCCAGTCGAAACGCCCGCTGAACGGGTGCGAACCCGACGTTTCGAGGCAGATGCGCAAGCCCTGCCCGGTCAATGCGTCGGTCAGGGGACCCAGCGGATAGAGCAGGGGCTCGCCGCCCGTAACGACAACGGCCCGGGCTCCGGATGCGACCGCCCGGCCCACGACGGAGTCCACCTCCGCAGGCGGAAAGAGCCGGGGATTCCAGGTATATTTGGCATCGCACCATGCGCAACCGACGTCGCAGCCGCCCAGACGGATGAAATAGGCGGGCATCCCGGCATGGCGGCCCTCGCCCTGGATGGTATAGAAGTCCTCGGCGAGCGGCAGCAGCCGGCCCCCGTCGAGCGATGCGCTATCGGGAAATGCCGCCATCATTCGGTGACGACGTAGATGTCCTTGAGACTGCGGCCCAGCTGGTCGTAGTCGAGACCGTAGCCCACGATGAACTCGTTGCCGATCTCCATGGCGCGGTACTCGATGGGACGCTGCTTGCGGTAGGAACCGGGCTTGAAAAAGAGCGTGCAGACGGCGATGCTGGCGGGATTGCGGCTTTCCAGATCGCGGACCATGTGCTCGATCGACTCGCCCGTGTCGACGATGTCCTCCACGATGATGACGTGGCGCCCCTCGATCGGGTTGTTAAGTCCCAGCAGGCTTTTGACCTCGCCCGTAGAGGAGGTACCCTCGTAAGAAGAGAGTTTCACGAACGAAAGTTCGTTGTTGAATTCGATTTTCTTGATCAGGTCGCTCATGAACATGAACGAACCGTTCAGCACGCCGACGAACAGCGGCGTCTCCTTGTCAGCGTAGTCGCTGTTGATGCGCTGCGCCACGGCGCTGACGGCCCGGTCGATCTCCTCGGCCGGAATCATGATGCGGAACTTCTTGTCGTGAAGCTGTATGACGTCCTTCATGGAATGGGTGGTTTTTATTTGTGCAAAAATAACGAAATAAGGGCAGAAATGAACGTTTCGGCGAGAAAAATGTTTCCGGCACCCGCATCCGCCCGCAAAAGACCGGAGCCGGAATGCCGGAACGATCCGAATCGTCATATGCTCGGCGCACCGGTCGGATGAGATCCCCTTCTCCGTTGCCCGGCCCGCACTTCGCGCAACCGTCCCCGGCCGGGCAACGAAACCGCCGCTCCGCCCGGCCCGCCCCGTCATCCCAAAACGCCCCGGAGAGCCGAACTCTCCGGGGCGCATGCAACGGGGAAAGGGCCGTCTAAACGAGACCCGAAAAACCCATGAACGCCATGGCCAGGATACCGGCCGTGATCAGCGCAATGGGAATGCCCCGGAATGCCCGGGGAACGTCCTCGAAATCCAACCGCTCGCGGATGCCGGCGAAGAGCACCAGCGCCAGCGCGAAACCGACCGCCGTAGCGACCGAGAAGGTGACGCTCTGCAAAAGGTCGAACTCCTTCTGGATCATCAGAATGGCGACGCCCAGTACGGCGCAGTTGGTCGTGATGAGCGGCAGGAAGATACCCAGCGCCTGGTAGAGCGACGGCGAGAGCTTCTTGAGGATGATCTCGACCATCTGCACCAGCGCCGCAATGACCAGAATGAAGACGATGGTCTGCATGTAGACGATGTCGAGCGGCACGAGCACATAGGTCTGGATCAGCCAGGCCACGACGGCGGCGATCGCCATGACGAAGGTCACGGCGGCGCCCATGCCCATCGAAGTCTCGACCTTCGACGAGACGCCGAGGAAGGGACAGATGCCGAGGAACTGCGCCAGGACGACGTTGTTGACGAAGATGGCGCCGATGATGATCGCGAAATAGGTAATCGATTCGGCGGGAATATTGCCCGAGAAGATGATCTCTTCCATAACTAACGCTTGGCTAATTTGTTAAACAGAACCATGAGGTAGCCGAGCACCAGGAAAGCACCCGGCGCCAGCACGAAGATCAACGGCGTGTAGTCGGAGATGCCGAAGCTCCAGCCGAAGATCGAGCCGTTGCCCAACATCTCGCGCACCGAACCGATGACCGTGAGCGACAGGGTGAAGCCCAGGCCGATGCCGATGCCGTCGAGCACCGAATCGAACGCATTGTTCTTCGAAGCGAAGGCCTCGGCGCGGCCGAGGATGATGCAGTTCACCACGATCAGCGGGATGAAGACGCCCAACGACGCATAGAGCGCCGGGACATAGGCCTTCATGAGCATCTCGATGATGGTCACGAACGATGCGATGATGACGATGAACGCCGGAATGCGCACCTTGTCGGGGATGATGTTCTTGACGAGCGAAATCACCAGATTCGACATGATCAGCACGGCCATCGTGGCCAGTCCCATGCCCATGCCGTTTTCGGCCGACGTGGTGGTGCCCAGCGTGGGGCACATGCCCAGCACCAGCACGAACGTGGGGTTGTTCTTGACGATGCCGCTCAAAACGATCTTCAACTTATTCATTTTTACCTCCTTCCTGAGCCTCGGGCCCGTTTTCGGATTGTTGTGCCGGCTGCCGGCCGTCGCACGTCAGCGTGGCGCCCGACACGGCAAGCGGCTCCTGCGCTCCGGCCTGCCCCGAAGCGATGCGGAAAGCCGCATCGGCCGCTTCGATGGCGTTGACATAGGCGCGCGACGAGATGGTGGCTGCGGTCAGTGCATCGACTTCGCCGCCGTCCTGGCGCACGGCCAGTGCGCCGCTGTTGCGCATTTCCCAGGTGTTCTTGCCCCGCACGCTGAGGTAGAGCGAATTGCCCTCGTCCTTCATGCGGGTTCCCAGACCGGGAGTCTCGTTCTGTTCCACGACCACGATGTCGTTGACCACACCGTCGGGCAGGTAACCCACCATCAGGGTCACCTTGCCGTTGAAACCGTTCTTCGTGAGGCTGGGGGTCTTGACCGCATAAGCCGCAACGTCGTCGCCTTTCTTGGCGCGATAGACGACCACCGTGCTGTTGTTCTTGTTCATCAGCGTATCGGCCGGTGCGATGGCGTCGAAATCCACGCCGCTCAGCACGGCTTTCACGGCATTCTCGGTATCGGCGGCCTTGGCCTGCTCGATGGGTTCGGCCGTAATCATGTTCACCGCGCCTACGCCGGCCGAAGCCACGAGCGTGATGCCGAAGAGGACGGCCGTCATGTTGAGAAGTGAGCTTTTCATACTGCTTGTCCTCCTAATTTACGCCGAAGCGCTTGGGTTTGACATACTTGTTGATAAGAGGCACCGTGGAGTTCATGATCAGAACGGCGAACGACATGCCCTCGGGATAGGAGCCCCACAGACGGATGCACATCGTAATCAGACCGATGCCCACGGCGAAGATCACGCTGCCGCGCACGGTCATGGGCGACGTGGAGTAGTCGGTAGCCATGAAGACGGCACCGAGCACCGCACCGCCGGCCAGGATGTGGAACAGCGGGAACTGCCACATGGCGGAACCCTCGGCGCCGCGGCTCCAGGCCACGGCAAAGGCGAAGATCGCCATGGTGCAGAGAATGGTGACGGGGATGTGCCAGGTGATCACCTTGCGCCACAACAGGTAGACGAATCCGGCGAGCAGCGCCAGTGCGGCGACCTCGCCCAGCGAACCGGGCATGTTGCCCAGCAGCAGGTCCTGCATGTTCAGCGAACCGGCCGACAAGGCGCCTTGTTTGACGGCGGCCAGCGGCGTGGCGCCCGACAGCGCGTCGAGCCCCTCGACCTCGGGGAACGTGGTCATCTGCACGGGATAGGCGATCAGCAGGAAGACGCGGCCCACCAAGGCAGGGTTGAAAGGATTCTTGCCCAGGCCGCCGAACGTCATCTTGGCGATGGCGATGGCGACGAAAGCGCCCATGACGACGATCCACCAGGGAATCGACGCCGGAAGGTTGAAAGCCAGCAGGACGCCCGTCACGACGGCCGACCAGTTGCCGACCGTGGGCTTGCCGCCGACCATGAAACGCTGGATCAGATACTCGAACCCTACGCACGAAAGCACCGAAAGGGCCGTGACGAAGAGTACGCTCCACCCGAAGACGACCGTCGAGACGAGCAGCGCCGGCACGAGTGCGATGACGACATCGCGCATGATCCGGGGCGTCGACTGCGACGACTGCACATGGGGAGCAGGAGCGACGATAAGTTTGTTAGCCATGTTATGTGTTTTTTTCATTTACTCGATTGGCACCGCCCTACTTCTTGGGAGCGGCTGCGGCGGCACGCTGGCGGATGATGCCCATGACGGTCTGCTTGCCCAGGCGCACCCAGTCCAGCAGCGGCAGGTAGGAAGGACAGGTCGACTGGCAGCAGCCGCACTCGATGCACGAAGTGATCATCTGCGCCTCCAGTTCGTCCCAGTTCTTCTTCTGAGCCATCTTGGAAAGGAAGTAGGGCTCCAGACCCATCGGGCAGGCGGCCACGCACTTGGCGCACTTGATGCACTGAGAGGCTTCGCGGCGTCCGGCATCGCGGCCGCTCATGATCGTAATGCCCGAGCAGCCCTTCGTCACGGGCGACGAGAGGTTGATCATCGCACGTCCCATCATCGGACCGCCGTTGATGACCTTGCCGGCATCGGCGGGCAGGCCGCCGGCCGCGTCGATGAGCGACTGCACGGGCGCACCCATGCGGGTAAGCAGGTTGCGGGGTTCCTTGACGCCCTTGCCCGTGATGGTCACCACGCGTTCGATCAGCGGCTTGTTCTTCTGCACGGCCTGGTAGACGGCGTAGGTCGTCGAGGCGTTGCACACCACGGCGCCCACGTCGATGGGCAATGCGGGCGGGGGCGGCACCTGGCGGCCCGTCACGGCAGCAATGAGCTGTTTCTCACCGCCCTGCGGGTAGCGTACCTTGAGGGGCACGACCTCCACGCCATGGTACTCCTTCACGATCTTCGAAAGGTGGGCGATGGCGTCGGGCTTGTTGTTCTCGATGCCGATGAAGGCACGGTCCACGCCGATGGCCTTCATCAGAATCGAAACGCCGACGACCAGTTCCTCGCCGTGCTCCAGCATCGTGCGATGGTCCGACGTGAGGTAGGGTTCGCACTCCACACCGTTGATGATCAGCGCATCGGCCTTCTTGCCGGGAGGCACCGAAAGTTTCACGTGCGTGGGGAACGTGGCGCCGCCCATGCCGACGATGCCGGCATCCTTGATCTTGGCGATGATCTCCTCGGCCGAGAGGGTGCACTCCTTGACGAGCGTCTCGGAACGGTCGATGCCCTCGGCCCACTCGTCGCCCTCGCGCTGGATGGTGATCATCATCTGACGCACGCCCTGGCCGTTGGGCTGCATGTCGACGGCCGTCACCGTGCCCGACACGGGCGAGTGGATGTTGGCCGACATGAAACTGCCCGCTTCGGCGATGATCTGCCCCGTGAGGACCTTGTCGCCCTTGGCGACCTTGGCCACGGCGGGAGCGCCGATGTGCTGGGCCAGCGGGATCATCACCACATCGGGCAACGGAAGCACCTCGATGGCCTTGCCGCAGCTCAGCTTGTTTTCCGACGGATGGACTCCGCCCATTGGAAATGTTCTCATATAGCGTTTTCTGTGTTTGCGATTCAGCATTGTCCGCTGCGCGGCTGCAACATTCATGAATGCGGTCGTCGGAGCTGCGAGCCGGGCGAGTCTCCCCGGTGGAGACTGCGGCCCCTACTGCTCCGCCGGCCGCCATCCGCAACGCGCGAACGGACGGTTCCGTTATGATCCTTTTATTCCGCTTTCGCAGCTTCGGGTGCGGCCGAAGAAACTTTCGCAGCTTCGGATGCCGGAGCGGACGCCGGAGTTTCGGAACCGGCAGGCTTGGCAGCCGGAGCGGCCGGCTTGGGGGCCGGAGTCTTGGGCTCCTTGGGCAGCGGCTCCATGTTCACCAGCTTGATGGCGCCCGTGGGGCACTCGTTGACGCACTTGCGGCAAAGCTTGCACTTCTGCGGATCGATGTAGGCCAGGTTGTTCTCCACGGTGATGGCTCCGAAGGCGCACACCTTCTCGCACTTGCCGCAGCCGATGCAGCCGGCCTTGCAGGCCTTCATCACCACGGCGCCCTTGTCCCTCGAGACGCACGACACGTAGACCGCACGATCCTTGGGCCACTTCTTGCGCAGCTCGATGATCCCCTTGGGACACGCCTTCACGCAGGCGCCGCAAGCCGTGCACTTTTCGGGGTCGACCTCGGGAAGCCCCGTTGCGGGATTGACATGGATGGCATCGAAAGCGCACACCGTCACGCAGTCGCCGAAACCGAGACAGCCGAACGAACATCCCGTTTCACCGCTGTAGAGCGATGCGGCAACGGCACACGAGCGGGCACCGTTGTATTCGTTGATGCGGGGGCGCTTCTCGCACGTACCGCCGCAGCGCACCGTGGCGGTCTGCGGCTCCTTCTCGGCAGCGGCCTTGCCCAGGAATGCAGCGACAGCCTTCATGCAGTCGCCGCCGCCCACCGGACAGAAGAGCGCCGAAATATCGTCGTTCTTGACCAGCGCGTCGGCCATGCCGCGGCAACCGGCGAATCCGCAGCCGCCGCAGTTGGCACCGGGCAGCATCTTCTCCACCTGGTCGATGCGCGGGTCCTCCTCGACGCGGAACTTCTGCGCGACGAAGTAGAGGATCACGGCGGCGAGCACACCCAGCACGCAGAGCGTCAGGATCGTGTAAAGTAATACTTCCATCAGATTTCAGTTATTGTAAATTGAATTGTGTGTTCGATTCTGCGGCGGAAGAGCCACAATACCATATAATAGAGGACCACGGCCCCGAGCGACGCCAGGGCACCCTGCCCTTCGCTCCAGCCGGCCAGGCCCACCGTGACGGCCAGCACGGCCAGCAACACGGCAAGCGCACCTCCGTAGGCCAATGCCACGGAGAGCAGACCCGTGCGGCGGCGCACCCCGACCATCACCGCGTCGCCCGGCTGAAACCGGGCGGCATCGGGCGTCGGGACCTCCACGATCTTATCCTGCGCTTCGGCCAGTCCGCAGGCCTGGCGTGCGCGGCACGACCCGCAGGCGCTGTGCGACGTGATCCGTACGAAAACCCGGCCGGTCTCCGTCCGTTCCACCGTCCCGCTATGTTCGATCACTTCCTCCACCGTCTCAGTCGCCGTATTTGTTGGTCAGCGGCATGAGCCGCTCGTGCCCGAACGAGCACATCGACAGACGCAGCACGGGCGGGAACTGGTAACGTTTCTTTTCGTTGCGCATGATCATGCCGTGGATCTTCTCCACGACCTCCGAGTCGAAGCCCGCGTTGACGATCTCCTCGCGGTGCTGCCCCTCCTCGATCATGCGGTAGAGGATGGCGTCGACCACCTCGTAGGGCGGCAGGATGTCGGTATCCTTCTGTCCGGGGTGGAGCTCCGACGAAGGTTCCTTGGTCAGAATGTTGTCGGGAATGGGATCGCCCTGCGTACGGTTGATGTAGCGGGCCATATCGTAGATTTCGCCCTTGTAGAGGTCGCCCGTAGGACTGAAGGCACCCGCCGTATCGCCGTAGAGCGTACAGAAGCCCAGGGCGTTCTCGCTCTTGTTCGACGAATTGAGCAAGATATAGTCGCTCTTGTTCTGCACGGCCATCAAGAGGATGGTGCGGATGCGGGTCTGGATGTTCTCCTCTGTGGCGTCGAACTCCGTACCGCCGATGACGGGCTTGAGCGTATCGATGGCGCTGGTGTAGATTTCGGTAATCGGAATGACATTGTACTGGATACCAAGGCGCTCGGCCAGTTCCTTGGCGTCCTCCACCGAATGGTCGGACGAGAAAGGCGACGGCATGAGCAGCGCCCGGACATTCTCGCGCCCCAGAGCATCGGCGGCCAGGCAGGCCACGACAGCCGAGTCGATGCCGCCCGAGAGACCGATGCAGGCCTTCCGGTAGCCGTTCTTGCGGAAGAAATCGCGCAGACCGCAGCGGGCGGCCTCGTAGACCATGCGCGTGCGGTCGCCGCTCGACGGAATGGTGACGGGCTCGCCGGCGGCTTCGGTGTCGAAGATGCGGAAATCCTCCTCGAAGCTCTTGAGCATCAGCACCAGTTCGCCGCGGCTGTTGAAAGCGCCCGAGGTGCCGTCGTAGACGATGTCGGTAGAACCGCCCACCTGGTTGACGAGCACCAGGTTCTTGCCCTCGACGAACGAAAGGTTGCGCATCACCTCGTAACGGCGGGTCATGGTGCCCTTGCCGTACTTGCGGGCGTTGATCGAAATAACGGTCTCGACCGAACGGTCGAAATCGTGCTCGCGGCTCAGGTCGTCGCCCACGATGACGGCGCACTTGCGGCCCTTGACGGTGATGTATTCGTAGCCCTTCGAAGGAACGAGAAAACCCATCTCGCGACGGGCCGTGATATGCTTCTTGCCTATGTAGCGCAGCACCTTGCGGTCCTGGATCAGCGCTGCGGCGCTGATCGTACCCTCGGCCGTGAGCATCGGAAGCCCCACGATGGCGGCGATTCCGTCGCAGCACGAGGCGATCTCGACGAGCGCCTCCTCGCAAAGCTCCAGGAAGGTGGTCTTGCGCAACAGATCGAAGGCCGGAGTTCCGCTCAATGCCTGCTCGGCGAAGATCACCAGATCGGCATGTTCGGCTTTCGCTCTGTTGATCGCGCCGATGATCCGCGACGCATTGCCGTCCACATCGCCGACGGTATAATTCAACTGGGCAATAGCGATTTTCATCTGTGGTAATTTAAGTCGGGGGTCTTACAACCTTGCAAAGGTAAAGATTATTTATAAAAGACGGAAAAATTTTCTGTGTTATTAAATTAACGTTTTAAAAAGTCGGCCGCGTCTCGCAACACCCGCGCATTTTGCCGTGCGGACTCCTCCGCGGCACCGGCAAGCACCCCATCGAAGCGCGAAACCCGGCCTTTTCGCAAGGTCGGGTCGGACTTTTCGCCGCAAGGGGCGGACCGGCCGTGCCGCGGCGGAGAACTACAGCTCCTTCAACGCCAGCCGCACGAGCTCCTCGGTCGACGCAGCCGGATTCGCGCGAAGAACGGAGCGGAGGACCTTTTCGGCGGCAGCCTTCGAGAAACCCAGCATGTTGAGCGCCGCAAGCGCCTCTTCGACACGCTCGCTGCCCGCGACGGCGGCGGAAGCCCCCGTTTCGAGACCGGTCAGCTTGCCGCTCAGCTCCACGATGATCTTCTGGGCGGTTTTCAGCCCCAGCCCCTTCACGTTCTTCAGCAACACGGCGTTGCCGGCGGAGATGATGTTCTGCAACTCGGCGGGCGAATAGGTCGACAGGATGGTGCGGGCCGTATTGCCGCCCACGCCCGAGACGCCGATCAGCAGGCGGAACAACTCGCGCTCGACCCGCGTAGCGAAGCCGTAGAGCAGCTGCGCATCCTCGCGGACGACGTGATGAACGAAAAGTTTGGCCTGCGCGGCATGCTCGACGGCCGAATAGGTTTCGAGCGATATGTTGAGAAAATAGCCCACGCCCCCGGCATCGACGACGGCATAGGCCGGAGTCAGTTCGGCCACGGGGCCGCTGATGTAATCGTACATGCGACTTGAAATTTACGAAGTGCGAAGACAAAAATAAAGATTTTTTTACTTATCTTTGCGTCTCAAGCAGAAAATTCATCAAAAACGAACCGATATGAAGAAATTGCTTTTTATGGCAATGGTCGCCGCAGCGTCGATGACGTCCTGCGGCAAGCAGAACGCGCAGACGCCTGCCGAAGCGGCGGAGAACAACGCCACGGAAGTCTGCACGGGCGAGATCGTCTACGTGCATGTCGAAGCCGTGCTGGCCGAGAGCGACCTCTATAAGAACGAGGGTGCGGCGCTGCAGGAGAAGACCCAGAAGGCGCAGAACAGCTGGGCCCAGCGCGAGAAGAATCTCCAGGCCGAGGCCGCCAAGCTCCAGGAGAAATACCAGAAGGGCCTGATCACCACCAACGATGCCCAGGCGCAGCAGGAGAACATCCAGCGCCGCATGGTATCGTACCAGAATTCGGCCCAGAAGGAGGCCCGGACGCTCGAAGAGGAGAATTTCGTATTCACCAACCGGGCGCAGGATCTGTTGCAGCGCGCGGTGGACGAGATCAATGCCGACAAGAAATACAAGTTCATCCTCAACGCTTCGGCGCTGATCGATGCCGACACGACGCTCAACATCACGCCTGCCGTACTGGCCAAGGTGAATGAACTTTACGCTGCCGACAAGGCCGCCGAGAAAGCAGCGAAATAGTTCTTTCGAGCAGCTTTTTCGGAAGACACGGAAATCCGGCTCCGCCTTTGGGCAGGGCCGGATTTTCATATATACCGCATCCCGAAGTATCCTGCCACCCCTCCTTTTTCTAAGATTTTTCGGGGAGAATTCTTATATATCTGCTATATAGTTCCGCGCAGACGCATGGGTTCCAATGATCTTCCCGGAAAATGGTTGTTCGATTTTCTTCGTTGCCCGGCTCGCGCTTTGCGCGACTACCCCAGCCGGGCTTGTCATTCGAGATACAACGATCGGCACTGCCAGCATTGTCATTCTGAGGAGCAGGTAGCGACGAAGAATCTGTAACCTTGCCTCAATAGATTCTTCACTTCGTTCAGAATGACCAGGCAGTGGTTTCGGGCAGGAACCTGCGGGGCACGCCCGGCGATAGCCGGGGGAGGAATTTCTTTGTCTTGTTTCGCCACTCCGCAATTGTGTCGATCCACGTCGTTCAGAATGACGATTGCGCATCGGAAATGTCATTTCTCATCATCGGGGCGGCTCGCACCAAGGGTGCGACCCCCGCAGCCGCCCCGATGAAGGGTTTCTTGAAACGAGAGCAGAACCAAGTGTAGTTTCACTATGATATAAGTTTCACCTTGGCAATGCGCAAATAAATTTGGCAAAACTCCCGCCTTGCACTTTACCACTGCTCCGCGGCGGTTTAGATAGGCGGCGCCTCGGCAAAAATCAAACTCCGTTTGTTTTTGCTCTCGCCTTGCACTATCTTTGTCATCAAATCACAGCGCCATGGGCTTCATACCGTTCACGTTCGTCGATTTCATCGACATTCTGCTGGTCGCCTCGATCATGTACTGGATCTACCGCATGACCAAAGGCACCAACGCCCCCTATATCCTCTCGGGCATAATCGCCATCTATCTGCTGTGGGTCGTCGTCCGGGCGCTCAACATGGAACTGCTCTCCACCATCCTGGGCCAGTTGATCTCGGTGGGAGCCATCGCGCTGATCATCGTCTTCCAGCCCGAGCTGCGCCGCTTCCTCCAGGCGATCGGCATGCGGCAGAAGCACTTCAACTTCATCACCCGCATCTTCTCCACCGAGGAGGGCAAGGTCCAGACCGACGTGGCTCCCATCGTCACGGCCTGCCGCGAAATGGCCGCCACGAAGACCGGCGCACTGATCGTCATCGGGCTGCAGAGCGACCTGACGCTCATCGCCGAAGGCGGCATTGCCGTCGACGCCAAGGTCTCCACCCCATTGCTGAAAAACATCTTCTTCAAGAATGCCCCGCTCCACGACGGTGCCGTGCTCATCAAGAACGACCGGGTCCTGGCGGCCAAGTGCATCCTCCCCGTCACGCAGAGCGAGGTACCCAAGGACTACGGCACCCGCCACCGGGCCGCCATCGGCATGAGCGAAATTTCCGACGCCATCATCGTGGTGGTCTCCGAGGAGACGGGCGGCATCTCCATCGCCGAAGACGGGCAGCTGCGCCGCGACATCGACCCCGCACGGCTCCAGCAGACGCTGCAGCGCCACCTCGCGCCCAAAACCCGCAAACGCTCCAAAAAGGAGAGCGAGTAGCCCGCGACCGATCCTTATCTGCTCCGGACATCTTCGACGCTCCGGCTGTTCTCCGGCCGTTTTTCTTATCACGGCGACCATTTCCGGCAGACCTCACCCGCTTCTCCGCTACTCCGGGTATCACACTCCGGCCGCTCAGGCGCTCGACATCCCCCGCCATTTCCACAAGAGCTTATTTAGGTAAAAAGTGAAAGGGGCACTTTGCTCGAAGAGGAACTGATACTTATTTTTCGTTGTCGGAGCAATTACACAGAAACATACAGCGCCGTGATTAAAAATCACGGCGCTGTCGATAATACTCAATCAGGCAATCAATGGATCTTCCCGGCCAGGAATTTCCCGATGGCAATGATATCCAATGCTTTTCCGAATTTTATTTCGAAACACCCGACACCGGAAAGCCAGATTTTGAAATCGGCGTCCAAATCGAATGTTCCCGCAGTCTCGACCGAGAACGAAGTGATCTTCGAATAGGGAAAAAACCGATAGTCCCGTTTCGTGCCCGTAAAGCCCTGTACGTCCAGAGCGATGATTTTTTTGTCTGTGAATACGACTTGGTCGCGAACGTTGGCGAATGCCAGTTGTATTTTTTCGTCGGCTGCCAAGAAAGGTGCGAATACGGGTTCAGCCTCTTCGAGATCAAGAGGTCTGATGACACTGAACTTCGCTATAAGGTCGATTGCCATATATTCAGACGTACTTTTATTCCGCGTCGGCCGGTGTTTCGGCAGGAAGGATGTCGGCCTGGGGCATGGCGGGAAGCTGACCTTCGATCAGCTGCTCCTGCAGCACCTCGGCATCGCGGGAAACCTCCGAGTCGCCCACGGCTACGGCGCCGCGGCCCATGGTCATCGTGGCCACAAGGCTCAGCACGGCAATGGCAACGGCCATCGTCCAGGTGAATTTCTCCAGGAAATTGGTCGTCTCGCGGACGCCCATCACCTGGTTCGAAGCGCCGAAGTTGGCGGCCATGCCGCTCTTGGGATTCTGAACCAGCACGGCGAGAATCACAAGAATGCTCGCAATGAGTGTCAGAATGATGCAGATCATCGATAACATATGCGTCGAATTTTAATTATTGTTTCCGATTTTGGCTATAAGCTCGGCAAAGTAAATACTTTTTTCGGGATTTCGCAAACTTAATTTGCGATAAATCGAGGCGGCACGGTCGTGCAAACCCTGTGCAAGATAGATCTCGGCCAGGCGCTCCGAAACCACTTCGTCGTCCTCGCCGAAACTGGGTTCGGTCAGCACCTCGGTCTCGGGTTCGCCCTCTTCGGCCACGATGCGCAGATCGGTCTGCTGCAAAAAACGGTCGATCAGTTCGTCCGCCGACGGCGAGCCCGCCGCGGGACGCACTTGCGGCAGCGGTTCCGAAACCGGTTCGGCAGCGTCGGGATCCGCCGTCAGAGCCGCAATGTCGGCCGGCAGCTGCCGCAGCGTGCTTTGGGCGCGCCACGGAGCCGTCACAGCCGTCCGGGCATCGGGGCGTCCGGTCCGCACCTCGCGCAGGATGCGCAGCGGACCGAACCAGCCGTAGCGCGCAAGCAGCTCGTCCAGCTCCTCGTTCGAGCATTCCCAGGCCCATGCGGGCAGTCCGACAGACGATTTCAGCGTTCCCATATTCGACAGATTACCAGTTGGAGGCCGAAGCCATGAAGATGTCGGTCGCGAGTTTGTCGACGATCTGCGGGATGAGTTCGCCCTCGACTTCGGTGAGCAGCAGCGACGAATCGTAGTCCTCGTAGGCCGAGAAAGTCTTGTTCCACGACTGCGATTCGTCCAACGCATTGGTGAAGCGCACCTTCACGGTGATGGTCAGCCGGTTCTGGAGTGCATAGTCGTCGCTCGACACCGAAGCCGTGGTCGACGTGTAGTTGACGATCTCGCCTTCGAACGCGAAATCGCCCCCGTCGTCGATCTGCATCAGACGCGTACGCCGCGTGAAGATGTCGACCAGCGCATCGGTCATCGTCGAACTCAGGATCGGCGAGACCATCGTGGCGTTGTTGGGGAAGTAAGCCACCGAGAAAGTCCGGGCGTCGGGCGGGATCGAGGCGCCCGACAACGAATATTTGACCGACACGCCGCAGCCGGCCAGTCCGGCGAACAACAGCGCTGCGAGTATGTTTCGAAAACGGTTCAATGATGCGGAATATTTGTGGATTTGCTAATTCTCCTCGATGCCCAGCTCCTTGATCTTGCGGTAGAGCGTGCGTTCCGACATGAAGAGTTCGCGGGCGGCTTCGCGCCGGCGGCCGTGGTTGTTGCGCAGGGCCCGCACGATCTGTTCGCGCTGCACGTCGGCCTTGGTCAGCTCGCGCACCGGCTCGTCGGTCACGTCCTCGCTCTCGGCGAAAACCGGAGTCACGGCATAGCCGCCCCCCGGAGCCGCCCCGACGACCGGCGAAGCGGCCGAGGGCAGCAGCGCCTTGATGTCCGGAGCGGGTTCGGGGCGATGCGTGCCCGCACCCTGCATCAGTTCGGCCATCATACGCTTGAGATCGTTGATGTCGGCCCGCATGTCGAAAAGCACCTTATAGAGCAGTTCGCGTTCGGCCGACACGGTATCGTCCGCACGCATGCTTCCGGCGGTCATGGGCGCTCCGGCATGCTGCTCGGGCAGGTATTTGCGCAGCGTCGCGGCCGTGATGACGCGCGTCTGCTCGATGGCCGAGACCTGCTCGGCCACGTTCTTCAGCTGGCGGATGTTGCCCCGCCAGTAATATTCCGTCAGCAGCTGCCGGGCTCCGTCGTCGAGCGTGACGGCAGGCATGCGATACTGCACGGCCACGTCGGCCGCGAACTTGCGGAACAGCAGCGGAATATCCTCCGGACGCTCGCGCAGGGCCGGCACCGCGATGGGCACCGTGCCGAGCCGGTAGTAGAGGTCTTCGCGGAAACGGCCCGAAGCGATCGCCCCGGGCAGGTCGACGTTCGTAGCGGCGACCACGCGCACGTCGGTCTTCTGCACCTTCGATGAACCTACGCGCAGAAACTCGCCCGTCTGCAGGACGCGCAGCAGGCGCGCCTGGGTCGAATGGGGCAGCTCGGCCACCTCGTCGAGGAAGATGGTGCCGCCGTCGGCCTCCTCGAAATAGCCCTTGCGGGCCTCGAAAGCTCCGGTGAAGGCGCCCTTCTCATGGCCGAAAAGCTCCGAATCGATGGTGCCCTCGGGAATGGCGGCGCAGTTGACGGCGATATACTTGTTGTGTTTGCGGGCCGAATAGGCATGGATGACCTGCGGGAAGAACTCCTTGCCCACGCCGCTCTCGCCCGTGACGAGCACCGTCAGATCGGTAGGCGCCACCCGCACGGCCACCTCGAGCGCGCGGTCCAGGAGCGGAGAGGTGCCGATGATGCCGAAACGTTGCTTGACTGTGGTTGTCTCTGTCATGGAGATGATCGGGTTAGTACCGGGGCATGTCGTCGGGCAGCATGTCGGCCGGCTGCTCCAGGTAGACTTCTTCGCCCTCGCGGTTGAACGAATCGCACCACTGGCCGAAGAGAATGGCGCCCAGAGCGATCACGGCGGCGATCAGCGCGATCCAGATGAAGTGGTCGGAGCGCCGCTTGACGTTGACGGTCTGTTCGATGGCCGGACGGCGCGGCAGACGGCCGTAGTAGGAATCGGAAAAGAGTTCGTCGCGCTTGAGCTTCTTGGAGGCCAGCTGAAAACGCGAGGGCGTCGACTGCCGCGGCATCTCGGACTCCGGCTGAACCGGACGCGCCGGCTGGGACGCGCCGGATGCCTGAGCCGCCCGGGGCTCCGCCGCCGCATCGGATTCGACGCCGTAAAGATCGCGCACCGCCGTTCCTGTCTTCCGGGGCTGAGCTTCCGGCTCCGGCACGGACGCACGGCCGGCAGCCGACGGACGCGGTCCGCCGACAGGCTCCGAAGCTGTCGGGGTCTCCTCCGGCCGGACCGGCACTCCGGCAGCCGGAGTGCGGGAGGCAGGAGCCTCCTTGCCGGTCTGCGGCGCATAGACGAACGAAATGGTGGCATTGGGGCCTGCTTTCAGCACGCCGAGCCCCTCGAGCGGGAACTCCCGACCCTGCTGGACGGCGCGGCGCACCTCGGCGACGAAACGCTCGATCTCGGCGGCCGCCGCGGCCTCGCCGATGCCGGCGGCCGTCAGCAGCGACTGCAACACGCCGTCGTCGCGCTTGAGCAGTTCCGAGAAAAGCACGCTGCTGCCGGGTTCCTTGACAATGAAGGCTCCCATCTGCGGGATGACCAGCCGCCGGTGCGACTCCAGATACTGCGCTATGATACGAATCAACATTTGCCTATGGTTTCAGGCTTCAAAATTACCCTTTTTCGAAGAAAAAACCAAAACACGGCACACTTTATTCCAAAATTCCGACTCCGAAAAGCGGAAGAAGCGCGGCGAATCCGGGCCGGCGGGGCCGGACAAACGCATTGCGGAACGCCCCTGCCCCGGCCAAACAACCGGACACGCACCGGTCCGGCACTGCCGGCGGCATCCGCCGCGAACTCCTGCCGACCGCAAGAACAGCGCATCGGACGGTGCTCCAGACAAAAATCGAACGAGCCATCCGACAGGCAGAGAGACGAAAAGAAGCGCAAGGCGCCCCGCCGGAAAGACCGCCGGCCCGACAACCGGACGCGACAAAACCCGCCGCAGACGGCGGCGAAATGCAACAAAACATACAGCCGGCATAAAATAATCGGCCGAAATGTTGGCCGTCCCGAAAATATTCGCCTACTTTGCATCCCCGAACAACCAAAAATCCGATCGAGCTACTTTGTCCCGAAATTTGCAATGTAGCGAAGACGGATTCACCCGAAGACCGATAACCGACCATGAAAGACAAGTACATCGATCTGATCGAACAGTCGTTCGACTTCCCGCAGGACGAGTTCTCCGTCGAAGACAACGAGCTCAATTTCCACGACATTCCGCTCATGGAACTCATCAAACAGTACGGCACGCCGCTCAAGATCACCTACCTGCCGAAGATCTCCCAACAGATCAACCGGGCCAAGCGCATGTTCAATGTGGCGATGGCGAAGGTCGACTACAAAGGCTCCTACAACTACTGCTACTGCACCAAGTCGAGCCACTTCTCGTTCGTGCTGGAGGAGGCCATGAAGAACGACATCCACCTCGAGACCTCGTCGGCCTACGACATCCACATCATCAATGCGCTCTACGACAGCGGCATTCTGGACAAGGACCGCTACATCGTCTGCAACGGATTCAAACGCCCGCAGTATGTCGAGAACATCGCCCAGCTGATCAACGACGGTTTCGAGAACACCATCCCGGTGATCGACAACAAGGAGGAGATCGACCTTTTCGACGGCGCCATCACCAAGAAATGCAAGGTCGGCATCCGCATCGCCTGCGAGGAGGAGCCCAAGTTCGACTTCTACACCTCGCGCCTGGGCATCCGCTACAACGACATCGTCGACTTCTACAAGGCCAAGATCAAGAACAGCAAGAAGTTCCAGCTCAAGATGCTGCACTTCTTCATCAACACCGGCATCAAGGACACGGCCTACTACTGGAACGAGCTGTCGAAGTGCATGAACGTCTACTGCGAGCTGAAGGCCATCTGCCCCGAGCTCGACAGCCTCAACATCGGCGGCGGCTTCCCGGTCAAGAACTCGCTCGACTTCACCTACGACTACGAATACCTCACCGAGGAGATCATCGCCCAGATCAAGAACATCTGCCAGCGCAACGACATCGAAGAACCCAACATCTTCACCGAATTCGGATCGTTCACCGTGGGCGAAAGCGGCGCGGCGCTCTACTCGATCGTCAACCAGAAGCAGCAGAACGATCGCGAGAACTGGTACATGATCGACTCATCGTTCATGACCACCCTGCCCGACACGTGGGGCATCAACCAGCGTTACATCATGCTGGCGGTGAACAACTGGGACAAGGAGTACCAGCGCGTTTTCCTCGGCGGGCTGACCTGCGACAGCGAGGATTTCTACAACTCGGAGTGCCACACCAACGCCATCTTCCTGCCCAAGCTCGAAAAGGGCAACACGCAATATATCGGCTTCTTCCACACGGGTGCCTACCAGGAATCGCTGGGCGGCTTCGGCGGCATCCAGCACTGCCTGATCCCTGCACCCAAGCATGTCATCATCGACCGCGACAAGTCGGACAACGAATACTATACGCGGCTTTTCGCCAAGGAGCAGTCCTACCGTTCGATGCTGCGCATCCTGGGTTATTGACGCAAGGGGCCGATTCCCTCCCCCGCCGCGTTCCGGACACGTTCGGAGCGCGGCTTCGTTTTAGCGGAAGCCCGCAGGAGGGGGCGTGTTGGTTGAGAGCCGAGCCGAACGCAATTCAGCCCCGCTTACAAACCGCTGCAAATGAGGCGAACCGCCCGCTGCCGAACAAACCGCGAGCACTTTTCAAACTCGCCCCGGACGGTTCGAACCCCGCGGAAGCGCCGAGAACAACACAACAAAAAGCGCCGCGAACCATGCACGATTTCATAGACAGGGGGCACGCGCCGGTTCGGCACCGGTCCTGAAGCACAGGATCGCCTTATCGCACGCCGGACACAGCCCGCTTTGCAACAATGATTCGGGGCGGAGCCTGCGGGCACGCATTTGCGGGCCTGCGCGGGGCGAGGCTCCGGCCCGCCCGGCTTTCAGCCGTCATTTTCGCGGTTTGTACGCAACGGACCCAGCCGATCAATAATAAATGAACAAGGTCGCAAACGTCCCCGGCCGATACTTATTTATTATTTCCTTACTCCAAGAAATTGGCTTGCCTGCGGCTTAGATGGACGGCACCTTGGCCAAGTTCAAGCAAACCTTAGCGCTCGGCAAAAGCAAACGAGCTTGCTTTTGCCCTCGCTTATTCGTATCTTTAATGCAGTGGGAAATAATTGCTTGACTGCAAGCGATATGAGAAAATCATCGTGAAAAAAGGCAATGGATAAGTAAATCGTAAAGTGTGTAAGATCACTTCATTTTCACGATTTCAAACAACTCGTTAATCTTATTGCAAAAGTAATTCTTTTTGCGTTATTCGCAATATCTATAACGATTTATTTTTCGTCTTTTGACATTTCGATTTGTTCGGCGTTCTTTGCAGCCAAGACCTGTTTGGCATTGAGACGCGAAACCACCTTTTTGCCTGTTCTGGCTTCGAGTTCCAATCGGGCATTGCGGGCGATCGTGCCACCTTGCCGTGCGACCGCTTTGTGTGCCGCCAGCGTTCGGGGCTCGGTTACCTCGGTTATGTCTTTGGTAGATGCCTCCGCGAGCATATTGAGAATCAGCTCGGTGTTGGTCATGTTGTCCGCAAGTTCTCTTTATGCAGTCCCTTGTACGCCTTGTACTCGCGTGTGGTAAAACCCGACCACGTATTGGTAATTATGTCGGTCAGCGTAGCGAACTGCTGCCCCTCCTGCACTCCGCGCTTTTTCCATGCGTCGGTCAAGTCCTTGCGCACCTCGATCGCTTTTAATCGCTGATTGATCCAGTTGTCCGAATACCCCAATTGCTTATAATCGGCCATCGCCTGCTGAATCGACAATTCGGGGTCCTGCATCTGGTCGAGACGGTCGGCAGCGACTTGAGCCATCCACTGCTTGAATGGCTCCGCTTTCGGCGACGGGATCGACTGAATGATACGGAACATTCCCTGCGCCGTTGCGCAATTCACTTTCTGGCGACCTCCGTTTGTTTTAGATGATGCCGCGATTCTCTACTACAAGCCATATCGGCGTTTCCACATATGAAAAACAAGTGCTTACAAAATAAATATAGATTATACCTATTAAAAAATTGAACAAAAAATCAGAAAAAGAGTAGAACGAAAGAATAAAAATGCTACCTTTGTACCAGTCAAGTTTCCATAGGCGTACCGCCTGCATGGAATTAAAAGGGAATTCGGTGAAAATCCGAGCTGTACCTGCAGCTGTAAGTCCCCGCAAATGTTTGTCGCACTCTTTGCCACTGGTGTAAACTGGGAAGGCGCGACAAATGGGACGAGTCAGAAGACCTGCTTGATGAGCAATGTGATTCAGCGACCACGGGTAATTGGCGCTCGATCAAAATGAAACAAGGTTCATCATACAGATACCTCACATTTCTTTTTGATAACTTGTCCGCACCCGTTCGTTGCGAATCCATCGCAAGGAACGATTTGACGTGTGCGTACCTTTTGTTTAACTTTTTAATAAACAAGGTTATGAAAAAGAATTTCAGATTGATGGCGATGGCCGTTGCAGCAATGGCCGCCGTGACGTTCTCCGCTTGCAATGCGGATGACGATTTTTTCGCAGAACCTCTGCATGACGAAGCGGCTCCCGACACCCGAGCCAATGTGGAAAGTGAATGGGTTACAGTGACTTTCGATGATGTATCCTCCAATCAGCTTGCCGGTCCGACTTCCTATGGTGCCAATCTATACGATGGCTACACTGGATCGAATCCGACCCGTTTCACCACCTACACCGACCGAGCAGCTCGGCTTTTCAACATCGTATACGGATTGAATGAAGACGGTTACGGAGGCACGTATAATTATTGGAACGGAGGTATTGCCGTTTCGAACTGGAATATCCGCTCCAACGTCGACGGTCATTCGGGCGATTGGTGGTATTCCTACCAAAACCAATGCAGCGTTTACAATACGGCGTCCGTAGATAATGCCAATGAAAATGCCGGACACAGCGGATCGAATTTCGGCGTGGTTTACGGATATACCGACACTTACTCGGGATTCATCGCTTGTGCGCAGATGTCGCTGGCAAACAATGCGGAACGCAAGTTCGACCGAATGTATGTCTGCAACTCTTCTTACGCATACGGCGTAATCGTCAATGGCAACAGCTTCACGCAGGGCAGCTTACCGAGCAAGAACGGTTGGTTCAAGCTGGTGGTTCGCGGTTATAAGACCGGAGCTACGGCTCCTGTGGCGACGGACGAAATCTATCTTGCGGACTATCGGAACGAAAGCAATGTTTGTCTTACCGAGTGGACGTTATTCGATCTGACGAACATCAAAAAACAGGCCGTAAATCGTATCGAGTTCGATTTCGTGGGTTCGGATTCAGGAGCCTACGGGTTGAACACGCCGGCTTATGTCTGCATTGACGACGTTCGTATTTCTAGAAACTAATTAAATAACCGGAGATGGCTCGTCTCCATTTCCACTTGTTTGATCCATGACAAAGCGTATATTTTATTTTTTATTCGCACTCCTATTGACCTCATGTATGGGGTATGGTCCCATCGACGAGGAAACGTTTTATATAGACGGCAATTTCGGTGACGGAAGCGAGGTTACAGGCAAGGGGTTGTTCATTACCAACGAGGGGAACTTCATGTACGGCAATGCGTCGTTATCCTACTACGATCCCGAAACGAAACGGGTGGAGAACGAGGTATTCGCCCGTGCCAATGCCCAGAAATTAGGCGACGTGGCGCAGTCGATGACCATGCACGGCGGTCTGGGCTGGATTGTAGTGAACAACTCGGGCGTCATCTTCGCCATCGACCCCAATACGTTCAAGGAGGTGGGACGCATTACGGGTTTTACCTCGCCGAGATACATTCATTTCCTATCGGACGAAAAAGCCTATGTGACGCAGATATGGGATCCGCGCATCTATATCGTCAATCCCAAGACCTACCAGATTACAGGGTACGTCGAGACAGACATGGACTACGAATCGGGTTCTACGGAGCAGATGGTGCAATACGGCAAATACGTCTTTACAAATTGCTGGTCGTACCAGAACCGTATTCTGAAAATCGACACTGAAACTGATGAGGTTGTCGATGAACTGGTCGTGGGTATCCAACCCACCTCGCTGGTAATGGATTGCAACAATAAGATGTGGACGATTACCGACGGCGGTTACGAAGGATCGCCCTACGGGCACGAGGCGCCGTCGCTCTATCGCATCGACGCCGAGACGTTCAAAATCGAAAAGCAGTTCAAGTTCAAGTTCGGCGACTGGCCCTCGGAGGTGCAGCTGAACGGAACGAAAGACAAGGTCTACTGGCTCAACAATTCGGTTTGGTGCATGGGTGTGACAGCCGATCGTGTGCCGGTAAAACCGTTTCTCGAATATCATAACACACTTTACTACGGATTGACTATCAACCCCGTAAACGGCGACGTCTATATCGCCGATGCCATCGACTACGTGCAGAACGGCGTGGTGCTGCGCTATTCGGCCGAGGGCGAGTTGCTCGACACTTTTACCGTCGGCATCATTCCGGGAGCTTTTTGCTGGAGATAAAAATCATCGGATTATGAAAAAACTTTACACTCTCTTTTTGATTACGGTCTTTCTTGCGGGATGCAACAAGGACGGGCAGGTCGAAATCGACCAGCCAATGACGCCGCAAATCACGCTCGACAGCGAGGATGGAATCTATACGGTAAAAGTCGGCCGCGAACTGACCATCGCCCCAACGGTGCAGTATGCAGAAAACGCCCTTTTCTCGTGGACGTTGGACGGGAAACTGCTCTCCACGGAACCGACATTGACCCATACATGGAGCGAAGCGGCCGAAGTGTACGTAATGTTCACGGTGCAGAACGAAAACGGCAAGGCCGAAGAGGAGTTGAAAGTGGTGGTGTTGGAGATGGCTCCACCGGTCATTTCGCTGGCTCTGCCGTCAAAAGGGTTGAAGGTACTGCAAAACACGGACTACATCTTTACACCCGATATTCAGAACTCCGATTTGGAGGAGTTTCGATGCGAATGGCTGCGCGAGGGCGAGGTCGTGTCCGAAAGCGTAACCTATACGTTCAACGAGGCGGAGCTTGGCACCTATACGGTTGTTTGCCACGCTTCGAATATCGACGGCGAGACGACGAAAGAGATTACGCTCGAAGTCGTGGACGAACTCCCTTACGAAGTTTTCTTCCACACACAATCCATCTTCCGGACATCGACGGACCGCTATGTTTATATCGGCACGCCGATCTTCCTCGAACCGCAGCTCTCCTATTTCGACAATCCGCAGTTTGTATGGAGCGTGGACGGCGAGACGGTTCCCGATGCCGTAGCGCGCATGTTCCGGTACACACCGACTGAAGCGGGAGAGCATATCGTCCGGGTTACGGTAAGCGAAGCGAAGCAGCAGGCCAAACAACTTACCCGCAACATTATCCGTGCCGAAACGGCGTTCACGGCCGAGGTAAAGGTTACCTGCGTCGATGCTGCGCAAGAGGACCGCTACCGTCCGGCCACGGGAGACAGTTCTCCGCTGTGGAACAAGGTATGGGAATATACACCTGCTCCGGGACAGTTCGTCGGCGAGATGAAGACGGGCGGGTTCGACGGCACGGAGACGACGCAGGAGGCAGCTGTAGCTTATGCCGAGGGGCGTCTGAAAGAGAAGATATGGGTGTCGCTTGGTGCTTTCGGCGGCTACATCGTCGTAGGCTTCGACCATAGTATCCCCAAACGGGCGACGGCAGAGGGCGAATACGACTTCACGATTCAGGGCAACGCTTTCGACGGATCGTCGGAACCGGGTATCGTTTGGGTTATGCAGGACATCAATAAAAACGGCGAGCCCGATGACGAGTGGTACGAACTGCGCGGCAGCGACACGGATAAGGAGGGGACTATTCAGAATTACGCTGTCACTTATTATCGTCCCGCCGGCAAACAGATGGACGTGCAGTGGACCGATTCGGAGGGCAAATCGGGGTGCATCGATTACCTGATTACTTACCATCAGCAGGATTATTACTATCCTGCTTGGATCAAATCGGATACCTACACTCTTTACGGAACCCGTCTGGCTCCGAACAATGTGCAGGACCCGACCACTGGATACTGGGATAATCAATCCTATGGCTGGGGGTATGTCGACAATTTCAGCGAAACAGACAACCTCGGCGGCGACGTGGTAGACGGCAGCGGCCAGACCAATGGCTTCCGCATCGCCAATGCCATGTATCGTGACGGCACGCCGGTCGATCTCCAATACGTGGACTTCATCAAGGTTCAGACGGGCGTGCAGGTCAAGAGCGGCTGGCTCGGAGAGGTCTCGACGGAGGTATTCTCTTTCTCGGATTTGTCCGTTGCGACCGATAACGAAAACAATAAATAACCAGAAACTATATAAAATTATGAATTTGAAAAAAATGCTATTGTTGGTCACCGTCGGTTTTCTGATGTTGGCCGGTTGCAGCGATGACGATCCGATCAATCCGATTCCTGAAGATGCGGACGACAACTTCATCACATCGGTGGTGCTGACCGTCGGCGAAACCTCCTATGCTGCGGCGATCGAAGGGAACGACATTACCGTAACGGTTCCCTACAACGTATCGCTCGACGGAGCTGCGGCCGAATTCAAGTACACGCCGTCGGCGACGATCATGCCCGATCCGGCCGAAATCACCGATTGGAATACCGAACGTCAGTTCCGCGTGACCTCCTACAACGGTCGGACGAACGACTACAAATACCTCGTCGTAAAAGACGATATCCGCGAAGAGGGCGATGTCGTGCTTAAAACCGATGCCGAGGTCAAGGCATTCGCCGACAAAGGCGTGACGATCATCAAGGGCAACCTTATCGTCGGCGAGGCGAGCGGAGACAACTCCGTGACAAACATCGAGGCGCTTTCGGCACTCACGCAGGTCGAAGGCGACATCGTCATCAACGACACCTATAAGGGCACGACACTGGACGGTCTGGAAAATGTTGTGAAGATTGGCGGCCTGCACATCGGCTCGACCGAGGCGGCGTCTACCGCTCCCGAACTCTACTATGTGAGCCTCCGATCGCTCGAAGAGATTGCGGGCGACATAACGATATGCAACGACAAATTGCAGTGGTTCGAAGCCGAGAAACTGACGGCAATCGGCGGTTCGCTGGTCATGCGCTCGGCGGCGCTTACGTCGGTAACGACGCCCGCTTTGGCGACAGTCGGCAGCGATTTCGAGTTGCAGGGCTCGAACGAGGAGAAGGCAGGCGGCGATATGACTATTGTCGAGATGAAAGCACTTGCATCTGTCGGCGGTAAAATCAACATCAAGAACTTTGCGAAACTCAACGCCGTGAAATTCGAAGCGCTGACTTCGGCCGGAGCTGTGCTGTTGCCGACGATTCCATACGAGTTCGAGACGATTTCGTTGCCCGTGCTTTCCGAGGTGGGCGGCGACATTCAGCTTATCGCCAACACCGACGCCACCTCTATCGGCGGCATGGCGATGAATACGGGCGTCAAGACCATCGACATGAACTCTCTGTCGGAAGTGGACGGCACGATCGTCCTCTCTGCGTTCGCAGAACTTCGCGAGATACCTTCTCTGAACGGAATCAAGGTAAAAGGCATCGAGCTTGTCAACTTAAGTAAAGTGCCCGATCCGCTGAATCTTTCCCAAACGACTTTCTCGGGCGGTGGCCGGCTCCTGCTTACCAACATGAATCTTATTACAACGCTTACGTTGCCTGTGCAGGCGGATGTAACGCTCGAACTGCGGTACAACAAACTGTTGGGCAAGGTTGATGGCGTCGAAGAGCTTGCAGGACTCGTTTATGTACCCGGAATGGACTGCTCGTTCTCTTCGCTGAAGAGTGTCCGGGGCGATGTTTCGTTCAGTAACGGTCCTCAAACGACGATCTCTACGCCCCAGCTCGAAAAGGTCGGCGGCAACCTGTTGAACGATGTCGAAAAGATCGGTTATCCGAAACTTATCGAAGTAGGTGGTTATCTGGCCGTAAGCGACAACGTCAGCGACGATAGCGGAACGGCGTGCGACTTCCGCGTCCTGCGCAAGATTGGCGGCCAACTTTACTTCGACAGTACCAATATTTACGCAGCTATCGATATGCCTGAATTGGAGGAGATCGGTACGGCCGCCGATCCGGCATACTACAAGGCGGGGGCGAACGATAAGTATTACAAGGAAGCCCTGTACGGCTCCTGCGCGCTTACAAGCTACGATGGTCTGCATCTTCCTAAACTGCGGAAGATCGGCGGCGCCGGCTTTACCCTCGACCTCGGGCTGGGCGGCGGCATGTCGTATTTGGAAGAGCTGTCACTGCCTTTACTCGAAGAGGTGGATGGGATTTTCCAGATCCACCAAAACGGTCCGGGAATGACACCGGCCGCCCCTCTGGAACGAATCGCACTTCCTGTCATCGCAAAGATCGGATCCGTACATATCGAAGGGTGTTCGGTTACGGATTTCAGTGCCTTTGCACCTGTTGTCGGACAATTATCGGACGAAACATGGTTCGTCCACGAGGATTGTTCCTATAGTCCGACATGGCAGGACATGAAGAATGGAAAATACAAGAAAGAATAACCATTTCGAAAACCGTCTGCGACCTTTACGGGCCGTAGGCGGTTTACTTTCCTTATGAAGAAACTGACGGCATTCCTATTCGCCTTGCTTCTCGGATTCTCCGGCTTCGCGCAGGAAAAGTCGAAGAGCGACGGGCAACCGCCCGCAAGATCGGGCAAAGGCTGGTGGAACGACAATCCGTCGTTCGTCCAGCCGATTCCGGAGGTTTACGTTACGGCGCGGCGGCCGATGAAAGAAATCGGTATGCAGCAGACCAAACTCGATTCGACGGTGCTGAAAGAGAATATCGCCCTTTCGATGGCCGACGTGCTGACGTTCAATACCTCGATCTTCGTCAAGCAGTACGGTCGCGCCTCGCTCTCGACCGTAGCGTTCCGCGGTACGTCGCCCTCGCATACGCAGGTAACATGGAACGGCATGCGCATCAACTCGCCGATGCTCGGCATGACCGACTTTTCGATGATTCCCTCCTACTTCATCGACGACGCCTCGCTGCTGCACGGCACCTCGTCGGTCAACGAGACGGGCGGCGGACTGGGCGGTGCCGTGAAACTCTCCACGAAACCCGCCGAAGCCGACGGATTCGGGTTGCAATACGTGCAGGGCGTCGGGTCGTTCAAGACGTTCGACGAATTTTTGCGCCTGACTTACGGCGACAAGCATTGGCAGGTCTCGACCCGTGCGGTCTATTCATCTTCCGACAACGATTTCAAGTACAGGAACTACAACAAGAAGATGAATATCTATGACGATGACCACCAAATCGTCGGCACCTACTATCCTACCGAACGCAACAAATGCGGTGCGTTCCGTGATTTTCACATCTTGCAGGAGGTGTACTACAATACCGGCCGCGGCGACCGCTTCGGATTGCAGGCGTGGTTCCTCGACTCGAAGCGCGGCGTGCCGATGCTGTCGGTCGATCACCGCTCGGACGACGAATACGTGAACGAGCAGACGGAGCAGACCTTTCGCGGCATTCTGTCGTGGGACCGGCTGCGCGGCAACTACAAAGTAGGCTTGCGCGCCGGCTATATCCATACGGGACAGGGCTACGATTTCTCGAAGGACAAAGGCAACGGCACGATGGCGGAGATGATCCGCTCGCGCAGCAAGATAAACACGTTGTACGGACAGGCTGAGGGTGAATACTACATCGGCAAGAAATGGCTCTTCATGGCGAATGTCTCGGTGCACCAGCATTTCGTGGAGAGCCGCGACAAGAATGTCCTCGAACTCAATTCGCAGTCGTTGGCGCAGGGAAATAACAAGAAAGTGGTCGTGGGATATGATAAGGGGCGCGTTGAAGTATCGGCCTATGCCTCGGCCAAGTGGATGCCGACCGACCGGTTGGGAGTGTCGGTGGCCTTGCGCGAAGAGATGTACGGCGAGGAGTGGTCGCCCGTCATTCCGGCCTTTTTCGCCGACTATGTGGTCTCGAAACGCGGCAGCATCGTAGTCAAAGCCTCCGTATCGCGCAACTATCGCTTTCCGACGCTTAACGACCTCTACTTCCTGCCGGGCGGCAATCCCGATCTGAAAAAGGAGCAGGGGTTCACCTACGACGCCGGATTTTCGTTCGCCGTGGGTAAGGAGGGCATCTATTCGCTCAACGGTTCGGCGACGTGGTTCGACTCGTATATCGACGACTGGATCGTGTGGCTGCCGACGTTCAAGGGTTTCTGGACGCCGAAGAACGTCAAGGAGGTACACGCGTACGGCGTCGAACTGAAAGCCGATGCGACGGTGCGGCTCTCGAAGAACTGGCAGTTGGGCGCAGACGTCTCGTTTTCGTGGACACCCTCGATCAACAACGGTGACCCAGTGGACTGGGCCGACAAGGCGATCGGCAAACAGTTGGTCTATATCCCCGAATACTCCGCTTCGGCGACAGGCCGATTGTCGTACCGATCGTGGCGTCTCGTTTACAAGTGGTGCTATTACAGCGAGCGTTTCACTACCTCGGACAACGACATGAAAAGCAAGATCTCGCGCGTATTGCCCTACTACATGAGCGACGTATCGCTGGAAAAACTCTTTTCGCTGCATTGGTCGGATTTCTCGGTCAAGGTAGCCGTAAAGAACCTTTTCAACGAAGAGTACGAATCGGTGCTCTCGCGTCCCATGCCGCGCATGAATTTCGAGGTATTCCTCGATATACGGCCCAAATGGGGTAAAAAGAGATAGAGATAACGGCAGCGTCCCTTTTCATCGCGGAAACCTTTGCAAACCTTCTTCGTAAAAGATTATTCGCTGCGGTGTTTTGTATGGACGAAAGCCGAAAGACTGATTAGAGATTAGTTGCAGAGTGTTATTTGCCATAACGACTTAATCGGATTTTCGCCCATGCTATCGAGGGGAAACGGACGAACAGCCCCGTTTCCCCCTTTTTTGAACCGAATGAAAACGAATAAAAGAACTATGAAACGATGGATTCAGTTGGCGGTAGTCGCTCTGTGCGCGATAGTCGTCGCGGCCTGTGGTCGCAAGAGCGTTTCGCTCGAAGATTTTGACAAGCCGGTCTACATGCTCGAATACGCTTCGGGATTCGACATTCAGGGGGCCGACAGCAAACAAAGCGTACTGCTCACCGTCACGAATCCGTGGCAGGGCGCGGACGGCATCGCCGTGCAGTTATTCATCGCCCGCGACGGCGAAACCGCTCCCGAGGGCTTCGACGGACAGGTGCTTGAAGGCGATGCCGAACGTATCGTGGCGATGTCCTCGACCCATATCGCCATGCTCGACGCCATAGGCGAGGTCGACCGCGTGGTCGGCGTATCGGGCATCGACTACATCTCCAATCCCGACATTCAGGCGCGCCGCGACCGCATCGGCGACGTGGGCTACGAAGGGAATATCAACTATGAATTGCTGTTGTCGCTCGATCCCGACCTCGTGCTGCTCTACGGCGTGAACGGTGCCAGCGGCATGGAGCCGAAGCTCCGCGAGTTGGGCATCCCGTTCCTCTACGTCGGCGACTACCTCGAAGAGTCGCCGTTGGGCAAAGCCGAGTGGCTGGTAGTACTCTCGGAGGTCGTCGGCAAACGTGCGGAGGGTGAAAAGGTCTTCGCGGAAATCCCCGTCCGCTATAATGCACTGAAACAGCGGGTGGCGGAGAACACCCTCGACGCGCCGTCGGTGATGCTCAACATGCCCTACGGCGATTCGTGGTTCATGCCCTCGACCGAAAGCTATGCCGTGCGGCTGATTAAGGATGCGGGCGGCGATTACATCTACAAGAAGAACATGGGCAACGCCTCGACGCCTATCGACATGGAGGAAGCCTATCTGCTCGCGTCGGCTGCCGATATGTGGCTGAACGTGGGTATGGCGAACACGCTTGGCGAAGTGAAAGCCGCCTGCCCGAAGTTCGTCGATACGCGCTGCTTCCTGAACGGCGATGTCTATAACAACAACGCCTGCACCAACGCCGCCGGAGGCAACGACTACTTCGAATCAGCAGTCGTGCATCCCGACCTCTTGCTGCGCGATCTGGTGAAGATATTCCACCCCGAACTGGTGGAGGAACCGTTCGTCTATTACAAACGGCTGAAATAGATGCGTTCGCGTTCCGCCATGCTTTTTGTCACTTTGTCCGTGCTTACGGTCGGCCTTTTCCTGCTGGATCTGGTCGTCGGTGCGGTGCGCATTCCCCTCGGCGACGTGTGGGCGGCTCTGACGGGCGGCGACTGCCCGCAGGCTACGGCTAAAATCGTTCTGAACATCCGCCTGATAAAGGCGGTAGTGGCTCTGTTGGCGGGCGCGGCACTGTCGGTCAGCGGATTGCAGATGCAGACGCTGTTTCGAAATCCACTGGCAGGCCCCTATGTGCTCGGCATCAGTTCGGGCGCGAGTCTCGGCGTGGCACTCGTGGTGCTTGCCGGCGTGGGGTCGACGATCGGCATCGCTACGGCCGCATGGGCGGGAGCTGCGACTGTGCTGCTGGTAATCGCTGCTGTAGGCCACCGCATCAAGGACATCATGGTCATCCTGATTCTCGGCATGATGTTCTCGTCCGGTGTGGGTGCCGTAGTGCAAATCCTGCAATACCTAAGCAAAGAGGAGGCCTTGAAAGCCTTCGTCGTCTGGACGATGGGGTCGCTCGGCGACGTGACGGTGCCACAGCTCGCTGTCCTCGTGCCGTCGGTTATCGCCGGCTTACTGCTGGCGGTAATCACGATCAAGCCGCTCAACCTCCTGCTATTCGGAGAGGAATATGCCGTAACTATGGGGCTGAATATCCGCCGCTCGCGCGGACTGCTGTTTCTCTCGACAACACTGCTGGCCGGCACAGTAACGGCTTTCTGCGGCCCGATAGGTTTTATCGGTCTTGCTATGCCCCACGTCGCACGGATGCTGTTCCGCAGTGGCGACCACCGCGTGCTCGTGCCGGGCACGATTCTTTCGGGCGCGGCGGTGCTGCTCCTCTGCGACCTCGTTTCCAAACTCTTCACCTTGCCCGTAAACGCCATTACCGCGCTGTTGGGAATCCCGATTGTGGTGTGGGTGGTGTTGCGCAACAAATCCTTTACGGCATGATACGACTGCACGATTTCTCCATCGGCTACGACGAACGCACACTGCTTCGCGAAGTGAATGCCGCTATTCCGAAAGGTTCGCTGACGGCCCTTATCGGACGCAACGGTACGGGCAAATCGACGCTGCTGCGCGCCATAGCGGGACTCAAACGCCGCTATGCGGGCGAAATTCTGCTCGACGGACGTGATATTTCCGACATGAGAGCCGACGAAATGGCAAAGAAGCTGGCATTCGTCACGACAGAGCGCACGCGTATCGCCAACCTTAAATGCGAGGACGTGGTGGCCATCGGCCGCGCACCTTACACCAATTGGATAGGACGGATGCAGGATGCCGACAGGGAGATTGTGGCACGGTCGCTCGCCTCGGTCGGCATGGAGGCTTACGCAAGTCGGACAATGGACAAGATGTCGGACGGCGAGTGCCAGCGCATTATGATTGCCCGCGCACTGGCGCAGTCCACGACCATCATCCTGCTCGACGAGCCCACCTCGTTTCTCGACCTGCCCAACCGCTACGAACTCTGTTCGCTGCTCGCCCGCCTCACGCACGACGAGGGCAAGTGCATCTTGTTCTCCACCCACGAACTCGACATCGCCCTGTCGCTCGCCGACAGCATCGCACTTATCGACCCGCCGCAGCTACACTGTCTCCCGACGGCGGAGATGGCCCGCAGCGGCCATATCGAGCGGCTCTTCAGCAACGACGGCGTGCGGTTCGATCCTGTCAACGGAATAGTAAAAGCAAATACATAAAATTTTGCAGTTATAATACCTAATAAAATTCAAAATCCATTACCTTATGCGGTATATGCTACTTATAAAAAGCTAATACCCAGTGTATTTTGCATATTCAATAAATAATATAATTTAATGAGCTCGAATAAGGCGTGGAAATGATTTCACGCCTTATTCTATGCAATTCTGTTAAATACCAATCCTAAACACAAAGCTATGGTTACATTTATCGAACATTTGAAATGCGAGATGGACAAAAAACTACAACCGATTTTGTCATCCGATCTGAACATCATGAAAAAATCGTACGATGCCTCACTCGTTTATGCCGAAGCCTTCAACCGATTAAAAAATTTCATTGCCGGTTATACCTTTCACGATGATGCGGAAGAGATACACTTTTTCAAAGAAATCAAACCCCGTTTGTGCTCCGGGTTGATTTATTGGCGGAAAGTTTATAACATCGAAATGAACCGACCGGAAGGCGTCGAATCGCAAAGAGCGTATTTGATTGATGAGATTAAAGGCATCAATCGCTATAACTCCAAACGTTCCGATTTTGTCCGTTATTACCGTTCAGGGCTTACCCATCTGGATTCGATCTATTATCTTCGCGGACACGCCGATGTCGCTCTTTATTTCGATTCATTTTATTATGAACGCGATCCGATGTTTTCGACCAATTGTGATTTCACCGTAGCTCGGTTGTTGGCAAATGAGTCTCTTACGGAATATCTGAATAAAGAATTGGACGGGTTGGAGAACCACTGGTCGTCGTTGTCGCTACCCAGAGTACGCATTACATGGTCTGCTCAAAAAACGGATCTTTACGAATTGATCTTCGCATGCGATAGCAGAAAGGTGTTCGGTAATGTCCCCATGACACAGCTTGTCGAGTATTTGCAAACAGTATTCAATATTGAATTGGACAAGAATATTTCCCGAACATTCAGCGACATGCGGATTCGCAATACGAAAACTCCGTTTCTCGATAGTTTGAAAGTGGCCTTAATCGAACGCATGGAGAAATAGTCGAATCAAAAACGGGACAGATGATTACCCAAATAAGTATTTTATGAAATTATGGATGGTTTCCGCCATCCATAATCGCGATTACCGACATCGGTGTTTGCCTTATTTCGACATTAGTGTCCACTAAAAAATCATAAAAGTTCTTTGAAAATATTGAAAGTTAGGTTGTTACAAAGGTTTTGAGACCGCGCCGATTTGAAATTATCTTTGCCAGACCAACGTGGAATGGCATATGCATAACGGAAAATTCGTGTTCTCTCAGCTTTTAGATTTCCTTGATAAGGATAT
>CAJTFS010000005.1 GCA_910575495.1 Bacteroidales bacterium | reverse complement strand
ATATCCTTATCAAGGAAATCTAAAAGCTGAGAGAACACGAATTTTCCGTTATGCATATGCCATTCCACGTTGGTCTGGCAAAGATAATTTCAAATCGGCGCGGTCTCAAAACCTTTGTAACAACCTAACTTTCAATATTTTCAAAGAACTTTTATGATTTTTTAGTGGACACTAATGATATGGAAACAAAACTACAATCCAAACAGCAATATCCGCGGTTTATCCAAAATAAACCGTGTGGTATTGACAAATTCGATGGAGGTTCGCAAGAAAGGTTGGCAAAAACTATTGCTCGCCATTTTTGTCAGAATGATTCATTGGATGAGGAATGTACTTTACCTCGAATTATCGGCATCGAAGGTATTTGGGGATCTGGAAAATCCAACGTGGTTAAAATGTTGGAACGTGAATTATCAGACGACTATTACTTTTTTGAGTATGACGCATGGGGACATCAAGAGGACTTGCAACGCCGCTCTATATTGGAATTGCTTACAAGCAAACTTATTGATGATGGTATCCTATCTGGAAATGCAACAATAAAAGTCAAAGGTGGAGGTACGAAAACCGTATCATGGTCTGAAAAGCTGAAATATTTATTAGCCCGTAAAACGGAGACCGTAACCGAAAAATATCCCCTTATCAGTAATGGTATGGTTGCGGCATTTTTGGTTGCAGTTTTAACTCCGATATTTACATTTATTGCGTATGCAGTAAAACCTACACCCACAACATGGTGGTTTTCTTTATTGTCTATTATCATAGCTGCACTGCCAGTTCTTATTGCATTGTGCGTTTGGAAATGGGCATATAGCAAAGATCATAAATATGGATGGAGTTATATGTTAGCTATTTATCAAGATAAAGTCGAAAAGGACGTTTGCTATGAGACTTTGAGCGAAGACGAACCAACGGTTTACGAGTTCAAAACATGGATGCAAGACATTTCTGATTTTATCAAGGAAAAAGGACAACGTAAATTAGTCCTTGTTTTTGACAACATGGATCGTCTCCCCGCTGAAAAAGTAAAAGAATTATGGTCTTCTATCCATACGTTCTTCGCCGATAGCGGTTTTGAAAATGTTTGGGCTGTTATTCCTTTCGATGAAACACATTTAGCTTGTGCATTCGGAGATGAGACCGACGAACAAACGAAACAACTGACCAAGTATTTTATCAATAAAACTTTCCCTATTGTTTATCGTGTTGCTCCTCCTGTTATTACCGACTATCGAAGTATATTCAACAAACTGTTTGTTGAAGCATTTGGAGAAACAGAAAATGAAGCGAAAGAAACTATAAATCGGATATTCAGATTGGTAAATCCTAATGCCAATGTTAGGGAAATTATATCATATATCAATGAGATGGTCGCTCTTAAACAAGAGTGGTGTAACGAAATTTTGATGATAAACATAGCATTGTTCTGTTTGAAGAAGACGGATATTCTGGCAAATCCAGTAGAACAAATATTGTCCGGCGACTATCTGAATGGCATTCAAACAATAATTAACAATGATCTGCAAACACAACGCGAAATTGCAGCTTTGGTATATGGTGTCGATGTTGAAGATGCTCGACAAATTCCATTGAAAAAATATATTGAAGGCTGCATCAACGGAGAAGAAGACCACGACATAAATCAATATGCAGAGACTAATAAACAATTTGACACTGTATTAGAAGAAGTTATACAATGTATGGACAATGCGCTTATCGATAAGATTATACATTGTTTGCATAAATTAACTCGAAAGAGCGATGTTATTCTGCGTGTATGGCAAAGAATAGCACAATTGAAATTAAAAGAATCCATAGAGAAGCAGGTGTTCCCTGTCGAATACCAAGAACTGCTGTTGCATTTAGACACGGAAAGCCAAAACCATGTGATTGCTCAATTATATAAGAAGATAGTTCGGTTCAATGACTTCAATGGCGGCGACTATTTCAAAACGTTAGATGCAATAGACAGGTTTATTGCGCAAAATAAGTTGGCGTGCGATTTTACGTCATTGATTGAAGCAAAAACAGTCAAGCCAAATACATTTATCGATTATATTCAAGCTGCAAATGCAACAGATGCTGCCTATCGGGATAACGCGACAACTAAAGCATATAAATATTATCAAGTAGCAACAAATTCGGAGGCGCTCGATAATTATTTGGCAAACTTACTACCCGATAATTTCGACCATGCAGATATTGTAAAAACGTTAAAAGATAATTCTACCTATACGTTTCCAACGCTTTTGCAAGCGATCACGAATTGCATTGATGAACAGAATGTAAATAAAGATAATATAGGGGCTATATTTACAACCTATCGTTTATTGGCATCTGACGAAGAAAGACCTTTACCTGTAACGTTAGATTCAACCTACATAAATCAGTTGCATTCTGAATTAGAAACTGATGGCCGAAACATTAAAGAGTCTGGATATTACGATTTAGTCGCCATGCAATTGGCACATGGTCATTCCGTTTCCTTAATAGAGGGTGGAGATATAAAATATGTTGCAGAACTCATGGACTATTATGTGGATCATGGAGACTTATTAGTAAATAGTGTGGGATGGAATATACCGCTATTAAATGAAACACTACAATACATGGTAAATCATAAACTTGGCTATAAATTATTGCTCTCAGACATATTGCCCCAATTTGAAGATATTAAGAACAGAATAGGTGTAACGGATGAGGTATTTATCGAGCATTTAGCAGAGTGGAATACCGATTTGGATAAGTATATCACTAAGAACAATATTAAAGATGTAATTCCTGACGCATCTTTTTACGATTTGACCACTAAAATAAGCAATGTCCTGACCGATCATATCAATAAAATAGCGTTCGAAGCGTTGTCTGAAATAAGTGTTGATACATTATACGCCCAAAGAACAGCACATACATCATATTATTGGTTTGTCGCAATAAAACATTTACTGGCTAAAATCAAATCCTTGCCAGATAACTTGACTGAATTTGGCAAAAAGATTCTGATGGATATTGCTTCTGGAACTCAAAGTTTGAATCCTTTCCCTAATTGTTTCAAGAATATAGTTGAAAGATTGGATAAACGAAAAATTAAATCGACAGTTACCGATATAAGAAATGATTTCTGCATCGGTAAAAAGACTATCAATGCAATAAAGTTTCAATTTTTCGAAACATGGCTTAGATCGCATGGTAATTTGAAAAGTCAAGCTGGAGACGTTATTGATAAAATAGTGAAACCTGTAATTTCCGATGGGGCATGCCGTTCATTGATTCTGCAAAACAAAGATTTTTATATGGATTTAATAAATACAGCAGGGGATGATGCTTATGAATTGAAAAAGAGTCTCCGAAACCTCATACAAAAAGATTCAGATCCGCAATTGGTTAAATTTGTCAATTCGATAGATTCAGTACCTGAGGTTGAAACCGCGTAAGTATTTGTCTAACAAGTCCGAATTTTACGATTTTACCCGTCAGAACTGAAGTGCCCCCCAAAAAAATTGTATCCAACTTTTGGGGGTCACTTCAAACTTCGATAGGGATAATTTTCAATTTTGGGGACTTGTTAGACAGTCTCATTATCTGGTAGCAGTTTACACAGCACCGGATCGTTTTTGATACGCTCCAGTTCCTCCTGCACAATCTGCTTCACCTCTTCCTTGATGCGCCGGTAGTTCGCCTGCACCGTTTCCTTCATGCGGTCGTTGCCGTCCTCGTCCGTGAAGTTTGTAATGACGGGAATTTTCTTGTAGGCACTTTCTTCCCGTTTCACCTTTTCGGCATCCACCACAATCTCGCAATGAAAAATCTTCTGCTCGATACGCTCGTTGAAGTTGTCGGATACAGAACCGACAAACATTCCCTGCGTAAGCCCGGAAATCTTACTCGGTGGAATGAGCGCGTCCATCTGCGTGTTGATGGAGGTGGAAACATCCTGCCGGTTGATGGAGATGGACTGCCGTTTCTGCAACACCTTACCGAACCGCTCGGAGAGCGTCTTGGCTGTTTCCCCCACCACCTGACCGGAGAAAATATTGCCGACAGTGTTCATCACCACTTTCGCCTCTTTGTCCCCGTAGTCACGCACTAACTGGCTGAAATCCTGAAAGCCCAGACACACGGCAACCTTGTTGCTTCGGGCGGTAGCTATAAGATTGTCCAACCCTTTGAAGTATATTGTGGGCAACTCGTCGATGATGACCGATGACTTCAGCATCCCCTTCTTGTTGATGAGCTTCACGATACGGGAATTATACAGACCGAGTGCCGCACCGTAGATATTCTGACGGTCGGGATTGTTACCCACGCAGAGGATTTTCGGCTCTTCGGGATTGTTGATGTCCAGCGTAAACTCGCTGTCTGACATCACCCAGTAGAGCTGCGGTGAAATCATCCTCGAAAGCGGGATTTTTGCCGACGCTATCTGACCCATGAGCTGCTCCGCAGCCCCTCCAAGCCACGCATCCATGAACGGCGAAAGGTAGTTCTCCAGCTCCGGATAAGAGGTCAGTATCGGAAATATATCCTCGTAACGGCGGTTCAGAAACTCGATAGCATGGGGAAACGTGCAAAACTTCCCGTTCTGATAGATTTTGAGATACCAGATAATACTGGCAAACAGAATGATAGGTGACTCCACGAAGAAGTCGCCCTGCTTTTGCACCCACGTTTTATTGAGGTTGAGCATTATTGTGTAGGCACTCTCATAGGCATCCGTAATATCTTCCATAAAATCCGGGTGAATGGGATTGCACCGATGAGAGCGTCGCGGGTCGTCGAAGTTGATCACATAGAACTTCGGCTTTACCTTGTAGCCGTCCGGGTGGTTCAGCAAATGGTTGTAGGCAATAGTAGATAGGTCGGGATACTTGAAATCGTAGATGTATTGACTAAAGCCCTTTTCAATCTGTTGCTTGATAAAATTGTTTACCACGGCATAGGACTTGCCGCTGCCCGGCGTACCCAACACGATGGACGCACGGAAGGGATTAACTACATTGATCCAACCGTTGTTCCAGCGTTTCCTGTAATAGAAACGTGTCGGCAGATTGACCGAATACTCGCTTTCGATAAGCCTCGTTTCCTGCATGAAACTCTCGTTCTCGTTGTTGAAAACATCCTCCATCAAATTGTGTTTCAACAGGCGGCTCATCCACAGACCACCCATCAACAGGCAGACATAGCCCGTTCCAATGGTAAGGACATACAGTCCCGTCACCGCTTCAAGCGGCAGCGGCAGGGGCAGCAACCACCAGTTCAGGAAAAACAGCACGAACCCGACGGCAAATGCTGTCCAGATTCTCCCCCAAGTGATTTTCTCACCCTTGACACCCTTCGTACCCAGACAGGACAAGGCAAGCAAAAGGACGGAAAACAGCTTCGTGTAGAGAATGGAATGGAACAGCCCCGCCGTGCGGTCGAAGTTCAGAAGGATTTTGTCCACCACGCCGATGTTCACGCCCCACAGCCGGATGGCTTCGTAGCAGAACCAGTACACGTTCATGACCACTAAAATGATACTCACGGCACGCAGAAAATCCATGATTTTCGCCAATGCCCTCAAATCGTCTTCTTGTTGTGACATACATTGATTTTTTAATTGTTGATACTCTGATTACATACCCAAGCCCTTGCGTTTTTTCTTCTTTTTGCGCTTCATCGCCCGGATGAAAGCCTCTTCCTCGGCATCTACCGCCGGACCTTCGGGAGTGAGCAAGCCCATACCGCCCGATATATCTTCACTGTCGTAGGCGGTCTGCCCGTGTGCCTTGTCCGCAGCATCCACAGGGATGGATAGCGGTATCGGCGGTTGTCCGGCGTATGGCAGGGTGAAGTGTTCCTGCAAGGCATTCGCCGAAAGCTCCTTACCCATGCGCGAACCGTTCAGCACGCATCCCGTGCGGTGGTCGATGAAGGTAGCCCCATAGATGCGCCCTTCCTCTGTGTAGCGCAGTACGGTGTCGATGCCCTTCTCTTTGAGTTGGGATACAAATTTGTCCTTGTCATAAGTGCCTTGCAGCACGGAAAGGACGGTGCGTTTCGTCATGTCTGCCAGTTTCCTATCCTTGATTTCCGATTTGGAACGGACAAACTTCTTCTGTACGGCTTCATAGCCTGCGGACTTCCCGAAAAGCGAGGATTTGAACGGGTTGCCCACCTTGTTACCCTTGTCGTCCGTGACGGAATAGACCAGCCCGTGATACTCCCGTCCGCGCACGTTGCCCCTCGCTTCCTCCACCGTCATATTATATAAGGAAAGGAGCGCACGGTATTCGCCCATCGTCTGGAAACGGTACTGCCCATTCAGAGCCTTCACGGTGTTGCCTACCTGCTTCTTCACATCACCTGCCGATGCGGCCACCTTGCGCAACGGATTATCCAATCTCTGATTTTTACGTTCTGCCGGATGCAATCCGTACTTCTGTTCCAGTTCCCTGCGGATACGGTCGCTGCGGCGGTAGAGAAAATCCCGGTTGAGCCTTTTCCCGTTCTCGTCCACGTTGACCGTCACGATGTGCAGGTGGTGGCGGTCGATGTCCTCGTGCTTGAATACAAGATAAGGCTGGTTTCCGAAACCGAGTTTTTCCAGATACTCGCGGGCGATATTCTGCAACTCAATATCGGTCAGCACATCCTCCGGGTGCGGGTTGAGAGAGATATGCACCACCGGCTTCTCGATCTTCATCTGCGGTGGCAGGAAGGTGAGAAAACCCTCCATCGCCTTGCCTATGTCCACCGTTCCCGAACCGTCATTGTAGATGCGGTTGGTGGTGAGAAGCCGCCCCTGCGCCTCGTTAATCTTCTCCCCGTTGTAGGCAATCGCGCCGTACAACGAACTTCCTACACTGATTTTTGCGACCATTTTGCCTCCATTTCCCTTGAAAGTTCCACAATCCGGCGGCTCAGTTTCACGAGTTCGACGGTGTGTTGCTCTAATTTGTAGAGCAACGCCATCGCCTTTTTCTCTGAAAAATGCAGCCTCAGTTCCTTCACGACTTGGTTGTAATTCGTACCCACGGCACGGAATTGTGCATGAAAATCCGACAGTTTGGTGTAATAGTCCACCAACGTCTTGTCCACCTTCAGCACCTTGAACGGTTGCCCGAAGAAGTGCGCTTTGAGGAAAACAGACCGTGCATAGACACCCGATTTTCCGAACATGGCGAGGAAACGGTTGTGTTCCTCCTCGTTGAAACGGACGGTGTACCGGTACACCGCCGGATCAAGTTTGGGATTTCTCCCTGATTTGCTTTTCCTTTTCTCTTTCATATTACTTTGGATTTAGCGGATTGACGGCATAAGCCGCCGCTTCGGATTACAGCACCGCAGTTCTGAAAGGCTTCCCGACTTCGGAGGGAAAGCCCGCCCCCTGCAAGGGCAAGTGCTTTTCGTGGCTGCTCAAAATATTTTGAGCGGCTGAAAAGACATCTTGCTATGTTCAGGTGAACATAAAAATCCGTCAGGGGACGGATTGGGAAAATACCTTTCAGGACTCCGGGCCGCGCGTCATCGGCGAACCCTGCTGTCCGGGTGCAAAGTTACGCCCTTAAAGCGGTATCGGACAGATGCTTGACCCGGTCAATGACTGCCAACCGGCGCAACGTGCCGCCACTTGCCGGAGAAGTGATACAGGTTCCAAAATATACTTGTTTATTTGCAGCATGATTCAAGAAACGAACGATTTGAAGATATGATAAACGGAACATTCAAATACCCGGAAATCCGCTTCTTCGGATACTTGCCGAAACGGATACCCGAACCGTCGGAAACCCGGTTCTCCGACAATTCGGTGACGTATGGATTCAATGACTTCATGACGCAATGTCGTCAATCACCATTTGTCCGACGCACCGCTTCACCACAGAACCGGATACGCGACGACCCGCCTGCGTGTGTAGTCACGGAAGCGGATGGTGCGACAGCCAAATCCGTATGGAAACAGAAAAACAAATCATCAACAATTAAAATAAATGGAACTATGAGTAAGGAAATCTTCGTTGCATTCGCAACACAGAAAGGTGGCATCGGCAAATCCACTGTCACGGCACTTGCCGCCAGCTACCTGCACAACGTGAAAGGCTACAATGTCGCCGTCGTGGACTGCGACGACCCGCAGCACAGCATCCACGGGCTGCGCGAACACGAAATGGGGCTTATCGACAGCAGCACCTACTTCAAGGCTCTCGCTTGCGACCATTTCCGCCGGATCAAAAAGAACGCCTACACCATCGTCAAAAGCAATGCGGTGAACGCCCTCGACGATGCCGAGAGGATGATTGCCACTGAGGACGTGAAACCCGACGTGGTGTTCTTCGACATGCCCGGCACACTCCGAAGCAACGGCGTGATAAAGACGCTCTCGCAGATGGACTACATTTTCACTCCGCTGAGTGCCGACCGCTTTGTCGTGGAGAGTACCCTGAAATTCGTCACGATGTTCCGCGACAGGCTGATGACTACCGGACAGGCGAAAACAAAGGGGCTGCATCTGTTCTGGACGATGGTGGACGGCAGGGAGAGGAACGACTTGTACGGCATCTACGAGGAAGTGATAGCCGAAATGGGCTTTCCGGTACTTTCCACCCGCTTGCCCGACAGCAAGAAGTTCCGCCGTGACCTTTCGGAAGAGCGCAAGAGCGTTTTCCGCTCCACCATCTTCCCGATGGACACGGCACTGCTGAAAGGGAGTGGCATCCGGGAGTTTTCCGAAGAGATAAGCGACATCATCAGACCGCAGTGAGCATGGGCAGCAGGAAAGTGAACACGGAAGGCATCGACGAGGAACTGCTGTTAGCCTCCATCGGGCGGCGCACACAGGACGGGACACTGCGCCCCGCACAGGAAGTACCCGCAGCTGCACCGACCGAAGAGGACACCGCCGCACCGGAACCATCTCCTGTGCAACCCGTAACACGGGAAAAAGCGCAGAGGGAAAGTGGACGCCGGAAAAGGCAGGACGAGGACTACAACGAGCTATTCCTGCGCCGCAACGAGATAAAGACCCGCCAATGTGTCTATATCAGCCGTGACGTCCACGGCAAGATCCTCAGAATCGTGAACGACATCGCCGGAGGGGAAATCTCAGTAGGCGGATATGTGGATACCGTGCTGCGCCAGCATCTGGAACAGCACAAGGAGAGAATCAACGAACTGTACAAGAAACAACGTGAAGATCTGATTTGAAAATGGAAAAAGAAATGACACCGAATGAAAAAAGACCACAGCAAGACTGCGGAGGTATGTTTACCCAAGTGCAGGCGAGTGTGGAAATACTGTCGCCTGTCCCGGTAAGCGGCAAATGCAGTGAGAAGGACTATGAACGCCTGTTCATCCGCGACCCGGAAGTAAAGGCACGTGAGGGGAAGATGGCGTATGTGCGCCCGGAGTACCACGAGCGTATCATGCGTATCACCCGTGTAATCGGGCATGACCGGCTTACGCTGTCCGCTTACATCGACCATGTGCTGACGCACCACTTCAACCAGTGCGAAGATGCGATAAAGAGCCTTTATGCCCGAAATTACAATTCAGTATTCTAACCAAAAACGGAAGGATATGAATTACACAATCAGCATGACAGACATTCTGCTGGCGGTATCGGTCGGCTGCAACCTCTGGTTCCTGTTCCTGCTCCTTTACGAGCGCATCATGGACACGCGGATTGTCCGCTTCTTCAAGGGCATTGTCGGATTATGGCGGTCACTGGACGGGAATGAGGCTAAACGCATAGCGGCACACGAGGAAGTCCCTGCGGAAAAGGCGGACATCATCGGCAAGAGCCGTTTCAGGATGGCATCCACCCGGACAACCGCTGCCATACCGACGCAAGAAGCCGCCACTATTGAAAAAGGCATTGAGCTGTCGGAGGAAGAGGCTACTTTTGACGACGGAAAAACGGGAAACGCATCCCGCCCGGCACAAGTCCCGGAGGAAAAACTCGATGAGACCTTCACGAGCATACCGCCGGAGGAACTGGGATACGGGGACGACGAACCGGAAGAGGACGCCTCGGACACGCCACGGGCTTCGGGCAGCAGCTTTGACGAGATTGACGACGCCTGCAAGACCGCCAAAAACCCGGACGCGACACAGGCGGAACGTGAAAAGGCGGCTAAGGTGTTCACCGACATGGAGGGCACGGAGTTGTACGAGAAAATGATGGAAGGCTCTTCGGAGATAGGCATCCGCATCAAGGGGCTTATCGAGATTCGGCTGAAGAAATCTGAAAAGGAGTTCGTCGTGCCGGACAACATCGAGGAGTTCGACATTCGCAACTATGTATGACAACAATAAAAGAAATGAACATGAAAGAATGACATCAACCCACGCGGCGAGGAAACGCAAGGCGCATCCCCATCCGCAACGGACACGCCCACGTCCGTGGAAACAAACGGGCATCCACTAAAACCAAAGTAAAGAAACAAAGTATCAACCGCCCGACAAAGGACCATCCACCCTTTTGACGGCAAAAAACAAGAACAGTTTATGAACAAGAACATCTTGAAAAACAGAAAAGCAATCCTCTCCGCGGCACTTGTCATCGCCGCAACCGCCTCCGCTTTCGCGCAGGGAAACGGCATCGCGGGCATCAACGAAGCCACCTCTATGGTGAGTTCTTATTTCGACCCCGGAACTAAACTGATATACGCCATCGGTGCAGTCGTCGGGCTTATCGGGGGCGTAAAAGTGTACGGCAAGTTTTCATCGGGCGACCCCGACACCAGCAAGACAGCCGCCTCGTGGTTCGGCGCGTGCATCTTCCTGATTGTTGCCGCCACCATCCTGCGCTCATTCTTCCTTTAATAAATAATGTATGGCTGAATACCCAATCAACAAGGGTATCGGCCGTCCGGTAGAGTTCAAGGGCTTGAAGGCACAGTACCTCTTCATCTTCTGCGGAGGTCTGCTGGCTCTCTTCGTCCTGTTCGTCATCCTCTACATGGTCGGTATCGACCAGTGGATATGTATCGGCTTCGGCGCGGCATCGTCCTCCCTCCTTGTATGGCAGACCTTCGCGCTGAACGCCCGGTACGGTGAACACGGGCTGATGAAATTAGGAGCGGCACGGAGCCATCCCCGATACCTTATCAACCGGCGGCGGATAACCCGTCTGTTCAAACGACAACGAAAGGAAGAAAGACAATGAGGAATACATCGAAAATGACAACACTGGAAAACAGGTTCCCACTTTTAGCGGTGGAGCATGGCTGCATCATCTCAAAGGACGCCGACATCACGGTGGCTTTCGAGGTGGAACTACCGGAACTTTACACCGTGACGGGTGCGGAGTACGAGGCGATACACAGTTGCTGGTGCAAGGCTATCAAGGTGCTGCCGGACTACTCCGTCGTCCACAAACAGGACTGGTTCATCAAGGAACGCTACAAACCGGAGCTTCAGAAGGACGACATGAGCTTTTTAAGCCGCTCTTTCGAGCGTCACTTCAACGAGCGTCCGTACCTGAAACACACCTGCTACCTCTACCTGACCAAGACAACAAAGGAGCGTAACCGGATGCAGAGCAATTTCAGCACGCTGTGCCGGGGACATATCATCCCGAAGGAGCTGGACAGGGAAACCACGACCAAGTTCTTGGAAGCCTGCGAACAGTTCGAGCGCATCATGAACGACAGCGGGCTTGTCAGGCTGCGCCGCCTCTCCACCGATGAGATTGTGGGTACTGAGGGAAAGACGGGACTTATTGAACGCTACTTCTCGCTCATGCCGGAAGGTGACACCACCTTGCAGGACATCGAGCTTTCGGCAAGGGAGATGCGCATCGGCGACAACCGCCTGTGTCTGCACACCCTCTCCGACGCGGAAGACCTGCCGGGCAAGGTGGCTACCGACACCCGTTACGAGAAGCTCTCCACCGACCGGAGTGACTGCCGACTGTCATTCGCCTCCCCGGTGGGGCTTCTGCTCTCCTGCAACCATATCTACAACCAGTATGTGCTGATAGACAACAGTGAGGAAACCTTGCAGAAGTTCGAGAAGTCCGCCCGTAACATGCAGTCGCTATCTCGCTATTCAAGGAGCAACAGCATCAACCGCGAGTGGATAGACCAATACCTGAACGAAGCCCATTCCTACGGACTGACCTCGGTACGGGCACACTTCAACGTCATGGCGTGGAGCGACGATGCGGAGGAACTGAAGCATATCAAGAACGACGTGGGCAGCCAGTTGGCAAGCATGGAATGCGTGCCGCGCCACAACACCATCGACTGCCCGACACTCTACTGGGCGGCGATACCCGGCAATGCGGCGGACTTCCCGGCGGAAGAGAGTTTCCACACCTTCATCGAACAGGCGGTGTGCCTGTTCACAGAGGAAACCAACTACCGCAGCTCGCTCTCGCCCTTCGGCATCAAGATGGTGGACAGGCTCACGGGAAAACCGCTGCACCTTGACATCTCCGACCTGCCCATGAAGCGAGGTATCACGACCAACCGCAACAAGTTCGTGCTGGGTCCTTCGGGCAGCGGCAAGTCTTTCTTCATGAACCACCTCGTGCGCCAATATTATGAGCAAGGCGCACATGTGGTATTGGTGGACACGGGAAACTCCTATCAGGGCTTGTGCGGCATGATCCGACGCAAGACAGGCGGAGCGGACGGTGTGTATTTCACCTACACGGAAGATAAGCCCATCAGCTTCAACCCGTTCTACACCGACGATTACATCTTCGACGTGGAGAAGAAGGACAGCATCAAGACCCTGTTGCTGACGCTCTGGAAGTCGGAGGACGACAAGGTGACAAAGACGGAGAGCGGCGAGCTGGGCAGTGCCGTGAGTGCCTATATTGAGCGCATCCAATCCGACCGTAGCATCGTGCCGTCGTTCAACACCTTCTACGAGTATATGCGTGACGACTACCGCAAGGAACTGGCACAGCGTGACATCAAGGTGGAGAAGTCCGACTTCAACATCGACAACATGCTCACCACCATGCGGCAGTATTACCGGGGCGGGCGTTACGATTTCCTGCTCAACTCCACGGAGAACATCGACCTGCTCGGCAAGCGGTTCATCGTCTTCGAGATAGATTCGATTAAAGAAAACCGCGAACTGTTCCCCGTCGTGACCATCATCATCATGGAAGCCTTCATCAACAAGATGCGGCGGCTGAAAGGCGTGCGGAAACAGCTTATCGTGGAAGAGGCTTGGAAGGCCCTCTCATCGGCGAACATGGCTGAATATCTGCGCTATATGTATAAGACGGTCAGAAAATATTACGGCGAGGCAATCGTGGTGACGCAGGAGGTGGACGACATTATCAGTTCTCCGGTGGTCAAAGAGAGCATTATCAACAACTCGGATTGTAAAATCCTGCTTGACCAAAGGAAATATATGAACAAGTTCGACCAGATACAGGCGTTGCTCGGACTGACGGAAAAGGAGAAGTCGCAGATACTCTCCATCAACATGGCGAACAACCCTTCACGGCTCTACAAGGAGGTGTGGATAGGCTTGGGCGGCACGCAGTCGGCGGTCTATGCCACGGAGGTCAGCGCGGAAGAGTATCTGGCGTACACCACCGAGGAAACGGAAAAAGTGGAGGTTTACCGTCTGGCGGAGAAGCTGGGCGACGACATCGAAGCCGCCATCCGGCAGCTTGCCGAAAGGCGGAGAAACAAGGAATAACTAAAAAACAGAATGTATCAACCAAAAAAGAAAAACGCGTATGAATTTACCAAAAGTGAAAATGCTGCAAGTCAGCAAGTGCCTTATCGGATTGGCGGTCATGATGCTGCAATCCTGCGACGTGGCCGACAACCGCCGCGACATGCTGTGCGGGAACTGGGAGAGCGTGGAGGGAAAACCTGACGTGCTTATCTACAAGGAGGGCGAAGCCTACAAAGTGACGGTGTTCCGTCGTAGCGGTCTGCGCCGCAAGCTCAAGCCGGAAACCTATCTCTTGCAGGAGGAGAACGGCAACCTGTTCATGAACACCGGCTTCCGCATCGACGTGTCCTACAACGAGGCCACGGATGTGCTGACTTTCTCGCCAAACGGGGACTATGTGCGGGTGAAGCCGCAGCCGGGACATCCGACCGAAGAATAACAACCACTAAAATCCAAAGTAACATGAGAACAAGAATAACAATGATTATCTGCCTGTGCCTGCTTTTCGCGGGCAGGGCAAGCGCACAGTGGGTCGTAAGCGATCCGGGCAATCTAGCGCAGGGCATCATCAATGCCTCCAAAAACATCATCCATACCTCCAAGACCGCCACGAACATGGTGAGCAACTTTCAGGAGACGGTGAAAATCTATCAGCAGGGCAAGAAGTATTACGATGCCCTCAAATCGGTGAACAATCTGGTCAAGGACGCCCGCAAGGTGCAGCAGACCATCCTGATGGTGGGCGACATCACAGACATCTATGTGAACAGTTTCCAACGGATGCTCCGTGACGGGAATTTCAGACCCGAAGAGCTTTCCGCAATCGCTTTCGGCTACACGAAACTGCTGGAGGAAAGCAACGAAGTGTTGACGGAACTCAGGAACGTGGTGAACATCACCACGCTCTCCATGACCGACAAGGAGCGCATGGACGTGGTGGAACGCTGCCACTCGAAGATGAAGCGTTACCGCAACCTCGTGAGCTACTACACGAACAAGAACATCTCCGTGAGTTACCTGCGTGCGAAAAAGAAGAACGACCTCGACCGCATCATGGGGCTGTACGGGAACATGAACGAAAGATACTGGTAGCCTATGAAGTTCGACAACCTTCATCAGATTTTACGTTCACTTTATGAGCAGATGATGCCGCTGTGTGGGGACATGGCTGGTGTGGCGAAAGGCATCGCCGGGCTGGGTGCGCTGTTCTACGTCGCCTACCGGGTATGGCAGTCGCTGGCGAGAGCTGAACCGATAGACGTATTCCCGATGCTCCGTCCTTTTGCCATCGGTCTGTGCATCATGTTCTTCCCGACTGTGGTGCTGGGCACGATAAACAGCATCCTCTCACCCGTCGTACAGGGCACGGCAAAGATGCTGGAGGCGGAAACGCTGGACATGAACCGATACCGGGAGCAGAAGGACAAACTGGAATACGAGGCGATGGTACGCAACCCCGAAACCGCCTACCTCGTGTCCAACGAGGAATTTGACAAGCAACTGGAGGAACTCGGCTGGTCGCCCTCCGACATGGTGACGATGGCGGGAATGTATATCGACCGGGGAATGTACAACATGAAGAAGAGCATCCGCGACTTCTTCCGCGAGATACTCGAACTGCTGTTCCAAGCCGCCGCCCTCGTGATAGACACCGTCCGCACCTTCTTTCTCGTGGTGCTGGCGATTCTCGGTCCGATAGCCTTCGCCCTGTCGGTATGGGACGGTTTCCAAAACACGCTCACGCAGTGGATATGCCGCTATATACAGGTCTATCTGTGGCTACCGGTATCGGACATGTTCAGCACCATACTGGCGAAGATACAGGTTCTGATGCTGCAAAACGACATCGAGCGGATGCAGGCAGACCCGAACTTCTCGCTGGATTCGAGCGACGGGGTGTATATCGTATTCCTCTGCATCGGCATCATCGGCTACTTTACCATTCCCACCGTTGCGGGCTGGATTATCCAAGCCGGAGGCATGGGCGGTTACGGTCGCAACGTGAACCAGATGGCGGGACGAGCCGGAAGCATGGCGGGCAGCGTGGCGGGTGCAGCCGCAGGAAACGCAGTCGGACGTGTCGGCAAATTGCTGAAATAATCAATGTGCAATCATAAATTGGAAAATATAAATGGAATTCAAATCACTTAGAAACATCGAATCGTCGTTCAGGCAGATACGCCTGTTCGGTATCGTCTTCCTCTCGCTGTGCGCCGTGGTGACGGTGTGGAGCGTGTGGAACTCCTACCGTTTCGCAGAGAAGCAACGGGAGAAAATCTATGTGCTGGACAACGGCAAGAGCCTGATGCTCGCCTTGTCTCAGGATTTGTCGCAGAACCGCCCGGCGGAGGCACGGGAACATGTGCGCCGTTTCCACGAGATGTTCTTCACGCTATCACCTGAAAAAAGCGCGATTGAACACAACGTGAAACGTGCCTTGCTGCTGGCGGACAAGAGCGTGTACCACTATTATTCGGACTTCGCGGAGAAGGGGTACTACAACCGCATCATCGCCGGGAACATCAACCAAGTGCTGAAGGTGGACAGCGTGGTGTGCGACTTCAACGCCTATCCCTACCGTGCCGTGACCTACGCCACACAGAAAATCATCCGGCAGAGCAACGTCACCGAGCGCAGCCTCGTGACCACCTGCCGCCTGCTGAACGCATCGCGGTCGGATGACAACCCGAACGGTTTTACCATCGAGGGTTTCACCATCATTGAGAACAAGGATTTACAGACTATCAAACGGTAACAGGACATGAAAAGTATCAGAAAATCAATGTGGGGCATGTATTGGAAACTCCACGACAAACGGAAACGCTTGGCGGCAAGTCTCAAAGGGTATCTGGACGGCTTGCCGCCGGAAACACGCCGCCGCATCGTGCTGGGGATGTTCGCCGCCTTCGCGGTGCTTGCCCTTTACACCTTCGGCAGAGCCGTCTATGACATCGGCAGGAACGACGGCTCACATATGGAAACGGGACACGCCGGACGGGTGGAACTGCCGACCCCGGCGGAAACAGGCAATCACTTAACACCTTATTTATATGGAACAGACAAAGAATGAACCGACGAAAGAGAACAAAGCTGCTCCCGAAACGGGGAAACCGAAAAAGGAGCGCGAACCGCTGACAGAGGCGCAACGGCTGAAACGGCAGAAGATGATCGTGCTGCCCGCTATGGTGTTGGTGTTCATCGGGGCGATGTGGCTGATATTCGCCCCGTCCTCCGGCAAGGAGCAACCGCCGGGAACGGACGGATACAACACCGAGATGCCCGACGCTGACAAGGCGAACCGGCAGATTATCGGCGACAAGCTGAAAGCCTACGAGCATGGGGAGATGGAAGAGCGTCAGGAGAGCCGCAACCGTGCCATCGGGCAGCTGGGCGACATGTTCGACCGCGAGATAGCGGGAACGGAGAACGGAGTGGACTTCGACCTCGCCAATCCGGGCGGCAAGGAAGAAAGGGCAAAGCCAGCCACGCCGCAGACCATCCAGTCCTCCGCAGCCGCCTACCGTGACCTGAACGCCACGCTCGGAAACTTCTACGACCAGCCGAAAAACGACAATGCGGAGATGGACGAATTGTTGGAGCGCATCGCATCGCTGGAGTCGGAACTGGAAAGCGAGAGGGGCAAGGCTTCCTCTATGGACGAGCAGGTGGCTCTTATGGAGAAGTCCTACGAGCTGGCGGCAAAGTACATGGGCGGTCAGAACGGAGGACAGCCATCGGCGGAACAGAGGGCAGAGCCAACTACCGTGCAGAAAGGGAAGAAGAACAAGGCAATGCCTATCAGACAGGTGGAGCATCAAGTAGTTTCTTCACTCTCACAGCCTATGAGTAACGCGGAGTTTGTCGCCGCCTTATCGCAGGAACGCAACCGGGGTTTCAACACGGCTGTCGGCACGGCGGAGGTATTGGACAGGAACACCATACCGGCGTGCGTGCATGGGGCGCAGAGCGTGACGGACGGGCAGACGGTAAGGCTGCGCCTGCTGGAGCCTATGGCGGTGGCAGGCAGGACAATACCCCGGGGTGCGGTGGTGGTCGGCACGGGCAAGATACAGGGTGAGCGGCTCGACATCGAGATTACCTCGCTGGAATACGACGGCACGATTATCCCCGTGGAGCTTGCGGTCTATGACACGGACGGACAGCCCGGCATCTTCATCCCGAACTCGATGGAGATGAACGCCGTCCGGGAGGTCGCCGCCAACATGGGCGGCTCGCTGGGAAGCAGCATCAACATCTCCACCAATGCCGGGGCGCAGCTCGCCTCCGACTTGGGCAAGGGGCTGATACAAGGCACGAGCCAGTACATCGCCAAAAAGATGCGAACCGTCAAGGTGCATCTGAAAGCCGGGTACAGGGTCATGCTTTACCAAGAAAAATATTGAAAACAATAAAAATTACCACTAAAATCCAAAAGTAATGAGAAAAGTAATCATCATGTTTGCCCTCGCTATGGGCATCATAACTGCCAACGCGCAGGAGAATGTAACCGTTGAAACGACCAACGGAAGTGAACAACCGACCTTGACGAAGGAGGTCTATCCGCAGAAGGAGGCGGACGGCGACCTATATCACGGGCTGTCACGCAAGCTGACCTTCGACCGCATGATACCGCCGCACGGTCTGGAAGTGACCTACGACAAGACCGTCCACGTCATTTTTCCGGCGGAGGTGCGCTATGTCGATTTAGGCTCGCCCGACCTGATTGCCGGGAAAGCCGACGGAGCGGAGAACATCATCCGTGTGAAGGCTACCGTAAGGAATTTTCCCAACGAAACGAATATGTCCGTCATCACGGAGGACGGCAGTTTCTACACCTTCAGTGCGCCCATAATAGGGGCTTGATAATAATCACACTGGCAAGTGATTAGGTTAGTATTCCAATTAAGAAACCTATCCCAAACCGACTTATCCGAATGGGAAACCAAACGGGGAGTGAAGCATGTCGGTAACGCGATAAGTCAGTTAATAGCTAAACTGCGACTGAATTGCTATTGGGAAAAGACAGACATAAGGATGAAGCCTGATTGGTTGAACAATAGTCCTATGACTTATGTAGAGGTGGCAACGGAAAGCAGTTACATACGTTGCCTCGCAGTACCCACGCTTATTGAACGGAGTGATGGGCAAGGAATTTACTGCGACATATCCGACAGAAAACGGAAAAGGATGTACGTTGCATCCGATAGTCTGTCAAGCCAAGTTATCAAGTCCACTAAATGGGGATTGCCTACACGGAGATGCCGAAAGGCTATGAGCGCAGGCTCTGAAAACTCCGCATGGCAACGGAGTTCCAGTAGTAGTCTGAGCGTGGGAAAGCCACGTACATGGCGAAGGGGAACAGCTTGGTAATCTTAATATAGTCAAATGATAACGTGTGAGACGTATGAGAAATCCAGAGACCATATTAAACAGTTTATCTGCACATAGTAAAGATGTGCATTACAAGTATGAAAGGTTGTACCGCATCCTATTCAATGAACAGATGTTTTATGTAGCCTATCAGCGGATATATGCAAAACCCGGTAACATGACACCTGGCTCAGACGATAAAACCATTGACGGAATGAGTATTGAAAGAATAGGACATCTGATAGCTACGCTAAAGGATGAAAGCTACATGCCAACACCAGCCCGAAGAGTCTATATTCCCAAAAAGAATGGGAAGAAAAGACCATTAGGCATACCATCAATCGAAGATAAGATGGTACAAGAGGTCGTCAGACTTATTCTTGAAGCTATTTACGAAGGACATTTCGAGGATACTTCGCATGGATTCAGACCAAGAAGAAGCTGTCAGACAGCCTTGCGTTCCATCCGAAATCTCTTCACTGGTGCAAACTGGTTCATTGAAGGAGACATCAAAGGGTTCTTCGACAACATCGACCACCATATTTTGATTGACACTCTTCGTGAGCGTATATCAGACGAAAGATTTATTCGACTGATATGGAAATTCCTTAAGGCTGGTTATATTGAAGATTTTACATTTCACAACACGTATTCGGGAACACCACAAGGAGGAATTATAAGCCCCATTCTGGCTAATGTTTACCTTGATAAGTTCGATAAGTACATGCGTGAGTATGCTGAATCCTTCGATAAAGGCAAGAAAAGGCGGGAAAACCCACTCCACGCAAAATATAGTCGAAAGGCTATAAGGTTACGCAAGGCTATCAGAAACGCCACAGATGAGGACATCAAAAGAGAATTGCTTTCCCAACTGAAAGTTGCGGAAGCAATGACTCGCAATACATCAGCGTCAATGGCTATGGATAGCAATTACAAGAGACTCAAATATATCAGATATGCCGATGATTTTCTAATCGGTGTAATTGGTAGCAAGGACGATTGTGTAAAGATGAAAAAGGATTTTACAACCTTCATGAGAGACAAGCTAAAACTTGAACTATCTGAAGAAAAGACTCTTATCACAAATGCACAGGACTCAGCAAAGTTTCTTGGGTATGAAATCTCTATCAGAAAATCCGAAGCCATGAAGCGAAATAAGCTGGGTTGGTTGAAGAGACCGTTTAGCGGACGCATAATGCTTACTCTGCCCATTGCCACCGTCCAAAAGAAATTATTGGAACTGAAGGCTATGGAACTTAGGGTAATCAATGGAAAGGAAATTTGGTATGCCATGCCACGCAATTACCTAACCAAGGAAGACCCTGCAACAATCTGCGCACGCTATACAACTGAAATTAGAGGTTTGTACCAATATTATAGAATTGCGGACAACATCTCTTATGCAGGAAGTAAATTCGGTTACATAATGCGATATAGTTTCTGCAAGACCTTAGCAAAGAAATTAAATTCATCTACTGCCAAGGTAATACGAAAGTACAGGAGAGACCATGATTTGGCAATTCCTTATCAAGAAAAGAAAGGGGAAACCAAGTTCCGAATATTCTATAACGATGGATTTGCGAGGCAAGAACCAAACAAAGACGCAACTTGCGATAATTTACCAAATACATTTGTACTTCCGTTTCCTACTCTCGCAGAGAGACTTATGGAACACAAATGTGAACTGTGTGGAGCAACCAATGTCAAGACCGTAATGTATCAGGTTCGTAAACTCAAAGGGATACCCCTCAACACTGAGTGGCACCGAATAATGATTAAGAAATGGCGCAAGACATTGGCGGTATGTGAACATTGTAATGCCAAAATTCATGAACATGACAAATAAACTGATATTACCAGTGGAGAGCCGTATGCAGGGAGACCTGCACGTACGGTTCGGGGGCAGGTTATGGGAAACCTACCACCGAAAGGTGGCAAGGCGTCCATTACCGAGCCTACACGTGAAGTACGCCGCCGAACCGCTGTTGCTCAACGTGGAGATGTGCGACTTCATCCATGACGGCAGCACGGTGAACCGCCCGAACAACGCGCAGGAAATCTATCTGAAAGAGCTGGGCAGCGAAAGCCCGATGCTGGTGCGCCTTATCATGAAGTCCATCCACAAACAGAACAAGCGCGAGGTGAAGCATATCGGCTGCAAGCGTTTCGGCATCCAATACCTGTTGAAAGGCATCTACACGCACAACGGCTTGCTTTATTTCCACACGGAGATAAAGAACCAGAGCAACGTGCCTTTCGATGTGGACTACATCACTTGGAAAATCGTGGACAAGAAGGTTGCGAAGCGTACTGCCGTGCAGGAGCAGATTATTCTGCCGCTCCGCGCGCAGAACTACGCCACCCTCGTGCCGGGCAAAAAGAGCGAGCGCACGGTCTTCACGATGGCGAAGTTCACCATCCCCGATGACAAGTGCCTCGTGGTGGAATTGAACGAGAAGAACGGCGGCCGTCACCAGTCCTTCGTGATTGAGAACGAGGATTTGGTACGCGCGGGTACCATCAACGAACTTCAAGTACGCTGACCATGAGAAAGTACATCGCAATAATCATCGCGTCGCTTGCCCTTTTTACAGGGCAGGCGCACGCCCAGCGGTGTCTGCCGAAGATGCAGGGCATCGAGGTGAGGGCGGACATGGCGGACGGCTTCAATCTCGGCGGCAAGGACGGCGGGTACAGCTTCGGGGCGGCTCTCTCCACCTACACGAAGAAGGGGAACAAGTGGGTGTTCGGTGGCGAATACCTGTTGAAGAACAATCCCTACAAGGACACCAAGATACCCGTGGCGCAGTTCACGGCGGAGGGCGGCTATTACTTCAAGATACTGTCGGACGCCCGAAAGATTGTTTTCGTCTATGCCGGGGCTTCGGCTCTCGCCGGATATGAGGCGGTAAATTGGGGGAAGAAGGTGCTGCATGACGGCTCCACGCTGCACGACCGGGACGCCTTCATCTACGGCGGTGCGCTGACGCTCGATGTGGAGTGTTACGTGGCAGACCGTATCGCCCTGCTTGCCAACCTGCGGGAGCGTTGCCTTTGGGGTGGCGACACACGGAAGTTCCACACGCAGTTCGGGGTCGGTATCAAGTTCATCATCAACTGACACGGGCATGGAAAGGACGGAAATAGATGCTGTCAGAAGGATGCCGCTTGCGGATTTTCTCGCACGGCTGGGGCATGAGCCTGTCAGAAGGAGCGGTAACGAGCTGTGGTATCTTGCCCCGTACAGGGGCGAGCGCACATCCTCTTTCCGTGTGAACGTGGCGAAACAGCTCTGGTACGACTTCGGTTTGGGCAAGGGCGGCGACATCTTCACGCTTGCCGGGGAGTTTCTGCAAAGCGATGACTTCATGAAGCAAGCGAAGTTCATAGCGGAAGCCGCCAATATGACGGTTGCCGGATGGGAAAAGCCCGTCTATCTCTCGAAGCCGACCGAATCCGTTTTTGAGGATGTGGAGGTCGCTCCGCTGCTCCGCTCACTGCTGACGGAGTATTTAGAGGAACGGGGCATCCCTTACGCCATCGCATCCCGTCACTGCTGCCGCTTGAACTACGGTGTGCGTGGGAAACGGTATTTTGCCGTTGGCTTTCCGAACATGGCAGGTGGCTATGAAGTCAGAAGCCGATATTTCAAGGGTTGCATACCTCCGAAGTCTGTATCACTGGTAAAGGCGAATGACATCCCGGCTGACGAGTGCCTCGTGTTCGAGGGCTTCATGGACTTTCTCTCTGCCGTGACGCTTGGTGTAACCGGTAACGCTGACTGTCTTGTGCTGAACTCAGTCGCCAACGTGGAGAAGGCGGCGGGATTGCTGGACGGATACGGGCGCATCGGCTGCTTCCTCGACCGTGACGAAGCCGGACGGCGGACGCTTGCCGCACTTACCATGCGATACGGGGAACGTGTCACCGACCGTTCCTCCCTCTATGACGGTTGCAAGGACTTGAACGAGTACCTGCAACTGACAACGAAAAAACAGAAAAACAACCATCTAAAAATCGAAGAACAATGAACATACTGAACAACAGAAACAAGAGAACATCAATATTCAAGGCAGTGGCGTTATGCCTGATAGCCGCCATGTCATTCACCCTCGTGTCATGTGACGATGACATGGACATCCAGCAGTCCTATCCCTTCACGGTGGAGGTCATGCCCGTGCCGAACAAGGTAGTAAAGGGGCAGACAGTGGAAATCCGCTGTGAACTGAAAAAGGAGGGCGACTTTTCGGGTACGCTCTATACCATCCGCTATTTCCAGTTCGAGGGGGAAGGCTCGCTCAAAATGGATAACGGCATCACCTTCCTGCCTAACGACCGCTACCTGCTGGAGAACGAAAAATTCCGCCTGTACTACACGGCGGCGGGTGATGAGGCGCATAATTTCATCGTGGTGGTGGAGGATAACTTTAGCAACTCCTACGAACTGGAATTTGACTTCAACAACAGGAATGTAAAGGACGACGATCTTACCATCGTTCCCATCGGCAACTTCAGCCCCTTGTTGAAATGATGCGTGTATTCATGACAATGCTCTGTTCACTTCTGACGGTCTGTTCTGTGTCCGCGCAGATCAGCCGCCAAGAGGGAACGGACGGGCAGGCGGCAATCTACCGACTGCCGCTTATGGAACGTGCTTTTTTATGCTGCCGCTACTTTGAAGGCTGGCACTCAGAAAAACACTACCCATACGTCGGTTGGGGTCACAAACTTTTGCCAAACGAGAAGTATTCGGCACGAACCATGACAAAACGGGATGCGGATGAACTTTTGCGGAAAGACCTGCGCAAATTTGTCGCCATGTTCCGTAAATTCGGGGTTGATTCGATTTTGCTTGGCACGTTAGCTTACAATGTGGGACCGGCGAAGCTGTTAGGCAGCAAAACAATCCCCAAAAGCACCTTAATCAAGAAGCTGGAAGCTGGTGACAGGAACATCTACCGTGAGTATATAGCCTTCTGCAACTACAAAGGAAAACGCCACGCCATGCTGCTCAAACGGAGAAAGGCGGAGTTTGCGCTGTTGTATATCCCATAAAAGGACTGACAAAACTGGCAAAAGACGTGCCATATTTAACTTGGCACGTCTTTTGCTCTATCACTTGATAGATTATCGTAGGATTTTCTCGTTAATTGACATCGTTGAGCCATTTTTGCCTATCGGTTTCCAAATAACACTTCAAGTTGTAAGTGTTGTGAGAGCAATACAAAACATAGTTATTAACCATAAAAAGTATAGCGAAATTATGAAGAAAGTATTTAGGAAAATTCAGAAAGGAACAACAAAAATGATTGAACGTATCAAATCGTTGGGGGAAATGGAGACGAAGCAGAAATGTGTAGTTCAACGGTTCGAGATTATCATTCCCCTCCACCAAAAAATAACGACCCAATATATAGCCTCCGCAAGTTTTACTTGCGGATTTTTTAGTTATCGCAGATTGGACAAAGGTTTCTTTGCTACTTTCTTTGTCCGCCATCATGCTCACTGAAAGAAAGTAGGGCGGCTCTCGCCGCCCCGCCACTCAAAAGCGTGTGTAAAGTCCCGTCACCATCGTGAACATTTCCTCCAGCATATCAAAATAGATACCCTCGTGTACGGCAATGTCCTTTGTCTTGCACTCAAAGGTCTTTTTGCTGAACGTCCTGCGGTAGAAGCGCATATTGTAGAGGTCTGCCCCTTCGTCATAGATGATGTCAAGGCGGTTGGCACTTGTTTTGTTCCTTGCAAGGCTCATCCGTAAGCCGTTGCCCATATCTATGAAATCACGGCTACCTGTCATGGCGGTGAAGCGTTTTCCGCCTATCTGCTGTAATATCGTCTTGGCTATCATATCTTTTGTTTTTAGGGTTTTAAGTATTGGCGGTGCGGACACCGCCATCCCGTTCAAAATTCTCGCATTTCGGAAATGGGGGTCTGCCGTTGTAGCCACTCTTTCACACATTCCATATTGTACTCGCTCGTGATGACTGCCGTATGGCTGTCGGTGGCGGTGAAACGTGTGCTTTCGTAATCATCTATCCACCCCTTGAGGGTGTCCGTTCCCCACGCTCCGGTATCGTCAAAGATACCGTCCAATGCCGTGATAGGTTCGCTGAACTTGACTATCAGCGTTTGATAGGTCGTGTTCATAGTCTGTCCTCCTTTCCCTTCTTTGCGTTCAGCCACTTGTCCCGTGCGGCTCGGCACTCGTCCAACGTGGGTTTGACACAAGAGAACAATTCTCTGTCTATGGGGTGGCGGTAGTCGTACTGCACAAGTGTCCGCCTGCGTCTTCCGATACCCGATTGGAAACGCTCGTATTTCTCCGTACCTGCTTCCGCGCAGGTGCTTACTCCGTTGATGGTCATTCGTGTTGTCATAATGTTGCTTTTTAGATGGTTAAAAATGTACTGACAGAACTCTGTTCTTCATCACCATTTCGGGGTTGCTTGTGTAGCGTTGGTGCAGGTAGAAATGGTGTGAGCCGAAGCCGTAAAGGAAAAACTTGTCAAGTTCGTGCTTCTCGGCAAACTCCTTTACGCTCTTTCTCAATTCCCCCTCACTCGTTGTGAGAGTGAGGAGGTTCACAAATTCAAGGAACATCGTGGGGATTGCATCATCCCACACACAAATCATACTTTCAATTCTTACTTCCATATCAATGTTGTTTTAGGGGTTATGCTATGCCGCTTTCATCCGCTCACGGATAAGGTTGGCGTTCTTGTTCACAAGGTCTATGATGCGCTCGTGATATTCGGTGTCCTGGTTGTGCTTGCCGTGGCACTGCACCACTTCGAGGGTTCGCAAGTCCACCTCTACGGTTTCAATAATCTCATCGCCAATCCTTGCCGATAGTATGAGGGTGTCGGCTTTCTTGTAGTATCCACTGCCAAACACGCAGATGCCCTGCGTCTTGCCCTCGTTGTAATACTCGTCTATGCTTTCAAGCACCTTGACGATTATTTCCTCGTCCGTGATTACCAAGCCGAAGAATTTGGATTTGTTGGCGATGAAATCCTCCGCATCTTTCTTTCGTTGGAGTTGTCGCTGTTGCTCACGCTCACGCCTTTCAATCTCCCAACGGCGTTGCTCTGCGGCTCTTTCCTTCTCGTGTATGGCTTCAATTTTTCGGGTTGCGTTGTCGTGTGCCGCCATGAAATCTTCGGGACAGATGTTCTTCGGGTTACGGAGGTCTTGACCGAGTTTTTTGAGCATACGCAGATAGTCGCACCACATTGAGAGGTTGTCTATCTGATACTTGTGACGCTTGGCAATCAGATATGATGCCCAACATTCATCGGCAGTACGGGTATTGAAAAGAAAGTGTTTCATGACCTCAATCTCACCGCCTTTCATAAGGGTTTCAATTCTTGGGTCTGAAAGCAAGGCTTTGAAAAGACGCACGGGGGAGATGCCGTGGAAATCGCCCTTGAAGCCGTTACGTCTGAGTTGGGGCAATATCCTCATCTTTGGATATGCACAGCTTCTTGCCACCACATCATCGTATAGGCTGTTGTGCGGTCTTACCTCCATATCGCTGCCTAATGCCCACACATCGCAATAGCAGAAAAGGAAGCCACGGAGCAACGCCATGTCCGTAACCTTGCCGTCGGGTGAAATCCAACGCTGCACGACCTCGTGGCAGTAGAAACGCATCGGTTCGCCTTTCCTGCTCTCGCATCTGACCTGCGCCACGCGGATTACCTGATACCCTTTGCAGGTGGTTATCACGCTGAAATTCTGCGTTTCCTTGTAGATGCGTCTGCGTGTGTCCTGCACTTTGAGTTCGGCATGGCATTTGGGGCAGGTGCAGCCTTCAAGGGTGTCGCATAGTCCGCTGTCGCTGTGCCACTCGTGACCGCAGTCGGAACAGGTGATGTTCCCTTTCTTGGTGCGGTAGCCGATATGCTCAACGCAGTGGCGGTATGCCCAATCTATTTGTGTCGCTGATATGGGGCGAAGGTTGGCGGAAAGTCTTGCCACCTCTTTCTGTATCTTGGTCTTCGGTTTCATAAGCCTAAATCAAATAATGAGGGTTGGGGTTGGTTTTCTTTTCTCGCTGACGGTCTGTGGCGGTTCTGCAACTTGCGGAGTTCCTCCTCTTGGTATTTGCGGACAGCGTTCTGACGTGCCTCCGCCTTTTCCTCTGCCGTGAGTTTCACAACGTGGTTCACAACCACTTGGCAGTCCATCGGTTTGCCCACCTCTATCTCGTTTTCCTCATAGTAGTGGATGGCTTGCCCGAATATCTCTCCGTCCGTGAAACCGTTGCAACCGCTTTTCTGCACATAGTTCAGAATGTGGGTCACGCACTCGTCCATGTTCTTGGCAGGGTTGCGGTACTTCTTTGCAAATAGCGCATCTTCCTCCGCACGCTGTTCCAAGTACATATATATCGTTCTCTTGAAATGGTCTGTTCCTTTCATATCGCTGTCATTTTTAGATTATCTGTTTCAGTATCTCTCTCCAATAGGTCGGCTCTACCTCGCTGAGAAGGAAGTCCATGAAATCCCTCCGTGCGTCCTTGTTCAGTTCGTGGTACAATCTTCGGAAAGTTTCAAAATTGCCGTTGATGTACGTTTCCACCATATACACGAAGATGTTGTCCACCTCGTAATATCTGCACTGCTGCGCTGCCGTCTTGCTGTTTCTTTTTGCCATGTCGGTAAGGGTTAAAGGGTGAATAACCAAAGGATGAAGCCAAAGAAGGCAATGGTGGAAAGGATAGCCACGATTACACCTATCGCCACTCGGAACACTCCGTTTACAATCTCTCTGATGATGCCCCAAAGGATGCCGAACACCCCGAAGGCGGTGCGCATCATCAAGCCGCATATCGCCAACCCGATGTGTTGCGCCATTTGTCTGAAATTTGCCGTTGCCGTCATATCTTCGCTGTTTTTGATTTTTTTGTTTTTAATGCGGATTCAAGAGCTGAGGGAGTTGAGTTTCAAACTATCTTATCTGCCTCTCGTTTATCCGACATTTTTTTTATGCGTCTTTCTGTCGCATCGGTCGTTTTCGTTTCGGGTGCTTGAAAAGGTAGGGATTAGGGAATGCAAGGTTTTTCGGTCAAAATACTACCCGCAGGGCTGGAGATTTTTACCGAAAACAGGAGGCTTGACCTTGCTTTCCCGTCCAATCCCGGAATTACCTTTGCGCCCAGAACGAAAATGACTGACTGATGCGGCTTACTGAAAGGCGCAAAATGGAGGTAAACGAAAACAGAGGCAGATTGTGTAGAAAAAAACTTCAGGGGAAAATCCGTAAAAAAAAGAATCACCAAAAGGAAAAAGACATCACCGGAAGCGTGAAAAGGGCAAACCACAACAAAGGAAGTATGATTGTTTCCGATCCGACGGAACTTGTTCAGCCGGGTGGCAACAATCATTCTTCCCGGTTTGTCCGGCTGTGTGTGGGCGCCTGTTTCATTCATGGGGCAGGCTGACACACTCTGCATTCACTTTCCGCTTCCGGCAAAAGAGACAGCGAAAAAAGAAAAATCATTTGAAAACCCGTAAAAGCACCTCTTGGCATAGGCGCAAAAGAAAGGGGCATTGCTTCATCTGTCTAAACATCGTTTAGGCGTGAGGCAATGCCCTTTTCTCCAGCTATGCGGTAGTCGGCACACGTTTGTTCCAAACTCGTTTTGGGCAATGGTGTGCCGACGGACAATACCGCTTTTACGGAAAATTCTTATGAATGAGGGGATAAAAAACGGGAGTTTATATCAAAATCTCGAATTAAATAGCTACTTTTGCATACGAAGAGTTCTTTGAAGGTTACGCAACGCGCAGAAGGATAATGCAGTAGATAACTAACTAAATCGTAACCTATTACTATCAAGAGCAATTAACCTACGCTCATTTCCAATAAATTACACTCTTTTCGTAACTTCTTATTGCAAAATTACGAAAATTATGACCGAATCGGAACAACAGCATTTCACGGGCACCGTCTGGCGTCCGCCCTACGAAGCCCACTCCGTTTTGTTGCAGGCGACGGTCGGCTGCACGCACCACGCCTGCAAATTCTGTTCGCTCTACGGCGACCTGCGTTTCCGCCTTTCGCCCCCGGAGGAGATCGAGGCCGATCTGCGGCTGATCGCCCGCTGCCAGCCGCGCGCCCGGCGTCTCTTTCTGGTCGGTGCCAACCCTTTCGTGCTGAGTTTCAACCGTCTCGTAACGTTGGCCGACCGCATCCGCGACTTCCTGCCCAGAGTGCGGACCATCGGGATGTTCGCCCGGGTGACGGACATCGCTGCCAAGAGCGATGCCGAGCTGCGCGAACTGCGTGCCCGTGGCATCACGGGCCTTTCGATCGGCACGGAAACGGGCGACGAACCCTCCCTCGCATTCATGCACAAGGGCCACACGGCCGCCGATACGCTCACGCAGTGCCGGCGGCTCGACGAAGCGGGCATCGAATACTATTTCACCTACATGACCGGACTTGCCGGCGCCGGAAACGGACAGCGGGCGGCCGAAGCAACGGCGGCGCTTTTCAACCGCCTGCATCCTTATATAATAGGCGTCGTCTCGCTGACGCTCTTTCCCGAGGCTCCGTTGGCCGCCGATGTCGCTGCCGGGCGGTTCGTCGAAGCCGGAGAGCGCGAGCGGCTCGAGGAGCTCCGCACGTTCATCGCCGCTCTCACCGTTCCCGCCACCTTGATGGGCCACACCGTGTCGAACACCGTGCCGCTGCTCGGGCGCCTGCCCGAAGACCGTGCCCGCCTGCTGAGCGAGCTCGACGACGCCCTGGCCCGTTTCGACGAATCGGACCTCGCCGCCTACCGCCGCGGCATCGTTCACCTTTGACGGCCGGGAACGAAAACCGCCGCGACCTATCCGAGGTCGCGGCGGCAGGGGGGTAATGCGAAGCAGGACGCGGGGCGCCTACCTGATGAAAAGCAGTTCGCGGTACTTGGGCAGTGGCCAGATCTGGTCGTCGACGATCTCCTCCAGCTTGTCGATGTGGTGGCGTATCTCGTCGAAGTAGCCCGCCACGGTGTCGTGATAGGCGATCGCCTTCGCGCGCTGGTCCTCGATGCGGTTGGCTCTCTTGCGCGCTTCGATCATCTCGTCGGTGAGCCGCTGGATGGCCGTCGTGTGGTCCTGAATCTTCTTGATGAGGTCGATGTCGGCCGTCGCTTTCAACTCGGGAATCTGCAACAGCTTGTAGACCTTGTCGAGGAGCAGCGCTTCGTATTTCGAGGCGATGGGCACGATGTGGTTCATGGCCAGGTCGCCCAGCACGCGGCCCTCGATCTGTATCTTCTTGGTGTAGGTCTCCCACTTCACTTCGGTGCGGGCTTCGAGTTCGACCTTGGTGTAGACGCCCATGTCGGCGAACATGCGCAGCGATTCCTTGTCCAGATAGCGGTCGAAAATCAGCGGCGTGGAGGTCTCGCAGTCCAGCCCGCGGCGGGCGGCCTCGGCCTTCCATTCGTCCGAATAGCCGTTGCCGTCGAAGCAGATCGGGCGGCACTCCTTGATCATCTTCTTGAGCACTTCGTAGATGGCTTTCTCCTTCTTGGCTCCGGCTTCGATCTTCGCGTCGACGGCCTGCTTGAAGCGGGTCAGCTCGTCGGCCACCGCCGTGTTGAGCGTGATCATCGCTTCGGCGCAGTTGTCCGACGAACCTACGGCGCGGAACTCGAAGCGGTTGCCCGTGAATGCGAAGGGCGAGGTGCGGTTGCGGTCGGTGTTGTCCAGCAGCAGGGTGGGGATGTGCGATATGCCGCTCATCTTGAAGACGTTCTTGGCATCGAAGCGGATGGCGTCGTCGCCTTTCGAGGCGGCCAGCTTGTCCAGCACGGCCGAGACCTGCGAGCCGAGGAACGCCGAGATGATGGCCGGGGGCGCTTCGTTGGCACCCAGGCGGTGGGCGTTCGTCGCGCTCATGATGGAGGCTTTCAGCAGCCCGTTGTGTTTGTAGACCGCCGAGACGACGTTGACCAGGAATGTGATGAATTGCAGGTTCTCCGATGCCGTCTTGCCGGGGCCCAGGAGGTTCACTCCCGTGTCGGTGCCCAGCGACCAGTTGTTGTGCTTGCCCGAACCGTTGATGCCTTTGAACGGTTTTTCGTGCAGCAGCACGCGGAACTGATGGCGGCGCGCTATCTTGTCCATGATGGTCATCAGCAGCTGGTTGTGGTCGTTGGCGAGGTTGGCCTCTTCGTAGACGGGGGCCAGCTCGAACTGATTGGGGGCCACCTCGTTATGACGCGTCTTGACGGGAATTCCCAACAGCAGACATTCGTATTCCAGCTCCTTCATGAAAGCCATCACGCGCGTGGGGATGGCGCCGAAGTAGTGGTCTTCGAGCTGCTGGTTCTTGGCCGATTCGTGGCCCATCAGCGTGCGGCCCGTCAGCACCAGGTCGGGACGGATGGCCCACAGGCTTTCGTCGACCAGGAAGTATTCCTGCTCCCAGCCCAGGTAGGAATAGACCTTTTCGACGTTCTTGTCGAAGTAGCGGCACACCTCGGTCGCGGCCTTGTCCACGGCCGAAAGGGAGCGCAGCAGCGGCACCTTGTAGTCGAGGGCTTCGCCCGTGTAGGCGATGAAGACGGTGGGGATGCAGAGCGTCGTGTCGACGATGAAAGCCGGCGACGCAGGGTCCCATGCCGAGTAGCCGCGCGCCTCGAAGGTGTTGCGGATGCCGCCGTTGGGGAACGACGACGCGTCGGGCTCCTGCTGTACGAGCAGCTTGCCCGAGAACTCCTCCAGCACGCCGCCGCAGCCGTCGGGCTCGGCGAAGGCGTCGTGTTTCTCGGCCGTGCCGCCCGTGAGGGGCTGGAACCAGTGGGTGTAGTGGTCGGCGCCGTGCTCCAGGGCCCACTGCCGCATGCCGGCGGCTACGCTGTCGGCGATTTCGGCTGGCAGCGGCGTGCCGTTCTCCATGGTGTTGACGAGCGCATCGAACGTTTTCTTGTTCAGGTATTTGCGCATGGCGTCGCGCCCGAATACCCTGGCGCCGAAGTAGTCCGAGGGGCGGCCTGCCGGGATGTCGACCTTCGCTGCCGTGTGGTTGATGGCCGCATCGACCATCTTGAATCTGAGTAACGACATACTGTTCCGAATTTGGTTTGGGTTGTCTTTTGTGTACCGACTGCAAAAGTAATTGTTTTTCGAAAATGTTGTTTTTCTGAAAATGCGATTTTTGTGAAAAAATGTGATTTTTTCACATGATTTGCGGAAAATAGCACCTTTTTTTCGGGGATGAGGTGAAATTTTGAGGTGTTTTCCGGAAAACAGGTGTAAAAAAATCGGGTATTCTGCGATTTTTGCTGTTTTTGGAATTTTGGGCGATCGGAAGACTTTCAGTTGAATTTTCAACTTTTTATCCGGTGTTGTGCGGTGCAGGACTTCCGGCGACCGGGGAGGTCCGGGTTGCGCCCGCATCGTTCGTTGCGTCCGTTTTCAGTCCAACCTTTCGCTTTTAATTCTTTTTCGGGGGCAAAGTTCGCCTTTTCGAATGTTGCCGGCAGATGCTTGGACGCAGCGCACGGAGTAGCCGCCCGAACGATTCGCATTGTGCAGCGGACGGTCCTCGGTTTCGGAGATGCGAAGGCTGGCCCCGTTGTTGTTGCCGTCGGCATAGGAGGACGAAGCCCAGTACCACGACCGGATGCCGGCATCCCCCAAGGCTCCCGTCGCACTGTTGCGGTTGCCCGTAGCAGGCGTTGCGGGCGATCGCTGGAATGGATGGCGCGGAGAGTGCGGACCGATGATTTCGATGCGTCCGCCTCGTACGGAATGTCGGGCGCAGCCTGCGGGGCACGCTTGCGGGCCTCCGCTGCGGGAGGCTGCGGCCCGCACGGCTCAAAGAGCCGCACGACGACAAAATCGTTCGCCCGGGCCGGCTGCGAGGGTCGCAGCTGTGGGCGCGAACCGGCACCGGCGCAAGGCGCATGTCAATTCATTGGTCGCAAGCCCCGCGTCAGGCTGGGATGTACAGCCGGCGCTCCGATCGGGGTGCCGGCGGATCGCTGAATCTGCCCGACCGCTCCGGTGCGGACCGTGGCCCGCACCGCTCCGGGTCGCGAAAGGCAGCTTTCGAAAAGGTGAACTTTACGGATAAGCGAACGGTGTAAAAGCAGGGCGACGGGGCGGAGACGGCGGGAGCGCGAGCCCGTCCGTGCGGCATTCGGGAACACCCTTGGCCGTAACTATTTCCGGTTTTCGTCGCGCAGTTTCTGCAATTCGTACATGCGGTCGCGATAGCGGGCGGCGGCCAGGAAGTCGAGCGCCTTGGCCGCACGCTCCATATCTTCGCGGGCCCGGTCGATCAGGGCGTCGAGGTTCTCGCCGGCACCGGCCACATAGGCTTTCTGTACATCGGCGGCAGCCATGGCAGGAGCTTCGGCCGTTGCATAGCGGACGCCGTCGGTCTCGGTTTGTGCACTGCCCGTCAGCAGGGCGCTCTGTCCTGTGCCGCTGCGTTGGGCGCGTTGGGGCAGAATGGCGTGCTCCATGTTGTAGCGCACCTGGATTTCGCGGCGCCGGTTGCTCTGTTCGATGGTCTGGCGCATGGAGTCGGTGCAGGTGTCGGCGTAGAGGATGACGTTGCCTTGCGAATGGCGCGCGGCGCGGCCCGCGATCTGCGTCAGCGAGCGTACGTTGCGCAGAAACCCTTCCTTATCGGCGTCGAGAATCGCCACCAGCGCCACCTCGGGCAGGTCGAGTCCCTCGCGCAGGAGGTTGACGCCGATCAGCACGTCGAACATGCCGGCGCGCAGGTCTTCGAGGATGCGGATGCGTTCGAGCGTGTCGACGTCGGAGTGGATGTAGCGGTTGCGGACTCCCACGCGGTCGAAGTATTTGGAGAGCTCCTCGGCCATGCGTTTGGTGATGGTCGTGACCAGCACCTTGTCGTCGTTCTTCACCCGCTTATCTATTTCTTCGATCAAGTCGTCGATCTGGTTGAGGGTCACGCGCACCTCCAGGGGCGGATCGACGAGTCCCGTCGGGCGGATGAGCTGCTCGACGATGACGCCCTCGCTCTTCATCAGCTCCCAGTCGGCGGGCGTGGCGCTGACGTAGATCGACGTGCCTTGCAGCTGCTCGAATTCGCCGAAGGTCAGCGGCCGGTTGTCCTTGGCGGCCGGGAGCCGGAACCCGTACTCCACGAGGTTCTCCTTGCGGGCCCGGTCGCCGCCGAACATGGCGTGGACCTGCGGAATGGTCACGTGGCTCTCGTCCACGACCATCAGGTAGTCCTGCGGGAAGTAGTCCAGCAGGCAGAAGGGACGCGTCCCCTCGGCGCGCCCGTCGAAGTAGCGCGAGTAGTTCTCGATGCCGGGGCAGTAGCCCAGCTCCTTGATCATCTCTACGTCGTACTCCACGCGCTGCTTGATGCGCTGCGCCTCCGTCATGCGGCCCTCGCGTTCGAACAGCTCGACCTGCCGGCCGAGGTCGAGGTAGATCTGCTGCACGGCCGAGTGGATGCGCTCCTTGGTGGTGACGAAGAGACTGGTGGGGTAGAGCGTCAGCGAATCGAGCGGGTGGAGCCGCTGGCCGGTCGCGGGGTCGATGGCGTAGATGGCTTCGATCTCGTTGTCGAAGAACATGACGCGGAAACACTGGTTGCCGAACTCGCCGAAAGCCGCCATGATGTCGACCGTGTCGCCGTTGACGCGGAACGTGGCCGGCTCCAGCTCGCGCTCGGTGCGGGTGTAGAGCGCTTCGACGAGCTTGTAGAGGAAGTGTTTGTAGTTGACGATCTGCCCGACCTCGATGCGGATGGCCGTGGCGTGGAAGTCGGCGGGGTTGCCGGCGCCGTAGAGGCACGAGACGCTCGATACGACGATGACGTCGCGGCGTCCCGACAGCAGCGTGGCGACGGTCTGAAGCCGCATCTTCTCGATCTCGTCGTTGATCGAGAGGTCTTTTTCAATATAGGTGTCCGACGCCGGAAGGTAGGCTTCGGGCTGGTAGTAGTCGTAGTAGGAGACGAAGTATTCGACGGCGTTTTCGGGGAAGAAGTTCTTGAACTCGCCGTAGAGCTGCGCCGCGAGGGTCTTGTTGTGGCTCAGCACCAGCGTCGGACGGTTAAGCTGCGCGATGACGTTGGCCACCGTGAAGGTCTTGCCCGAGCCGGTGATGCCCAGCAGCGTGTTGTGCTGCGAGCCGTGGCGGATGGCATCCGCAAGCTGCGCGATCGCCTCCGGCTGGTCGCCCGTCGGGGCATAGTCCGATACCAGTTTGAAGTCCATGACGCAAATTTAATTCATAATTTACAATTCACAATTCGCGGTCGTGTTTTTTCGGAGTCGGAGATCGGCGGTTGATTCGCATGTTTCCGGGTCCCGGTCCGGAAACGGCGGACGGTTGCGGGCGTGCGCAAAAACCGCTCCGCCGGCCCTCCTCGTGGTTCGAAATTAATTGCAGATTGTGAATCGTGAATTGTGAATTCTTCGTACCTTTGTGTCCATGATCGACCGGGAGACAGTAGACCGCATCTATGCCGCCGCGAATATCGTGGACATTATCGGCGACTATGTCACGCTCAAGCGCAAGGGCGTGAACTACCAGGCGTGCTGTCCGTTCCACAACGAGAAGACCCCGTCGTTCGTCGTTTCGCCCTCCAAGGGCGTCTACAAGTGTTTCGGCTGCGGCAAGGGCGGCAACGCCGTGACGTTCCTGATGGAACACGAGAACGTCACCTATCCCGAAGCCCTCAAGATGGTGGCCAAGCGCTACGGCATCGAGGTCCGGGAGAAGGAACTCACCCCCGAGGAGGAGCGGCGCAACAACGACCGCGAATCGATGTTCGCGCTCAACAGCTGGGCCGCCGACTACTTTGCCCGCTACCTCCACCACGAGAGCGAGGGCATGAGCGTCGGCATGACCTACTTCCGCCGGCAGCGCGGCATGACCGATGCCACGATCGAGAAATTCGGCCTCGGTTTCTGCCCTGCGAAGGGCGACAAGATGTCGCAGGACGCCCTGGCGGCGGGCTACAAGGAGGAGTTTCTGGTTTCGACGGGTCTGTCGCTCAAACGCGAGAGCGACGGGTCGCTTTTCGACCGCTTCCACGACCGGGTCATGTTCCCGGTGCACAATATCTCGGGCCGCATCGTGGCGTTCGGCGGACGTACGCTCCGCACCGACAAGAAGGTCGCCAAATACCAGAATTCGCCCGAGAGCGAGATCTACAGCAAGAAACGCGAGCTTTACGGTCTCTATTTTGCCAAGAAAGCGATCCAGCAGCAGGATTTCGCCATCCTGGTGGAGGGCTATACCGACGTCATCTCGATGCACCAGGCCGGAGTCGAGAACGTCGTCGCCTCGTCGGGCACATCGCTCACCACCGAGCAGATACGCCTGCTGAACCGTTTCACGAAGAACATCACCGTCATCTACGACGGCGACTCGGCGGGCATCCATGCGTCGCTGCGCGGTATCGACATGATCCTCAAGGAGGGCATGAACGTGCGCGTCGTGCTGCTGCCCGAGCCCGAGGACCCCGACTCCTTCGCCCGGAGCCGCACGGCCGCCGAGCTGCAGGAATACATACGGGCCAACGAGCAGGATTTTCTGGCTTTCAAGGCCCGGCTGCTGTTGGAGGACGCGCAGGGCGACCCTATCAAGAAAGCGTCGCTCATCGGCGACATGGTGCAGTCCATCGCGCAGATTCCCGATTCGATCCAGCGCGCCGTCTACATCAAGGAGTGCGCCCGCATCATGGAGATCGACGAGCAGATTCTCATCTCCGAAGTGGCGCGCAAGCGGCTGGCCACCACCGGCGACCGCGAGACCGACGAATTCGTGCGGCGCCAGACGACCCTGCGGCGCGAGACGCCCCGCGAACCCGAGGTGGAATTCGTGCAGCGCGTCGAGGCGGGCAGCAGCACCGGGGCGCTGGAGCGCGAGTTGTGCAAATACCTGCTCAAGTACGGACATTGCTCGTTCGACTTCAAGGAGGGGCGCAACATGGTGGCCTGCAACGTAGCCGAAGTGATCTTCGACGAGCTGGCCGACGGCGATCTGACGTTCCGCAATCCGCAGTACGATAAGATACGGGCTGCCTACCTTGAGCAGTGGCAGCAGACGGGCGTCGGGATCGAAGTGCCGGCGCATGTGTTTCTCAACCATGTCGATCCCGAGGTGTGCAACGTCTCGGTCGACCTGCTCACGTCGGACGACAACTACGTGCCCAGCGAGTTGTGGCGCCGCAAGGAAGTTCACGTCGAGAGCGACGCCGAGATGCTGGCCGTGGGGGTGCCCAAGGCCGTGGCGCTCTACAAGACCAAGGTCATCGAGGGGTTGATCCGCGAGTGTCAGGAACGTCTCTCGGACGAGAACCTCACCGAAGACGAGGAGTGCGAAATCACGCAGCGCCTCGCGACGCTCAACCGCGCCAAGGTGACCATGGCCAAGAAGTTGCAGCGGCTGATTTTGTAAAGGTGGAAAGTGAAAAGTTAAAGGTGAAGGCGGTAAGTGAAAGGCCAGGCCGGTTTGATACTTCTGTGCTGTTTCCGGCGGCTCTTGGAGCCGTGCGGGCCGCAGCCTCGCCCGGCGGAGGCCCGCAAGCGTGCCCCGCAGGCTGCGGTCCGAAAATAACCGAAAACTCCGGTTTTGCCCTGCGCGTTCGGCTTTCGGCCTGAAAAGAAAAAGGGGCGGGATTCGGGTCGTACACGCATCGCTGCGCATACCGTGTGCAAACAGAAAATAAACAGAAAGATGTGTAAAAACATATCGAAGACAGAGCAAGTCCGCAGTGCCGTAACGGATTCGTCCGATACCGTTGAGGTGCTGCTGTCTTCTGCAAAGACGGTGCGGCCGGAAGCAACGCGAAACACGTTCGTGTCGGACCGAGGCGCAGCCTGTCTTCTGCAAAGATAAGGAAATTGGTTACCTTGACCGATTCCCGCCCCTGCGACGGAATGTTGCAAACGATGTGCCGTTTTTGAATACGATGGCGGATTTTTATACTTTTTTCAATACTTTCGACCCGCCGTTCTCCGTTCCGGCCGGAGCGGAGGGCTGCCGCCTTGCGGCGGACGGCTCCGCCGATGCGTTCCGGGGCGGCAGCGTCCCTCGGGGCCGGGTCACCGATTCAGCATTATGAGCGAACAGAAAAAGATAAACGTACGGAACAAGCGCGCCACCTTCGACTACGAGATTCTCGAGGAGTGGACGGCCGGCATCGTGCTGGTCGGCACCGAGATCAAGTCGATCCGCGCCGGCAAGGCTTCGATGACCGATTCCTATTGTTATTTCGACAAGGGCGAGGTGTGGATCCGCGGCGTCAACATCGCCGAGTACGACTGGGGAACCTGCAACAACCACTCTCCGCGCCGCGACCGCAAGCTACTGCTGACGGCCCGCGAGATCGGCAAGATGCAGCGCTTGGCGCAGGACAAGGGCCTTACGATCGTGGGCCTGCGGCTCTTTCTCAATGAGCGCGGCCTGGCCAAGGTCGTCGTCGGCCTGGCCCGCGGCCGCAAGTCCTACGACAAGCGCGAATACCTCAAGGAGAACGACGCCCGCCGCGAGATGGACAAGGCGTTGAAAAATTTCCGGCGATGATCCGTGCGCTGTTTTTCGACGTCGACGGCACGTTGGTGAGTTTCGCCACCCACCGCGTGCCCGATTCCGCGCGCAGGGCGTTGGAGGAGGCGCATGCCCGCGGGGTGCTGGTCTTCATCGCCACGGGGCGCACCTTTGCTGATCTGGGAGTGATCGCCGGACTTCCCTGCGACGGGATCGTCTCGCTCAACGGCGCCGAATGCCTTCTGCCCGACGGCGGACGCATCGCCGATACGCCCGTTCCGCCCGACGAGTTCGAGCGGGCGCTGGCCGTTGCGCAGGAGTTCGGATTTCCGGTGATGCTGGAGATGAACGAGGGTATCTTCGTCGACCGGCTCACGCCCGAGGTCGTCGAGTTCGCGCGGCAGGTGGACTTGTCCGTGCCGGTGGAGGCCGATCTGCGGGAACTCTACGAGCGACATTCGTGCCGTCAGCTGTGTTTCTTCGTCGATCCGCTTCTCGAACCCCGCGTCATGGCCCGGGTGCCCGGGCTGGCGGCTTCCCGCTGGAGCCCGCTTTTCGTCGACGTCAATGTGCGAGGCGTCAATAAGGCAGCCGGCGCCGGGATTTTCGCGTCGCGTTTCGGCTTCTCCATGGCCGAGGCGATGGCTTTCGGCGACGGGGGCAACGACGTGCCCTTGCTGCGGGCGGCAGGAGTCGGCGTCGCGATGGGCAATGCGTGCGACGAGGCCCGTCAGGCGGCCGATTACGTCACCGCATCGGTCGACGACGACGGCGTGCGCAAGGCGCTGGTGCATTTCGGCGTGATCGGGCGCGGAAACCGCACATGAAAATTTCACTTTTAACCTTTCACCTTTCACTTCGAAAGTCATGTCTTTGATTCTTTGCATCGAAACCGGCACCGACATTTGTTCGGTGGGAATTGCCCGCGGCGGCGAGCTGTTGTCGCTGCGCGAGAGCGACGAGGGCCGCGACCATGCCCGCAAGGTGGGGCTTTTCGTCGATGAACTGCTGCGCGAAACGGGCATCGCCCCCGACGAACTGGATGCCGTGGCCGTGGGGCGCGGTCCGGGCTCCTATACCGGCTTGCGCATCGGCGTGTCGTTCGCCAAAGGATTGTGCTACGGGCTCGGCAAACCGCTGGTGGCGGTCGGGTCGCTCGACGCCCTTGCGGAGGTAGCCCGCGAGGATTACCAGGCCGGCATTCTCTCGGTCGACGACTGGGAGCACGCCCTGCTGTGTCCGATGGTCGACGCCCGGCGTATGGAGGTTTACGCGCAGGTGTTCGACAGCACCGGCGCGGCGCGGTCGGAGGTGGCGGCCGAGGTCGTCGACGGCGAGAGTTTCGCTGCTTTCCGCCGGTCGGGTTGTCCGTTCGTCATCTTCGGTAACGGAGCCCGCAAGTGTGCCGGGCTGCTGCCCGATGCAAGGTTCGTAGAGGTGGCGCCCTCGGCCCGCGGACTTGTACGCTTGGCGCAACGGGCGCTCGAAGCCGGGCAGACGGAGGATGTCGCCTATTTTGAACCGTTCTATCTCAAAGATTTCGTCGTCACGACCTCCAAAAAGAAGATTTTCTGAATCTTTTCCTCCCGTAAAGTCGCTTTTCGCCCTCCTTTGTTGGCTGTTGCCGGCTCCGGCCGTCGGAACGTCGGAGCCGTCCGACAGCGGGGATCCGATTCCGGAACGGCAGCCGGCAGATGCTTGGACGCAGCGCACGGAAAAACCGAAAGCGCGCGTGCCATTGGTGTCGACCGGGCACACAAGGCCCGAGACGCCGGCCAGGTGGCTTGCATGATGATGGTCGGCGGACCAGGGTGAGGACGACCACCATTCGCCGTGCGTGCCGACGCCCGTCAAGACTCCCGTGTCACGGTAGCGGTAGCCCGCAGCAGGCGTTGTGTAGCAATCGCTGAAAGGAATGCAGCGAAGGATGCGGAACAATGGTTTCTGTACGAATGTCGATGCGTTTACTTCGTACGGAATGTCGGGCGCAGCCTGCGGGGGCACGCTTGCGGGCCTCCGCTGCGGGAGGCTGCGGCCCGCACGGCTCGAAGAGTCGAACAACGGCGACTGCAAATCGTTTGCCCGGACAGGCTGCGATCGTCCCACCTCGACAACCCTACTTTGTCATTCTGAGCGAAGCGGATCGACGAACGCAGCGAGTGCAGAGGCCGCTTGCGGACTATGCCGAGCAAGGAGGAGAAAGACAAACGAAGTGCAGTCAAGAATTTTTTTTGGCAAGAATCTATTTTGGGCAAGGTTGCAGATGTTTCGCTGCGCTCAACATGACGGTTGGAGCGGCTCTTCGCAAAGAAGCGAACGACAAACGCAGTGCAGTCAAGAATCTGTCTACGTATACTTTTATACAGATTCTTCGTCGATCTTCCGATCTCCTCAGAATGACAATGCTGTCTTTGCATTGAATCGTTTCCGTTCGGGCACTCATTCAAGTGCTCGCCCGGGCCGGCTGCGGGGGTCGCGCTTTTAGCGCGAGCCGGCCCCGGGCGCAAGGGTTGAAACCTTGGCATCGGCTCTTCCGCACCAGAGAAATAGCCGCAATGTGGGGCATGCTTGCCATAATTGTCATTCTGAGCGGAGCGAAGAATCTATTCTGGGCAAGGTTACAGATGTTTCGCTGCGCTCAACATGACGGTTGCAGCGGCTCTTCGTAAAGAGGTGAACGACAAACGAAGTGCAGTCAAACATCTGTATCGTCAGCATACAGATTCTTCGTCGCTATGCTCCTCAGAATGACAAACTACTGAATTGTTCTCAAACTCCGCGGCAGACTGGAATATGCAACTGGCGGCAACGAGGGGAGGTAAAAGGGAAAGATAGATGTTCGGGGCGACCGCGGTTTGCAGAGATAAACACCGGCTTCAGCCGTGCGAGCCGAAGCCCTGCCCTGCGGAGACTCGCAGAATTTACAAATCCCCGTTCTTAACGGGGCTCGCTCCGCAGGCTTCGGCACGAGAACATTTGCGCCATCGGTCGACCGCGTCGGACAAAAAACCGGTGCCTGTATCTCTGCCGAACAAAAAACGTAAACCGGCTGCGGCTCACGCGACACTGCGAATTGCGAAACCGCAGAACGACAAAAAACGGCGATCAAACAACCGCAAACAAACAACGATTCCTAACCCTCCCGCGCCATTACGCCGCCAGCGGACTGCTGAATCTACATGCACCACGCTGACAAGAGCCGTAACCCCTGTCACTCCGGGCGGTATGCTGCCTTTATCCGAAAGATCGGAACGGCCGGAGGGCCTATTCTTCCGATGTTTTTTCTTCTGCAACCGGGCTTTGGCCGATTTCCGCGGGGGCCGATGCCTCCGACATCTCTTCCGCTTCGCTGCCGGCCAGTTCGAGGGTGCGGGCGGCGTGCTGGCGCTTGGTCTGGAGCCGGGCCGTCTTGCGCAGGCGTTCGCCCACGCGGATGATGTTGTCGTTGCCCGTGCAGAGGCGTTTGTGGGCGTCGTCGTAGGCGTCGCGGGCCTTGCTCAGCGCCGTGCCGACGCTTTCGAGCGAGGAGGTGAACGCCACCAGCTGCTCGTAGAGTTTCAGTCCGCAGGCGGCTATTTCCTTGGTGTTCTTGTCCTGGTCGTTGTATTTCCAGAGGTCGGCCACCAGCTTGAGCAGCGCGAACAGGTTGGTGGGCGAGGAGACGATGACTTTCTTTTCGTAGGCGTCGGCCCAGATGGAGGTGTCGTTCTGCAGCGCCGCCAGGAAGGCCGGTTCGTTGGGCACGAACATGATGACGAAGTCGGGCGAATCCAAAAGCCGTTGGTACTCCTTGCGGCCCAGTTCCGCAACATGCTGGCGCACGGAGGCTACGTGCGCGGCCAGGTGGCGCCGGCGCTCCTCCTCGTCTTCGGCCGCCGTGTAGTTGACGAAAGCCGTGAGCGAGACTTTGGAGTCGATGACGATGTTCTTCTTCTCGGGCAGGTGCAGCACCACGTCGGGCCGCAGGTTGCGTCCTTCGGCATCCTTGATATTGTATTGCGTTTCGTAGTGGATGCCTTTCAGCAGCGACGAATTGTCCAGAATGGTCTCCAGCAGCATTTCGCCCCAGTCGCCCTGCACCTTGGAGTTGCCTTTGAGGGCGTTGGTCAGGTTCTGTGCGTCGGCCGAGATCGTGCGGTTGAGTTCCTGCAGCCGCTGCAGTTCGTTCTTCAGTTCTCCGCGCTGCGAGGTCTGCGTGGTGTGGATTTCTTCCACGCGTTTGCGAAACTCCGCAATGTTGTCCTTGAACGGTTTGAGCAGCAGATCGATCGACTCCTGGCTCGTCTGCCGGAAGCGCTGCGACTGCTCGCCCAGTATCTCGGTCGCCAGGTCGCGGAACCGGAGCCGCAGGGTCTCCTCCTCCTTGTCGCGGCGCTGTTTCTCCGCTTCGCGTTCTTCAGCCGTGCGGCGGCGCAGGGCTTCGAGTTCGGTTTCGGTGCGGATGCGTTGGTTCTCGCTTTCGGTGCGGGCGGCCGTCAGCGTGCGTATTTCTTCTTCGGCTGCGGCTTTTTCTGCCGACAGCCGCTTCGTTTCGCGCCGCTGGGCCGCGCAGGCGGCCGCCAGGGCTGCCGCAAGAGCCCCGAGGAGGACCAGGGCGATGATAAGGGTCGTGTTCATACCCACGAAGGTAGTAAATAATTTCGAGCCGAGCGGCTGCCCATGCTCAAAATTATCGGTTCCGGGCGTTGCGGCCTGCGATTTGTTTGCTACATTTGTAGAAATTCTTCGCCTTATGCCCCGTATAGTAGCCCCTTCGATGCTTTCGGCCGACTTCGGTCACCTCGACCGCGACACCCGGATGGTGGATCGCAGCGCTGCCGAGTGGATTCATATCGATGTGATGGACGGTGTCTTCGTGCCTAACATTTCGTTCGGATTTCCCGTGCTGAAAGCCATCCGCAAGGCTTCGGCCAAGTGTCTCGACGTGCATCTGATGATCGTGGAGCCGGAGCGTTACGCGGAGCGCTTCGCGGAGACCGGGGCCGACATCGTCACGTTTCATTATGAAGCCACCGGCGACGTGCGGGGCTGTATCGACCGCATCCGCCGGGCCGGAGCTCGGGCGGGCATCTCCGTCAAGCCTGCTACGCCGGTCGAAGTGTTGCGCGACATCCTGCCGCTGGTCGACATGGTGCTCGTCATGAGCGTCGAGCCCGGTTTCGGCGGGCAGGCGTTCATCCCCGAAGCGTTGCAGAAGATCGCCGGCGTGCGTGCCATGGCACGCGCGCAGGGACTCGACACGATCATCGAGGTCGACGGCGGCATCTCGGCCCGCAATGCCGGCGAAATCTACGCCGCCGGGGCCGACGTGCTGGTGGCCGGAAGCAGCGTTTTCGGCGCCGCCGATCCCGAGGCCGAAATCGTGCGGATGCTCGGAGCCTGACGGGGCTTTCATTTTCCGCTTCCGAAGCGGCGATTGTCGCAGGAAATCGCTACCTTTGCGGTATGATTTCGCTCGACAACCTCACGGTCAGCTACGGCGGCTGGACCCTTTTCGACAATATTTCGTTTCTGATCAATCCCAAGGACCGCATCGGTCTGGTGGGCAAGAACGGCGCGGGCAAGACCACGCTCCTGCGCATCATCACGGGCGAGCAGCAGCCCACGTCGGGTGCCGTCACGGTCAACGGCGAGTGTACGATCGGCTACCTGCCGCAGACCATGCGCGTGGCCGACACCACCACGCTGGCCGACGAGACGGCCAAGGCGTTCGATGAAGTGCTGCGTCTGGAAGCCGAGATCGAACGGCTCACGCGCGAGATCGCCGAGCGCACCGACTACGAGAGCGCCGATTACGAGGCTTTGTTGCACCGGCTCAACGACGCGCAGGACCACTACCATATCCTCGGCGGCGAGACGCGCGATGCCGACATCGAGAAGACGCTTCTGGGCCTCGGTTTCAAGCGCGAGGATTTCGGCCGTGCCACGAGCGAGTTTTCGGGCGGCTGGCGCATGCGCATCGAGCTGGCCAAATTGCTGCTTCGGCGTCCCTCGATCTTTTTGCTCGACGAGCCGACCAACCACCTCGACATCGAGTCGATCCAGTGGCTCGAAGAGTATCTGCGCAACTACAACGGCGCCGTGCTGCTCATTTCGCACGACCGGGCTTTTCTGGACAACGTGACCAACCGCACCGTCGAACTCTCGCTGGGCAAGGTGACCGACTACAAGGTCTCCTACTCCAAATATGTGGTGCTGCGGGCCGAGCGGCGGGCGCAGCAGCTGGCGGCCTACGAGAACCAGCAGCGCATGATCGAGAAGACCGAGGAGTTCATCGAGAAGTTCCGCTACAAGCCCACCAAGTCCAACCAGGTGCAGTCGCGCATCAAGCAGCTGGAGCGGCTCGACCGGCTTGAGATCGAGGAGGAAGACCTGGCAGCGCTCAACATCAAGTTCCCGCCTGCGCCGCGTTCGGGCCAGATCGTGGCCGAGATCAAGGATGCGGGTATGTCGTTCGGGACGAAGCATGTGTTCGGCGGCGCGAATTTCACCATCGGGAAGGGCGACCGCATCGCACTGGTGGGGCGCAACGGCGAAGGCAAGACCACGCTGGCGCGCATGCTCATCGGGCAGCTGACCCCCACCGAAGGGTCGGTCCGGCTGGGCGCCAACGTCAATATAGGCTACTATGCGCAGAACCAGGACGACCTGATGGACGGCGAATTCACGGTCTACGATACGCTCGACCGCGTGGCCGTGGGCGACATCCGCACGCGCCTGCGCGACATCCTGGGTGCGTTCCTCTTTCGCGGCGAGGAGATCGACAAGAAGGTGAAGGTGCTCTCGGGCGGCGAACGGGCGCGGCTGGCGATGGCCCGCATGATGCTCGAACCGCGCAACCTGCTGGTGCTCGACGAGCCCACCAACCACATGGACATGCGCTCCAAGGATATTCTCAAGAGCGCCATCATGAAGTACGACGGCACGGTGGTGGTCGTGTCGCACGACCGCGAATTCCTCGACGGCATGGTCGACAAGATCTACGAATTCCGCGACGGCGCCGTGAAGGAGTACCTTGGCGGCATCTACTATTTCCTCGAAAAACGCAAGATCGAATCGTTGCAGGAGATCGAGCGGCGCGACGCCCCCGCGGCCAAGCATGCTGTGGAGAAACCCGCGGCGACCACCGGAAAGCTCTCCTACGAGCAGAAGAAGGAGCAGGAAAAGCAGGTGCGCAAGCTCCGCAAGGCTGTCGAGGCCGTCGAAACCGAACTGGCCGACATCGAACGCCGGATCGCCGGCTACGATGCGAAGTTCGCCGCGGCGACCCAATACAACGAGGACGACTACAAGGCCTACAACGAACTCAAGGCCCGCTACGACCACCAGATGCACGAGTGGGAGAAGGTCTCCTACGAACTGGAGATAACAGAGGAGCGGTAGCCCGGCAAATATTGTCTTTACGTTCTTTTTTTCATTCCGGGTTGGGCGGTGAATCTGCCGAGGGTTCGAATAGATTCTTCGTCGCGGGCGCTCGTCAGAATGACGTGGGCGGAAATATGATTGTTTTGTCATTCTGTTACCAAGCGGCGTGTCGAGATCGGAGTCGGATTCTTCGTCGCGGGCGCTCCTCAGAATGACTGGGTGGAAATATGATTGTTTTGTCATTCTGAGCGAAGCGAAGAATCTGTATGTTCGGGCATTATTTTGTATATTTGATGGGCAGCGCCAACGGTCGGGCGGTGTATGCCGGGATGACGAATGATTTGATCAGACGGGTCCGGGAGCATAAAAGCGGTGAAATACCCGGTTTTACGAAGCGGTATCGCTGCCATATGCTTCTTTATTATGAAGAATATCCGAATGTGCGGGATGCCATTGCCCGGGAAAAGGAGATAAAAGGGTGGTTGAGGAAGAAAAAGGAAGAGTTGATCGCTTCGCTCAATCCGGAGCGGCAGGACTTGGCGAAAGAGTGGTTCGGATAGATTCTTCGTCGCCTGCGGCTTCTCAGAATGACATATCAGTCTGTCATTCTGAGCGAAGCGAAGAATCTGTCGGGAGATAATAAAAAGATTCTTCGTCGCGGGCTCCTCAGAATGACATGGACAAACAATAGAATTGAAATGTTTTTGTTATTCCGAATAATTTGCTCAGCATGATAGGTTCTTCGTTGCGAGCTTCTCAGAATGACAGGTGAGAGCGTGATAAAAAATCAAAACGTAATATTGCCATTCCGAGTGACTTTTTGTCATTCTGAGCGAAGCGAAGAATCTGTTGGCAACGAAGTGATAACGGCATGAAATGAACAATAATAATATGGACAACAACCTTATTTTCGGCATCCGGCCTGTGGCCGAAGCGATCGAGGCGGGCCGGCAGATCGAGCGGCTCTACATCCGCAAGGGGGCCGAGGGGCAGCTGATGCAGGAGTTGAAGGACCTCTGCGCGCGCCACCGCCTGCGCTGGCAGGAGGTGCCCGTCGAGAAACTCAACCGGCTTACGCGCGGCAACCACCAGGGCGTGGTGGCGCAGACGGCGGCGATCGAATATGTTGAGCTGTCGGACATCCTGGAACGGGTTCCCGACGACGAAACGCCCCTCGTCGTGCTGTTCGACGGGGTCACCGACGTGCGCAACTTCGGAGCCATCGCCCGTTCGGCCGAGTGTGCCGGGGCCCACGGACTCATCGCACCGCTGAAGAACTCGGCGCCGGTCAACGCCGAAGCGATCCGTTCGTCAGCCGGAGCGCTGACAACGATTCCGGTGTGCCGCGTGGGTTCGGTGCGCAACACGCTCAAAACCTTGCAGAGCGAGGGATTCCAGGTCGTCGCAGCGACCGAGAAGAGCCGCAAACTCCTCTACGATGCCGATTTCCGCAAGCCTACGGTGCTCGTCATGGGAGCCGAGGACACGGGAATCTCCAAAGAGGTGCTCAAGATGTGCGACGAACAGCTGGCCATTCCGCTCATCGGCCACATCGAGTCGCTCAACGTCTCGGCGGCCGCCGCCGTCATGCTTTTCGAGGTCGTGCGGCAGCGGATCCACTAATAATGAACAGCCTTTCGCGGGTTGGCTTTTATAAATATTGATCCCATGAAATTCGATCTGAAACATTGTTTCCGCATCTTCCGCGAAGGAATGATGCAGGTCGTGCGGAATTATCCGGTGGAGTTGCTTCTGGCGCTCTGCGCTTGTGTCTTGTGGTTCGCGGCCTACGAGGCCGGCTGGTCGCAGGGGTATGCCCGGGTGGCGGTGGTGCCGCTGTTCTTCGTGCTGGCGCTCAGCGTCAACCGGCTGGCCGGCCGGGGACCGTGGCGCAGGGTCTATTGGGTGTCGTGGATGCCCCTGATTCCGCTTTCGGTGTGGAGCGGCGTGCACGATTGGGTCGGCGGGACGCAATACCTCGTCACGCTGTGCGTGCTCGCCCCGCTGGCGTTGCTGCTTTGCCGCCGTGCGGCCCGCAACGAGCGTTTCGTGGCCGACACCATGATCTGGGTGCGTTCGCTCCTGCTGGCCGAGCTCTTCGCCAACGTCGCGCTGGGACTTTTCGCCGCCATTCTCTTTTCGACGACCTACATTTTCGGACTCCGCGGCAGCTGGATCGAGCATGTGTGGATGTACGGGCTGATCTTCTGCGAGTCGCTCGTGGCGCCGTCGCTCTTTCTGTTGATGGCCGAACGGTGGCGCGATGCCGAGATCGAGGGCAACCGCATCCTCGAAATACTGCTGGACTACATCGTGACTCCGGCGCTGCTCATCTATACGGCCATCCTCTACCTCTATACGGCCAAAATCCTCGTCACGCGGTCGCTGCCCGAGGGCGGCGTGGCTTATCTGGTCTTCGGATTCACCATCGTGGCTCTGTGCGTCAAGGCCTTGCAGCTCGTTCTGGAGAAGCGGCGGTACGGCTGGTTTTTCGACCGTTTCAGCCTGGTCGCGCTGCCTCCGCTGGTTCTCTTCTGGATCGGCGTCGCCCGGCGGGTCGGCGAATACGGGTTCACCGAGCCGCGCGTGTGGCTCGTGGCCTGCGGTCTGTTGATGACTTTTTGCGTGCTGCTGTTCCTTGCGCGGCGTTCGGGCCGTTACCGTTGGGTCTGCGCCGCAGGATTCTTGCTTTTTGCGCTGCTGGCCTATGTGCCGGCTCTCCAGCCGGAGCGGGTGGCCGTGCGTTCGCAGCTGCGGCGCGCCATGCAGGTCGCCGGGAAGTTGCAGCTTCTCGACCATGACGGCCGGTTGCGGCTCGACCGCTTCGGTGCCGACACGACGTTCAAGGCCGATTACCGTCGCTTCTACGAGTCGGTGCAATACATTGCGTGGCGCGATACGGCGGCTTTCCGCCGTCTTGGGGCGGATATGGACGCCATCCGTGCAGCCGTGCCGCAGCCGATACGCGATTATGTGGTCTACGGCTGGGAGGATGCGGTCGCGACCGCGACCGTCACCGAAGACATCTATCTGATGCAGACTTCGCGCCGTGTGCCGTGCGAGGGTTATTCGACGCTCTATCCCGACTGGGATATGTTTTGGCGGGACGATGCCGCAGGCGATTATTCCTATTGTTTCCGCAACGATACGCTTATCCTCCGCTTCGACGGCCGGCACCCCGACCGGAGCATCGCAGTCTCCGATCTGCTGGCCGCACAGCTGCGGCGGGCGGGAATCGTTGGCATTCCGAGCGGAAAAAAGCTGCTCGATTCGGCGGACGACCTGCTGTTTTACAACGACGACGAATTGTTGATCGTTTTTCAGAAGGCGGCCTTCGAACGGAGCGATTCGACATTGCGAATCTCCGAGTTGGCGGTCGACGTCGTCATGACCCGATGACTTCCGTCTTCGACCATCCGCGGCTGGGCGAGGTGACTCTGTCGCAGTCGCCGCGGGCCCGGCGCATCGCCATCCGGGTGCAGGCGGCAGGGACCGTGCGGGTTTCGTTCCCGCGCGGGGTCTCGCGACAGCGGGCCCTGGCCTTTCTTGAGGAGAAAGCGGAGTGGATCGAGGGCGTCCGCGAGCGTCTTGCGGCCCGCCGTGCAGCACTCCCGCCGGCACTTCCGCCCGAGCAGGAGAAACTCCGCATCGAACAACTCCGCCGCGCCGCAAAAGCCGACCTGCCCCGGCGCATCGAGCGGCTGGCCCGGCAGACGGGACTGCGGTATGCGAAGATGACCGTCCGGGCGGCCCGTTCGAAGTGGGGGAGTTGTTCGGGAAAGGGCAGCATCTCGCTGAGTATCTTTTTGATGACTTTGCCCGAGCATCTGCGTGATTTCGTCATCATCCACGAGCTCTGCCACACCGTTCACCACGACCATTCGCCGCGGTTCCACGCACTGGTCGACCGGCTTGTCGGCGGGCGCGAAAAGCTCCTCGTGCGCGAACTGCGCACCTATTCGATCCGCTGACGCCGGGTCGGGCGTGCATGAAAAACAGCGAAAAGCAGTCGTAGATGCTGGACGCAGCGCACGGGAAAACCCAGCGCGCGGCCCGAGAAGCCATTCAACGGGTTGACGTTGTCCGAGTTGAAGTTCAGACCGCCCGGCGAGACACTCCCGGAGGCGTGGGGCGACGAGCACCAGGCGTAGCCGTTCGTGCCGGTTTCCGTCAGGACTCCCTCGTCACGGGTGCGGTAGCCCGTAGCAGATGTATAGAGCAATCGCTGGGATGAATCTGCCGGAGAAGCGTTGGGGCGGGTCTCCGGCACAGACTGGGATGCAAAGCCGGGTGCGCGGGTCGGCACTGACGGCGGATTGCTGAATCTACTCGACCGCGCTGACGCGGACCTTGGCCTGCGTCACTCCGGGTCGGAAACTGCTTTTTCGAAGTGCAGGGTGCATTGTTTTCAGGACGGAGGTTGCCGCCGGGGCCTATGGTGTGTCCGGGCCTCGGGTTCCGGGTCGTCCGGGTCGTCCGGATTCGTTCGGGCCTGTTCGGGGTTTCTTGCGGCGGCAGGTTCTCGTTGCTGAATGCCGAAATGGGAAACCCGGCGGCATCTGTTCGAGTTGCAGGCGACTGCAACTGGGCGGGATCGCGAAAAAAGGCGAAGGGTCGCGACCCTTCGCCTTCGGTCTTTTCGGGCGGCAACCCTATCCGGCGGCGCCGGGGTGTTCGGGCAGCCGCCTTCCGGTGCCTTGTTCCCGTCCGGCTCTCGGTGTTTTCCCGCCCTGTGCGGTGCGCTATGCTTCCGTGTTGTTCGCGGGGGCTGCGCTGTCGGTGGTTGCCGGCGAACCGTTGGTTTCGGCGCCCGGATTGTCGGTGCCTTTCTTGTTGCGGTTGTAGAGGAACCGTTTGATCTTCTGCGTGGGGGTCTTGATGAACTCCTCCTTCTCCTCCACGACCTCGGAGATGCGCGAGAAGCGGCTGACCTTGGCGTTGACGAAATCCATGATCTCTTTCTTGAGCTGTTCGGTCTTGGCTTCCCAGGCCTCTTTCTTGGTGTTCCACTCGTCGCGCCAGTCGTCGATCATGGCTTCGATCTCGTCGCGGTTGAAGTGCACGAGAGCCACCAGACGCCCCTCCTGTTCGGTGACGATCGAGTCGGCGATGCAGACGTGCGAATTGAGCACGCTTTCGATGTCCTCGGGATAGATGTTCTCGCCGCAGGGGCCGACGATCATGTTCTTGAGACGTCCCTTGATGTAGAGCCAGCCATCCTCGTCGAACTCGCCCAGGTCGCCCGTGCGGAACCAGCCGTCGGCGGTGAAGACCTCGGCCGTGGCTTCGGGATTCTTATAGTAGCCCAGCATGATGCTCGGGGTCTTGGCCACGATTTCGCCCTGCCGCGTCTCGGGGTTGATGTTTTCGAGCCGCAGCGTCACGCCCGGAGCCTGGGGGCCGGTCGAACCCAGACGCACCTGCGAGGGTGCGGCGCCGGCCAGCAGCGGGGCGGTTTCCGTGAGTCCGTAACCGATGGCATAGGGAACGCCCGATTCGAGCAGGAACTTCTCGGCCTGCGAATCGAGCTTGGAACCTCCGATGCCGAGGAAGCGCAGGCGTCTGCCGAAGAGTTTCATCAGCTTCTTGCCGGCGACGCGGTGGAGGTAGCGGCGCGTGAAGCCGATGCGGTAGAGCAGGCGCCAGAAACGGGTGGAGTTGAACTTGGCCAGCACCTGGTGGCGGTAGATCTTCTCGATGATCAGCGGCACGATGAGCATCACCGTGGGGCGCACCGAACGCAGGGCCGGCATCAGCGCCGAAGCCGTGGGCGGGCGATCCATGTAGACTACGCGCGAACCCATGGAGAAGGGGTAGATCAAGCCGATCGAGCACTCGTAGGTGTGCGACAGGGGAAGCACCGAGAGGAAGACGTCGTTGCCGTCGATGGGGAAGATCGACGACGAGAGCCGCACCTGGGCGCAGAGCGCCGCGTGGGTGAGCATGACGCCCTTGGGCTTCGACGTGGTGCCCGAGGTGTAGATGATGGCGGCCAGGTCGTCGGGCTTGGGCTCGGCGACGGTTCCCTGGCCGTGGACATGCTGGGAGATGATGCCCAGATTCTTGGTGCGGACCACGACGTTGAGCCGTTCGATGGTGCTTTTGGATAGCTTGGTGAAGAGTTTGTCGGAGACCAGCAGGGCCTTGGCTTCGGAGTGGCCGATGATCATGTCGAGCTCTTCGCCCGAGAAGTCGGGCAGGATGGGCACGACGGTCATGCCGGCTGAGGTGACGGCGAAGTAGCAGATGCCCCAGTTGGGCATGCTGCTGCTCAGCAGGGCCACTTTGTCGCCGGCCGAGAGGCCCGCACCGGTGAGTATCTCCCGGACCTTCTCGATGCGGCGGCCCGCTTCGGCGTAGGTTACGTCGTCGCCCTCGAACATCGAAAAGGCCACGCGCGGCGCAAACTGCTCCACGCTGTTGCGTACCAGTTCGCCAAGTGTATTGAATGTCATAACGTTTCGCTTTTGGTACATGCCCGCGGACATGCAAAAGTTCGTTGCAAACTTACGAATTTCCGGTTAAAAATCACTATTTTTAGCGCAAAATATCGATATGCTTGTCCGGGAGACCATCAAAAAACTTGCCGCCGAAGCGGGGTTCGATCTCTGCGGGGTGGCAGCGTGCCGTCCGCTGGCCGACAACGAGCGCCGCTTCCGCGGGTGGCTGGCGGCGGGTTGTCAGGCTTCGCTGGGCTACATGGAGCGCAACGTCGCGAAGCGTTTCGATCCCCGGCTGTTGGTCGAGGGGGCGCGTACGGCGGTGGTCTGCGCCGTGAGCTACAAGAATCGCGCGGGCGACGGCTATCCGTCCGGCCATCGGGCGCGCATCGCGTCCTATGCCTGCACCCGCGACTACCATACGACGATCAGGGAGATGCTGCAACGGCTGTTCGACGGGCTGAAAGCGCTCGATCCGCAGCTCCGGGGGCGGCTGTTCGTCGATACGGCGCCCTTGGCCGAGAAACAACTGGCCGTCGAGGCGGGTCTGGGATGGATCGGACGGCAGTCGCTGCTGGTGACGCCGGGGCTGGGCAGCTATGTGCTGCTGGGCGAACTGCTGTTGTGCGACGAGGCCGACAGCTACGACACTCCGCTGGAGGGAGCCGGCTGCGGTACCTGCCGCAACTGCATCGACAGCTGCCCGGCGGGTGCCGTCGGGACTTCGCGCATGATCGACGCGGGGCGTTGCATTTCCTGCCGCACCATCGAGCGCGAGCCGGCCGGCGAGGCGGAGCTGCACGGCTGGGTCTTCGGGTGCGACGAGTGCCAAAGCTGCTGTCCCTACAACCGGAAAGCACCCTTGCATGCCAACCGGGCTTTCGATCCGCTTTTCGATCCGGCGGCCATGACGCCGGCCGAATGGCTTGCGCTGGACGAGGAGGAGTTCATGCGGCGCTTCGCCGCCACGCCGCTCACCCGCAGCGGATTGCAGCGCATACGCCGCAATGTTCTGAAAAACGAAAAACAACTCCCGTAGATGCTTGGACGCAGCGCACGGGAAAACCGTACGGCCGATAGTCGCCCGGAAGCGGGCTTACGCGATCGGGCTGTTCCCAGATGCTGGCCGCCAGAGCAGAACCGCTGGCAAGAGGCGAAGAGGACCAACAACGACCGTTCACGCCGACACTCGCCAAACCTCCCGAATCCCGGGTGCGGTAGCCCGCAGCAGGCGCTGTGAAGCAATCGCTATGAGGAATGCGGCAGAGAGGGAACAAGTTCAATTCACAATTCAGAATGCAAAATTCACAATTAATAGATTCTCTTCGAGAGTTCGATCCCACCGTTGTCATTCTGAGGCGAAGCCGAAGAATCTATTAATCGGCAGTATTCCTTCTTCGTGTGCTCGCCCGGGCCGGCTGCGGGGGTCGCGCTTTCAGCGCGAGCCGGCCCCGGGCGCAAAGTCTTCCGTATCAGAAAGAGAACAGATCCTGCGGGACATGCTTGCCATAATTGTGCATTTTGCATTTTGCATTTTGAATTCTTACCAGCTCCGCGGCAGACTGGAATATGCAACTGGCGGCAACGCGAGGGGGTAAAGAGAAAAGATGTTCGGGGCGGTCGCAGCTTGCAGAGCTAAATACCGGCGTTCAGCCGTGCGAGCCGAAGCCCCGCCCTGCGGAGGCTCGCAGACACTCGCCCCGCTGGCTTCGGCACGAGGACATCTCTAACACCTCTGTCAAAACCGGGCGGCTGCTAACTAAAAACGCCGAACAACAAAAAACAATTTTCCGTAATCCTCCCGCGCCATTACGCCGCCAGCGGACTGCTGAATCTACGAACCACGCTGACGAGACCGTTTTCCGAAAAAACAATCGAGCCCGCATCAAGTGTGTCTGAAACATTGTCGGGGCGGGAAAACGAGTCTGCAAGGAACCTTGGTCCCTGTCACTCCGGGTGTGAAGTTGCTCCGACAAAGTTAAACAAAGTGTGCGGTATTCCCAGTGTGTCGGCGAAGAACTTTTGCCGGAGTGGCTGAAAGGGGGCGGGATGGCGCTGCCTGCATACTGCAAAAAAGTCCCGGGTCGCGACCCGGGACTTTTCATCTATAGCGAACGTTCGTCCGACTTACAGCGTCGATTTCGAATCGACCGTTGCGTTGGCGTCGACCTTGCGGATCAAGCCCTGAAGCACGGTGCCGGGGCCCAGTTCGGTGAACTCGGTCACGCCGTCGGCCAGCATCTGCTTGACGATGTAGGTCCAGCGCACGGGAGCCGTCAGCTGGGCGATCAGGTTGGCCTTGATCTGCGCGGGGTCGGTGTAGGGTTTGGCGTCCACATTCTGGTAAATGGGGCACGTCGGGGTCTGGAACGGTGCTTCGGCGATGGCCTTCTCGAGCTCCTGCTTGGCAGGCTCCATCAGCGGCGAGTGGAACGCACCGCCCACGGGCAGACGCAGGGCGCGGCGTGCTCCGGCGGCCTTGGCTTTCTCGCAGGCGGCGTCGACTGCTTCCACGGCACCCGAGATTACCAGCTGACCCGGGCAGTTGTAGTTGGCGGCTACGACCACGCCGTCGACCGATGCGCAGATCTCCTCGACGGTGCTGTCCTCCAGACCGAGGACGGCGGCCATCGTGCCGGGCTGTGCCTCGCATGCGGCCTGCATGGCCTGTGCGCGCTTCGAGACGAGACGCAGGCCGTCCTCGAACGAGAGGGCGCCGCTGACCACCAGTGCCGAGAATTCGCCCAGCGAGTGGCCGGCTACGGCGTCGGGCTTCACGCCCAGGGCTTTGGCCATGATGACCGAGTGGAGGAAGACGGCGGGCTGCGTGACCTTGGTCTGTTTCAGCTCCTCGTCCGTACCGGCGAACATGATGTCGGTGATGCGGAATCCGAGGATTTCGTTGGCTTTCTCGAACAGCTCCTTGGCTGCGGGAACATTGTCGTAGAGGTCCTTGCCCATGCCTGCGGCTTGGGCGCCCTGACCCGGAAATACGTATGCGTGTTTCATAAGTTTGCGGTTTTTGTTCGTTTACGGGGGCAAAGGTAGTTCTTTCTGTTCAATAAAAGAGCGTTTTTTCGTCAAAACTTCGTTTTTCCTCGGACCGGCTCTTTATTCTTCCGGCTTGCGCAATTCCAGGAAAAGTTCGTCGAGCTGCGCCGGGTCGATCTGCGACGGAGCGTCGAGCATGACGTCGCGGCCGGCGTTGTTCTTCGGGAAAGCGATGTAGTCGCGGATCGACTCGCTGCCGCCGAAGAGCGAGCACAGACGGTCGAAGCCGAAGGCCAGACCGCCGTGGGGAGGTGCGCCGAACTTGAAGGCGTTCATCAGGAAGCCGAACTGCTCCTGTGCCTTCTCGGGCGTGAATCCCAGGCATTTGAAGATCGCGGCCTGCAACTTGGCGTCGTGGATGCGGATCGAGCCGCCGCCGATTTCGGTGCCGTTGCAGACGAAGTCGTAGGCATTGGCGCGTACGCGGCCCGGGTCGCTCTCGAGATACCGGATGTCTTCGGGTTTGGGCGAGGTGAACGGATGGTGCATGGCGTAGAAGCGCTGCGTCTCGTCGTCCCATTCGAACATCGGGAAGTCGACGACCCACAGCGGCGCGAACTTCTTCGGATCGCGCAGTCCCAGCTGCTGGGCCACCTCCAGACGCAGGGCGCAGAGCTGCGTCAGCGCCTTGAATTTCTTGCCGCAGAGGATGAAGACCATGTCGCCGGCCTTGGCGCCGCAACGCCCGGCCATGGCGCGCACCTCGTCGGATGAGTAGAATTTGTCGACGGAGGACTTCACGCTGTCCTCCTCCATGCGGATCCAGATAAGCCCCTTGGCACCCACCTGCGGACGCTTGACGAACTCGGTGAGTGCGTCGATCTGCTTGCGGGTGTAGGCTGCGCAGCCCGGTGCGGCGAATCCGGTGACGTATTCGGCATCGTCGAAGACGCTGAATCCGTGTCCTTTGGCCAGGTCGGTCAGGTCGGCGAACTCCATGCCGAAGCGCAGGTCGGGTTTGTCGGAACCGTACTTCTCCATCGCTTCGATCCACGGCATGCGGCGCAGCGGTCCGTCGAATTCGACCTCCATGACGGTGCGGAACATGTGCTTGGCCCAGCGCTCGAAGACTTCGAGGATGTCCTCCTGTTCGACGAACGCCATCTCGCAGTCGATCTGCGTGAACTCGGGCTGGCGGTCGGCGCGCAGGTCCTCGTCGCGGAAGCAGCGCACGATCTGGAAATAGCGGTCGTAGCCGGCCACCATCAGCAGCTGCTTGAGCGTCTGCGGCGACTGGGGCAGGGCGTAGAACTGGTTGGGGTTCATGCGGCTGGGTACCACGAAGTCGCGGGCACCCTCGGGCGTGGAGCCCACCAGATAGGGCGTTTCGATCTCGAGGAATCCCTCGCTGTCCAGGAAACGGCGGATCTCCTGCGCCATCTTGTGGCGCAGGATCATGTTGCGCTGGAGCGGGGCGCGGCGCAGGTCGAGGTAGCGGTACTTCATGCGCAGGTCGTCGCCGCCGTCGGAGTTCTCCTCGATGGTGAAGGGCGGGGTCTGCGCTTCGTTGAGCACTTCAATGCGCTCGGCCGTCACCTCGATGTCGCCCGTCGGCATCTTGGGGTTCTTCGACTCGCGTTCGATGACGCGGCCCGTGACTTGCAGCACCCATTCGCGGCCCACACGGGCCGCCGTTTCGCGCGCCTCGGCCGGGCTGTGTTCTTCGACGACGATCTGCGTAAGACCGTAGCGGTCGCGCAGGTCGATGAAAGTCATGGCGCCGAGGTTCCGCACTTTCTGCACCCACCCGGCCAGGGTGACGGTTTGGTTGACGTTGCCGGCCCGCAGGGCGCCGCAAGTATGGGTTCTGTACATATTTTATAATGTCTTGTTTTGGACTTTCGGGTTGTAACTCACAAAAGTACACAAAATTCATGATTTGCGGTTCGCGATTCGTGATTTTTTGGGCGGACTTGCGGCCGGAAGAGCGATTTTTCGTAATTTTGGACAACTTTTCCGGGTCGGAGCCTGCCGGGGGCGCGTATGGCCGGCGCCGCGCACCGCGGAAGCCCGCAACGTTCAGAACGAGGGGTTGCGAATTTTGCAGCTCTCCGCAGGCTGCGGTCCGGGAACAACCCCGACCGAAAGAGAATCGGTTGTAGAAACACGCACGATTGCCGGCCCGGCTGCCAATTGCCCGGCCGCCGCTAACCCCGAAAAAAGTATGGAACAGCAGACGGAACAAGACGAAAGATTCATGCGGCAGGCACTAAACGAAGCCCGCAAAGCGTTCGACGAACAGGAAGTGCCCATAGGCGCCGTGGTGGTGGCCGAAGGACGTGTGATCGGCCGCGGCCGCAACCTGGTGGAGACGTTGGGCGATCCGACGGCCCACGCCGAGATGCAGGCGCTTACGGCGGCGACGGCGACGCTGGGAGGCAAATACCTGCCGCAGTGTACCTTGTACGTGACGGTCGAACCTTGCATCATGTGTGCCGGGGCCATCGCCTGGGCGCAGATCGGACGCGTGGTGTGGGGCGCCGACGACCCCAAGAAGGGCTACCGCCGCTACAGCGAGGAGGTTTTCCATCCGAAGACCACGATCGGGCGGGGCGTGCTGCGCGAGGAGTGCGAAGCGCTGATGGGCGCGTTTTTTGCCTCGCTGCGCGAATAGGGCGCGCGGCGGCTCGGCTGCTCTCTTCCCGGCCCGACTTTTCCGCGGCAGAACTCTCTGCTACGGGGTTTCGGGAAGCGGGTGAGACCGGGGCGGCGCCGGCGTCCGGCGGCTGCGAAACGACCGAAGTGCACGCTGCCGTTTGAAAAAAGGAAATAATTTCATACTTTTGTCTCCAACGCTGTCCGGAAAGACGGCAAAACAACGAACTTCAAAAATCTGTTCATAATGAAAAAATTGTTTGTTTCGGCAATCGCGCTGCTGGCGACGGTATCGCTCTCGGCGCAGGATGTAACTCCCATCTACAACGAAGCTGCGGCCGCCTACAGCGCCAAGGATTTCGCCACGGCAGCCGCCAAGTTCGAGCAGGTCATCGACCAGGGCATCGATCTCGACGAAGCCGCCACGATGGTGGCCACGGCCAAGTCGACGCTTCCCAAGTGCTACTACATGCTGGGCGGTGCCGCCATGCGCACGAAGAACTACGAGACGGCGCTCGACAACTTTGCCAAGTCGGCCGAGCTGGCCGAGCTCTACGGCGACATGCAGCAGATGGCCAAGGCCAACGGCTGGGTAGCCAAGATCTACCAGGTGCAGGGCGGCGAGGCTTTCAACGAAAAGGACTACGCCACCGCGGCCGAGATCTTCGCCAAGGGCTACAAGGCCGATCCCAACAACACGTCGATGGCACTGAATCTGGCCATGAGCTACTGCGAGATGGGCAACTACGCCGAGGGCATGGAGATCTACGAGGCCATCGCTGCCAAGACCCATCCCAAGTATGCCGAGGACGTGGCCAAGGCCAACGAGATGATGGCGCTCTACACCAACAACAAGGTGGCGGGCATGCAGCAGGCCGGCGATTTCGACGGCATCATCGCCATGGCCGACGCCCAGTTGGAGAAGAACCCCGAAAGCGCTCTGTTCCAGAACGTTCGTTTGCAGGCCTATGCCAACAAGAAGGACTACGCCAAGGTGATCGAGCTGGGCGAATCGGCTGCCGCAGCGCAGACCGACGAGGCCGACAAGTCGCTGATGTACTACTTGCTGGGCGCCGCCTACAACGCCCGCGAGATGAAGCCCCAGGCTATCGCCGCTTTCAAGCAGGTGACCGCCGGTCCGGCCGCGCAGAATGCCGCCGCCGCTCTGGCTGAGCTCTCGAAGTAGGGTTTGCGACCCGCGATTCATGCGCAGCCCCGACCGTTGAGGCCGGGGTTGCGCTTTTTGTGTCGGGCGCTGTGCTGTGTTCTGCCGTCCCGATCCTTTCCACATGCCGCTGTCGGGTTGCTGTTCGTTCGGATGCTGCCATGGTCTTCCGTCGCTTTTTGAGATGCGTTATCTGGTTGTATCCGTGCGAAAAAGATCATGCGAAAGATCAAAATTATTAAAAAACATTAAAAATGCGACGCATTCTTAAAAATATTCGTTATATTTGCGCAGTTTGCAAAAGAGAGTGACCGAAATGACATCGCTGACCGAATTTTTCAACAAACACGAGGACGAGACCCTCAAAGGCATCTCCCATAAGAACAGCATCATCAAGCGCAACATCATCGCGCACATGGCCGTCAACGGCGAATGCACCCTGTCGGAACTGACCAAAGAGCTGCATATCAGCGTACCGACCATCACCAAGCTGGTGCAGGAACTCGTCGACGAGAACATCGTGACGGACTTGGGCAAGGTCGAGACGCCGGGCGGGCGCCGTCCCAACATCTTCGGCCTGGCCAATTCGGCCATCTATTTCGCCGGCGTGAACGTGGGCCGCGACAACATGCGCTTCATGATCACCGACTTGCAGAACAACATCATCAAGGAGGAGCAGGATTTCACTTTCGAATTGCAGGACCGTCCGCAGTGCATGGAGCGCATCTGCACCAGCATCGAGACCTTCATCGCCGGCTGCGGCATCGACCGCGGCAAGATTCTCGGCCTGGGCGTCTGCATGACGGGCCGCGTCAATCCCGAGACGGGCCGCAGCTACAAATATTTCACCACCTCCGAGCAGTCGCTGCGCGAGTTGCTGGAGGAGCGCGTCGGCATCCGGGTGCTCCTGGAGAACGACACCCGCGCCCGCTGCTATGCGGAGTATACGTGCGGCAAGTCGAAGGACGACAGCAATGTGCTCTACCTCCACATGGGCCGCGGCGTGGCTATCGGCATCGTGGTCGACGGGCAGCTCTACCGCGGCAAGAGCGGTTTTGCGGGCGAGTTCGGCCATATTCCTTTCTTCGACAACGAAATCATCTGTTCGTGCGGCAAGAAGGGCTGCCTCGAGACCGAGGTTTCGGGCATCGCCATCGAAGACAAGATGTGCCGCATGATCGAAAAGGGCGTCAACACCATCCTGCGGGAGAAGTACGACCAGCAGAAGAGCATCCACATCGACGACATCATCGCCGCGGCCAAGAACGACGACAACCTTTCGATCGAGCTCATCGAGGAGGCCGGCGAGAAGGTCGGCAAGGCGGTGGCTTTCCTTATCAACACCTTCAACCCCGAGACGGTCATCGTGGGCGGCAACCTGGCTGCTGCGGGCGACTACATCATGCTGCCTTTGAAGTCGGCGACCAACAAATATTCGCTCAACCTGGTCTACAAGGACACCAAGTTCCGCCTTTCGAAGATGAGCGAGAACGCCAACGCCTGGGGTGTGGCCATGCTTATCCGCAACAAGGTCATCGGCCTGCTGTGACGCCGGCGGGCCGGGACACCCGGGCGGGAAAAGTTTTTCAGCAATAATTTGATACGGATGGGAGCTGTCGCCTTGCAGGGCCGTGTCGTGCGCCTGCGCGCCGTGGAGCCCGACGACGTGGAGATGATGTACCGCTGGGAGAACGATCCCGAGGTGTGGCGCGTGAGCGGCACTTTGGCACCATTTTCGCGGCATGCGCTGATGCAATTCGTCGAGGAGCAGCGGTACGACCTCTACCGGACGCGCCAGCTGCGCCTGATCATCGAGAATCCCGAGGGTAAGGCCGTGGGCACGCTCGATCTCTTCGAATTCGATCCTCTCAACCGCCGGGCCGGCGTCGGGATTCTGGTCTACGACGCCTCGCAGCGGGGCCGGGGATATGCGTCGGATGCACTCGAAGCGCTCAAGGGATACGCCCGCGAGGTGCTGGGGCTGCACCAGCTCTGGTGCAACGTCGGTGCCGACAACGAGGCGAGCCTCAGACTCTTCGACCGCGCCGGATTCGTCCGCACGGGCTGCAAACGCGATTGGACCCTCACTCCGGAGGGCTTCCGGAACGAACTGATCCTGCAACTGATAATGGATTGAAGAACCTCGCACGAGTCATTCACCAATTTATTATCGTTAACCATGAAAAAGACATTCGCCACACTCGCTCTCGCACTGTTCGTTACGGCAGGCGTCTTCGCTGGCAACATCAAGTCGTCGTCGGTTCCGGCCGTCGTGAAGAGCTACGTCGAGAGAACCTATCCGCGCGTTTCGCCCGTGGAGTGGAACTACGAGGAGAAGGGCAACTACTACAATGCCGAGTTCAAGATCGACGGCGCCGAGTACAGCGTCGACATCTCGCCCGAAGGCAAGCTGATCAACTCCACCAACGAGATCGCCGCCACGCAGCTGCCCGCCGCCGCCAACGCTTACATCGCCAAGCAGTTCCCCGGTTTCCAGGTCAAGGAGGCCCGCAAGCTGGTGCGCCGCGGCTCGACCTACTACGAGGCCGAGATCCACGGACAGAACAGCAACCAGATGCTCACCTTCTCCGAGAGCGGCAAGCTGCTCGACAAGAAGTTGTAATCTTCCGAGCGCCTTTTCAGCAGAACAGCGTTCCCTCTTGTTGGGGAGCGCTGTTTTTCGTTGCAGGCCAGCAGCAGGGCCGGAAAAATCAATGCACAATTCCGAACAATCGTGTCTTGCAGAGCAGCGGTTCTTTTGTTGATCGGTCGGGGCACTGAAAGCGCGGGCCAGGCAAAGAAAAATCATTTTGTCATTCGAGGTGCAACGATCGGCACTACCAGCGTTGTCATTCTGAGGAGCGGATAGCGACGAAGAATCTGTAACCTTACCCCAATAGATTCTTGACTGCACTTCGTTTGTCGTTCACTTCTTTGCGAAGAGCCGCTGCAACCGTCATGTTGAGCGCAGCGAAACATCTGTAACCTTGCTCAGAATAGATTCTTGACTGCACTTCGTTTGTCTTTCTCCTCCTTGCTCGGCATAGTCCGCAAGCGGCCTCTGCACTCGCTGCGTTCGTCGATCCACTTCGTTCGGAATGACGAATCATTGTTGTTGCGGCCATTTCTCATCTTCGGGGCGGCTCGCACCCAAGTGCGACCCCCGCAGCCGCCCCGATGAAGTGTTTCGCAGGTCGAAAGTCGAATTGAACCGAGCCGGCTTTGCCGCCCCCCCCGTCCGGATTTCCCGCTCCGTCCGCTCCGGTTCGAATTGCTGCTCTCCGCCCGCCGGGGGCCTGCTGCAAACTTCCCGTCAGCACGTCGTTCCGAGCGAACTTTGCCCCGGTCTCTCCCGAAACAACGAAGCGCCCCTCCGATAACCGGAGGGGCGCTTTTGCTTCACGTCTGCGGAGCTTATTCCGAAACGATCGCCTCGCTGGGGCAGACGCCTGCGCAGGTGCCGCAATCGATGCACTTGTCGGGATCGATCACGTAAATATCGCCGGCCGAGATCGCCTCGACGGGGCACTCGCCGATGCAGGTACCGCATGCGACGCAGGAGTCGGTAATTTTGTAAGCCATGGTTCGTATGAATTAAAATGTGTTAATGTGTGTTGTGCAAATATAGTGAACTTATTCGATAATATCAAATCCCGTGTAGGGAACCAGCACCTCGGGAATGCGGATGCCTTCGGGCGTCTGGTTGTTCTCCAGCAGGGCGGCCACGATGCGCGGCAGGGCCAGCGACGAGCCGTTGAGCGTGTGGGCCAGGCGGGTCTTCTTGTCGTCGTCGCGGTAGCGGAGTTTCAGACGGTTGGCCTGGAACGATTCGAAGTTCGACACCGACGACACCTCCAGCCAGCGTTTCTGCGCTTCGGAGTAGACCTCGAAGTCGTAGGTCAGCGCCGAGGTGAACGACATGTCGCCGCCGCAGAGCCGCAGGATGCGGTAGGGAAGCCCCAGCGAGCGCACGATCTCTTCGACATGGGCCACCATGCCGTCGAGCGCTTCGTACGAGGTCTCGGGCAGCGACAGCTGCACGATCTCCACCTTGTCGAACTGGTGCAGGCGGTTCAGTCCGCGCACATCCTTGCCGTAGGAGCCCGCTTCGCGGCGGAAGCAGGGCGTGTAGGCCGTCATCTTCACCGGGAAGTCGCTCTTGTCGAGAATCACGTCGCGGAAAATGTTCGTCACCGGCACTTCGGCCGTCGGCACCAGGTAGAAGTTGTCGGCCGTGGCGTGGTACATCTGCCCCTCCTTGTCGGGCAGCTGTCCCGTGCCGAATCCCGACGCTTCGTTGACCATCACGGGCGGCTCCACCTCGAGGTAGCCCGCACGGGTGTTGCAGTCGAGGAAGTAGTTGATCAGCGCGCGCTGGAGGCGGGCACCCTTGCCCTTGTAGACCGGGAATCCGGCGCCCGTGAGCTTCACGCCCAGGTCGAAGTCGATGATGTCGTATTTGCGGGCCAGCTCCCAGTGGGGCAGCGGGTCGTCGGGCAGCGCCGTGTAGTTCTCCACGAGCTTCACCACCAGGTTGTCTTCGGCCGTTTTGCCTTCCGGGACGATCTCGGCGGGGAAGTTGGGCAGCGTCACGAGCGTTGCCTGCAGCTCGTCCTGCACCTCCTTCGACTCGGTTTGCAGTCCGGCGGACCGCTCCTTGAGGTCGGCCACGAAGCGTTTGCGTTCTTCGGCTTCGTCGCGGCGGCCCTGCCCCATCAGCGCGCCGATCTCCTTGGCGGCCTTGTTCTGCGAGGCCAGCGTCTCGTCCAGTTCGGCCTGGATGGCCTTGCGGCGGTCGTCCAGCTCCAGAATGCGGTCGATGACCGGCGCGGCGTCGACGCCCTTCTTGGCCAGGCGGCGCACGGCGGCTTCGCGGTCATCGCGGATTTGCTTTATCGTCAGCATGATCGGAATGGTTGTTTTAACGAACAGCAAAATTATAAAACTATTCCGGATTTTATCTTAATTTTGTCGAAAATTACGCTTCGAGTGAAAACCGTCGAATTGCTGGCACCCGCCAAAGACTGCGCCTCGGCCATGGCGGCCGTGGATTACGGCGCCGATGCCGTCTATATCGGCGGCGCACGGTTCGGCGCGCGCCGGGCTGCCGGCAACAGCGCCGACGAGATCGCCCGTGCCGCGGAGTATGCCCACCGCTTCGGCGTGCGGGTCCATGCGACGCTCAACACCTTGTTGTGGGACAGCGAGTTGGCCGATGCCGAGCGGCAGGCCCGCGAACTGATCGCCGCGGGTGTCGATGCCCTCATCGTGCAGGACATGGCCTTGCGGCGGATGAATCTGCCCGTCGAGCTGCACGCTTCCACGCAGGTGTCGGTGCGTACGCCCGCCATGGCGCGTTTCCTGGGCGAGGCGGGATTCGCCCGCGTGATTCTGGAGCGGGCTCTGTCGTTGGAGGAGATCCGGGCCGTCTGCGCCGCTACCGAGGCCGAGGTGGAGTGTTTCGTCCACGGGGCCATCTGCGTGGGCTACAGCGGCCGTTGTTTCTTGTCGCGTTCGTTGTCGGAGCGCAGCGGCAACCGCGGAGCGTGCAGCCAGCCGTGCCGCCTGCCGTGGGACCTGACCGACGGGGCGGGGCGTGCCGTTCTGAAGTCGAAACATCTGCTTTCGGTGCGCGATCTCGACCTTTCGGAGCGTCTCGGCGACCTGCTCGACGCCGGCGTCGCTTCGTTCAAGATCGAGGGGCGGCTCAAGGATACCAACTACATCCGCAACGTCGTGGCGGCCTATCGCCGGGCCGTGGACGAGGCGCTGGCCGTGCGGCCGGCGTTGCGGCGTTCGTCGGCGGGCGTGAGCGTGCCCGATTTCGAGCCCGATCCGTCGAAAAGTTTCACACGCGGCGAGTCGCAGTATTTCTTCGACGGCAAGTGCCGGGGTGTTGCGTCGTTCGACACGCCCAAGGCGGTGGGTGAGCGCATCGGACGCGTCGCGCGGGTCGAGGGCCGGGCTTTCCGCTTGGAGAAGCCGGCCGATCTGGCGCCCGGAGACGGCATCTGTTTCGTCTCCGACGGCGAGCTGGTCGGCACCAACGTCAATGCCGCCGATGCTGGCCGCATCGTGCCCAACCGGTTGGAGGGCATCGGGCCCGGAACGGAGATTTTCCGCAACTACGATCATCGTTTCAATAAGTTGCTCGCTGCGAGCCGCACCCGGCGGACGATCCGGGTCACGGCGCAGGTTGAGGTCTCGGCTGACGGTGTGCGGCTGACTTATGTCGACTGCGAGGGTGCACGGGCCGAAGCGTCGCGTTCGGCGGCGCTCGATTTGGCCCGGGACCCGGCCGCCAATGCCGCTTCGCTGCGTACGCAGGCCGCCAAGAGCGGCGACACGATTTTCGCGGTCGGCGAAGTGCGGGTCGACGGGGCCGAACGTTTCGTGCCGGCGTCGCTCATGGCCGAATTGCGGCGCGAGGGGCTCGAACGGCTCCTGGCAGCGCGGATGCAGCTGCCGCGTCCGCATCGCATCTTGCCCGAAAATCCGGCTGCCCGCTATCCGTCGGAGACGGTCGCTGCCGAGGAGAACGTCACCAACCGGCTGGCCGAAGCCTTCTACCGCGACCACGGTGTGAAACGCATCGAGCCGCCGCTCGAACTGGCGCCCTCCTGCGCCGGGGCCCGGGTGATGCGTTCGGCCTACTGCATCCGCCGCGAGATCGGCGAGTGCCTGCGCGAACATCCGCGGCTGCGCGGCGAACTCTATATCGAGCGCGGGGCACACCGCTACCGGCTGGAGTTCGACTGCCAACGGTGCGAAATGAATCTGATATGCGAAAATAAATAGTAAAAGGTATATTCGGCGGCTCTTCGAGCCGTGCAGGCCGCAGGCTTCCGGCGCAGAGACCCGCAAGCGCGTCCCGCAGCCGCCCGGGATGGCTCCGTAAATGCGGGAAATGCGCTGAATTCCGAAAAACAGAAATCCATGCAGGAACAACTTACACCCCTTTTCGGGGACTACGAACTCCTCGACTCCGGCCATTTCGAGAAACTCGAACGCTTCGGCCGCTTCGTCACGCGCCGCCCCGAGCCGCAAGCCATCTGGCGGCCGTCGCTGCCCGACGAGGAGTGGCGGCGGGCCGATGCCTCCTTTCTGCGCGACGCGCGCAGCGACGAGCGGGGAGAGTGGCGCCTGCGCCCGGGCGTGCCCGACCGCTGGACGGTCTCCTATCCGCTGGGCGGCACTACGCTGCGCCTGCGCCTGGGGCTCACGTCGTTCAAGCATGTGGGGCTCTTTCCCGAGCAGGCTGCCAACTGGGAATTCATCTACGACCGCTGCCGCCGCATGACGGACGACCGGATCGCCCCGCGGGTGCTCAACCTTTTCGCCTACACGGGCGGCGCCACCCTGGCGGCCCGGGCTGCGGGAGCCGAGACCACGCATGTCGACTCGGTGAAGCAGGTCGTGACGTGGGCGCGCGAGAACATGGAGCAGAGCGGTCTCGACGGTGTGCGCTGGATCGTGGAAGACGCCTTGAAGTTCGTGCAGCGCGAAGTGCGGCGCGGAAACCGCTACAACGGCATCATCCTTGACCCGCCGGCCTACGGCCGCGGTGCGAACGGCGAAAAATGGATTCTGGAGGACAACATCGGCGAGATGCTCGAATGTTGTGCCCGGCTCCTGGAGCCGACCCATGCCTTCCTGGTGCTGAATCTCTACTCCATGGGGCTTTCGTCGACGCTGGCCCGCACGGCCGTGCGGCAGGCTTTCGGAGCTCCGCGCGAGGAGCAGTGGGGCGAGCTTTGTTTTACCGACCGCACCGGCAAACAGCTGCCGCTGGGAACCTACTACCGGTTTACGAGGTAAGTTGAAAGAGTAAAAGCGATTGGCTGTCGGAGGAGCTGACGAGGGGTGTTCGGGCAAGACCGAGAGGCCGCCCGTCCAAGCCGCCGGCAGGTCAAGCCCCTGCAAAGAGATCGAAAGCAAACGGAGCCCCGCGGCGGGCGTAAATACAATTTGATTATGACTTCTTTTCTGACCTTGATTTTCGGTGCGCTGAGCGGTTGTTTTCTCTCGGTGCTGGTGGGTATCGTCGGCAGTCGCCGCCGCATCGGTTTCGGAGTGCCGTTTTTCGTCAGCCTGCTGTTCACGCCGCTCGTGGGCCTGATCGTCGCCCTGTTGAGCGATCCGCTTCCTTATGCCGACCGGCGGTGGGGCTGCTTCGGCACCTTGTTCGCCCTGCTGGGGCTTTTGTGCCTGGTGCTTTTCGTCTTGTTGCTCGCCGGAGCGATCGTGCTTTAGAACAGACCGTAGATGACGATTCCTGCTGCGGCCGAGAGGCCGATCAGCAGGATGGGGTTGACCTTGCGCCACGAACCGGCCAGCACGGCGCCGAAAAGCGCCCAGCTCCAGCCGTCGATGAAGTTGCGGTCGCCGGGGGCGTCGCTGTGGGGGAAGATCAGCAGCAGGGCCGCCGCGGCGATCATGCCGATGACCACGGGCCGCATGCCGCGCATGGCCCCCTCGACCAGGCGGTTGTTCTTGAGCCGCATGAAGAAGCGCGCCACGAGAATCATGAGCGTCAGCGACGGCAGACAGACGGCCAGCGTGGCGATGACCGAACCCAGCATGCCGTAGACCGGGTGTCCCAGCTGCATGCCCACCGTGTAGCCTACGTAGGTCGCCGAGTTGATGGCGATGGGGCCGGGTGTGATCTGCGAGACGGCCACGATGTCGGCGAATTCGGCGTTGGTCATCCAGGCGTGCTGCACGACCACCTCGTTCTGGATGAGCGAGAGCATGGCGTAGCCGCCGCCGAAACCGAAGAATCCGATCTTCAGATAGCTAAGAAAAAGTTGCCAGAGAATCATGTCGGTTCTGTATTAATCCCTTTTCGGGGGTTCGGTTCCGCTTCCGCGCGTTTTCAGCTTCCCGGCTATCGTCAGCTCCCATGCGATTCCTGCGGCGGCCGCTCCGGCCAGCACGTAGATGGGCGACCAGCCCAGTCCCCAGATAGCCAGGGCCGTGGCGGCGATGACGATGTAGAGAATGCGGTGCATGCCGCGGGCCAGCGAGACTACGGGGCCTATGATGAGCGCCACGACAGCGGGCCGCATACCCTTGAACGCGGCGTCGACCACCGGATTCTGCCGTATGCCGGCGAAAAAGAGCGCGATGGTCAGAATGATGACGAACGACGGCAGCACGGTGCCCAGCAAGGCCGCCGCCGCTCCCCGCAGCCCCCGCATGCGGTAGCCGACGAAGACCGCCGTGTTGACCGCGATGGGGCCGGGCACCGACTGCGCCAGGGTGAGCAGGTCGAGGAATTCGCGCCGCCCGACCCATGCCCGGCGGTCGATCATTTCGCGTTCGATGAGCGGAATCATGGCGTAGCCGCCTCCGAAGGTGAAGAGCCCGATCTTGAAGAACGAGGCGAAGATGGTGTGCAGCGCTTGCATGTCGTGTCTCTATTCGCGTTTCTTTTGCCCCAGCAGGGTGCGGATGCCGTCGATGAAGATCATCGGGTGGGTCGGGGCGCCCGGCAGCCAGAGATCGACCTTGCGGCGCTCGAAGAACGAGCGGTCGAGGGCGCGGCTTCCGGCCAGCAGACCGCCCGAGCAGGCGTCGGTGCCGCAGGCCACCACGATCTTGGGTTCGGCTACGGCTTCGTAGCAAATATCGAGCGCTTCGGCCATGTTGGCCGTCACGGGGCCCGAGACGACCACTCCGTCGGCATGGCGCGGCGAAGCGGTGAAGCCCACGCCGAAGCGGCCGAAGTCGAAGTTGACGTTGCCCGTGGCGCCGAGCTCCATCTCCACCGAGGCGTCGCCGCCGGCCGAGACCTGGCGCAGCTGGAGCGCTTTGCCGAAGCAGCTGCGGATTTCGGGCCGCACGGCCGCGGGGTCGAATTCCACGCGCTCCTGCCCGGGCCGCATGATCAGTCCTTCGCGCGTGGGCGAGCCTATGCGGTAGTCGTTGGTGAAGCGGATGTTGGCGGGTGCGCGCCGTGCGCATTCGCCGCAGAAGATGCAGCGGCCCAGGTCGAGGGTGAAAGGTGCCGTCGCGATGGCGCCCGTCGGACAGAGGGCGGCCGCGCGTTCCAGGTCCGCATGGTCCCGGGTGTCGGTCAGCACGGGGCGTCCGCGGAATTCGGAGGTCAGCTCCACCGCATCGAGGTCGGGGATGTATTGTTTGCCGTGGCTGCGCAGGACGCGTATTTTCGAAAATAACATCTTAATAAAAGGTGAAAGGTTAAAAGTCGGAAGATGAAAGGCGGTCGCGGAGCGATGACATTGCGTTTTTCCATCTTACGGCTTCCACTCGGTTACAGGTCGTGTCCGCAATAGGAGAGGTTGAAGCTCTTGTTGCAGATCGGGAAGTCGGAGATCCCCTCGCCGCGTACGGCCAGCGCCAGCGCCAGCCAGTTGTGCAGGCTGGGGTCCTTGATGCGGGCGGCGGCGATGCGCCCCTCGGCGTCGGTGATGATGACGTGGCACGTCTCGCCGCGCCATCCTTCGATCAGCCCGAACGAAAGCGACGAGGGAGCCAGCGCCGCCGTGTAGTCGGGAGCCGGGCAGGGCGAGGGCCCCGAGGCGTATTTCTGTTCGTAGAGTTCCAGCAGGCGGTCGATGTGGCCGGCCGACTGGAGCACTTCGCGGCAGCGGACCGTCAGCCGGGCCATGACGTCGCCCTGGCTCTTGACGATGCTTTCGTGGTGGAGGCACTTGGCGAACGACGCCCACGGATGCGAGACGCGGATGTCGCGCGCCACGCCGCTCGCGCGGGCTGCCTGGCCTACGCCGCCGATGCGCAGCATCTCGTCGCGCGGCACGATGCCGCACTGCTCGAAGCGGGCCAGCAGCGTGGGCGACGACTTGATGTCGCGGCGCACTTCGTCGTAGCGGCGGGCGATCTCGCGCACGTTGTCGCGGATCATGCGGGCCTTTTCGGGCGTCAGCGGATGGTCGGTGCCGTGGGGCCGCACGAGCCCCTTGCCGAACCGGTTGCCGCACCAGGCCTGCGTGGTGTTGATGGTCATGGTGCGCAGCGCTTCGCAGGCCACCTGCCCCAGCTGGTAGCCCACATCCATGCACAGAGCGCCCGTGTCGGCGATCTGCATCGCCATGCGTTCGAGTTCGAGGGCCACGGTGCGTTCGCGTTCCAGCTGGGCGTGGCGTTCGCATTGCGTCAGTTTCTCGATCGCTTCGGCGAAGGCCGTCGCATGGGCTACGGCGCTGTCGCCGGCCACGGTCTCCGAGAGGCAGGCCTGGCGCAGGCGGTTGTCGGTCGTTCCGAAGAGATGTTCCACGCCGCGATGCTGATAGCCCAGCGCGATTTCGAGGTGCAGGACCTGCTCGCCGTTGCAGATGAAGCGGAAGGCACCCGGTTCGATGACGCCGGCGTGGATGGGGCCCACGTTGACTTCGTGCAGCGACCCGCCTTTCATGGTGTAGAACGGGTAGTTGTCCATCGTACCGGCGCGGTCGCAGCGGTCGAACGGAAAGCGCAGCGGCTTGGGCCACGGCATGTTGTCGAAGCGCACGCCGTAACGCTCGGCGATGTCGCGCTCGAAGGGATGGAGCGCCGGGTGCAGGGCCGTGAGCGCCGGGTGCAGGGCCGTCTCTTCGTAGTAGGCCAGAGCGTGCGACGCGAGCAGCACCTTGCCCTCCCGGTCGTCGAGCAGCAGGCAGAAGAAGCGGAGCCGGTCGCCGGACGGCAGGGCGAAATAGTGGGCCACGTGATAGCGGGCGTCGGCAAGGCGTCGGGCGAGGTCGTCGTAAAATTCGGCGTAGCCGACTTCGGGTATGTCGTTCAGGGCTGCGCAGGAGCCCGTGTTTTCGGTTGTGAGCCAGTTCATCATAGGGCGGCGATTTGATCGATGACGTTGCGGAGCAGTTCGGGCTGCCAGAGTCCCAGGATCATGGCGGCGATGAGCAGCGACAGGGCCGACCACGACAGGGCCTTGTCGGCCTTGGAGGGGTGCAGCTCGTCCTGGTTGGGCTGGTAGCAGAGGCGGAGCATGCGCAGGCAGAAGGAGTAGATGACAATGCACAGCAGTAGGAGCATGCACCCCGCGAGCCACCATTTGCCGGCGGCGATCGTCTCCTTGAGGATCATCAGCTCCGAGATGAAGAGCGGCGAGGGCGGGAAGGCGACCACCACGACCATGCCGAGCAGCAGCCCGACGGCCCCCACGCGGTTGATGCGGATGTAGTCGCCCAGGCGGTTGATGCGGTAGCCGTCGTAGACCTGCCGCACGACGCCCATCTGCAGGAAAAGGCTGCTCTTGACGAAGGTGTGGCAGACGACGTGGAACACGGCGGCCCACACGCCGGCGCCGCCGATGCCCAGTCCGATGGCGGCGATGCCCATGTTCTCCACCGTCGAGTAGGAGAGGAAGCGTTTGTAGTTGTTGGTGCGGCGCAGGAACAGCGCTCCGATGACCAGCGACAGCACGCCCACCAGGAGCAGCACCGACTTCACCCATCCGAAGACCTCGGTGCCGGCCGTCAGCCGGTAGACGCGCAGGATGGCCAGGAATCCGGCGTTGACCAGGCCCGTGGAGATCAGCGCGGCGGCGGGAGCCGGTGCGGCGAAATTGGCGTCGACGCCGACGGTGTAGAGCGGAAAAAGCTCCATTTTGCAGCTGTAGCCGCAGAGAATCAGCAGGAATGCCATCTTGAGGTAGAGCGGGTTGCCATGTGCGGCCACGGCGGCGACCGCTTCGTAGGAGAGCGACTCGCACCGCGTGGCGGCGGCCAGCAGCAGGATGCCCAGATAGGCCATGGCGATGCCCGTGGAGCAGACGAAGACGTATTTCCAGGCCGCTTCGAGCGTCTGGGCCGTGCGGCGGTGGTAGATGATGCCGCCCGAACAGAGGGTGGTGGCTTCGAGGAAGATCCACGTCACGGCCAGGTTCGAGGCGAAGTAGGCGCCGGCGATGGCCGTGGTGAGGAGCATCAGCAGGGCGAAATAGGTGCGCGTCTGCCGCAGGTCGCAATCTTGCAGATAGGTTTCCGAATGGTGGAAGACCCAGAGCGACACCGTGACGAGCAGCACGAAAAAGAGCGACCCGGCGGCATCGAACGCAAAGAGCGATCCGACCGATTCGCCGTAGCCTCCGCCGGCGAAAAGCCATGCGCCGAAGGCGGCCTGGACGAGGTAGAAAAGCGTTCCGGCGAGACGGACGCTCCGGCGCCCGGGAGCTGCGAAGACGGCCGAAGCGATGGCCGCCGAGAGCAGAAGATAGAGCATGAACGGCATGGTGTCAGTCTTTTACGTTGGTGAGCGAATCGGCATCGTCGGCGTGTATCTTGCCGTCGATCTTGGTGAAGAAGACGCCCAGCATCAGCACGGACATGAGGATGTCCAGCAGGATGGCGATGTTGATCAGGAACGGCATCTCCACGCCGATGGCCGTGGAGAAGAGGAAGACGCCGTTTTCGATGACCAGGAAACCCACCATGTGCGAGAAGAGGCGCGAGCGCAGGACGATGAGCACCAGTCCGCTCAGCAGGGCGTAGAGCGCCACTCCGAAGAAGACGGGGTCGACCGTCGGGTCGGCGATGCAGTAGGTGACCGAGATGCTCACGGCGAGCGCCGCCAGCGAGAGCAGCAGCGCATGGAACTGCGACGAACCGGAGGTGCGCACGCGGTTGATCTTGGTCTTGCGGATGACGGCGAAAAGGATGGCCGGCACGACGATGGCCTTGAACAGGAGGGTCTCCAGAGCGATGAATCCCAGTTCGAGCGGCGCGATGGCGTGGAGCCGCAGCAGAGCGATGACGAACAGGAGCCATCCCTGCAGCATCATGATCGATGCGAAGTTGCGGAAGCGCTCGGTGATCGAAAGATAGACCAGCGAGACGACGTAGAGTATGACCAGCGGGAGAATCATGCCATTCCGATGTTGAGCTGCAGCAGGTAGCCCGTGAAGAAAGCCAGGGCGGCCAGCGCAGCGACGGTGAGTAGGAAAGTGGTGTTGCGCACCAGTTTGTTGCGCGCCTGGGTCGACTCGACGATGCCCACGGCCAGCCCCGTGAGGGCTACGGCGAGCGGTGCGGCCACCCACCAGCGCAGGCAGAAGGCCGCGGCGAGGGTGTCGGCCGCCAGGAGCGAAAAGAGGGCTGTCTTGAGCCAGCCGCCCAGCTGGATCATGGCCAGGTCGACGCCGCAGTAGTCGAGGCACATCACTTCGTGGATCATGGTGAGTTCCAGGTGGGTGCGCGGGTCGTCGACAGGCACGCGGCCGCTCTCGGTGAAGACGATCTTCATCAGAACGTAGGCCGTGAGCAGCAGCACGACGGCGAACCGGGCGCCGGGCAGCACGTCGGGATCGAAGATGCGCGCGAAGGAGGTGTGGCCCGTGAGGAGGGCCAGCGTACCGGCGGCCAGCATCAGCGACGGTTCGACCAGCGCGCCGTAGAGGGCTTCGCGGCTGGCGCCCATCCCCTCGAAAGCGCTGCCCGTGTCCATGGCGGCCAGGATCAGCGCGAAACGGCCCAGCGCCAGCACGTAGGCCATGCAGACGAAGTCGCCCTCGAACGAGAGCAGCGGCCGCAGATCGCCGACCGGAATCATCATGGCCGCGACGATGGCCGCACCGAGGTAGACGGAGGGCGTCGTGCGGAAAAGCGCCGTGGTCGTCGTCGAATAGACGGCACCCTTGCGCAGGTGCAGGTGCAAGTCGTAGATATGTTGCAGGAAGCGGATGCCGCGGCGGCCGGCCAGCAGCGCCCGTGTGCGGTTGATGACGCCCGGGATGGCGAGCGCCACGAGCAGGAGCAGGATTGTGTTGAGCGTGGTCATCATCCGATCAGATTGAAGATGGAGAGAAGGAACACCAGTGCCAGGAACGCCAGCGCGAAGAGCACGTAGTGGTTGATCTTGCCTGTGCGCAGGCGCATGACGCGCTGGTTGAGCAGGCGCAGGGCTTCGACCCACCAAGCTGTGAAAAGATTGTCGATGCGGTCCTTGCGGCGGATGTCGAAACGGTGGGGCGAGGGGAAGATCTCGTGTTTGCCGACGGCATCGCCTTCGCCGTCCTGGCGCGTGAGCGAGGGTACGATCGACTGGAGCCCTTCGGAGAAGGATTCGCCGGTGTACTGCATCCGTACGTTGGGCGCCGTGAAGCCGCAGCCCCAGGTGGGGCCCTGCGACACCGTGCGGGTGCGCAGGGTGCGGCGGCGCAGCCAGGCCAGCACTCCTACGACGACGATCAGCAGCCACGCCGTGCGGCCTACGGCCGAGAGGGCGGACGAGAGCATGTAGTCGGCGACGCCGGTCGGCGCGGTGAGGAAGAACCGGGCGGCCCGGGAGACGACGGCCACGGCTGCGGCGGGAAAAAGCCCGACGGACAGCATGCCGGCCAGCGGCAGGGCCATGGCGGCGATGCGGACGTTGTCGGCTTCGGAGGCCTCGGCTACTTCGTGGGTGCGGGGCGAGCCGAGGAAGACGGTGCCGTAGAGTTTGGCGAATGCCAGCACCACGATGCCGCCGATGAGCGCCAGAGCGACCGTGCCGGCCGCGGCGGCGAGGGTGTCGCTGCCGGCGGCGATGCCCTTGAACATGCCCAGGTAGATGAGCAGTTCCGAGACGAACCCGTTGAAGGGCGGCAGGGCGCAGATGGCCGCGGCACCCGCAAGGAACAGGATCGCCGTCACGGGCATGTGCCTGGCCAGCCCGCCCAGCGCGTCGAGCGAGACGGTGCGGGTCTGGGTGAGGATGTTGCCGGCGCCGAAAAAGAGCAGCGACTTGAAGAACGAGTGGTTGACCAGGTGGAGCAGGGCGCCCGTCATGCCGCAGAGCGCCATGGTGTGGTTGCCGGCGGCCTTGCCCAGGAGGGCGATGCCGGCGCCGATGAGGATGACGCCGATGTTTTCGATCGAGGAGTAGGCCAGCAGGCGCTTGACGTCGTTCTGCGAAGCGGCCAGAATGACGCCCCACAGCCCGGTGGCGATACCGAGACACAGAACGATGAGCCCCGCGGTATGGAGTGCTGCCGGGTCGCCTGCGGCCGCGCAGACGCGCAGGATGCCGTAGACGCCCGTCTTGATCATGACGCCCGACATGAGCGCCGAGACGTGCGACGGAGCTGCGGGGTGCGCTTCGGGCAGCCAGACGTGCATGGGGAAAAGACCTGCCTTCATGCCGAACCCGCCCAAAAAGACCAGAAAGAGGGGTAGGAAAGGCTGCTGGGCGAAGTAGGGTGCCAGCGCGGCGAACGACGCCGAGCCGGTGGCGGCGTGGAGCCGGACGAAGCCGGCGACCAGCAAGACGAAGCCCACGTGCATCATGATAAGGTAGGAGAGGGCGGCGCGCCGCACTTCGCGCCGCTCGGCGTCGAAGAGAATCAGGATGAACGACGCCACGGTCATCAGCTCCCAGAAGAAAAGGAACGAATAACCGCCGTCCGACGCAACCACGCCCAGCATCGAGAGCGACATGACCGCGAGGGCCGTGTAGTGGAGCGAGATGTGGGCCGGCGACTTGTGCGCGAGGGCGTGCCGCAGGTAGCCCTGCGAATAGAGCGTTGCTGCGGCGGCGCCGACGGCGATGACCAGTACGAAGAGGGCCGACAACGTATCGAGCGAACCGCTGTCGGGGCCCAGCATGAGGCTGTCGAATGCCCACAGACGGCAGGTTCCGCCGCCCGAGAGCACGCCTGCGGCCTTGACCGCGAGAGGGATGCCGGCCGCTGCGACGATCGCCAGGGCTGTCCACGCCTTGGCCTTGAGCGGCGAAAGATGGACGGCGGCGGCTATGACCGCGAGGGCGAGCAAAGTGTAGAGGTAGAACATTTACAGCAAGTGAAAAGTGAAAGGGGAAAAGTGAAAGGGGATTCTTTCCGTGTCGTTCCGGGCGCCGTACAAAACGGCAGCGGGGTATTTGGGCTGACAATCATTATTTCCGGTTCTTCATTCCGTTTACGACGGAGACCATCACCGTGGCCGTCACGGCCGCCGTCTCGGTGCGCAGACGCTGCGTGCCGAGGGTGATCTCCTCGAACCCGCAGTCCAGCGCCGCGTCGATCTCTTCGGGCGAGAAGTCGCCTTCGGGGCCGATCAGCACAAGGGCCGCTTCGCCCGGTCGGAGCGCGGCCGGAAGATAGGCCTTGCCTTCGGCGTTGCGCGCTTCGGCGCAATGGGCGATGAACTTGCGTCCGTCGAACGGAGCTTCGAGCACCTCGCGCAGCGGTGTGAGGGGCCGCAGCTCGGGCCGGTAGGCTTTGAGCGACTGCTTGACGGCCGCCGTGATGACCTTTTCGCCGCGCTGGGGCTTGAAGACCCGCCGCTCGCTGCGGTCGGTCTCCAGCGGGACGATGGTCGAGACGCCCACCTCGGTGGCCTTTTCGAGGAACCATTCATAGCGGTCGGCGTTCTTGGTCGGCGCCACGCCCATCACCAGCCGGCAGGGCAGCGGTTCGAAATCGGGGTGCGCCGTCACGACCTCCACCGTGCAGCGCCGCGGGTCGGCCCCGACGATGCGGCATTCGTAGAGCGTGCCCCGGCCGTCGGTGACGTGGACCGGGTCGCCCTCCGCGAGCCGCAGTGCGCGAACGCAGTGTTTCGATTCCTCCTCGCCGAGCGTGTGGCGCGGCGGCGCGAAGCCGGGGTCGTAAAAAAGTTGCATAGGCATTTCTAATTTACTATCTTTGACCTCGCCGAAGATACTTCGGATTTTCCGGCGGCAAAGGTAGCCATTTATATAAAATAGACGAAAAATAAGGTGAAAAAACACTTCCGATGAAACGCATTCCGCTATTCTTATCCATTCTGCTTATGACCGTATCGTGCAAATCCGGAACGCAGACCGGCGAAAACCCCTTCTTTTCGGCCTGGGAAACGCCCTACGGCGTCCCGCCTTTCGACCGGATCGCCCCCGGGCACTTCATGCCGGCCTTCGAGCGCGCCATGTCGCTGCATGACGCCGAGATCGAAGCCATCGTGTCGAACAACGATGAACCTACGTTCGAAAACGTGATCGTGGCCTATGACAAATCGGGGCTGGCTTTGGAACAGGCGGGCCTGGTTTTCGGCATGCTGTGCGAAGCCGAGAGCAACGAGGAGCTGCGTGCCCTGCAAGAGCAGGCGATGCCGCTGCTGGCCGCCCACGCCGACCGCATCGGCATGAACGAACGGCTTTTCGCCAAAGTGAAGTCGGTCTACGACCGCCGCGCGGAATTCGACCTCGATGCCGACGCCATGCGGCTGTTGGAGAAGACCTACCGCGATTTCGTCCGTTCGGGCGCCCTGCTCGACGAGGAGCGCAAGGCGCGTCTCAAGGCGATCAACGAGGAACTGGCGCTTAACTCGGTGAAGTTCGGCGCCAACCTGCTGGCCGAGAACAACAACTTCGCGCTGGAGCTGACGATCGACGACCTCGAGGGCATTCCGACCACCGCCCGCGAGCTGGCGCGCGAGAAAGCCCGCGAACTGGGCAAAAGCGACCGTTTCGTCTTCACGCTCCACAAACCGAGTCTGATACCTTTTCTGACCTATTCCAAGCGCCGCGATCTGCGCGAACGGATCTACAAAGCCTATCTGAACCGCTGCTCCAACGGCGACCAATACGACAACCGGCAGTTGATCAACGATTTCGTGCGTCTGCGTGCCGAGAAGGCCCGCCTGCTGGGCTATCCCTCCTACGCCGCCTATGTCACGGCCGACGAGATGGCCGGCACGCCCGAGGCGGTCTACGCCCTGCTGGACGAAATCTGGACTCCGGCGCTGAAACGCGCCCAGGGCGAACTGGCCGAGATGGAGGCCCTCTTCAAGCAGGACCACCCCGACGGCGAATTCGCCTCGTGGGACTGGTGGTACTATGCCGAAAAGCTGCGCAGGAAGAACTATGCGCTGGACGAGGAGATGCTGACGCCCTATTTTTCGCTGGAGAACGTGCAGTCGGGCGTCTTCTTCCTGGCCAACCGTCTCTACGGCATCACGTTCCGGCCGCTCGCCGTGCCGGTCTACCATCCCGACGTGACGGCCTACGAGGTGCTCGACGCCGACGAGTCGCATCTGGGCGTGCTCTACTTCGACTACTTCCCGCGCGAGGGCAAGAGCCAGGGCGCCTGGTGCGGCAACTACGTGGAACAGCGCTATGACGACAACGGCGGGCGGGTGGCTCCGGTGGTGTCGATCGTCGCCAACTTCACGCGTCCGACGGGCAACACGCCGGCACTGCTGACGCTCGACGAGACGGAGACCCTTTTCCACGAGTTCGGCCATGCGCTCCACTTCCTGTTCCACGACGTGAAGTACCGCGGCCTTTCGGAGGTCGAGGGCGATTTCGTGGAGCTGCCCTCGCAGGTGATGGAGAACTGGGCCTTCGAACCCGAAATGCTCAAGTTCTATGCCGTGCACTACCGCAACGACGAACCCATCCCGGCCTATCTGGTCGAGAAGCTGCGCAAGAGCGAGTTTTTCAACCAGGGATTCGTGACCACCGAGCTGATCGCCGCCGCGCTTTCGGACATGGACATCCATTCGATCGGCGATTACGAGCCGTTCGACGTCGGAGAGTTCGGGCGCCGCGCGCTCAACGAGAAGCGGGGTCTCATCCCGCAGATCGAACCCCGCTACCGCTATCCCTATTTCAGCCACATTTTCGACGGCGGTTATTCGGCCGGCTACTACTTCTATACGTGGGCCGAGGTGCTGGACAAGGACGCTTTCGAGGCGTTCCGCGAGAGCGGCGACCTTTTCGACCGCAAGGTGGCCGCCCGCTTCCGCCGGCTGCTGTCGCGCGGCGGTTCGGAGGACGGCATGACGCTGTACCGTGCCTTCCGCGGGAAGAATCCCGACAAGACGGCGATGCTCGTGGCGCGCGGTTTGATGGATCGCCCTGCGCCCCAGGCCGATTCGCTGGCGGTGGAACCCAGCCCGGAAACGAATAATGAATAACGGGAGGGGCTCCTCCTTGTTCATGCTAATGAAGAACCCTGAACAATATTGCTGAAAAAATGAAAAAAGCACTTTTGGTTATGACCCTTGCAGCCTTTGCGGCCGGATGCGCCGACAATTCGATCCCCAAGGCGCAGCTGCCCGATCTGGACACCTCCAATCCGCTGCTGGCCGAGTGGGACACGCCCCATGCGACGCCTCCCTTTTCGAAAATCGAACTGAAACACTACGAACCGGCGTTCGATGCGGCCATCGCCTGCTCGCGTGCCGAGATCGAAGCCATCGTCAACAATCCGGCGAAACCTACGTTCGGCAACACGATCGTGGCCCTGGAGCGGAGCGGCGAACTCCTCAGCCGCATCGAAGGCGTTTTCTACAACCTGCTGAGCGCCGACGCTTCGGAGGAGATGCAGCAGATTTCGCTGCGCATCCAGCCCAAGCTGACCGAGCTTTCGAACGACATTTCGCTCGATCCGAAACTCTTCGAGCGCGTCAAGTATGTTTACGAGCACCCGGGCTTCTGTCTCAATAAGGCCGACGAAAAACTGCTCGAAGACACCTACAAGAGTTTTGCGCGCAGCGGTGCGGCGCTCTCCGACGAGGACAAGGAGCTCTACCGCCAGTACACCTCCGAACTCTCGGCGCTGACGCTCAAGTTCGGCCAGAACAGCCTGGCGGCAACCAATGCCTATGCGCTCAACATCACCGATCCGGCGAAGGTGGCCGAACTGCCCGGCTTCGTGAAGGAAGGGATGGCTGCCGAGGCCAAGGCCCGCGGCGAAAAGGGCTGGACGGTGACGCTGCAGGCTCCGAGCTATGTTCCGTTCCTCACCTATTCGTCCGACCGCGCGCTCAAGGAGCAGTTGTGGCGGGCCTCCAATTCGCGCGGCGTGGGCGGCGAGTTCGACAACCTGGAGAACGTCAAGGCCATCGCCAATACGCGTCTGAAAATCGCCAACCTGCTGGGCTACAAGTGCTATGCCGACTATGTGCTGGAGCGCCGCATGGCCAAGGACACCCCTACGGTGACCTCGTTCCTGCAGGAGCTTCTCGACGAGACGAAAGCCTTTGCCGACCAGGACTGCAAGACGGTCGGCGACTATGCCGCCTCGCTGGGTTTCGAGGGCGAGCTGATGCCCTGGGACTGGGCCTACTACTCGCAGAAATACCGCGACGCCAAATATTCGCTCAACGACGAGGTGGTGAAGCCCTACTTCAAGCTCGACAGCGTGAAGAAAGGCGTCTTCCTGCTGGCCAATAAGCTCTACGGGCTTAACTTCACGCCCAACACCTCCGTCGACGTCTACCATCCCGACGTGACGGTCTACGACGTGACCGACGACAAGGGTCGTTTCATGGCGGTGCTCTACCTCGACTTCTTCCCGCGTGCGTCGAAGCGCGCCGGGGCCTGGATGACCGAGTTCCGCGGTGCCAAGATCGTCGACGGCGAAGAGACGCGTCCGCTGGTGTCGCTGGTGATGAACTTCACCAAGCCCACCGAGGAGAAGCCCTCGCTGCTGACTTTCGACGAGGTCGAAACGTTCCTCCACGAGTTCGGCCATTCGCTCCACGGCATGTTGGGCGAGGGCGTCTACGAGTCGCAGACCGGCACGAGCGTCTACCGTGATTTCGTGGAGCTGCCCTCGCAGATCATGGAGAACTGGGCTACCGAGAAGGAGTTCCTCGACCTGTGGGCCGTCCACTACGAGACGGGCGAACCCATCCCGGCCGAGATTGTGGAGCGCATCGTGGCGGCCAAGAACTTCCTTGCGGCCTACGGCAACGTGCGTCAGCTTTCGTTCGGCATGACCGACATGGCCTGGCACACGATCGCCGAGCCGTTCGAGGGCGACGTGCTGGCGTTCGAGCGCGAGTCGATGGCTCCCACGCAGGTGTTGCCCGTGGTCGACGGCACGGCAATGGCTCCGTCGTTCGGCCACATCTTTTCGGGCGGTTATGCGGCCGGCTATTATGGTTACAAGTGGGCCGAGGTGCTGGAGGCCGATGCTTTCTCGCTCTTCAAGCAGAAGGGCATCTTCAGCCGTGAAGTGGCCGATTCGTTCCGCGGAAACATCCTCTCGAAGGGCGGCACCGAGGACCCCATGGAGCTCTACGTGCGTTTCCGCGGCCACAAGCCCGAGACCAAAGCGCTTATCGAGAAGATGGGGCTGGGGAAAGAGAACGAATGAATGATGACCGGCTTTTTGCCGGGATTCGGATATTTGCTTAATGAAGTGCGCCGGAATATTTCCGGCGCACTTCATTAATAAACGGCCTGTTCTTAATGACCGATTTCACCGATGGCATCGGGATTATGCCTGTATTTGAAAACTAAAGCGAAGGTGATGGCAACGCAAAGGGCGTAACCCGCGAAGATGAGCCATGTCACAGGCCAGCCGCCCTCAACCCCGGGGCGGGCTAACAGATAATCATTCTGCCAAGAACAGAAATGATTGACGATTTTTCCGGCGATCCATGTTCCGACAGACGCACCGATGCCGTTGGTCATCAACATGAAGAGTCCTTGTGCACTTGCCTGCATGGGTTTGGTCGCTTCTTGTTCGACGAAAAGCGCTCCTGAAACGTTGAAGAAGTCGAAAGCCACGCCATAGACGATGCACGATAGGAAAAGCAATGCGATGCCGATGGTATTCTCGGTTGTGCCGATTCCGAAAAATCCGAAGCGCAGAACCCATGCGGTCATGGCCATCAACATGACTTTTTTGATGCCGAATCGTTTGAGGAAGTAAGGAATCAGCAAAATGCAAAGCGCCTCCGATATCTGAGATACGGATACCAGCAAGGTGGGATTCTTGGCGAACCAATTGTCGGAAGCGGCGGCGAAGCTATTGATATAAGGCGTGGCATACCCGTTGGTAATTTGAAGCGAAACACCCAACAGCATGGAGAAGATGAAGAACAACGCCATTTTCTTTTGTTTGAAAAGAATGAACGCATCGAAGCCGAGCCTTTGAGAAAGCGTCTTTTTTTGTTGGGAAACCGTACGGTCGAGAGGGCAATGCGGCAGAGTAAAGGCATACGTACCCAAGATCAATCCTAAGGTGCCGCAGATAACGAGCTGCATATAAGTGAACTGCGCAGCGATTTTCATAGCTCCGAAATGGATGAAGTTGACGAACCACATGGCCGCGATGAAGCCTACGGTGCCGAAAACACGGATGGGCGGAAAATCCTTCACGGTATCGTACCCTTTGCTTTTGAGAATAGAGAAAGCGACGGTATTCGACAAGGCTATGGTAGGCATGTAGAATGCGACGCTCAGGCAGTAGGCGGTAAAGATCGGACCGATCGAAGTGGCGCTTTCGGCTGCGGCGAGTATGGTGGCCTGGTACCCGAAGTAAGCGGCCAATAACATGAAGGCAGCCGCTGCAAGATGCGAAATGCCCAGCAGCCGCTGCGGTTCGATGAGTTTGTCGGCGATGGCGCCGATGATGGCGGGCATGAAGATGGAGACTACGCCTTGGGCTATGTAGAACCATGAAATGTAGTCGCCCAGACCTACGCGGCCTAGGAAATTGCCGATGCACACTAAATAAGACCCCCAAACGGCGAATTGGAGGAAATTCATGACGATGAGACGGAATTTGATTCCCATGAGCGGTTGGTTTATAGGTATTTTTCAGGTTGTATCCGGCTTGCGGAGAGCAAAGTGAAAACAAATATATGAAAAAAAACGGATAAATTCTTTGCAGTTGCAAAATAAAGTCTTACTTTTGCCCTCACAAAAATTGAGCTATGGTGTAATGGTAACACAACAGATTCTGGTCCTGTTATTCCAGGTTCGAATCCTGGTAGCTCAACCAAGAAAAAGAGAGACTTCCGTGGAAGTCTCTCTTTTTTATTGCAATTTGGGGGATGTTTTCAGAAACAGGGACCATTTTTTGATTCGCAAATTTCTTGTCGAAAGCGCGGGTTTGTCCTGCATAAGAGGCGGAATGACGTATTCTTCGTCTTCTTCGTCGAAACGCCGTTTTTCCTCAGAATGACATTCCGCCTTTTATCTCTTTGTCTGTCTCAGTACATGTTGTCGTACATCGACTGCGACTTGTCGTACTTGAGGTCGGAGAGCGACGCAGCTTTCACGCCGATGTTGAAACTCCAGCTGCGGTAGTGGCCGAACGGAATCCACGAGAACGACATCTGCCAGCAATGGAGGTCGCGCGTGATAGTTATCTGCGAGGTGGTGAGCTTGTTGTTCTGGATGTCGTAACCGCCGCTGAAGGTGATGCCGGTCTTGTCGGTGATGGTGAGCGAGCCGTTGAAGCCGATGGTCTGCGAGACGTTGCGCCGATAGCCCGTCGTGCCGTTGTTGTAGGGCGAACTCGAGTAGCTGACCGAATAGTTGAATCCGAAGTTCCACGGCAGCGAGAAGTCGTAGTAGGCCTGCGACATGTATTGGCGCCGCAGGACGGGGTCCATCGTGCCGTAGGGGTCGTAGTAGGGATTCTGGTACTCGGGCGGGATGCTGGTGATGTCGTTCAGGGCGGGCTGCGAGCGGTCCTGCCGCGACTTGAAGGTGTAGCCGAACGACCAGCCCGTGGAGATCACGCGGCCCGGGAGCCGGATTTTGTTGATGTGCTGTCCCTGCGGTGTGAGCCGGTAGGGGTCGAGCGTGGCCGAGAGGTTGAGGCCGAAGTTCTTGAAGAGCGTGGTGCGCAACCCTACGGAGATATTAGAAAGCCCCATGGAGTCGGCCAGGAAGTTGTAGGAGCCGCTGATGCGCAGTTCGTCGATGAGCTTGATTTTCTTCACGCCCGAGGTGTCGCGTTTGGAAAGCACTTTCATCTCGAGGTTCTGCTTGAGCGAGAATCCGAGCTGCATCGAGCGTCCCGACGAAGGCACCGAATAGGCGTTGCCGGCGTAGGGCGAGTAGGTGGCGAAGCGGCCCGTGGAGTCGATCTGGCGCGAACGGTAGTAGCCGTACTTCTGGTGGCCGAAGTCGGGCGCATAGGAGAAGCTCACGTCGGGGGTGATGGTGTGGCGGATGGCCTGGAGCTTGCGGTTACGGTTCTTTTTCGTGAAGTCGTACATGCCGTAGACGGTGGTTCCGGCCGAGACGCTGAAGTTGTAGTTGTAGAGCCGGTAGAAACCGTGTTGGCGCGTGGTGTCGGTCTGGTTCGTCATCGGGTTCCAGTCGAGCATCGTGCGCTTGAAGAACCATTTTTCGGAGTAGTTGGCCTGCGGCGAGATGTTGATGTAGTTGAAAAGATTGAACTGCGCCGATACGGGCAGCGTGTGCTCGATGCCGTTGCGCATGTTGTCGAGCGTCTCCTTGGTGAAGATCTTGTTTTCGGTGGTGGTCACCGAGTTGGTCAGCTTGCCGGTGTATTGCAGCGAAATCTTCTCGTACCACCGTTCCTTGCCCTGCCGCTCCTTGCGCTTGAAGGGATGGATGCGCGAGACGTTGAATACGACCGTGGGCAGCGTCACGGAGAGCGTTTTGTCCCGCGAGTTCTGCGACACGGCCATGTTGGCCGAGAGCGAGAAGGGGGTGCCGGCCCAGTTCTTCGAGTAGGAGATCGAGGAGTTGGTCTGCGTGGCCAGCATGTCGCCGAGGTTGGTGGCCGAGTAGCGGCTGTAGCCGCTGGTGGCGAAGTTGACCGAGGCGGAGAAGGTCGACCCGGGGTTGGCCTTGGGGTCCTGCGAATGGGTCCACTTGATCTGGAAGTTGTTCTGCTTGATGTAGTCGGCGTCGCCCTTGTCGCCGACCTTGACGTTGGAGTATTGCAGGTCGAGGTTGCCGCTGTACTTGTAGCGCTTGACGTAGCGCGAGGCGGCCGACGCCTCCCACGAGCCCAGCGTGTAGAATCCGCCGCGCAGCGCCAGGTCGGCGTAGTCGCCCATGGTGAAGTAGTAGCCGAAATTGCGCAGGAAGAATCCCTTGGTGTACTCCTCGCCGTAGGTGGGCATCAGAAAACCCGACTTGGGACCCAGGTTGATGGGGAAGAATCCCTCCGGGATGCCCAGGAAGTAGATGGGTACGTCCTCCATGACCAGGTAGGCGGGGCCGCTGACCACCTTCTTGCCGGGGATGACCTTGGCCTTGGTCATGGCCAGGTAGAAGTGGGGGTGGTCGGTGTGGTCGCAGGTGGTGTATTTGCCGTTCTGGATGTTGATGGTGTTGTCGGCCATTTTCTTGACACTGCCGCCCACCAGCCAGCCGTCGCCCTGCTGGGTCGCCACACCCTTGATCTTGGCCTTCTTGGAGGAGAGGTTGTAGGTGATGGTGTCCATCCGGTAGGAGGCCGATCCTTCCGTGAACTCGGGCTTGGTGACCACGGGGCGCCCGTCGAGCGTGTCGGGCTTGCCGTAGGCGTAGATCAGCTTGGAGTCCATGTCGATCTGCATGTAGTCGGCCTTGAGGTTGCTGTTCTGGTAGGTGACGTCGCCCTGGTTGTAGATGTAGACCATCTTGTTGCGCACGTCGTAGACCAGCGAGTCGGCGTTCTGTCCCGTGATGGGGTCGTCGAGAAAGGGCTGGGCCGGGCGCAGGCGTCCGACGGTGTCGCGCCGGAGCGTGTCGTCGTCGGCAAGCGAGTCGGCCTTGCGGGCCACGAGCGAGTCGAGTTGCGCACCGGCAATGGAGTCGCGCACTTCTTGCGGCAGGGCATTGAATTCGTCGCGGCGGCGTTCTTCTTCGCGGAGATTGCGGCGGGCGTTCCGGCGTTGGGAGCGCGAGGGAGCAGGGTCGGTCAGGCGCCCTTCCGGCGCCCGGGCCGCAGCGGTATCGTTCACGATAAGCGAGTCGGCCGTGCGGAACGCTTCGCCGCGCACCGGAGCTGCTGAGCCGCAGAGCGCCTGGGCGAAGAGGCCGACGATGGCCGCCGACAGAAGATATTTTACCCTCGAAAAAGTCAAAATTCCGAAAAAATGCGTAACTTTGCCGACAAGTCGGCAAAACAGCCCGGAACAGGGGTTGCGCAATGTCGCGCGGCCGTTTCGGACCCGGCAAAGATACGAAAAGTCGAGCGCAGAAGCAAGCGTCAGCTTGATTATGCCGAGACGGAGTATCTTCGGCACCAGCCAAAGGACGAAAAGTCGAGCGCAGAAGCAAGCGCCAGCTTGATTATGCCGAGACGGAGTATTTTCGGCACCACAGAAAAGATGCACGGACGGATTTGTCATATTTTATTGCTTGCTTTGATCGCGGCCGTTCGGACGAACGTTGCGACCGCCCAGCATGTTGCCCACGGCGTGCAGGTGGTGGTGATCGATGCGGGTCACGGCGGCGACGATCCGGGCGCGCACTATTTCGGCACGTACGAGAAGACGCTGACGCTGGCCGTGGCGTTGAAACTGGGCAAGTTGATCGAGGAGGGGATGCCCGGCGTGAAAGTGGTTTATACGCGCAAGAGCGACAAGGCGCTGGCCGCCGCCAAGATCGACGACCTGCAGGCCCGTGCCGACATCGCCAACAAGGCGGGCGGCGATCTCTTCGTCTCGATCCATGTCAACGCGGCGCCCGTGGCGGCGGCGCGGGGCACGGAGACCCTCGTCATGGGCGAGAGCTCCAAGGAGCAGCGCTACAACGAGGATGCCCTCTACGAGAACAACCGCGACGATCTGATCGACATGTCGGACGAACGGACGGCGGCCATCGTGCGGGCCTACATCCAGAATCTCCAGTTCACCTACGGCGAGTACAGCACGGCCATGGCCCGCTGCATTCAGAACAACTTCGTGCGCTGCGGGCGTTCGTCGCGCGGCGTCAAGCCGCAGTTGCTGCGCGTGCTCTACGCTACGGACATGCCGGGCGTGCTGACCGAGATCGGGTTCCTCTCCAATCCGCAGGAGGCCGCCTACATGAAGTCGGAGAAGGGGCAGAACGAGATAGCACGTTCTTTGTTCCAGGCCGTGAAAGACTATTCGACCCATGTGCTGGAGGCTCGCAAGGCGGAGAACGCCGAAGCGCCGGCGCACACGGCCCAGCCGGGTTCCGACCGGACGGCCAAACCGGCGGCGGCTCCCGCCAAGCCGGCCGATCAGAAAGTGAAGAACGACCCGAAAGCCAAGCCGGCCGACCCGAAAGCGAAGGCCGATTCCAAGGGCAAACCCGCTCCGGACGCCAAGCCGGGGACGAAAGCGAAGCCCGACCCGGTACAGCCGGTGGCCAAGGCGGGCGGCAGCGGCGACCAGGTGCGTTTCGCCATCCAGGTGTTGTCGAGCAAGAATCCCGTGGCGCGCAACTCGGCCGAGCTGCGCAACTATTCGGGCGACGTGCGCGAGTATCTGGCCGACGGCGTGTACCGCTATAAATATTGCGTCTGCGAGTGCGCCACCAAAGAGGAGGCGCAGCGCCAGGTGGCGGCGGTGCGCAAGACGTTCCCCGACGCCTTCATCGTGAGGTGCCAGGGCGGGCGGATCGTGAAGTGAAGAAAACAAACAGCATAAGATGAAAAGAGAAGCGAAAATCGGTCTCTTCGCCGTGGCGATGATCTGCGCGGCCTGGGCCGGAATCCGGTTTCTGAAAGGATTCGACGTATTCGGCCGCAATGTGGAGTACTATGCGGTCTACGACCGGGTGAACGGCGTGCAGACCGCCTCGCCCATCATGGTCAAGGGGGTGAAGATCGGCACCGTGTCGGCCATCACTTTCGATCCCTCGCGCAGCGACGAAGTGGTGCTGCAGTTCACCATCAAGCGTTCGTACCGCATCCCCACCGACTCCGAGGCCAAGATCGTGAGCAACGGGCTGATGGGTTCCAAGGCCATCGAGATCGTCTTCGGCACGGCGACCACCTGGTTCGAGCGGGGCGACACCATCCGCTCGGGCCGCGACCGCGACCTGATGGACATGGCGGGTTCGGAGCTCGATTTCGTCAAGCAGAAGGTCTCGCAGGTGACCGCCGACCTTTCGCGCACGCTCAATACGGTCAACAGCCTGCTGGAGGCCAACGGGGAGAGCATCACCGGTACGCTGTCGCACCTCAATTCGTTGTCGGGCAACATGAACGACCTGCTCGTCACCGAGAAGCAGCACCTGAAGTCGGCCACCGAGAACCTGGCCGTCTTTTCCGAGATGCTCGGGAGCAATGCCGGGCGCGTCGACAGCATCGTGGGCAGCCTGAACCGGGTGGCCCTGACGCTCGACGAGGAGCAGTTCGCCGAGAAGCTCACCCGCACCGTCTCGACGCTCGACGCTCTGATGCACAAGATCGACGAGGGCGACGGCACGCTGGGCATGCTGCTCAACGACAAGGCGCTCTACGATTCGCTCACCGTGGCTTCGGGCAATCTGTCGGCGCTGCTGGCCGATGTCAAGGCCTATCCGGGCCGTTACGTCCATCTGTCGATTTTCGGTCGCGATCCCGAGAAAGCGAAGGAGCGGGCCCAGCGGCGGGCCGCCAAGGAGGCCGCCCGGGCCGAACGCGACTCGCTCAAGGAAGCCCTGCGGGCGGAGTAGGCGATGATCTATCCTGCGTCTTTCGAGCAAAAGATCGGTTTCGACCGCCTGCGCGGCCAGGTCGAGGCGCTCTGTACGATGCGCGCCGCCCGCTCGCTGCTTGCCGCCGAGACGTTCAGCACCTCGGCGCAGGAGATCGGGCGGCGCCTTTCGCTGGCCGACGAGATGCGCGTGCTTCTGGAAATGGAGCATGATTTCCCGGGCGGCGACTATCCCGATACGGACCATATCGTGGCCAAATTGCGTGTCGAGGGGGCTTTCCTCGATGCGGAGGAGGTCGTCACGCTGCGCCGGGCGCTCGCTACGGTGGGTGCCGTGGTGGCTTTCATCGAGGGGCGCCAGCGTGCTTATCCCGCTTTGTTCGAGCTTACGCGGGGCGTCGAGTCGTTTCCCGCCATCGTACAGCGCATCGATGCCATCGTCGACCGTTTCGGCGAAGTGAAAGATACGGCTTCGCCCGAGCTGGCCGACATCCGGCGGGCCATCCGCGAGCGCGAGGGGCAGGCGGCCAAGCGGTTGCAGCAGGTGCTTGCCGCAGCCAAAAGCGCCGGCATCGTCGAGCCCGACGCCCAGCTCTCCGTGCGCGACGGCAAGACCGTCATTCCGGTTTCGGCCGCCAACAAACGCAAGCTCAACGGCTTCATCCACGACGAGTCGGCCACGGGCCGCACTTTCTACGTGGAGCCCGTCGAGGTGGTCGAGCTCAACAACGAGCTGCGCGAACTGGAATATGCCGAGCGGCGCGAGATCGTCCGCATTCTCACCGAGTTCACCGAGTCGGTGCGTCCCGACGCCGAGCTGATCGCCGCGTCGGGCGACTGCCTGGCCGAGGTGGACATGCTGCGCGCCAAAGGGCGCTGGGCCTCGGACAACGGCTGCGTGAAGCCCATCGTCTCGACCGACGACCGTCTGGTGCTCAAAGAGGCCCGCCATCCGCTCCTGCAGCAGACCCTGCGGGCGCAGGGCCGCGAGATCGTGCCGCTGACCATGCAGCTCGACCGGCACAAACGCATTCTGGTGATTTCGGGTCCCAACGCCGGCGGCAAGTCGGTGTGTCTCAAGACTACGGGCATCGTCCAATATATGTTCCAGTGCGGTTTTCCCGTGCCGGCGTCGGCTGTTTCGGAGCTGCCGGTTTTTCGTTCGGTCTTCATCGACATCGGCGACGAGCAGTCGATCGACAACGACCTGTCGACCTATTCGTCGCATCTGGTCAACATGAAGAACATGTTGGCCGGAGCTTCGGACCGTACGCTGGTGCTCATCGACGAGTTCGGTTCGGGCACCGAGCCTACCATCGGCGGCGCCATTGCCGAAGCCATTCTGGAGCGGCTGCTGGAGAAGGGTTGCTACGGCGTCATCACGACCCACTATGCCAATATCAAATATTATGCGGCCAGCACCGACGGCATCGCCAACGGCGCCATGACTTTCGACGTGCAGCACATCCGCCCGCTCTTCCGGCTCGAAACGGGCAAGCCCGGCAGTTCGTTCGCCGTGGAGATCGCCCGCAAGATCGGTCTCCCGGAGGAGATCATCCGCGCGGCGGCGGAGAAGGCCGGTTCGGACCACATCAATCTGGAGAAGCAGCTGCGCGAAATCGCGCGCGACAAGCATTACTGGGAGCAGAAACGCGACCGCATCCGGCTGACCGACCGCAAGGTGGAGGAAATGGAGCAGAGTTACGCCGAGCAGCTGTCGAAGATACGTGCCGAGCGCCAGGAGATACTGAAAAAAGCCAAGCAGGAGGCGCAGCAGCTCATAGCCGATGCCAACCGGCAGATCGAGAACACCATCCGCACCATCCGCGAGGCGCAGGCCGAAAAGGAACTCACGCGGCTGGCGCGCCGCGAGCTCGACGACTTCCGGGCGGCGGCCGTCGAGGCCGATGCCGCTGAACGCGATGCGGAGATCGCCCGCGAGATCGAGCGGATCGAACGCCGCCGCCAGCGCCGCGCCGAACGCAAGGCCCGGCAGGGCGTGCAGAGCGCCGGACCGGCACCCGAACCGCCCCGCAAACGCGAGGCGGAGGTGGGTTCGAAGGTCCGCATGACCGGCCAGGAGATGGTGGGCGAGGTGCGCAGCATCAAGGGAAAGAAAGCACAGGTGGCTTTCGGACAGATACTTACGACCGTCGACAAGGAGCTGTTGACCGTCGTTTCGAATAACGAATACCGCGAGGCCACGCGCCCGACGACGGTGCGGACGGTGATTTCGGCCGACATTTCGGCCCGCAAGCTGGCTTTCCGCGACCACATCGACGTGCGGGGCATGCGGGCTTCCGAGGCGCTCGACGCCGTGCAGCAGTTCGTCGACGATGCGCTGATGGTGGGCGTGGGCTCGGTGACGATTCTCCACGGCAAGGGGACCGGGGCGCTCAAGGAAGAGATCCGCCGCTATCTGCGTACGGTGCCGGAGGTGGAATCGGCCGTCGACGAGCATGCCGACAGAGGGGGAGCGGGCATTACGATCGTGACTTTGTCGTAGGCTTTGCCGTGATAGCGAACGTTTCGAAACCAACGATTCCGATAGCAAGATACTTATATAAATATAAGGATGGAATACGAACTCTCGCGCATAGCCGCCATCTGCGGCGGAAAATTCCGGGGCTGCGACACCGTAGTGCGCTCGGTGGTGACCGACAGCCGTTCGCTTACGTGCGAACTGGGCTGCAGTCCGATGTTCGTGGCGCTGCGCGGCGCCAACCACGATTCGCACGACTTCATTGCGCAGATGTACGACCGCGGCGTGCGGGCCTTTGTGGTCGAACGCGAGGTCGAGCCGCTCCCCGGCTGCGGCTATGCGGTGGTCGGCAACGCCATCGAGGCGCTGCAATCGTTGGCGGCCTACCACCGGGCGCACTTCAAGGGCACGGTGGTGGGCATCACGGGCTCCAACGGCAAGACCGTCATCAAGGAGTGGATCGCCGAGGAACTGCCTGCAGGCATGAAGTTCTACCGTTCGCCCAAGAGCTACAATTCGCAGCTGGGCGTGCCGCTCTCGGTGCTGATGCTCGAGGGCGACGAGGAGCTGGCCATCTTCGAGGCGGGCGTTTCGCAACCCGGCGAGATGGAGCGTCTGGAGCGGATCATCCGTCCCGACGTGGCGATCTTCACGTCGATAGGCGATGCGCATCAGGAACATTTCGTCAGTCTGGAGCAGAAATGCGACGAAAAGATGATCTTGGCGCGCAGTGCTTCCAAAATCATCTACCATAGCCATTACGAGCCTCTGGGGCACATGATCGCCGCTCGCTATGCCGCGCGCAAGCCCATCGATGCGGCGCGTTTTCCCGAGGTGCCGCAGGCTGTGGTCGGCAATGCCGCGTCGCGCCGCAACGCGCAGATCGTCGAGGCTTTCTGCGCGGCGATGAACTATGCCGCCCCGACCTTTTCGGCGGCGCCCCACGTGGCGATGCGGCTGGAGGTGAAGGACGGCATCAACGATTCGATCCTTATCAACGACGCCTACAACCTCGATCTCAATTCGCTGGCGCTGGCGCTCGACTACCTGCACAACGTGGCGCTCGGCCGCCGGTGTACGCTGGTGCTCTCCGACATCGCCCAAAGCGGCCTTTCGGACGACGAGCTCTACGGCCGTGTGGCAGGCATGGTCGCGCGGGCGGGCATCGACTTTCTGGTGGGCATCGGCCCGAAGCTGCGGCGTTATGCGGCGCTCTTCGGGGGCGAAAAACGCTTCTACGCTTCGACCGACGAGTGCATCGAGCGCCTGGGGCGCGATGCGGTGGCGGGACGCGCCGTGCTGCTGAAGGGAGCCCGCGACTACCGTTTCGAGAAACTGGCGCATGCGCTGTCGCGGCAGAGCCATACCACGGTGCTGGAGGTGGATCTCGACGCCATGACGCGCAATCTGAACCATTTCCGTTCGAAACTCCGTTTCGGAACGAAGCTCGTGGCCATGGTCAAGGCCGGCAGCTACGGGGCGGGCGATTTCGAGGTGGCGCAGCTGCTCCAGCACCAGGGCGTGGACTATCTGGCCGTGGCGTTCGCCGACGAAGGCGTGCTGCTGCGCGAGCGGGGCATCACGATGCCCATCGTGGTGCTCAATGCCGATGCCGGCAGCTTCGAACTGATGATCGCCAACCGGCTCGAACCGGAGATCTACAGTTTCCGTTCGCTGGAGGCTTTCGCCGCGGCTGCGACCCATGCCGGGGAGACGCACTATCCGATCCACATCAAACTGGACACGGGGATGCACCGCCTGGGATTCGTGGAGGAGGAGATCGCACGTCTGGCGCAGGTGCTGGCGGCGCTGGCCGAAGTGAAGGTGGCCTCGGTCTTCTCGCATCTCAACTGCTCGGACATGCCCGAGGAGGACGCCTACACGCGCGGACAGATCGCACGCTACGACCGCATGAGCCGGACGCTGGCCGACGCGCTGGGCTATCCCGTCATTCGTCATACGGCCAATTCGGCGGCCATCGACCGCTTCCCCGAAGCGCAGTTCGACATGTGCCGCCTGGGGCTGGGGCTCTACGGGTTCGGGTGGCAGCATAATCCGGAGCTGCGGCCCGTGTCGACGCTCCGAACGCGCATCGTGCAGATCAAGCATCTGCCTGCGGGCGACACGGTGGGCTACGGGCGGGCCGGGAAACTGACGCGGCCGACCGTCACGGCCACCATTCCGGTAGGCTATGCCGACGGGCTGGACCGCCACCTGGGCTGCGGGCGCTGGTCGGTGCTGGTGGCCGGGCAGCCGGCGCCGATCGTGGGACGCATCTGCATGGACAGCTGCATGATCGACATTACCGGCATCGAAGGCGTCGGGGAGGGCGACGAGGCCGTCATCTTCTCGCCGACGCCGGGCAACGACCCCGAATCCATGGCCTGCGTGCTCGACACCATCCCCTACGAAATCATGACTTCGGTGTCGGCCCGGGTGAAGCGGATCTATCTGAAAGAGTGAAAATGTCGTGCTGAGGAGCGAGGAAGAATCGGTTGCCCTAATGGTTATAGATTCTTGACTGCACTGCGATCGTCTTTCGCCTCCTTGCTTGGTAAACTCCGCAAGCGGTCTCTGCGTTCGTCGATTCGCTCCGCTCAGAATAACAAAGTAGGGCTTTCGGGGTTTGGGGGGGGCGGAGCATGCGGGACATACGGCCGCACATCCGTCATGTTGAGCGTAGCGAAACATCTGTCCGGATGGTTGCGGGCCTCCGTCTGGGGAGGCTCCGGTCCGCAGGAGGATACGAATATAGATTCTACGCTTGCGCTCAGAATGATGCAGCGAATCTGAAGACGAAATTAATTGTGAATTCTGAATCATGAATTCTTTCGGGATTTTATATCTTATTCCCTGTCCGATTTCGGACGAGACGGCGCCGTGGGACGTGCTGCCGGCGGCCAACCGGACCGTGATGGAGGGGTTGGACTACTTCATCGTGGAGAACACCCGCACGGCGCGGCGCTTCCTGTCGAAAGCCGGCTTTGCGCGGCCGATCGACGAGCTGGAGTTCAGGGAGCTGAACGAACACACCGTGGCGGGCCGCGAGGTGGAGGAGCTGGTCGCTCCGCTGTTGGCCGGGCGTTCGGCCGGGGTCATTTCGGAAGCGGGCGTGCCGGGAGTCGCCGATCCGGGAGCTCTGGTGGCGGCGGCGTGCCATCGCCGCGGCATCCGCGTGGTGCCGCTCGTGGGCCCGTCGTCGATCATCCTGGCGATGATGGCTTCGGGGCTCAACGGCCAGTCGTTCGCCTTCAACGGCTACCTGCCCGTCAAGCCGCCCGAGCGGGCGCAGGCGATCCGGCGGCTGGAGAAGCGGGCCCGTACCGAGGGACAGTCGCAGCTCTTCATCGAAGCGCCCTACCGCAATGCGAAGCTCATGGAGCAGCTGCTGCAGGTTCTTGCGCCGGCAACGCCGCTCACCGTAGCGCTCGACATCACTGCCCCGGGCGAATTCATTGCCACGCATCCGGTGGCGGAGTGGCGCCGCAGGCGCTTGCCCGAGATGCAGAAGCGTCCGGCGATCTTCATCATCGGCTGAGCCCCGGGCGGCGGTTGTCCGAAGCCGGCTGCGGCCCCTGCCTGCCGTCCGGCCGTTGGTATGCAATTTGCGCCACCCAAGAACGGAACAAACGGAAACAATTACGATATGGAAAAGGAAAAGCTTTATAACGAAGCAGTTGAGGGCGACGAGGGTTTCTCGGCGGGCGACGGTTATCCTTCGTGCGAGGGGCAGCCGTGTGCCAATGTGGCAGACGACACCAACGGCGGGGCTGACACTTTGTCAGTGGATGCCGTGCCCGAGCAGAACGAGGCCGAAGCCCGGGTTGCCGAGTGGCAGGACAAGTTCCTGCGCCTGCAGGCCGAGTTCGACAACTACCGCAAGCGTACGCTGCGCGAGAAGATGGAACTGGTGGCCACCGGCGGCCGCGACGTGCTGCTGGAGATGCTGTCGGTGCGCGACGACGTGCAGCGCGCCGTCGAGGCGATGGAAAAGAGCGACGATCTCGAAGCGCTGCGGGCCGGCGTGATGCTGATTTCGCAGAAGTTCACCGAGGCGCTGCGCCGCAAGGGCGTGACCGAGATCGAGGTGCGCGACAAGGAGTTCGACGCCGACCTCTCGGAGGCCGTGGCGCGCTTTGCCGCGGGCGACGACAAGAAAGGCCGCGTGATCGACGTCGTACAGACGGGCTACATGCTGGGCGACAAAGTGCTGCGCTTCGCAAAAGTGGTTGTAGGAGAATAGGATCATGGCAGAAAAAAGGGACTACTACGAAGTATTGGGCGTCCAGAAGAACGCTAACGCCGACGAAATAAAGAAGGCCTACCGCAAAGCGGCCATCAAATACCACCCCGACAAGAATCCGGGCGACAAGGAAGCCGAAGAGAAGTTCAAGGAGGCCGCCGAGGCCTACGACGTGCTGTCGAATCCCGACAAGCGTGCGCGCTACGACCAGTTCGGCCATGCCGGCATGGCCGGTGCGGCGGGCGGAGCCGGCGGATTCGGGGGAGGTTTCGGCGGATTTTCGATGGAAGACATCTTCTCGCAGTTCGGCGACATCTTCGGCGGACATTTCGGGGGCGGCTTCGGCGGAGGATTCTCGTCGGGCGGCCGCCGCGTGAACCGCGGTTCGGACATCCGCGTGAAGGTGAAACTCACGCTGGCCGAGATTGCCGCGGGTGTGACCAAGAAGCTGAAAATCAACAAGACCGTAGCCTGCGGCAAGTGCGGCGGCTCGGGAGCCAAGGATGCGAACTCCTATGCGACCTGCTCGACGTGCGGCGGCTCGGGCTACGTGACGCGTGTGGAGAACTCCTTCTTCGGCCGGGTGCAGACGCAGGGCGTGTGCCCGGCGTGCGGCGGCTCGGGCAAGGTTATCACGGCTCCCTGCGACGAGTGCAAGGGCGAAGGCACGCTGCGCGGCCAGGAAGTGGTGGAGATCGCCATCCCGGCCGGCGTGGGCGAGGGAATGGCCCTCACGGTGACGGGCAAGGGCAATGCTGCGCGCCACGGCGGCGTGAACGGCGACCTGCAGGTGCTCATCGAGGAGATTCCCGATCCCGAACTGGTCCGCGACGGCAACGATCTGATACACAATCTGAACATCACCGTGACGATGGCCCTTCTGGGCGGTACGGTGGAGGTGCCGACGGTCGACGGACGCGCCAAGATCAAGATTGCGCCGGGCACGCATGCCGGCAAGGTGCTGCGCCTGGGCGGCAAGGGCATCCCGGATGTCAACGGCTACGGCCGCGGCGACGAGCTGATCGTGGTGGACATCACCATCCCCTCGAAACTCAGCGCCGAGGAGAAACGGCTGGTGGAACAGCTGGCCGAGCAGCCCGCTTTCCGCAAGGCCGAGTCGGTGAAGAACCAGAACATTTTCGAGCGCATGAAGAGTTTTTTCCGGTAGGAGATTCTTGAAGGCGTGCCCGGAGTATGAACGAAGCATGTGCGGATCTGTCGCACGTGCTTCGTTGGTCTTGAGGTTGGCTTTCCCGGAGTGTTGGTCCGATCGTTTCTTTACCGGAAGAGAGTGGTTCTCCGCGGGCTGCGACGGGAACTGATTACCAATCGCTGAAGCGTGCTTGTCTCGGCCCTGTGTGCTGGTTTTCCGTAAGGGACGACTTGTATTGAATCGGGCGTTGCTCCTTTGTCGGCCCTGCGCCGCTCCTCCCCGGCGACCTTTGGTCGCCCGGCGCAGGCCGAAATCGGTTCGTGCAAGCACCGGCCATAGATTCTTCGCCGCTTGTCGGCTCCTCAGAATGACTTTTTACTTTATTTCCATATCTGGCGCTGAGAAATACTCCGTCACGGCATAATCAAACCTTCGGTTTGTTTCTGCGCTCGACTTTTCGTATCTTTGGCTTGCGCCCAAGATACTCCCGCTCGGCAAAATGCAAGCAAGCTTGCTTTTGCTCTCGCTTATTCGCACATTGGCTTCGCCCAAGATACTCCGTCACGGCATAATCAAACCTTCGGTTTGTTTCTGCGCTCGACTTTTCGTATCTTTGACTCCCAAACAGACTGTTTATGCTGGGCTTTACACCTTTCAAGAAACACGCGAACAAGTTCAACTATATTCCGCGCTATTACGACCCTGTGAAGGAAGCGCGCGAGGAGCGCCGCGCCGAGTTGCGGGGCGAGCGGAGCGAAGATGCGGGGCGCGAATACCGCCCCGGGCAGTACATCCGCACGCAGCATGCCGCGCGGGCGGCACGCCGCAGCCGTGAGGACAACGCCGGGAACATGCGCATCTGGAAGCTGGCAGCCGTTGCAGTCGTGGCGACGGTGTTTATCTACCTGCTCTATCCGCGGCTGACCGCTCTCTTCCTGGGGTTGGGTGCGGCCCCCGCGCCGACCGAAGCCGCCGCCCCGCTCCGCACGGAGGCGCGCGACGGGTTCGACCAGTCGCATGTCAGCGATGCGCAGTGGCAGGAGCAGCCCATCGTAGCGGTGCCGAACGATTATACCGAGTAGCATGGCCGATCGCATCAGACTCTTACCCGAGGTCGTCGCCAACCAGATCGCCGCCGGCGAGGTGGTCAACCGCCCTGCGTCGGTGGTCAAGGAGATGATGGAGAACGCTATCGATGCCGGCGCGAAGCGCGTGCAGGTCAATTTCCGCGACGGCGGCAAGGACCTTATCCAGATCGTCGACGACGGTTGCGGCATGTCGCCCATCGATGCGCGGATGGCGTTCGACCGCCATGCCACGAGCAAGATTTCGTCGGTCGACGACATCTACGCCCTCTCGACGTTCGGTTTCCGCGGCGAGGCCCTCGCGTCGATCGCCGCCGTGGCGCAGGTCGAGTTGCAGACGCGCCAGGAGGGCGACGAAGTGGGCACCTGCACCGAGATCAACGGCGGGCAGTTCGCCTCGCAGACTCCGGTGATGTGTCCCGTGGGGTCGCAGTTCTTCGTGCGCAATCTTTTCTTCAACGTCCCGGCCCGGCGCCGCTTCCTGGACAAAAGCACCACTTCGGCGTCGCAGATACGCACCGAGTTCCAGCGCGTGGCGCTCTGCAATCCGCAGGTGGCGTTCGAACTCTACGACAACGGGGCGCCGATCTTCATGCTGCCCTCCGCATCGTTGGCCGGGCGCATCGTCGACGTGGTGGGGCGCCACATCAAGCAGAACCTGCTGGAAATCGAGGCCGACACGTCGATCGCCCGCGTCGAAGGGTTCATCGGCCGCCCCGCTGCGGCCAAGAAACGCAATACGGAGCAGTATCTTTTCGCCAACGGCCGCTTCTTCAAGAGTTCCTACCTCACGAGCGCCATCGTGAAGGCCTACGAAAAGCTGATTCCCGAGAACTGCACGCCTTCCTATTTTCTTTATATCTCGACCGATCCGTCGCGCATCGACGTCAACGTCCACCCGCAGAAAACCGAGGTGAAGTTCGCCGACGAGGAGGCCGTGTGGCAGATCATCCACGCCGCCGTGCGCGAGACGCTGGCCAAGACCGGCGCCGTGCCGCCCATGGATTTCGACCGCGAGGGCGGGGTGGAGATCCCCGTGCTGGAGCGGGGCGCCGTCTACACGGAGCCGCGCGCCATGTCGGACGAGAGCTACAATCCTTTCAACGAGGAGTATGTCGACCCGTCGGCTCCCGATCCCAACGTCGACTTCACGGGTTTCGACGTTCCTTTCCACGACGGTCCCTCCGCCGTGTCGGATACGGCGGCGCCCGGTTTCGGTGCGGCTGCGGGCGGGCGGAGAAGCTGGTCCGGCGGCGGTGCTTTCCGCGATTTCGGCGATCCGGGTTTTTCCGGCGGCGGTTTCTCCTTGCCTGCTGCGGGCGGCGAGACGTTCGAGGAGTTCGTTTCCGACGCCGTGAGCGAGGAGCCGGCCGGTGCAAGCGCGCTGGAGTTCATCCCCTCGGCCGGCGATGCCGAGCAGCAGCGCCTGGAGATCGACGCCGACCCCGGTTTCACCGACCCGCTGCCTGTGGCCGGAGGCTATGTCGCGGCTTTGCGCGGCGGCCGGCTGACGGTGGTCGACGTGCGGCGCGCCCGCGAACGGATTCTGTATGAAGACTATCTGCGCATGCTCTCCAACGGTTCGTCGGTGAGCCAGCAGCTGCTCTTTCCGGAACGGCTGGAGCTCTCGGGCGACGAATATGCCTTGCTGGAGGAGAACGCCGTCGATGTGGCAGCCCTGGGTTTCGACATCGACTATGCGGGCGGCGGGGTCATCGAGGTGAAGGGTGCTCCGGCCGATCTGCCGGCCGACGCCATCGACAAGATGCTTTACGAGTTGTTGCAGGCGTTCGCCATGCCTGTGTCGTTGGGCGATGTGCGCCGCGAGAAGATCGCCCTGGCCATGGCCCGCGGTGCGGCCCGCGGCCCCATGCGCACCCTCTCGCGCGAGGAGGCCGCCGCACTGCTTTCGCAGCTCGCCGAGACGGGCAACATCGCCTATTCGCCTTCGGGCAAGGCTGTTTTTGCCGAAATCCTGCCGGAAGATATGCGTGCCAAGCTGGGATAATCGGCCGTAAACCGTTAATTTTGCAAAAAAACGACGCCATCATGAATCGCTTTTTCGACATGCCCCCCGTGGTCAAGAACCTGCTTGCCATCAACGTGCTGGTCTATCTGGCCACGGCTCTGATGCCTTGGGGCAGACTCATCGAACATTACGGTGCGCTGTGGGTGGGACTCTTTGCGTTCCGCAGCTACCAGTTCGTGACCTACATGTTCCTGCATGCCAATTTCGAACATCTGTTTTTCAACATGTTCGCTCTGTGGATGTTCGGCCGCACGCTCGAATACGAGCTGGGCTCCAGACGTTTCCTCGTCTACTACATGGTCTGCGGCGTCGGGGCCGCGCTCATCCAGGCCGGCATCGCCTGGGCCATGGCCGATCCCATGGTGCTGGTGGGTGCTTCGGGCGCCGTGATGGGCCTCCTGCTGGCATTCGGCGTGCTGCATCCCGATGCGATCATCATGCTCATTATCCCGCCCGTGCGGATGAAGGCCAAGTGGTTCGTCATCATCTATGCCGTCATCGAGCTGCTGTTGGGTTGGCACGGCGTGGGCAACATCGCCCATTTCGCCCATGTGGGCGGCATGCTGTGGGGCCTGGGGCTGCTCTATTGGTGGAAGAGGCGCGGCGTGATCCGTTTCTGAGATGGCCGAAGAGAAATATATCGAATATGCCGGAGAGTCGCTGCGCAAGCGCCGCGGGCCGCTGATGTGGTGCGTCGATATGTTGCTGACGCTGCTCACGTTGGGCGTCGGTATCATCGTGCCGGTGATCTTCATCGTTCCCTACGTCGCTCCGGCGAAGATGGGCATTTTTCCGGTACTGGCTCTGGCGGCCCCGGCGTTCTACGTCGTGGCGGTGTTGCTGGCGCTCTACTGGATCATCCGGTGGCGGATGGGCCGTGCCGGGTGGATGCTGTTGCTGGTCGTGGCGGGTTTCTTCCGGATGTCGCTCTTCTGGAAACCGCAGCTCGGCCGCGAATACGAGGAGAAGCGCTATGACCGCAGCACCTTCAAGGTGATGACGTTCAACGTCCGCAATTTCTACGACGTGGAGGGCGGCAGCAGCGTCGACCGGGTGGTGGAGCTGATCGACAGCCTGCGCCCCGACGTCGTCTGCCTGCAGGAGTTCAACCGGCGGTTGGCCGACCGCAGCGACCGTTTCGCCGCGCTGACCAAGAAATACGAGGTCGCCCATTATGGTCTAGGCGACGAGCCGGAGGTGCGTCAGATGATTCTGAGCCGCTTCCGCATGCTGCGGTCGGGGCTGGTGCTGGCTTCGGGCGCTTCGGTGTGGGCCGATCTGAAGGTGGGCGACGACACGGTGCGCGTTTTCAACAACCACCTGCACTCCACGGCCATCAAGGCGGCCGACAACGACTACATCACCGGGCACGGATTCATCGGCGACACGGCCCGCGAGACCAAGATACGCAGCATTGCCGGGCGGCTCCGCCATACGGCCGCGCTGCGTGCCGTGCAGGTGGATTCGATCGTCGGGGCCATGCGCGAGGCCCGGGCCCGGCGCATCGTCTGCGGCGACTTCAACGATACGCCCATGTCGTACGTCTACCGTTCGATGTCCCGCGGAATGCGGGATGCGTTCGCCGAGTGCGGCGAGGGCTACTCCTACACCTACCGCGGTTTTTTCAACATGATGCGCATCGACTTCGTGCTTGCGACGCCCCATTACGGGGCGCTCTCCTACGAGGTGCCGCGCGCCGACTGCTCCGACCACTATCCGGTGGTCGTGCGGCTGAAACCTCTGGCCGACAGCAAGTGACGGCTTGCATGGGGCCGGGGCGATGGAAGTCGGCCGTCCTTGCTGCGATGCGAAAGAGCAAGACTATGAACCCAATAAAATAGCTATGATTCTCGATTCTTTGAAAAACGCCACGCTCTACGAGAACGTGCATCCGCGCATGAAGCGCGCATTCGAACTGCTCGCCACGACCGACTGGAAGAGTCTGGAGCCCGGCATCCACGAATTGGAGGGCCGCGACATCTATGTCAACCTCATGGAACGCGATCTGAAGAAGAAGGAGGATGCCAAGCTGGAGGTGCACAACGAGTATATCGACATCCAGCTGCTCCTCGACGGGGCGGCCGAGAGCTTCGGATGGAGCGAACGCAAGGACCTCGCGCAGCCGCGGGAAGCGTTCAACGCCGACAAGGACATCCAGTTCTTCGACGACGAACCGCAGACCTATTACACCATGCGTCCCGGTCAGTTCTCGGTCTTCTTCCCCGAGGACGGGCATGCGCCCATGGTCGGCGAGGGCAAGGTCCGCAAGGCCATCGTCAAGGTGCGCCGGTAAGCGCTCCGACAGCTACGCGAAACCCCGGAACCATAGCGGTTCCGGGGTTTCTTCGTTTTGTTCGCGCCGGGCCGGCAGCGTGCTGTTTCGCGTTCGTCGATCCGCTGCGCTCAACATGACGGAGTGCGGATGGGGGCGGCGGATTGCACCTTGGGGCACGGCCGGGCGGAGGTCCGGGTTGGGGATTTGCTCCCAGGGCGCGGCCGGGCGGAGGTGTCCGGGCTTGGGATTTGCTCCCAGGGCGCGGCCGGGCGGAGGTGTCCGGGCTTGGGGCTCGGGGCCGCGGCCCCGAGATGCACCCCGGTCGGATATGCGCCGCCGCGGGCTATTTGCCGATGCCCGAGTAGCGGAATCCGGCCTTGATGACCTCCTGCTTGTCGTAGATGTTGCGGCCGTCGACAAGAGCGTTGTCGCGCATGCTTGCCCGGAGCCTGCTCCAGTCGGGCATGCGGAAGACTTTCCACTCGGTCAGCAGCGCTACGGCATCGGCACCCTCGGCAGCCTGGTACATGTCCGCCGCATAGCCGATGCGGTCGCCGAAGCGGCGCCTGCATTCGGTCATGGCCACCGGGTCGAAAGCCTGCACTTCGGCTCCGGCGTCGAGCAGGCGTCCGATGACCGTGATGGCCGTCGCTTCGCGCATGTCGTCGGTCTCGGGTTTGAAGGCCAGGCCCCACAGGGCGATGCGTTTGCCGCGCAGGTCGCCCAGCAGCTGCCGCAGCTTCTCGAAGACCACCGATTTCTGGCGTTCGTTGACCCGCTCCACGGCTTCGATGACTTCCATCGTGTAGCCGTATTCGTGGGCCGTATGGGCCAGCGCCTTGACATCCTTCGGGAAGCACGAGCCTCCGTAGCCGCAGCCGGGGTAGAGGAACTTGCTGCCGATGCGCACGTCGGCACCGATGCCCTTGCGCACCATCTCCACGTTGGCGCCCATCAGGTCGCAGAGGTTGGCCACGTCGTTCATGAACGAGATGCGCGTGGCCAGCATGGCGTTGGCGGCGTATTTGGTCATCTCGGCCGAGGCGATGTCCATGAAGAGCACCCGGAAGTTGTTGATCATCAGCGGGCGGTAGAGCCGTGTCATCAGTTCGCGCGCCTGCTCGCTGTCGACGCCCACCACCACGCGGTCGGGCGACATGAAGTCCTTGATGGCGGCACCTTCTTTGAGGAATTCGGGGTTCGAGGCGACATCGAAAGGCACGTCGGCGCCGCGTTTGGCAAGCTCCTCCTCGATTGCGGCGCGCACCTTCCGGGCCGTGCCCACGGGCACCGTGCTCTTGGTCACCAGAAGCGTGTATTTGTTGATGTGGCGTCCGAACGTGCGGGCCACTTCCAGTACGTAGCGCAGGTCGGCCGAGCCGTCCTCGTCGGGCGGCGTGCCCACGGCCGAGAAGACCACTTCCACCCGGTCGAGACACTCCGTGAGGTCGGTGGTGAAGTGCAGGCGCCCGGCGGCGACGTTGTTGCGGACCAGTTCGGAGAGGCCCGGTTCGTAGATCGGTATGATACCCTGCTGCAAGCTCTCGATCTTCTTGCGGTCGGTGTCGACGCAGGTGATGTCGAGGCCCATTTCGGCGAAGCAGGCACCCGAGACGAGACCCACGTAGCCGGTTCCAACGATTGCGATTTTCATTTTGTTCGGGTCGGTTGAGTTTTTTTAGCGTTCGGCGATGGCGGCGGCCAACGTGCGGCAGGCCTCGTCGGCAGAGTCGGTGAATCCCTGCTTCATCTCCACGGAGGTGCCCAGGGGCTGCCATTTCATGCGCTGGGCGAATTCGTCCAGGTTGCGCACGGCGCAGCCGGCCCAGCAGAAGGAGCCGAAGCAGGCGATGCGGCGCTGGGGAATGCAGCGTGCGGAGAGCATCTCCAACAGGTGGGCGACGGGCGGGAAGAGCGCGCCGTTGTAGGTCGGGCCGCCCACGACGAGCGTGTCGTAGCGGAAGATGTCGCGCAGCACGAACGACGGGTCGGTGTAGGTGAGGTTGTGCACCACGATGTTTTTCTCGCCCTCGGCGGCCAGGTGGCGGGCAATGCTTTCGGCCATGCGTTCGGTGTTGCCGTACATCGAGCCGTAGGCGATGACGGTGCCCGGTTCGCCCTCGTAGCGGCTGAGACGGTCGTAGAGGTCGAGCACTTCGCCCGTCCGCTCCTGCCACACGGGGCCGTGGGTCGAACAGATCACGGCCGGGTTCAGTCCGCGCACCTTCTGCAGGGCTTTCTGCACCGGAGCGCCGTATTTGCCTACGATCGAGGCGTAGTAGCGGCGCATCTCGTCCCAATAGCGGTCGGGGTCGAGCTGCGTGTCGACGATGCCGCCGTCGAGCGCGCCGAACGTGCCGAACGCGTCGCCCGAAAAGAGCGTCTGCTGCTCGGGGCACCATGTCACCATCGTTTCGGGCCAATGAACCATGGGGGCCATGTGGAACGAAAGGGTCGTCCCGCCCAGGTCGAGCGTGTCGCCCTCCTTGATTTCGAGGGTGTTGGTTCCGATGCCGTAGAATCCTTCGACCATTTGCAGTGCCTTGGCGTTGCTGACGATGCGGATGGCCGGGTAGCGCAGGCGCAGGGCCTCGATCGACGAGGAGTGGTCGGGCTCCATGTGGTTGATGACCAGATAGTCGACGGGGCGGTCGCCGATTTCGCGGCGGATGTTCTCGAAAAGGCGGTCGCCGAAGTGCGACTCGACGGTGTCGATCAGCGCGACCTGCTCGCCGACGACCAGGTAGGCGTTGTAGGAGACGCCCGCCGGCAGCGGCCACAGCGCTTCGAAGCGGGTGGTCGTGCGGTCGTTGACGCCTACGTAGCGGATGCCGGGTCGGATTTCCGTGATGTTCATGCGTATGTCGTGTTTCGTTTTTTCGTGTTTCTGCGCACGAAGTTACAAAAAATATTCGGAGTTTGCAGGTTCTCGATCCTATACAATGATGTGCCAAACGGTTCGAAAATCCGGTTGTTTTGCGGATTTTTTCTGTTTCGGCGGAGTTGCGGGTGCGGGGCAAGGCCGAATCGGGCGTTGCTGAAGCTGGTGACGGCAGTGCTCGCGGAAGCAGGGGAGGAATGAAATCGCTGGCTTTTCGAACCGGGCTCGAACCGGCTTCGTGCCGGCATTGTGCGCTTCGGCATGCAGGCGGCTGCGGTCGGAGAAGCGGTGCTACGAAAAAAGGAGGATTCCATGGCGGAATCCTCCTTGCTGAACGGTTGCAGCGTGTCGTGCGACCTATCGGGGCAGCGTGCCCGACCAGTCGTTCTGCTTGACGCCGAAACCGGAGTTGATCTCGTCGACCGGAATGGGGAAGACCAGGTCCGAAATCTTGTAGTCGTTGTAGGAGAACTTGATTTCGGGTGCCGAGTAGGCGTAGACCGAGGCGTTGTCGCCCCAGCGGCGCAGGTCGTAGAGCCGGTGTCCCTCCTGGAAGAGCTCGCGGGCGCGCTCGTCCTTGATGAACGACAGCAGCCCGGCCTTGTCCGACGGAAGGTCGGCTGCGGCGGCGATGGCCGAATTGCGCTTGGCCACGGTAAGCAGGGCGTTCTGCGCTGCGGCGAGCGAACCGTTGGGGCTCTGGGCCTCGGCTTCGGCGATGATGAGGAACATCTCGGGTGCGTTGACGATGTAGTTGGTGGCGTTGGCCGGGTTGGCCGATGCGAAGTGGGCGAGTTTGCCGCCTCCGTATACGGGAACGGCTGCGGTCGACTCTTTGGCCATGCCCATGATGCTCTTGCGGCAGTCGGTGGCGGCGTAGAGTGCCTGCAGTTTCGGACTGGGGCTCATGTTGTAGCTGGTCCACAGCGTGCCGAACGAGTTGGCCGACCAGTTCTGCGACGGCGTGATGGCCAGCGCGAAGATACTTTCGACGTTCGAGTTGTTGGTGTTGTAGAGCGCCTTGTAGCCCTCGGCCGTGTAGGTCAGCGTCGTGATGCCTGCAATGTCGAGCGCTTTCCGTGCATGCTCCTTGGCTTTGTCCCACTGCTCCATGTAGAGGTAGGTGCGGGCAAGAAGTCCCTGCACGGCGGCCTGGCCGAAATAGAAGAGATCGCCGCGGTCGCCGCCGGCAGCGGCGAAGCGGGCGAGCGACGCCTTTAGGTCGCCGATGACGGCTTCGTAGCTCTTGCCTACCGTCGAACGCTCCACTTGCGTCAGCGCCTTGATGGGGCGGTCGATGACCACGATGCCGGGCTGCTCCGAGAAGTCGGTGCCGGCGACCTTGATCTGATGGCCGTAGATGTTGACCAGCATCAGCTGGGCGTAGCCGCGCAGTGCGTAGGCTTCGGCCACGATAGCGTCGAGTTCGGCCTTGGTCTCCTCGTCGGCATCGGCATAGAGCGCTTCGGCGGCCCGGATGATGCGGGCTGCGTTGTCGGCCGTCTTGTAGCCCATGTTCCAAATGGCGAGCAGGTAGGTGCTCGTGTCGGTGAAGGTGAACTGGTAGATGTCGTTCCAGTGGTTCGTCTGGTTGTTCCAGTAGGAGAGATCGGTGGGTACGTCGCCGATGGCGATGGCGTAGTTGCCGGCGAACTGGTAGTGGTACAACCGGTAGTAGGTGCCGTTGAGCGCCGTCGTGAGGTTGCTCACCGAGTTGAGACTCGTCTCTATGTCGAGACCGCTGTAATAGTCGGTTTCGAGGAAATCGTTGCCGCACGACGACACGCCGGCAGCGAGCGTCAGCAGGGCGAATCCTTTCAATATCAGTTTTTTCATGGTGTCAGTTTCTTTAAGTGCATCGCTTTGCGTTAGAACGTCAGCTGAACGCCGCCGGTGAACGTGCGGTTGGCCGGGTACTGCCAGGCGATGATGCCCGACGTGAAGGTCTCGGGGGTGTAGCCCACGAAATCCTTGCCCGTGACGGTGTAGAGGTTGTCGACCGACACGTAGATGCGCAGCTTCTGGATCAGCGCTTTCTTCGTCCACTTGGCGGGCAGCGTGTAACCAAGCGTAATGTTGCTTATCTTCAGGTAGTTGCCGTTGAACAGGAAGCGCGAGGAGTCGTTCGTGGCGTTATACGGGTCGCCGTAGATGTACTGCGGATGCTTGGCGTCCTTGTTCTCCTCGGTCCACGAGTTGAGCGCCACGTCGCGCAGCGGGGTGCGCTCGGACATGCCCCAGCCGGTGAATGCCGCGCCGCTGTCGTAGACCTTGCCGCCCATGCGGTAGGTGAAGTCGACGTTGAAGTCGAGGCCTTTCCAGTTGATGCTCGTGCCGAAGCCGCCCAGCACCTTCGGATCGGCCGACCCGAGATAGCGCTTGGCTGCATCGTTGTAGTTGGAGGTGGTTTCGTCGCCCGTCTCGTTGAGGTACCACAGCGGCTTGCCGGTTTCGCGGTCGACGCCGGCATACTCCTTCAGGTAGAACTGACGGTAGGGACGGCCCTCTTCGACGATCGAAAAATTGTCGATGATCGGATCGGCGGTGGCCAGTTTGACGACCTCGTTTTCGTTCCAGGTGACGTTGGCGTGGGCGCTCCATACGAAGTCGCGGCGCTGCATGACGGTGGCGTTGACAGCGAATTCGATACCGCGGTTGCGGATCGTGCCGATGTTCTGCATGAACGATGCGTTGCCCGTGGTCATCGACAGGGGAACCTTGTAGAGGGCGTCGCTGGTTTTCTCGTTGTAGTAGTCGAACGTCAGGTGGATGCGGTCGATGAACGAAAGGTCGAATCCGACGTCGAACTTCTTCGAGGTCTCCCACGTCAGCTGCTGATTGGAGATGGTGGTCGGCACCATGCCCGGCAGGCCGTTGTAGTTGTAGCCGGCCTCGTAGAAGCCGCGGGCGGCATACCAGTCGATGTCCTGGTTGCCCACCGTACCGTACGACGCGCGGATGGCGGCGTTGGTGACGGTCGTGTTGTTCTTGAGGAAGTTCTCGCCCGAGATGCGCCACTTGGCGCCTACCGACCAGAAGTTACCCCAGCGTCTCTCCGCACCGAAGACCGACGAACCGTCGCGGCGGAACGATCCCGAAACGTAGTACTTGTCGTCGTACGAATAGTGGGCGTCCATGAAGTAGGATGCCAGCGTAGCCTCCTGCTTGTAGTATTGCGATCCCTGGTCCGTACCTGCCGTCGAAAGATCGCGCATGCCGTTGTCGGCATGGGGGAAGTCGGAGCGGGAATAGTACTCGTTGTGGTAGAACTTGCGCTGCATCTCCTGACCGAGCATGATGCCTACGTCGTGCTTGTCGTCGAAGGTGTAATTCCAGCCCAGCAGATTGGTCCAGGTGATGACGCTGCTCTTCGAGTTGAACTGCTGTCCCAGACCGTTGTACTTGGCGGCCTGCGGGTTGTAGACGGCGCTCCAGTAGTCGTAGATGCGCGTGTCGGTGATGTTGGCGCCGAGCGAGGTCTTGGCGTAGATGCCCTTGCCGAAATCGACCTGGAGATAGGGGTTGGCATTGACCGTCTGCACCTGCGAGCGGTAGATGTCGCCCAGTTTCGAGTCCTTGAGCGCAAGCGGGTTGTAGAGATTCACGTTGGCATAGCTGCCGTCTTCATTGTAGAACGGGAAGAAAGGCCTCATGCTGCTGATGGCCGCTACGATCGGGTTGGACATCGTGCCGCCCGTGCCTTGGCCGAAACTGTTCTGCGTCGAGTAGGCATACGACGTGTTGACGCCGAAGGTGAAGTATTTGAACTTGCTGTCGAGGTTCAGACGGCCCGAGATACGCTCCATGTCGGAAGCGATGACCAGACCCTCCGAATTGAGGTAGCCCATGCTGGCGTAGAAGCCTGTGGAGCCCGTGCGGCCCGAAGCGCTCAGGTTGTAGTCCTGGTAATAGCCTTTGCGCGTGACCTTGTCGACCCAGTCGTAAGACGACTGGCCGTCCCAACCATAATAATTTGTGAGCGGGGCGATCCAGTCGGCGGGTGCACCGCCTTGCCGGGCAGCACGACCATGGGCGAAGAGGTTCATGCTCTCCTCGGCATTGGCGAACTCCATGTTGTTGTTGGCCATCGACACGAAGCCCTGCTTGATGTCGACGTTGAGATTGAAGTTGCCCTGCTGGCCTTTCTTGGTGGTGATGACGATCACACCGTTGGCGGCGCGCGAACCGTAGATGGCCGTGGCGGCGGCGTCCTTGAGCACCGTCACGCTCTCGATGTCCGAAGCGTTGACCGAAGCCATCGGGTCGATCCAGTTGTTCGACGTGGAGTTGTAATTGTCTTCGATGTCGGAGTTGACGACCATGCCGTCGATCACGTAGAGGGGCTGCGTGCCCGAGTTGAGCGAACCGCGGCCGCGCACGTAGACCGAACCCCAGGTGCCCGGCGCGCCGGTCGAGTTGTTCATCTGGATGCCCGGTACGGCGCCTTCGAGCGATTTCACGAAGTTGGCGTCGGTCTTCTTGGACAGAACGTCTTCGCCGACGATCGCCGCGGCGCCCGTAAACGAAGCCTTGCGCAGCGAGCCGTAGCCCGTCACGACCACTTCGTCGATCGCCTGCGCATCTTCGTTGAGCACGATGTCGATTCGGGTCTTTCCGGCTACGGGGACCGATGCGGTTTCATAGCCCAGGAAAGATACGAGGAGCGAAGCGTCGGCGGGGGCTGCGAGCGTGAAGCTGCCGTCGGCGCCCGTGGTGGTACCGGCGCTCGTGCCTTCCACGATCACCGTGGCGCCCGCTATCGGTGCGCCGTCCGTCCCGCTTACCTTGCCCGAGACGGCCCGGTTCTGTGCCGTCGAACCCAGCAGGCCCGCGCACAATACCGCAATTAACGATAGTACGAGTTGTCTTACCATAAACGTTAATGTTAAGAGGTTTTTAAAATAAAAAACGCACACCCGTGAATCGCAACGGTAAGACATTGATTATGAAATAGTTGTTGCTTTCGAATGCAAGGAATGGCGATTTGCGCGCAATCGCCTGACAATCAGCCGTAAAAAGACGCATGCGTTCGGCGGAAGTTTCGTGGCAGGGTCCCCAGAACGTCACCTCAATTCAAGACCGAAGCGGCAGAAAATAAGCCGTTTGGTCCGATTCATACAACAATCGGCGGTCGCTTTATCGTTACCTTGCGTGCAGATTGAAGCCCCCGGCCGAAGCGGCCGGCAACCGGCGATCCGTCAACCGAAAACAACCCTGAACAACATGAGAAACACATTCAGAATATTGTTCTACCTCAAGAAGAATGCTCCGCTCAGAGACGGCCGTCTGCCCATCATGGCACGCATCACGATTTGCGGTCAGCGGGTGCAGCTCTCCACCCATCTGGCTGTGGCGCGCGAACTATGGAACGCATCGGGCGGGCAGGCCGCCGGCCGGAGCCGCACGGCCCGGGAACTCAACCGGCACATGGACGACATCCGCTACCGTCTCGAAGCGTGCTACCGCAAACTTTTTCTCGACGGTTCGTTCGTCACGCCGGCGATGGTCAAGGAGGCTTATTTCGGCGTTGCACAGCGTCCGCGGCGTCTGCTCGATTTCTTCCGGCGCCACAACGAGGAGTTCCGCCGCATGGTGGGAGTGAGCCGCTGCCAGGCGACCTACAATAAATATAGGTGTGTCTGCCGCCACCTGGAACGCTACATCCTTCGTACCTACCGGCGCTGCGACCTGGCGTTCGACGAGCTGGACAAGGATTTTCTTACGGGCTTCCATGCCTACATCATCCGGCAGTGCGGCCACCGGAAGAACACCGCCTGGATCTACATGATCGCTCTGAAACATATCCTCATGCTGGCCCGGAGCAAAGGCTATCTGAACGGCGACCTTTTCGCCGGCTACAAGCTCCGCAGCGAATTCGTCGCCCGCAACTACCTCACGCTCGACGAGATCGACCGGCTGGTGCGGTCGGAACCGCCGTCCGCAACCCTGCGGCTCGTGCGCGACGCCTTTCTGTTCAGCTGCTTCACGGGGCTCTCCTATGTCGATCTGCGCGGGCTCACCCGGCGCCATATCCAGCACAACCGCGGCCATGCGTGGATCGATCTCACGCGCCGCAAGACCGGAACCGGAGTGAGCGTGCGGCTTTTCGCCCTGCCGCTGGCGATTCTGGAACGTTATTTCCCGGCAGCTCCCGACGACCGCATCTTCGCGTTGCCCGGCAACGGATGGTGCAACAAATGCCTGGAACGGATCGTCGCCGCGGCAGGCATCTCGAAGCACATCACTTTCCATGCGGCGCGCCACACCTTCGCCACGACCATCACCCTGTCGCAGGGCGTTCCCATCGAGACCATCAGCAAACTGCTGGGGCACAAGAGCATCCGCACCACCCAGATCTATGCCGTCATCACCCACTCGACGCTCGACGGCGAGATGAACCGGCTTTCGGCACGCATCGACGCACTCTATCCCAACGACACGGCCGCCCCATGTTCCGGAAAGGCGGTTTCCGAGTCCGAAACGTTCCTTGTTCCGGCCGAATGACGCGCACCGCAACCTTTCGGCCAAGTCATTTTTTCAAAAAAGGGCATTCGGCGCTCCGAAACGCGCATTACGATTCGAAAGCATATCCTTAAAAACTTTAACAAAGTGTAATTCCAATTTCACTTTTGACAAAATAGTCGTCATGTTACTAAATTTTCTTATAAATATTCTTGCTTTTTAACGTTCCGTTCGTTATCTTTGCCTTGAACTTTTTTATTTTAAAAACCTCTTAACATTAACGTTTATGGTAAGACAACTCGTACTATCGTTAATTGCGGTATTGTGCGCGGGCCTGCTGGGTTCGACGGCACAGAACCGGGCCGTCTCGGGCAAGGTAAGCGGGACGGACGGCGCACCGATAGCGGGCGCCACGGTGATCGTGGAAGGCACGAGCGCCGGTACCACCACGGGCGCCGACGGCAGCTTCACGCTCGCAGCCCCCGCCGACGCTTCGCTCCTCGTATCTTTCCTGGGCTATGAAACCGCATCGGTCCCCGTAGCCGGAAAGACCCGAATCGACATCGTGCTCAACGAAGATGCGCAGGCGATCGACGAAGTGACGATCGTAGCGTTCGGTACCAAGCGCAAGCAGGACCTCGTTGGTTCGGTCAGCAGTGTAAAGTCCAACATCATCCAGAACTCGCAGGCATCTTCCGTCTCCAATGCGTTGGAGGGCGCCGTGGCCGGTCTGCAGGTTGTCAACAGCTCGGGCCAGCCCGGTAAGGATGCGTCGATCGTCATCCGCGGTATCGGTTCGCTTTCGGCCAGCAACAGCGCGCTGATCGTCGTCGACGGCGTGCCTTTCAACGGCAAACTCTCCGACATCAATCCCACCGACATCCAGTCGATCACCGTGTCGAAAGACGCCGTGTCGAACTCGCTCTACGGTTCGCGTGCGGCCAACGGCGTGGTGATGGTGACCACCAAGACCGGACAGCGCGACCGCATGACCGTGCAGTTCCAGGGTACGTGGGGCGTCAGCCAGCGTGCCTACAAGGACTACAACATGGTGACCGATCCGGGCGAGTTCTACCGCCTGACCTGGTACGGTATCCGCAACTCCGCCATGGTGGGCAATCCCGACGGCGGTCTGGCTCCCAAGGATCTCGAAACCGCTTCGCTTCATGCTTCGCAGAGTCTTCTCGGCGAGCTGGGCGGCTACAACGCTTTCATTATTCCGAATGGCGAATATCTCGTGACTCCCGACGGCAAGCTCAACGCCAATGCCCGTCTGCGTTACAACGACACTTTCGCCGATGCCATGTTCCGCAACTCGTTCCGCCAGGAGTACAACGCTTCGGCCTCGGGCGGCAACGACCGTACGGACTACTACATGTCGTTGGGTTACCTCGACAACGATTCCTACGTCGTCGGCTCGTCTTACGAGCGTCTCACGACCCGTCTGAATGTCAATTCGCAGCTGAAACGCTGGCTGAAGGTGGGCATGAATGTCAGCTACGCGAAAGCTACTCAGAAAGGCCTTAACGAGCGCACCGGCGCCGCATCCAATCCTTTCGAGGTGGCCCGCAGCTGGGCTCCCATTTTCCCCGTGCACGCCTACGATGCCGAGGGCAACATGGTTCTCGACAATGCGGGCAATCCGGTCTGGGATGCCGGTACGGGTCAGACCGCCGGTACTACGACGCGTCCTACCGCCACGAACCAGAACGTCATTGCCAACCTGCATGAGGACATCCGCAAGTCGGTGTACCACAACCTCGCTTCGCGCGCCTATGTAGAGGTCAAGTTCCTCAAGGACTTCACCTTCACGGCCAACTACAGCTACGACTACTCCAATAAGTCCGCCACGACCTACTATACGCCGACCATCGGCGACGGACAGTCGTTCGGCGGCCGCGGTACGAAGGGCAGTTTCAACGACATGACGAGCAACTTCAACCAGATTCTCGCCTATGCAAAATCGGTCGGCCAGCATAATATTGCCGCTAAGATCGGTCACGAATACTTCCAATACAAAGGTACTTCTTTCGAGGGTCAGAAGACCCGCTTCTTCGACCCGCTGAATCCCGAGTTGAGCAACGGCGGTAACCTGGAAGTTTTGGAAAGCTACGAGGTCAACCACAACATCGAGGGTTACTTCGCCATGGCCGACTACGACTATGCGCATAAATATTATGTATCGGCAGCGTTCCGTCGCGACGGCACGTCGCGCTTCCTCGACAAATGGGGCAACTTCTGGTCGGTGGGCGCCGCATGGCGCATCTCGCAGGAGAATTTCATGAAGGGTGCTTCTTCGTGGCTCAACGACCTGAAAATCCGTGCATCCTACGGTACGCAGGGCAACGAGTCGATCCTGCCGGGCTATGCCTACGGTTATACGCCCTACCAGGATCAGTACCAAATCACGTGGGACGGCAGCTCGCTTGGCTACACCCCCGTTTTCTACGGCAACCCCGATCTGACGTGGGAGAAGCAGAAGACCTGGGACGCAGGCATCGACTTCCGTCTCTGGGACCGTGTCTACGGTTCGGTGGAGTACTTCTACCGCAAGACCGACGACATGTTGTTCAAGAAAACGCTCAGCACGTCGGCAGGCCGCCCCTACAACTGGGAGAACCTCGGTGCCATGAGCAACCAGGGCGTCGAGTTCGAGATCAACGTCGACATCATGAAGCGCAAGGACCTGCGGTGGACCGTGTCGCTGCTGGGTTCGCACTACAAGAACAAGATTCTGACTCTTCCCGAGGAGAACCGCGCCGACGGTATCGTGACCGGTACGTTCAAGTACATGGAGGGCAAGAACCTCTACGAGTATTACACTTACAAGTATGCCGGCATGACCGAGAACGGTGCCCCCATGTGGTACAAGGACGTTTTCGATGAGAACGGCAATGTCACCGGCCAGGAGACGACCGAAAGCTATTCGGGCGCCACGAAATATTACCTCGGCAAGTCGGCGCTGCCCGATTTCACCGGCGGTCTGAACATGACGTTCGCCTACAAGGGCATCGACCTGTCGATCGCCACGGCTTTCCAGATCGGCGGCTGGGCTTACGACTACAGCTACCTCGACGGCATGTCGTCTACTTTCTACGTGGGTCACAACAAGGATATGTGGAAGACCTTCGATCCCGAAACGGGCCAGGGCGAACTTCCGATCTGGAACGTAAACAACACGTCGAACTCCTACTCGCAGACCTCCGACGCCCACCTGGTCAAGGCTTCCTATTTCAGCCTGCGCAACGTGACGCTCGGCTATTCGTTCCCCAAGAGCTGGATGAGCAAGCTCGGCATCAGCGGCCTCCGCGTATTCGTGACGGCCGACAACGTGGCTCTCTGCTCGGCGCGCCGCGGCTTCGACCCGCGTACCTCGCTTTCAGGCAGCAACAAGGACTTCGGCGGTTATTCGCCCCTGCGCGTCATCTCGGGCGGTGTCAATCTTACGTTCTAAACCGAAAAACAGCAAAAAAGTATGAAAAAGATAATTTGGAGCCTGCTGTCGGTCGCATTCGCGCTGCCGTTCGTCTCGTGCAGCGAGGACGCCGAGGTGACGGCCTATCTGACGGACGATCGGAAAAACGAAATAGCGGTGGAAAACCCCGACAAGGTGTTTTCGGCACAGGTCAGCGGCTTGTACAACGATTTGCAGAGCTATTATGCCCAGGATGTCCAGCACAACTATTTCGGACAGAAGAGTTTCGACTACCTGACCTCGCTCATGGGCAACGACATGGTCATGACCAACCGTTATGGCATGAGCATCTATCACTATCTGCTCGACTACGGTGCCGAGAACTACGTTCCGACGAGCAACCGCTGGAAGGAGTATTACCGGGTGATCGACACTGCCAACCAGATGCTTGCCGCCATCGAAGAGGATACGACCGATCCGGCCGTGCTGAAGTACAAGGCAATCGCGCTCGGCATGCGCGGTTATGCCTACCTCCAGCTCACCTACCTCTATCAGTTCTCCTACTACGTGGGTGCCGACGGTACGAAGTGGGGCAAGGGTGCCAAGTACGACTGGTCGCAGGAGCTCTGCGTGCCGATCGTAACCGAAGTCATCACGGGCCAGCAGCCCCGCAGTACGGTGGCGCAGGTTCATGAGCAGTTGATGGGCGACCTGAAAGAGTCCTACGACATCTTCGAGTCGATCGGCATGACCAAGACTTCGACGCCCGCCGATTTCGACGGCTGCGTGGCCGCCATGTATCTGGCTCGCGCCCACATGATCATGCACAACTGGGACGAGGCCATCAAGTATGCGCAGGTCGTTATCGACAACTTCCCTGTGTTGCAGGGTGAGGATCAGCTTCTCCAGGGCTTCAGCAGCCTGACGCTGCCCGACGTCGTTTTCGGTTGCGGCATTACCTCCGACAATGCGACGATTTACAGATCGTGGTTCTCGCAGATGGATGCTTATTCCGCCGGTTATGCGGGTATCGGTATCGCACGTATCGGCTTCAAGCCGCTGGTCGACCGCATCGCCAACGATGACCTCCGTCTTCAATGGTTCTGCTGCGACCGTTCGACGGGTATCGATTACAAGGGCGGCCGTGTGACGTTGCTGCGCGATACGAATTATGCAGCCGTCGAATACCAGTCCGTGAAATTCATCGGTTCGGGTCGTGAAGTCGTTCAGGCCGGATACGATCCCGAAAAGGGCGCTTCCGGCTGGGAGTTGGGCGACTACATCTACCTGCGCTCCGAGGAGGCTTATCTGATGAAGATCGAGGCGCTGGCCCACAAGGGCGATGCGTCGGCCGTTACCGAGCTCGAAAGCTTCATGCAGACGCGCCAGCCCGGTTACACCTGCTCTGTCTCGGCCAAGGCCGACCTGCTGGAGGAGATCAACTTCCAGAAGCGCGTGGAGTTCTGGGGCGAGGGTATGGAGTACCTGGATAACCGCCGTCTCAACATCCCCGTCGACCGTAGCGATGCTACGTGGGGTGCTGCCAACAACAACCATTTCTCCGGCGCCAAGCTCAAGGCCGAGCAGGAGAATACGTTGTTCCGCTATCAGCTTCCGCTCTCCGAGATCGAGAACAACAAGATGATTCCTATTTCCGATCAGAACTCCTTATAGGCCTTTCGGCTGCGTTTTTCAGAGAGTCGCCATTCGGCGGCTCTCTTTTTTTTGTCGCGCTCTTTTTGGATTCGGGGGGCGTTCTTGGGGGGCTTTGTCTGATGTTTTTCGATTCTTTTTTATGGTTTTTGCTCGCTTGCGGTTTGTTGTGGTTTTTTGCTTGCTTTTTCCCGCGGCTTTCTTTTTTCGGGGGCGCTTTCTTTTGGCGGCGGCCGCTTGTTGTCCCGTCTCGGAATGACGGTCGGATGTTTGCAATTCTGTTGCATTGTGTCGCTCCGCGTCTTTTTGTCATTCTGAACGAAGTGAAGAATCTGCCTTGCACCCGGGGCCGGCTCGCGCCTACAGGCGCGCCCCTCCCCGCAGCCGGCCCGGGCGGATGATTTCGTCGTCGCCGTTGTCGGGTTCTTCGAGCCGTGCGGGCCGCAGCATCGCGCAGCGGAGGCCCGCAAGCGTGCCCCGCAGGCTGCGCCCGAAATTCTGGACGAGGTGAACGCATCGACCTTCGTAGTAAAACCATTGTTCCGCACCTTTCGCCGCAGTCTCTTTAGCGATTGCTCTTTGTGCCTGCTGCGGGCTACCGTCTCTGTGACACGGGAGCCTTGGAAAGCGTCGGCGTGGCCGGGCATTGTTGGATCTCTGCCACACTTGCCGGCAATGAGATCCGTGCGGGCAGTTTCTGGGGACAGCCCGATCTGACGTGGCCACTCTCAGGCGACTATCGGGTTTACGGTTTTCCCGTGCGCTGCGTCCAGGCATCTGTGCGAAGTTGTTTTTGTGGCGCCCGAGCCGGCGACTTTTGCCGATCCTGTCAAAAAAATCGTCTTTTTTCGGTTCGGGATTTGCATATTCGATTTTTATTCGTACCTTTGTGCCACGTTAATACGGATTCTTCCGTTTGGCGTTAGGTCGGTGCCATAGCTCAGTTGGTAGAGCAAAGGACTGAAAATCCTTGTGTCCCTGGTTCGATTCCCGGTGGTACCACAAGCAAGAGAGCGTTGCAGATTCTGCAACGCTCTCTTGCTTGTGTATGCGTATTTATAAAAGCAAGTTTCAATCAGCTGGTCTTTGAGGAAGAATTTGTTTTTGAGCGTCGTCGCTTTGTTGCTTGTTGGGTTTTATTGGCAGAGATATAGGATGTGTCTGTAAGTAAGCACATGAAACTTTCCAAAGTAAAACGTCGATAGAATTTCATGAAAGACATAAAAAACAAGTATGCAATAACCATGACCCAAAACAACAATCCGATTATTTTCCAATCGATACAAACGCGGAAATTTAAACTCGGTATAGCTATAAAGAACAACAGATAGAGAAACAGGCAGTTGAAGATAAAAGTGACGGATCTTAGGAAGCCGTACAACGCTATGTAATTGTCCATTTTTATTGAATGTGCTTTTTTCAGCTCATATTCGTAGTGGTAGATGATTCTGTGGAAATCGGTTTCTTCTCCGGTAATGGGATAGTCGAGATAATGGGCCAGTTTCACACATTTTTGCGAGATTGCTTCAATTAAGTCAGAGTCCAGTTTTTTGATAAAGAAATATTTACCTCTGAGTAATTTTGCGAAAATCAAAGAACTGATGCTTAATGGCAGCAGCAACAAGCCGATGCATATACGGGCCAGATACCTGTGGCTTTTCCCTAAATTGTCATTTCTTTCCGGAAGTCCCCAATAATGTTTGGCTGCAACATCTTTCAGCAGGAAGTCGGACGGATAGCCATACAGCCAAATTGAAAACTGTTCTACGGTCAGTGATGACAAATAGGCGATGAAATGCCCCAATATATAAGATACGACAGTAAAGAAAATGGTCGTATCTATCGAAAAGTTCATATCCATCGCCAAGGCGATTCGAAATAGGGATTGTATTCCCCTGATTTCCGGTAGCTTGTTGAAAAAACAAATTAGAAACAGGGCCAAGGCTCCGGGAAATACATAACCCAGGAAATCGAATATAGAGAATGGATTTTTCCGCATATCATGAAAGGCTGTTTATTTTGTAAAAGTAATGTTTTTTATTCTAATATCAAATATTATATTGTATTATTCCGGCCGAAATCATTTATTTGACAAGGGAAAGGACAGTCTGTCAACGGTAGGGGAAGCTATGGTAGAGGTGTCAACATTGTTAGAAATATGTTTGATACTGTTTTGAAAGCCGAATCTGTGATGCAGTAGTTTTTGCAAGGACGGATGTGCCTGGCATGGGAATTGCGGCGGTCGTAACACCCGGAAAACTCCGTTTCCGGGGTGAATGCGGGTTTTTACGCAGCTGGGCAGGCTCGGGTTGGTCGGGCTTGGTCGGGGCAGGAAAATCCGCAAGAACCAGATTCTCCTAACGACAACGCAAAAACAAAACGCAATGACACCTGCAAGACGCAACCGCAACAACTGGCTCCCGAGTATTTTCAACGATTTTCTGGCTCCGGAGTGGCTGGAGCACCGCAACACCACGGCCCCGGCCGTGAACATCCTGGAGGACGATACGTGCTACCGGGTGGAGGTCGCCGCACCGGGTATGACCCGCGACGACTTCAAGGTCCATATCAACGAGGACAACGAGTTGATCATTTCGCTGGAGAAGAGCTCCGCACCGAAGGAGGAGGAGAAGCACAAGGGCACCTACCTGCGCCGCGAATTCTCCTACACGCAGTTCCAGCAGAGCCTGCTTCTGCCCGACAATGTCGTGCGCGACAAGATCGAGGCCAAGGTCGAGAACGGCGTGATGACCATCGACATCCCGAAGAAGAAGGAGTCGGAAACGATGCCGACCGCCCGTCAGATCGAGGTGCGTTAGCGCACGCGCTTCCGCCCGCACAACGGAGCTCCGGAATCGGAGCTCCGTTTCGTTTTGCCGGTCATCCGCCCCATTTCTGTTTTTGCGCTCCGGCGGTCGCGGTGACAGCTGCCGGTCATTAATTCCGGCGCTTCGTGTGCCGCGTGGCAAAAAATTGTTACCTTTGTACGCAACGCCACCGAGTTGGCCAACAGGGAAATGCTATGAAAAAGTTTTTGGGAATCTTTATCGTGCTGCTCCTCGTCGCGGGGGGGATTTTCGTCTATTACCGCTTCTTCTTCGTCTTCGGAGAAGGGGTGAAGAGCGGCGAGCTGAACTACGTCGTTTACAAGGGCGTCGTCTTCAAGACCTACGAGGGCAAGTTGATCCAGTCGGGCATCCGTTCCAAGACGGCCGGTTCGGTCCAGTCATACGAGTTCGAGTTTTCGGTCGACGACGAGGAGCTGGCCCGGGAGCTGATGTTGCAGAGCGGCAAGACGCTCGAACTCCATTATAAGGAGTACTTCGGTGCGCTGCCCTGGCGGGGTTTCACTAAGTTCATCGTCGACAGCATCATTGTCAAGCCCCAGCCCGAACCGTTGATCCCCGAAGCAGCGGAGTAACCCGCGGGCGGGTGCCAACGGCCGGCCGTTGGCGGATCTTCCGGGCGGCAGGGAGCCGCGAGGCTGTAAATGCAGAGGAGTTCTTCGGAAGAAGAACTCCTTTTTTTCATGGCTTCAATTCGAGATGCAGGATGGGGTAGGGTTTGCCCGCAGGGTCGCAGGCGTCGCGGGAAACGGTGCGGAACCCGAGCCGGGCGTAGAAAGCCGCGGCCCCGAGGTTCTGTTCGTTGACGTCGACCCGCCGTATGCCGCAGTGCCCCGTGAGGTGTTCGACGAGACACCGGCCCAGTCCTTGCCCGAACTGATGCGGCGCCACGAAAAGCATTTCGAGTTGGTCGCCCGCGGTTCCCGCAACGGCTGCGAATGCGCCGTTGCCGTCGCGCAGCACGTGGAGCGTCACGGCCCCAAGCGCTTCTTCGCGTACGCTCCGGCGGTAGAACCGGATGTCTTCGGGCGCAAGGAAGTCGTGCGTGGCGCGTACCGAGACTTCCCAGAGGTCGGTCAGCGCATCGAGTTCCGCAGCCGTGGGGCGGGAGAGGCGTTCGACGGTCATAAGAGCGTGACGGGCGGTTTGCGCCGCGCAAAGTTGCGTGCCAGGGCCGCGGCGAAGGGGGTGTCGTAGCTGCGGGCTCCGGTCGGACATCCTTTGACGCAGGCGCAGCAGCGCAGGCACCGTGCCGCATCGGTGCGGGTCTCGTCGCCGGGGGCGATGGCCTGCGTCGGGCAGAGCGATGCGCACCGGCCGCAGCGGGTGCATTTCCCGGCATTGGCAACCGGAATGCGGACGACCGGATTGCGGCGCTGCCGGCGCCGGTAGGCCAGTACGAAGCGGATGAAGCGCAGCATGGAGAGCAGCGGGGTGCGGGGTGTGCGCAGGCGGCTGACAGCGACTTCCCGCAGATCGTCGCGCAGGAGTTTTTCGCGGATGCGGGTTCCGAAAGCGGCCGCTTCGGCGAGGTCCTGCATGTCGGGACGTCCTGCGGCGATGGGTGCGGCGGGCGAGCTGTAGGAGTGTTCGCCGACGAATGCCGCTGCTGCAACCGGGCGGAATCCGTGTCCGACGGCCCAGGCGGCGAGTTCGGCCGCCGCACCTTCGAATGCCCGGTTGCCGTAGACAACGACGATGACGGCCGGCGTGCCGTTTCCCTGCACGGCAGCCATGCGTTCGAGCGCTGCGGGCGGGATGCGGCCTCCGTAGACGGGTGCAGCGAGGATGGCTGCGGCGTCGGGGCCGATCTGCGTGGCGGGTGCCGCGGCACGGGTGAGGTCGATTTCCTCGAAAGGGCCGCCGAGCGCTTGCGCGATGGCTGCGGTTATGCGGCGCGTGGTGCCGGTCGGAGAGAATACAAGGCTGCAAATGCGGGTCGGTTGCATGGGCTTTGTGTTTTTTGTTGCGGCAAGGTCCGGCGGCGTTTGGGGGTTGGGGATGCGCCGCGGGGATTCCGCAGACGCAAAAATAGCGAAAATCTCTGGAATAACCTCGAAAAACGGGAGAAATGACGCTAAATGACTTAATATCAGAGTCGTTGCGGTGTCAAATGATGACAAGCCGAAAAATCGGAAAACGCAAAGAAAAGCGGATTTAAGAAGAAGAATGGTTTGCAAATCATTACCCGTGAAAGAGTAAGATTTAACATATGAGAGATGCTATTGCACCGTTTGTCACCGATTTGCGTATCAAGGTCTAACTCGTTGATATTTAACTTTGCAAACAAAAAAAACGAGTATGGCAAGAAGTACATTCAAAGTGCTGTTCTACGTGAACGGCAGCAAGGAGAAAGACGGTATTGTCCCCATCATGGGACGAGTGACAATCAACGGTACTGTGGCGCAGTTCAGTTGCAAGCAGACCATCCCGAAAAACCTTTGGGATGCGAAAGGCAACCGAGCCAAAGGCAAGAGTGCCGAAGCACGGAACATCAATCAGGCTTTGGATAACATCAAGGCGCAAATCATCAAGCACTATCAGCGCATATCCGACCGAGAGGCATACGTAACGGCTGAAATGGTACGCAATGCCTACCAAGGGGTAGGAAGCGAGTATGAGACACTGATAAAGGCTTTTGACAAGGATTGCGCCAACTTCTTGAAACGTGTCGGCAAAGACCGCAGCATCGGCACATACAAGGTCATGGTAAGGGCAAGAAATTATGTCGCAGCCTTTATCAAGTCGTTCTACAGGCGGACGGATATGTCCATGCTGGAACTTACACCCGACTTCATCAAGGAGTTTGCGGCTTATCTTACGGCTGAACGGGGACTGAAAAACGCCACCATCTGGCTGAACTGCATGTGGCTGAAAGGCGTGGTCATGCGTGCGCACTATAACGGACTGATACCGAGAAATCCGTTTGCGCAGTTCCATATCAGCCCGAATGTTAAGGAACGGGAGTATCTGACAGAGGACGAAATCAAAAGAATCATGGCGCACGAGTTTAACAACCCCACCCTCGCATTGGTGCGGGATCTGTTCATTTTCGCCTGCTTCACCGCCTTGTCTTTCGTGGATATGAAAGAACTCACAACAGACGAAATAGTGGAAGTGAACGGTGAGAAATGGATATTGTCGAAACGGCACAAGACAAATGTCCCGTTCCAAGTGAAGCTGCTGGATATTCCCTTGCAGATAATCGAACGGTACAAGTATCTGTCGGAAGACAAGCTGGTTTTCGGGAAAATCAACTATTGGACGATGTGCAAACAATTGAAAAAGGTAATGGCGGAATGCGGAATAGAGAAGCAAATCTCCTACCATTGCGCACGTCATACATTTGGAACACTGGCTCTTAGCAAGGGGATGCCCATTGAAAGCGTGAGCCGTGTTTTGGGACATACGAACATTGTCACGACTCAAATCTATGCGAAGATAACCACACAGAAACTTGACAATGACCTGACGATGTTCGGCAACAAGCTGAACGCATCGTTCGGAAGTGTAACCCCATAACCAAGCATAGCCATGAAACGAAGCATCATCACAACGGACGGCAACGGCAACATCACCTTGCCGACCGACATTAGCGCAACCGCCATGAGCGAATGGGAACTTTGCGACCTGTTCGGAGTAACCGCCCCGACATTCCGTGCAGGGCTGAAAGCTCTTTGCAAGAGCGGAGTTTTAAGGGAATATGGGATAAGGCGAAGCATACGGGTATCCGATAATTGCTGTATGGAGGTTTACAACCTTGAAGCGATAGTTGCCCTTGCTTTCCATATCGGCACATTCGGAGCGGAACGGGTACGCAATGCCGTTCTTGAAAGACTGTACCTGCGAAAAGAGAAAACAAGCATCTTTTTCTCGCTGAATACCAACGGTATATCCAAATCCGAATACTTCTCGTAGCTGAATGCCTGACATTATTCACTCGGTAAGTCAGTAATTCATTAAGTCAGTACGACAGAACGACAGACGCTCTGATTTTTTCTCCCGAAAAGCGTAATCCGACATTCGCTTTTCGGGAGTTTTTCCGTTTGCAGAACCTGTTTCCTGCCCCAAGCCATCGAAAGTTTTTGTTTCGGGGGCTATTTGTCACCATTCTGCTGTGTTTTGCATAACAACCTATCCGATAATTGATTATATTTTTGCAGCTGGTAATTTTCAAACTTAAAACCATTTGATTATGTCAGCTATCGAACAACAGGACAGCCACAGACCGCCATCGGATGGCGGCATGGCAAAGGAAGAATTTATCCGTGTAGGGACAACGCTCTACAAGATTGTGGAGCAACCGAGACTGAACGGAGGGTATGTGAAGAAACGCATCGCATGGAACAACGAGACCCTGCGACAGGATTACGGCAAGGATTACATCGGCAGCGTTCCCAAGTATGACGGCTTCTGCACCGTACCCGAACACATCGGCTACCGTTCCGTGGTCGGCAAGTTCCTTAACCTCTACGAACCGATAGACCACCGACCGCAGGAGGGCGATTTATCGCATATCCAATCTTTGGTACGGCACATCTTCGGGGAACAGTACGAGTTGGGGATGGACTATCTGCAACTGCTTTACCTGCAACCGATTCAGAAGTTGCCTATCCTGCTGTTGGTGTCGGAAGAACGCAACACGGGCAAAAGCACCTTCCTGAACTTTCTGAAAGCCCTTTTTCAGAACAATGTGACTTTTAACACCAACGAGGATTTCCGCAGCCAGTTCAATTCCGACTGGGCCGGCAAGTTGCTTATCGTGGTGGATGAGGTGCTGCTCAACCGCAGGGAGGATAGCGAGCGGTTGAAGAACCTCAGCACCACACTTTCCTATAAGGTGGAAGCCAAAGGCAAAGACCGTGACGAGATTGCGTTCTTCGCCAAATTCGTGCTGTGTTCCAACAACGAGTATCTGCCCGTAATCATAGACGCAGGGGAAACACGCTATTGGGTGCGCAAGATAAACCGCTTGCAGTCCGATGATACCGACTTCCTGCAAAAGCTGAAAGCGGAGATACCCGCCTTTCTCCATTTCCTGCAACACAGAAAACTGTCCACCGAAAAGGAAAGCCGGATGTGGTTCAACCCCACATTACTGCATACAGAAGCCTTGCAGAAGATTATCCGCAGCAACCGCAACCGGTTGGAGATAGAGATGCACGAACTTATCCTTGACATCATGGACAGTGTCGGCACGGATACATTCTCTTTCTGTTACAGTGACATTCTTCTTTTGCTGGTACACTCACAGGTAAAGGTGGAGAAACACCAAGTCCGAAAAGTGTTGCAGGAATGTTGGAAACTGACTCCTGCGCCAAACGGACTGACTTATACCACCTACCTGTTCAACTGCAATCGGGAGTGTCGGTATGAGCCGATAAGGAGAGTGGGACGCTTCTACACCGTCACAAGGGAGCAACTTGAATCCCTGTAATATTATCATTTTTCTGTTGAATTGTTGAATATGGGTATAAATGCACTGACAATAAACGATATACATTCTCAACAAAATCTCAACAAGCCAAAAGAGAAGTTGAGAGACCACCGACACCCGTTTGTGGATTTCTCTTTTGGCGAGTGGTTTGTTGAGAAGATGTTGAGAGGTTACGAGGCTGTATATAAACATATTACATTAACAATTCATCAAATCAACAAATTTTCATCAACTTCAAAACCGTATGTAATATGACAATCCAAGATGTAAAGCAAATCAAACTGGCAGACTATCTGCAAAGTCTGGGCTATACGCCTGTAAAGCAACAAGGCAGGAACCTGTGGTATAAATCACCGCTACGGGAAGAAACGGACGCATCGTTCAAGGTAAACACCGAGCTTGAAAAATGGTATGACTTCGGCATCGGCAAAGGCGGAAACATCCTCGCATTGGCAGCGGAACTCTACCATTCGGAAGATGTAGCCTATCTGCTGAAACGCATAGAGGAGCGGACAGCATACATCCGCCCTGCATTGTTCTCTTTTGGCAGACAGCATTCCGACAATCAGCCTTATCAGGGATTAAGGGTTGGTGAGTTGTCCTCTCCTGCACTTATTGCCTATCTGCAAGAAAGGGGAATAAACATCGGACTTGCCAAAAGAGAATGCAGGGAGCTTCGGTTTATGAATGCCGACAAACCCTATTTTGCCATCGGCTTTCCGAACATGGCAGGAGGATATGAAGTGCGCAACAGATACTTCAAGGGATGTGTCGCCCCGAAAGACATCACCCATATCCGACAGCAGGGCGGACAACGATGTATGTGTTACCTGTTCGAGGGGTTCATGGATTACCTTTCATTCCTTACCATCCGAGTGGGAAACAATCCGCAACACCCGCGATTGGACACACAGGACTATGTCATATTGAACTCCGTTTCCAATCTTGCAAAAGCGGAAAGCATATTGGAAACCTACACCCAAGTCGGCTGTTTCCTTGACAACGACACGGCAGGACGGAACACCTGCAAGAAGCTGAAAGAGAAGTTTGGGGAACGGCTGCTTGACAAGTCAATGTACTATCGTGAGTATAAGGACTTGAACGACTACCTGTGCGGTAAGCCCTTGTCCCAATCGGCAGAGCCGATAAAGGAGAAGAAGCAAGTCCAATCCGCAAGGCGGATGATGCAGCCACCGAAAAAGAAAGGGGGATTTCATCTGTAATATGCTCGTCTGCTCTCCCAAGGTATTTAGACAGAAATACCATAGCTTAATAGGGCGTTTTCTTCACGCATTACTCCGTAACGCTAAAAACACCCTATCGAGCCAAAGGGAAATCCCTTTGGAAACCCTGTGCAAACGAGAGCAGAAGCCAAACTCGTTTGGATTATGCCGAGTGCTGCAATGGTTCATTTGCATAATAAACCCTGTGAGCCGATGCCGCAGGCAGAGAGAAGAAACATAACGATAACCGCAAAAACAGTAATGATATGGGATATTTTTCATTGGACATTAAGAAGGCAAAGGGTACATCGGACACCACGCAGTCCGACCATATAGAGAGAAAGATAATACCTAAAAACGCAGACCCGACAAGAACGCATCTGAACAGGGTGCTTGTCGAATACCCCGATGGCGTTCACGGCAGGGATGAAGCGATTGCCCACAGGCTGAACACGGCAGGCATCAGACGGAAAATCACACACGACCAAGTCCGTGTCGTTCGGGTGGTCTTGTCGGGTACGCACGAGGACATGATGAACATACAGGAAAAAGGAGAACTCGATGAATGGTGCAGCGACAGCATCCAATGGCTGCAAGCCACATTCGGCAAAGACAATGTGGTTGCCGCACATCTGCACATGGACGAGAAGACTCCGCACATACATGCAGCCGTTGTTCCCATCGTGACGGGTGAAAGGCGCAAAGCCAAGAAAGAGCAGACGGACGGTAAGCGCAAGTACCGCAAGAAAACAAATTCCGTCCGTTTGTGTGCCGATGACCTGTTCAACCGCCAGACCTTGGTCGCCTACCACGACAATTACGCAAGGGTAATGGCGAAATACGGATTGCAGCGTGGGGTACGGGGTTCGGAAGCACGGCACACCACCACCATGCAGTATTATAGGGACTTGAAAAAGAAGAATGAAGTCCTCGAAACCGAAACCAGACTGTTGCAGGAAAAGAAGACCGAAGCGCAGGAGGAATTGAGACAGGTAAAAGCAGAAATCCGTACTGACAAGCTCAAATGTGCAGCCACCGATACGGCAACCGCCCTTGCAAGCAGTGTGGGTTCTCTTTTCGGAAGTGGAAAGATGAAATCGTTGGAACGCAGGAACGAGGATTTGCAAGACCGCATCCTTGAACTTGAAAACGAAGCCCGACAACGGGAACGGCAACAAGCCAAACAGATACAGGAGATAAGAAACGCTTACGAGCAACAGCACCGCAAGCTGTCGGAGTTTGCGGATTTTGTCAGACGCTACTTTCCATATGTGGAGAAGCTGATGCCTATAATAAACTTCCTGCGTGACCGATTGAAGTTTAATGACGGAATAATCAGAAAACTGTGCGAGTTCAAGGAGGTCGGGATAAAAGGCGAACTCTATTCTTCCGAATTTAACCGAAGTTTTGATACCCGACACTCCGTCTGCTCCATCAAACAGGATGAAAGCGGTAAATTCGATTTCAAGATAGACGGGGTTTCACACGTGAGCTGGTTCAGAAAGAAAATGAATGAGTTTAGAGAAAAATTAGGTGTACCTACAAGGAAACAAAATCGGGGTATTAAGTTCTAATGAGTATAGCTGGGGTCATTAACTGTTATGGCTAATGACCCCAACTATACTCATTAATTGAATATTTCATCTTTATCATATCCTTTTATCGAATTCCGTTGAGCTATTACAAAGAATACGAAATGTATCAATAGTCCAATTCCCCAAAATAACGCAGTAAATCCAATAGCTTTAAGGCTTCCCGTATTCAATAATCCTACATAATAAGAAACAATCTTGACCCCATTATAAAGCAGATATGTTGTAAAATGCCATCTGAAGCCAATATCATTAATTTCATTCTCTATGACATCCTTCTTACCGAAATGCCAACCAATAAAAAACATCAAAGCACAATATGCTATTGCACACAATGGTATGATTATTCCATTTTCGACATCTGCACAAAGGCTTAAAACCAACCGAAATGCAACGGTCAAAACCAATCCGAAAAATGCGAATTGTCCTAATCTGAATGTTAATACTTTCATAACTCACTTATTTAGAAGGTTAATAATATAGCTATCATTAAATATTAATATGTTACGTTCAACAAAACGTCTGAATAGCAAGGACCCGTTTTCTGTGAGATGGTAATATTTTCTATCAGGACCTTTGCTTACTTTCCTATTTTCATAAGCTACAATAGCCAAATTCTGAAATTTGCGTAAGGTTCTGTATAAACTTTGTTCTTCGCACGACATTGACTGTTTAGATGCTTTCTCAACGAAAGCTTTTATGTCCTCAACGCATTTGTTGCTCTCTTTCAATGCAAGGAATATCCAAAAGGTAAGTTGCCCTTTTTTATAGGTTTCTTCCCAAGCATTAAGTAATTCATCTATTGCAAAAGTGTTATCTCTCATAAAACAAGTTTTAGTTTTAATGTATTAAACATCTTGTATAGTGCAAATATATGAATACTATTCCACTTGTGCAATAGGTTGGCTATATTTTTTTTGTTATCGGATTGTTTTTATTCTTCAAAGCTCCTTTTCATCCATTCCATTAAATCAAGACTGACGGATTTATCGCTATATTCAGTAAAATTAATCATGATAGTTCTTATTTCGAAAAAACATCTTACCTTTGCAGGGCGAAGAGTTACTTGAAAGCAATTCAAGGCAAAACGCAGTAAATGGCATAGTTGCCAAGTCATTACCTCAAAAATGGGTAATTCTCCCAAAGTCCTTTGTATAAGGCACTAACGAAAGTTTTCCAGAATTACTGAAAATTTCTTATCTTTACGGACGGCGGCCGGGCTCCTGACTATCAGGGCTTGCGGCGCGTACATTTCGTATCGCGGGCCGGCAGCGGTCAAATTAATTTGGTACTGTATCCGCCTTGCGTTATCTTTGTAAAAAGAAACTTTCGCCCCGACAGGGCAGGCGAGGGGCCCGGAGCCGTTTCCGGGGTGTATCTTCCTGCCGGATGCCGGGTTACGGCCCCAAACAGTATGGTATGTCCATGATTCCCGAATCCGAACGTCGGCGCATCGTCGACCTCATGCGCCGCGAGGTGGTTCCCGCCATCGGCTGCACCGAACCCATTGCCGTGGCGCTCTGCACGGCGCGCGCCGCCGAGTTGCTCGGCGTGCTGCCCGAGACGATCTCGGTGCGCCTGAGCGCCAACATCCTCAAGAACGCCATGGGCGTCGGCATTCCCGGCACCGGCATGATCGGTCTGCCCATCGCCGTGGCTCTGGGTGCGCTGATCGGACGTTCCGAATACCAGCTCGAAGTGTTGCGCGACGTGACCCCCGAGGCCGTCGAGCGCGGCCGCCGCTACATTGCCGAAAAACGCATCGCCATCGGTCTCAAGGAATCGATCGCCGAGAAACTCTATATCGAGATCGAAGCCTGCGCCGCGGGTCGTCGCGCCGTGGCCGTCATCGCCGGCGGGCACACGCGCTTCGTCTTCCTGGAGCGCGACGGCCGGGTCGAACTCGACGAACGCACACCGGCCGCCGATGCCGATGCCGAGGGCGACGTGCCCCTCACGTTGCAGCGTGTGTGGGATTTCGCCACCACGGCGCCGTTGGACGAACTGCGTTTCATACTCGAAACCCGCCGGCTGAACAAGGCCGCCGCCGAACGTTCCTTCGCCGGCGAATTCGGCCATTGCGTCGGCCGCACCTTGCGGCGCGAACGTGAGTTGAAGGTGATCGGCGACAGCATCTTCTCGCGCATCCTCTCCTATACTTCCGCCGCCTGCGATGCCCGCATGGCCGGGGCGATGATCCCCGTGATGAGCAATTCGGGCAGCGGCAACCAGGGCATCGCCGCGACGCTTCCCGTGGTGGTCTATGCCGAGGAGACGGGTGCCGACGAGGAACGCACCGTCCGTGCGCTGGTTCTCAGCCATCTTACGGTGATCTATATCAAGCAGAGCCTCGGGCGCCTTTCGGCCTTGTGCGGATGCGTTGTCGCCGCCACAGGTTCGAGCTGCGGCATCGTCTATCTGATGGGCGGCCAATATGCACAGATGGCCGCTGCCGTGAAGAACATGATCGCTAACCTTACGGGCATGATCTGCGACGGAGCCAAGCCCAGCTGCGCCATGAAGCTCACCAGCGGTGTCTCGACCGCCGTGCTTTCGGCCCTCATGGCCATGGACGGCCATTGCGTGACGCCCGTGGAGGGGATCATCGACGAGGATGTCGACAAGTGCATCCGCAATCTCACGACGATCGGCCGCGACGGTATGAATGAAACCGACCGGCTGGTTCTGGACATCATGACGGGCAAGTGCTGACGTGCGTTCCACAATAGAATGCGGCAACTTCTTATCGAAGTTGCCGCTTGTTTTTGGTCGGATGCTTCGGGTTGTGCAGCTGCTCGGCATTTAGGCGGATCTGCCTGCACGGAGCGGGTGCGGTCCGGCCGTTTTGCCGTGCGGAGACCGTTGCAGGGCCTTGGCGGGTGTGTGTACGGAACCGGAATCCGCCGGCATGAAAAACGGACGGTGTTTTGTGCCGTCCGTTCTCGGGGAAATTATTCGAATACGGTCTTCAGAATCAGCTCTGTGGCGCCCTGGTGGCTGGTGGTGTAGTCTTTGGCTGCACGGCTGGCCTGCTGGAGTCGGGCGGGATCGTCGCGCAACGGAGCGAACCATGCGCGCAGCTGCTCGTAGTCGATCACGGGCCGCGCCGCGCCGAGCGTCACCAGGTCGCGCGCCTCCTTGAACTTCTCGTAGTTGGGTCCGAAGGCGACGGGCAGGCCGAATGTCGCGGCCTCCAGGGTGTTGTGGATGCCGACGCCGAATCCGCCTCCGATGTAACTCCAGGTTGCATAGCCGTAGACCGACGAGAGCAGACCCACCGTGTCGAGGATCAACAGCTGTTCTGCACCGAATTGCGAGTCGGGCGAGCAGGCGGTGTAGCGCACGGCTCCGCCGCGGGTCTCTGCCATGAGCCGGGCGATGCGGGTTTCGTCCATCTCGTGGGGGGCGACCACGAATTTCACCTCCGGGTTGTCGTTCATCAACCGGATAAGCAGCTCTTCGTCGGGGCCCCAGGTCGAACCGGCGACGAACAGGCGGCCGCTGCCCCGGAAGCGTTCGATGAGGTCGATCCGGGGAGCCGAGCGGGCGATTTCGGCCACCCGGTCGAAGCGCGTGTCGCCGGCGACCACCGTGTTGTCGAAGCCCAGCCCGGCCAGCAGACGTTTCGACTCCTCGTTCTGCACGAACAACGTGTCGAAAGTCTCGAGCGCCTGGCGCCACATGCCGCCGTAGGGCCGGAAGAAGATGGAGTTGCGCCGGAAAATCGCCGACACCACGTAGGTGCGGACCTTGCGGCGGCGGAGACCGCGCAGGAGGTTGATCCAGAACTCGTATTTTACGAAGACGGCGATCTCGGGACGAACGATGTCGAGGAAACGGCGGGCGTTGCGCGGGGTGTCGATCGGCAGGTAGAAGATGTAGTCGGCACCCGGGTAGTTCTTGCGGATTTCATAGCCCGAGGGCGAAAAGAAGGTCAGCAGAATCTTGTATTCGGGGTGCTGCTCGCGGAGTTTCTCGATGATGGGGCGTCCCTGCTCGAATTCGCCCAGCGACGCCGCATGCACCCACACGATGCGCTGGCCGGGGCCGATGGCGCGCGCCATCCGGTCGAACAGGTTCCGGCGCCCCTCGACCCATTGCCGGGCTTTCGGTATTCTGAGAGCGGCGAGCCGTATCAGGACTGCATAGATTGCCAGAGACCAGTTATAGATCCACATGGGTGAGTAGTGATGCTTTTACTGCCGGTTCCGGGGAGCGTTTGCGAGCGCCGCCGCGCCGGCTTTTCCGTATGCGAAGACAAAGATAGCATATTTTGTCGGAATTGCAAAATCGGGTTTTTACGGCGTTCGGTGCCTTGTCCGGCGGTCGACAGGGCGTTATTCCGGCAGGTTTCAGTCCTTGCCGCCGTCGTTCCGTTCCGGATTCCGGTGTGTGCGTGTCGCCTTTTTGAGCGACCGCTTGCCGGGGCTTTGTTTCGGGCTTCGGAGGGGCATTTGTCCGGTTCGTTGGGGGCGTTTTGTTCCGGGGTGGAGCCGCTTTTTATCTGCCGGGTTCGATTTCGCGCATAAATCGTTGTTTCGGATGCGAGACCGGGAGCAGCGTGGCGGATTCGGGCGGAATCTGTTAACTTTGTTGCTTGCAACTTCCGGCCCGGAGTGGTGCGGACCATGGTTCGCACCAGCGTGGTCAGTAGATTCAGCAATCCGCTGGCGGTGTAATGGCGCAGGAGGGTTAAATAAGGGAATAGTTGTTTGGGTAATTCGCAGCGTTGAGCGAGCCGCAGCCGAGTCCGGTTTGACAGAGGTACAGGAGATGTTCTCGTGCCGAAGCCTGCGGGGCGAGCCCCGTTAAGAACGGGGATTTGTAAATTCTGCGAGCCTCCGCGGGGCGGGGCTTCGGCTCGCATGGCTAAAGCCGGATTTTGCGATTCTTATCTTTGCAAGCTATGGACTGACAAGCCAAACAACGATTCCTGTTCCTCCCCGCTTTGCTGTCAGCTATTCATCCCAGTCTGCCGCGGAGCTTGCGAACAATGTACATGTTATGGGCGTTTCATGGTCTTTAACCTTGCGCCCGGGGCCGGCTCGCGCTGAAAGCGCGACCCCCGCAGCCGGCCCGGGCGAGAATCTTGGAGGAGATTCCGTACCGATACGGAATAGCCGGATCGTCATTCTGAGGAGGTCGTCGACCGACGAAGAATCTGATTCCCTTTTGAATTGTTCTGCACTCTCCGCGTCATTCATTCCAGCGATTGCTTGTTATGCTCGCTGCGGGCTACCGCTACAACGCGTCGGGAGCCTTGACGAGCGTCGGTGCCGGCGGCTGGTGTTGGCAGTCGTCTTCTTACGCCGCTGACAATTGCAACGCCGGGCAGTACGGGTTCCGTGAGAGCTACGTTAACCCTCTGAACGATGCCAATCGGGCCGATGCCGTCTCCGTGCGCTGCGTCCAGCATCTACGGGAGTTGCCTTTTATTTCAGCAGTCCTGCCTTGCAGAAAGAGTAGTGGCCCTGGCGGGCGATGACGAGATGGTCGACCAGGCGGATGTCGAATAGTGCGGCGGCCTGGGCCAGTCGTTCGGTGAGCACCTTGTCCTGCGGGCTCGGCTCGGCGGAGCCCGAGGGGTGGTTGTGGACGAGAATCAGGCGGGTGGCCAGCAGTTCCAGAGCCCGTTTGACGATCAGGCGGTGATCGACGATCGTACAATCGACGCCGCCCTGGCTTACGCGCTGGCGTTCGAGGATGCGGTTGGAGCCGGAGAGGTGGAGCACCCAGCACTCTTCGTGCGCGAGGTCTTCGAGTTGCGGACGGAAAAGCCGCACCACGTCGTCGCTGCCCGTGATCGTCACTGTCTCCTGGGCTTGTGCGGCGGCAACCCGTCGTCCGAATTCGGCGGCCGCCAGCAGCAGCCGGGCGCGTTGCAGCCCCAGACCGCCCATCATGCGCAGGCGCGAGAGTTCTTCGGCGGCCAGGCGGGCCAGCGATCCGCCCGATGCCGCAAGCAGGGCTTCGGCCGTCCGGAAGTCGTCGGTCAGCAGTGCAAGCAGTTCGTCGTCGTCGAGCGCCCGGGCGCCGCGCGCCGCCAGTTTGTCATGCAGGTTTTTCACGTTCGGGGTGTCGGTCTGTGAGTCGGGTGGAGCAGGGGTGAAAGGTCGGGGCGGAAGTATGTCGTGCCGTCATGCCGCGGATGCCGTAAAACTGCCCTCCCCGGCGGCCCCGCATCCGTTCGCACTGCATCCGTTCGCACTGCATCCGTTCGCCGGGAAGCCGGTCAGTCGATAAGCCGGTCCATGCGGTCCAGCACCGAGGCGCACTGCTCGTCGCTCATGTATTCGGCGACGGAGTAGGCGGCCTGTTGCTCGGCTTCCTTTTTGGATTCGCCGGAACCGTGGCCCACTTCGATGCCGTCGACCAGCACGGTGGCGTAAAACAGCGGGTGGTTGGCGGCATAGCCCTTGTCGTGCTCGGTCCGGAACGCGATGCTGCGCCGGTGCTTCTGACACCACTCGATCAACCGGCTTTTGTAGTCGGTTTCGGAGGCCGTGAGTTCGTCGAGGTTGAGATAACGTTCGTAGATGTCGTTTATCAGCAGCCGGTTGACGAATTCGTAGCCCTGATCGAGGTAGATGGCGCCCATCATGGCTTCGAAAGCATCGCCGTGGATGTGCTTCTGGATGATGCTCGCTCCGCTGTTGGAGATGACCTCTTTGTCGAGTCCGAGACGGACGGCCAGTCCGTTGAGCGACTGGCGCGACACGATCTTGGCGCGCAGCTGGGTGAGGAAGCCTTCGTCGCGCCCCGGGAACTCGATGAACAGGTAATCGGAGGTGACGGACTCGATCACGGCGTCGCCCAGAAACTCCAGCCGTTCGTTGTTGACCGTCTGTCCGTTGTCCAAAATCAAAGAAGCTGACTTGTGAATCAAAGCCAGCTTGTAGAGTTCGATGTTGTGCGGAACGAATCCGAACATATCATCGACCATTCTGTAATACGCCTTGTCCCGGCCGTAGTTCCTCCGCAGAGGACGCAGCAGAAAATCGAACACGGTGCGCGGACGGAGCAGGGGTTAGAACTTCCGGAAGATGACGGTGGCGTTGTGGCCGCCGAAGCCGAACGTGTTGCTCAGTGCGCACTTCACCTCGCGGTGCTGCGGCTTGTCGAGCGTGAGGTTCAGCTTGGAGTCGATCTCCGGATCGAGATTCTCGCAGTTGATGGTCGGGGGAACGATGCCCTTGGTGATGGCGTAGATGCAGGCCAGGGCCTCGACCGCACCGGTGGCACCCAGAAGGTGGCCCGTCATCGACTTGGTGGAGGAGATGTTGACGTTGTAGATGTGGTCGCCCAGGACGCCTCTGACGGCCTTCAGCTCGGCGATGTCGCCCAGCGGCGTGGAGGTGCCGTGTACGTTGACGTAGTCGATGTCTTCGGGGCGGATGCCGCCGTTCTTGATGGCGTCGCGCATCGACTTCATGGCACCGATACCCTCGGGGTGGGGAGCCGTGAAGTGGTGGGCGTCGGCCGATTCGCCGCCGCCGATGAATTCGCAGTAGATCTTGGCACCGCGGGCCTTGGCGTGCTCCAGTTCCTCAAGTACGAGGGCTCCGGCGCCTTCGCCGACCACGAATCCGTCGCGGTCCTTGTCGAAGGGGCGCGAGGCGTGCCGGGGATCGTCGTTGCGCGTGGAGAGCGCCTGCATGGAGTTGAAACCGCCGACCGAGGGTTCGTTGACGGCAGCTTCCGAGCCGCCGGCGACGATGACGTCGGCCTTGCCGTAGCGGATGGCGTCGAGCGCGGCGATGAGGCCGTGGTTGGACGAGGCGCATGCCGAAACGGTGCAGTAGTTGGGACCCATGAAGCCGTACTTCATGGAGATGAAGCCGGCGGCGATGTCGGAGATCATGCGGGGAATGAAGAAGGGGCTAAACCGAGGGGTCATTCCACCCTCGGCGTAGCCCAGACACTCGTCGAAGAACGACTTGAGACCTCCGATACCCGAAGCCCAGATGACACCGACCTGCTCCTTGTCGAGCTTGTCGAAGTCGAACGCCGCATCCTCGACGGCCTGTGTGGCTGCGATGAGTGCATATTGCGTAAAGAGGTCGTATTTACGCACTTCCTTACGGTCGAAATACTGGTTCGGGTCGTAATTCTTCACCTCACAGGCGAACCGGGTCTTGAATTTTTCGGCATCGAAATGAGTAATGGGCGCGGCGCCGCTGACGCCTTTTTCAAGATTCGCGAAGTACTCCTCGATGTTATTGCCGAGCGGGTTGATCGTGCCGATACCCGTAACGACTACTCTTCTTTCTGCCATAGAAACGAAAACCTTAGTTGCGTTGTGAAATGAAAAAAGTTGATGGGCGACTGCCTGCCGGCCGCAGAGACCGTTGCCAAACCTCAGCAAGGCCCGGGAACGATCCGTAGCGGTCCGATGCGGATTCGGCGGGGAGCGATCCGGCTTCCCTGTGCGTTCCTGTCGGAACAAGGTCGTTTGCCGTCTCGTCTCTGCTGTCCGTCGTCAGCAAAGGTCCGTCCGGATATTATCTCCGGGGATCTTGTGCCTGCAGAATCGCGGAGGCGGTCATGCTTCCGGGTTCCGCCAGGGGCGGTTCCGTTTCGCCATCGTCGGAGTGCAGCGCAGGTGTCAGAATCGCAGCCTCACTCCCTTTCGGGGTGTCGCCGACGTCTCTTCCTTCCGCCGTCTCCTCTCCGGCTCTTTCCGCCCTCCGTCACGGCCGCAGTCGCGGTTGGGGATGTTTATTTCTTGTGCTCCTCGATGTACTTGATCGCATCGCCTACGGTTGCGATCTTCTCAGCCTCCTCGTCGGGGATCTGAATGTCGAAAGCCTTCTCGAACTCCATGATAAGTTCTACAGTGTCGAGCGAGTCTGCGCCCAGGTGGTTGGTGAAGCTGGCCGTGGGTACTACCTCCGACTCCTTTACACCCAGTTTGTCTACGATGATCTCGACAACTTTAGTTTGAACCTCTGACATAATTTTAAGTTTTTAGTTAAACAATTATTTGGAAACAGTTCTTTATTATTTCCGACGTAATTTTGCGCAAAAGTAACACTTTTTTTATTACTTTTGACAAAAGCGAGGTTTTTTTTATTCGCAGGATTTTCGACATTCAGGACATTTTCAGAATTAATAAACTATGAACCACCGGCTTATGAAACTTCTTCTGATTTCCAATTCGACCAATGCAGGGGAGGAATACCTGCGTTATCCGCTGCCCCGGATCGGGCGTTTCCTGGAGGGCGTGCGGGAGGTGGCTTTCGTCCCGTATGCCGCCGTGACGTTTTCCTATGCGGAGTACGAGCGTCGCGTCGCCGCCCGGTTCGCCGAGTTGGGCATCCGTCTTCGGTCGGTGCACCGCGAGGCGGACCCCGCGCGGGCCGTCCGCCGGGCCGAGGCGATCTGCGTCGGCGGCGGCAACACTTTCGCGCTGACCCGGAAGATGCAGGAGCAGGGGTTGATGGCGGCCATCCGTGGCCGGGTGCGCGCCGGGGTGCCCTATGTCGGATGGTCGGCCGGCAGCAACGTGTGTTGTCCGACGATCTGCACCACCAACGACATGCCTATCGTCGAGCCCGATTCGTTTCGGGCCATCGGTGCCGTGAAGTTCCAGATCAATCCCCATTATCTCGATGCCAATCCGCAGGGGCACGCCGGCGAAACGCGCGAGCAGCGCATCCTGGAGTTCATCCAGGCCAATCCGCGGCGTTGGGTCGTGGGGTTGCGCGAGGGGTGTATGCTGCACTACGAGCAGGGACGCCTCGAGTTGGTCGGCAGCCGGCCGATGCGTGTCTTCAAGAAGGGTTTGCAGCCTTTCGAGGTCGAACCGGGCGGCGATCTGTCGTTCTTATTATAAATAGGTATGGCTTCGGCATCCGAGACCGGCGCCCGCGGCGAGCGGGCCGCCGTGGAGTATCTGCGGCAGGCGGGTTACGAGATTTGCGCGCTGAACTGGCGTGCGGGGCGTTACGAGCTGGACATCGTGGCCCGCAAGGATTGGATCCTGCATTTCGTGGAGGTGAAAACCCGTAGGCGGGGCTCGCTCACGTCGCCCGAGGATGCCATCACGCCGCAGAAGTTCCGGGCGTTGCAGCGGGCTGCGACCGCTTATCTGGCCCGAACGGGGTGCGAGTTGGAGTTTCAGTTCGACTTGGCCGCCGTGGAGACGGCACCCGACGGTACGATGACGGTGCGGCTCGTCGAGCATGCCATGGAGTTTCATTGGTAGGGCAGGAACCTGCGGGGCACGCCCGGCGATAGCCGGGGGGGGGGAAATTTCTTTGTCTTGTTTCGCCACTCCGCAATTGTGTCGATCCACGTTGTTCAGAATGACGTTTGCGCATCGGAAATGTCATTTCTCATCATCGGGGCGGCTCGCACCAGAGGTGCGACCCCCGCAGCCGCCCCGATGAAGGGTTTCGCAGGTCGAAAGTCGGACCGAGCCAATCCCCTCGTCTCCGTCCGGATTTCCTGCTCCCTCGACCCTCGCTTCAGTACGAACAGCCATTCCCTGCCCGCCGAGAGCCTGCTGCAAATGTCATGTTGAGCGCAGCGGATCGACAAATGCAGCGAGCGCAGAGACCGCTTGCGGACTATGCCGAGCAAGGAGGAGAAAGACAAACGAAGTGCAGTCAAACATCTGTATCGTCAGCATAGATTCTTCGTCGCTATGCTCCTCAGAATGACAAATTGTGAATTCCGCGTATACGCAAGGCAGGAGTATTTCGAATGGTTCGTGCCGAGCAAGAGTAGAATCAAGCCCCCGCAGGGAATTGATTCAGAATGCACAATTCAGAATTCACAATTGATTCCCTGTATGTGGGCTTGACCCTGGCTATGGCTCGGCAATGCTCAAATAAATTTGGCATTGCTCTCGGCTTGCACTTTACCACCGCTTCGCGGCGGTTTAGATAGGCTTCGCCTCGGCAATGCTCAAATAAATTTGGCATTGCTCTCGGCTTGCACTTTACCACCGCTTCGCGGCGGTTTAGATAGGCTTCGCCTCGGCAATGCTCAAATAAATTTGGCATTGCTCTCGGCTTGCACTATCTTTGTCCCCTTATGTTTTACGATTTCACAAAATACAGGGAACAATACAAAGCCAATCTGAAACTGGCGCTGCCCGTGGTGCTGACGCAGCTGGGGCAGATACTGACACAGGTGGCCGACAACCTGATGGTGGGCCGCTACGGCGGTGACGACCCCCTGCCGCTGGCGGCGGTGTCGTTCGGCGGATCGGTCTTCTTCATCCTTTTCATCACCTCGGTCGGTGTGGCGCTGGGCATGACGCCGCTGGTGGGCGAGCTGTTCGTGCAGGGCGAACGCAAGCGCTCGGCGGCCCTGTTGCAGAACGGTATTCTGTTCTACACGTTGCTGGGAGTGGCGATGTCGGCCGTGCAGTATGCGGCCGTTCCGCTGCTCTATCGCTTGGGCCAGCCTGTCGAGGTGGTCGACATGGCGGTGCCCTACTACCGGATGCTGATCTACAGCATGCCGCCGGTGATGCTGTTCTTTGCGTTCAAGCAATTCCTTGAGGGCGTGGGCAATACCAAGGTCGAAATGGTGGTCACGATCATCGCCAACGTGGCCAACATCGGTTTCAACTGGCTCTTTATCTACGGCCGGTTCGGCTTGCCCGAAATGGGGGCCGAAGGTGCCGGTCTGGGTACGCTGATGTCGCGCATCATCGCACCGGTGCTGATGATCGGTTACTTCTGCAGCCGCCACCGCTACCGGGTCTATCTGGAGGGTTTCTCGCCGCGCCGCTATTCGTGGTCGACGGTGAAGCGCCTGCTGGCCATGGGACTGCCGATTTCGTTGCAGATGTTTCTCGAATCGTCGGCGTTCGTCGGCACCAGCGTCATGATGGGGTGGTTCGGCACGCAGGCCATCAGCGCCAACCAGATCGCCATCACGCTGGGCAACTGCGCCTTCATGATCGTCATGTCGATCGGCGCGGCCACCACCATCCGCATTTCGCATTGCTACGGGTCGCGCAACATCGACGAGCTTTCGTTGGCGGCCAAGGCCTCCTATCATCTGGTGCTGGCCTGGAATGCTTTCGCTGCGGTGGTGTTCATCGCGCTGCGGGGGTGGATCCCGACGCTTTTCACCTCCAATGCCGAGGTGATCGCCATCACTTCGAATCTGTTGATCTTCGCCGCGCTCTACCAGCTTTCGGACGGTTTGCAGAACGTCTCGGTGGGTATCCTGCGCGGTATCCAGGACGTGAAGATCATCATGCCCATCGCGTTCGTCTCCTACTGGCTGCTCAATCTGCCGGTGGGTTATCTCTTCGGCTTCACCATGGGGATGGGGCCTTCGGGACTCTTCCTCGGGTTCTCGTTCGGGCTGTCGATGGCCGCTCTGCTGATGATCGTCCGGCTGCGGCGGAACATCCGCAACCTCAGAGCGCTCAATTCATAGCTCGTGTTCCGTTCCGTCGTCCGGCTGCTGTTGGCGGCCGGGGCGGATGGTGGCAGCCGGTTTTCATCCTGCCGGCCTCTGCGGACGGATTTCCGGCAGGAACGGCTTATGCTTGAATTGTGCGGTTATAATTGTGAATTGTGAATTAGTTTGCCTATCTTTACGCAAAATATCGTGACATGGATTCCGAAAACTCGCATACCTGCAAATACAAACCCGAGATAGGCCGCGGCTGCGCCTTCTGCAACGAAGGCTCCGAGCCGGAAGCCAGGCCCTGCGGCGGCTGTTCCAAGCTCCACGAAACGGACTGGCTCGCAGAGTATCCGGACAACGTGCCGACCGACATCTTCGAGGTGCGCTTCAAGAATACGCGCCGTTCGTTCTACCAGAACGTCAACAACCTGCCCCTCAAGGAGGGCGACATCGTGGCCGTCGAGGCATCGCCGGGCCACGACATCGGCATCATCTCGCTTGCGGGCGACATGGTGGCGCGTCAGATGCGCCGCACGGGCTTCACGCCCTACAACGGCGAATATAAAAAGATTTACCGCAAGGCCAAGCCCTACGACATCGAGCGCTGGCAGGAAGCTATCGCCCTGGAGCACGAAACCATGATCGCTTCGCGTCAGATCGCTGCCGATATGGGGCTCAACATGAAGATCGGCGACGTCGAGTATCAGGGCGACAAGATCAAGGCCATCTTCTACTACATCGCCGACGAGCGCGTCGATTTCCGCGAGTTGATCAAGGTCTTCGCCGAGCGCTTCCACATCCGCATCGAGATGAAGCAGATCGGTGCGCGCCAGGAGGCGGGCCGCATCGGCGGCATCGGAGCCTGCGGCCGCGAATTGTGCTGTACGTCGTGGATTTCGAACTTCACGAGCGTGACTACCGGGGCCGCCCGCGCGCAGGACATCTCGCTCAATCCGCAGAAACTCGCCGGGCAGTGCTCGAAGCTGAAGTGCTGCATGATGTACGAATACGACACTTACGTCGACGCCCGCAAGGCTTTCCCGCGGCTGCGCGAACCGTTGCAGACGATCGACGGCGAGTGGTTCCTGGTCAAGACCGACGTGCTGGCCGGAACGATGACCTTCTCTTCGTCGAAGGAGACGCAGGCCAATCTGACCACGTTGCCTGTGGCGCGCGTGAAAGAGATTCTCGAGCTCAACCGTGCCGGCAAGAAGGTCGATCAGCTTCAGCATGCCGACGCCATGCCCGCCGTCAGCAACGAGCCGACCTACGGTGCGGAGTCGGTCGAGGACAGCATCACCCGCTTCGACAAGGCGAAGCGCCGCAAGCGCGGCGGCCGCAACAACAACCGGGCGGAGCGGCCGCAGCATGCTGCGGAAGGCGAACGCCCGCAGGGCGAGACGGGCCGTCAGGACCGGTCGGAACGTCGTCCCCACCGCGACCGGCCGCGCAACGGCCAGGGGGCTCCTCGCGACAACGCAGAGCACTCCTTGCGCAACAACGAACAGCCGCGCGGTGAACGAACGCACAACGGCGAACGTTTCCAGGGCGAACCGCGGCAGGGTGGCGAGCGTCCGAACAACGGCGAGCGCCGCAACGACCGCAACCGCCATCGCAACAACCGCCGGCCGCGTCCGGAAAACGGCCCGGGCGGCCGCAACAACGGTTCCGAAGGGAACGGAGGGGCCGGCAACGGCGGCGAAAACCGATAGTCCGTGAAGCGCGAGATGCTGAAAACGGCGTTGGCGATTTTGCTGCTGACGGGGTGTGCCACGGCCGACCGTTCCGTAGCGACGGATGTCGATCCTGAGGAGTGGTCCGAGGCGGCCGAGATCGTCATTCCGAACGCCGATACCGTGTCGCGCTGCGATCTGTCGCTCTTCCTGCGTTATGACGAACGTTTCCGCGACGATACGCTGACCCTGCGCATCGAGGTGCGCACGCCCGATTCGCTGTGCTTCGAAGAGCCCTTCCTTTTCTGTGCGAACCATCTGCGCCGACCGTCGGCCGTGCACGGCGAAGCGGTGGCCGGCTATCGCCGGCATGCGACGTTCGCACGGTGCGGCGACTACCGTTTCCTTGTGACGCCCACCCGCGCGGTGCAGGGCATCGAAGCCGTGGGACTCCATGTAGAGTGTGAATAAATGGGAAAAGACAAACTCCGCAAATTCCGCGAAAATCTCGGGTTCGCCTGCTTCCTGCAACCCGAATTCGACGACGTATTCCGCCGCGACCACCCCATGAAGGGGAACTGGAACCGCGACTTCTTCAAGAACGACCGGCCCATCGTGCTGGAGCTGGGCTGCGGCAAGGGTGAATACACCATCGCTTTGGCCGAGCGCGATCCGCTGCGCAACTACATCGGCATTGACATCAAGGGGGCCCGCATGTGGCGCGGTGCCAAGACCGCGACCGAGCGGCGGATGACCAACGTAGGGTTTCTGCGCACGCGCGTGGAGTTCCTGGGAGGGCTTTTCGCCGAGGGCGAGATCTCCGAAATCTGGATCACCTTTCCCGATCCCCAGCTCAAGAGCCGCCGGGCGAAAAAACGGCTCACTTCGCCGTTCTTTCTGGAACTCTACGCCCGCCTGCTGCGAGCGGACGGACGGATCAATCTGAAAACCGATTCCAAACACCTCTACGGCTATACGGGCGAAGTCATCCGTCGCTACGGCCTGCCGTGCGAGGTCTCCAATCCCGACATCTACGGTTCGGGCTATGCCGACGAGGTGCTCTCGGTGAAGACGGCCTATGAAAGCCGTTTCCTCGGCATGGGCCTGCCCATTACCTACACGCGTTTTGCGTTGGGCGGGCGCCGTGAGTTCCCCTGGTTCGAGTGGGACGAGGACGAAAAACTCGAAAAGGACAACGAGGCCGAGCGCAGCGGAATTTGCGGGTAGAACAGTCTCAGCAACTTCGCATGCCCGGAGTGGCGCGGACTACGGTTCGCACCAGCGTGGTAATGTAGATTCTGCAGTCCGCTGCCCCGTTAAGAACGGGGATTTATAAACCGATGCGTCAAGGGGTAGTTGAATATTCCAGTCTGCCGCAGAGCTGAGAACAATTCAAAATGCACAACTTTGCGATTAAGCGAGTGCAGAGCTTGCTTGCAAGTTTTGCCGAGCGGAAGCGAAGTCAAGACCCCGTAGGGGGATTAATTAAAAATTGAGAATGGGCATTGTCCCATGATCGGGCAGCCGTCGATTTGCTCGCCCGGGCCGGCTGCGGGGGTCGCATCTCCGATGCGAGCCGGCCCCGGGCGCAAGGTCGAAGACCTTGATTATTTCGGGTCGCAGTGTGCCTGCCTAAAAGGCGGATTTTGAAAAGAGTTTGCAGGCCCACCGTGTGGACCTCCGCCGGGGAAGACTGCGGCCGGCTCGATTCTTCGAATCGCTGTCAGAACACAGAACTATCCAATTCCGATTTTTAATTCTTAATCATTCCCTTTCGGGCAGGTTTTCTCGTCTCGGCATAGCTCGAACAAGTTCGACTCTGCTCTCGACTTATCGAAAACGTTCATTTTTAATTACAGTTTGTTCCCCTCTTTGCGGCATTCATTAAGAGCGATTGCTATACAGCACCTGCTACGGGCTACCGCGTCAGCACGACGGGAGCCTTGGCTGACGTCGGCGTATTGGGCCGTTACCTGGCTTCCTCGTCTTATTCGGCCACGGCCGTTTCGGCTGCGGGCTTGCGGTTCCAGTCGGCGGCCGTAGCTCCGCTGTATGTTACGTTTTGGCGGGCCAGTGCGCTTTCCGTGCGCTGCGTCCAAGCATCTGCCGGTGGGGTTGTTTCTGTACTTTTTTAGTCTTATTACTAAATTTTTAGTAGAAATATTTGTTCTTCTAAAAAATTAGTATTAAACTTGCATCAGGAAATCCGCCGAGTGCTTGCAGAGGAATACAGGAGCATTTTCGGGCGCAAAAACGGAGGAACTCCGGACATCGGGCGATGAAGCAAAGGATGCAGATGCGTTTTCGGGTCGCGAGGCGGTTAGCGACGGAGCGCGGCGATACGTAGAGAGCAGAGCCGCTGACCATAACGAAATAGCTGAAAGCCACGAACTTCCGGATTCCGGAACGCGACGCACGAGGGTGCGGATGAGACAGCAAACAGAACGATCGAAACAAACGAAACATGAATAACGAACGACAGATCCAGGCGCTGACCCGCGGCGAGGAGGAGGTGATGCGGATTTTGTGGCAGTTGGGCGATGCCGTGGTGAACGGAATCATCGACCGGATGCCCGAGCCGCGGCCGAAATACACGACGGTGGCCACCTTTCTGAAAATATTGGAAACCAAAGGCTTCGTGGCCCATACCGCTGAGGGCAAGAGCCACCGCTACTATCCGCTCATCGACCGCGAGACATACGCCCGCAGCGTGATGTCGTCGATGCTGACTTCCTATTTCGACGGTTCGCTGGTGCAGCTGGTGTCGTTTTTTTCGCGCCATGAGAAGATTTCGGCCGCCGAGCAGGAGGAGATTCTCGAAATCGTGCGCAATGCCAAAAAGTCGAAGTCATGAAGGAGCTGTTGATCGAAGGGTTGAAAATCGTCGTGTGCAGCGGCGTGCTGCTCGGCGCCTACCGATTGCTGCTGGACCGGCGCGTGTCGTTCGGGTGGTGCCGCGGCTATCTGCTGTTGCTGCCCCTGGCGGCGTGCGTCGTCCCGCGGTTGCGTATTCCGGTGCTGCCCGCTTTGCCGATGCCAGCGGTTCCGGCGACGATGCCCGTCGGGCTTGCACCTGTGGAGGCATGGGTCCCGGAGCCGGCGGCTGCCGGGAGTTTCCCGACGCTCGAAGCGGTGGTCGTGCTCCTTTGGCTGGCCGGTACGCTTTGGCTGGCCGGCATCATGTTGCGTCAGGCGGCCGCCATGCGGCGCCTGCGGAAGCGTGCCGTGATGATTTCGGCCGGTCGTTGGCGCGTGGCGTCGCTCCCGGTGCGGGTCTCGCCCTTTTCGTTCGGGCGTACGATCTACCTGTGGGCCGAAACGCCGGCGGATGACCGCCGGGTTATCATTGCCCACGAGACAAGCCACATCGTCCACCGGCATTCGGCCGAGCGCATCGCCATGGAGTGCATGAAGGCGCTGCTGTGGTGGAATCCTTTCGTGTGGCTGGCGGCCCGGCGGCTCGTCGAGGCCGAGGAATACGAGGCGGACCGCGACGTGCTGACGGGCGGTTTCGACCGCGAACACTATATGAACGCTCTTTTCAGGCAGCTCTGCGGCTATAGTCCGGACATAGCCAGCGGGTTGCGGAATTCATTAACCAAAAAACGTTTTCAGATGATGACCACTCACTTCGGCGGCAGGTACGTCCTGCTGCGACTGGCGGGAACGCTTCTCGCCTTTGCCGGCCTGCTGTGCGCTTTTTCGCTCACCGCAAGGGCCTCTGATGTCCGGAATCTCCCCGCGGCGGAGCAACAGCCGGCCGACCGTCCCGAGCCGCTCTATATCGTGAACGGCAAGGAGGTGCAAACCCTGGAGGAGGCTTTCGAGTTGGGCCGGACGCTCGGAAGCGCCAATAAAGGCACCCAGGTTCGGCTTCGCAGGCTCCTGCCCGAGGAGGGTGTGGAGAAATACGGCGAAAAAGGCCGTAACGGCGTGTTCGAGTTTACGGTTTCCGCTTCCGGCGAGGCTTCCGCAACGACCGTTCCCGAAATGGTGGTGGTCGGTTTCGCAGCAGAGAACGAAACCCGGGCGTCCGGAACGGTGCCCCCGGCCCCCGGCGGTGCGGCGGATGCCGATGAACCTTGGCTGGTGGTCGAGACGATGCCGAAGTTCCGGGGCGGCGATCTGCAGGATTTCCGCACTTGGGTGCAGAGTCGGGTTAAGTATCCCGTGGAGGTGTTGGAGCAGGGTATTTCGGGCCGGGTCGTCGTTGCGTTCGTTGTCGAGCGCGACGGTTCGATGAGCTCGATCAAAGTGTTGCAGACTCCCGACAGGTTGTTGACGAACGAGGTGCTGCGTGTGATCGAATCGGTTCCCGCAGGTTCGTGGACGCCCGGCATGCAGCAGGGCGAGCCCGTTCGGGTGAAGTATACGCTGCCTGTCGAGTTTCGCAGCATGACCGGCGAGGAGGCATCCTTCGCAAAGTCGCAGACCGCAGAGACGGCCGGCGAGGATGAACCTTGTCTGATGGCCGAGACGATGCCGAAGTTCCGGGGCGGCGATCTGCAGGATTTCCGCGCCTGGGTGCAGAGTCGGGTTAAGTATCCCGTGGAGGCGTTGGAGCAGGGTATTTCGGGCCGGGTCGTCGTTGCGTTCGTTGTCGAGTGCGACGGTTCGGTCGGTGCTGTGGAGGTGTTGCAGGCTCCCGACAAGTCGCTGGCCGCAGAGGTCGTGCGTGTGATCGAATCGGTTCCCGCAGGCTCGTGGACGCCCGGCATGCAGCAGGGCGAGCCCGTTCGGGTGAAGTATACCGTGCCGGTGGATTTCAAGATGTCGGTTCCCGAAACACCGGAGCCTGCCAGCGAAAAGTAGCTCCGGCGGTACGATCTGCCCTTTCGAATACGAATCCCCGCAATGCACCGAAGCGTTGCGGGGATCGTTTTTGCAGCGAAACGGGCCGTCAGGCTATTTCGCCTTGGCGATGATCGCTTTGAGCTGCTGGGCCAGGTCGGTGTTGTCCATCAGTCCGCGGATGCGTCCGGCGCCCGTGCCGTAGAGATAGACCGGGACGATGGTGGCCGAGTGGCCGCCCGTGGAGAATTCGGCGCGCACGCCCGATTCGGGCAGCGTGAAGTCGTCCTTGCCGCTGGGCAGCGTCAGCCCGCCGGTTTCGTGGTCGGCCGTCACGACGACCAGCGTGCCGGGGTGTTGGTCGGCGAAATCCATGGCGGCCGCTACGGCACGCTCGAAGTCGCGCATCTCGTCCAGCGCGCGGGGAGCATCGTTGCCGTGGCAGGCCATGTCGATCTGCGAGCCCTCGACCATCAGAAAGAATCCTTTGTCGTTGTCGGCCGACAGCAGTTCGAGAGCCTTGCGTGTGGCCTGCGGGAGATAGTCGCCGCGTTCGGAGGCTGCGGGCAGGTGGCGTTCGGCCACGGCGGCAAGCACGGGAAGCCCGCTGAGCGTATCGATCTGCGAGGGTTCGAGCGCAATGCGATAGCCCTTGGCCCGGAACGCATCGATGCGTGTGCCGCCCTCGGGGAGCGTGTCGCTCAGCGCCTTGCGGCCGCCGCCGAAGAGCAGGTCGATGTCGCTTCGGACCATGTCGCAGGTGATCGAGTCGGTCTGGCCGCGGTTGGAGACATGGGCGTAGAAAGCGGCCGGCGTGGCATGGTGGAGGTAGCTGGTGACCACCAGGCCGGTGCGCATGCCCTGTTCGCGGGCGCAGACGGTCAGCGGTACGAGCGGCTGCCCGGCGGTGTCGAGGCCCAGCGATGCGTTGCGGGTCTTGCAGCCCGAGCTCAGCGCCGTGCCGGCGGCGGCCGAGTCGGTGACTCGGTTGTTGGCCGAGCGGGTGGTGATCAGGGCAACGTTGTGGGCGCGGTCGAAAGCCGTGGGCCGGTACTCTTCGGCGACCTGCAGGAGGGAGACCTGCGCGAGGCCCATGCCGTCGCCGATCAGGTAGATGACGTTGCGTACTTCGGGTTCGCGGTCGGTGCAGGCGGCGCACAGGGCGAGTGCGCATGCGGCCAGTGTGAGAAAGCGTTTTTTCATGGATGGGATGACGTTTTGAAAACAAAGATAGTGCATGTAAAATCAATTCGCAATTATCCGGTAGAGATTTGCAACCCTTTGTTTATGAACGGCACAGGTTGTTGTGCGTTCTTTGCCGGGATGTTCGGTTTCGAGTTTTTGCAAGATGCTGCGGCATGCACGGGGCGCTGTGGGATTTGCGAAAGAGGTGCGGGCGAACGGCTTCTCGACGGCGCGGCGCTCTCTTGCTCCGTTCGTCGGGCGGCTGTGTCCGAACGGCAAACCGGCGGGAGCCGGCGCGGCTGAGAATCGTATCGGGCAGCAGGAAGAAGTCGATTTTCCGTGAAGAATCGGGGGATTCCGCGAACTTTTCATTACATTTACGCAAAATTAGCATCCCATGGACGTAAAGATCGCCGCCGACTGGAAAGAGTTGCTGGCTCCCGAATTCGAGAAACCCTACTTCCGCGAACTGACCGACTTCGTGCGGCAGGAGTATGCCGCGCGCCGCGTCTACCCGCGCGGAAGCAACATCTTCCGGGCTTTCGACAAGTGCCCGTTCGAGCGGCTCAAGGTGGTCGTCATCGGTCAGGACCCCTACCACGGTCCCGGGCAGGCCAACGGTCTCTGTTTCTCGGTGGGCGACGGCGTGCCCTTTCCGCCGTCGCTGCAGAACATCTTCAAGGAGGTGTCGGACGATACGGGAACGGCGGTTCCGCCGTCGGGCAACCTCGACCGCTGGGCCGAGCAGGGCGTGCTGCTGCTCAACGCCGTGCTGACGGTGCGGGCGCACGAGGCGGCGTCGCATGCGGGCCACGGGTGGGAAACTTTCACCGACGCCGTGGTGCGGGTCATCAACGAGCGCAAGCAGGGCATCGTTTACATGTTGTGGGGCAGCTACGCCCAGCGCAAGGGCGCCATCGCCGATCCGCAGCGCAACTGCATCCTCAAGGCCGTGCACCCCTCGCCGCTCTCGGTCTACCGCGGGTTCTTCGGGTGCCGCCACTTCTCGCGCGCCAACGAATACCTCCGGTCCGTGGGCAAGGAGCCCATCGTGTGGTAGCCGACGGCCGGAAAAGCCGATTTCCCGGTATTTTCAGCATCATGTTGCCGGCCGACGAAAAGTCGGCCGGCTTCGCATTGTGCCGGCGGGGCTTCGTTTCCAGCATGTTCCGCACATGCGCCGCGACCGCACGGAGCACCCCGCGGCCTCCATACAATAAAGGGTGCGGCTGCGCCGTTTTTTCTGCGAATTCAAAAAAACGACGCAACATGCAAATGAAAATTTCGAAGACGCTCGAAGGCGTCCTTGCTCGCGCCGCGTTCAACACCGCCAAAGCGGGCATCACCCGGTCGCTGAAGGACCACTTCGCACTCGAACTGCTGCGCGAGGAGGGTTCCCTGGCGTTCCAGCTTCTCTCGGCCCGGCTGAAGGACTGGGAGGTCTATCAGATCCGTCTGCGCATCGAACACGAGATAACCAACGACAAGCCGCAGGAAGAGCCGTGCGACCCCGAAACGTTCTACCGCGGCTTCGCCGACGAACTGCGCGAGAAGTCGGGCGCCGTGCGCAGCATCTCCACGGCCCATGCCCTGCGCGTGGTCGCCGCCGATCCCGCCACCGCTACGGCCCGGGCGCTGGAGATGTACGGCGTCACGGCCGAGGTCATCGCCGCCGACCTGCAGAAGTTCGCCGTGGGCGACGATTTCCGCGCCGAGATCCAGGTGCACATGCTCGACTTCAATGCGGCCAACCGGCCCGAGGAGAAGGAGGAGCCGCACCTGCTCGACAAGTTCGGCGTCAACCTCACGCGCATGGCCCGCGAGGGGCGCATCGACCCGGTCGTGGGGCGCGAGCAGGAGATCGAGCGCGTGGTGCAGATTCTCTCGCGCCGCAAGAAGAACAACCCGATACTCATAGGCGAAGCCGGCGTGGGCAAAAGCGCCATCGTCGAGGGGCTGGCCCTGCGCATCGCCGCCGGCCAGGTGCCCTACACCATCGCCGACAAGACGCTCTTTTCGCTCGACGTCTCGTCGCTGGTGGCCGGCACCAAGTTCCGCGGCGAGTTCGAGGAGCGCATGCAGCAATTGCTGGACGAGCTGCGCAAGGCCAAGGACACGATCATCTTCATCGACGAGATACACACCATCGTCGGGGCCGGTTCGACGCAGGGCAGCCTCGACACGGCCAACATCCTCAAGCCCGCCCTCGCGCGCGGCGAGCTGCAGACCATCGGCGCCACGACGCTCGACGAATACCGCGAGAACATCGAGAGCGATGCGGCTCTTGAGCGCCGTTTCCAGAAGGTGGTGGTCGAGCCTACGACGCCCGAGCAGACGTTGCAGATTCTGCGCAACATCGCGCCCCACTACGAGCGCCACCACAAGGTGCGCTACACCGAGGAGGCGCTGCAGGCTTGCGTGGCGCTGACCGAACGTTACATTAGCGACCGCTTTTTCCCCGACAAGGCGATCGACGTGCTGGACGAGGCCGGTTCGCGCGTCCATCTCCGTTCGGCCTGCGAACCGGACGAGCTGCGCAAGATGGAGTCGGCCGTGTGCGACATGCAGCGTGAACGGCGCGAGGCGGTCGAGGCGATGGTCTACGAAAAGGCCGCATCGGCCCGTCTGCGCGAGATCGCCCTGCGTTCGAAGATCGACGAGACGCGCTCCGAGTGGCGCCGCTCGCTGGAGTGCAATCCGGTAGAGATCACCGAGGAGCACATCCGCGAGGTGATCACCGCCATGACGGGCATTCCGGCCGAACGGGTCACCGACGGCGAAGCAGGGCGTCTGCGGACCCTCTACGACCATCTCGCCGGACGCGTGGTGGGGCAGGAGGCTGCCGTGGAGAAGATTTCGCGCACCATCCGCCGCTCGCGCGCCGGGCTCAAGGACGAGCGCCGGCCCATCGGGGTCTTCCTTTTCGTGGGACCCACCGGCGTGGGCAAGACGCTGCTGGCCAAGGAGGTGTCGAAGTGGCTTTTCGACGAGCGCATGGGCCTTATCCGCATCGACATGAGCGAATACGGCGAGAAACACAACGTCGCGCGGCTGATCGGGTCGCCTCCGGGCTACGTGGGCTACGGTGAGGGCGGCCAGCTGACCGAGGCGGTGCGGCGCCGTCCCTATTCGGTGGTGCTGTTCGACGAGATCGAGAAGGCGCACCCGGAGGTCTTCAACACGCTCCTGCAGCTCTTCGACGAGGGGCACCTCACCGACGGTTCGGGCCGCAAGGTCGATTTCCGCAACACGATCATCATCATGACCTCCAACGTCGGCTCGCGCGCCGCAGCGCAGAAACAGGTGCAGGTGGGCTACAGCACCACGTCGAAGAGCGTGGTGGAGACCTTGTCGCCGCAGATCGAGTACCGCAAGGCGCTGGAGCAGACTTTCGCGCCGGAGTTTCTCAACCGCATCGACGATATCGTCGTCTTCCGCACGCTGGAGGCCGCCGATGTGGAGCGCATCATCGAGCTGGAACTGGAAGGGCTCTTTTCGCGTACGCGCCGGCTTGGCTACAAGGTCAAGATCACCGACGGTGCCAAGCGGCGTCTTGCGGCCCTGGGCTACGAGCAGCGCTATGGCGTCCGGTCGCTCAAACGCACATTGATGGACCATGTCGAGGATCCGCTTTCGGCCTTGATCATCGACGGTCGGCTCCACGAAGGCGATACCGTCGTCGTCGAGGCCGACAAGGGCCAGGGCGTACGGTTGAGGGTGGCGTGACGCCGAAGTGATTCGAAGAAGGGAGCCGGGCTCAGCCCGGCTCCCTATTGTTTTTGTGGTCAGTACGTAGTCGTGCCGACGACACGGCCGTTTTCCCCGGTCAGGGCCTGCGCGGCCATTCGCCCACCTCCATGTCGCGCATGTCGGCACCGTCGATGACCAGGCGGATGGCCGTCCGGACGCGGTGGAAGCCGAATTCGCCGGCGGCGCCGGGATTGACGGCCAGGAGGTTGTGGGCGGGGTCGAACATCACTTTGAGGATGTGCGAGTGCCCCGCGATGAAAAGCCGCGGCTGCACGGCCCGGATGCGCTCCAAGGCCCGCGGGTCGTAGCGGCGGGGATAGCCGCCGATGTGGGTCATCAGCACGCCGACCTCCTCGCACCGGAACTCCGCGAAGTCGGGATAGACCCGGCGCGTGAGTCCGCCGTCGATGTTGCCCGAGACGGCGCGCAGGGGCTTGAACGCGGCGATCTCGTCGGCCAGGCCCAGCGACCCGATGTCGCCCGCGTGCCATATCTCGTCGACATCGCGCAGAAACTCGCGCAGCTTGCCGTCGAAGGTGCCGTGGGTGTCGGAGATGATGCCGATGCGTTTCATGCCGCGCGTCAGAACGTGTAGTAGAAGCCGAACTTCAGATCGGACGACGATAGTTTGAACCCGAAGCCGTTGCTGTCCTCCACTCCGTCGTTGAAGTAGTTGGTGCAGTAGCCCAGGAAACCCAGGTGGGCCTGGAAGCGCACGCGGTCGGACACTCTGACCGCCACGCCGGGCTGGATGCCGACTTTCACTCCGTCCATGTCGCCGCCGGCCACGCCGATTCCGCCGTCGAGAAAAAGCGACAGGCGTCCTACGTTGCAGTATTTCCAGCGGGCATAGGGATTGAAGATAAACATGTTGAGGTTGACGCTGTCGCCGAATTCGTCGGTGGTGCCGGCCACGGCATAGCCGATGCCCACGCCGATGGCCCAGCGCTTGTTGAAGTCGTAGCCCGCTTCCGGCGAGAAGACGAACGAATTGGTGTCGATCTCTTCTACCGTGTTGTGCCAGAGGCCGATTTCGCCGCCGAGCCACCAGCCCTTGTCTTCGGGGGCGACCGGTTTCTTGGTTCGGGCGGCAGCGTCGCCGGCCGCCAGCAGTGCCGCAGCGGCGAGCAGCAGGAACAGGAGTTTCTTCATGATTATGTTTTTTGAGGGCCGGCTCGGCGCCGGCCCGGGTTATCGGTATTTATCTTTCCAGAGCCGGGCGATGCGCTCGGCGATCTTGGCTTCGGCGGCGTTCTGCGTGTCGGGCTCGTAGAACTTCGTGCCCGAGAGCCCCTCGGGCAGGAACTCCAGGTCGGCGAAGTGTCCGGCGTAGTTGTGGGCATATTTGTAGCCTTTGCCGTAGCCGGCCTGTCCCATCAGCCGGGTGGGCGCGTTGCGCAGGTGGAGCGGAACAGGGCGGTTGGTCGTGTCGCGTTCGACCTGCGCGAGGGCCTTGTCGATGGCCATGTAGGCCGAATTGCTCTTGGGCGAGGTCGCCAGATAGAGGGCCGTCTCGGCCAGCGGGATGCGCGCTTCGGGCATGCCGATCTTGTGCACCGTGTCGAAGCAGGCGTTGGCCAGCAGCAGGGCGTTGGGATTGGCCAGTCCGATGTCCTCCGACGCCAGGATGACCAGGCGCCGCGCGATGAAACGCGGTTCTTCGCCGCCGGCCAGCATGCGCGCGAGGTAGTAGATCGCGGCGTTGGGGTCGCTGCCCCGGATGGACTTGATGAAGGCCGAGATGACGTCGTAGTGCTGTTCGCCGTTCTTGTCGTAGAGGGCGATGTTCTGCTGGAGGCAGTCGGTCACCTGCTTGTCGGAAATGACCACCTTGCCGTCCGTGGCGCCGACCACGATGTCGAGAATGTTGAGCAGCTTGCGCGCGTCGCCGCCCGAAAAACGGAACAGCGCGCCGGTCTCCTCGACTTCGATTTCGCGGTTTTTCAATTCGGTGTCGGTCTCCAGCGCCCGGTCGAGCAGCGTGCGCAGGTCCTTGTCCTCCATCGATTTGAGGATGTAGACCTGGCAGCGGCTCAGAAGCGGCGAAATGACCTCGAACGAGGGGTTCTCGGTCGTGGCGCCGATGAGCGTGACGACGCCCTGCTCCACGGCGCCCAGGAGCGAATCCTGCTGCGATTTGTTGAAACGGTGGATTTCGTCGATGAAGAGGAACGGCGGCCGCTGGTCGAAGAAGCGCTGCTTGCGTGCCGATTCGATCACCTCGCGCACCTCCTTGACGCCCGACGTCACGGCCGAGAGGGTGAAGAACGGACGTTCGAGCTGGGTGGCGACGATGCGCGCCAGCGTGGTCTTGCCCACGCCCGGAGGGCCCCACAGGATGAACGACGGCACGTTGCCCGTCTCGAAGAACTTGCGGAAGACGCCGTTCTTGCCCACGAGATGCTCCTGTCCGATGTATTCGTCCATCGTACGGGGTCGCAGGCGTTCGGCCAAGGGTGCTGACATGGGGAGGCGGTTGAGTGAAACGTTTCTGCAAAGCGGGTTTTCGCGTCTCGGCACAGCTCGCGCAAGGCCCGGCGCTGCGCTCGGCATGAGCGAAAACCATCGACAAAGGTAACTTTTTTTTCGGTATGCGGGCAACAATCTTGCTGGAACAGACTATTTATTGTACGATTATTCGTATCTTCGCTCTCGAAAAACAACCCTTAAAAATCATAACCAATGGAAACGAATCTGCAGAAACCCGACAACAATCTGGTCTGGGGCATTCTGGTGACCATTCTGTGCTGCCTGCCGTTCGGCATCGTGTCGATCATCAAGGCTTCCTCGGTGGACAATCTGTGGGCGCAGAACCGCTACGACGAGGCTTATCAGGCTGCGGCCTCCGCCCGCAAATGGGCGTGGATCGGCGCCGGCACAGGCTTCTTCGTGATGGTGGTCTACATCATCGTGCTCGTCTTCGCAGGCGTGGCAGGCGCGATGGCCGGCTTCAACTGATCCGAGCGCAGATCCGGCGGGAGCGATCCGGGGCCGTTTCGCAGCCTATGCGGGACAGCGGACGGCTGCCGCCGGATTCTTTTTTCAGGACAATCTCTTGTCCGTCAACTTCAAATCGCAACATCATGGAACCGAACATGCAAAAGCCGGACAACAATCTGGTGTGGGCCATTCTGATCACCATCCTGTGCTGCTGGCCTTTCGGCATCGTAGCCATCATCAAGGCCGCTTCGGTAGACGGGCTGTGGTACTCGGGACGTCACGACGAGGCTCTCCAGGCCGCGGCCGACGCCCGCCGATGGAGCTGGATCGGCTGCATCGTGGGCATCGTATTCTTTACGGTCTACCTGACGCTGGTCGTCTTCCTCACGTGGTTCAACCTGAAGTCGCAATTCTGACCAGCGCGTGAACCTTTCCGGAGCTTCCCGCAGCCGGGGTTGCGACGAAAGTGCCGATCGTTCCGGCGCAATCCGCAGCCGGGGCGTCACGGCGTTCGTGCGCCGGCATCGTGCGGCGGTCGCCGTTTCTGCCGTCGTGGCCGCGGCAGGAGTGGCCGTGGCCTACTATTTCGCCGATCTCGGGTCGGTGTGGATGCCCAAGTGCCCGTTCCGCCTCCTCACCGGTCTCGATTGTCCGGCGTGCGGCAGTCAGCGCGCGTTGCAAGCCCTGGTGCACGGACGGCTGGCCGAGGCATTGGGATGCAATCCCTTTCTGGTGGTTTCGGTTCCCTATTTTCTGTTGGTGGCCTACACCACTTTTTGGCCGCAGAGCCGGCAGGGGCGCTTGCTGCGGTATATCCAGCATCCGACGGTCATCCGCATCTATGCGGCGATCTTCATCTTCTGGTGGATATTCCGCAATACGCCGTTCTGGGAATGAGGGCATGCGTGTGTCCGCTCCGATGCCCTTGCGCCGTGTCTGGGCGGCTCCCGGAGCCGCGCGGGTCGCAGTTTTTTCGGTGCCCGTAATCGTCCGGCTCGCCGGGCGTGTCGCCGCAGTCAGAGTCTCGAAAACAATCGTAACTTCCTGCCGTTAAGAATGAAGCCGACCCTTGAAAGGTCGGCTTTCGTTTTGTGATCCGTCGCTCCTATGATGCGGCCGGCCCCTTGAGGTCCGGTGCCGTTTTCCTCTTGCCGTGCGGGGCAGAGGGACCGCATACTTAAGTCGGACCGGCCGGTAGCTTCGGATTACTTGTCCGGGCTTCAGTCTATGCGGCTGGTCAGCAGCTTCATGCCTTTTTCGGGCGTGAAGGTCAGCCCGTCCGTCGAAGCGGGAACCAGCAGGGTCTCGCCCTGGTGGACGGCGAGGGTCGTGCCGGCGCTGTCGGTGACGGTGCCGCGTCCCTCCATGCAGATCACGACCACGAACGAATCGGTCGCCGTCAGATCGATCTGCTGCGGCTCGGTGAGGTCGTAGAGCGTCGTGGTGAAGTAGGGGCAGGCCACCAGTTCCACGGGCCGGTTCTGCGCGGCTTCGTAGCGGGTGCGGTAGTCGGGCAGCACCGTGTAGTCGATGGCGTCTTTGGCCTGCTCGGTGTGGAGCTCGCGTTTGTTGCCCTGGGCGTCGCGGCGGTTGAAGTCGTAGATGCGGTAGGTGATGTCGGAGGTCTGCTGGATTTCGGCGATGAACGATCCGGCGCCGATCGAGTGCACGCGCCCGGCCGGCAGGAAGAAGACATTGCCCGGCCGCACGGCGTAGTCGGCCAGCAGGCCGGTGATCGTGTCGTCGGCCACGCTCGCTTCATATTGGGCCGGGGTCACCTCCTTGGCGAATCCCGAACGCAGATGCGCCCCCTCGTCGGCCGCCACGACATACCACATCTCGGTCTTGCCTTTCGAGCGGTGGCGCTCCCAGGCCAGCTTGTCGTCGGGATGCACCTGGATCGAGAGGTCCTGGCGCGCGTCGATGAACTTGACGAGCAGCGGGAATTCGTCGCCGAAGCGTTCGCTGTTCTTCTTGCCCAGCAGGCGGGCGCCGTCGCGGGCGATGAGTTGGGCGAGCGTCAGGCCGGCGTCGGGGCCCTCGGCCACCACCGAGACGTTGCCCTCCACGCCCGAGAGCTCCCAGCTTTCGCCGATGCAGGTGAGGTCGGCGGCGATCTCCTTGTAGGGTGCGATCTTCTCGCCGCCCCAGAGCAGCGATTTCAGAATGGGTCGGAATCTATACATGGTCTTTGCGTTGTGTGTGCAATGGATATGCAAAGATATGGATTTTTTCGGACTGCGCTCCGTTGTTTCGCGGAACCGGAAATTTTCGTTAAATTTGCATAACCTTGAACCATAGCCTGAAAATATGATACCGATGAAAAAACTTTTTCTGGCCGCCCTGCTGGTGTTGGCGGCTCCGATTCTCCGGGCGCAGGAGCTCCGCTCGCCCGACGGCACGCTGACGCTGCATTTCACGCTCGACGAGGGCGTACCGCGCTATGCGCTCGACTGCAAGGGGCGTGCGGCCGTGGCGCCGAGCCGGCTCGGACTGCTCCTGCGCGGCGAGGGCGCCGTGCCCGAGTTCAACACCGCCCTCTCCGACGACGAAGCCCCCTGCGGACTCGAATCGCTGCGCGACGGATTCGAGCTGGTCAAGGCCGAAACTTCGGCTTTCGACGAGACGTGGCAGCCTGTCTGGGGCGAGGAGTCCGACATCCGCAACCGTTACAACGAACTGGCCGTCACGCTGCGCCGGCCGGCCGACGACCGCACGATGATCGTGCGCTTCCGGCTTTACGACGACGGCCTCGGCTTCCGCTACGAGTTTCCCGAGCAGCCGAAGCTGGTTTATTTCGTCGTGGCCGACGAGTGCACCGAGTTCGCCATGACGGGCGACCACACGGCGTGGTGGATTCCGGGCGACTACGACACCCAGGAGTACGACTATACCCGTTCGCGGCTCTCCGAAATCCGCGGTCATCTCGAAGAGGCCGTCACGGACAATCTCTCTCAGACCATCTTTTCGCCCACCGGCGTGCAGACGGCCCTGCAGCTCAAGAGCGACGACGGACTCTACATCAATCTCCACGAGGCGGCACTGGTCGACTATCCGGCCATGCACCTCATGCTCGACGACCGCCGCATGGTCTTCACCTCGCACCTCACGCCCGATCCCAACGGCGACAAGGCCTACATGCAGAGCCCCTGCACGACGCCCTGGCGTACGGTGATCGTGTCGGACGACGCCCGCGACATCCTGGCTTCGCGTCTGACGCTCAATCTCAACGAGCCCTGCAAGATCGAGGACACCTCGTGGATCAAGCCCTGCAAGTATGTGGGCGTCTGGTGGGAGATGATTACGGGCAAGAGCTCGTGGGCCTACACCGACCAACTGCGTAGCGCCCATCTCGACACCGACGACCTCTCGAAAGTCCGCCCTAACGGCCGGCACGGAGCTACCACGGCCAACGTCAAGCGCTACATCGACTTCGCGGCCGAACACGGATTCGACGCCGTGCTGGTCGAGGGCTGGAACATCGGCTGGGAGGACTGGTTCGGCCACATGAAAGACTACGTCTTCGATTTCCTCACGCCCTATCCCGATTTCGACGTCGAGGAGATCCGCCGCTACGCCCGCGGGAAGGGCGTGAAGATGATCATGCACCACGAAACGTCGGGTTCGGTGCGCAACTACGAGCGGCACCTCGATGCGGCCTACCGCTTCATGAACGAGCATGGCTACGACGCCGTGAAGTCGGGCTACGTGGGCAACATCATCCCCAAGGGCAACAACCACTACAACCAGTGGATGGTCAACCACTATCTCTATGCCGTGAAGAAAGCGGCCGACTACCGTATCATGGTCAACGCCCACGAGGCCGTGCGTCCCACGGGTCTCTGCCGCACGTGGCCCAACCTCATAGGCAACGAGTCGGCCCGCGGCACCGAGTACCAGGCTTTCGGAGGTTCGAAGCCTTTCCACGTCACCGTGCTGCCGTTCACCCGCCTGATCGGCGGCCCGATGGACTACACGCCGGGCATCTTCGAACAGGATATCTCCAAGGCGAATCCCGACAACCATTCGCATGCCAACTGCACGATAGCCAATCAGTTGGGAATTTATGTGGCCATGTCGTCGCCCTTGCAGATGGCCGCCGACTTCCTGGAGAACTACGAGCGTTTCCCCGATGCTTTCCGGTTCATCAAGGAGGTGGCCCTCGACTGGGCCGAGAGCCGTTATCTCGAAGCTGAGCCCGGCGAGTACGTCACCGTGGCGCGCAAGGCCAAGGATTCGGGCCGCTGGTTCGTGGGCAACGTCACGGGCGAGCATGCGCATCGGTCGGACATCGTCTTCGATTTCCTCGAACCCGGCAAGGTCTACGTCGCAACGATCTATGCCGATGCGCCCGACGCCGATTGCCGGACCAATGCCCAGGCCTATACGGTGCGCGAGGTGCGTTGCACGGCCGGCAGCCGGCTGCGTCAGACGGCGGTCGCCGGCGGCGGTTACGCCGTCTCGTTCCGCGAGGCAACGCCCGCCGATCGCAAGCTGAAAATGCTGAAATAGAGGCCTTGCGCTTCTTCCGAATGCCGCGGCCTGCTCCGAAAGGAGCAGGCCGCGGTGTTTTTCATTGGCCGGTGCGGTTTGCAGGAGTTCGGTTCCCTCCGATCGCCGGGTTTGTTCGCGGGTCCCCGGGGCAACTGCATCTCACCGGCCCTTTGGAGCGTCAGTTTTTCCGGCCCCATTTGGGGGTGATGGCGATGAAGATTTCGAAATTGATGCCCGGCATGGGGCGGGAGAGGACCGAAAGGTATTCTTCGTCGAAAAGGTTGTTCACGGCGCCTTTGACCGAGAGGTCGGCCCAGCGCAGCGAAAAACTCTTTTCGAGCGCGAGGTTGTTCATGTAGTAGGGCGGCAGGCTGCCCGTGAGGGTGACGTCGTTGCTCGACATGGTGTAGCGCCGGCTGTACCAGCACCACTTGTAGAGCAGCGACCAGCGCCGCCATGTCAGGCGTCCCGTCGTCGTGGCGGCATGCACCGGTACGTAGGGCAGCTGCTTGCCCACCGAGCGGTCGGCCGGGCTTATCGGCTCGCCTTCGTTGATCGAAGGGGTCCACGAGTAGGTGCCTCCCAGCTCCAGCTTCCATTCTTGCGCCAGGGCGACGCTCAGTTCGGCCTGCGCCTCCACGCCGTAGGCGTGTACTTTCTTGAGGTTGCGCGGCGAGAAGAATCCCTTGGTCGTCGGCAGCCAGACGATCCAGTCGTCGACATGCGAATCGAACCACGTCGCCGAGCCGCTCAGTCGGTAGCGGCCGGCCTTGCCCACGGCGAACGAAAGCCCTGCATCGTAGGTCCAGCCGCTCTCTTTCCGCAGATCGGGGTTGCCGCCCGGCAGGAAGTAGAGGTCGTTGAGGGTCGGGAAGCGGTAGTTGCGCGAGACGGATGCCTTGGCCACGAGGTTGCCCTGCCTGGAGAGCACCCCGTCGAGAAAGAGTGCCGGAATCGGCGGCGACCACTCTGTGCCGTACATCTCTTCGCGCAGTACGGCCGCGAGTCCGAATCGCTCGGTGGGGCGCCATTTGGCCGAGAGCGAGCCGGAGAGTTCGATGCGGCCTTTGTCGTAGCCCACCACCGCTTTGTTGCCGTCCTGCTTGATGATGTTCTTGTCGACGCTCTCGACCAGATGCTGATGCGCCGCGAGCGATGCGGTGAAGAGCCATTTGCGGCCGAGGGCGTATTCGCCGTCGAGCTGTCCGTAGAAAGTGTCGACCGTGCTGCGCGACCGGGTCATCGCGGCCATCGTGCCGTTGCCCACGTCGCGTTTGTAGTCGTAGGCCGTCCAGGTGTGGATGTAACCTGCCCGGGCGGCGATTTTCCATTGGCTGCGCAGGTGTTCCCACGACAGGATGCCGCGGAAGGTCTGTTCGCGCTGGCGGTTCTCGAACGCCAGATCGTCGGCGTAGTCGGTGGTGAGCATCGGCAGTTCGCGGTTCGAATGGATATACCACGCGTTGAGCCCGAAGCGGTCGCCGCGCCCCGTGTTGCAGTAGACCTCCTGCAGCAGGTGCAGATCCTTGAACGCTCCGCTGCGGTTGCGTTCGACAGGGTGGTAGGAGCCGACGATGTTCATCTCCTCGTCGTAGATGTTCTCTTTCTTGTCGCGGTTGCGGTATTTGTAGTCGTTGGGCGACGAGGAATAGACCGCACGGGTCGAGAACTGCCAGCGTGCGTTGCCGTAGGTGAGCCGCAGGAATTCGTCGAACGTGCGGAACGACCCGATCCCCTGGATGTATTGCAGTCCGAAACCCTCGGCTGCGGCCGGCCGCGTCGCCAGTTTCACCGCGCCGCCCAGTCCGCCGCCCGTTTCGTTGACCGACGAGGTGCCGTGGAGCAGCGAGGCGTCGTCGACGAAGTAGGAGGGAATCATCGAAAAGTCGGTCATGCCCAGCATGGGGTTGTTGATGCGCATGCCGTTCCAGGTCACCTGCGTGTGCGAGGGCGAGGTGCCGCGGAATGCCACGGTGGAGAGCGTGGCGCGGCCGTAGCTCTTGACGAAAAGCGGCGACCGGAACGTCAGCACGTCGGCCATCGAGAGCGCGATGTTCTCCTTGAGCGCCGTCGAGTCGAACTTCGTGCGCTGCACTCCTGTCTCCTTGATGGGGCGCCGGCCCACGACCGTCACTTCGGGGATGGGATGGACCCGCCGGGTCAGCCCGCCCGACGGTTGTTGTTCCGCATGCCGTTCCTGCGCCGCGGTTCTTGCCGGGGCGAACAGCACGAGGAGGAGCAGGGCAGCGTAGGCGGGTTTCATGATCGAGGCTCCTTTATTTCCAGCAGAAAAATCCGGGTGTGGTTCCCGCCTGGAACCGGTCGAGCGGTTCGCCGTCGGCCGAGTAGCGGTAGACGATGCCCTGCTGTTGGTAGTCGATGGCGTCGGCCACGTAGAGATCGCCCCGCACGGGGTCGATCGTGAGGCTGTAGTAAAGCGTGCCGCTGCCCGGCAGAATGGGGCGCAGGGGCAGCCGTTCGGCCGTCGTCTCCATGCACCAGACCCCTTCGTCGAGCCAGTAGAGCCGGTCGCCCGGGCCGTTGATGGCCAGGTCGCCCGGGCGGTCGCCGTGCCGGAATCCGAACCGTTTTTCGATGGTGAAGGTCTCCGCGTCGATGCGGCAGAGCGCCGGAGCTTCGTGGCCGTAGGGCGAACCCTCGTAGCCGCCGTCGGTGTAGACCCATAGTTTGCCGTAGCGGTCCAGCACCATCGCTGCGGGCTGGATGCCCACTTCGAGTTGGCCGACCACGGCGTCGGTCTCGGTGTCGATCTTCAGAATGCGGTTCTGGTACGACCAGCAGTTGACGTAGAGGTAGCGGCCGTATTGCACCATCCGCTCCGTCGAGCCGTTTTCGATGGTCATGCCGGGACACTCGATGTGGCCCGTGATTGCGTACCGCTCGGGGTCCACAATGAAGATGCGGTTGTCCCAAAGCTGTGTGACATAGGCCTTTCGGTCCGACAGAAAGTGGATGTGGCGCGGCGAGGTGAAGCCCACGATGCGACCTTTCTCCACGAAGGTCTCCGTGTCGATGGCGAAGATGACGTGCGAGTTGTTGACCACGACCCAGGCCGTGCCGTTGCGGACGGTCATCGACTGCGCCGTGTCGCCCAGGCGGAAGCCGTTGGCGCGGCGGAACACTTCGTTCTCGACCTGCCGCGTCTCGGGATCGTAGTAGGAGAGGGTGGCGTTGCCGTACTGGAAATTGCCCTCGTTGACCACGAAGAGTCCCGCGCCCGAGGCTTCGAACTCTTCCGTGCCGCCGTAGTCCCACTCCATGCAACCGGCGAGCCCGAGGGCGGCCAGCGCGGCCAGGACGGTATGTCGTAGCGATCGTCTCATCGTCGTTTCACTGCTGCGGTGCACCCGGTGCCGGGCGCTGCATGTCCGGGCAAGCGCAGCGCCGCAGCCCGGGCCGGATTTCCGTTGCGGCAGAGGCCTTTTCAACAGAAAAGGCGAGAACCTTACGATTCTCGCCTTGTACCCCCCCAGGGGCTCGAACCCTGGACCCCAACATTAAGAGTGTCGTGCTCTACCAACTGAGCTAGAGAGGCATCAATCCTTGGTGATTGCGAGTGCAAAGATAGGGACAATTTTCGGAACTCCAAAAAAAATCGCAAAAAAATGTCGCTTTTTTCCTGGACCTCCCCCTGTCCGGCCTACCGCCAGAGCACCCGGTCGGTGTTCCATTCGCCCGCAGCCTCGGGGTAGATGAAGGGGCGCGATTCGTCCAAACGTTTCATTCTCAGGTAGGTTTCGTAGAGGTTGATGCCGTTTTCCGATTCGCGGGCCAGCGAGAAGGCGATGACCGACGGGTGGCGCTTGGCCGTGTGGTAGCTGTCTTCGGCGCGCTCGAAGAAGGCGCCCTGCCACGAGGGATCGTTGGAGAGGTTGCCCCCGCGGCGGCGCGACCGGCCGCTACTGCGGGTGTCGATGGGTGCCGTGGCGATGACGTAGATGCCCAGCGAGTCGCACATTTCGTAGAAAGTCCCGGGAACCGGCCCCGGCAGCAGATGCAGCATGTTGTAGCCCTGGGTGCGCAGGGCTGCGATCTCGTCGGCCGAAATGCGGGGGCTCGCTTCGTGGCCGCGCAGCATGACGGGCTTGCCGTTCAGCAGCAGGCGGTCGTCGGCCGTGTCGACCGTGCGGAAGCCGGGTCGCAGTTCGATGTATTCGTCGTAGCGCCCCTCGTGCTGCGTCTTCAGCCGCAGGGTCCAGCGCAAGGGGCGTGCGGCGCTCCATTGCAGCGTGTCGGGGATGCGGGCGATGAAGCGCAGGGTGTCTTCGCGGCGCATGTCGAGGGTCATGTCGTCGTGGCCCGCGAGCATGGAGCGGCCGTCGGGCGCAAGGAGTTCGTAGTGCACGCGTGTGGTGCGCGGATTGAGCGATGCGGTCTTCACGACGATGCCTACTTCGGCCATCAGGAAGTCGTCGCCGGCGTTGGGACGCCAGTTCTTGACGAGCACGTCGCGGATGTACATCGTGGGCTGGCTCATGAGCCATACGTCGCCGAACGAGGGCGCCGGCTCCTCGCGCCAGCTCTCCATCCGGGCGGTGGCCGAAGGCTCCGAGAGGATGATCTGCACGGTGTTAGCCCCCTCCTGCACGGCTTTGGTCAGGTTGTATTCCGCCGGCGACGAACCGTTGTTGTTGTAGGCGATGCGGCGGCCGTTGACCCGTACTTCGTAGTCGGCCGTGGCGTGGCCCACGTGCAGGAAGACCTGGCGGTTGATCCACGCGAAAGGCACGGTGAAACGGGCCGTGAAGCGGTTGTCGTCCTGCGTCCATTCGTCGATCCGGCCCATGTAACGGTTGGGCCGGTCGGGTTCGTCGGAGTCGAACGGGACGGAAGTGACCGTCACGCGGCTGCGAGGCAGTTCGCGCCCGCTGGAAGGGGTGTATTGCTGGGCGCGGAGCGCGCCGCCGAGGAGCAGAAGGGCGAGTGTGGTAGAAAGAGTGCGCATGATTGTCATCGCTGGCCCGGCTTGCCGGGCGGTTTCAGGGACGAAGATACTATAATATTCGGTGAAAAGCGAAAAGTGAAAGGGGAAAAGTGTGCGGTTGTCTATCGCAACGGCGATTCGAAGTTTCCGGCCATCCCTGCAACACCGAAGAATTATTTGCGGCCGACAGTTCGTTATTCGTCGATTAATCGCTATCTTGCACTTGCAAAAAACCGACCGATGGACTCTGCTACTTCCGAAATACCTGCGCTTCCGCGCCTGAACTTCCCTCCGGTGCGTCTGCGGGCGCGCCGCCGCGGCGAAACGGTGGAGATATGGGATGCCCTGCGGGGCACTTACCTGGTGCTGACGCCCGAAGAGTGGGTGCGCCAGCATCTGATCGCCTACCTTGTGGCTTCGTGCGGCGTGCAGGCCCGGCGCATCGTGCAGGAGTATGCCGTGGCGCTCAACGGGCAGCCCCAGCGGGCCGATGTCGTGGTTGTGGGCGACCGGGCCGAGCCGCTGCTGCTGGCCGAGTGCAAGGCGCCCGGCGTGCCGGTGGGCGAACGGACCCTGGCGCAGGCCGTGCGCTACAATTCGGTGCTCGGCGCGCGGTGGATCGTGCTGACCAACGGGCTGCGGCACTACTGCTGGGAGTGTTGCGATGGGCACTACGCACCGTGCTCGGGCTTTCCGAACCTGGCGGCGGAATAGGCCGCGTTCTTTTGCTTCACCTTTTATATTATATTATGCTTCTCTGTTGCAGCGGTCTGCGGCGGCTTTGCTGAACCTTGCTGCCGCTGTCTCTTTTCGCTGCGGCTTCCGGGCAATGATGCGGCGGGAGGTGCGGCGGCTGTCAGAGATTCTTGAAATTGGTGTCGATGTAGCGCTGGAACGCCTCCTTGTAGTTCTCGCCGATGGGTACGTACTCCGTGTCGCTGAGAAAGATGCGCCCCTTGACGTAGGAGCGGATGCAGCGCAGGTTGACGATGTAGGAGCGGTGCACGCGCATGAAGAGTTCGGACGGGAGCGCCGTCTCCATGTTCTTGAGCCGGAACAGCGTGGTGATGGTCGAACCGTCGGCCAGGTGCATGCGCACGTACTCGCCCTCGCTCTCCAGGTAGACGATGTCGGCGATCTTGATCAGCGAAACCTTGTAATCGGCTTTCACCGAGATGTATTCCTTGTCTTTGGGCTCCGCCTCGGGCGCAGGTTCGGGGGCGCTGTCGCGCTGGTTGCGCCGCAGTTCGTAGAGCGAATTGGCCTTGGCGACCGAACGGCTGAAGTCGGAGAACCCGAAAGGTTTCAACAGGTAGTCGACGGCGTCGAGCCGGAATCCCTCGATGGCATATTCGGAGTAGGCCGTGGTGAAGATCACCATCGGGCGCTCGGTGAGCGTGCGGACGAACTCCACGCCGTTGAGGTCGGGCATGTTGATGTCCACGAAGATCAGATCGACCGGTTGTGCGGCCAGCTGCTGCTGCGCTTCGAGGGCGTTGTTGCACGTGGCGACGAGTTGCAGGTAGGGGATCTTGGCCGTATAGGCCGCGATCTGACGCAGAGCCAGCGGCTCGTCGTCGATAGCGATACATTTAAGCATGGAGGGCGGGGATTTCGAGTCGGACAGTGTAGGTGTCGGGCTGTTCGCGGATGTCGAGCGTGTAGCCCCGGGGGCCGTAGATGAGCTCGAGCCGCTTGTGGACGTTCTCCAGCCCGATGCCTTTCTTGCGGTTCTTGTCGTGCGGTGCGTGGCGGCTGTTGACGATGGTGCTGGTGACCTTGTCGTCGGCATATTCGACCGTGAGGTGGATGAACGAGCGCCGGTTGTAGCTCACGCCGTGCTTGAAGGCGTTTTCGACGAAGACGATCAGCAGCAGCGGCGGAATCGAGACCCGCGACGAACACTCGCGCGGATAGTCGACGCGGATGTCCACGGCATCGGTGTAGCGGATGCGCATGAGCTCGATGTAGTTCATCAAGAACTGCATGTCGTGTTCAAGCGAGATGCGCTCGCGGCCCGAATCGTAGAGCACGTAGCGCATCATCTTCGATAGTTCGATGATGGCGTTCTGGGCGTTTTCGGGGGCGATGTCGATCAGCGCGTGGATGTTGTTGAGCGTGTTCATGAAGAAATGGGGGTTGATCTGATATTTCAGATAGTCCATTTCGGCCTGTAGGTTCTGTTGTTTGAGCGCCTCCATCTGCTGCTCGTCGCGGATCGACTGGTACATGAGCTTGATGGCCGAATTGGCGCCGTTCATGAAGAGCGCCAGCATCACGCTCCAGTACATCTCGAGGTGGGTGAAGGAGAGTTGGCTGATCTGGATGTCGGAGCCCGTCGGCAGGGGGCGTTCGGCGAAAAGATAGGCCGGCGTGAAGACCGCGAGGATGAGCAGCAGGTTGCCGGCCAGATACTTCCAGTATTTGTGGCGCAGCATGTAGCGGGGCGCCAGCACGCAGTTGTGTATGATGAAAATAATGAAGTAGGGGGCGATCTGCCGCCAGGCGAAAAGCACGTTCCTGAAGTCGACGTGCAGTTCGGCCATCATCTGCGAGTTGAGGACCGGCACCAGGATGATCGCCGACCATACCATCACATAGAGCAGGTTTTCGCCGATGGTCTGTTTCTTCTGTATCTTCATGCTGCCAAAGATACGAAGAAAATCGGATAAAACGGGCGAATGGGGCGTAATAATGTAAGTGGTTGAAATGCAGAATCGCAACAGGTAGAACCGCGGGCCTTTGCCGAATGGCTGAAAAGCAGGATTTCGAGGAGTTGAGCAAAGGATTCGTTACTTATCCGTTGCCTTTTCAAAGGCTGGGGAGAGGTCGCAAAAAGCCTCACTTCTGTCTCTGAAAATGGTTCTGCACTTCAAGGAACGCCGGTTTTCTCGCCAAACTTCACGACAAAGATAGTCGTTTTTCGCGGAGTTTCGAGAAAAGACGGTTTCCGATGTGAAGGCATAGTATCTTATTCTATGTTTCGCTTCGTTTTTCGTGGCTTCAAATAACTCTATATCAACTAATTTTGTAAACGGTTAATAGAGTTATGAATCAAAAGGATGTAAAGGTGTCGTTCTACCTCAAAACGAACGAAACGAATGCAGAGGGTCATTGTCCTATCATGGGGCGATTGACTGTCGGCCGGTCGGAATGCGTATTCAGCGCCAAGATGCTCGCACCACGTTCGCTGTGGATGTCGGGGCGTGTCAAAGGTAAAAGTGCCGAAACTGTCGAAATCAACCGTCGGTTGGACGAGCTGCGGGCTTCGGCACTGGCTATCTATCGCGAGCAGTCTGCTATCCGTGAACAGGTAATGGCCGAGGAGGTCAAATGCCTGCTGTTGGGTATGGCTTTCGGGCAGGAGACGCTGCTTAACTATTTCCATTCGTTCATCAAACATTTCGAGAAACTGGTGGGTGTAAATCGCACAGCCAAATCGGCACGTAGCTATCGCAACGCCTACGAACATGTAGCGCAGTTCTTATCCGAGCGGCTTCGACTGTCGGATATTCCCTTCTCGGCTTTGGATCGGTCGTTCATCGACAAATTTGACCTGTATCTGCGCACGGAACGGGAACTGGCTCCGAGCACCATCGTTCTTTACATGTCGCGCCTGCATACGGTGATTAACAAAGCCATTGCCACAGGAATCATCACCGCCGACCCGTTCTCAGGTTACGAACCTCCGCGTCCCGAACGCAGACGACGTTATCTCACACGCGAAGAGTTGCAGCGGCTGATGACTACGCCGCTCCATTCGCCGAGACTCTATCTTATTCGCGATCTGTTTCTTTTCTCCTGCTATACGGGCATCAGCTACGGCGATATGTGCCGCTTGACTGCTGCGAACCTCGAAACGGCCGAAGACGGAACGGTTTGGATCAAGGCGACGCGCGAAAAGACGAACGTGGAGTTCGAGATACCGTTGCTCGACTTGCCGCTCCACATCATCGACAAATACCGCGATACAGCGCCGGACGAGAAGTTACTTCCCATGTACGGAAACGCGGAGTTGAACAGAGGTTTAAAACACCTCGCCGCTGCTTGCGACATCGACCGCAAACTGACCTTTCACATGGCACGGCACACTTACGCGACGGAAATCACGCTCTCGCACGGCGTGCCGATGGAGACGGTCAGCCGGATGTTAGGACACAGCCGCGTCGATACGACGCAGATATATGCCCAGGTAACGGACAACAAAATCGGAACCGATACACAGTTGCTCGATAGACGAATCGCAGAACGCTTTACAATCGCTATCTGATGGAAAAGAATAAAGATATGAAACGCCGTAGCACGTTTGCCGTGCTGTTCTATATCAATCGCACAAAAGTTCGCAAGGACGGCTTGTGCCAGCTTTTGTGTAAGGTGAGTATCGACGCCGAAGCGGCGCAGATCGGAACGAAAGTCGCGGTCGACCCTGTAATCTGGAATCCTACGACAGGGCGTGCCGACGGTCGCGGCCGCAATGCCAACGAAGTCAACCGAGCCATCGACGCGCTGACGGATGAAATCAAGGCGCACTACAAGCGAATCAACCTCTCTTTGGGTTTCGTAACGGCCGAATTGGTGAAGAATGCCGTGAAAGGCATCGGACAAAAACCGCTGACGCTGCTGGCCCTCTTTCGGGAGCACAACGAGGAATTCCGCAAGCGGGTCGGTATTGACCGCACGAAAGAGACCTACAAATGCTATGTACGCTCTTATAACCACCTGCGGGAGTTCGTGCAGCGGAAATGCGGGCAAGAAGATATAACCTTACGAAGCCTCGACCGGGAGTTCTACGATGCGTTCGACCTGTTTCTGCGGACGGAACACCGGCTGCAACAGAAATCGGTGCACGAGCACCTCTACCGTTTGAAGAAGATGACTGCACGGGCGGTCGATCAGGGGACATTGCGTCGCGATCCCTATGCTACGCTGCACCCCGAACTGCCGAAACGCAAGAGCCGCCACCTGAAACTCGACGAGTTGAAACGGCTGCTCGCCGAGCAGGTCGCCGATCCCGAACTGCGACGTGCGAGGGACTGGTTCATCTTCTCGACCTTTACGGGGCTGGCGTATGCAGATCTGAAACAGCTGTCGGAGAAACACATTACGCAGGACTCAGAGGGTGTACGGTGGATACATATCCGACGGCAGAAGAGCGGCACAGAATCGGTCGTGCGGTTGCTGGACATACCTCTGCGTATCATCGAGAAATACCGAGCCGAACGCACCGACGAACGGCTGCTGCCGATCTGCTCCTACCAGAAGCTGCAAAAACTTATGTCCCGATTGGGAGCAGCTTACGGTATCGAGAATCTGACTTTCCACAGGGCAAGGCATAATTTCGGAACACACATTACCTTGTCGATGGGTGTGCCGATCGAGACCGTCAGCCGCATGATGGGACACCGACGGCTGATGACCACCCAAATTTATGCCCATGTAACGGACCGAAAGGTGGACGAGGATACGAAGCAGCTGCGGAAACTGTCCGCAAGCCGAAAGCTCGAACTCTACGAAGAACCGCAAAACAAGAATAGCCTATAATAAGAATAGCCTATAATAAGGAACCAACTATGACGACACAACCCATAACAATCGAAAACGGGCAGGTAACGATTCGCCCGACCGCCCACGGAATATGGCTTACGCAAAGCCAAATCGCCGACTTGTTCGGTGTATTCACTGCTACTGTAAGCACGAATATCCGAGCAATACTCAAAAGCGGAGTTTTGCATGAAGACCGCATTGTCCGCCGCACGCGCTGCCGAAACGGCAACATTGTCGAACAGTATAGCCTCGAAATGGTTGCGGCATTGGCATGCCTGCTCAAATCCGAAAATGCCGAAGTGTTCAGACGATGGATCGTAGAACGAGCAACGACACCCGCAATCGTCTGGAAGATGCCGACAAGAAACGACAGAATGTTGAGCTAAAATTTCGATAAGACAAAAGACGGCCCGCAAAGGAGCCGTCTTAAATTTTTGTTTTCCAAAAACACCATGTACGGCAATAATATCAAATTTAATCTTGCAATTCTTTAAATAGAGCTATATTAATCTAATGTGGTCTATTTTTATGGAGCGCTACAATTAATATGTGGTTAGTAGACTGCAAAAAAAACTTTTGGTTATTGTATATAAGACTATTCTTGATATTATTTCAAACTTTTTATTTGCAAATAAAAGTATTCTTAACTATCTTTGGAATACCTTGTTTTTAACAAAAACAATAACTAAAGACTATCAATGTGATATTGGATGTAAACCATCTATTGGCATTTATTATTTTTTTGCTAATTTTAATTTATATAGTTTTAAAAGCATGGAAACAGAAAAGTTTACACATAAGGATGGCAATGCGAATAAATCCGGTGCAGTAATAGAAAAAATTTTTGATTTACGAGGTAAATTTGCAATTATTGGCCTTACAGGCCGCACGGGAAGCGGGTGCTCAACCGTTGCAAAAATTTTGTCTAAATCCAAATTTAATGATATTCCTTTGCCTATCCCCCAGCGCAATGAAAATCTAACTAACGATGCTAGAAAATATCAAATATGTTATGATTTTCTAAAGGAAAATTGGGTGCCTGCAATTACGATAAAAGTAACACATGTAATATTATGGATTTGTAATAGCCTTGGAGAGAAAAAGATTACGCATTTACTTAAAGAGTGGTTTGATGAAAATATAGACAAAGAAAAAAGAAAGTTAGAAATAATAAGAAAAGATAGTGAAAGGTATCAGAATATACAAACCAAGATTAATAACCTTGAAACAAAAAAGCAAGATTTATCTTTTATTCTTAGGGATATTTTTAGATTGAAATATAAAGATATCCCAATTCCCCTAAGCCCTGCTAAATATTTAAAAATATTACAGGATAAAAGCTATAGGGAGCCTCAGAAAACAAGCGATGTTTTAAATATCATATATTTTTTCGAACAGTTCCTTCCTAAATATTATAATGATATTAAAAATACGATAAATCGTACTAACCCATCATACAGCATAGAAGCATTCCAATTACTTGGAAATTTTATTCGAGAGAAATTAGAACCGGCATCAACTCAAAATCAGGAAAGTGAAGATCTTTCTATTATATCGATTGTTAATCTGTTAATTAAATTATACCATGTGTGTCCACTAAAAATTGTGGACGGTTTATATAAGTTTAACAATTAAACAAATTTGGTTCACTTGAATCATCAAGCTCATTGATAATATTGTTGTTAGGTTTGTCAAAGAGTTCCCCAAGCGGTAAAGTCTCTGTAAGAGAAACACTTACCA
>CAJTFS010000004.1 GCA_910575495.1 Bacteroidales bacterium | reverse complement strand
ATATCCTTATCAAGGAAATCTAAAAGCTGAGAGAACACGAATTTTCCGTTATGCATATGCCATTCCACGTTGGTCTGGCAAAGATAATTTCAAATCGGCGCGGTCTCAAAACCTTTGTAACAACCTAACTTTCAATATTTTCAAAGAACTTTTATGATTTTTTAGTGGACACTAATGTATTGATATTGTTTATTTCTTTTCGGAGCTCGTCTATTTTTTTATTGCCAAGTTCTAATGCTTCTATCTCCTGCCATTCATAGAGGCTATTATATGCCATACATCCGATAAGAATGGAGATAAGTATATATCCCAACCGTATTGCCTTATAGAAATTTCCTGACCGCTCCATTATTTTAATGACATTGATTTTTGGAACATGAATAAAAGTTTATCTTTTTCGTTCATGCGGATATTATCAGAATAACCGTCTTTTGTTATTTGATACCCACATGGCTTAACCATAAAAATGCCTAAGCCCTTAGTGTACGAACTTACTTCTGAGGCATAGTCTTTACTTGTATTTAATGGAACTTTCCCTTTAATATGACACCACTCATTATTACAACTGATGTCTTCAATCTCAGACATCAGTTTTTGCAAATCTGTAATAGCTTTGGAACTCGCTACTTGGGGTATCTGCAACTCAAAACAGAGCATCGGTTCGAGAATGTCCACACCTGACTGTTGCAAAGCCAGCCTGAAGACATAAGGGGTCAGCTGTCTGAAATCAGCAGGTGTACTTACCGGGCTATAATACTCGGCTTGAGTAAAAGTTACTTTCAGATCTGTCACTTCCCATCCATGTAAACCAGATTGGCAAGACATACGAATCCCTTCAAAAACGGCATTTTGAAAAGAATGGTTCAGATAACCATAGGAGATGTCACTTTCGATTTGCAACCCTGCCCCTAACGGTAAGGGTTCAAGAGTCAGCCCTATTGTGGCCCAGTAAGGGTTGGGTGGTACTTCGATCTGAATAATCTTATTGACCTTTTTTATAGGTCGTTCTTTGTAGATAGTCTTGATCTCATCAAAATGGACCTTTACGGAAAATCGTTCTTCCAGCAATGTCTGTATGATTTCCTTTTGGGTCAAACCATATAACGAGATTTCCAATTCATCACTATATGAGTTTATGGAAAAGGACAAAGACGGGTCTTCAATCCACAATGTATTCAGAGCGGATATCACCTTGCTTCTCTCTTCGGGCTTATTTGGCCGGACGGAGGATTTGAGAGCGGGATGCTGATGAGATAATCCTTGAATCAAACAAGGTTTAGCACCTAAATAATCTCCGATTCGAAAATCTTCTATATCTTCTACAATCGCGATATCATTGGCACCCACTTCATCAACATTTATCTCTCTGCCCTGATAAATAGTCTTTAGATTTTTAATCTTGATGAATTTTTCCGAATCGTTGATTCTTACAACGTCTCGAAGTCTCAGACTTCCGTCAATTATTTTAAGAAAACTTCTTTTATGCCCTTTGGGGTCATGCTCTATCTTATAGAGATAAGCTGAAAGTCTGTTTGAGACTGATGCCGGAGGAAGTATAAAAGAAGAAATGGCGTCCAACAACTCATTGATACCGATATTGAACATTGCTGATCCATGTAGCACCGGATAGACTTTGGCTTTTGCCACAAGAGCGATTATCGTATTCCAATAATCAGCCGGTGAAATTTCGCTATCCGCCAAATATCGTTCTAATATATCGTCGTCATGGTTGCATACAAATTCTTTGTATTCTTCCTTTATATATGTTTGGGAGCAAACCGGATAAACCGATCCATCGACAACAGTTTGCATAAACAGGACATCTTGCGACAGATTTGTTTTTATATCCATATACAAACGCTCCAAATTCACACCGGCACGGTCAATCTTATTGATAAATATAATTGTCGGGATTTGCAGCTTTTGTAAAGTACTGAACAGCAACTTTGTCTGCGCTTGTATGCCTTCCTTTGCGGATAAGATGAGGACTGCTCCATCAAGCATTTTGAATGTCCGCTCCACTTCCGCAATAAAATCCATGTGTCCCGGAGTGTCAATGATATTGCATTTCACTCCATTCCAGATAATAGATGTCGTAGAAGCCCGGACAGTAATTCCTCTACGTTTCTCTATATCCATAGAGTCCGTTATGGTGTCACCATTATCCACACGGCCGCACTTTTCCGTTGCTCCACTGGCAAACAGCAGATTCTCGGTTACGGAAGTTTTTCCTGCATCAATGTGAGCAAGAATTCCTAAATTTATAATATTCATTTGGATTAAGCAATAATATACTACAGTAGATGCATTGTCGAAACGCACCTTTTAATACCTCCTCGTAGCATATGAGAACTACAGGATTACTAACTCGTATTAATATGTATATTATTACTGCCGCATAACGATTACAAAATTACACAAAAAAATATATCTAACAAAAGTGGGAGGATTTTTTAACTTTTTACCATAGACATTTTATTAGGGAAGCGTAGGTTCAACTGGCAAGTACAAATAAGTAGAAATGTTTGAACAACACCGTTTTAGGAAGTTGAAAAATCAAGTTTCTCTCTCGGTATAGCGTTTATTTTGGCCAATATCTTCTTTAGTTTAGCATTTGTGTATTTCCCATTCGTGTTCTATTTAGCTCCTTATTATGAGTATGTAGCAAGTTACTTATCAAATTCAGCCTCTTTGAGGGTCAAATATGGTTTTGCAAATGGTGACTGACAAGACATAAACAAGGTCAGCAGGAATTTTTTACATAAATGGACATGAATGTATATAACCTAAAATAAGAATAAATTTTAATAAGGGCTGCCCAAAAAGAAAAAAATGCAGTTGCCATCCTATAGATACTTGCAGAAAGGATAAAATTTACTTTTAGACCTTTTGGGATAGCCCTTATTAATACTTCAGATAAAATTCCTTAGGTTATATTTTCAATCCTTTGGACCGGGTTTCCTCCTTGGCATACAGTCCCGGACGCCCGATTATGACATGGTTGGCAACGATACTATCCGCCGGACTGCGTATCTGCGGCGGTGCATTTTCGGGATATTGCGCCTGCCTGTTCCTCACATCTTCCGCTTCCGGCTTGAGCTGTTGCCCTTCATTCTCCTTTTCTGCGACTTCGGGCGTGGGTGGCGCAAGCTCCAGCTGAATTTTTCGGTCAAGGGCGGCAAGTTCGGACTTCAACTGCTTCAGCTCGTCCTCCTTCTTCCACACCTTACCCGCTATCTCCTGTAACTGCGGTATCTCCATCTCCAGCACCTCGTTCTTCGCCTTGTACTGGTCGATGATGGAGGGTATCCTCTCCATCGCGTTGAGGAAGTTGCGGGCGGCGGCCAACGGGTCAGCCATCGCCAGATGCCCGTTGTTGTAGGTGTACTTGTAGTTCCCCTCGACCACGAAGCGGTTGTCGGTGAACTCCAATCCCTCTTTGAGTATCCTTTCGCTCACCACCTTTATCGGAAAACCGTAAAGTTCACCGACCTGCGTGTACAACCCTCCGGTCGTGGCATTCTTGGCTATCTCCTGCAAACGCTTTCCGATGACCTTCTCATCGGCGGAATCCACTCCGTCCACCTTTATTATATTAAGGCGGTTGCCCTCCTTGTCGGTCTGCACCACCGACAGGAAGCGGTTCCAGTCCTCCGTCATGGCATCTATGAAAGCCGTGTTGTTGCGCAACTCGCCGGTCTTTGACTCCAGCTTGAACTCCGAATCACGCTTGCCCTTGTTGAACGACTTGCGTTCCCCTTCGAGCGATGCGATCCGCTTTTCCAGTTTCGCCTTGTCCAACAGGTCGGTATTGCCGGAGAGCAACGCCATGTATTCCGAGAAATTCATGCCCGATTTTTCGTCCATTGCCCCCTCGTCGATGGTACGCGCACCCATCGCACCGCTTTTGAGCTGGCTTATGAAAGTCTGCTTGCAGTGCAGGAGGTTGAACTTGTAGCTGTCCAGTGACTTCTCCACCGCGTAGATGATTACATCCACGTTGTTCCCGGCGAAATGTTTGGCAATCTCATTACCTGCCCTAACTCCGCGTCCGTCACGCTGTTGCAAGTCGGACGGTCGCCACGGCGTATCGAGATGATGGATAGCCACACACCGTTTCTGGGCGTTCACACCCGTTCCGAGCATAGAGGTAGAGCCGAACAGCACACGCACCGTCCCGGCGTTCATGGCGTCTATCACCGCCTTCCGCGCCTTGTCGGTCTTGCACTCCTGAATGAAGCGCACCTCGCTTGGCGGTATACCGTAGTCCTCCGTCAGTTTGCGCTTGATTTCCGAATAGACGTTCCACCCGTCGCCCGGCTGGTATGTCCCCAAATCAGAGAAAACGAACTGCGTGCCTTTCTGGGCGTCGTATTTTTGATAATACTCCGCGATCATCTTGGCACAGTGACTCGCTTTGTTGTCGGGATGATCTTCGTAATTCGGGTCTATCATGCGCATGTCGAGTGCCATTTTCCGGGCATAGTCCGTGGCGATGAGCATCTTCGCCTTTTCTTCCGTTTCCGAAAGCGGCAGCCTGCCCAACAAGGTGGCATCGCCCGTCTTGGCGAACTGCATCAGTTTCTGTATGAAGTCCTCCTGTTCCGGCGTGGGCGGTATATGGTGCAGTATCTCGTTCTTGGCAGGACGGTCAACGCCCACATCCTCCGCCGTGCGGTAGTCCGTGATTTCATTATAGAAGGCGGCAAGCTCCGGCACTTTGATGAAGTAGCGGAAACGCTCCTTCTGGACCACATTGTTCGTCACGTTAAATTCAAAATCCGTCGTCTTCTTGGCAAATATCGCCGCCCAAGCGTCGAAACACCTTATGTCCTGCCGTTCCAGCTCCTTCGGGCGCAGGTACTTGAACAGCAGGTACAATTCAGTCAGTGAGTTGCTGATAGTCGTGCCGGAGAGGAAGGTCGCACCCAAGTCTTTTCCTGTGCGCTCCTGTATGGTGCGTATGGCAAAGAGCATGTTAAGTGCCTTCTGGCTTCCCTCGCTGTTTCCCAATCCCGCCACACGGTCGTGGCGCGTGTTGAAAGTCAGATTCTTGAACTGGTGGCTCTCATCTATGAAGATGTGGTCGATGCCCATCTGCTTGAAATCCACCACGTCGTCCGTGCGTGACTTTATGGCGTGTTCCACCTTCTCCAGCTTCGCTTCAAGGTTGTGCTTGCGCTTCTCCAATCCTTTCAGCATCGCCCGCGACACGTTCTTTCCCTGCTGCCGTAGCACTTCGAGGTTTTCCTCCACCGTGTCAAGCTCTGCTTGCAGGATGCGCTGCTGCAATTCCGGCGACTGCGGTATCTTGCCGAACTGGTCGTGCGACATGATGACGCAATCGTAGTCGTTGTTCTTTATATTATTGAAGAAGCGCACACGGTTGGCGGTCGAAAAGTCCTTCTCCGAAGCGTACAGAATACGTGCGTTGGGATATGCCGCCTGATAGGTGGCTGCAATCTCCGCAACGTTGGCTTTCAGCCCGATAATCATCGGCTTGTGTGCCAAATTCAGACGCTTCATCTCATGCGCGGCGATGCACATTATCAGCGTCTTACCGGTTCCCACCTCGTGGTCGCAAATTCCGCCGCCGTTCTGTTTCAACATCCAGACGCAATCCATCTGTGAGGGATAGACGCTCTTGATACCCCGGCTTGCCAGCCCTTTCAGGTTGAGGTCGGGAAAGGTCTGATGGGAGCCGTCGTAGCGCGGGCGCACGAAACAGTTGAACTTGCGGTTATACATCGTCACAAGCCGCTCCTTGAACTGCGGCGACTGCTCTTCGAGCCATTCGGAGAAGCCGTTTCGTATCTCGTCAATCTTGGCGTTGGCGAGTTGTATTCCCTCGCTGTCGCGCATCTTGATGTCGTTGCCATGCTCGTCCTTGCCGATGGACTTCATCATGTCAGGGCAGGTGTTGTGCAGGGCGTGTTTTAGGAGGTGCATACCGTCATAGTTCCGGTAATACCCCTTCACCAGAAACTCGTCCGTGATTTTCATGGTGCGGTAGCCGCACACCACCGAAAACTCGTCCATGCTTGCGGAATAGGCGATTTTCACCTCCGTGTCGAACAGCCGGCTCATGTAGGCGGCATAGACACCCGTCGGAATCCAGCGTTCCCCGAAATTGAAGTCCAGATCCTCGAAGGCGATGCGCTGCGGCTCGGCATCTTTCAGAGCCTCCAACGCCTGCTTCACCTCCGGCATACGCTCATTTTCGGGATTGTCACCCATCCATGCCTCTATGCGTTCCGCTTTCTCTATGACATTTCCGGCGATGAAACGGTCTTTGATTTCGTAACCGGTCACGAGCGGATTGTAGTAGATGCGCCCTTGCAGGGCAGTGAGCAAATCCTCCGCCGTGCTGTCGGTTATCTCCCGCATATAGTCGAGATTGACCGTACCATATTTGTTGAGCGACGCAGACAGGGCTTCTTCGGGAGAGCCTACGTTGGCATGGCTCTCCACCGCGAAGGAAACAGGATGCTCGAAGATGTCCGCCTTGACGAACTTTCCGTTTTCCATCCGTTCCAGCGAAAGGATGTCGCGCCCGCCCGCATCCATCATCACTAACTTCACGTTCTGCTTGGCGTTGAGGTTGCCGTAGCGCATGACAAACTCATCGTAACAGGTATTCAGATGCTCTCGCCACGGAACATTTGCCTCGCGCCGGAGCGATTCATAACGGTACAGACGCTCGTAGGCGTCACGCAGCGACACATACAACAACGCCTTTTCCTTCTGGTATCCTTTCAGGTCGAGCGGCTGGAATGTCGCCCCGTATGGCGTGATGTCTTTCAGGTAGCCGATGTTATGACGCCCCCGGTCAGCCACCAGCGACCCTTCGCGCAGGTGCATCTCCGGCGTGCGGTGGTAGGCACGCGGAGAAAGGTCCACGACTTCCTCCTTCGGCTTTTCCGCTTCGATGTCGGGGAAAAGGAAAGTCCCCACCGCTTCCGATGGGGTATCTGTAACGGCAGGTGCGGCGACTGCCTCCGGCTGTGTTTCCTCCTGTCGTGGCTGCTCACGGGAAGTTTCCGGCACGGCTTTCACTTCCGTCTTTTCCGCCACTTGTTTCTCGTTATGCTGCCTTGCCAGTTCCCGAAGTTCTTTCCTACGCTCCGGCGTCAAACCCATCATCATTTCATAGAAACCGTTGATGGGAGGATTGGTATCCCAGTCCAGTGTGGCATAGATGTCGTCCGGGTCGGCAGGCTTGGCGGTGTTCTCCGCTTTCACCTCCTTATTCTCCATTGCGGGTTTTGCAGTTGGAGCTGTCGGTGTAACCGTGACTTTCGGTTTGGGCGGAGTGGACTTTGCCGTAACTGCCTTTTTCACCGTCTTTTTCTTTTTGGAGGTTTTCGGTTGGCTGACCTCTTCCGTCATCCCCCAGAGGTCAAGCAGGGTGAGCTGCACGCCTGCGGAATATTGCGGGCGCGGTTCTATCTCCGGCTTTTCATCTGCGGGTTGCGGCTTTTCTGTCGGAGTTTCCACCGTCTGCGCCGAGGATACTGTTTCCAATTTTATGGCAGGACGCTCTACTTTATTTTGAACGGCAACTTTTTCTTCCGTTCCTGCCTGCCGGATTGAACCCGAATACAAGCGCATGGCAAGCCTGTAATGGAAATCCTCGTCGAGCATACGGCGCAAATCCCCGGCGATGCCTGCTGCCTTGCCCTCGTGCAGATAAACCATAGCGGGCTTCCCGTAGGGGTCTGTGTCAAGTTTCGCCATCGTATGCACGATGCGTTCCGGGTGGTGGATGAAATAGGCGTTGTCGGTCAGGGCGGTTTTCGTGTCCGTCTGTATCACGGTCATCAGCCGCTCGTCCTGCGACATTTCCTTCTTGCTGAGGTTCTTTTGCAGGACAATCAGGTCACTGCCCACCTCCGTGCCCGCGTTGTCCGTGAACAGGTTGTTGGGCAGGCGTATCGCGGATACCAGATTGGCCTGACTGAACAGCTCGTTACGCACGGAGGTCTTGGTGCTATTCAATACCCCTTGCGAGGTGATGAACGCCACGATACCGCCGTCACGCACGGCATCCAGTCCTTTGAGAAAGAAATAGTTGTGGATGGTTTTCTGGGCGGAGCGTCTGCCGAAAGAGTCGCTCCGCTGAAACTCCGCGTCGAACACGGCAATGTCACCGAACGGAATGTTGGACACCGCCAAGTCGAAATAATTGTTGAACGGTCTTTCGATTTTCTCAAAACCGCAGGTGCGCATTTTCTGGTCGGGATAGAGATGCCTCAAGATTGTACCCGTGAGCAGATCCTTCTCGAAAGCCATCACATCCGCATTGGGGCTGTGCCGCAGCATGGAATCCACGAACACGCCGACACCTGCCGACGGTTCGAGCATACGGGCGGGGCGGACGCTGTAATCTGCCAGCACGTCCGCGATGGTGTCGGTTATCTCTTTGGGGGTGTAGAAAGCGGTCAGCACGGACGCTTTCAGCGAATCCACAAACCGCTTGTACTCTGTTTCGTCCTTGCTGTTCTCACGGATAAGCCTGTGCAGCTCCACCGTCGGGGCGAACAGTTCGAGGTCGGATTTCGCCCACCGGACGGCATCCGTCAGTTCCTTTGCAGGGTTGAGGATACATTTCAGACCGCCGAAACCGCAGTACCTTTGAAGTATGGCACGCTCTTCGGTTGTCGCTGTCCTATTTTCCCTGTCAAGGATGAATGCCGTCCGTATCGCCTCGATGTTGTCCCGCAGTTTCTGTTTGCGGTTAAACGCCATATTCGTCTAAGTAAAGGACGGTTGCTCCCGTCAGCTCCGTGTAGAGCAGGTCGTAATCGGAAGACAGGGCGAAATTGTCATCCGAGAGGTCATAGACGGAGAACACGTTGCCGACAAGCGGCAGCAGTTTCAGGACAAAGGCTTCACGCTTCTCTTCCGGCACTTCATCGGCAAACTCGTTTTCCACGACTTCGCGGAGGATGGCGTAACGGGAATAATGCAGCCCGCGCAGCAGCGTGTCCATCGCCAGTTCCTGCGCACCATCGGCGGGATAGCCTTCAAGCCGTGCCCTCTCATACGTTTCGGCGGCACGGTCGGCCCGTTCCCGTATGAAAGCGGTGTCGTCAGCCTGTTCAAACTTGTTCGTGCGGAGATAGTCCAGCAGGTACAGACCGTAATAGGAAAAGTCGGTCTGACCCTCGTTTTTCTTCTTGTTGTTCATTACTTTGGATTTAGCGGATTGATAATTAACGGGATAATCGGTTGGAAAAAGGAAGAAAAAGGCACTCGGTATCCCTCCGAGTGCCACCACTAAATCCAAAGTATGAGTGTAATCCGGTATCGAAGAACAATTCATTACTCTGAACAAGTGGCAAAGTTAATACTATTTCTTCCGTCCTGAAAATTTCTTGTCCTTTTTAGCCTCCGGGAACACAAAAGTCGTGTTATATTCCCCGTCAAAGGCGACAACAGCATCGAAACTCTTGCCCTGTTTGCTCTTGAACCCTTTGAGCAGCTTGGTATGCCCTTCGGTGAGCAGGTCTTTGATTTCATCGTCGGACAGGGTGCGTCCCGCTTTCAGCCGGAACACGGGCAGTCCGCACTCCGTGTTGTCGCAGCGTACCACCTTGCCGTAGAACCGCATCCTGCCCGTGCCACACTTGGGACACGCGCAGCCGGAGTCACGGCTGCCGAAGAGCTTGTCGCACGAGATCAGTTCGGAGGTTATCTCACGTGTGTACGCCTCTATCTCCTTGCGGAAGGTGTCGTCGGACAGTTCCCCGCGCTCGATACGCGCCAGCTCCTTTTCCCATTCGCCCGTCATGGCAACATCGGCGATGCGCATCGTCTTGACGACGGAATTGAGGGCAAGTCCTTTTTCGGTGGGAACAAGCGACTTCTTGCAGCGTTCCATGTAACCGCGCTTGAAAAGCGTTTCGATGATGGAGGCGCGTGTGGCGGGAGTACCGATGCCACAGTCCTTCATCGCCTGCCGCAGTGCGTCGTCCTCAATTTCCTTGCCCGCCGTTTCCATTGCCGAGAGCAGGGTGGCTTCGGTATGCAGCGGCTTGGGTTTGGTCTTTCCTTCGGTAATGGACGAGCCTTTCGGTGTCAGCGTGTCGCCTTCCTGCCAGCCGGGGATGGTAATTTCCTCTTTTTCCTCGCCATAGACGGCACGCCATCCGGTTTGCTTCACGACGCTGCCTTTTACGGTAAACTCCACTCCGGCACATTCCGCCGTGACAGTGGTCACATCCTTGACGCATTTCTCAGAGAATGCCTCGACCATGCGCCCGGCAATCATCTGATAGATGGTATTGTCCTCTTTGGAGAGGAAGAGCGGTTTCTCACCCGTGACGAGCAGGGCATGGTGGTCTGTCACCTTGCCGTCGTCCACGCTGCGGCGTGTCGGGGCGGCTTTTGCCCGCACCTTGTCTTTCCATTCGGGCTGTGTGCCGATGAAAGCGAGCAGTTTGGGAATTTCGGCAAACACGTCTTCGGGGATGTAGCGGCTTCCCGTTCTCGGATAGGTTATCAACTTCTTTTCGTAGAGTTTCTGCGCGATTTCAAGCGTCTGTTCCGCCGTGAAGCCGTGCTTGGCGTTGGCTTCTTTCTGGAGCGTGGTCAGGTCGTAGAGCAAGGGAGTTTCCTCCGTCTTCTCCTTGCGCTCGGCTTTCGTGACAGTGGCGCAACCTGCCGCCTTTACCTTATTATATAGTTCCATCGCCGGTTCTTTCTCTTTCCATTTCTCGGAGGATGAGAATTTCACGACTTCGCCGTCGCAACCGTCCGTTGCGATATGGAGCTGCCAGAATGCTTCGGACGTAAAGCGGCGGTTCTCCCAGTAGCGTTCACATACCATAGCCAACGTTGGTGTCTGCACCCGCCCCACGGAATACGTGCCGTGTCCGGCGGCGATGGATAACGCCTGTGTGCCGTTGATGCCCACGAGCCAGTCGGATTCGCTCCGCGCTTTGGCGGCGAGGTAGAGGTTGTCGTATTTGCTGCCGTCTTCGAGTTTCCGCAGTCCCTCGCGGATAGCTTTGTCGGTGAGAGAGCTGATCCACAGGCGCACGAAAGGAGTGGTGCAACCCGTATAGTGGTAGAGGTAGCGGAAGATAAGCTCTCCCTCGCGTCCGGCATCGGTCGCCACGATGATATGTTCGCTTGTGTCGAACAGTCTTTTGATGACTTTTATCTGCGACACCACGCCGCTGTCGGGCTTGTAACCTTTCTCCGTCCTGACCTGACGGGGGACGAGCGTGAATGTGTCGGGAATAATCGGGAGGTTGTCACGGACAAATCCGCGCACGCCGTAGCCGTCGGGCATGGCAAGCTGAACGAGGTGTCCGAATGCCCATGTCACGGCATAACCGCCTCCCTCGAAATATCCTTCCTCTCTCTTTGTCGCGCCCACGATGCGGGCGATTTCACGTGCCACGGAGGGCTTTTCTGCAATGATTGTCTTCATGTCTTCTTCTTTTTTGTTGATACTTTGGATTTTATTTTGGATTCAGTGGCGGACACGGGATTACATTTTCATGCCCTTGCCCGTTTTCTTCTGCGGCTTCTCCTGCTGCTGTTGCTGGCGGGCGTCCTTCGGGTTGGTCTGACCTTTCTGCAACGGCTCTCTCAGATTCTTTGTAGCCTCGTTGGTCTTGCCATCGTTGTTCACCGCCACCTGCGTGCGGCTCTCGTTGGACGGAGCAACCTGCTGTGCATTGTCAGGGTTCGTGTCGTAGCGGTACGGGCGTCCCTTCTCCGGGTTGAACTTGATATACATCGTGGCATGGAAGCCCTGCTTGTCGGTCACGTTCTCCAGCTTCACGGCTTTACCCGCCACATAGTCGGCTTTCTGCTGGTCGGTGAAGCTCACGCCGCTCCATTTGCTGATGGGGCGGATGCTGCCGTCCTCGTTCGTCCACGTGTTGCGGCGTTGCTCCTTCTTGGTCTGTGCGGCATTTTCCCCGCCCTGCGCCTGACTTTTCGATGTGTCGCCTTTGGTTTCCTGTGTCTGTGCGGTACGGGGCGACTTGCCGGTTCCCGGCACGAACTCCACGCCGCGCTGCTCCACGTTCACTTGCAGGGTGGTGACGAACTTTCTGCCGTCGTTGCGCTCGATGAGCTTGTCGCGTACGGGCAGTCCGGCGCGGAGCATGTCCCGCTCCTGCGTGGTGATTTCCGTCTTGCCGATGCGCTCCGGGATGCGCACCCTGCTTGCCGGAATGTCCGTGATTTCATTCGTCTTGCGGTCGATGCTGATGTAGGAGGGGATGATCTCGCCCGTTTCCCTGTCCACAATGTCCACGACCCTACCGAGATTGCCCGTTTCGCGGAGGTTCTTCCGGTCATTGTCGGAGAATTTGTGTTCCTTGTACTCATCCAGCTTCTGCTCCTTGCGGATGAAGTGCGGCACGAGGCTGATGTTTCCCTCACCGTCCTTCTTGAAGGAGAGGCGGGCGTCCAGCTCGAATGATTCGCCGCCGAAGGTCGGTTTGACCTTTACCAAGTCGGACTTGCCATAGTTGAGCATCTTCGTAAGGTCGCCGGACTTTTCAAGGTTGTCCCGCTTTACGCCCCATCTGTCCTCCAGCTCCTGCCAGTTGATTTTACTCTCGTCGATGGGCTGGTAGCCACGTTTGCCCTGCATCTGTTCGGATTTGTCCTGTTGCTGTTCTTTCCGTTGTTCCATGTTCTCCTGTTTTTGAGGTTCTTGTTTCTCTGTCTGTTGTGCTGCCATCTCTTCCTGCACCTTCTTCTCATAGTCGGAGGTGTCCACCTTGTGAGGGGCGAGCAGCTCCTTGTTCGCTTCGGGGTCTTTCAGCAGTTGCTTCATCACCTCTAAGAGATTTTCAGCTTGGTCTGCCGCAATGCGGTAGAAACCGAAGCGGCTGGGTTCCTTGCACTGCCGGAAGAAGTTCTTGAAGAAGTTGTCCAGCACGTCGCCATGTCGGTCGAATTGCAGGAAACTCTGCGCGTTCTCCGCTTTTGCGGGGGTGCGCTTGGGTGTGCCGTCCGCGTTCAGCCCGGCTACCACGCTGATCTCGCCTGTCTTCTCGTCACGGACTACCAGCACGTCCTTTTCGTCTTTTTTCTTTGCCATCTGAAAAATGTTTTAATGGGTTATTTATGAAAGAAATTATGGATACGAGCCTTGTAGAAGGCTATATCTTCCTTTTTGAAGTCCTTGATATGGTTGGAAAGGAATGTCAGCACGTCCTCCTCGCTGTAATAGGTCTTCTTGCCCAGCGTCTTGTAGGGCAATGCGCCTACGCTGCGGTAGCGTTGGAGGGTGCGTTTGCTTATCTGGAGCAACATGCACAAATCCTGATTGTCGAAAAGGCGGATGCTTTCCGTGATAGTGGGCTGTTTCCCCTCAGCCTTCATCGCCAGCAGCAGTTCGTCCTGACGGTCGAGCCGTTCCATCAGCTTCTGCATCCAGCCCTCGAAGTTGTTTCGTGTGAGCAGTTCCATGACCTATGTCCTCCTTCCTTTTGGTTTGCCGCCCGTGCGCAGCGTGTGGTTGTGGAACAGGGTGTCTATTGTCCCTTCCTCGTTCCTTACTGTGTTGTCCTCCAATAGCCGCAGTATCTCGGAAAGGCGGTAGCGGCAGCTTCCGCGTACCACCACATACTCGATACGGTGGTCGGTGCGCATACGCTGCATGGTGCGCTTGCTCACGTTGAGCATCTTCGCCGCCTGTGCCGTGTCAAGCAGCTTGTCTTCGGTTTCCCGCTTCCGTTTCTTCTCGTCCCTTGCCTCGCGGATGTACCCTGCGATGTTCGCAATCTGCGCCATCATCTCCTTGTAGGCGGAACTTTCCATTGTTATCACTTTCATGTTCAGTCCTTTCTTTTTGTTTCTGCGACAAAATTCGGCAATAAACAAAAGGGGCTTTAACAACTCACTACGTGACTCACGTAAGATTTTTGCGGAAGATGGCTCCGTAACCCGGTCAAACGGCGCAACAGGCAGCCTTTCAGCGGAAAACGATACGTCTTGTATGCCGTTTCGTTACCTTTGCGGCAAACTCTAAATGACATGAATATGGAAATAGTATCTATCGAGAAAAAGACTTTCGAGATGATGGTGGCGGCATTCGGCGCACTCTCGGAGAAGGTCGCCGCCCTGAGGCGCAAAAGCGACACGGGGCGCATGGAAAGATGGCTCACGGGCGAGGAGGTCTGCGGGCAGTTGAGAATAAGCCCGCGCACGTTGCAGACGCTGCGTGACAGGCGGCTTATCGGCTACTCGCAGATAAACCGCAGGTTCTATTACAAGCCAGAGGAGGTGAAGCGGCTGATACCGCTTGTCGGCACGCTCTATCCGCACGGCAGATGATTTGATTTATTCACCCACTGAATCCGAAGTTATGATGAACGAGAACAACGATGTTTTTACGATGGAAGACGAGCCGATAGCCTCTGTGGTGCAGGATATGCGCAAAGGCTCGAAATGGCTGTCCGCATTTCTGGAAAGCTACCGTCCTCCGCTGGACGGGGAACGTTACCTGACGGACGGCGAGGTGTCGGAACTGCTCCGTGTGAGCCGGCGCACCTTGCAGGAATACCGCAACAACCGCGTGTTGCCCTTCATACTTTTGGGAGGGAAGGTGCTTTACCCGGAAACGGGGCTGCGCGGGGTACTGGAAGCGAACTACCGCAAGCCGCTGGAGTGAGGCGGTTTCATGAAAAAGTAAACGGGTGACACCTTTTGTGGTGCTACCCGTTTACTTGTCTTATGGGGTATGTGCAATCAGCAATACCCGGCTTTTCCGTTCTGTATGAACATCACGTATGTCTGCCGTTTCTCTTGTGAGAGTGCCTTTCCCACCAGCCATGTGCGGAACAGGTGGGTGTTGTAGGTATTCACCCTGAAAGCGACCGGGATGATGATTTCAAGGGCGTACACGTCCGCGTGCAGCCCGTTTTCAAGCTGCATGTAGCGGCACACCTCGTAGTCGTTCAGCACGTCCGACTTGCGGACGGCTCTGATGGCGGCGTTCACTGCCGGGACGGTCGTATGGAACAATCCGGCTATTTCGGTGGCGGTCATCCACACGTCGTTACCGGTTACGCTGACTGCCTTGTCCTCGATGATGATTGTGTCACGTTTCATGGCTTTTCTTTTTAGATGGTGCAACCTGCAAATTCCTCGACGCCGTTCAATCTTGCGGCAAGGTTCTCCATGTCCTGATTGAGCTTCTCTTTGGTTATCTTTGCGTAAATCTGCGTCGTCTTTATGCTCTTGTGTCCGAGCATGGAGCTGACCGTTTCGATGGGAACACCGTTGGAGAGGAATATCGTCGTGGCTGCCGTGTGGCGGCTCTGATGCCACGTGATATGCTTGGTGATGCCGCAACGCTTGGCGACGGCACGGATACCGGCAAGGCACGTGTTATAATGCGGAACGGGAAATATCCTGCCGTCCCCGCACAGTCCCCGGTATTTGCCGATTATGCGGTTGGCGATGTCGAGCAGGCGGATGTTGGACACCACGCCCGTTTTCTGGCGGTTGATGTTTATCCACTCGTGTTCGTCGAAGTAGGTGCGGATATTCTCTTCCGTAAGGTTGCGCATATCCGCGAACGACAGCCCCGTGAAGGCGCAGAACAGGTAGAGGTCGCGGTACAATTCCTGTTTGGCGTTTTTCAGTTTCCCCTCCATCAGCAGGCGGATCTCATCTTTGGTCAGGAAACTGCGTGTTGTTTCCTCCTTCTTGATTTCATACTCGCGGAACGGGTCGCGCGTCAGCCACTCGTTGTTGATGGCGATGAATACCATCGTCCGTAACGGGCAGACGTACAGCCACACGGTATTGGTGCAGCAGTGCTTGTCCGTGCGCAGGAACATCTCGAAGTCGGAGATGAAAGCCGGGGTAAGCTCTTTTAGGGCGATGTCCTTCACATGGTAGCGGATGTCGAGGAACTCTTGCATGTGCTTGTAAACGGTGCGGTACTTCAGCAGCGTGCCTTTGGCTTTCATGCCTGCCTCCACCTGCTTCTCGTAGTCCTCGTTGTGCTGGCGGAACACCTGCATCAGCGTGTGGTAGCGGTGTTCCAGTCCGAGAAAGGCGTTCTTCACCTTCTCCGCCGTGACGAAGTTGTCACGCTCCATGATTTCCTGATAATGCCTGTTGATGCGTACCCGCATCTTGTCAAGCATACGGTTCGTTTCGAGTGCCGCCGTGCTTCTGCCCGTGACACGTCCACCTTTGGTGTCCCACAGTTTCGGATCGACAGTCAGTTTGCAGCTGAACTGTGTCTGGCTGCCGTCCACCGTGATGCGTCCCATGACGGGAACTGTCCCGTCCTTTTTCACTACCTGACGCTTGAGGTAGTAGATTACTGAAAATGTACTCTTCATTGTCCTTAATTTTTGGGTTTCAAAATTAGTTGGTGAAGAGTCCGGTGTTGGTACGCAAAACGGGGAGGAACGGCGCAATCTTTTTCCGTAACCTGATTTTTCGCATGAGTTATGGATAACTCACTATTCCTTAGAGCCTTGTTTCGCTATTCGTACCCGTTTGTCGCATTTTCGGGCATGGTTACGAACAAGTAACGTAGCGGCGTCAGGATTTGGCTTCGGCAGGGATTGTAATGGCTTCACGGATTATCGCCACTTCAACCAAAACCCTTGTAACTCAATTCTATCACTATATCTTTCCGCATTTCACTTTTTTGTAGTAACTTTGCATCGACAAGATAGACCCTTTTCCGGAACGAAACAAGAACGAAACTGCACGTCAGCGACTTACGCTGAAGTCAGTTTTCGTCATTCCGAAGCCATTGCAACGATGAAAAAAAACGGACAAAATTCCTCGCTGTCGCCCGCCTGCGTGCTGTTCGAGCGTTTCGGCAGCCGCTGGGCACTGCTTGTGCTGCTGACCCTGCACGAGCATGAAGTGCTGCGGTTCGGCGAACTGACGCGGTCCGTGCCGGGCGGAATCTCGGAGCGGATGCTGGCCGCCACGGTACGCGATCTGGAGCAGGCCGGGCTGGTGGCGCGCACGCTCTATCCCGAAGTGCCGCCGCGCGTGGAATACCGGCTGACGCCGAAGGGCGAATCGCTGATGCCGCTGTTGCGGCAGCTGCTCGAATGGGCTGAGAAGAACGGCTGAATCCGGACCGGCCGCACAACTGAAAACGAGATGCACTCCGGCACATCTCGTTTTTCTATCTTCCGTCCAACGGACATCAAGCGTTTTTGCGAACCGGAAGGCGCTCCCACAACCAAGCGGGAATCAACCTCCACAAAAAGACGAGCACGGCATAACGCCGGTCGATGACAATGCGGCGCCGACGATGCCGGAGAGCCCGGAAAATACGCCGGGCGACCGGTCCGGGCTGCATGAGCAGCGGATAGTCGTCGCCCGAAAGCAACGGTGTAGCAACGAATCCGGGGCGGATGTCGGTGAAACGGATAGCCAGTTTCTCCATCCGCGCGAGCTGCGCAAGGGCGTCGATGTAGGTGTTCTGCATCCGCTTGGTAGCAGAGTAAGCCGGAGCCGAACCCAGCCCGCGGGTGCCTGCGACCGAACTGATGACGGCGATATGGCCGCCGCCGTGCGAGCGGAACCAGCCGAACGCCGCAGTCACCATCCGAACGAAACCCTCGCCGTTGGTGCGGAGCGTGGCCAGCTCGATGCCGGGCTCCAGGTCGGTATTGCGCTTGCCGATGCCCGAAGCGTGGAAATAGATCTCCATGCCGCCCAGCCGCCGGACCAGTTCGGCGAGCCGCGGCGGCGCATCATCGCGCGTGATGTCGATTTCGGCAGTCTCGACCTGCTCCGGAGCCTCCGCCTTGAGCCGGGCGAGCGCCCCGGCATTGCGGCCCGCGGCACCCACGCGCCAGCCGGCGGCGATGCAAAGCCGGGCCAGCTCCAGACCCAGACCCGAAGTGGCGCCCACGATGACGATACGCTTCTTCGGCCGGTCATTCCTGCTTGCGCGACACGCTTTTGTCATCATCTTTCCGTATTGTCGTTCTCCGCCGGCCTATTGCCGTCTCTCTTTTTCCCTTTCGCTTTGCCGGAGGTGCTGCGCGGCTCCGCAAGCGCTTCGGAGAGCGCCGGCGCAGGCAGTTCGGCGGCAGCGATACGCAGCAACATATGGACGTATTCGTTCTTCTCGCCCGAAGTATAGGCCTGCACGAACTCCCAGCCGCGGGCGGTCATGTAGTTGAGCGCCTGAATGCCCGAATTGAAAACGAGCTCGCCGCCCTCGCTGTCGGTCAACATGTTGTATCTCCAATAGCCGGTTTCCTGGCCGAAATCGAAGAACACGGTGTCGCCCCAGGGCTGCGGCAGGTGACTGCTGATGATTCGGCAGTAGAGGTATTCGGGCACGGCGGCCGGAAGCTCGCCCGGATTGAACTCGCATGCCGTCGCCGGCTCCTGCGTCCGCGCCTGCACCGGCAGAGCAAGTCCGCAAAACAACAAACATGTCAGAAACCGGATTTTCATCGCCTGCCCGTTTTATAGTCTACTGATACTGAACGCATTCGATGCCTACCTTGCGCAGCAGGTTCAGCCCGTCCTCCGAACGGTAGTCCTCGCTGTAGACGACACGCCGGATGCCGGCCTGAATGATGAGCTTCGAGCACTCGAGGCATGGCGCGGCGGTGATGTAGAGCGTGGAGCCGTCGCAGTTGTTGGCGCTCTTGGCCACCTTGGTGATGGCGTTGGCCTCGGCGTGAAGGACGTAGGGCTTGGTCCTGCCCTCCTCGTCCTCGCATTTGTTCTCGAAACCCGAGGGGGTGCCGTTGTAGCCGTCGGAGATGATCATCTTGTCCTTGACGATCAGCGCCCCGACCTGCCGCCGCACGCAATAGGAGTTCTCGGCCCAGATGCGCGCCATGCGCAGGTAGCGCATGTCCAGCTGCCGCTGTTTTTCTTCGTTGTAACCCACTTGGATAAGGTGAAAAGTGAAAAGTTAAAGGTGAACTTTGCGAGTAAGCGAGGGCAGAGACTGCTTGCAGGCTATGCCGAGCGGGAGCAAAGTCAAGCCGCCGCAGGCGGATTAAAGGTGAGGGGTGGCGACCGGAATGCTGCGCGTGCGGCGGATCGAGGTTTACATGCCTTTGCCGTGGCAGTTCTTGTACTTCTTGCCCGAACCGCAGGGGCAGGGGTCGTTGCGCCCCACCTTCTTCTCGGCCTGGACAGGCATGGGCTTCTGCCGCTCGCCCTGGCCCGCCTGTGCGGCGGCCTGCATGCGCGATGCCTGCAGCTTGTTGACATCGACCTTGGCGTGCTGCTGCCGCTCGCGCTGCACGGACTCTGCATTCTGGTCGCGGACCGGAATATAGGCCTTGTTGAGCACGGCCAGCACGTCGCGGTTGATCCGGACGAGCATCTTGGAGAAGAGTCCGAACGACTCGAACTTGTAGATCAGCAGCGGGTCCTTCTGCTCGTAGGTGGCATTCTGCACGCTCTGGCGCAGGTCGTCCATCTCGCGCAGATGCTCGCGCCAAGCGTCGTCTATGGTAGTGAACATCACCACCTTGGAGAAGACCTTGAAGATTTCGGCACCGTCGCTCTCCTTGCACTTGCGCAAGTTCACCGGCACGTTGTAGCCCAGGTGACCGTCGGTAATGGGGAAATAGAGGTTCGAATCGAGCTGGTCCTTCTTGTCCTCGTAGATGCGCTGCATGACGGGCCGCACCGTATCGGCAACGGCCTTGGCACGGCGGACGCAGGCCTCCTTGAGGTCTCCGACGATGGCCTCGACGAGCTCGTCGAATTTGGCGTCGTCGTAGGTCTTTTCGTCGAACGTGGGCTCGACGGCCACCTCGCGGATCATTTCGAAACGGAAATCCGCGAAATCGATGCCCCGGTGGGTCTCGACGAAATCGGCGGCGAAGTCGTACATGATATTGTTGAGGTCGATCTCGACGCGTTCGCCGTAGAGCGCATGGCGACGGCGCGTGTAGATGACTTCGCGCTGCGAGTTCATGACGTCGTCATACTCCAGCAGACGCTTGCGGATGCCGAAATTGTTCTCCTCGACCTTCTTCTGGGCCCGCTCGATGGCCTTGGTCATCATGCCGGCCTGGATCACGTCGCCCTCCTTGTGGCCCATGCGGTCCATCATGGCGGCGATGCGGCCCGAACCGAACAGACGCATCAGGTCGTCCTCCAGCGAGACGAAGAACTGCGAAGAACCCGGGTCGCCCTGGCGGCCGGCACGGCCGCGCAGCTGCCGGTCGACACGGCGGCTTTCGTGGCGCTCGGTACCGATGATGGCCAGACCTCCGGCCTCCTTGACCTCGGGCGTGAGCTTGATGTCGGTACCGCGGCCCGCCATGTTGGTGGCGATGGTCACCTGCCCTGCACGTCCGGCCTCGGCCACGACCTGGGCCTCCAACTGGTGCTGCTTGGCGTTCAGAACGTTATGCTTGATGCCGCGGAGCTTGAGCATGCGGCTCAGCAACTCCGAAATCTCGACCGACGTAGTACCGACGAGCACCGGACGGCCCTCGCCCACGAGGCGCACGATCTCCTCGATGACGGCGTTGTACTTCTCGCGCTTGGTCTTGTAGATCAGGTCCTGGCGGTCGTCGCGGATGACGGGCCGGTTGGTGGGGATGGCCACCACGTCGAGCTTGTAGATCGACCAGAACTCCGAAGCCTCGGTCTCGGCCGTACCGGTCATACCGGCCAGCTTGTGGTACATGCGGAAGTAGTTCTGCAAGGTGATGGTCGCGAAAGTCTGCGTCGCGGCCTCGACCTTGACATGCTCCTTGGCCTCGATGGCCTGGTGCAGGCCGTCGGAGTAACGGCGGCCTTCGAGGATACGCCCCGTCTGCTCGTCGACGATCTTGACCTTGTTGTCCATCACCACGTATTCGATGTCCTTCTCGAACATGGCGTAGGCTTTCAACAGCTGGTGGACCGTATGCACGCGCTCCGACTTGACGGAGTAGTCGTTGATGACGGCGTCGCGCTTCCGGGCCCGCTCCTCGGCCGAAAGGTCGCTCTTTTCCAACTCGGCGACCTCCGACCCGATGTCGGGCAGGACGAAGAAACCGTCCTCGTTGAAGTATTTCGAGAGCGCCTCGTGCCCCTTGTCGGTGAGCTCCACGGAGTTGAGCTTCTCGTCGATGACGAAGTAGAGGTCGTCCGTGATCTCGGGCATGCGGCGGTTGTTGTCCTGCATGTAGATGTTCTCGGTCTTCTGCATCAACGCCTTGACGCCCTGCTCCGAGAGATACTTGATCAGCGGCTTGTACTTGGGCAGACCCTTGTGCGTACGGTAGAGCTTCACGCCGCCCTCGTCGCTGTTGCCGTCGGCGATGAGCTTGCGGGCCTCGGCCAGCAAGCCGGTAACGAGGTTCTTCTGCAGGTTGTAGAGGTTTTCGATGGCGGGACGGTACTGCTCGAACATCTGGTCCTCGCCCTTGGGCACGGGACCCGAGATGATGAGCGGCGTGCGCGCATCGTCGATCAACACCGAGTCGACCTCGTCGACGATGGCGAAGTGGTGCTTGCGCTGCACGAGGTCCTTGGGCGACGAAGCCATGTTGTCGCGCAGGTAGTCGAAACCATACTCGTTGTTGGTACCGAAGGTGATGTCGGCCATGTAGGCGTCGCGCCGGGCGTCGGAATTGGGCTGCGTATCGTCGATGCAGGCCACCGAGAGACCGTGGAACTCGTACATGGGGCCCATCCACTCGCTGTCTCGCTTGGCCAGGTAGTTGTTGACCGTCACGAGGTGCACGCCCTTCCGGGCCAGTGCGTTGAGGAACACGGGAAGCGTGGCGACGAGGGTTTTACCCTCGCCGGTGGCCATCTCGGCGATCTTGCCCTTGTGGAGCACGACGCCGCCGAAAAGCTGCACGTCGTAGTGGACCATGTCCCACTTGATGTCGTTGCCGCCGGCGAGCCAATGAGTGGCGTAGAGGGCCTTGTCGCCCTCGATGCGGACGAAATCCTTCGAAGCGGCCAGCTCGCGGTCGAAATCGTTGGCCGTCACCTCGACGGTCTCGTTCTCGGCGAAGCGGCGCGCCGTATCCTTCATGATGGCGAACGCTTCGGGCAGAATCTCGTCGAGCTTCTCCTCGATGCGGTCGTCGATGCGTTTGGTGAGGTCGTCGATCTCCTTGGAAATCTTCTCCTTCTCCTCGAGCGTCGTTTCGGGCTGTTCGAGCCGGGCGCGGAGCTCGACGATGCGGGCCTCGTCCCCGGCGATGCAGTCGGCGATGCGGCGCTTGAGCTCCTCGCTGCGGGCGCGCAGGCCGTCGTTCGAGAGCGCCTCGATTTCGGGGTATACGGCCTTGATCTTCAGCAGATAAGGTTCGATCTCCTTGCGGTCTTTGTCGGCTTTCGAGCCGAAAATCATCTTGATCAGACTGGCAACTATATCCATAGGTGTGCGTTGTTGGCTGAATTAGCGTACGAAATCTTACAAAAGTAGTGATTTTCCACGGAAAACGCAAAAGCAGGGCCACACAATTTTATGCCGGGAAATTCCGGAGCATCCGGCGCTCCGGCATCCCCGGCGGCAACTTCCGGCAGATGCTTGGACGCAGCGCACGGAAACGGCGACCGACCGGAACGCCAACGTACCGCTGTCCGTCGGGCGCACCTCCGACGGATAGAGCCACAGGGCACTCGCGACACACACCGAAGCGGAAAAAGGCGAAGAAGACCACCAACTGCCGCTCACACCGACGCCCGACAAGGCTCCCGTCGCGCTGACGCGGTAGCCCGCAGCAGGCGCGAAAAGCAATCGCTATGAGGAATGCGGCGGAGGGTGCGGAACAATGGTTTCTGTACGAATGTCGTTGCATCGTGCGGCTCCTCGAGCCGTGCGGGCCTCCGCCGGCCAAGGCTGCGGCCCGCAAGCGTGCCCCGCAGGCTGCGTCCGAATCTCAAGCCCTTTGTCATTCTGAACGAAGTGGATCGACGAACGCAGCGAGAGCAGAGACCGCTTGCGGATTATGCCGAGCAAGGAGGAGAAAGACAAACGCAGTGCAGTCAAGAATCTGTCTACGTATACTTGATACAGATTCTTCGTCGCTCTGCTCCTCAGAATGACAAATTACTAAATTGTTCGCAAACTCCGCCGCAGACTGGAATATGCAACTGGCAGCAACGCGAGTCGGAAATAGGAATTGTTTCCCGGTAGGCTGGTAAAGCTCGAATCGCAAACACCGGCGTTCAGCCGTGCGAGCCGAAGCCCCGCCCTGCGGAGGCTCGCAAAACTCGCCCCGCGGACTTCGGCACGAGAACAACTCCCATACCGCTATCAAAACCGATAAAACCAGCTGTCAAACAACCGCAAACGAACAACGATTTTCCTTTAATCCTCCTGCGCCATTACGCCGCCAGCGGACTGCTGAATCTGCTAACCACGCTGATGCGAACCATGATCCGCACCACTCCGGGTGTGAAGTTGCCGGGAGCGAAGATAAAACAAAAATTATTCACGCGGAAAAGTTCACCGGGGAGACTGATGAAGGGTCTGAATCCGAGTGCAAGGAGAAACATAGCATGGCTTGAGCAGGGACGGGGCAAGCCGGAGGGGAGAAAGGAGAGGAAAGGCGAAAGAGACGGGAGATAGAATGATGAGAAGGGGAACAGAGTTGGAGCGCGGGGTGTAAAGCTGACCGACAAAGACAACAGAAAACGAAGCGAGCGCAGAAAGGACAGCCGTCCCTCCCGAAACAAAAACGAACCGGCCCGACCATTGATGGTCGGGCCGATATGCAAATACAGCATCGGACAGCTACTCCTCTCCGGCCGAGCGGCCGAACTCCCGCCGCAAACGACCGAAAAGATCGCGCACGAAAAGAATCCAGGCCACGCAAGCGGCCGCTGCAAAGAAAACGAACCCGGCAAGCAGCATCGTTTTGGATGGTTTCGACGCTTTGAGAGGCACCGTCGCAGGCTGTACGACAGCATAGACCGGCGTGCTTTCCTGCACCTTGGCCTTGGCGACCTGCAGCTGCTGGGCCATCTGATTGTAGATATTGTAAGCCAGCGTCATCTCGTTCTCCAGGCGTTCCTGCTCGGTACGCACTGCCCGCCGCACGACGTTCTGATTGGCATCCATGTAACGCGCATAACGCTGCTGCGCACCATAATAGTCCCGTTGCGATTCATCGTAGAGCTGCTGCGTGAATTCGAGGTCGTTGCGCGCCTTGTTGGTGCGATAGTCGGTGACATAGGTTTGCAGATTGTGCATGACGGTGTCGGCCACGGTCGCCGAGACCAGCGGGTCCTGCATCGTCACCGAAAGCGTCACCAGCGAATTCTTCTTATCCACGGCAACCATCACACGCTGTCCCAGCGCCTCGGCAATGCGGTTTTCGTCGGGCTTCAGACGGAACGGATCGGCCGCCTGACCGTCGGACTCGGGCATCTCGTCGCGAAACAGCGACATGAACCACCCGAGCGCCCGGAACGGAGCGGCAATCGCCACGCTCCACCAGGGGCGCCGCGTATGTTTCTTCAGGTAGGTGTAAAGGTCGGTCTGCAAGGCGCCGTCGGCCGTCTCGACCCGGACCGGAAAGAGTTCGACAACGAAAGGCACCGAAGCCACCACGTCGGGGTAAAGATCGGGATTCACCGCATCCGTCTCGGTCATGCCGCCCACGTTGATGCCGGCCATGCTGGCCAAAGCGCCCAGTCCGCCGAGCGAATTCTTGTTCGACGCAGTCTCGGGAGCCAGCACCGCAACGGTGGTGTACTCCCTCGGAATGCTGAACGCTACGATCAGTCCGATCACAGCGGCGTAGCAACACCAGCGCAACACCAGCTTGCGCTCGGCCCACACCTTGCGGGCAAGTTCCAGCAGATCGATTTCATCCTCGGCAGTCTGCCGGGAGGGGGCAGCATTTTCCTGCATGTCGTTCTTCATAGCGGCTTATTTTGCAAGGTTGGCAATCGAAGCGGCCATCGTGCCGAGCGAAGCGGCCGAGGTCGCCAGACCCATGATCTCCGTCACGCCCAAACCGGGACGGAAGCGTTTGCGGGGCACGATGATCTCACAGCCCGGTTCGATCCGGTTCTTCCTGCGCGAGATCATGCCGTTCATGTAGACGATGTAGGTGCGGCTCTTCTTGGCCCGCACGGCATAACCGCCCGCCTGGTCGATATAATCCTTGTATTTCTTGTTTTTGGAGTAGAGCACCGTGTTGGGGCGCATCACTTCGCCCACGATCTTCACCGTGCTGACGTATTCCGGCACGAAAAGACGGTCGCCTTCGCGCAGCACCACATCGTAGTCGGAGCCGGGGTTGGCCAGCGCCTTTTCGAGTTCGATGCCCACAGTGTAGGTGTCGTTCTCGCGCAGTTTCTCCACCGAGAGCGAGTCGGAGCCGCCGTCGAGCCGGGCCATGCGCAGCACATCGTCGCGCAGGGCGCGCTCCTCCTCGTTCATCTGACGCATCAGACGGCTGCCGCGGATGTAGGCGTCGGAGGTCACGCCGCCGGCACGCTTCACCAGATCGGAGATACGCTCGTTCTTGTGCAGCAGGGCATATTCGCCCGAGAAGACCACTTCGCCCGATATTGTCACCATGCGCTGCTCCTGATAGCCCGGGCTCTTGCGCACGGCCACCACATCGAAAGGTTCGAGCACGAATCCCTGCGTGCCGTCGACCACCAGACCGTCCTTGAGCGAGAAGGTGAAGACCTGCCCCAGCCGGTTCGAGGCGGTCGTGCTCTGCGGATCTTTCAGCCGGCGCGCGATCTCCACCCGCACCGTCGAAGCGCCGTCGAGCAGACCGCCGGCCTGCACGATAAGGTCTTCGAGGGTCATCTCCTCCACATAGGGATAGGTGCCCGGCTGCGCCACCTCGCCGCTGATGGTGAATCCGCCCAGTTCGTTCAGATCGTGGCGGCTGGAGATCACCAGCACATCGTTGCGCTGCAGGGGAATGTCGGGCGTCGTGCCCCGGACGATGCCGGCCAGGTCGACCGAAATCATCCGCTGCAGCAGGTCGTCGCACTCACGATAAAGCAGTGCGCGCGACAGAAACGCTTCGTCCTTGAGCCCCTCGGCGCGCTTGACCAGCTGCCCGACCGTGGCCACATCGTCGCACAACTCGTACAGACCGGGACGGAACACCGCACCGCGCACTTCGACACGATTGGCGAAGCGGTCCAGCACGGCGTCGGCCTCGATTTCGTCGCCGTCCTCCAGCACGAAGCCGTCGAACTTGTCGACCGGCACGCTGAAGAACTCGTGCTCGCGGCCCGAGCGGCGCACCACGCGCACCTCGCGGTCATAGGCATCGCCCGTGAAACCGCCCGTGTAGCCCAACAGGTCGCGCATCGTCTCGCCCTCCTTCATTTCGTAGTACATCGGGCGCTTCACCTTGCCTTTCACCTCGACCAGCCGGCCGTAGGGATGTACCAGGATGACGTCGCCCTCCTCAAGACGCACGTCCTGCCCGAACTTGCCCGAGAAGAGGTATTCATAGAGGTCGAGAAGCGCGAAACGGCGTCCGTTGCGCAACAGTTCGATCTGGCGGAGCGTACCGATGTCGGTAACGCCGCCGGCACGATAGAGCGCATGGAATGCCGACGAGAACGACGACAGCCGGTAGGTGCCCGGCACCTCGACCTCGCCCATGACGTGAACCTGAATGGTCCGTATCTGTCCCAGCGTCACCCGCACCTCGGTGGCGGGGTATTCGCCCGCGACGCCGGCATACTTGCGCGCAAGAAGATTGCGGATGCGGGCGGCGGCTTCGCGGACGGTGAGTCCGTTGAGATAGACCGGGCCGATCTCGGTCACCATGATGCTGCCCTCGGGCGAGATGACCTCGCAGATATAGTCTTCGCTGGCGCCCCACACGTCGACGACCACCTCGTCGCCCGGACCGAGCCGGTAGGCTTCGGGGGTCGCCATGTTGGCATTGGGTTCGAAGGTCAGCGTCTTGCCGCTGAACACGCTGCGACCGAAGATCCGGCGTTTGCCGACCGTGTCGCGGGCGTTGACATAGCGATAGGCCGCATCGCCGCCCTCGCCGTCGAAACCGGCGCCGTTCGGCTCCCCGTTGCCCGGAGCGGCCGCAATCGCGCTTCCGCCTCCCGAGCGTGCATCTTCCGCCGTGCGGCTCGCGGTGCGGACCGCCACGCGCGAGGGTTCCTCGTCGGAGACGTCGCGCAGAATGTCCGTCCGCTCGGTCGCCGAGAGCAGCGATTGGCCCTGGCCCGACTTCGAGCCGCTCTTGCTGCCCGAAGCGTTCAGTTCGCCCGCATCGTATTTGGCTTTCAGCTGCAACAGCTGCGACTGCGACACGCCGCGCACGAGCAGTTCGCGGGCGAGCTGCTGCTGGTTCTTGCCGGAGGTGACTCCGCGCTGCACGTAGTCGATGATCTGATCGTCGGTCATCTGGGCCCAGACCCGACCGGCTACACAGGTCAGAACAAAAAGGAGGATCAAAAACTTACGGTTCATATCTCTCTTGTCTTGTTTCGTTTGCTAAGGTTGTACGCCGGCCGCATCGCTGCCGCACCCGCCTTTTCCGGCGGCCCGGCGACGGCGCCCGGCCGCTCCTCATAACCTTTCCAGGACCGGGCGGCACCCGCCCCCGGCGAGGAGCGTCGTTAAGTGTACAAAAGTAGGTCATTTTCTCCGCCCCGCCAAACAAATCCGGATATTTTCGTACGGCAATCCGGTTCTTCCATACGGAGTCTTGTGCGAAGAATATCCTATCGTCCGATCGCTGCCGCTGTTACGCCTGCCGGCTCCGGCGGCCGAAACGGAATGTTCTTCCGACCGAATATCGGGAAAAATCGGCCGGGAAATCGGGAAATCGGGGAAATCGGCCGGCCGCACACCGGGAATGTATTGGAAAAGCTCCGCTTCGCTCTCCGCAGCGCACCCCGGGGACAAGGCAGTCCGGCAGATGCTGGACGCAGCGCACGGAGAAGCCGTAAGAGCGGTTGATGTTGTTCAACGGGTTCACAAGGCTGCCCTTGAATAACAGACGGCCTGCGTTGTTACTACCGTCGGCGAACGTAGAGGACGACCAGGCCGTACCCTCGTCGCCGATGCCGCCCAAGGCTCCCGTCGTGTTGTTGCGGTAGCCCGAAGCAGGCGTTGCGGGCGATCGCTGGAATGGATGGCGCGGAGAGTGCGGACCGATGATTTTGCAAGGAATGCCGATGCGTCATGCGGCTCTTGGAGCCGTGCGGGCCGCAGCTGTGGGCGCGAACCGGCACCGGCGCAAGGTCGCATGTCAATTCATTAGTCGCAAGCCCCGCGTCAGGCTGGGATGTACAGCCGGCGCTCCGATCGGGGTGCCGGCGGATCGCTGAATCTGCCCGACCGCACTGGCACAAGCGCTTTCTTAAACCGGGCGCAGCATCAAGTTAACCGGATACTTTGCCCAAACAAGAAAACATCTCTGAAAGGGACCGTGGTCCCTGCCACTCCGGGTCGGAAGGACTGCCCCATCGCACGGAGCGTTCCGGCCCCGGGACATGGCCCGCAGCGCTGCGGACAAGCGAAAGCAGAGATTTTCCAAATATGCTTATGCGCAAATCCCCCCACCCGTCGATTCTGCCATCGGCTCGTCGGTTGGCAGGGATGCAGGATTACTTTCGGACCTCAGTCTGCGCCCTGTCAAAAGCAGGGTTTTACAACCGGCCCGCGTCACAGCCGACAGAACACGCCCGGCAAACCGGATAGCTGCGGCCCGCACGGCTCCGAAAGCCGGCCGAAACGACAACGAGGGTATTTTTGCGGACAAGTTTTTCCCAATGGTCATACGGCGCGGCGTCCCTTCCGGAAACCGGCCCCGCACCCACAAAACAAGGCGAAACCGGCAACCGGATCCGCCTTGTCAGCAATCGTCGCGACCGCTATTTCGCCAGCTCCTGCCAGATCAGCGCCGAAGCGCCGAGGATGGCGGCGTTCTTGCTCTGAATGCCGCTCGGGAGCAGCTTCACCTTGTTCTTGAAGGTGAACATCATGTTCTCCTCCATATACCACTGCGTGGGCTCGAAGATCAGCTTGCCGGCTTTCGACAGACCGCCGAAGAGGAAGATCGCTTCGGGGGAGGTCACCGTCACCACGTCGGCCAGCGCCCGGCCCAGCAGTTCGCCCGTGAAACGGAACGCCTCCTTGGCCACGGCATCGCCCGACTCGGCCGCCACCGAAATCATCGAAGCGTCGAGATCGTTGAAAGCAATGTCGCGCAGCTTGCTCGGCTCGGACATCGTGGACATCAGTTCGAAGACCGTGCGTTTGATACCCGTGGCCGAGACGTAGGCCTCCAGACAGCCCCGGCGGCCGCAACCGCACCGACGGCCGTTGCGCTCCACGCAGATATGGCCGAATTCGCCCGCGAAACCGTCGTGGCCGTAGATCATTTCGCCGTTGGCGACGAAACCCGAGCCGAGACCCGTACCGAGCGTAATCATCACGAAATCGCGCATCCCGCGGGCATTGCCGTAGACCATCTCGCCGATCGTCGCGGCGTTGGCGTCGTTGGTCATCAGCGTGCGCACCCCGTTGAAACACCTGGAGATGTCGTCGACAAGCGGGAAGATGCGGCGGCTCTCGTCGGGGTTCTTCTCGCCCTCACGGAATTTCCACAGGTTGGCCGGCGTCTCGATCGTGCCGCGGTGGAAGTTGGCGTTGGGGGCGCCGATGCCGATGCCCGCCAGCTCGTACTCGAACGAGAGACTGTCGGCCAGGGCCCGCATGGCCTCGCACAGATCCTGCACATAGGCAGGATAGTCGTCGAAATAAGGGTATTTTTTCGTTGAGATGACCGATTCGGCATAGAGGTCGCCCTGTTCGTCGACCAGACCGAAAGCCGTGTTGATGCCGCCGATGTCGATTCCGATAGCCAGTTTTTTCATAAAAGGTCCGAAAAGTTTTTTTGGGTTGGTTGATTTTCGGACGGCGCAAACCGGAAGCAACGGCGAATCGCATCGCAATTGCCCGGCCGCAGCCGATCCATTGCAAGGACAGCCTGCGCCTCACAGCACCGGACCCGCCGGGATACCGCTGAGACTCAGTCCATCTCTTACAAAGGTAATCCAAAATTCGGGAACTTCAAACTTTTTTTCTACTTTTGGAGCAAATTACGAACGAAACGAACCATGTACACGAACGACCAGCTGCAGTCCCTGATCGAAAACTACCTCGCCCAGGCCGAGTTCCCCGCCGAACCGGAACTTCTCTACGCCCCGATCGCCTATTCGCTCTCCGGCGGCGGCAAACGGCTGCGGCCCATGCTGGTGCTGCTCTCCCACGCCGTCTTCTCCGACAACGTCCAGCAGGCGCTGCCGGCCGCCGGCGCCGTCGAGGTGTTCCACAACTTCACGCTGCTGCACGACGACATCATGGACAACGCGGCCATCCGCCGCGGCAAGCCCTCGGTGCACGCCAAATGGGGCCGCAACGTGGCCATCCTCTCGGGCGACGCCATGCTGATCTACGCCTACCGGCTGCTGAGCATGCTCCCCGCGGCGCAGGTGCCGCAGGTGCTCGCCACGTTCGACACCATGGCCCTCGAAGTGTGCGAGGGGCAGCAGTACGACATGGACTTCGAGCAGAAGCAGAAGGTTTCGGTGGTCGAATACATGCACATGATCGAACTGAAGACTTCGGCCCTGCTGGCCGGTTCGGTGCAGATCGGCGCCCTGCTGGGCGGTGCTTCCGAGGAGGACTGCCGCAAGCTCCGGCGCTTCGCCGTCGAGCTGGGCCTGGCCTTCCAGCTGCAGGACGACCTGCTCGACAGCTACGGCGACCAGCGGCTGGGCAAGGCCATCGGCGGCGACATCCTGGAGGGCAAGAAAACCTACCTGGTGGTCACGGCGATGAGCCGGGCCGACGAGGCGACGCGCAAGGAACTGCGCGCCCTGCTGGCCGACACGGAAATGGACCCTCAGAAGAAGATCGCCGCCGTGAAAGCCGTCTTCGACCGGCTCGACGTGCCCCATTTGGCCGAGCAGCAGATCGAGCTGCGCTTCGAACGGGCCCTTGCCCAGCTCGACACCCTTCCGGTCGACGCCGCACGGACCGCCCCCTTGCGCGAGTTCGCCGCCGGACTGATGGGCCGGACGAAATGATCCGCACCGGGAAATCCGTATCCTCAGTACCCCGCAGCCCAAGAGAAGCCAAAATTGCGATTTCCGCCAACAAACGGCGGATCATGCGGACCCGGAACGGAATCGGGCCGCCGGGGAAGTAATTTCAAAACGTGCATTCCGAATCGAAATCCATGCAGCGCAGCGACATAGAGATCATGGCCCCCGTGGGGTCGTACGAAGCATTGGCCGCCGCCATCCAGGCCGGGGCCGACTCGGTCTACTTCGGCATCGGCCGCCTCAACATGCGGTCGGCCTCGGCCGCCAACTTCACCGCCGACGACCTGGCGCGCATCGTCGCCACGGCCCACGCCGCCGGGCTCAAAGCCTACCTGACGGTCAACACCGTCGTCTACGAGGAGGAGATCGCCACGGTCAACGAGATCATCGACCGCGCCAAGGCCGAGGGCGTCGACGCCATCATCGCCACCGACATGGCCGCCATCCTCTATGCCCGCCGCGTGGGGGTCGAGGTGCACATCTCCACCCAGAGCAACATCTCCAACTCCGAGGCCGTCAAGTTCTTCTCGCAGTGGGCCGACACGGTCGTCCTGGCACGCGAACTGACGCTGGAGCAGGTGGCGCGCATCCGCCGCGAGATCGTCGGGAACGACATCCGCGGACCGCGGGGCGAGCTGGTCGAGATCGAGATGTTCGCCCACGGAGCGCTCTGCATGTCCATCTCGGGCAAATGCTACCTCTCGCTCTACGAGACCGGCTGTTCGGCCAACCGCGGCGCCTGCCGCCAGCTGTGCCGCCGCAAATACACCCTCACCGACCGGGAGACCGGCGCGGCGGTCGACGTCGACGGACAATATGTCCTCTCGCCCAAGGACCTCTGCACCATCGACTTCCTCGACCGCATGATCGACGCCGGGGTGCGCGTGCTCAAGATCGAGGGCCGCGCCCGGGGTGCCGAATACGTCAAGCGCGTGGTCGAATGCTACGACGAGGCGCTGCGCGCCATCGAGGCGGGCACCTATACGCCCGCCCTGGCCGCCGGACTCAAAGAGCGCCTGCGTACGGTCTTCAACCGCGGTTTCTGGGAAGGCTACTACGCCGGACGCCCCGTCGCCGAGCACAGCGCGCACTACGGCTCCGCGGCCACGCGCCGCAAGGTCTACGTGGGCAAGGTGACCAACTTCTTCAAAAAGCTGTCCGTCGCCGAGGTGCTCGTCGAAGCGGCACCGCTGCGGCGCGGCGAGGAGATTTTCTTCATGGGCCCTACCACGGGCGTGGCCGAACAGCAGCTCGACGAACTGCACGGGCCCGACGGTTCGCCCGTCGACGGCGTTTCGCAGGGCGAGCTCTGCGCCATCCGCACCCCCGGCCTGGTTCGTCGCGGCGACCAGCTCTACAAGTTCGAAGCGACGGTTTAGCCGGTCCTTTCCGGCAGAATCGGCAGCTCCGGAGATTCCGCACCGGATGCCGGTTCACAACCTACGGCGCAGCATCCCCGGACAAGCGCATCCATGCCCGAACGGCCGCGAATTTCCGCGGACTCTCCTTTGAAAACGCACAGAAAAAGCCGTCCGTTCGAAGACGGACGGCGCTCCAATGATCGATTGCGAAAAAACCGGATCGCGACGGCCGCCTACACTTCCATCGCCGCCCCGCGCAGGGCGATTTTAGCGTCGCGGACAATACGGCGGCCGAGCGGGCACTCCTCGCAGCGCGCCGAACCCGACGCCGCCTCGGATGTTCTCCGGCCACCCGGCCGCAACAACCGCAGCAAACCGGCGGACGGACTCTTTTCAGTCGCTTCGGCGGCACTTTCCGAAGGGGAAGCCGCGGCCTTCGCAGGAGCGCAGTACTCGGTGGCGAGCTGCAGCAACGCCTGCGTTTCGAAAGCGTTGGCGGCCCGCAGGCCCCGTTCGCGCCAGGCCAGGATGTAGCGGTTCTCCTCGGCCGGGAGCTTTTCAAGCAGCAACAGCGCGCTTTCGCGCAGCGATTCGTTGTCGGTATAGCTGCCGTATGCAAATTGCAGAATGGCTACCAGATTGATTCCGATGATGTTGGCCTTGAAAGCGCCGATGCGCTTGGGCTGTTCGTCGCTCTCGGCCCCGGGGATATAATGCGTGCGCCAGTAGGCCGGGGCTTCGACGCAGAAAAGTTGGCGGATGTCGCCTTCGGTGCGGCAGGCCATGGCCCGCGCCATCACGAATTCGTCCTGCGCGAAGAACGCCGCAGCCTGCGCCAGCCGCAGCACCGGATGATTGGCCGGGCGGATGCCGCTCAGCTCCCAACTGTCGGCCAACATAGGCTCGATTTCGTATTTAGCGGCCAGGTGTTCGAAAGTCCGGCGCAGGTCGAGCGTATGGTCGTCGTGGCGGTAGAGTTCCAGCAGCCCCGAGGCGCCGAACAGCATCGCCTCCACCGCATGGGGCGTCAGCCGTTCGCGCAACACGGCCTTGTAGGGCACGCGCCGCGCCAGTTCCAGGTAGGCTTCCTGATTCTTGCGGTCGCCCAGCGTGCGGAAATAGAGCAGGTAGAACGTCACGTTCCAGTTCTCGCCCGCCTCGCGGTGCAGCGACTCTACCAGACGCATCTTGCGCTCCAGCCGGTCGAAGACCAGGTGCGTGAAGATTTCGTGGCGCTGCAACGGGTCGAGAGCGGCCAGCCGCCCGCCGCAGGCACAATGTCCGGCCCCGGCACGCAGCCGTTCCACGATCTCCGCGACGCGCTCCGCCTCCATGCTACAACATGTTGAGTTCCAGCAGCGCCTCCTCCGACATCATGCTGCGGTCCCACACCGGGTCGAACGTCAGCACCACGTTGACCGACTTCACGCCGGGCACCTTGGCCACCTGCACGTTGACGTCCTCCACCAGCATGTCGGCCATCGGGCAGTTGGGCGCCGTGAGGGTCATGCGGATGTCGGCTACGCCGTCGGGCGTGTAGTCGATCTCGTAGATAAGGCCCAGATCGTAGATGTTGACCGGGATTTCGGGGTCGTAGATGTTCTTCAGAGTCAGGACTATGTCCTGCTCCACCTTCAATATCTCTTCGGGTGTCATTCGGCTTGCTTGTTTGCGTCGTTCTTCGAGGCGTAGGCCAGGGCGTAGAGCCGCATCTGCTTGACCATCGCCGCCAGCCCGTTGGCGCGCGTCGGCGAGAGGTTGGAGCTCAGCCCGATGGCGTCGATGAAGTAGAGTTCCGTGTCGACGATCTCGCGGGCCGGACGTCCGCTCAGCACCCGGATCAGCAGCGAAATGATGCCCTTGGTGATGATAGCGTCGCTGTCGGCCGTGAAGTGCACCAGCCCGGCCTCGTCCTGCCGCGCATCGATCCACACGCGCGACTGGCAGCCGTTGATCAGATACTGCTCCGTGCGATGCTCCGGCGCGATGGCCGGGAGCTGCTCGCCCAGGCCGATGAGGTAGTCGTAGCGGTCCAGCCAGTCGTCGAATACCGAGAACTCCTCGATGATCTCCTCTTGTATCTTGTCCATTGTTTCCGTTGGTTTTTCATTTGTTCTACATGCGTCCGCGAAGCGCCCGTTCCTGCGTTCGCGCACCTATTCCGCGATCTCTTCCAGCGGGTCGCCCTCCGAGGCCGCCGGCTCCGAAATCTCCAGCAACCGTGCCACCGTCGGTGCCACCGAGGTCATGTCGACACGCCGCCGAACGCGCTGCGGCGCGATGCCGGCGCCGTAGAACAGCAGCGGCACCTCCGTGTCGTAACCGTACATCGAACCCGACGACGACGAGCAGCGGTCGCGCTCCTCGATCCAGCCCGGCATCAGATTGAGCACCACGTCGCCCGAGCGGCGCGGATAGAAACTATTCTGCAGGCGCCGCGCATAGCCGCTTCCGAAGTAGCTCGTGCGCATGGCCGTCGCGGCCAGGGCGTGCGACACGCCGCCGAACTGCATGGCGAAGATGGCCACCTCGTTCTGCACTTCGGCCAGATTGAGCCCGCGTTCGTAGATCAGATTGTGGTTCAGCCAGATGCAGTTTTCGTTGTAGTCCGTCACCCAGTCGCCCGCACCGTAGCGCACGTTCATGAAGCCGTTGACGATCACTTCGAACTGCCGCGCATTGAAGCGGTCGGCAGCCGTGGCGGCCAGATCGTAGGAGGGGCTCGTGCCATGGTCGGAAGTGAGCACCACCAGCACCTCGTCCTCGCCGACCTGCGCAAAAAGGAACGTCAGAAAGTCATCCAGATCGCGGTCCAGCCGGTAGAACATGTCTTCCGCCTCCACCGATTCGGGCCCATAGGCTTCCACGATGCGGCGCGAAGTGTCCAGACAGATGTTCAGCAGGTCGGGTTCGGCGTCGGCGCCCAGCCGGTTCTGCACGATGAGCTGCTTGGCGAAGGCCAGCACCGCCGTATTGCCCGCCGGGGTATAGAGCAGCCGTTCGTAGTCGTCGGCCAGCGTCAGCCGCCCCGGACCTGCTCCGGCACGGTTCTTCTCCGGCTGCCCCGTCACGACGATGTCCCAGTGGCGCGTGTTGCGGTAGCTGCTCCGGTCGTAGAGCGTCCGCCACGCATCGGCCACGAACGAAAGATTGTAGCGTTCGCGGTTGCTGCGGGCGATCCACTCCGGCACCTCGGGAGCGTAGTGATAGGAGGTGGTCCAGCCGCAATGCTTCGCATCGAGCCAGTAGACCTCCTCCGTGCGGCCGCCCATGACGACGGCCGATTCCGGCTCGACGGCCACGGTCGCGCAACGGCTGCCGGGCGCATGCTGCAGGAGCGCTTCGCCCAGCGTCGGCGCAATCAGATGGTAGGGCCCGGGGCCCTGGCGGCCGTCGGTGAGCCACACGGTCCTGTTGTCGGTATAGTCCTGCCAGCGCGAGCCGATGACCCCGTGGGTCGAGGGGAGGGCTCCGGTGGTGAGCGTCGCCAGCGAAACGGGCGTGGTGGTCTGCTGGCAGTCGTAGCGGGCTTCGGCATAGCGCACGCCGCCCTCGGCCAGCCGGCGGAAGCCTCCTTCGCCGAAGTGGACGGCATAACGGTCGAGGTCTTCGGCCCGCATCGACCCGACGACCAGCTGCACGACCAGCCGCGGGCGCGCAGCCTGTATGGGGAGGGAGCAAAAGGCTCCGAGCAGTAACAGAAACAGTTTTTTCATCGTTCGAAGATTCCGGAAAGCACTAATACGAATATGCCGGGCGGAATGCCGAATTTATTCGAGCACCCCCGAGGCGGGAGCAAAAATACGAAATTTATTTGCATTTTGCCGCTTTTCGGTCAACCCGCGCAACGACAAAAAGCCCGACCGGTCATCTAACGCCAACTCCCGCCGCCGAATTGTGCCGCTTCCTCCGAAAAGTCGATGCCGGCGCTCCGTTCCAATTCGGCCATGCGCTCCAGCGTCCGGCGACGCAACGACTGCCAGGCTTCGCTGTCGGCGCGGCGCGGACGATGATTGCACTGGGCCCTGAGGCGCCCGATCTCCGGCAGCAGGCGCAGGGCCTCCGGCGAGAGGGCCGCTTCGGCGAAACGCTCCCACACGTAATCGACCGCCTGCGACGAAGGGTGGACCAGATCGTCGGCGTAGAAACGGTAGTCGCGCAGGTCGTCGGTCACGATCTCGCAGGCCGGGAAGTAGTGCGCATGCCCGAAACGCTCGGTCAGCTCGCCGACCGCTACGCGCAACGTGGCTTTGCTCAGCGAATTGCCCTCCGCTCCATCGCCGCGGTGGCGCACGGGACTCACCGTCAGGATCACCTCCTTGCCGGCCAGCGGCCCCGCCAGCAACTGCGACCACTCGGCCACGATCGATCCGACGGAGAGCCGTTCTCGGTCGAACAACGCCTGCGGCTGCTTGTGGCAGTTGGCCACGATGCGGCCGTTTTCTTTGAGGCGGTAGACCCACGCCGTACCGAAAGTGACGACGACGATGCGGGCCCGCGGCAACAACGCACGCAACCGGCCGAGCGCATCGTTGTAGCGGCAAAGCACCGTTTCGCGGTCGGGATCGCTGAGCAACGTATTGGCGTCATAGTGGAACCACCAGCCATCGGCGTCCTGCCGCAGTTCGTCGGCCGTGGCAGGCGCCGGGTCGGAAGCCCGCCGCAACAGCGCCGCGACCGACGCCGGATTGAAGAGCGGCCCGGTGAAGTCGCCGTCCGTGCGGAACTTCAGCGCCGCCATCCGCCGGCGCATCTCCCCGGCGAAACACGACCCGAAAAAGAGCACCGTGTCGGCATGGCCGATCTCCGTGCCGAGCGGCGCAACCCGGATTTCAGTACGGAATTCCATGCGGCAAAGGTAGGGGAAATTCGGGCGAAAATTTTCAAATTCTGATTTTTAATTCTTAATTTGCAGCATGATTCTTCGCGCAAACTGCAAAATCAACCTCGGACTCGACGTATTGCGCCGCCGCGACGACGGATTCCACGATGTGGAGACCGTCATGTATCCCGTGCGGGGGCTCTACGACGAAGTGGAGGTGACGCGGCGTGCTGCTCCCGGCGCCGGGTTCCGCACCGAAGGCACGGCCGTCGACTGCCCGCCCGAACAGAACCTCTGCCTGCGGGCCTTCCGGCTCATGCACGAGCGCTACGGCATCGACGGCGTCGACATCCGGCTCGACAAGCGCATCCCCTTCGGCGCCGGGCTGGGCGGCGGATCGTCCGACGCTACGGCCGTGCTGCTGGCTCTCGACGAACTTTTCGCCCTGCACCTCACCCGGGCGGAACTGACTGCCTGCGCCGCCGCCCTGGGCAGCGACACGGCGTTCTTCATCGACAACGCCCCGCAGCTGTGCACGGGCAAGGGCGAGATTACGGCACCCTACCCCGTCGATCTCGGCGGTCTGCACATCGTCCTTATCAAACCCGCCGAGGGTGTTTCCACGCGCGAAGCCTACGCCGGCATCACGCCGCACGTACCCGAAATCCCGCTGAGCGAACGGCTCCGGCGCCCCCTGGCCGAGTGGCAGGGAGTCGTCACCAACGACTTCGAACCGACGGTTTTCGCCGCCCGGCCTGCCATCCGCGCCGCCAAGGAACAGCTGCTGGCCGCCGGGGCCCTCTACGCCTCGATGTCGGGCAGCGGCTCGGCTGTATTCGGACTTTTCGACGATCCCCGCAAGGCCGACGCGCTGCGCCAGGTCACGCCCTACGTCTATGCGATCCACGATTAGGCATTCGAGTTTTTTCGACAGACGATTTTCGTCTTTCGTTTTCGACAAAAGCAGTTCCACGGCCCGGAGTGGCGGAGACCACGGCTTCCGCCAGCGAGGTCGGCAGATTCAGCAGTCCGCTGGCGGCGTAATGGCGCGGGAGGATTGATAAGGAATAGTTGTTTGCGGACGGTTGTTCGACCGCCGTTTTTTGTCGTTCTGCGGTTTCGCAATTCGCAGTGTTGCGCGAGCCGCAGCCTCCCGGCGCGAAGGCTCGCCGCTTCGGTTGTCGCCGGACTCGCTACTCCGCAGGCTGCGTTCGCTTTATTCAGAAAGAGCGCAGGTTGTAAGTTCGCAAGCTCTGCTTCGGTCGGCGCTGTTGTTGTTTTCGTGCCGAAGCCAGCGGGGCGAGTTTTGCGAGCCTCCGCGTGGCGGGGCTTCGGCTCGCACGGCTATCGCCGGTGTTTATCTCTACAAGTTGCGGCCACCCCGAACATCTTTTCCCTCTACCTTTTCGCGTTGCCGCCAGTTGCTTATTCCAGTCTGCTGCGGAGCCGAGAACAATTCAGTAGCTTGTCATTCTGAGGAGACCATCGGCCGACGAAGAATCTGTTATTCTATTGTTACAGATTCTTCGCTTCGCTCAGAATGACAAATTGTGCATTTTGCATTGTGAATTTTAAATTCTGTGTTGTTTCCCTCTCCGCCGCATTCCCTTTAGCGATTGCTTTTTACGCCTGCTGCGGGCTACCGCCTCGACGCGACGGGAGCCATGGCGGCAGCCGGAGCGCATTTGTCCTATTGGGCTTCTTCGCCCGTGGCCTCCGACTCGTCTCTTGCTACGTTCTTGCGCTACTACGTTGGCGAATTGGGCCCTCTGCATGGCTACCATCGTTCCTGCGGCTTCTCCGTGCGCTGCGTCCAAGCATCTGCCGCGACTGCTTGTCGTCGAAACCGAAAAAAAACGGCGGAAAGCTCCCCGAATGGGAATGCTCTCCTCCGTTCTGACGCCCTCCGGGGGTCGCGCGATGGCGCCGCTAATTTTTCGGCGCCATTTTCTCCAGGCGCTTCTGATGACGCCCACCCTCGAAAGCAGTTTCGAGGAAAAGATCCAACATCGCAACGGCCTCGTCGTTGGAGATGAACCGCGCCGGAAAGACAATGACATTGGCGTCGTTGTGCTGACGGATCAGCGTCGCGATTTCGGTGTTCCAGCACAATCCGGCCCGGATACCCCGATGCTTGTTGAGCGTCATGGCCATGCCCTCGCCCGACCCGCAGAGTCCTACGCCGCGTTTGAGCTCACCCGATTCGATCGCCTCGGCGAGCGGGTGGGCGAAATCGGCATAATCGACGCTCTCGGGCGAATGGGTGCCGAAGTCGAGCACCTCGTAGCCGCGGGCGCTGAGGTAGCCCACCAGAAACTCCTTCATTTCGTAGCCCGCATGGTCGCAGGCGATGCCTATCTTCTTCATGGTTTTCGGTTTTTGTGCGATCTTCTACAAAAAACGTTCAAATTCTTGCCCTTTTCTCGCCGCGGCATAGCCCTGTGCAAGCACGGCTCTGCCCTCGGATTATCGAAAACGTTCTTTTGCAAGCAGGTTTTCTCGCCTCGGCATAGCCCTGTGCAAGCACGGCTCTGCCCTCGGATTATCGAAAACGTTCTTTTGCAAGCAGGTTTTCTCGCCTCGGCATAGCCCTGTGCAAGCACGGCTCTGCCCTCGGATTATCGAAAACGTTCAAATTCTTGCACCTTTTCTCGCCTCGGCAAAACCCCGAACGCCCCTCGACAAACCGGGAGGATCGCCCGGCTCAGAGGAAATGTTTCGCGACGGCGATCAAAAGCCCCAACACCAGCGCGTTGAGCAACACCGCAGGAGTAGCCTTGCGGTCCCGGCCCGTGAAGTTGAGCACCACGGGCAGCGCCATCATCAGCGTCACGGCCATGCCGTCGGCCCACCAGGGCAGATAAGGCAGGTTGCAATGGAAGATGATGACGGCGGCGAACAGATAGGTGCAGAACGCCGAGAGGCACGAACGCAGCGAAAGCCGCTGCAACAGCATCGGAATCACGTCGAGCGTACCGGCTGCGGCACCGACGCAGAGCGAAAGGGTGAGAGTTGTCATACGTATACTATTTTGCAGCGCGTTTGCGGTCGACCTCGTGCAGCAGAATCTTCCGCAGACGCATGGCGTGGGGAGTCACCTCCACGTATTCGTCCTCGTTGATGTATTCGAGCGCCTCCTCGAGCGTGAAGACCTTGGGCGGCACGATGACGGCCTTGTCGTCGGAACCCGAAGCGCGCATGTTGGTGAGCTGCTTGGACTTGGTGACATTGACCGTGATGTCGTTCTGGCGCGAGTGCTCGCCGATGACCTGCCCCTCGTAGACCTGGTCCATAGGGCTGATGAAGAAGCGGCCGCGGTCCTGCAACTTGTCGATCGAATAGGCGTAGGCCGTGCCCGTCTCGCCCGAGATGATCGAGCCGTTGATGCGCATCTCGATCTCGCCGACCCAGGGTTCGAAACCCTTCAGCCGGTGGGTCATGATCGCTTCGCCGGCCGTCGCCGTCAGCATGTTGGAGCGCAGGCCGATGATGCCGCGCGAGGGAATGGAGAATTCCAGCCGCACGCGGTCGCCGTTCGACACCATGTTGACGAGCGTACCCTTGCGCTTGGTGGTCAGTTCGATGACCGTGCCGGAGTGTTCCTCGGGACAGTCGACGGTCATCTCCTCGATGGGTTCGCACTTCTTGCCGTCGATCTCCTTGACGATGACGCGGGGCTGGCCCACCTGCAGTTCGTAACCCTCGCGGCGCATGGTCTCGATCAGCACCGAAAGGTGCAGCACGCCGCGTCCGAAGACGTTGAACGAATCGGCCGACGGACCGGGCGTCACGCGCAGCGCCAGGTTCTTCTCCAGCTCGCGGTCGAGGCGCTCCTTGATGTGGCGCGAAGTGACATATTTGCCGTCCTTGCCGAAGAAGGGCGAGTTGTTGATCGTGAAGAGCATCGACATCGTAGGTTCGTCGATGGCGATGGGCGGCAGCGGTTCGGGATTCTCGTAGTCGCAGATCGTGTCGCCGATCTCGAAGCCCTCGATGCCCGTGATGGCGCAGATCTCGCCGCATGCCACTTCGTCGACCTTCTTCTTGCCCAGCCCCTCGAAGACCATCAGTTCCTTGATCTTGGTTTTCTGCATCGTCACGCCGTCACGCTTGGCCAGCGTCACGTTCTGTCCGGCCCGCAGGGTTCCGCGCGTGACCTTGCCCACGGCGATGCGGCCCGTGTAGGCCGAATATTCGAGCGACGTAATGAGCATCTGCGGCGTGCCCTCCACGATGTCCGGTTCGGGAATCTCGTCGATGATGGCGTCCAGCAGCGGCACGATCGAATCGGTCGGTTCGTTCCACTTGTGCGACATCCAGCCCTGCTTGGCCGAGCCGTAGATGGTCTTGTAGTCGAGCTGTTCCTCGGTGGCGTCGAGCGAGAACATCAGATCGAAAACCTGCTCGTTGACCACCTCGGGACGGCAGTTGGGCTTGTCGACCTTGTTGACCACCACGATGGGTTTCTTGCCCAGCGACAGGGCCTTCTGCAGCACGAAACGCGTCTGCGGCATGGTGCCCTCGAACGCATCGACCAGCAGCAGCACGCCGTCGCACATGTTCAGCACGCGCTCGACCTCGCCGCCGAAGTCGGCGTGGCCCGGAGTGTCGATGATGTTGATCTTGTAGTCCTTGTAGATGACCGAAACGTTCTTCGAAAGGATCGTGATGCCGCGTTCGCGTTCCAGGTCGTTGTTATCGAGAATCAGTTCTCCGTTCTGTTTGGCGTTGTCGCGCAGGATGTTGCCTGCCAGAATCATCTTGTCGACGAGCGTCGTTTTGCCATGGTCGACGTGGGCGATGATGGCGATGTTGCGCAGTTTTTGCATTCGAATGTTGTTTTACAGCGCAAAGGTAGGAAAAAGCAGACTAAGAATTAAAAAATAGGGATTAAAAATGCAGGTTTCCCGTTTTTCCGCCGCACGCGCAGCATTCCGGTCGCCGCCCCTCACCTTTAATCCGCCTGCGGCGGCTTGACTTTGCTCCCGCTCGGCATACCCTGCAAGCAGTCTCTGCCCTCGCTTACTCGCAAAGTTGCCTTGACTTTGCTCCCGCTCGGCATAGCCTGCAAGCAGTCTCTGCCCTCGCTTACTCGCAAAGTTCACCTTTCACTTTTCACCTCGTATAAAGTTCCGACCGAAATAACACCTTTTCGGACGGGCCGCGCATTCGCTTGTTGGATATGAAGCCGAATTGTTCTATATTTGTTGGCTCAGAAAATCTGCCAACCATGAAACCTGCTTTCCGCATCCGGGAAGAGAGCGAAATCTACATCGGCCCCACGGCCGACTTTCTGCCGGGTCTCCTGCCCCGGGGGCGCATCGTCGTCGTGTGCGACGCCACGATCGACCGGCTCTACCGGCCGTTGCTCGACCCGTACGAACGGGTGCTGATCGGCTCGGGCGAAAGCATCAAGACCCTGCAGACGGTCGAGAAGATCTACCGCCGCTTCATCGAGCTGGGCGTCGACCGCCAGACTTTCGTGCTGGCCGTGGGCGGCGGCATCGTCACCGACATCGCCGGCTTCGCCGCTTCGACCTACATGCGCGGCCTGGCCTTCGGATTCATCCCCACCACCCTGCTGGGTCAGGTCGACGCCTCGATCGGAGGCAAGAACGGCGTGAACATCGACGGCTACAAGAACATGGCCGGCACCTTCACCCAGCCGCGTTTCGTCATCTGCGATCCGTCACTGCTGGGCTCCCTGCCCGAGCGCGAGTTCCGGGCCGGCCTGGCCGAAGTGGTCAAGACGGCCATCATCGCCGACGCCGATCTCTTCGCGCGCCTGGAGCGCACCTCGTTCGAGGCGCTGCGCAACGACCTCGACCTGCTCTCCGACGCCATTTCGGCTTCCGTGCGCGTGAAGACCGACATCGTGGGACGCGACGAGCGCGAAGCGGGCGAACGGCGCAAGCTCAACCTGGGCCACACGCTGGCCCACGCCATCGAGAAATGTTCGTCGGCGATGAACCACGGCGAGGCGGTGGCCGTCGGCACGGCCATGATCGCCGACGTCGCCGTCCGGCTGGGACTGCTCACGCCCGACGACCGCGACCGGATCGTGGCGCTGCTGCTCACGCTGGGATTCGACCTCACCCCGCCGGTCGACGCGAGGCGGCTGCTGAAAGAGATCGACAAGGACAAGAAAAACGAGGACGGCACCTTGCGCATCGTCCTCCCGGTCGGCATCGGCGACTGCGAAGTGCGGCCGATAGCGGTCGAAGAATTCGCAGCGCTCGTGCTGCCATAAAACGCAGCGGCACCTATCGCTGCGGGCGGAGCACGGAGATCAGCTCGGAGCGGCTTTCGATTTTTCCTCTTTTGTTCCGTTTCTCGACGCGGACGCTGCCGACGCCCGGTGCATACCAGGTTCTGATCTGCGCCGCAGCCCCGACCACCGACCATTTGACATGCACCGTCTCGGTCAGACACACCGTTTCATATGTCCCGGCCGGCACGGTCGTCGTTTCCTGCGCCACAACCCGGCGATCGGAAATACGTATCGACACCTGAGTCTTGAATCCGTTTTCGGTGCGGATGTGCAATGTCATCGCCAGCTCGGGAAGCAGCTGGCCAGCCTGCAGGACGGCAGGTATGAGATATTTGTCGCCCCGGCATTCGACCGAAGCCTTCCAATCGTCTCCGGAAACCATATCGAGCCAGTCGTCCGGACGCAGACAGATCCCCTCTGCACTCACGACAAGCCGGCCGGTCTGCAGCGCGTCGCCTCCTTTGTCGGGTTCGACCGGCCGGCGGTCAGCATCCAGCAGGGCGGTGCGGGTCTCGACGATCAGCCCGTCGGGACCGGATTCGCTCGCAGCAACGACCGTCTGCGTGTAACCCGTCAACGCGCCCCGGGAATCGTAGTCGGCATATTCGAGTTGCGTTCCTACTTCGGTACAGGCAAGCGGAAGCGACTGGGCGCCGGCGGATGCCGCTGCGCCTAAACCGGCGAAAACAAGGCAAAGGATTTTCTTCATTGGGTCTCAGAAATCGGAACCTTGCAAATATAAGCAAACTTTCCGAACCGGCATCCCTTCGCATCGATTCGGGGCACGGAAACCCGCCCAACCATGCTACATCGGATTCAGCCGGCGCAATTCTTCGGCATAGGCATCCCAATCTGCTACAGGCCGCCGCGCAACGCCCGATTCGACGGCGGCGCGGGCCACAGCCACGGCGACCACAGGCAACAGGCGCGGATCGAGCGGCTTGGGAATCAGATAGTCGCGTCCGAACTCCAGCCGCTCGAGCGCATAGGCGCGCAACACGCTTTCGGGCACCGGCTGCCGGGCCAATCCGGCCAGCGCCCGGGCGGCGGCGAGTTTCATGCCGTCGTCGATCTTCGCAGCCCGCACATCGAGCGCTCCGCGGAACAGGAACGGAAATCCCAACACGTTGTTCACCTGATTGGGATAGTCGGAGCGTCCCGTGGCGAAGATGATGTCGGGCCGCGAGCGCATGGCTTCGTCATAGGCTATTTCGGGGTCGGGATTGGCCAGCGCCAGCACCATCGGGTTTCCGGCCATCGTGCGGACCATCTCCCCGGTCAGAATATCGGCTTTCGACACCCCCACGAAGAGGTCGGCGCCATGCAGCGCCTCCGCCAGCGAGGCCAGGCGGCGCGAAGTGGCGAACTCGCGTTTCTGCGGATTCAGATCGTCGCGATAGCGGGTCACGACACCCCGGCTGTCGCACAACACGATCTGCTCGCGCGGGATGCCGAGCGTCAGGAACATGCGCGCGCAGGCGATGGCCGCAGCACCGGCACCGTTGACCACCACACGAAGTTCGGCCACCTCTTTCCCGGCGATCTTCGCCCCGTTGATAACGGCGGCCGAGACGATGATGGCCGTACCGTGCTGGTCGTCGTGTATGACCGGAATCTCCAGCTCCTCGCGCAGGCGTCGGTCGATCTCGAAACACGCCGGTGCCGCGATGTCTTCCAGATTGATGCCTCCGAAGGTGGGGGCCAGCGCCTTGACAATGCGGATGAAAGTTTCGGGATCGGTCTCGTCGACCTCGATGTCGAACGCGTCGATGCCGGCAAAACGCTTGAAAAGCATGCTTTTGCCCTCCATGACGGGCTTCGAGGCCAGCGCTCCGATGTTGCCCAGCCCCAGCACGGCCGAACCGTTGGAGACCACCGCCACCAGGTTGCCTTTGTTCGTATAGCGGTAGGCTTCGGCCGCATCGGCGGCAATGGCGCGCGCCGGCGCCGCCACACCGGGCGAGTAGGCCAGCGACAGGTCGTGCTGCGTATGGCTCGGTTTGGTCGGTTGGATGCCGATTTTGCCGGGGCGCCCCTCGCTGTGGTAGCGGAGCGCCTCCTGATCGAGAGTGGATTTCATGCGATGGTCGTTTTGCCGTCGCATGGAACAAATACCGCGCCCGGCACCCTATCGGCGGACGGCGTCGAGCGGTTTTTTGTCGATGCGGTTGGGAAACAGGAACTCCGGCATGCCGAGCGCCATGCCCGCATGGACTCTTCCGGCGATGCCGAACCGGCGGACCAGCCGTTTCATACGGCCGCCCCGCGAAGCCGCAAGCACGAAACCCGTATAGATCTGACTCACGCCGAGCGCTTCGGCCATCAGCGAAGCATTCTGATAGGCCAGCTGGCAGTCGATGGCTCCGAAACGGCTTTTCGCGGGTGCATGGATGAGAATCAAGGCCGTGGCACCGCGCAGAACGCGGTCGCGGCCCTCCCGGTCGTATTCGTCGATCAGGCGGTGCAACGTGCGCCGGTAGCGGCCGGCGCCCTTCACCAGCCGGCGGACAACGGCCCCCACGACCGGCATTTCGAGCAGCCGCAGCATCCGGCGGCAGAATTCGAGCGTCAGTTCGATGACGAAACGCAGATCGGACGGATCGGTCACGACGGTATAGCCCACCTGTTGCAGGTTGCTTGCCGTCGGCGCACTGTGTGCAGCCTCCAAAATCCGGTCGAGGTACTCGGCCGGAACGGGTTTCCGGCTCAGCGCACGGTTGGAGCGGCGCGCCTTGCACAAGAGCAGCAGCTGCTCGGGCGACGGCAGCAGCGACCGGTCGACGGGATGGACCGTCCCGGCCGGGAACGCGGCATGCTCCACGGCAGCGGCCGGACAGGCCGCCACGCAATGGCCGCAGCCGATGCAGTTCTCCGGCGCATCGACCCTAACGTCGGCATGCGCCGCCGGCTGCCCGAAGACGAGCGAGGGACAAACTTTCACGCACCGGCCGCAACGGATGCAGCGTTCGGAGTCGATCGACAGCATCATAGGCAGCTAAAAAAGCGAATTTTCGGATTGCGGCGTATCGAAACCCAGGTGGCTGTAAGCCAACCGGGTGGCTTCGCGGCCGCGGGGCGTACGCTTGAGGAATCCCTCCTTGATGAGGAACGGTTCGTAGACCTCCTCGACCGTGCCGGCCTCCTCGCCCACGGCCGTGGCGATGGTGTTCAGACCCACGGGGCCGCCGCCGAACTTCTCGATGATGGTGGCCAGTATCTTGTTGTCCATGCGGTCCAGACCGCGCGAGTCGATGTTGAGCGCCGAGAGTGCCATCCGTGTAATATCCAGGTCGATATGCCCCTCACCCTTGACCATGGCGAAATCGCGTACGCGGCGCAGCAGCGCATTGGCGATACGGGGCGTGCCGCGCGAACGCAGCGCCACTTCGTGAGCGGCGTCATCGTCGATCGACACATCCAGAATGCGGGCCGAACGGTGCACGATGCCGGCCAGCACCGATGCGTCGTAATACTCCAGGTGGCACTGAATGCCGAAGCGCGCCCGCAGGGGCGAGGTCAGCAGGCCGCTGCGCGTGGTAGCTCCTACCAGCGTGAAAGGGGCCAGTTCGATCTGGATCGACCGGGCCGAAGGACCTTTGTCCAGCACGATGTCGATTTTGTAGTCTTCCATCGCCGAATAAAGATACTCCTCCACAATGGGGCTCAGACGGTGGATTTCGTCGATGAAAAGCACGTCGCCCGGTTCGAGGTTGGTCAGCAGCCCCGCCAGGTCGCCCGGCTTGTCCAGTACGGGCCCCGAGGTCACGCGCAGCTGCGCGCCCATTTCGTTGGCGATGATGTTGGCCAGCGTCGTCTTGCCCAGACCCGGAGGGCCGTGCAGCAGCACATGATCGAGCGAGTCGCCCCGCATGAGGGCGGCCTTGATGAAGATGCGCAGATTCTCGACGATCTTGTCCTGCCCGGAGAAGGTCTCCAGCGCCTGGGGCCGGATCTTGTTTTCGAATTCGAGATCGCTCTCGGTGTTCCGTACGACTGACATGATGCAAAGATAGTGCAAGGTGAGAGCAATGCCAAATTTATTTGAGCATTGCCGAACCGAAACCTATCTTCTCTAAAGATACGAATAAGCCGAGTGCAAAAGCAAATTTATTTGCATTTTGCCGAGGCGGGAGTATTTTCGGCGAAGCCAAAATACGAAAAGTCGAGAGCAGAAGCAAGCGTCGGCTTGATTATGCCGAGACGCAGTATCTTCGGCGAAGCCAAAATACGAAAAGTCGAGAGCAGAAGCAAGCGTCGGCTTGATTATGCCGAGACGCAGTATCTTCGGCGAAGCCAGAGATCGTGCAAGGCGAGAGCAATTTTTCGGGCCGCAGCCTGCGGGGCATGCCCGGCGACAGCCGGACGGTTGCAGGCCTCCGCCGGGGGGAGGCGGCGGCCCGCGCGGCTCCAAGAGCCGCCCAAAAACGACAGAGGAGCATTCTTGCGGACAAACAAAAACTGCGCGCCTGCGGAGTTCAGACCGGTTTTTGCCGAACCGCCCCGACCGCTCCGACCGCCGGTTCGCAGCACAACGCAACGGCCGTTCGCACTCCACCTTTTGCCCGGCGACAAAAAACTCCAGCCGCACAGGCAAACGAAAAACCGGCCGCTCCGCGGAGCGGCCGGCCGGAACACGTTCCGACGCAACAACGTCAGAACAACTGTTTTTCGATCTCCGTACGCTTGACTTCGATATGCTGCATCTGGTTGCCGTCGTTGAAGCTGATGACAATACCCTCCTTGCCGGCGAGCAGACCGCTGATCATGTCCGTATTGAACGAAACATAACGATCGTAGTAGGTGCTCGCACGGTCGGTGCCGGCATCGTGGCGCAGTTCAAGGTTCAGATAGCCCTCCTTGACATGCGACGGCTCGTCCACGTTGTTGACGATCAGACGGAACTTGTGGGCCTCGGGCTCGATGGAGGTAGCTCCGTAGCGCACGATCAGATTGATCCAGCGGCCGACCAGCTGGCCCGCAACGCCGATCGTGGGGTCGTTTTTCACCTGGTCCAGCTCCTCCTTCGTATCGATCGTCTCGGCCGAAGCCGCCGCAATCTTGCCGATGGCATAGACGACGGCATTGTAGTCGTAGCCCTCGACCGGAGTATCCAGCATGCTGAAATAGATCACCGCACGCTGGCCCTCGACAGGCAGATAGGCGCTCACACGGCTTTTATCGCCGGGATAGATCTTCTTGCCGGCGTCGGTCTCGAAATAGTAGTCGCTCGGACCTCCGAGCACATGCACGACCACGAAACTCTGAAGTTCCGGGCCGTCGACCTTCGACTCGTTGCACGAAGCGAAGCCCAGCGCTGCGGCTGCAAGGAAAAGGAACAAACCGATTTTTTTCATGCTTATTGTGTTTTAGGATTACCCGATCTTCCGCGCCAACGTTGCTGCTCCCATCGGTTCCGACTTGCGTCCGGCTCTCTCCGCAGCACCGCCGCAGATCGAAGAACGAATGTGCAACTGCACACCCCGGAGTGCATGCCGCACTGCAAAAAGCAGCCCCGGAAGCAACGGCCGCCCATCCGGCGGCCGAGTACAACATGGCCGAATTCCACCCATGGAATTCTTTATTCCACAAACGGATTCCGACACAAAAATAATATATTTTCCGATAAAAAAATTCCGTTCCGCCCTGTTTTTGTCACGGAAAGGGACGGCGGATCACCCCGCCGCGTGGCGAAACGTAAAATATTTGGCCGCCAGATAGCTGTAGAGCGCCGTAAGCAGCGTGGTGACCACCTTGGCCGGCGTCGGCCACACGCCGCACACGTCGACGAAGAATTTCATGCCGGCGTAGGTCAGCACCACCGACCCGGCCACCGACAGCCCGTAGCGCCACAACTGCGTGCGGGTGCGCAGGGGCGACTGCCGGAAAGCCACATGGCGGTTGAGCCAGAATCCGACCAGGAACGTGAGCGGAAAGACCAGTGCGAGCGCCGCGATGTGGGGCGACAAGGTCACGAAGCCCAACGACACATAGCGATGGGCGACGACATAATTATAGATCAGAAAATAACACGCCGGGTCGAACGCACCATAGGTCACAGCGCCGCAAACGATGTAACGGAACGTCTGCCGCGGCAGTACGGCAGCGACCGGAGCGACGTAGAGACGGTCGACCAGACCGGTTATCGCCTCCTGCACCGACATCAGCGGGCCGTGTAGGTCCAGATGTCGGGCCATTGGGAACGATGGGCGCGCATGAAACGCTGGCAGGCGGCCAGTTCGTCGGACTCGAAGGGCGAAACCATCAGTTTGCCGCGGAAGCGGTAGACGGTGCACTTCAGCATCGGGTCCGCCGCCCGGATCTTGGCGATCCCGTCGGCTGCATTTTCGGGCTGCGCATAGACGCCGGCCACCACATAGTTACGCCCCGGCACGAGGGTCGCAGGAGCCTGGACGGTGCCTCGGGGAGCGCTCTGAGCGACAGCCTCCGGCGCCTCGGCAGAAGTCTGCACGGCACCCGGCGTCGCCGGGACCATGGCGGCGGAATCCGTCGCGACGGGAGCGCCGGCAGCGGCCGGCAACGAATCGGCCGGCACAGGCACGACAACCGGAACGGTCTCCTCCGGCACCGTTCCGACGGCAGGTGCGGAACGGATGCCCAGCACGCGGCGCACCGGTTCCGGAAGCTCGATCCGCTCGGCGAAGAAAGCAAAATAACCGATGGCGAGTGCCGACACGACGGCCAGCAAGGCAATCCACAAGGCGCAGTCGCCCCGTCTCTCCCGGATGCGGACCGGATCGAAGCCGTACGGGTTGAGCACCATCTCGAACTCCGGATCGGAGTTGAACCGGTTGCCCTTGAGTTCGCCCACGCCCGAGATGGTCAGCGTGCGTTCGCCCACAACGCTGTCGAGCCAGCGATCGTAGATCGACTGCGCCTTCTCGTGGTCGCAGTGCGCCGCACGGACGATTTCGTCGATGAGCGAGACGCCCTGCTCCTGAGTCGTGAAGTTCACGGCACGGCACGGAGGCACCACCCGCTCGTCGTCGAGACGCCGGGCACCGCGCTGTTCGACATACAAAGACCCGACACCGGGCAAAAAGAGTTCGCAACCGGCTGCAAGCCGATTGGCAATCAGTCGGTTGACCTGTTCGGTCATCGGATTCGCACTCATCGTTTCCGTTTTTTAGCGGTTCGTACGACGGGAGCCGGCACCCGCTCGGGCTGCGAGACTCCCCGCCAGATCATGTAAACACCCAACAGGATGAAAGGTAAGCTGAGCCACTGGCCCATATCGAGCATCCAGCCCCTCTCGAAGGCCTCCTGCTCGGTCTTGATGAATTCAATGAAGAAGCGCGTCAGGAAGATGCCCTCCAGGCCGATGCCGAAGAGCACGCCCGGGCGCCGGCGCGCCATGTCGCGGGCATAATAGAGCCACGCCAGCAGGGCGAAGGTCGCCAGGTAGCACAGCGCTTCGTATATCTGCGTGGGATGCACCGCCGCCGGGGCGAACTCGGTCACCCACTTGTACGACCGCACGAACTCGAAACCCCACGGCAGCGTGGTCGCCGTGCCGAAAATCTCCGAGTTGAACAGATTGCCCAGCCGCACGAAAGCACCGCCGATGCCCACCGCGATCATGATACGGTCGAGCGACCAGATGTAGGGCAGTTTGTTCTTGCGCGAGAAGAGCCACAGCCCGATCAGCAGTCCGATCGCGGCACCGTGGCTGGCCAGTCCTCCGTCGCGGAAACCCGTGATGATGGTCCACGGCCGGCTCAGATACTCCACCGGGTCGTAGAACAGACAATGGCCCAGGCGCGCGCCGATGATGGTGGCCAGCGTGCCGTAGAGGAAGATCGATTCCGACACCTTCTCCGGCAGTCCCTCGCGCCGGCAGAAGCTGTCGAACAACTTGGCGCCCGCCAGAATGGCCAGCACCCACATCAGTCCGTAGTAGCGGATGTCGAGCGACCCGATGGAGAAAAACACCGGATCGAAGTCCCATACGATGCTCAGAATACGTATCATCGGTTCCTGTAAAGGTTCAAATTTCATGCAGTTTTTCCCGCCGCGGCCACCCCGGGCATCCCCGGCTTCGCCCCCGGCCCGGGTTCGCACCCAAAGTTCCACTCACCCAGGCTTCATTCCCTCGGTTTCGCGCCCTCGGTTTCGCGCTCTCAGTTTCGCCCTCTCGGTTTCGCGCCCTCGGTTTCGCGCCCTCGGTTTCGCCCACGGCCGGGAAAAACCGGGTTTTACTTAATGTCGTGCAAGGCTACTTTCTTGAGCGTGAAGGAGAACGTGCTGCCCACGCCCGGTTCGCTGCGCACCGTGATTCGCTCGCCGTGCGCTTCGACGATGTGCTTGCAGATGGCCAGACCGAGGCCCGTGCCGCCCTGCTCGCGCGAACGCCCCTTGTCCGTACGGTAGAAACGCTCGAAGACGCGCGGCAGGTCCTCCTTGCCGATGCCCTGGCCGTTGTCCTCGATCTCGACCAGAATCTTGTCCAGCATGTCGCGGAAACGGATGCGCGTGGCGCCGCCCTGCTTGCCGTAGCGGATCGAATTGATGATCAGATTGACGAAGACCTGCCCGATGAAGTGCTTGTCGGCCAGCACCCAGAAAGGCGAGGGCAGGTTCTCGGCCCCCTTGACCGAAATCTTTATCTCTTTCTTGTCGGCCTCCATCTCGGCCTGCTCGGCGATCTCCTTGGCCAGCGCCACGATGTCGAACTTCTCCATATCGAGGCGGTTCATGTTGCTCTCGAGTTTCGAGATGGTGTCGAGGTCGTTCACGATGTTGATGAGCCGGTCGATGCTTTTCTCGGCGCGCTCCAGAAACTTGCGGTTGATGAGTTCGTCCTCCAGTCCGCCGTCCAGCAGGGTCGAAATGTAGCCCTGGATGTTGAAGATCGGCGTTTTAAGCTCGTGGGCCACGTTGCCCAGATACTGTTTGCGGAAGTGCTCGGTCTCTTTCAGCCGGGCGATCTCCTTGTCGTTGGTGTCGGCCCAGGCCGTGAGTTCCTCGCCGATGTTCTCGACCCGCTTGTCGCGCAGTTCCGAGAAGATCTCGCGGGTGTGGACATCGCGCGACAGCACGATCGAATAGATCGGTTTGAGCTTGTAGGCCACATACTTGCGGATGATGAAGAGCGACACGAGCATGACGATGGAGAAAGTGCCGGCCAGCACTCCGGCGATGGCGATAGCGCCCAGCTGCAGGCCCCGGGCGCGCAGCCCGAACAGCACACCGCCGACGATCAGCGTCGCCAGCACTCCGATCCAGCACGAAGCTCCCTCTTTTGTCTTGATGTTTATCATGATGTCCTTATTTGCTATCGGTAACGGCCCTGCTTCCCGGCGGCCCGCCGATGCGGCACCCGGGGTGCGGAGCGTAGGCGGACGCCGCGACTGCGACGCGGCCCGCACCCGCCGGCTACTTGTACTGCTGCATGAGCCGGGCAATGTACTTGCCCACGATGTCGAATTCGAGATTGACCACCGAACCGGGTTCGATCCGGCAGAAGTTCGTGTGCTCCATCGTGTAAGGGATGATGGCCACGCGGAAACTCTGCGGCTGCGAGTCGCACACCGTGAGACTCACGCCGTTGACAGCCACCGAACCCTTCTCGACGGTGCAGAGACCGCCGCCCTGGGGTTCGTATTCGAACGTGAAATACCAGCTGCCGCCGGCATCCTCTTTGGCCGTGCAGCGGGCCGTCTGATCGACATGGCCCTGGACGATATGGCCGTCGAGCAGGGCATCGGGCTTCATCGAACGCTCCAGATTGACCAGATCGCCCGTCTTGAGCAGACCGAGGTTGCTGCGGTCGAGCGTCTCCTTCATGGCGGTCACCGTGTAGGTGTCGCCCTCGATCGCCACCACCGTCAGACATACGCCGTTATGCGCTATGCTCTGGTCTATTTTCAACTCCTGCGCGAAGTCCGCCCGGAGCGTGAAATCCTTGTTCCGACGGTCGGTGCGGATGGCCACCACCTCCGCCGTTCGCTCCACAATGCCTGAAAACATCTTCCTACGTGTTGATTATCAACTTGCCTTTCACTTTGTATACCGCCATTATGTCGTTGACATTGAGCATTATATCGTCATAATTCTCCTTGTCGCCGGCAACCAGGCGGAGGCGTTTCCCGCTCTCGGCGGTACGCACTATACGCAAAGTTACAATTTTTCGGCTGATAATCACGTATTCTTCACCAGGAATTATTTCATCGCGCTCGACATTTTTCAGAAAAACCACCGTTCCGGCCGGTATCGCCTGCCCCATGGCGCGCCCCGAATAGATCATCGCCAGGTCGCAGGCCCCCATCTGGGGCACCACCAGATCGCTCTCGGGTTCGAGGTGCTGCAGGTTGGCGATGCCCAGCTCGACATCGACATTATAAAAAGGTATCTGCGCCCCCCTCAGCTGCTGCTCGGCGAACATCTGTCCGTCGCCCGTCAGCAGCCACAGCTTGTCGATCTGCGGAAACTTCGCCACGATGCGCTGCGCCACGTCGCGCGAGATGCCGTTGTTGCCGCGCTTGATCTGATAAAGATTCTCGCCGCGCGCCAGGCCGATGTGACGGGCAAAATAGTTGGTCGACATGTTCGCCCACTTGATCACGGCCTCGATCCGCTGCCAATTATTCTGTTTTTCCCGCATTTCGGTTTCGCAATTTAAAAAATAATTCGTATCTTCGCGCATCCGGTCCCGTAGTTCAATGGATAGAATACAAGATTCCGGTTCTTACGATATGGGTTCGATTCCCGTCGGGACTACTTCCAACACAGGCATCGCTTCGTGCGGTGCTTGTGTTTTTTCGTTTTTGAGCCCCATTCATCTTCGCAAAAATAGTAACAAATTCCTTGCGGGCAACAAAAAATATCATTTTTAAGCCTTTTTATAGCATATTCGGGCTGCATGATCCGCCGCCCGCCCGTATGCCCCTGCAAGAATCGTGAATTCCGCGACTGCCGGCCCACAAAAAAAGGCGCACCCCTCTTGAAGGGGTGCGCCGGAAACCTATGCGGCAGGCGTTACTCAGCCAGCAGAATCTCCAGAATCTTGATGGCTGCCGTGGCGATCGGCGTACCGGGGCCGAAGATGGCGGCGGCACCGTCGCGGTAGAGTTCGTCGTAGTCCTGCGCAGGAATCACACCGCCCACGATGACGATGATGTCCTCGCGGCCGAGCTTCTTCAGTTCGGCGATGATCTGCGGCACGAGCGTCAGGTGACCGGCGGCCAGCGACGAGACGCCGACCACATGCACGTCGTTCTCGACGGCCTGGCGTGCAGCCTCCTCGGGAGTCTGGAACAACGGGCCCATGTCGACGTCGAAACCGATGTCGGCATAACCCGTAGCCACCACCTTGGCGCCGCGGTCGTGGCCGTCCTGGCCCAACTTGGCGATCATCACACGGGGCTGACGGCCCTCTTTCCTTGCGAATTCGGCGCAGAGCTCCTTGGCCCGCTCGAACGACTGATCTTGCTTCACTTCCGAACTGTAAACTCCTGAAATCGAACGAATGACTGCCTTGTAGCGGCCTACGACCACCTCGCAGGCATCGGAAATCTCGCCCAGCGTGGCGCGCACCTTGGCGGCCTCGACAGCCAGCTCCAGCAGGTTGCCCTGCTTGGTCTTCACGCACTCGGTGATAGCGGCCAGCGCCTTCTTCACGGCGGCTTCGTCGCGGTTGGCGCGCAACTCCTGCAAACGCTTCACCTGGCTCTCGCGCACTGCCGTGTTGTCGACGGCCAGGATGTCGATCGGGGCTTCCTTCTCCAGACGGAACTCGTTCACGCCGATGATCTTCTGCTCGCCCGAGTCGATGCGGGCCTGCGTGCGGGCCGACGACTCCTCGATGCGCATCTTCGGAATGCCGGTCTCGATGGCTTTGGCCATGCCGCCCAGCTTCTCGATCTCCTGGATGTGCTCCCAGGCCTTGTGTGCGATCTCGTTGGTGAGCGTCTCCACGTAGTAGGAACCGGCCCACGGGTCGACCTCACGGCAGACGGAGGTCTCCTCCTGGATGTAGATCTGCGTATTGCGGGCGATACGGGCCGAGAAGTCGGTCGGCAGCGCGATCGCCTCGTCGAGCGCGTTGGTGTGGAGCGACTGGGTGTGACCCAGCGCGGCGCCCATGGCCTCGATGGCCGTACGGGCCACGTTGTTGAACGGGTCCTGCTCCGTGAGCGACCAGCCCGAGGTCTGCGAGTGGGTGCGCAGCGCCAGCGACTTGGGATTCTTGGGCTCGAACTGCTTCACGATCTTGGCCCACAGCATGCGCGCGGCGCGCATCTTGGCGATCTCCATGAAGTGGTTCATGCCGATGGCCCAGAAGAACGACAGACGCGGAGCGAAAGCGTCGATCGACATGCCGGCATTGACGCCCGCACGCAGATACTCCAGACCGTCGGCCAGCGTGTAGGCCAGCTCGATGTCGGCCGTGGCGCCCGCCTCCTGCATGTGGTATCCCGAAATCGAGATGGAGTTGAACTTGGGCATGTTCTTCGAGGTGTACTCGAAGATGTCGGCGATGATGCGCATCGAGAACTCGGGCGGATAGATATAGGTGTTGCGCACCATGAACTCCTTGAGGATGTCGTTCTGGATCGTACCCGACAGCTGGTCGAGCGTGCAGCCCTGCTCCAGTCCCGTCACGATGTAGAACGCCAGCACGGGCAGCACGGCGCCGTTCATGGTCATCGACACCGACATGCGGTCCAAAGGAATTCCGTTGAAGAGCACCTTCATGTCCTCCACCGAGCAGATCGACACGCCGGCCTTGCCCACGTCGCCCACCACGCGCGGATGGTCGGCATCGTAGCCGCGGTGCGTGGCGAGGTCGAACGCCACCGACAGACCTTTCTGACCGGCCGCCAGGTTGCGGCGGTAGAAAGCATTGGACTCCTCGGCGGTCGAGAAACCGGCATACTGGCGGATGGTCCAGGGACGCATCACGTACATCGTCGAGTAGGGACCCCGCAGGAACGGCGCGATGCCGGCCGCATAGTTGAGATGCTCCATGCCCTCGAGGTCGGCAGCCGTGTAGGTGCCCTTGACCGGGATGCGCTCCGAGGTGAGCCACGGTTCTACCCCGCCGCATTTCGAGGCGCAGCAGCTCTTCTGCGCGCCCGCGTCGTATTTCAGTTCTGAAAATTTACGTCTCATAGTCAGATTCCCAATTCTTTAAGGTAGAACTTCAGTGTTTCGAGCACGTTGGACTTCACGTTGATGAAGTTGGTGATGCCCTGCGCCTCCAGCTCCGGAGTGCAGGCCGGGGCTCCGGCCACCACCAGGATGGCCTTGCCGCCCAGCAGGTTCTTCACCTGGGGCGCCAGCTCGGCGTAGTCGTCGTCCGAAGCACACACCACCACGATCTCGGCCTTCGATTCGAGCGCGGCGGCCACGCCTTCGCCGATCGACTTGAAGAAGGTGTTGTCCTGCACACGGATGCCGGCGCAGGCGAAGAAATTGCACGAGAACTGCGCGCGGGCACGGGCCATGGCCAGGTTGCCGCACGTGAGCATGAAAGCCTTGGGCTGCTTGCCCGAACGGTCGACGTGCAGGCGCATCTCCTCGAAAGCCATGGCTCCGCGGTAGGGAACGAGCACGTTGCCCTCGGCTTCCTTGCGGGCGACGATGTCGGTCGTGATCTCGGCCGGCGCCACCTCCGTAAAGTTGGGGAACTGGTTGGCGCCCAGCAGAATCTGACGGCGCGTAGCGATGTTCTTATCCTTGTTGGCAGCCGAAGCCTTGACCATCCCGACGATGATGCCGGCCTTATAGGCCTCGGTGTAACCGCCCTTCTCCTCGATCTCGAGGAAGAGTTTCCAGGCTTCGTCGGCGATCGACTGCGTGAGGTTCTCGATGTAGTACGAGCCGCCGGCCGGGTCGACCACCTGATCGAAATGCGACTCATGCTTGAGCAGCAGTTCGACGTTGCGGGCGATGCGCTTTGCAAACTCCGTGGGAGCCTCGAACGCACGGTCGAAAGGCGTGACCTCCAGCGAGTGAACCCCGCCGATGGCGGCCGACATGGCCTCGGTCGTACCGCGCAGCATGTTGACATAGGGATCGTAGACCGACTGGTTCCAGCGCGAAGTCTCGGCGTGGATCATCATCTTGCCGGCGCAGTTCTTCTCGGGCTCGTAACCCTTCACGATGTTGGCCCACAGCATGCGGGCGGCGCGCAACTTGGCGATTTCGAGGAAGTAGTTGGACGAAACGCTGAACGAGAAGCGCATCTTGCGGGCGGCCTCGTCGATCGTCAGCCCGGCATCCATCAGACGCACGAGGTAGTCGTGACCGGCCGAGAGGGCGAAAGCCAGCTCCTCGACGATCGTCGAACCCGAGTTGCCGAAGATCTGCGCCGAGACGCTCACGATGCGGATATGCTTGTATTCCTTGGTTTTGCGGATTAGTTCGACGATGCGCGCGAAGCATTCCTTGCCGTCGGGCGAACAAAAATCGCCTTTCGACGAGAGGTTTCTGACCAGCGGATCGATCGCGAAAGCGATGTGCGCATCCTCCTTGGCCAAGCTCTCCTTCTCGATTTTCGCCAGCACGAGATCGGCTACATGGCCCATCTTCTCGCCGCAGAAAACAAGGTCGATGGCGGACAGGCGGATTTCGCGCAGCAGCACGTCGAGGTCCGCCGCCGTGAAGTCGGCCTTGGCGATGTGGAAACCGAGCGAATCGACGCCCGAACCCAGGAGCTTCAACGCCTCGGCGTTGGCAGCGGCCGGATCGGCGACCGTCACGGTCTGGTGGATGCGCCAGCGGTTGTGCCCCCGCGTGCCGCGCACGTAGGGGAATTCGCCCGCCTGCGAACCCAGGAAGCGCAGACCCTCCAGATTCTCAGCACGGTAGTAGGGCCGGACATTGAATCCTTCGCCCGTGCGCCATACCAGTTTACGCTCGTAGTCCGCACCTTTCAGGTCGGCCGTAATCACTTCCTCCCACTGCGCGGTCGGCACCGGCGGGAATTCCGTGAACAGCTTTTCATGGTTGGTATTTGCCATAACTTATGTAAAATTAGTTAAGTGTTCACACTAAAATGTCCGTAAAGATACGAATAAGCCGAACGGAATGCCAAATTTATTCGAGCATTCCTGAGGCGGAAGTATCTAAGACGGAGTCAAAGATACGAATAAGCCGAATACAAAACCAAACATAGTTTGGATTTTGTTAAGGCGGAGTATCTTCGGCGCAAGCCAAAGATACGAATAAGCGAGGGCAAAAGCAAACCGAAGGTTTGTTATGCCGGGACAGAATATCTTCAACACAGCTAAAGATACGAACAAAAAAGTGAAAGTTGAAAGGTTGCTCCGTCTTTCCATTCGGTATCTTCGGCAAACCAAAGATATAAAATAAATGGCAAATGCGGCAAGAAATCGGTCTTTTTCAAATAGTTTTTCCCGCTTCGGAATGGCAGAGCGCCCACGGCGCGGACCGGACTCTTGCATAACGAGGCGGGGATACGAAAAAGGGGGCGCCGAATTTTCGGCCCCCCCCTTGGCTTGTCGGTCTGTCATCGGCCGGACCGGCCCCGGCTGTTCAAGCCGAAAAGGCCCCGCCGATGCGGCCGTTATCAGAAATACTTGCCGCGCAGGTCTTCGATCTCGGCCAGCTCCTGGATGGCCGGGAACACCAGCTGCGAAACGCGACTTTCGAGCATCGCCTGAGCGCGCACCTGCTCGGCCTCGGCCGTCTGTGCATCGCCGCGCCGGATGTCGTCCACCTGGAAAACATAGAGTCCGTTGAAGCCCTTCACGGGAGCCGACACCTTGCCGGTCTCGGTCGCGGCGCCGATGGCACCGATCAGACGGGGCTCCAGGCCGATGCCGTCGACGTAGAACGAATTGGCGGTCACATTGTCGAATCCGGCAACCTCGCCGCCGAGGCTTGCAGCCTGCTCGGCAAGCGTCGCGCCTTCGATGCCGGCCGCGATCAATTCATATTTCTTGTCGCGCATCAGCTGCGAACGAATCTGTGCGGAGGCTTTCTCCAACGACGTATAATCGTCGTCGTCGATCTCCGTCAGGACGGCCACCACGTAGTCCTTGCCGACCTTGAAGATCTCCGACATATCGCCCTCGTCGGCACCGTAAACCCAGCGGGCCACGTCGCGCGAATCCTCCAGACCGCGGACCGTCCGCTCGCCCTGCGCCATCGTAGCGACACGCGGCGTCAGCGCGGCCGTCGAAGCGGCATCGTTGAACTTGTCGACCGAACCCTTGGCGTTGAGCGTGAAGGAGAGCGCCTGGTTGTGAACGTCGCGGACCGTGGCCGACGAAGCCTCGACCGGATAGGTGATCGAAGCCACCTGGACATGCTTCACCGGACGACCGGCGCGGTAAACCTGCAGCAGCTGAACGGCATCGCCCATCGAAACCTTGACGACGTCGCCCTGCTTGGCGCCAGCCAGCGCCGAGGCGAACTCGCCGCTCAACGACGAGAACGGCACCATGCCGACGTCACCGCCGTTGGCCGCCGTCTGCTCGGCCACCGAATAACGAAGGGCCAGCTCGGCGAAGTCGGCACCGCCGCGGATCACCCGCAGCAGGCTGTCGGCCAGCGCCTCTTCGGTGTACGGCAGCACGATGTGGCGGAGACCCAGCGAATCGGGCGCCATCTTCGTGTCGAGCACGCGGGCCATCGTCCACTCGTTGTTCTTGAGCACGGGACCGTAGGTCCGGCCGGCCATCAGAGCCTCGGCCTCGCCGTCGCTCAGCCGGGCGGCCGAGACGTAGTTCTCGGCGACACGGCCGTTGCGGTTCGCCCGCACGAAAGACTTGGGATTGGCGGCAGCGGCGAACTCGGCGCCCACTTCGCGCACGGTCTGCTCCAAAGCAAGCAGGTCGTCGTCCGTAGGCTCGACCTCGAACACCACGTAAGAGAACGTGCGGGTGGGATATTTCTTGAAAGCGTTCTTATGCGACTTGTAGTAAGCCTTGATGTCGCCGTTGGTGACCTTGACCAGCGAATCGGGAACCGCCGAATAATGCTTGCCGGCCCACTTGCCCGCAAACTTGTCGTTGGCGGCCGTCAGCCCCTGCGCCACTTCGAGCGAATTGACGTAGGCGCCGCCGCGCACCAAAGCCATGTACTTCTCGGTGGCGCGCTCCAGCCGGGCCTGCTCGTTGAGATGCTTCCACGAAGCCATCGCCTGCGGATTGCTCTCGGCCTCGGAGAGGAACCGGCTGACATAAGCCACGTTGTAGGCTCCCGTGCGGGGATCGGCGAAAGCCTGGTAGAAGGTATTCGACGGCTGCTTGCCGGTGAGCATCGCCTGACGCTCCTGCTCCGAAACGCGGACGCCCGCCTTCTCGAAGCCCGGAGTGAGCACATGCTCGGCGATGAGCACCTGCCACGTCGTAGCGGCCAGCGCAGCGGCCTGCTGCTCGTCGCTCTCCTGGGCGCCGCTCTGGGCCTTGATCTGCTCGTAGAGGTTGTAGTACTCCGAATAGTTGATCTTCTCGCCGTCGATCACGCCCACTTTCGGGTCGTTGCCCGAGAAGCCCATTTCGGCCTTCAACGAGAGGATGAACGCCAAGAGGGCCAGTGCGATGATGATCGAAAGCACGATGCCGAACTTGGTGCGTAAGGTGTTCAAACTTGCCATATTCCTATTTTATTATCGTTGTTTCCCAAAAAGCAGTCAAAGATAGTAAATTTATTCCGAAAAGCCCTCTCCGTCACGACAATTTTTTCACGCGGGCCAGTTCGATGCGCGAACGCGTCGTGCGGAGCATGCGCAGCTGGAGATCGCCGATGACGATCGTTTCGCCGGCCGTGGGGATGCCCTCGTAATGGTAGATGACGAAACCGGCCAGGGTGTCGTAGCCCTTGTTCTCCTCGATTCCGAATCCGTATTTCTCATTGAGATACTTCACCTCGTGGCGGCACGAAAGCACATATTCGCCCGGCCCCACCTGTTTCTCGGTCAGATCGGGAACGTCGTGTTCGTCTTCGATCTCGCCGAAAATCTGCTCCAGCACGTCCTCCAGCGAGATGATGCCCGCCGTACCGCCGAATTCGTCGATCACCACGGCGATGTTCGACCGGTGCTTGATGAAGTTCTGCAGCACCGCCTGCAGCGGCATCGTCTCGGGCACGAAGTTGACGTCCATAGTCACCTCGGCCAGGGTTTTCGGACGGGTGAAGAGGCTCTTCGAATTGACATAGCCCACGATGTTGTCAATGTTGCCGCGCCAGAGGAAGATGCGCGAATATTTGGTGTCGGCGAAGCGTTCGGTGAGCTGGTCGACCGTCGTGTCGTCGGCATCGGCCGCCTCGACGTCCACACGCGGCACCATGCAGTCGCGCACGCGCATGTCGGCGAAGTCCAGCGCGTTCTGGAACAGGCGGAGTTCATGATCCGGATCGGGACCCTGCTCCGCATTGTTCGAGTCGAGCAGCGCCGCCAGGTCGTCGCGGCTGAAAGTGGGCTGGGCGCTCTGCTGTACGATCTTGCGCCCCGTCAGACGCAGGATGCCGTGCGAAACGAGCGTCGTGAGCCGCGCGATGGGATACAGCAGCAGGTAAAAGAAGTAGATCACCGGCGCCAGCACCCGATAGTAGAAGTTGGGGTTGTTGCGGAAGACCGATTTGGGCAGGAACTCCGCCACGAAGATGATGATGAGCGTCGAGACTCCGGTCTCGATGGCCACCGACCCCTCGCGGGCCACGCTCTCCCACCCCAGCGCGTAAAATACCGAGCGCAGCAGCACCGACATGTAAAGCGAATAGACGACCAGCGCAATGTTGTTGCCCACCAGGATCGTCGTGATGTACTGGCCCGGGTGCCGGGCGAAGATCTCGGCGATGCGGTCGAACATGCGGCTCTGCTTGCGGTCGATCTCCAGTTTGAGGCGGTTCTTGCTCGTGAAGGCGATCTCCATGCCCGAGAAGAAGGCCGAGAGCAGCAGCATCGCCAGGATCAATATGACGGAAGTAAACATGATTCACGCAAATTCTGATTCACACCCTCAACGAAGCTCCCTCTTTCCGGAGTCGTCGACGGTCTCAAGGCGCAGAGCGGCCTGTTCCGGTGCGCCATCCGGGTTGCCGGTGTCGGAGCGGCGGGATGCCGGGCGCTGTTTGGTCTCCGGCCGCGGTTCGACCGTGCGCGACGGGGCACCCGGAGCCGCCGTGGAAGCGGCACGACGGGGCGACGAGCCGCCGGCCGGGCCGGCAGCAGCGGTCGGACGCGATGCGGAAGCGCTGTCTGACGAAGCGCCCGGGCGGGACGCACCGGCCGGATCGGAGTCGCCCGCAGGCGCCACATCCACCTCCATGCGCCCTTTCATGCGGCGGAAACGCCAGTCGCGGAACTCCTCGTCGGACTCGAATCCCTCGCCGATGAAGACGTCGGTGCCGCCTTTCTGTACGATCTTGGAGTCGACGTTGGAGTAGATTTTCTTCGTCCTCGCATTCCAGAAGAGCTGCTGGGTGTAGAGCGTCTTGCCGTCCGATTTCTCCACCACCACGTCGCCCTTGGCTTCCCAAAGCTGGCGTTTTTCGTAGTAGATGGCATAGTTGGCCGTCAGCACAGCGTCGACGGTCGAAAGCGAATCGTCCTTGTAGGTAGTGATCTTCACCCCCTTGCGGAATTCGCGGTAGGGTTCGCGGGCCTGCGAATAACCCTCCATCAGCGGGGTCTCGAAGTGGTAGGAGCGCCGGCCGTTCTGCGAATTGACCGTCGAGAGGTCCTCGAAATACTCGGTCATGCGCAGCTCCTCGACCGCCGGGTCGGGAGCCGCGGTCCGCTCGCAGGAGTATAGCAAGATAGCACTCCCCAGAAAAGGGAGTGCTACCCGCAAATATTTCGTCACGCGCCGGGACATGCTCCGCACTGACAGAAGCAGCGTTTTAGCGGTAACGCACCGTGGTCACCTGACCGGCCGCCGTGCCGCAGCCCACCGTGTAGCGGGCGCCCTCCTTGGCTTCGTTGAAGAAGCACTCCTCCTGGGTGGGGAAATGGCTGCGGTAGGTAGCGAGCGAGCGGCGTGCGTGCTCGACGTACTCCGAATCGGCCGGCAGAAGTTCGAGGGCCTTGGCCATGGTGTCGTAGGCGGCCCAGAAAGCGGCCTGGCCTGCGAAACCGCCGCACTGGCCGGCCGAAATGCCGTAGCACTGCGCCAGAACGAAGTAGGGCACGCCGTCCTCGGGATCGAGTTCGCGGGCCGAACGGGCGGCGGCGGCGGCATTGGAGACATGGTTGGCTACGAGTTCCACCAGCGCGATGTGCACATAGAGTTTCTCGCGCTCGGCGGGATCGGTCTCCGAAGCGAGCGCTTCGTTGAGATACTTGGTGGCCTTGGCATAGTCGCCGCGGGTCTGGAAAGCCACGGCGAGCGACATGGCGGCCTCGGAGGTGGGTTTCAGCTCGTAGTATTTCTCAGCGGTGTTGCAGTAGAACTCGCTGTTGCACTTGGCACGCGTCATCAGCGCCACGGCCTGGCCCAGAACGGTCTCGTCGTCGGGAGCGGCGGCAACCTTGGCGCTGAAGATCTTCTCCAGGTTCTCGCAGCTGGCGGCGCCGCTCAAGCCGAAGGCGGTATCGAACTGTTTCTTCTTCTCGGCCTCCGCCTCGCCGAACATGGGCGAAAGGCGCTCGTACTCGGCGATCAGCTCCTCGGGCGTCACCTCGTCGGTATTCTTGTAGTCCTCGCACATGTTGCCGAAGTAGAGCACCAGCGTCTCGGGATCTGTGGCGCCCCCCTCGATGGCCTCGCGGAAGACCTTGCGGACACCGGCGCGGTCGTTGGGACGGTAAGTCGCATATTCGCGGGCCTTGCGGTCGAGGATATAGGCCGTGCCCTGCGTGGGATGGTCGCCGAAATAGCGGTTGCGCAGGTCGTAGAGCATCATCAGCGAATCGACATAGCCGTTGCGCTCGGCCACGCTCTTGGCGCGATTGATCTTCTGCTTGTAGACGGTGGCGCCGCGCTGGTAGATCGAGACCGCGGCATCGGGGCAATTCGCGAGCAGCTCGCGCAGATAGCCTGCGGCAGCATTGTAGTCGCGGTTGTCGCACGACTCCTTCAGGAAGTTGCTGTTGATGATATTCTTCTCGCGGGCTTCCGGGGTATCGCCCCATTTGGCATACTGCGGGCCGCTGAAGTCCTGCTGGGCCTGGCTTGCGACCGCGATCATCGTGCTGGCGGCGGCAAGCAGAATCTGAATGGTTTTCATGTTGCTGATCATATTTTTTTGTATGTTCTTTAGTCGTATTTGGGTCTTACGAACCAATATTCGCCGTTCTCGCTGCCCGCAAAGAGCGAGAAGCCCACCGCGAACTTGAAGTAGCGTTGTTTCACCAGCCCGATGCGCTCGGCCACGTTGAAGCCGCGGCAGCCGTACTCCACGCCCACGTCGATGGACGAGGAGCCGAAGAAGCGGACCGGGATGCCGAATCCCAGCGTCACGGCATACTGGTCGAGCCGATGGCCGCCGAAGGTCTGGTTGTAGGAGCCGTAGCGCACGCCGGCCCGGTAGGACCAGCGCTTCATGAAGTTGCGCGCATCGTAGCGGTTAGGGGTGAACTCCGCACCGAACTTCACCGTATGGGTGTCGGTGTAGGCCACGTCGAGACGGCTGCCCGACGCTCCGCCGCCCGCCGTGCGCACCGAGCCCTTGTTGCGGCCGCCCCAGTTCTGGTAGACATAGTCCAGACCGACCGACCACTTGGGCGTCTGGTAGAAGACGCCGGCCGCCACCTGCTGCGGCAGCACCAGTTTCAGATGCGTCGAATCGTTCTTGACCGTCGTGCCGTAGTTGTCCGACGTGTAGAGTTTCTCGATGTTGCGGGGGCGCAGGTCGCCGCCCAGGTCGTAGGTCGCACCGAAAGTCAGCGCCCGTTTTGAGTTGAGCAGTGCGTTCCACTGCACGCCGACCTGGCCCTTGAAGCGCGAAATGCTGTAGCGGCTTTCGCCCACGATGGGGTTGAAGGTCCCTTCGCCCGAGATCGAAGTGGGCGTCGCCACGTAGGTGCGGTCGATCTTGCCCCAGTAATATTGCGCGGCCACGCCGATCGAGAGGTTCCGGACCACCTCCCAGCCGATGCCGGCCTTCACTTCCGAAACGTCGCCCTCGCCTTCGTAGGAATACTGCACGGGGCCCACGTTGCCCCACACGGGATCTTCCGGATCGTAGGGCCGGTAGTACTTCGTGCGGTAGCCCACCGAGCTGTAGGGCGTAAGGCTGAAGCCGAAGCCCAGGCGGCGGGTCAGCGGCACCTGGAAGGCGATGTCGTGGAAATTGAAGGTATTGAAGGCCGACTTCCGGGTCGTACCGTTGTCGTTCTGCGAGTTGTAGTAGTTCTGTCCCTCGAGTCCGAAGCTGAAAAGGAAACTTTTCTGCGGCATGGCGCTGTAGGCCGCCGGGTTGAGCAGGTTGACCGTCCCGACCCCGCGCATCGCCACGCCCACGCCGCCCATCGAACGCATCTGCAGCGTACCCGGCGTCGAGAGCTCGCCGATGCCGTACATCGTGTAGGGCGAGAATGCGTTGATGCTGCTCGTCTGCGCCGTCGCCGCCGAAGGCAGCAGGCAGCAGAGCAGGGCCGCGACAAAAAGTCTACTCAAGGTGTTCTTCACTGACATTGAATTCCAATATTCGATCCAGCCCGCACAGAACCGGATTACGATTTGCAAATATCGTATTTTTAATTCTTTTCGACAAGTATTTCGCGTCGCCGCCGGTAAAAATTACGCATAAACCGTCGATTTTTCCCTGCAGACGGGCCATGTAGCCCTCGATTTCGTAGACCAGCGAGTTCGTCACTCCGCGCTCGATCGCCTCGCGGGTGGTGCGGCCCAACAGCTGCGCCGGCTCCCCGCCGGAATGCGCTTCGGCTGCCGCTCCGCCATCTTCGGCAGGGTCCGCCCCGGCTTCTTCGCCGAACTCTCTGCCGGAACTCGCTCCGGTATCTGCACCGGCTGCCCCGCCGGTTTCTTCCTCCGCTTCGGCCGGAGAGCACAGGGGCAGCGCCGCCGTATAATCGTGCAGCGCCCGGAAGCGGCTCCGGAGACCCGGCGAGATGCAGCCTCCGCGGAACGTGCCGTCGGCCGTCACCAGGTCGATCGTCACCGCCGTGCCGCAGTCGACGATCAGCACGTTGCGGCCCGGCCAGAGCACCGCCGCGCCCACCGCGGCGGCCAGGCGGTCGCGGCCCAGCGTCGCGGGCGTGAGGTAATCGTTGCGGATCGGCACCGGAGTCGCGGGGCCGAATTCCACCACGCGCGCCACCCGCCGGCGGAGCATCGCCGCCGCATCGGCCGTATCGCCGCGCGTCGAGCAGACGATGGCCTTGTCGATGCGCCACGCGGCGAAAAGCTCGTCCAGCATCGCCGGCTCAAGACTCCCGGCACTCCGCTGCGCAACGCATTCGCCGCACTCCATGACGGCCGCCTTGACCCGCGTGTTGCCTATGTCGACGATAAGATTCAAAGTTCGCGCAGTATTTTGTAGGCCGCCTCCACATCTTCGATCTTCCTAACGGTCATGGCCAGCCTGTTATTGTGCTGTTTGAGCACGAAACGCTCGGGATGGCGCGTGACGCGTTCGAGCAGGTGCATGAAGACGTCGCTTTTGTAGTAGGGCGAATTCTCCTCGCCGACGAAATGGACGATCATCAGTCCGTTCTTCACCTTCACGCGCTCCATGCCCAGCCGGATCGCCTCCCAGCGCAGGCGCACCACGTCCAGAAGTTCGCACACCGCCCGCGGCAAGGGTCCGAAACGGTCTTCCAGACGCTTGCCGAAGGCTTGCAGCGCCTCCTCGTCCTTCGTGGAGTCGAGTTCGCGGTAGAGCTTCAGACGCTCGGCCTGCTGCGCGACGTAGGTGTCCGGCAGCCCCGCTTCCACCCCGATGTCGATGTGCGCGTCGTCGACATAGCGCACCGGTCCGGCCGCCTCGCTCTCTTCGGGCGGAAGCCCCGCCACCTGCAACCCTTCGGCGCGCAGTTCGGCGATGGCCTCCTCCATGATCTTGCGGTAGGTCTCGAAACCGATGTCGGCGATGAATCCGCTCTGCTCGGCCCCCAGCAGGTTGCCGGCGCCGCGGATGTCGAGGTCCTGCATGGCGATGTTGAAGCCCGAACCCAGGTCCGAGAACTCCTCGATGGCCCGCAGGCGGCGCCGCGCATCCGGCGAAAGCAGTTCGTCGGGCGGCGAGAGCAGGTAGCAGTAGGCCTTGCGGTCGGAACGCCCCACGCGGCCGCGCAGCTGGTGCAGGTCGCTCAGACCGAAGTTCTGCGCATCGTTGATGATGATGGTGTTGGCATTGGGGATGTCGATGCCGTTCTCCACGATGGTGGTCGACAGCAGCACGTCGAATTCGCCGTAGATGAAGTCCATAACGAGTTTCTCGAGCTGCTCGGCCGGCATCTTGCCGTGTCCCACGCCCACGCGGGCCTTGGGACACAGCCCCGCGAGCATGCCTTGCAGGGTCTGCAGCTCCTCGACCCGGTTATGGACGAAATAGACCTGCCCGCCGCGCGCCAGTTCGGCCTCTATGGCATCGCGCACGATCTCCTCCGAAAAGGCGTGGCTTTCGGTCACGATGGGCTGGCGGTTGGGCGGGGGCGTGGAGATGACCGAGAGGTCGCGCGAACCCATCAGCGAGAATTGCAGCGTACGCGGTATGGGCGTCGCTGTCAGAGTCAATGTGTCGACCGACACGCTCATCTGCGTGAGTTTTTCTTTCGCAGCAACGCCGAACTTCTGTTCCTCGTCGATGATGAGCAGCCCCAGGTCGCGGAAGACGATCTGCTTGCCCAGCATCTTGTGCGTGCCGATCAGGATGTCGATCTTGCCCGCCGCCAGCTCCTCGCGGATGCGCTTCACCTCGGCGGCCGTCTTGGTGCGGTTGAGATACTCGATCCTCACGGGGAAGTCGCGCAGGCGCTCCGAAAAGGAGCGGTAGTGTTGCAGCGCCAGGATGGTGGTCGGCACCAGCACGGCCACCTGCTTGCCGTCGGCGGCCGCCTTGAAAGCTGCGCGGATGGCCACCTCGGTCTTGCCGAAGCCCACGTCGCCGCACACCAGACGGTCCATCGGACGCTCCGACTCCATGTCTTTCTTCACGGCCGCGATGGCCGTCTGCTGGTCGGGCGTATCCTCCCAGCGGAACGAAGCCTCCAACTCGTGCTGCAGGTAGCTGTCGGGCGAGAAAGCGAAGCCTTTCGACGCCTTGCGCTTGGCATAGAGGGCGATAAGTTCGCGCGAAATGTCCTTGACCGCCTTTTTGGTGGCATTCTTGAGCTTCTGCCAGGCACCGTTGCCCAACTTGTAGATCTTGGGGGGCTCGCCGTCGCCGGCCTTGTAGCGCGAAATGCGGTGGAGCGAATGGACGTTGACGAAGAGCACGTCGCCGTCCTTGTAGACCAGCTTGATGGCTTCGTGGGCCCGGCCGTTCTCCTCGATCTTCACCAGTCCGTCGAAACGCCCCACGCCGTGGTCGACGTGCACCACGTAGTCGCCCGGCCGCAGCTGGTTGAGCTCCGCCACGGTCATCTGCTCGTCGCGGCGGATTTCGCCGTTGATGCGGTAGCGCTGGTAGCGGTCGAATATCTGATGGTCGGTGTAGAGGCAGAGTTTCAGATCGCGGTCCACGAAACCCTCGTGCAGCGTCACTCCGATGGCGTGCACCGCGGCCTGTCCCCGGCCGATGCGGTGAAAGATGTTTTCCAGGCGCTCGATCTGCACCTTGTTTTCCGAGAGGATGTAGGTCTTGTAGCCCCGCAGCGCATTGCCGATCATGTCGTCGGCCAGCATCTCGAAGTTCTTGTTGAACCTCGGCTGCGGCGCCGTGGAGAATTCGATCGTCGCCGTCGCCGGACGCTCCGGCAGGTTGTCGCGCAGGATGAAAAGAGGGTTCGGCGCCAGATCGTCGAGCAGGCCGTTGCGGCTCGTCATCAGGGAGTCGATGCGGTGCGGATCGTCGAGGTCGGCCACCGTCTTGCGGCGCACGTCGTTGACCTTGCGCAGCACGAAATCGGCATCGTAGAACCACCAGGCCGCCTCCTCGCCCGCAAACCCGGCCAGCGAGACGCGGCGGGCATCCGCCGCAGCGTTCATGTCGGGGATGACGGCCACCTCGGAAAGGCGCTCGGACGAGAGCTGGCTCGAAATCTCGAAGCGCCGGATCGAGTCGACCTCGTCGCCGAACAAGTCGATGCGGTAGGGTTTGCTCTCCGAATAGGAGAAGACGTCGACGATGCCGCCGCGCAACGAATACTGCCCCGGCTCGTAGACGAAATCCACCCGCACGAACGAAGCGTCGACCAGCGCCTGCTCCAGCGCGCCGATGGCGATGCGGTCGCCCACCTTCACCCGGATTGCGCCCCGCTGCAGCGCTTCGGCGTCGGCCACCCGCTCGGCCAGCGCCTCGGGGTAGGTGCAGACCACCAGATAGCCCTGCCCGTCGAAACTGCGCAGGGCATTCATCGTAGCCGTGCGCTGCACGACTCCCTGGGCATCCTCTGCGCCGTAGGCCGCCGACCGCTTCCACGACGAAGGAAAGAAGCAGACGCGCGACTCGTCGAGCAATCCGTAGAAGTCGTTCAACAGGTAGGCCGCAGCGTCGCGGTCCTCGGCCACGAAAAGATGCACGCCCCCGCACCTTGCCACGCAAGCCGAGGCATAGAACGGCAGCGCACCGCCGACCAGCTCCTCAAGATGGACGACGGCGCCCTTCTCCCGGTATGCACGGCACAACTTCTCCAGGTTCTCCGACCCGGCAGCGAGCTGCGCCATCTGTTCATGAAACGCCACGACGAAAAAGGTGAAAGATGAAAAGCGATAGGTGAAAGGAAGGCAAAGCCGGCAACCGGCGCCATGCACGAGACGACGCAGCCGAAAAGGAAAGCGCTACGCCCCGCGATGACTTCCCGCCTGCGGCCTTTCGGCTTCCACCGCCGCGAAAAGCTATTTTTTGATCAGATCGTTGCCTTTCCGGTCGTGGTAGTGGACCTCCACGATGCCGGTGCTCTGGTCCTCGACCACGTCGATGCGGGTCTTGTATTTCCACTCCCAGCGGCGGCGCAGCGACCACAGCCCCTTCCGGATGAAAGCCGCCACATAGGGGCTCACCACGAGACGGATATACTTGTGACCGCGGTCCTGCGTGAGGAACGAGATCTGGTTCTCGATCTTCTTGTCCAGCAGCACCGTGGGCTCGATCTTGCCCGAACCGTTGCACGTCGGGCAGACGTCCGACACGCTCTCCACGGCCACGGGGCGCACGCGCTGGCGCGTGATCTGCATCAAGCCGAACTTCGTGAGCGGCAGCACCGTGTGCTTGGCCTTGTCGGTCGACATGAGCTTCACCATCTCGTCGAAGAGCAGCTGGCGGTTCTGCGCCTTGTGCAGGTCGATGAAGTCGATGATGACGATGCCGCCCAGGTCGCGCAGCCGCAGCTGGCGCGCGATCTCCTTGGCGGCCGCCAGGTTGACGTCCATGGCGGTCTGCTCCTGGTTGTCCTCGGCCTTGGTGCGGTTGCCCGAGTTGACGTCGATGACGTTCATGGCCTCGGTGCGCTCGATGATGAGGTAGGCGCCGCGTTTGAGCGAGACATACTTGGCGAAGAGCGACTTGATCTGCTTCGAGATGTCGAAGTTGTCGAAGATGGGCACATTGCCGCGGTAGAGCTTCACGATCTTCTCCTTCTCGGGCTCGATCTGGCGGATGTAGTTGCGTATCTCGTTGAACATCGCCTGGTCGTCGACGGCGATCTGCGAGAAGGTGCCGTTGAGCGAGTCGCGGATGATGGTGTTGGCACGGTTCATCTCGCTCATGATCTGCGCCGGAGCCGTATGCTTGCGGATCGCCGCCACGGTCTTGCGCCAGCGGTCGATCTGCGTACGGATGTCCTGCTCGATGTCCTCGTCGCGGGCCTCCATGGCGGCCGTGCGGATGATGACGCCGAAGTTCTTGGGCAGCACGGCGGCGGCGATGCGCTTGAGGCGCTTCTTCTCCTCGCCCGAACGGATTTTCTGCGACAGGAATACCTTCGACGAGAAAGGCACCAGCACCACGTTGCGGCCTGCCAGCGAGATGTCGGCCGTCAGACGCGGGCCCTTGGTCGAAATGGCCTCCTTGGCCACCTGCACCATGATCTGCTGCCCCACCTGGAGGTAGTCGCCGATCTTGCCCGACTTCTCGACCGGAGCCTCCATCTTCATGCTTTCGACGCGCAGGCCCCGTTTGCCGGGGACATACGACGAAGCGAGCTTCTGGAGCGAGGGGAAGTGGGTTCCCAGATCGAGGTAGTGGATGAAGGCATCCTTTTCATGCCCTATGTTGACGAATGCCGCGTTGAGACCCGGCATGATTTTGCGGACCTTGCCCAGGTAGATGTCGCCCACGGCGAATCCGGTCTGGCACTGTTCCTTGGAGAGCTCGACCAGCACCTTGTCTTCGCACATGGCGATGGAGATTTCGGTCGGGCTAACGTTTACGATGAGTTCCTTGTTCATGTATGGGAATGCGTGCTTCCGCGAGGCGGAACACGTGATGTTGTGTTTGGTATCGGGACCGCTTTTGCTCTGGAGTGGCGGACAACTCCAATGTCTCAACCCGCGTCCGGAGGCCTCCGGACCGGGATCGGGGGTGCCGGCAAGACCGCCGACTTTTAAATAGGTAAAGCTAAAAGAGCCCGGGGCCCCTTTAGCTTTATCTATCCGTAGACGTCGCTACCCTTACTTTTTCTTGTGACGGTTCTTGCGCAGACGCTTTTTGCGCTTGTGGGTAGCCATCTTGTGACGCTTGTGCTTCTTTCCGTTTGGCATAGTCCTTAATTGTTAGAGGTTCTTGATTTATCGTTTCCTATTTCACCTTCGCTGCGAAGCTCTTGGCCGGCTTGAAGGCGGGGATGTTGTGTTCGGGGATCGTAATGGTCGTATTCTTCGAGATGTTGCGGGCCACTTTCTTGGCGCGTTTTTTCACGATGAAGCTGCCGAAGCCGCGGAGATAGACGTTGTTGTTCTTGGTCAGCGACGTCTTGATGCTCTCCATGAACGCCTCGACGATGGCCTGCACCTGTACCTTTTCGGCGCCGGTGGTCTTGGCGATTTCGCTTACGATATCTGCTTTTGTCATAGCTTATGTTATTAAAAATTAAGTTCTTCTTGATCGGAACCGGTCTGCAAATATACGGTTTATTTGGTTATCCGCAAAAATTTTTTCGCGTTTTTCCCGGGGTCCGCATACCGGCCACAGACACAAGGCGATGAACAAATATCGGGCAAAACCGGAGCAAGAAATCAAAATTCACAATCCATCGTTCGTTTTTTTGCATTTTCGGGGTTGCGGCGCATCCTTTTTCAGCACGTCCGCGCCCCGACCGCACCGGCCGCCAAGGCCGGAGACGATTGCTGCACACCCGTCCGCGCACACCGGGCCGGCCGCAGAAAACGTCCGGAAAATTGCGGTTCGCACATCGGCTTTCGCAAATTCATGGCACGTTTCTCCAATAATTTCCCGTTTTTTGCGTTTGGATGTAAAAACACTAATTTTGCAACACGATCGCCGGCTTTCTCCCGGGCCCGGGTCGAATCGGACCCGGCCGCGCCACTTCGGGGCGGGAAAACCTGCATGACAATGAACGTTTTCTTGAGCCGAGCGCAGAGCCGAACTTGTTCAGGCTATGCCGAGGCGGGAAAACCTGCATGAAATGAACGTTTTCTTGAGCCGAGCGCAGAGCCGAACTTGTTCAGGCTATGCCGAGGCGGGAAAACCTGCATGAAATGAACGTTTTCTTGAGCCGAGCGCAGAGCCGAACTTGTTCGGGCTATGCCGAGGCGGGAAAACCTGCATGATAATGAACGCTATGGTCAAAATTCTTTGGGTCGACGACGAAGTCGAACTGCTGCGGCCCCACGTCCTCTTTCTGAAGGGCAAGGGCTACGAGGTCGAGACCTGCAACAACGGTTACGACGCCATCGACATGGCGGCCGAAGGGTCCTACGACCTGATCATACTCGACGAGATGATGCCCGGCATGACCGGGCTCGAAACCCTGCCCAAGATCAAGGAGGTGCGCCCCACCACGCCGGTCATCATGGTGACCAAGAGCGAGGAGGAGAACATCATGGACAAGGCCGTGGGTTCGAAGATCGCCGACTACCTCATCAAGCCCGTCAATCCCAATCAGGTGCTGCTCTCCATCAAGAAGAACGTGCACTCGCAGCAGCTCGTCACCGAGCGCACCACGGCCGACTACCGTTCGGAATTCGGGCGCATCTCGCAGTCGCTGCAGATGGCCGACACGTTCCAGGACTGGTGTTCGCTCTACCGGCGTCTCACCTCGTGGGAGCTCGAGCTGGAGGATTCGACCGACCAGAGCATCAAGGAGGTGCTCACCTACCAGAAGACCGAGGCCAACCAGGAGTTCTCGAAGTTCGTGCGGCGCAACTACTACGACTGGATCAACCGGCGCTCCGACTCTACGCCCGTGATGTCGCACACGCTCATGCGATCGAAGATCTTCCCCGTCGCCGACGAGAATCCCAAGACCACGCTGCTGCTCATCGACAATTTCCGCTACGACCAGTGGCGGGCCATCTCCTCGCTGCTGCGCGGCCACTACGACGTCGCCGCCGAGGATTTCTATTGCGCCATCCTGCCCACCGCCACCCAGTACGCCCGCAACGCCATCTTCGCCGGACTCATGCCGCTGGCCATCGACCGGCTGATGCCCGACAAGTGGCTCAACGACAACGAGGAGGGCGGCAAGAACCAGTACGAGGAGGAGTTCCTGCGCCGCCTGATGGCCCAGAACGGCAAGCAGTGGAAGTTCTCGTTCGACAAGCTCGTGCGGCCCGAGCAGGGGCGGCGCCTGGTGGACAACATCCAGAAGGTCTACGATGCCGACTTCTCGGTCATCGTCTACAACTTCCTCGACATCCTCTCCCACGCCCGCACCGAGACCGACATCATCCGCGAGCTGACCGAGGACGAGGCCGCCTTCCGATCGCTGACGCGTTCGTGGTTCGAGCACTCCGACCTCTACACGATCCTCCGGCTCCTCGCCGAGCGGGGCCACACCGTGGTCATCACCTCCGACCACGGCACCATCCGCGTCGACAACCCCGTGCGCGTCACGGGCGATCGCGAAACCTCGGCCAACTTGCGCTACAAGACGGGGCGCAACCTCGCCTACAACTCGCGCGAGGTCTACGAGGTGCACAAGCCCGAGGACATCCAGCTGCCGTCGAGCAACCTCACGTCGAGCTACATCTTCGCCTACAACACCGATTTTCTCGTTTATAACAACGATGCCAACCGCCACATCCGCTACTACCGCAACACGTTCCAGCACGGCGGCATCTCGATGGAGGAGATGATCGTCCCCTATCTGGTACTCAAACCGAAACGATGAAAACCATCCACATAACCTCGCAGGAAGAGCTGCCCCGGGTCGCCGAAGCCGTCGTCGGCCTGCTGGGCCGCCGCACCGTCGTGGCGCTCCACGGCGGCATGGGCGCCGGCAAAACCACGCTGGTCCGTGAAATCGCAGCGCTGCTGGGCGCCGACGACACCGTCACGAGCCCCACGTTCGCCATCGTCAACCAATACCGCGGCGCCGGAGGCCGCCGCATCTGCCACTTCGACTTCTACCGCATCGACGACCCGCGCGAGGCCTTCGACCTGGGCTACGAGGAGTATTTCTACTCGGGCGACATCTGCCTGATCGAGTGGCCCGAGAAGATCGAAGGGCTGCTGCCCGACAACACGATCCGCGTTCGCATCACGACCGACAGCCCCACGGCGCGCACCTTCGAGATCGAATGACCGCCGCCCCGACGCTTCGCCGGCACCTCCGCACCCCCGGAACCTCTCCGGTGCGCCCGGACCGCACACAAACCCGAAACATAAAATCTGAATCATACCGACCCATGCAGGAATACATCTCCAAACAGCAGCAGATTCTGCGCCCCGCCGAAGCGATCTACGCGGCCGTCAGCCGGTTCGACAACCTCACGCCCGCCGTGGCCGACCGTGTCGAGGAGTGGCAGGCCGACGAAGAGCATTGTTCGTTCAAAGCCAAGGGATTCACCGTCAAGCTCCGCATGGAGGAGCGCGTCGAGCCCAAACACGTCAAGATCGTGGGCGACGAGGGCGGCGTGCCCGTCGACTTCGCTTTCTGGATCCAGCTGCACAAGGTCTCCGACTCCGACACGCGCCTGCGGCTCGTGCTGCACGCCGAGCTGAACATGATGATGAAGATGATGATCGGAAGCAAGCTCCAGGACGCCGTCGACCAGATCGCCGAGGGCATAGCCAAAGCGATGAACGGGAATTTTTAGAAATTCACGATTAAAAATTCACAATTCATAATTATCGGGATCACCCGAACGATACCCGGCAAAATCCGGAGATCAGTTTCCGGCAACGGACCGCATCGAAAGCAACCGCAACAGAAATTGTGAATTAAGAATTCTGAATTATAAATTCAGACAGCGCCTCCGCAACCCGGCGGATCGTAGGAAAGGACCCGGCGGCATGGGCCGCGAACGCTTCGGGCAGGCACCACACGACCTGCTCGATGCCCTCCTCGGTCTGCGGAGTCGGCGAAGCGCTCCCCGCGGCCCGCAGCAGGAACCAGTGCGTCCGTTTCAGCTCCCAGCGCACCGTCTTCGGGAACCAGTAGGCGTGCCACGTCGCACAGAGAGGCGCCGCGACCTCGGTTTCCACCCCCGTCTCCTCCAACACCTCGCGCACGGCGCAGACTTCGGTCGGCTCGCCTGCTTCGACGTGTCCCTTGGGCAGGTCCCAGCGGCCGTTGCGGCGGATCATCAGCCGCTCGCCGCGGTCGTTCACCGCCACGCCGCCGGCCGCTTCCACCACCGTGAAATCCGCAGCGAAGCGGGCGAACGCCGCATCGGGATCGGGCGTCACGACGGCCACCCGGTTGTTCGTTTCGAGAAAATTCACTATCTTGTCACGACTTATCGCCCCCGTTTCGGCGGAAACAAAGACGAACATCTCCCCGCAGGGAGCTTCCTTGACGAAAAACACCGACTTGTCGGCAAAATGAACGGCATGTTCCATGACCCCGGAATTTTGTCGGACGAAGATACGCAATAAAACAGGAAACCTCAACCGAAATGAAAAAATTCATCTTTCTTATGGCTATCGCAGCTGTGGGGCTCGGCGCCTGCGACAGGCGGCCCGCACCCCTCAAGATCGACAACTCCCTCACGGCCGAGGAGATCGCCGCCGCACGGCTCACGCCCGAAGTGATGTGGAAAATGCGGCGCGCCGGCTCGTCGTCGCTCTCGCCCGACGGCACGCGGCTGCTTTATGCCGTGACTGAATACAACATGGCCGAGAACCGCGGCATCACGACGCTCTGGGTCGAGGAGCTCGCCACGGGAGAATGCCGGGCGCTGACCGACTACGCATCCAACAACGCCGCACCCCAATGGTCGGCCGACGGCGCGAGCGTGTGGTTCCTCTCCGACCGCAGCGGTTCGATGCAGGTGTGGCGCATGAAAGCCGACGGCTCGCAGCCCGAGCAGATCACCGGCAGCGGCAACGGCGAAGGCATCCCCGAGGTCGAAGGCTTCGGCGTGAGCCCCGACGGCAAACATATCTGGTGGGTGCAGACCGTCCGCGTGGCGGCCCGCAGGTCGGCGGACGTCCACGCCGACCTGCCCCGGTCGAAAGCCCGCATCTACGACGACCTCATGGCCCGCCACTGGGACTACTGGGACGAAGGCGACCACCGCCACATCTTCGTGGCCGGGCTGGGCGACGGTCTCGTGACGGGCGGCACCGACATCATCGGCGCCGACGCCGCATGGGACGCTCCGCTGGCCCCCTACTTCGACATGACCGAGATAGCGTGGAACCACGCCGGCACGATGCTGGCCTACACCTCCAAGCCGCTCACGGGAACGGCCTACGCCGTGTCGACCGACTCCGACATCTTCGTCTACGACCTCGCCACGGGCAAAACCGTCAACATCTGCAAACCGCTCACGGGGCGCAAATCGGAATGCGCGGGCGAAGCGGGCGAGGTGCGCGAACTGCCGGACGAGATGCCCGGCTACGACAAATACCCCGTCTGGTCGCCCGACGACCTGCACATCGCTTTCCGTTCGATGCGCCGCGCGGGCAACGAGTCGGACAAGGAACGCCTCTTCGTCTACGACTGCCGCACGGCCGAAATGCACGACCTCACAGCTACGTTCGACTACAACGCCGCCAACGTGGTGTGGGAGGACAACCGCACGCTCCGCTTCATCGCGCCGATCGAAGCGACGCATCAGATCTGCCGCGTGCAGCTGCCCGAGGCGGGCGCCGCGTGCGGTACGTCCGAGGTCGAAGTGCTGACGCGCGGCGACCACGACATCAACGCCTTCACCATGGCCGGCGGCCGCACCGTGGCCGAAGTATGCACCATCTCGATGGCCACCGAGTTCTTCGACGTGGCCGCCGACGGTACGCTGAACCGCATTTCGGAGATCAACAAGCCCGTCTACGACGCCGTGAAGATGGGCGAGGTGCAGAAACGCTGGGTGCGCACCACCGACGGCAAGCGCATGCTTACGTGGGTGATCCTGCCGCCCGACTTCGACCCGACGCAGAAGTACCCCGTGCTGCTCTACTGCCAGGGCGGCCCGCAGAGCGTGGTGTCGCAGTTCTGGAGCTACCGCTGGAACTTCCAGCTGATGGCGGCGCAGGGCTACATCGTCGTGGCGCCCAACCGCCGCGGCCTCCCCTCGTTCGGGCAGGAGTGGCTCGACCAGATTTCGGGCGACTACTCGGGCCAGAACATCCGCGACTACCTCGCTGCCATCGACGACGTGGCGCGCGAACCGTGGGCCGACCGGACCCGCATGGGCTGCGTGGGCGCCTCGTACGGCGGCTACTCGGTCTACTTCCTGGCCGGATGCCACGAAAAACGCTTCAAAGCCTTCGTCTCCCACTGCGGCATCTTCGACTTCGACTCGATGTACGGCCAGACCGAAGAGCTGTGGTTCGTCAACAACGACTACGGAGGCCCCTACTGGGATGCGCACAACGCCGTGGCGCAGCGCTCCTACGCCAACTCGCCCCACAAATTCGCAGCGAAGTGGGACACCCCAATGCTCATCATCACGGGCGAAAAGGACTTCCGCATCCCCTACACCCAGTCGCTCGAAGCCTTCACGGCGGCCCGCGTGCGCGGCATTCCGGCGCGGCTCGTAGAGTTCGAGGACGAGGCGCATCAGGTTTTCAAGCCTCAGAATTCGCTCGTCTGGAACCGCGAATTCTTCGGCTGGCTGGACAAATACGTCAAGCAGCGATAGGCTCCGCCGATCCTCGGACCGGAAACGAAACGGAGCGCCGGCGGTGACCGGCGCTCCGTTTCATTCGGACGACACATGGTCGGTCGAACGGGTGTTCTCGCGCGAAGAGGAGATTTTGCCGTTGCCGTTGACCGAGCCTTTGGCGAAACAGCCGAGCGGACGTTCGAATTGTCAGTCGGGTCGAACGACGAACTGCATTTCGGGGGAGGGACGTATCCGCCGCGGTCACCTCCATCTGGAAATCGGCCTGCACGTCGTCGATCAGCCGCGACGGCAGCGGCACGAGCCCACGAACGGATTGACCGAGTGCTGCAACCCGCGGATCAGCTCGGCGAGCGTCTGCGTGCTGTTTTCCTTTCTGCTCCGGAATCATGCCATAAATTATTGCAATATCGTTCCGTCACCGGCCGGCCGCAGGCCGGCCAGCCAAATAGCCATTCCACCTGCAAGGCGTCCTAAACCGGCAAAAGAACCACACGTTCCAGAATCAGTTTTTTTTGGGCATGATCCAAACTTATGCAATAAAAAATACAATAAAAAGTCTGGAATATCCGCAGACCGGATTCACGGCCGCCCTGTGCGATGAAAACCGCAAACAGACGAAAGCCGCCAAGATTCACGAACCGGAGTGCCCCGCCGCCCCGCCGGGAGCACGCAACCTCCGGCCGCCTGACGGCAGGCAAAAGACAAAAAAACAACCTCCAAGAAGCGGCCGGACAGCATGCCCCCCCAACAACCGCCAAGAAGCGGCCGGATGCAAAACCCGAGCAAAGCCCAAGCCGGTGATTTTACCCTCGTCCCGCCCGAATCCGGGCCTTCGCTCCGCCGTTCCGCAGGCCCCGTACGGACTACAAAATCGCCCGATTTTCCATCTGATCGCGTCCCGTTTTCCGCAAATTCGCGGGTTTTCATGATGAAAAACGCCGTATTCGTTGAAAAAATTTCTCCGGCGGGAAATTGTTGTGTATTTTTGCAACATCCTGAAAAAGAGGTATGCGCCGTCCGGCTTCGGCCGCGGCGCCGGGAACAAGAAACGACATCCTTATGAATATTGTCAGAAAGTTGGTCATCCTCTCTGCCGCCGCGGCGCTTGCCGGGGCCGTAGCGTCGTGCTCCGAAGATGCCTTCATGGAGCAGGCCCCGCAGACCGGAGATCCCCGCAAGATCGAGGTGCGCATCGCCGCCACCGCGACCCGGGGGGCCGACGCAGCGACGGCCCGCAGCCTGCGGGCGGAGGCGACGCAGAACCCGACGGTCTACGTCGGCGGCGAGGCCCCGGCCGCGACGCCGCAGACCCGTATCGCCTTCGACGAGAACGACGGCACGATGCGCTGGACCAAGGGCGACCGCATCGCCCTGTGGAGCTACAGCAGCGGAGCCGCGGCTTTCGAAAACGTACCGTTCACGCTCTGGTACCCGCGCGAAGACCCCTCGCAGGGTCTCTTCACAGGCCAGGTGAACGCCATGGCAGCGGGCACCTACGACTACTACGCCGCCTGCCCCGTGCCCGAATCGGCCGCCGGCACGAAAGTGACCTACACCATCCCGACCGTGCAGAACGGACGCTGGAACCCCGATCTCGACATCATGCTGGCCAAGACCTCGGGCGCCGAGTTGCGCGAAGAGATACTCAACGACGTCACGCTGCGCTTCCGCCACCAGGTGCACGCGTTCAAGATCACCGTTCCCGAGGGACGCAACCTTCTGGGAGGACCCATCGAGAAACTCCGCATCGAATTCGGACTTCCCGTCGCGGGCCGCATGACATGGGACCTGGCGAATCCGGATGCGGCGCCCGAAGGGGCCGGAGCCGCGACGGGCATCACGCTGGCGTTCGACACCCCCGTGGACGAGGGCGATTCGTTCTGGGTCTACCTGGCCCCGGCCGATCTGACGGGCGTTCCCGTGCGTTTCACAGCCACCGACGGCACCGAATTCTCGTGGCCGCTCACCGGCACCGCTTTCCGCAACTGCACCGCCGGCACCATCACTCCGGTGAAACTGACCATCGGCGAACTGCGGCCTCAGCAGGAATATCGGCTGATGGTTGACCCTGCCCATTTGGGCGAACCCGTCACCCGGATCGACTCGATCGTCATGCCGGAGAACTACGAATTCCCGTCGCTCGAACTGCGTAACGTAAGCGAACCGATCGCCGTCGATGCGGACGGGACCTGCACGACGAAATATTTCGAAGACCAACCGAATCCGTTTACGGTCGACGGCTATGTACGTATGAGCGTCAGCTCGGAAAACACCGAGGGTGTCTACGGCAAACGATGCGACGTGCGCGACGCCACGGCCGATGGCTGCACCGTCATGTCGCCCTATCTCTTCTTCGAGGATTTCAGCAATGTGGTCTCTTTCAATAGCAACGACAACCACGGAAGCGGAAGCCACGCGCAGAACCCCGATGCCATCCAACTCGACCAATACGGACTTCCCGGCTGGACGGGCGCGCGAACAGGAGCCGAGGGCGGAAACGCGGTACGCTGCTGCTGTCATTTCGAAGGTGCTCTCATTGCTTATGGCCGTTACAACGGACGTATCGACTCCCCGGCCATCGGCGTCATAAGATCAGGGAAACGAGTCGATGTGACCGTCACCTACGATTACACAGGCGGTACGACCCTGTCAGGAAAGAGAGCGTCGCCGCTCTATACTTACGGCTATACCACGCGATCTGGCGCATTCAAAGGGAACGAAGATATAGAATCCCAGATCGAGGGAGGAATCTCGCTGAGCAAAACCGGCGATTATGGCAGCATCGACCAAACCAAAACCTATACGATTCCCGACTGCACGTCTTCTCATCGTCTGTCTTGGCAAGTATCCAATGATGGAAAAAGAGGCGACGCATTTTTCGGAGACTACTTCCTTTACCTCGACAACATCCGTGTAACGATCGCCCACTAAGATGAAACGCTTTACAACCATACTGCTTGCGGCCCTGCTGGCCGGGTGCGCGAAAGACGAACCGGCCGCACCGGCGGAAGGCTACGGCACGCTGGCGCTGACGGCCGAGTGCACGCCCACGATCGAGGCGCTGACCCGCGCGGAGCAGGTGCCGTTCCCGTGCGAGCTCCCCGCAGCGGCCGACCTGGCGCTGACCGTGGAGAGCACCGACCCCGCACACCCCTACGCCCACACGTGGGAACGGCTGGGCGACTACGACAGCCGGGAAGACTGGCTGTTTGCGACGACCTATCGTCTGACGCTCCACTCGGGCGATGAACCGGGGCTGGGAAACTCGCCGGAAGGCGCAGGCAAGCCCTATTTCGAAGCGGTGGCCGAGACGACGGTGGCCATCGGACAGGAATCGACCAGCGTGAAGCTTACGGCACGGCTGCTCAACACCATCGTACGGGTGAAGTTCACCGACCGCTTCAAGGGCTACTTCGGCAACGGTGCCGATTTCACGCTCACGACCGCGGCGGGCAGCGAATTCGCACTCGACTACACCACCGCCGAGAACTACTACTTCGTGCGGCCGGCCGAATTCGTCATCACGGGCCAAGCCACCAAGCAGACTCCCTCGGCCACGCAGCCTGCCCAGACCGTGAAATTCGCCGCGACGACCAACGCAGCACCGGCCCCGGGCACGCTCTACACCTACACGTTCGACGTCACGGGCGCGGGCGACACGGGCAAGATAGACATTACGCTCAACGATGAGCCCGTCCGCACCGAAGCGCTCGACGAAGAACTCAACGACGACGCGATACCCGACCCGGCCGACAACTAAGAACCGAAGATTCGCAATCCGGACCGACCGGCAGTCGGACGCTGCGAGTCATACATTGAAAATACGACGACCATGAAAATGGACATCCGCAAATATTTCACCTGGGCCCTGGCTGCCGGCGCGCTGCTTGCCGCTTCGTGCGTGGAAGAGACCTCCCGCTTCGAAGGAGGCGAGGAGAAACCCGACCCGAACAACGTGGGCTACCTGTCGTTCTCCGAACTCAACGTCACGGTCGAGGAACGCATGGACGATGTGGGCAACACGCCCGAAGCCCGTGCCGCAACCCGGGCGGGCAACACCGACTTCGCCACCTACCGGGTCGAGATTCTCGACGCCGCAGGCAACGCCGTGGAGGTGACCGACAAGAACGGCACCTCCTGCAAGTCGTTCCTCTACGCCGACCGTCCGCAGCAGATCGAGCTGCCCGCAGGCAGCTACACCCTCTCGATAAGCTCGGGCCCGACGAAAGACGCCGCCTTCGAGGGCGACGAGGGCACCCCGACCTACGGAGCCAGCCCCAAATTCACCATCACGAAAGGCAACACCACCGCCCTGACCGACGTGGTGTGCCGCCTGCTGTCGGTGAAGGTTACCGTCGCCTACAAGGACACCCTCGTGGCGACGATGAGCGAGAAGACCCGGGCCGAGCTGGTGCTGGGCGACAAGAATGCGCTGACGTTCGAAGGACGCGAACCCGCGCTGGCCGGATTCCTCAAGCCGCTGGCCGGACAGAAAAATCCGCTGGTGCTCTATCTGACCACCAAGTTCAACGGCAAGGAGATCACCGAGCAGCCGCTGACGGTGGCCGACGACGCCAAGGCGGGCGAATGGCGCAAGATCACGGTGGGCCTCCAGCATGCGGAGGACGGCTCGGTGATCATCAACGCCGAAATCGAGACCTGGGTCTACAACGAAGAGGTCGTGGTCGACACCCGCACGCTGGCGACTTTCTGCGAGGACCGCATCCCCGACGAGGACGGCCCCGACGCTCCCAAGCTCACCTGGCCCGGCCACTCGCTGGACGAGGTGCTCAAGCTGACGCCGGACAACTACGACGAAAACGGCTACTTCACCGAACCGTGCGAATTCACCATCACGACCAAGGATCCGATGGCCTCGCTGGTCATCGACATAACCACCGACAACCCCGAGTTCCGCACCCTGCTCGACGCCAAGGAGCTGACCGAGCCCAAAGACATGTTCACGGTGCAGGGGCTGGCGCTCACAGCGCTGCGCTCGTGGGGTTTCCCGGCCAAGAACCTGGCGGTGACCGAACGCACCTTCCCGCTGGAGGTGCTGATGAAGATTCTGAGCGACTACGAGGGCACCCACGCTTTCGCCATGACCATTGTCGACGAAGCGGGCCGCAAGAGCACCTCTACGCTCACCATCGAAGTCTCGGCCGGAGGACCCGACCCGCGCATCGTGTGGGTGGGCCACGACATCAAGAAGCGCTACAACACGGCCGACCTGCAAAAGCCCGGATCGGTGCAGATCCGCATCTCGGCGACGCAGGGCGTGCAGTCGCTGACCGTCGCCATCTCCGGCGCACTCGACCTGGACGGCATGGTGCCGTCGAAATTCGACCTCGCCGACCCCGAAGCCACGGAGGCAGGGCTCAGCGAGAAACTCAAGGGCCTGGGATTCCCCGTAGGGGCCGAAGTGACGGGGCAGACCGCACTCTCGTTCGACATCACGAGCTTCATGGCGCTGATGGGCACCTTCCCCGGCGACACGGACTTCGAAATGACGGTCGTAGACAGCACCGGCGTCGAAACGGCCGAAAAGGTGATGGTACACGTAGACTGACAACATGAAACGACTGGCACGACATATCCTGCTGGCGGCAGCGGCCCTGCTGACCTGCGCCTGCACGGACGACCCGGCGGAACTCCCCGCCGGAAAGGGTGGCGCCGCGACGTTCGCGATAGCGACACCGCAAAGCCGGACGGCGGAAGAGGCGGGAGGCGGCGAAGAAGAAGCCTATCCGTGGAACTGCTGCGCCATCCGCATCTACAAGAAGACGGAGGAGGGGCGGGAGCTGATCCGCCGCTACAACAAACGCTCCGAGATGCCGGCGTCGCTGTGGCTGCTGGCCGGCGACTACTCGATAGCGGTGGAGGCGGGCAGCATGGCCGCTTCCACTTTCACGGAACCCACCTACAAAGGGGAGGCCGACTTCGAAATCATAGACGGACGCACAACGATGGTGGAGGTGGAATGCCGCATCGTGAACACGATGGTGAAAGTGGTCTATGACCCGACGATAGCGGCCACCTTCAAGGAGAGCTACTCCACCGAAGTGGTGTTCGGCGACCCGTCGGACGCCAAGGCACCCCGTCTCTCCTACACGAAAGACTCGACGGGCTACTTCGTGCTGCCGGCCGAACCCACCACGCTCAACTGGACGTTCCGCGGCAAGGGCGAGAAGAACGGCCAGCCCCTGGAACTCGAAAAGAGCGGCGCCAAGGAACTCACGCCGGAACCGGGCGTACGCTACGAACTGAAACTCAAATACTCCGCCGACCTGGGCGGCGCACTGGACTTCACCCTTGCGCTGGACGAGAACCCCGACGAGGTGGACGATCCGATCATCTTCGTTCCCACCCCCCAGATCGCGGGCGATGGCTTCGACATGACCCAGACGCAGGACTACCTCTCCGGTGCACAGAGCTACCGCATCACCTCCATCGCCGACATGGCGACCATCGCCGTGCAGGCGGGCGGGCAGACTTTCACCGTGCCGGCGACGGGAGCCTACCCCGAAGATACGAACGGCATCGCGCTGGCATACACCAACTCCACGGAGATGCGGCTGACGCTCGGCGAAGCCTTCTTCTCCCTGCTGCCTGCGGGCGAACACACCGTGACCCTCACGGCGACCGACGCAGACGAAGGCGAAAGCACGAAAGAATCGAAGGTACGGATGCTCCAGGGCGCCGCGGGGCTCGTGCCGACTGACTGCTGGAACGCCCGGGGCCGCCTGGAAGCCCTGGTACACGACCCGGCGACGGCCCACGATGTGAAGATACGCTACCGCCGGGCCGGCACAACGGAATGGACGGTCGTTGAAGCGGCAGCGGCCGAAGCCGGGAAATACGTGGCCGACGCTGCGGACATTCAAGCCAACACCACCTACGAATCCCAACTGCTGTTCGGCGAAGAGACGGTGAACGGCATCGCCCGCACGACCATGGGCGACGGCCCTCAGATTCCCAATTCGGACTACGAGCAGTGGTCGAAAGATTCCTCCATCAGCAAAGATGCCTTGATCCCCAGTCCCTCGACTGTCGGCCAATGGTGGGACACGGGCAACCACGGTTCGGCAACATTGGGTGTCAATGTCACAAGCAACGTAAACGACCCGCGTCCGGGCTCGGCCGGCACGACGGCGGCCAAACTCCAGTCGCAGAAAGTGCAGATGCTGGGCATCGGCAAATTCGCGGCCGGCAACCTCTTCGTGGGCCGGTATCTCGGCACCAACGGAACGAACGGCGTGATCGCCTTCAGCAAACCGTTCGACTTCACCTACCGCCCGAAGAAGCTGCGTTTCTGGTACAAGGGCAACACGGGCGTCATCGACAACGCCGACGGCAGCAGCGGCAAGAACAAGGGCGACTCGGACATCTCGACCGTCTACCTCTGTCTCTGTGCGACGACGGGCCCCCACATTACGAACACGGCCGACGCAGGCACGTTCTTCGCTTCGACGGACCGCACGATAAAATACTGCACGAACTTCACTGGCGACAAGGGCAACACCAACGATGCCGAAGGCCATGTCATCGGCGCCGCCGTGTGGGAGAAAGACAACTCCTACCAGCAGTCGGAGTGGAAGCAGTTCGAAGTCGACGTGGAATACTACCCCGAATACGAGGGCGAGCGGCCCGCCTACCTGCTGCTCATCGCCTCGGCCAGCAAATACGGCGACTACTTCACCGGTTCGACCCAGAGCGTGATGTACCTCGACGATCTGGAAATCGTCTACTAACTCCGACCGACGCATGGGATTCCTCCGACACGCGGCGCTTGCCGCCGCCCTGTTCGCCTTCGCGGCGCGGGGACACGCGCAGGGCGAACGGACGCCGCCGGCATCCGCCGGCACGACGGCAGCGCCGACCATCAACGAGCTGCGCCAGCAACGCGGCCTGGTGGACATCAAACATGTCTTCGTGCCGGCCGGCCAATGGATCTTCGGCGGTTCGGCCTCCTACTCGACCCACGTGAACGACGACTATACGTTCCTCATCATCGAGGGCATCGACAGCGACGGATACACCTTCAAGGTAACGCCCATGATCGGCTACGCCATACGCGACAACTCGGCCGTGGGCATACGTTTCATCTACTCGCGCACGCTGCTGCGCGTCGACGGCGGCGAACTGAGCTTCGGCGACGAAGAGTCGGGCACGCACATAGCGGCCGACTACTACTATTCGCTCAAGCACACCTATTCGGCGGCCCTCTTCTGGCGGCAGTATATCCCGCTGGGACGCAACAAGCGCTTCGCGCTGTTCAACGAGATGTCGCTGCGCTTCGGCGGCCACCAGACCAAGTTCGCGGCCGACACCCCCATCCGCGGCACCTACGAAACGGGCACCTCCGTCGCGCTGGGCGTCTCGCCGGGCCTGATCGCCTTCGCCACCAACACCATGGCCATCGAGGTCAACATCGGCGTGATGGGCATCAGCTACACCCATTCGCACCAGGTCAAGAACCAGGTGGCGACCGCCGACATCCGCACCAGCAACATGAATTTCCGCATCAACCCCCTCTCCATCGGGTTGGGCGTATCGTTCCACCTCTGACCCGCCGCGCACGATGAAAACCCGAACCCTACCTGTCGTTCTGCTGGCTCTGTCGCTGACGGTCCCGTCGCAGCGGCTCGAAGCCGAAGAACCTGCCGTGCCGGCCGCGGCCGTGTCGCTTGCTCCTCACGGAACGATCGCACCGGAAACGACTGCCGAAACGCCGGCTGAGCCATCCGCCCGAACGGATGCCGGAACATGGGCCGAACCGGCTGCCGAAGCCGCCGCAGAGCCGAACGACAAAACGAAAAAGCCGAAAAAAGTCTCCCGGACGCAGGCCGAAACCGAAAAACCGGCAGAGATCGGAACAACCGAAGACGAACCGCGTGCCGCAACGGAAACGACCGCCGGAACGAAATCGCTGGGCAAAACGAAAAGAGCCGCAGCAGCGGAGTCGGCCGCGGCCGACACGCAGGGCCCGCGCCTCAAACGCCGCTTCCTGCCCACGAGCCGCCGCATCGACCGCGAAATCAACAAGAACCGCTTCGTCTTCAAGGGCGAAACGATGTGCGGACTGACCGTCTCCTACGGCACCCTCTCGACCGACGAGGCCGACATGTTCCCGGTCTTCGAGAACATCGGTCTGAGCGGAAACATAACGACGGTCAACCCCTTCGTGGGCTATTTCTACAAGGATAACCAAAGCATCGGCGTGCGGTTCGGCTACACCCACATCTCGGGCAAGCTCAATTCGCTGGGCATCAACCTGGGCGAGCAGAACGACCTCGAAATCGACATTCCGTGGCTGGACCTGGCGAGCGACCGTTTTTCGTTCGGTCTGTTCCATCGCTCCTATGTTCCGCTCGACGAAAAGGGCCGCTTCGGAGCTTTCGGCGAATTCGAACTCTCGCTCACCACGGGCGAGAACACCTTCGCCTACGAATCGGGCGACAGCCACAAATACACCTCCTCGGAAAACATGACCGTGAAAGTAGGATTCAATCCGGGCATCGCGGTCTACGCCTTCCCCAACGTCTGCGCGACGGTCTCGTTCGGACTGGGCGGCTTCCGCTACACGCAGGTCAGGCAGTTCGACGAGGCGGGCGCCGAAATCGGGTCGCGCAAATATTCGAAGATGAATTTCCGGCTCAACCTGGCCGAAATCCGGATCGGCATGACCATCCATCTGTGGAACAAGAAGAAAGGCGAACGGACGTGAGCATCCCAGGACTGCGACCCGAGCAACACGAAATAAAGCTGACAACCCCACGTTATAACACCATGAAACGATTCGGTTTCCACATACTGACCCTGGCGCTGACGCTGGCCGGCTGTATCAAGAACGACATTCCCTACCCGATCGTGGTGTGTTCGGTGGAAAGCATCGCCGCCGAAGGGCTTTCGGGCGACCCGCAGATCGACGTCGCGGAGCGCAAGGTGACCCTGCCGCTGGAGGAGACGACCGACATCCAGGCCGTGGAGATCACGGCCTGCAAGATCACCGACGAAGCCGAAAGCTCGACGCAGATCGTGGGCCGCCACGACCTCACCTCGCCGCTCTACGTTACGCTCTCGGTCTACCAGGACTACCCCTGGACCATCGAGGCGCAGCAGACCATCACGCGCAGTTTCACGGTCGAGGGACAGGTGGGTGCCACGGATTGGAACCTGCCCAACCGCACGGCCAAGGTCTACGTGGGGTTCGAAGACATGTCGCAGGTGAACATCACGTCGCTCAAGCTCGGGCCCCGCGACAGCACCCGCATGTCGGCGGCCGACATCCCCGACTTCAACGACTCGAACCTCCATCTGCTCTCCGATTTCACGTCGCCGCGCCGTGTCGACGTGACCTGTCACGGGCGCACCGAAGAATGGTATCTGAGCGTGGAATACACCGACGTGAAAGTGATGTTCGCCAGCATATCGCCCTGGACCCATTCGGCATGGCTGCGGGCCGACGGCCTGAGCGGCACGAAACTGGGTTTCCGCTACCGCAAGGAGGGCGACGAAACGTGGATCGAGGTTCCCGAGGAGGAGTTGACGATCGAGGGCGGTTCGTTCTGGGCCCAGTTGCGCGGTCTCGAGCCCGAGACGCGCTACGAAGCGGTGGCCTGCTCCAACGACGACCTTTCGACCGTGGAGAGTTTCACCACCGAGAAAGCCCTGCCGCTGCCCAACGGCGGCTTCGAAGAATGGAGCCAGCCCGGCAAGGTAGTCTATCCCTATCTTTCGGAAGACCAGGCGTTCTGGGACAGCGGCAACAAGGGTGCGGCGACGGCCGGCAAGACCATCTGCGACGGCATGGCCTATCCCCGTCCGGGCTCGGCGGGCCAGTACTGCGCCTACCTGGAGTCGACGCTGGCGTCGGTGGCCGGTATCGGCAAGTTCGCCGCGGGCAACATCTTCGTGGGCACGTATGCCAAGACCGACGGCACCAACGGCATCATCAATTTCGGGCGTCCTTTCGCCACCCATCCCATCGCGCTGCGCGGCTGGGTGAAATACACCCAGGGACAGATCGACAAGATCGGAACCGTGCCCACGGGCACCGATCTGAAGGTCGGCGACATGGACCAGGGTTCGATCTTCATCGCTCTGGGCACCTGGTCGCCGGAGGAATACGGCAACGCCTCGCCCTACCCCGAAGTGAACAAGTGGGAGCAGTCGCCCGTGCAGGTCTACACGAAGGACCAGTCGACCTTCTTCAAGAAAGACGGCAAGGACGTGGTCGGCTACGGCGAACTGATTCTCAACGAGACCGTGGGCGAATGGCGGCAGTTCACCATCAAGATCGAATGGCGCGACACAGGCACCGTTCCCACGCACATGATGATCGTCTGCTCGGGATCGCGCTGGGGCGACTACTTCACCGGCTCGACCAAGAGCCGCATGTGGCTCGACGACTTCGAACTGATCTACGACTACGCCGACTTGTAAGAATCGGCGGGCGGGCCCGGACAGACCCGCCTGCGAAAACGGCAGCCAACGGCCCGGAGTGGCGGAAGTTACGGCTTCGGCCAGCGCGGCCCAGGTAGATTCAGCAATCCGCCGGCGGCGTAATGGCGCGGTGGGTATAAGGAAAATCGTTGTTCGTTTGCGGTTGTTTGCCGCCGGTTTTTTGCGGTTTTGCAATTCGCAGGCAATTATCGGTTTTGATAGCGGTGGCGCAAAAGCTCTCGGGCCGAAGCCCGCGGGGCGAGTTTTGCGAGCCTCCGCAGGGCGGGGCTTCGGCTCGCACGGCTGAAGCCGGTGTTTACCTCTGCAAGCTGCGGTCGCCCCGAACATCTTTTCCCTCTACCTTTCTGCGTTGTCGCCAGTTGCTTATTCCAGTCTGCTGCGGAGTTTGCGAACAATGAATAGTTTGGTCCCAACGCGTTGTGCGGATCGCAGTTCTTCCCGTTTTGTCATTCTGAGGAGCATAGCGACGAAGAATCTATGCTGACGATACAGATGTTTGACTGCACTGCGTTTGTCTTTCACTTCTTTGCGAAGAGCCGCTGCAACCGTCATGTTGAGCGCAGCGAAACATCTGCGACCTTGCCCAAAATAGATTCTTGACTGCACTGCGTTTGTCTCTCTCCTCCTTGCGAGGCATAGTCCGTCCGCGGCCTTTGGTTCGCAAGGGAAAAGATTCTTCGCTTCGCTCAGAATGACAAAGTAAGTCTGTCGGGGATTCGGACGCAACCTGCGGGGCACGCCCGTCGACAGCCGGATGTTTGCGGGCCTGCGCTGGCCAAGGCGGCGGCCATTTTCCATAAGACGACAAGCCAATTGTCCGTTGCCCGGCTCGCGCTCCGCGCGACCGGCCCCAGCCGGGCAACGAAAAAATTCAACAAGCACACCTTCCGGCAGCTTCCGCTCCCGTCCATACCGCATGCAACTCCCGCAAGCGTATAATTACCCCTCCCCTGCCGTTTTTGGGGGCTCTCACAGCTGCGCGGGCCGCAGCTCCCCTGGCGGAGACCCGCAACGCCCCGGCCGGCGCCGGGCATACCCCGCAGGCTGCCACCCGAATCCCCGGCTCTCGGCAGGTTGCCGGCCCCGGTCCGAAAACAAGCATATACGCTCCTGCTAACCGATAGACCGGAAAAACGGCAGGAGAAAGGAAAACGCACCTCAGAAACCAGCAAAAAAAACAATCGACGGCGCAAAGAAACCGGCGGAACAGAGACAAAAAACCCGCGCCGGCATAACCGGCGCGGGCATGAAATCCGATTCGCAACGTTCGGCGGCTACCGGGCGGCGATGCGGCAATATTTGTAGTAATGGTCGACGACATCGTCGACATAGGCGAGCGTCTGGGCGCTGCCCAGGAAACGGCCGCACCGGACCTCCTCCGAACGATAATAATCGGGATCGGCCTTCAGCTCGAGATAACGGGCGACGACCTCCCACGAATCGGGATCCTCGCCGAAAGCCCGCGCGAGCCGCCGGGCGTCGATGACATGCCCCAGTCCGCCGTTGTACGACGCCAGGATGATGCTGATACGGTCGCGGGCCGACGTCTCCTCGGCGAAGATGAGCGTACCGGCGATGTGCGACAGCAGCTTGTTGGCCACGCGGATGTTGGTGGCCGGATCGGAGACCGCCTCGACGGGCACGCCGAACTGCCGGGCGACGGAGGGCATGATCTGCATCAGCCCCCGGGCGCCGCGCCGCGACATGAGGTCGGAACGGAAGCGCGACTCGTGGTAGGCGATGGCCGACATGAGCCGCCAGTCGTGGCCCTCCTCCTCGCTGATCGTACGCATCAGCTCGTCGTAGGCCGAGATAACGTAATCGCCCTCCATGAGGAGCGAATGGGTGGCTCCGAGGACGGCCGAAGCCGCCGCTGAAGCGTCGGAACGGTCGTTGAAACCGTAGAAAGTGTTGAAAATCGTTAAGAACGCTAAAGTCAGAACGGTTTTTTTGAACATACAACGTTGTTTTGCGGGCGGTTCATGCCGTGCAGAACAGTACGCTAATCATAGAAACCCCAGGAGATGCCGATCTTGAACATGCCGGGATTGAGCGGATAACCGGCGACGGAGAAATACTCGCCGTTGCCGAACAGCCCCTTGTTGACATGCTGATACTTCAAGAAAATACGCATTCTCTTCCACTTCGCCATGGCGAAGACGTCGACGTAGGGATAATTCCCCACCCCGACCTCGCGCTGGTTGTAGAACACTGACAGAGCCGGATTGTAACCGGGGGCCTTGTATACCGTGTGGTAGCGGCCGTCCAGTCCGATCTGCAGACGCAACACGTTGCGCACCACCCAGAACTCGTAATAATACGACAGGTAGGCGCTCAGAAGCGGAACGGGCACAACTTCCTGATCCGTACTCCACTGCAACAATACCCTGTTGTCTAAGTGAAGTCCGCCCAAGCGGAAATCCTTGCGTGCATACACGCTCGAGAGGCTCACGTTGCCGCCGTGCTGGGCGATGCGGCTGTCGGCGGCGTAGTAGATGCTGTTGCCGACGACGCCCTGCCGGACCCCGGCCTCGAAAGCGAAGTCGGGAACCGAGAACGTGACCTCGAAACGAGTCTCATTCTCCTTGTTCAAAGGAGCGGACCACATGTAGTGGTTCGAGAATAGATTCTCCTGCCAGTAGGATGGCGAACGGCGGCTGACCGAAAACCGTCCTTCGAGAATCAGCGGGTGACGGCGGATATACCCCGTCAGCGCCAGGTGGGCGCCGATTTCGAGGTCTCCGCCTCTGTATCCCGACGGGTAGAACCGGATGTTGGCATCCCAGTCGACATACCTCTTGATTTTGCCTCCGACCGAACCGTAGGCGAAGTAGGAGGTCCTGTTCGTCTTGCGGTGGCGGCCCGAGAGATAGTCGTCCATACCGAACTGCGAATAGGTATGGAGATCGATCCCCACACCCGCATCTATCGTGCCGACCGCGCCGTTGCGGTCCCAGGGCTGCGCCTGCACGAAAAAGCGGTTGGAGATGACCCGCTCGCAGAGCGAGTCGCGCGACTGTGCGGGGTTGATGAACCAGTCGTCATAGTAGCTGTGGTCCGCAGACACGAAGTTGCCGTTCTCGTCGCGGTGGTCGCGATCGTCGGTGTAATCGGCCCGCACGTCGGTATAAACCTTGCTCCACGAACTGTACTGGAACGAGTGGCCGATGTAGACGGCCGTAAGCCCGGCCATCGAGAAGTCGCGGTCGGTCATCCGCTGCAGGGGGATGCCGTAGGACTGCGTGACGAAGAAGGCGTTGTTGCGGTAGATGTTCCGGGCCTCGGCGTCGGCCAGTTTCATGGGGACGCCCGAAGGCATCTGGAACGTGGTGTCGGCAATGGCCCAGATGCCCACGACACCGCCGTTCTCCTGCTGCTCGATGTGGTTGTTGTAGTAGGCCGCATGGACCGAATAGCGCTTGCCCGTGTGGTTGAAGGCCACGGCCAGATTGTGGTTCTTGGTGCGCGACCAGATATACTGGCCCCGCGTGCCGCGTGCCTTGTAGTCGACATTGAACCCCGTGGTGGGCGATATGTTCTGCGCCAGCATGATGTCGAAATTCTCCTCGCGGTAGCGCTTCTGGCCCGACTCGATGTAGCTCATGCGGATGAGCGGCCGTTTGGTGTTGTAGAACGGCACGTTCTCCATGTTGTAGGTGTAGGCGTAGTAGGGCCGGGCGAAGGTGAAGTCGAACGACTGCGGACGCCGGAAATAGTTGAGCGGCAACGAGGTCTGCCCGAGCGCCCCCTGCGCCATGTCGCCCACGTCCTGGAGGTAGAAAGGATAGTCGATGCGGTAGTCGGTGAGGGTGGTGTCGAGCGGACCCACGGTCACGCGGTTGTAGTCCTGGCGGATGTGCCACTTGAAGTTGGGAAGCGCACGGATCGAGTCGTCGAAGAAGTAGGATTCGAGAGGTTTGCGGATGCGCCGGACCTTTTGGGTCGTGTCCTGCGGCTCGCCCTCCGTTTCGGAGTCGTTTTCGTAGGGATTGGTGCCGTAGAGCGACGTTTCTTCGCCCCGCTGCTGCGCCCGCAGCACAGCGCGGGCATCGAGCTGGGCGAATGCGCCGGCGGGGAGCGCGAGCAGCACTCCGGCGGCAAGGAAACGGATCGCTATGTTGGACAATCCGGACATCCGATCTCAGACATTGCGGGGTTTACGGCCGACGAGCCACCGCACCAGCGAAACGAGCACGTAGAGCGCCACGATGGCGGGAACGGCCCACCACCGCACGGCAACGGCCAGCACGACGAAGAGCGCCGCGAACGCATACCGCAGCTCGTTGCCCTTCCAGCCGAAACCGGCGAACTTGAAAGAGAACATCCGCACGGGCGAGACCATCAGCACCCCGGCGACAAGGCCGACGGCCAACACGGCCTCGCGCGGCAACACGACGCCCTGCTGCTCGGCGAGCAACCCCAGCGAAGCGCAGAACAGCGCGGCGCCGGGCGACGGAAGCCCGCAGAACTCGGCGTGCTGCGTCTCGTCGATGTTGAACTTGGCCAGACGCAAGGCAGCGAAAGCGGCATAGCCGAAAAGCAGAAGACCCGCCCATCCGGGCAGCCAAGCCGCACCCGGCATCCGTCCGAACAGGACGTAGAGAACGGAGGCGGGCAGCAGGCCGAACGAAATGTCGTCGGCCAGCGAATCGAGTTCGACGCCCAGCTTGCCGTCCTGGCCCAGACGCCGGGCGGCGAAGCCGTCGAAAAAGTCGAAGACGGCACCGCCGACCATCAGGCCGAAAGCCAGCGTCAGATTGCCGCCGGCAAGCGCCGCGACCGTACCCAGCGCTCCGCACAGGAGGTTGGAGAGGGTCAGCAGATTGGGTATGGTGAAGAGTTTCGTCTGCATCTCAAGCACAAAATTTTACGCGGCCGCCCGCTCAACGCACCGGCATGGCCGGGCCCCGCGGCAGGCGGCGAATCCCGCCCGGAACTCCGGTCCCGGAACACGGGCAGGCCGAACGGATGATTGCCGATTTTTAAATTCGGCCGGGGCGGCAAAGTTACGAAATTTTTTTATCTTTGTAGAATCAATGCCCCGATTAGTGGGACCGGACGTCCGGCTTATGCCGCAAAGCGTCGCGGGAGACCTCCGGGAGTTGCGTTCCCGGCCGCAGGGACGGACCGGAGCGACAGCCGGAGAGCCGGAGGTGCTGCCGGACGGCGGCCCGAAGCGGAAACGGGTCCGAAGCCCCTGCCGCGAAGGAGGTTTGCCCGGGCCGGGGGAGAGCACCGAATTTGCAGGAGCTCCGTGGAAGCCGGAAACCCTGCACGAATGAACAACCAAAGAGACACCTATCAATATATACAGAAAAAAGATGGTCAACAACCGATATTGCGTCATCATGGCCGGCGGCGTCGGCACGCGCTTCTGGCCCAAGAGCCGCCAGTCGATGCCCAAGCAGTTCCTCGACATCCTGGGAACGGGCAAGTCCTTCATCCGCCACACCTACGAACGCTTCGCGCCGATGGTCCCGCCGGAGAACTTCCTGGTCGTGACCAACCGCAAATACAAGGAGCTGGTGCTGGAACACCTGCCCGAACTCGACGAGAAGCAGGTGCTCTGCGAACCCGTGGGCCGCAACACGGCGCCCTGCATCGCCTATGCGGCCTACACGCTGCTGAAGAAGGACCCCGGGGCCGAGATGATCGTCACCCCGTCGGACCATCTGATCCTCAACGAAGAAGACTTCCGCGCCATCGTGGAGGAGTGCCTCCGGTTCGCCGCGGACAACGATGCGCTGATGACCGTGGGCATCAAACCCACGCGGCCCGACACAGGCTACGGCTACATCCAGGTGTCGGACTCGCAGCCTGTCAGCAAGGTGAAGTGCTTCACCGAAAAACCCGACCTCGAACTGGCGCAGACGTTTCTCCGGTCGGGCGAATTCTTCTGGAATTCGGGCATCTTCATCTGGAAGGTCGGAAGCATCGTCGAGGCCTTCGAGAAGCACCTGCCCGAGCACCACGCCCTCTTCAGCGGCCTGATGCGCGCCCTAGGCACCGACGCCGAGCAGAACATCGTGGAGATGGTCTTCTCGGAGTGCCGCGCCATCTCGATCGACTACGGCATTCTGGAGAAGGCCGGCAACGTCTATGTCCGCTGCGGCGAGTTCGGCTGGAGCGACGTGGGGACGTGGGGCTCGCTCTACCAGCACTCGCGCAAGGACCGCTATGCCAACGCCGCCCCCGAGGAGGGGTGCTACCTCTGCGACACGCGCTCGTCGATCGTCTCGCTGCCCAAGGACAAGATAGCCGTCATCAGCGGGCTGAAGGAGTACATCGTGGTCGACACCGACGACGTACTGCTGATCTGCCCCCGCTCCGAGGAGCAGAACATCAAGAAATTCATCGACGAAGTGAAATACCACAACGGTGACAAACACATCTGAGGCCATGTCCGCGCTCTACGATCTCTTCTGCCGCCATCCGTTCGTCTCGACCGACACACGGCGCATCGAGCCGGGGTCGCTCTTCTTCGCGCTGCGGGGCGCCACGTTCGACGGCAACCGTTTTGCGGCCGAAGCCCTGGCCCGGGGCGCGGCATACGCCGTCGTGGACGACCCGGCGGCCGTCACCGACGAACGCACGTTGCTTGTTTCCGACACGCTCGAAGCCCTGCAGGAGCTGGCGCGCGAACATCGACGGGCACTGGGTATCCCGATCCTCGCCGTGGCGGGCAGCAACGGCAAGACCACGACCAAGGAACTGGTGAGCCGCGTGCTGGCCGAAGGGTTCGAGGTCTGCGCCACGCGCGGCAACCTCAACAACCACATCGGCGTGCCCCTCACGCTTCTCTCCATGACGCGCGACACGCAGTTCGGCGTGGTGGAGATGGGCGCCAGCGCCTGCGGAGAAATCGCCCGCCTGGCCGCCATCGCCGAGCCCAACTACGGCATCCTCACCAACATCGGGCGCTCGCACCTCGAAGGATTCGGCGGTCCCGAAGGCATCCGCCGCGGCAAGGGCGAGCTCTACGATTTCCTGGCCTCGAACGGCGGCCGCGTCTTCGTGCGCGAGGAGGACCCCGTGCTTACGCAGATGGTCGCCGAACGCCCCGGGCTGGCCGCCGAACCCTACTCCGAGCGCCTGGCCGAGGACATCGAGAGCCGTCTGGCGGGCGACTACAACCGCTACAACATCGCCGCCGCCGTGGCCATCGGGCGCTACTTCGACATCGACGACGAACGCATCCGCCACGCCATCGGCAGCTACGCCCCCGACAACAACCGCTCGCAGCGCCTCGACACCGGACGCAACACGCTCATCGTCGACTGCTACAATGCCAATCCGTCGAGCATGCGCGCCGCCGTGGGCGATTTCCTGACCGAACCGCTCGGGCAGCGCGCCCGCCGCGTGCTGATTCTGGGCGACATGCTCGAACTGGGCGCCTGGGCGGCCGAAGAACATGCGGCCATCCTCGGGCTGGCCGCGCAAGACCCCGCCGCCGAACTGCATCTGGTAGGTCCCTGCTTCACCGAAGCGGCCCAAGCCGCCCGAACTGCCCGCTCCGCCCAAGGCACCGGGACTCCCGCTTCGACCGAAGCCCCCGGCATCCCGGCACAAGGTCCCGACGCTTCCGCCCGCATCCGCTGCTACTCCTCCCGCACCGAACTGGCCGAAGCGCTCCGCAGCCGTCCGATCGCCGATGCGCTCGTGCTGCTCAAAGGTTCGCACGGGATCGGTCTCGACCAAGTCGTCGGGCTGCTCTGAATCCCTGCCGCACACCCATGCGACGGACCGGCTATCCGGTCCGTCGCGTTTTTTCATGCCCTTTCCGCTCCTGTCGATTCTGATTTTCGTCTGCCGGTTAGGAGATTTTCGGGTCGCAGCCTGCGGGGCACGCCCGGCGACAGCCGGATTCTGCGGGCCTCCGCCGGGGGAGGCTGCGGCCCGCGCGGCTCCGAGAGCCGCCCGTATTCCCGCAACAAGCGCATTTTTATGCACGCAAGCGCGGCCGGACGATTGCCGTTCCGAAATTATTGAGTATTTTTGCAAACAAAGAGAATCCAACAAACAAAACGCATGACACTCAACGAATACCAGAAGCACGCGCTCGAAACGGCGATCTATCCCGAAGAGAGCCGCATCGTCTATCCCACGCTCGGGCTCACGGGCGAAGCGGGCGAAGTGGCCGACAAGGTCAAGAAGGTGATCCGCGACGGACACCGCCGGTTCACCCCCGAAAAGAAAGCCGAGATCATGAAGGAGATCGGCGACGTGCTGTGGTACTGCGCCACGCTCTCCCACGACCTGGGATACGATCTGGAGCAGGTGGCGCAGACCAACGTCGACAAGCTCCGCTCACGCATGGAGCGCAACCGCATCGCCGGCAGCGGCGACAACCGATGACCGTGCAGCCCGTCGCCGCACGACCGAGAATCAAAAACGGATGATTTCCGCCGGCGCGCGCAATCATTCTTCACCGATCAATTCATAATCATCCAACCATGGAACAGAACCAAGTCTCGCTGCCGGAGAACGCCTACCGCGAACTCCGCCCCGGCGAAGAATACACGCCCCCGATGCCTGCCACCGCCTCGCCGCGCGAGGTGACGCCCTACTCCGTGACGATGGGCGTAATCATGGCCATCGTCTTCTCGGCCGCCGCGGCCTTCCTGGGCCTCAAGGTCGGCCAGGTCTTCGAGGCGGCCATTCCGATCGCCATTCTGGCCGTGGGCCTCGGCAACATCCGCGGCAAGCGGAACATGCTCGGACAGAACGTCATCATCCAGTCGATCGGCGCTTCGTCGGGCGTCATCGTCGCCGGCGCCATCTTCACCCTCCCGGCCCTCTACATCCTGGGGCTCGAAGCGGCCTTTTGGCAGGTCTTCCTCTCGTCGCTGTTCGGCGGCCTGCTGGGCATCGTGCTGTTGATCCCGTTCCGCAAGTACTTCGTCAAGGAGATGCACGGCAAGTATCCCTTCCCCGAAGCGACGGCCACCACCGAGGTGCTCGTCTCCGGCGAGAAGGGCGGTGCGCAGGCCAAGCTGCTGGCCGTCGCCGGCGTGATCGGCGGTCTCTACGACTTCGCCGTCGGCACGTTCGGGCTCTGGACCGAGTCGGTCTCGACGCGCATCTGCGCGTGGGGCGCCGCCGCAGCCGACAAGTTCAAGTTGGTCTTCAGCCTCAACACATCGGCCGCCGTGATGGGCCTCGGGTACATCATCGGTCTGAAGTACGCAACCATCATCACCGCCGGTTCGTGTCTGGTGTGGTTCATCATCGTGCCGCTCGTGGGCTTCCTCGGCGATGCGCTCGACCCGGCCGCTCTGGCCGCGCTCCTGGGCGTCACGCGCCAGGACCTGCTGGCCGATCCCGCCAAGCTGACGAGCGCCGAAAACCTCTTCCAGTTCATCGGCAAGCCGCTGGGCATCGGCGGCATCGCCATGGCCGGCATCATCGGCATCTGCAAGCAGTCGCGCATCATCCGCCAGGCCGTGGGCCTCGCCGTGACCGAGCTCCGCGGCAGCACGCGCCAGCCCGTGGCCGTCGGACGCACGGACCGCGACCTGCCGATGAAACGGATTCTGGCCGTCCTCGTCGCCACGCTCGTCTCGATCTTCGTCTTCTTCCACTTCGGGCTGCTCGACGGCTGGATCCAGTCCGTGACGGCCATCCTGGTGGTCTTCGTCATCGCTTTCCTCTTCACCACCGTGGCGGCCAACGCCATCGCCATCGTGGGCACCAACCCCGTTTCGGGCATGACGCTCATGACGCTGATCCTCTCGTCGCTGATTCTGGTCAGCGTAGGCCTCAGCGGCACCACCGGCATGACGGCGGCACTGGTCATCGGCGGCGTGGTCTGCACGGCCCTCTCGATGGCCGGCGGCTTCATCACCGACCTCAAGATCGGCTACTGGCTCGGCACCACGCCCCGCAAGCAGGAGGCCTGGAAATTCTTCGGCACGTTCGTTGCCGCCGCTACCGTGGCAGGCGTGATGATCGTGTTGAACAAAGCCTATGGTTTCGTGGGCGAGGGGGCCCTCGTAGCTCCGCAGGCCAACGCCATGGCAGCCGTCATCCAGCCCTTGATGACCGGCGGACAGACCCCGTGGATGCTCTACTTCTGCGGCGCGGTGCTGGCCCTGCTGCTCACGCTGCTCGACATTCCGGCGCTGGCTTTCGCCCTGGGCATGTTCATCCCCATGGAGCTCAACGCCCCGCTGGTCGTGGGCGGTCTGGTGGCATGGTTCGTCTCGACCCGTTCGAAGAACGCCGACCTCAACAAGGCGCGCTTCGACCGCGGTACGCTCATCGCTTCGGGCTTCATCGCCGGAGGTGCTCTGATGGGCGTGGTGAGCGCCGTGCTGAAGTTCTGCAAGGTCGACTGGTTCCTCGCCGGATGGGCCGCGTCGAACGCCGCAGAGTGGACGGGTCTGGCCATGTATCTGATCCTGGCAGCCTACTTCACTTGGCACACGCTGAAAGCGAAAACTGAAAAGTGAAAAGCCGCTGACGGAACATCTTTTGCACCCGCTTCACTTTTCACCTTTTACTTATAACTTTTCACCTTTCACTTTTCACTTTAATAATGGACCTCAAAGAACGTTTTCTGAAATACGTCTCCTACGACACCCAGTCGTCGGAGGAGAGCACGACCTTCCCCTCGACCGAGAAGCAGAAAGTGCTACTCGCCGACCTGCGCGACGAGATGAAGATGCTCGGGCTGACCGACGTGGAGATGGACCGCCACGGCTACGTCATGGGCACGATTCCCGCCACGCCGGGACTCGAGAACGCCCCGGTCGTCGGCTTCATCGCCCATGTCGACACCTCGCCCGACATGAGCGGCGCCGACGTCAAGCCCCGCGTCATCGACGAATACGACGGCGGCGACATCGTGCTGAACGGCCATCTGACCATGTGCGTGGCCGAGTTCCCCGAACTGGCATTCTTCAAGGGCCACACCCTGATCCACACCGACGGCACCACCCTCCTGGGCGCCGACGACAAAGCCGGCGTGGCCGAGATCATGACCGCGGCGGAGTATCTGATGACCCATCCCGAGGTGCGGCACGGCAAGATCCGCATCGGCTTCACCCCCGACGAGGAGGTGGGCCGCGGCGTCGACCACTTCGACGTGGCGGCCTTCGGCGCCGACTTCGCCTACACGGTCGACGGCGGCATGGAGGGTGAACTCGAATACGAGAACTTCAACGCCGCGAGCGCCAAGATCGAGATACAGGGCCGCAACGTCCACCCGGGCTATGCCAAGGGCAAGATGATCAATGCCATCGAGGTGGCCTGCGACCTGCAAAACCTGCTGCCGGCGGCCGAGAAGCCCCAGTACACCGAGGGCTACGAGGGATTCTGCCACTGCGTGGGGCTCAACGGCACGGTCGAGAAAGCCTCGGTGAGCTACATCATCCGCGACCACGACGCCGAGAAGTTCGAACAGAAGAAGGTCTTCATGTGGTCGGCCGTCGACCTGCTCAACAAGAAGTACGGCGACGGGGTGCTGAGTCTGACGATCCGCGACCAGTACTTCAACATGCGCAAGATGGTGGAGCCCCATCCGCAGGTGATCGACAAGGCGGTCGAAGCCATGGAGATGGCCGGCGTCAAGCCCCTTGTGCGGCCTATCCGCGGCGGCACCGACGGCGCACGGCTCTCGTTCATGGGGCTGCCCTGCCCCAACCTCTTCACCGGAGGCATGAACTTCCACGGCAAATTCGAATACTGTTCGCTCACCACCATGCGCAAGGCCCAGCAGGTGATCCTCAACCTCGCGCAGCTGTGGGCCGAATAAAAGTGAGCATTGAAAAGTGAAAGGTGAAAATCGCCCGTTCCCTTTCGGGCAGGTTTTCGGGCGTGAATCGCTTTTCACTTTTCACCTTTAACCTTTCACCTTTCACCTTTCACCTTAATAAATTGGATAATTTCGGTTTTCTGAAAGTCGCCGCGGCCGTTCCGCTGGTGCGGGTCGCCGACTGCGCGCACAACGCCGGGCGCATCATCGCTCTGACCGAGGAGGCCGCGCGCCGCGGTGTGGAGATCGTCGTCTTCCCCGAGCTGGCCGTCACCGGATACACGTGCGGCGATCTGCTGTTGCAGTCCACCCTGCTCGACGCGGCCGACGAGGCGTTGGCCGAGATCGTGAGGGCCACGCGCAAGCTGCCCCTCACCGTCATCGCGGGCGTTCCGCTGCGCCACGGCTCCACGCTCTACAACTGCGCCGCGGTCTTCACCCAGGGCCGCGTGCTGGGCGTCGTGCCCAAAATCCATATCCCCGACTACGGGGAGTTCTACGAAACCCGCTGGTTCGCCTCGGGCGAGGGCATCGCGGAGGAGCGGATCGCCGCCGCCGGGCAGCAGGCCGACTTCGGCGCCGACCTCACTTTCGAGGTCAACGGCACCGAGTTCGGCGTCGAAATCTGCGAGGACCTCTGGACCGCCGTTCCCCCTTCGTCGCACCTGGCGCTCGACGGCGCCAAGGCGATCTTCAACCTCTCGGCTTCGCCCGAGACGGCGGGCAAGCACGCCTACCTGCGGCAGCTCGTGGCCCAGCAGTCGGCCCGCACGCTCGCTGCCTACGTCTACTGCTCGGCCGGCATGGGCGAGTCCTCCACCGATCTGGTCTTCGCGGGCAACGCCCTGATCGCCGAAAACGGCACGATCCTGCGCGAGGCGGAGCGTTTCTCGGCCGATGAACAGCTCGTCGTGGCCGACGTGGACATCCAGCGGCTGGAGTTCGAACGCCGCCGCAACACTTCGTTCCGCCGCCGCGACGGCGCCTCCGAAAACACCGTCATCGAGATGGAGATTCCGCAGGGACTGCGCGCCGCGGCCCTCGACCGCGACATCGACCCGCTGCCCTTCGTCCCCAAGGACGAGGCGCACCGCAACGAACGCTGCGAAGAGATCTTCCGCATCCAGGCCCACGGTCTGGCCCGGCGGCTGCGCCACACGGGGTGTCAACGGGCCGTCGTCGGCATTTCGGGAGGGCTCGACTCGACGCTGGCGCTGCTGGTCACGGTGCGGGCGTTCGATTTTCTGGGCATCGGGCGTTCGGGCATCGTGGGCATCACCATGCCGGGCTTCGGCACCACCGACCGCACCTACAACAACGCGCTGGAACTGATGCGCGGACTGGGCGTCACGCTTCGCGAAATCCCCATCCGCGACGCCTGCATCCAGCACATGAAAGACATAGGCATGGAGCCCTCCGACCGCTCGACAGCCTACGAAAACGCCCAGGCGCGCGAACGCACGCAGATTCTGATGGATGTGGCCAACATGGAGGGCGGGCTGGTCGTCGGCACGGGCGACCTGAGCGAACTGGCCTTGGGCTGGGCAACCTACAACGGCGACCAGATGTCGATGTACGGCGTCAACGCTTCGGTGCCCAAGACCTTGGTGCGCCATCTGGTGAAGTGGGCCGCCGACACCGAGCGCGACGCCGCCACGCGCGCCACGCTTCTCGACATCCTCGACACCCCCGTGAGCCCCGAGCTGCTGCCGGCCGACGACGAGGGACGCATCGCCCAGAAGACCGAGGACCTGGTGGGCCCCTACGAGCTCCACGACTTCTTCCTCTACCACTTCCTGCGTCTGGGCGCCGGCCCGGCCAAAATCCTCTTCCTGGCCGAGACGGCGTTCCGCGGCAGCTACGACCGCGCCACGATCCACGAGTGGCTCTGCGTCTTCTTCCGCCGCTTCTTCGCCCAGCAGTTCAAGCGTTCGGCCATGCCCGACGGCCCCAAGGTGGGTTCGGCGGCCCTCTCGCCGCGCGGCGACTGGCGCATGCCCTCCGACGCTTCGGCGGCCGCCTGGCTGCAGGAACTCGAAACCCTCTGACACCATGACACGCACGACGCATACCCTGCTGCTGACGCTCCTGCTGCTCCTCGCGGCGGGCGATGCCGCCGCCCAGAGCTGGAAAGAGATGCTCAAGCAGGCGGCAACCACCCTTATCGACAAGGCCACCGACGGCGAACTGACCCGCCGGGGGCTGATCGGGAACTGGGACTACACGGCCCCGGGCGTGAAGTTCGAAAGCGAAAACTGGGCGGCCGAAGCGGGCGGCGCGGCACTCGAGACCTCCGTGGCCGGCAAGCTGGAACGCGCCTATCTGCTGGCGGGAATCGAGCCGGGAGCCTGCGGCTTCTCGTTCGACGACAAGGGAGCCTTCACGGCGAACTTCGGCTCCCGCACGCTGAGCGGCACCTACGAATTCGATGCGGCCACGCACGCCGTTGCACTGCACTTCACCAAGGGGAAATACGATCTCTGCACGGTGCCGGGCCACGCCTACATCAGCGGCAGCGAACTGCAGGTCGTCTTTCCGGTGACACGCGTCGTAGACATGATAACGGCCGTGGGCGAGCACATCACGGCCCTTTCGACCGTCTCGCAGCTGCTGGAGAGCTACGACAACGTCTACGTCGGCTTTCGGTTCGACCGCCGGGAATAAGGGGACGACGCACCCCCGGGCTCCGGAGCCAACCGGACGAAAAGACAAACGGGTGCGACGCAATGGCGCGAACCCGCCAGGAGCCGGCCGTGCGAAAACAGCCCGAAAAGGCCGGGCGGCCGAAAAAGTCGATAACTTTTTGATAAATGTCGGATTCTTGGCCAATCCGGCATTTTTGTTTCCATCTCTAACCGGCGGAGAGCCGGCAGGCGGAAAACAATAAGAAAAACCGGCCGGGAGGGCACGAGGCGAGGGAATGCAGGTTATTAAAGAATTTGCAAAACACACCTCGACCGCCTATTTTTGAAATCGGAAACCCTCAAAAACAATCCCTCCATGGAAACCAACCCCGACCGTTACGTCGAAACCTTCATGGCGCAGCTCATCGCCCGCAACCCCAACGAGCCCGAGTTCCACCAGGCCGTACGCGAAGTGGCCGAATCGCTGGCGCCCCACATCGCGGCCAGCCCCGTGCTGCAACAGATGAAGATTCTGGAACGCATCGCCGAACCCGAACGCGTGATCATCTTCCGCGTGCCGTGGCTCAACGACCGGGGCGAGATCGAGATCAACCGCGGCTACCGCGTGCAGATGAACAGCGCCATCGGCCCCTACAAGGGCGGCATCCGCTTCCATGCCTCGGTCAACCTTTCGATCCTGAAGTTCCTGGCTTTCGAACAGACCTTCAAGAACAGCCTGACGACCCTGCCCATGGGCGGCGGCAAAGGCGGTTCGGACTTCAATCCCAAGGGCAAGTCGGACAACGAAGTGATGAAGTTCTGCCAGTCGTTCATGACCGAGCTGCAGCGCCACATCGGACAGGATACCGACGTTCCGGCGGGCGACATCGGCGTGGGCGGCCGCGAAATCGGCTATATGTTCGGACAATACAAGCGGCTGCGCGACGAATTCACCGGCACCCTCACGGGCAAGGGCCGCGACTGGGGCGGCAGTCCGCTGCGCCCCGAAGCGACGGGCTACGGCGTCTGCTACTTCGCCGAGGAGATGCTCGCCGCACGCGGCGACAGCCTGGCCGGCAAGCGGGTCTGCATCTCAGGCTCGGGCAACGTGGCCCAATACGCCTGCGAAAAGGCCGCGCAGTTAGGCGCCAAGGTGGTCACCCTCTCCGACTCGTCGGGCTACGTCCACGACCCCGAGGGGATCGACGCAGCGAAGCTGGAATATGTCATGGAGCTGAAAAACGTCTTCCGCGGCCGCATCGGGGAGTACGCCGACCGCTACCCGCAGGCGACCTACCATCCCGGCGAACGCCCGTGGGGCGTGGCGTGCGACGTGGCGATGCCCTGCGCAACGCAGAACGAGCTGGACGGCGACGATGCGCAGGCCTTGGTCGATCACGGCTGCATGTGCGTGGCGGAAGGGGCCAACATGCCCTCGATGCCCGAGGCGATCCGCATCTTCCGGCAGCACCGGCTGCTCTATGCCCCCGGCAAGGCGGCCAACGCCGGCGGCGTGGCGACCTCGGGACTCGAAATGTGCCAGAACTCCATGCGGCTGGCGTGGACCCCCGAGGAGGTGGACGCCCGGCTGCACGAAATCATGCGCAACATCCACGCGGTCTGCGTACGCTACGGCACGCAGCCCGACGGCTATGTGAACTACGTTGCGGGAGCCAACATCGGCGGTTTCATGAAAGTGGCCAACGCCATGCTTGCCCAAGGCTGCGTCTGACCCCCGCCCCGAACAACGCGACACCCCGGCCGTGCATGCACGGCCGGGGTGTCGCGTATGGTCAACGATCGAGCGGAAAAACCGGCCCCGCGCAGGTCAGAAAAAGAGCATCGTCACGGCCGTGACGGCGAAGCCGCCGCAAAACCCGGCGAACACCTGAGCGCTGTTATGGCATCCGAGCAAGAGACGCGCGGAAGCGAGGGCGCCGGCAGCGAAGATCGCTACGGCCAGCGGCACGAGCGAACGTCCGGGATCGGCGAAACTCATGATGGCCAACAGAGCCACGGCAGCGCCCATAGCGGTGAGGTGAAGGCTGATTTTCCACCGCTGCGACACGACCAGGCACATGATTTCGCAACAGGCGGCGGCCAACATGAATTTGCGCAGGAAGACGAGCGACGGCACCCGGGCGAGAGCTACGGCGCAGAGCAGGTAACAGAGCGCCCCGATCATCAGGGGCCACCGGCGCTCGCGCCGGCTGTCGATACGCCAGTCGGAGATGCGGCCCAACGAACGGAGCACCCCCACCGACAAGACGGGGATGACGACGCCGCAGAGCAGGATGACCCAGGCAAAATAGAACCGGACACTGCCCGAACAGAAGGCGAACGGAGTGGCCGTGAGCAGAAAAACGACCAGATAGACCGGCAGCACCAAAGGATGGAGAAGCCAGGAGAGGGCGCGAGCGAGATTTGTCATCCGAAAAAATTCACAATTCATGATTCACAATTCAAAATTAAATCAAGAATCCGAAATTCGCACGATTTCCGGGACAAATTATGAATTGCAGATGGTATTTCTTACCGGCGCGAATCTGCATCTGCCTTTGTTGACGCATCCGGAACTTTCGCTGCATCGCCGTCCCCGGATGAGGAAGCAGGGAAAGGGATTCTTCGTCGGCCTGCGGCTCTCCTCAGAATGACGAGGCCGGAGTTGGAGAAAAAATGCGGATGAAACAAATTCTTCGTCGGCCGGCTCGCGTCTTGCGCGACCGCCCCCAGCCGGGCAACGGGATAAAGACGAATGCAGTGCAGCAGGGAAAACAAAGTTAGGGAGGGCAGGGTTCCTTCGAGCGGAGGGATGGAAAACAGATTCTTCGTCGCCATGCTTTTCAGAATGGCAGGGCAACCGTCCGAAAAAGACTTTTCACTTTTCAGCCCTCACTTTTCACCTTTCACCTTACCTAAATCTGTTTCCGCAGCCGTGCCACGGGGATGTTGAGCATTTCGCGGTACTTGGCCACCGTGCGCCGCGCAATGCGGTAGCCCTTGGCGTTGAGAATATCCATAAGCGTCTCGTCGGTGAGCGGATGGCGCTTGTCCTCCTCATCGATGCACCGCTGCAGGATGTTCTTGATCTCGTAACTCGACACCTCCTCGCCCGACTCGGTCTGCATGGCCTCCGAAAAGAGCGACTTCAGCAGGATGATGCCGAACTGCGTCTGCACATACTTGCTGTTGACCACGCGCGAGATGGTCGAGACGTCGAGCGACGTGCGGTCGGCGATGTCCTTGAGGATCATGGGCCGCAGCTTCGATTGGTCGCCGTCCTTGAAATACTCCTGCTGGTAGTCGAGGATGGTCTGCATGGTCCGCATCAGGGTGTCGTGGCGCTGCTTGATGGCCGAAATGAACCACTTGGCCGAGTCGATCTTGCTCTTGACGAACTGGATCGCCTCCTTGTCCTTGTCGCGGACGCTGCCGTCGGACGAAACCATGTCGCGGATCATCTCCACATAACGGCGGTTGATCCGCACCTCGGGCACGTTGTAGGAGTTGAGCGAGAGCTGGAAGTGGCCGTCCTGGCAGTCGAGGATGAAATCGGGGATGATGTAGGGCGTCGTGTCGGTGCCCCCCTCGGCGTAGAGGTTGCCCGGTTTGGGCGACAGGCGCCGGATCTCGGCGATGGCCTCGCGGAAATCCTCCTCGGAGACCTGCAGGCGGGCGATGAGTTTCTCGTAATGCTTCTTGACGAACTCCTCGAAGTAGGAGGTCAGTATCTTGCGGGCCAGGCGCCGCGCCCGCGAATTCATGGGCGTCTGCTCCATCTGCAGCAGGAGGCATTCGCGCAGGTTGCGGGCCCCGACGCCGGCAGGCTCCAGCTCGTGGATGATCCCCAGCAGGCGCTCCAGCTCCTCGGCCGTGGTCTCGACGCCCACCGAAAAGGCGATGTCGTCGGCCACCGACTCCAGGTCGCGGCGCAGGTAACCGTCCTCGTCGATGCTGCCGATGAGGTAGACCGCCAGCCGCATGTCGCGCTCGGAGAGGTTGCGGTACTGCAGCTGCTCGACCAGGTACTCCTGCAACGACCGGCCGCCCGTCAGAAAGACGGGACGCTGCTTGTCGTCCTTGGAGTAGTTGTTGATGCGGCTTTTGTAGGCCGGCGTGTCGTCCTCGCGCAGGTACTCCTCGACCGAAATCTGCTGGGGCTCCGTCTCCTCCTCGGGCGAGCGCTCCTCCTCTTCGAGCACGATGTTGTCCTCGATCTCCTGCTTGATGCGCTGCTCGAGCTGCACGGTGGGCAGCTCCAGCAGCTTGATCATCTGGATCTGCTGCGGAGAGAGCTTCTGTTGAAGAGAAATGATCTGTCGCTGATTGATGGCCATACCGCCTTCCAATTAATAATTAAGAATGAAAAACCGCAGCCGACGGTCCCGGCCTGCGTCCGCTCTCGGCGCACCCGCACGGCGCAAGGCCGGCGAAAGAACCCCATGCGGCCCGGTCTGAACAGCACGGCCGCTGCCCGATTTTCCATTTTCAATTCTTAATTTCAGAAATCGGCGTGCTGCGGCGTGCGCGGGAAAGGCTGCACATCGCGGATGTTGGTAAGGCCCGTCACGAAGATCAGCAGCCGGTCGAAGCCCAGACCGAATCCGGAGTGCGGAGCCGAGCCCCAGCGGCGCGTATCGAGGTACCACCAGAGTTCCCGCTCGTTCATACCGAGTTCCTTCACCCTTGCACAGAGTTTGCCATAATCGGCCTCGCGCTCCGAACCGCCGATAATCTCGCCTATTCCGGGGAACAAGACGTCCATTCCGCGTACGGTCTTGCCGTCGTCGTTCTGCTTCATGTAGAAAGCCTTGATCTCCTTGGGATAGTTGATCAGAATGACGGGGCGCTTGAAATGCTCCTCGACCAGGTAGCGCTCGTGCTCCGACTGGAGGTCGCAGCCCCATTCGCACGGGAACTCGAACTTGCGGCCCGAAGCCTTCAGTATCTCGATGCCCTCGGTGTAGTCGAGGCGCTTGAAGTCGTTGGCCAGCACGAATTCGAGCCGTTCGATCAGCCCCCGGTCCCACATCTTGTTCATGAATTCGAGGTCTTCGCGGCAGTTGTCCAGCGCATAGCGGATCAGGTACTTGAGGAAGTCCTCGGCCAGCTCCATGTTGTCCTCCAGTTCGAAGAACGCCGCTTCGGGCTCGATCATCCAGAACTCCGAAGCATGGCGCGGCGTGTTGGAATTCTCGGCGCGGAACGTAGGGCCGAAGGTGTAGATGCGGCCCAGCGACAGAGCGCCCAGCTCACCCTCCAGCTGTCCCGAGACGGTGAGGTTGCAGGCGCGGCCGAAGAAATCCTGCGAGAAATCGACCTTGCCCTCCTCCGTGCGGGGCGGATTGGCCATGTCGAGCGTCGTGACCTGGAACATGGCGCCGGCCCCCTCGCAGTCCGAAGCGGTGATGATGGGAGTATGGAAGTAGTAGAAACCGTTCTTGTTGAAATACTCGTGGATGGCATAGGCCATGGCGTGACGGATGCGCAGCACGGCGCCGAACGTATTGGTACGCGGACGCAGGTAGGCGATGTCGCGCAGGAACTCCAGCGAATGGCCCTTCTTCTGCAGGGGGTAGGTCTCGGGATCGGCCGTTCCGTAGACCTCGATGCGGTCGGCCTGCACCTCGACGCCCTGCCCCGAACCGGGCGAGGCGACCAGCCGGCCGTCGACACGCAGGCAGGCGCCCGTGGTGACGGGCTTGAGCTCCTCCTCGGCGATCTTCTGCAAATCGACCACCACCTGGATATTGCCCACGCACGAGCCGTCGTTCAGGGCGATGAACGCCACGTTCTTGTTGCCGCGCTTGGTGCGCACCCAGCCTTTGACGACGACGTCGGTGTCGACGGCGCCCGACTTCAGAATCTCTGCAATTCTCTGCGTTTTCATGACAATATGTTATGCTTATCCGAATTCACAAAGATAGTCGTTATTTGCGATTTGTCAAAAAAAAACTACCTTTGTCGGGCATATGCAACAAGGCGAAAGGCCGAAGCCGGAAGGCGGAAAGTCCGCGCCGGAAACTTCCGGCCGGCCGGTTCCGGAGCTCTTTCGGAAGTTGTGCTTCCCGCTTTTCGCCCGGACGATCATAAGTTATGATGAAACATTCCATATTGCTTTGTGCTGCGCTTCTCGCCCTGGCCGGCGCCCGGGCCCAGGAGAGCGCCCGCATCCACCGCACGGAGGCCGTTCCTTACGACACGCGCCACGACGCCGAAGCCCGCAACCGCGCTGCGTCGGGCCATACCATCGACTTCCGGCCCAAGACGAGCATCGTCGCCGAAGGGCCCCTCAGCGCCGTGCTGGAGCAGCAGATCGAGATTCCCTATGCCTGGACCGACGGCTGCGTCTACCTCCATCTGGAGAATCCGGGCTCGGCCTGCTCGCTGTGGATCAACGACCGGCAGGCGGCCGAGATCGACGATCCGCTGACACCCGCCGAGTTCGACATCACGCCTTACATCCGCCAGGGCGCCAACGACTTCAAGCTGCTGCTGCGCAGCGGCCGCGACCGGCTCGACGCACCGCATCCCACGCGTTCCGAGCCGTTCGCCAACAGCTACCTCTACTACCAGAACAAACGTTCGATCCGCGACTTCGAGATCGCTCTGGTGCCCGACACCCTGGGCCGCAACTTCGCGATGCTCGATCTGAAGATCGTGGCGCAGAACATGTTCAACTACGACGAGAAGGTCGAGGTGGGCTACGACATCTATTCGCCGCAGGGCAAGCTGCTGGAGTTCAACATCCGCGAGGTGACGATCCCGGGCCGCTCGACCGACACGGTGCGCTTCACGCCTTTCATCTACCACGCCTTCGAAAACAAGTGGGAGCCCTCGGCCAAGAACCCGCCGCTCTATAAGGTGATGCTCTTCACGCGCCGCAACGGCACCTACAAGGAATATATGCCGCTGAAGATCGGCTTCGGCAAGACCGCGCTGGTCGACGGACAGCTCACACGCCTGGGCAAGCCCCTCAAGCTCAACGCCTGCCGCTACAATGCCGACACCGACGTCAAGACGACCTCCGCCCGGCTGCTCGCGCTCCGCAAGGAGGGCTACAACGCCGTGGCGCCCGACTACCCCCAGCCCGAATGGTTCTACGGACTCTGCGACGAACTGGGACTCCACGTGCTCGACCGGGCCAACATCCACGCCCCCGAGCGCCGCACCGACCGCCGCGTGGGCGGCACGCCCTCCAACGACCCGGCGCTGGCCGACGAATACCTCGAACGGGTCAAGGCCATGTACTACCGCTCGCGCAACCACACCTGCGTGGCGGCCTACATCCTGGGCGGCGAAGCGGGCAACGGCTACTGCATGTACAAGGCCTACCAGTGGCTCAAGTCGGTCGAACACGACCGGCCGGTGCTCTGCGTCGATGCCGACGGAGAGTGGAACAGCGATCTCTGAACCAAGCGACGGTCGAACAAGCAGGGGGGGGGTCCGGACCGGCGCCTTTCACCGCCGACCTTCCGCTTTTCACCTTTCACTTTTCACCTCAGGCAATGACTCTCGAACTGCTCGTCATAGGCAAAACCGACTCCAAGGAGGTGGCCGCGCTGGTGGAGATGTACGCCAGACGCGTGAGCCATTATTGCCGCTTCCGCGTCACGGTCCTGCCCGACGTGCGCGACACCCGCAAACTGACGACCCGCCAGCAGGCCGCCGCCGAGGGGGCCGCCATCCTGCGGCAGATCGCCGACAGCGACTTCGTGGCGCTGCTCGACGAGCGCGGCGAGGAGATGCGTTCGGTGGAATTCGCCTACTGGATGCAGAAACGCATGAACAGCGGCGTCAAGCGCATGGTGCTGGTCATCGGCGGCCCCTACGGCTTCTCCGACGAGGTCTACGCCCGGGCCGATGCGCGGCTCTCGCTCTCGCGCATGACTTTCTCGCACCAGATCGTGCGGGCGCTCTTCGCCGAGCAGCTCTACCGCGCCTTCACCATCCTCAACAACGAACCCTACCACCACGAATAAGATGCCCCGCCTGCTTCCCATGCTCTGTCTGCTCCTCGCAGCACCCCTCGCCGCACGGCCGGCCGGGGGAAGCGTCGTTGCAGGCACAGACGTCGCCGAGAGGCGGAGTATCGTTGCAGAACTGAGTTTTGCTGCAAACCGTCACGTCGCAAGAAGCACCGGAGCCGGCGAAACCGCGGCAGCACACATCGTTGCGGAAGAAAGCAAGGCAGAAAGGCGTCTTGCAGCCGGAAACACAGCAAACAAAGCCGACGAAGAACACCGCTCGACGGAAGAAGACTCCGCCATCGACACCGCAATCGTGGTCGACGACGTGCAGGTCACCGCCATCAAGCAGGGCACCGCGCTGCGCTCGCAGCCCGTGGCCGCCACCGTCTTCGGCCGCCGGGCCGTCGCACAGAAGCACATCGACGCCGTCAAGCAGCTTTCGCAGCGCGTTCCCAACCTCCACATCCCCGACTACGGCTCGCGCATGACCTCCTCGATCTACGTGCGCGGTCTCGGCGCCCGCATCGACCAGCCCGTCATGGGCATGAACGTCGACAACGTGCCGATCCTCAACAAGGACTGCTACGACACCGAGCTGGCCGACATCGAGCGCATCGAAATCCTGCGCGGCCCCCAGTCGACGCTCTACGGGCGCAACACGATGGGCGGCGTGATGAACATCCACACCCTCTCGCCCCTCGCCTACCAGGGAACGCGTCTGCTGGCCGAATACGGCAGCGGCAACACCTGGCGGCTGCGCGCTTCGACCTACCACCGCTTCGGCGGCGACATCGGATTGGCGCTCTCGGGCTTCTGCACCCGGTCGGACGGCTTTTTCGAGAACCTCGCCACCGGGCGTCCGTGCGACAGCGAGACATCGGGCGGCGGGCGCCTCCGGTTCCAGTGGCGCGGCAACCGGGGCGTGCGCATCGACAACACGTTCGCCTTTTCGCTCCTCGACCAGGGGGGCTACCCCTACGCCTACATCGGCCCGGAGATCGTCCGCGACGGCGAGACGGTCATCCGCCCCGGCGAAATCCGCTACAACGACCCGTCGGGCTACCGCCGCACGGCCCTGAGCAACGGCCTCACGGTCCGCCGCGACGCTGCCGCCTGCTCCATTTCGTCGATCACGGCCTACAGCTACTCCGACGACGCCATGACCCTCGACCAGGATTTCCTGCCCCTCTCCTACTTCACGCTGCGCCAGGCCCGCACCGAACACACCCTCTCGCAGGAAGTGGTCGTCCGGTCGCACGAGGAGGGGCGCTACCGCTGGCTCGTCGGGGCTTTCGGTTTCTACCGCCGCTCGACGATGCAGGCGCCCGTCCGCTTCAAACGCACCGGCATCGAGGAGCTCATCCTCAAAAACGCCAACGTCAGCCCGGCCCTGCGCTACGAAAGCGACGCCGAGGAGCTGCTGCTGGCCTCCGACTTCCGCAATCCTTCGTTCGGCGCCGCCCTCTACCACGAATCGGCCTTCGTCGTCGGACGCTGGCGGTTCGCCGCCGGCCTGCGCCTCGACTTCGAGCATGCACGGCTCCGCTACCGCAGCCGCACCGACTTCGACTACCGCCTCGGCATCGAGGGTGCGGCTCCGCAGCCCGTCAGGGCCTCGATCGACGACAGCGATGTACTCACCCGGTCGTGGTTCGAGCCCTTGCCCCGGTTCTCGGTCACCTATTCGTTCGACGAGGGGCGCAACCTCTACGTCTCCGTCGCCAAAGGCTACAAGGCGGGCGGATTCAACACCCAGCTCTTTTCCGACATCCTCCAGGAGAAGCTCAAGGCCCGCATGCTCTCGGGCGTCGACACCGTCGACCCTGCACGCATGTCCTACAAGCCCGAGTATGGCTGGAGCTACGAAGCCGGCGGCCATTTCTCCTGCTGCGAGGGGATCGTGCGGGGCGATTTCGCCCTCTTCTTCATCGACTGCCGCAACCAGCAGCTCACCGTCTTCCCCGACGGCAGCGCCACCGGCCGCATGATGACCAACGCCGGGCGTTCGCGTTCGCTGGGCGGCGAACTCGCGCTGCTGATCGTGCCCCGCAACAACCTGGTCTTCGACGCCGCCTACGGCTACACCGACGCCCGCTTCATCCGCTACGACGACGGCCGCAACGACTACGCCGGCAACCGCGTGCCCTATGCGCCCGAACACACCCTCTCGCTGGGCGGCGAGTGGAGCATTTCCACGGGCGTGGAGTGGCTCGGCGACATCGTCTTGCGCGCCGGAGCCCGGGGTGCCGGCCGCATCCGCTGGAACGAGACCAACACCCTCTCGCAGCCTTTCTATCTGCTGGCCGACGCCTCGGTGCGTCTCGAACAGCGCCGCTACGCCCTCGACCTCTGGGGCCGCAACCTCGGCGGCGAGCAATACGACGTCTTCTATTTCAAATCCATGGGCCGCGAGTTCGTCCAGCGCGGACGGCCCCGCACCTTCGGAATCACCCTATCCATCAATATCGACTGACATGAAAAAACTCCTCCTGTGCGCATGTGCGGCACTCGTGCTGGCCGCCTGCAACGACAACGACGACCAGCCCCGCTTCGCGGCCGAGAACACCAAGGTCGAGAACGGCTCCCTGACCGGCAGCAACATCCATTTCCTCGGCACCTCGACCGTCACGTCGGCCGACGGCGACGTCTACGTCGATCCCCAGTCCGACTTCGAGTTCGCCGGACTGCGCGACTTCACGCTCTACATGCACCGCACGCGCTTCGCCGCGGCCATGCCGGCCATGGAGATGCGTCTTTATGCCCAGCCCTACACTCCCGGCACGGGCGCTTCGCTCTCGTTCGCCCTTCCGAGCGTCGTGCCGCAGGTCTCCATACCCAACGCCGTCGGGGGGGGGTATGCCTGGAAAGATTTCCCCTCCTACACGCTCACCGACGTGCAGGGCACCATCGACAACACCCTCTGCCGCATCAGTTTCACGTGCAACGTCCCGAAACTGGGCTCCTACCGCGTCGAATACGAGGGCCGCATGCTCGAATAATCCAAAACCCAACGATATGAAACCCGAATACAAACCCTTCGTCGACGAACTTGTCGAACTTTGCATCAAGGAAGACATCGGCGACGGCGACCACACCTCGCTCTGCTGCATCCCGGCCGACGAACAGGGCCGCATGCGCCTGCTCTGCAAGGAGGAGGGAACCATCGCCGGCATCGAGATCGCCGAACTGGTGCTGCGCCGGCTCGACCCCGCCGTGAAATTCGAACAGCTGCTCCGCGACGGCGATCGCGTGCGGCCGGGCGACGTGGCGTTCTACGTCTCGGGGCGCCTGCGCTCGCTGCTGCAGGCCGAGCGCATCCTGCTCAACATCATGCAGCGCATGAGCGGCGTGGCCACGCAGACGGCCGTTTACGTCGCCCGCCTCGAAGGCCTCCGCACCCGCGTGCTCGACACCCGCAAGACCACGCCGGGCATGCGCGTGCTCGACAAGATGGCCGTGAAGATCGGCGGCGGTGAGAACCACCGCATGGGTCTTTTCGACATGATCCTGCTGAAGGACAACCACATCGACTTTGCCGGCGGCATCCGCAGCGCCATCCGCGGCGCCCGCGAATACCTGGCGGCCAAGGGCAAGACGATCCCCATCGAATGCGAGGTCCGCACGCTGGAGGACATCGACGAAGTCTTCGCCGCCGGAGGCGTCGACCGCATCATGTTCGACAACTTCACGCCCGAACTCACGCGCGAAGCCGTGCGCAAGGTGGCCGGGCGCTGCGAAACCGAATCGAGCGGCGGCATCACGCTCGACAACCTGCGCGACTACGCCGAATGCGGCGTCGACTTCATCTCCGTCGGGGCGCTGACCCACCGGATCAAGTCGCTCGACATGTCGCTCAAAGCCTGCGAGTGATGCAACGCCTGCTCCATACTCCGTCGGCACTGCTGGTGCGGCGTCTGCTGGTGCTCTACGGCATCCTGCAGCTCTGCCGGGCGCTCTTCTACACCTACAACCACCTGACCATCGGCCCTATCGGGTGGGCCGAGGCCGGCACGCTGGCAGGCGGTTCGCTGCGTTTCGACACGCGCTCGATCCTCTACGCCGACGCGCTTTTCGTGCTGCTGTCGCTCCTGCCCTTCGAGTTCTGTTGCAGCCGGTGGTACCAGCGCCTCCTATTCTGGTACTACACGGTCGTCAATTTCGTGTTGATCATCGTCGTCAACCTCGCCGACGCCGTGCGGTTCCACCTCGCACAGCAGCGTTTCACGGCCGCCGCCCTCTTCGACATCGACTTCGCCGCGCTGCCCGGGCTCTTCCGCACGATCGGCGAAAACTGGCCGCTCGTGCTGGCCGCCCTGGCGCTCCTGATCCTGCTCACCAGCAGTTTCGGGCGGTGCGACCGGTGCGAATCGATCCTCAACCCCGGGTGGAGCTACTACATCTTCAGCACGCTGCTCTTCTTCGGCGTCGGCACGCTCTGCGTCGCCGGCTTCCGGGGCGGATTCTCCCGCAATGCAGCGCCCCTCGCTCCGGCCGACGCCGCCTGCTACACCGCCTATGCGGGCAAGGCCCAGCTCATCATGAGCAACCCGTTCTACCTCGTGGGCGAGATCCGCTGGGACATCCCCGCGAAGCCGGCCGACGGCCAACCGGAGCAGGAAGCATCCTCCTCCGCATCGGAACCGGCCGTGCAGGCACCGGATTTGCAGCATGACAGGCCGCTGAAGCCGGAGCAGGAAGAAGGGCTGCACCGCATGCGCCAGCTCCAGCCGTTCCTACAACCGCAACAACAATGATCGAATTCCGCCCCGTGCGGCTGGCCGACCGGGCCGCCATCGAACGACTGACCATGCCTTCGGGCATCCGCAACTGCGACCTGGCCTTCGCCAACATGTTCTGCTGGCAGCCGCTCTACCGCAGCGCCTGGGCCGTCGTCGGGGGATTCCTGGTCATCCGGTTCCACATCGACGGCGGCACCCGCATCGGCTACATGCAGCCCGTGGGCGACGGCGACTTCACCCCGATTCTTCCCGCGCTGGAAGACGATGCCCTCCGCCTCGGACAGCGGCTGCGGCTCGTCGGTCTGACCGACGAGGGCCGCGACGCGTTGCGCCGTGCCTGCCCCGGTGCTTTCGCGTTCGCCTCCGACCGGGCCTACGAGGATTACATCTACCGCGCCGACAACCTGCGCACGCTCACCGGCAAGCACTACCAGCCCAAACGCAACCACATCAACCGCTTCCGGGCCGAATATCCCGACTACCGCTACGAGGAGCTCACGCCCGGGCGCTTCGACGAGTGCATGGCCCTCGAGCGCGAATGGCGCCGCGCGCACGAGGGCCACACCTCCGAGCTCTGCGCCGAACAGCGGGCCATGCAGCGGGCGTTCGCCCACTTCGACGAACTCGGACTGCGCGGCGGGTGCATCTACGTGGGCGACCGGCTCGCCGCCTTCACCTACGGCTCGGCCGTGAGCGACGACACCTTCGTCACCCACGTCGAGAAGGCCGACACGGCTTTCGAGGGAGCCTTCACCATCATCAACAAGTGCTTCGCCGAACATCTGCCCGAGCGTTTCGCGTTCATCAACCGCGAGGAGGACCTCGGGCTCGACGGACTGCGCCACGCCAAACTCTCCTACCACCCCGCCGAGCTGCTGCACAAGTTCGCCGCCATCCGGCTCCGACCCGACGAGGCGGCCTGCAAAGAGCTGTGGCAGCTGGTTTTCGGCGACGACGACGAGTTGATCGATGCCTTTCTCATCCGCCACTACGACCGCAGCCGCATCTTCTCGGCCGAGCAGGACGGACGACTGACGGCCATGCTTCATGTGCTGTCGTTCGACAGCGAACTGGGCCGCACGAGCTACATCTATGCAGTGGCCACCCATCCCGATTTCCGGGACCGGGGTCTGGCGTCGCAGCTGATGGCAGAGGCACTGCGGCAATGCGACGAACGCGGCGACGACGCCGTCATCCTTATCCCCACGCCGGGCCGGGAGTGGCTCCGCGGCTTCTACGGCCGCTTCGGATTCTCCGGCGCCCTGCCCGCGACGTTCCGTTCGCCCGACAGCTTCGATTTCGGCACGGGCGACCCGGCCGCCGACCTGGCTATGGTCCGCCGCCGCGATCCGGCCGCAGCTCTGCCCGAGAAACTCACTTGCACTTACCGGCCTGCGGCACGCTGAGCCGAACGAAACGCCCCAACAACAAGAAAGCCCGGAGGAATCCGGGCTTTCTTCATTCGCAGGGTCGGCGCATCATTGCTGCTTCTTCAGGAAGCATTCGATCGTGTTCTCCATCAGGCAGCAGATCGTCATCGGGCCCACACCGCCCGGCACGGGCGTGATGACCGAGGCTTTGGGCTCGATGGCCGCATAGTCGACATCGCCGCACAACTTGCCCGTCGCAGGATCGCGGTTGACCCCCACGTCGATGACCACGGCGCCCTCGGAGACCATGTCGGCCGTCACGAACTTCGGGCGTCCGATCGCCACCACCAGAATCCCGGCCCGGCGCGTCACCGCCCCCAGGTCGCGCGTGCGGCTGTGAGCGACGGTCACCGTCGCGTTCTCGTCCAGCAGCAGTTTGGCCACCGGCAGTCCCACGATGTTGCTGCGGCCGACGACCACCGCTTCGCGGCCGGCGATCTCCACGCCCGCCGCCTTGAGCATCTTGATGATCCCCTTGGGCGTGCAGGGCAGCGTGCAGGGCTGTTTCTGCCACAGCGCCGCCACGTTGAGCGGGTGGAATCCGTCGACATCCTTGGTCTTGTCGATAGCCGCGATGACCCGTTCTTCGTTGATGTGCTTCGGCAAGGGAAGTTGCACCAGAATGCCGTCGACCTCCGCATCGGCGTTGAGTCGGGCGATGATCTCCAGCAACTCCGCCTCCGTCGTCTCCGCAGGCTTGCGGAGCGTGGTGTTGCGGATGCCCACCTCGGCCGAAGCCTTGGCCTTGCCCGTCACGTAGCTCACGCTGCCGGGGTCGTCGCCCACCAGAATCACCGCCAGATGGGGCACGCGTCCGTATTTCGCCGGGAAGGTCGCCACCTCCGCCGCCATGTCGGCCTTGAGTCGGGCCGAAAGTTCTTTTCCGCTGATTATCATATCGCAATCACATAATTAGACTATTCCGTCGCTCTATTCATACCCGGCAGCAGCACGCCGTTCCATTCTGCCGCGCTCCATTCGCCCGGGCCGGCTGCGGGAGTCGCGCCTGTGGGCGCGAGCCGGCCCCGGGCGCAAGGTCTTGCGACCTTGCAATCCGAAAGGGCAGCATATCCCCCTCCGATCCTTAACGGTGAACCGTAATTTCCTCCAGCGCCCAATGGCCGATGTCGGTGCGGTGGAACAGGTTGTCGCACGCAATGCGCTCCACGTCGGCCAGCGCTTTTTCGCGCGCCTCGGCCAGCGTGGCACCCCGGCCCACCACGAAAAGCACACGGCCGCCGTCGGTCAGTACGCGTTCGCCGTCGGACCGGGTTCCCATGTGGTAAACGCTCCCCCCGACAGCATCCAGCCCTTTGATCTCGTGCCCCTTTTCATAGGCTCCGGGGTAGCCTTTCGACGCCAGTACGATGCCCAGCGTCGCAAAATCGTGCCACTCGGGCCGGGCGTCGCGCCCCTCGGCCACAGCGCAGAAGATGTCGACAATGTCGCTTTTCAAGCGCGGCAGCACCACCTCGGTCTCGGGATCGCCGAAGCGGGCGTTGAACTCGATGACCCGAATGCCCTGCGCCGTCTTCATCAGACCGCCGTAGAGCACCCCTTCGAAGGGGCATCCTTCGGCCGCCATCGCATCGGCCACGGGCTGCATGATGCGGTCGAGCGCGAATTTTTCGTCGTCGGCCGTCACGAACGGCAGCGGCGAATAGGCCCCCATGCCTCCCGTGTTGGGTCCTTCGTCGCCGTCGTAAGCCCGTTTGTGGTCCTGCGCCAGCACCATGGGCCACACGCGGCGGCCCGAAACGAAGCACATGAACGAGAACTCGGGGCCTTCCAGATAATCCTCGACGACCACCTTGCCCTCGCCGAACTTGTCGTCGAGCAACATGTCGCGCAAGGCCGCGTCGGCCTCCTCCATCGTAGCCGCGATGACCACGCCCTTGCCGGCGGCCAGTCCGTCGTACTTCAGCACGGCGGGAAACGGACGTCCGGCCACGTAGTCGCGGGCAGCGGCATAGTCGGTGAAGGCCCGGAACCCGGCCGTGGGTATGTCGTATTTCGCCATCAGCTCCTTGGCGAACTCCTTCGACGATTCGATGCGCGCGGCGGCCTTCGTCGGACCGAAGATCCGCAGTCCTGCGGCCCGGAACACATCTACGACCCCTGCCGCCAGCGCCACCTCCGGCCCTACGACCGTCAGTCCGATCCCGTGTGCCAAGGCGAAGTCGCACAGCCCCTCGGTGTCGGTTTCCCGGATGGCCACGCACTCGGCCTGGCGGGCGATGCCGGCATTGCCGGGAGCGCAATAGATTTTCTCCGCTTGCGGCGAGCGCGTCAGCGCATCGACAATGGCGTGCTCGCGGCCGCCCGAACCGATTACAAGAACTTTCATATAAGCGAAAGGTTAAAAGTGAAAGGTGAAAGGTAAAATTGCAGGCCGTTTCCGCAAAAAAACGAAATCAAGCCGTCGCAAAAAGATCGAAGACGAATTTCCGGATACGGTTCGCCTGCGCCCTTCCACCTTGTCTGCAAATCAATGTTTGAAGTGGCGTTCGCCCGCAAAGCACATCGCGATTCCCTTTTCGTCGGCCTTGCGCACCGAATCCTCGTCGCGCACCGAGCCGCCCGGCTGGACGATGGCCGCAACGCCGTATTCGGCCGCGAGGGTCACGCAGTCGTCGAACGGGAAGAAACCGTCCGAAGCCAGCACCAGCCCCTCGGTGAAGCCGGCGGCCCGGGCCTGCTTCAGGGCGATTTCAGCCGAGCCGATGCGGTTCATCTGCCCGGCGCCGACACCCAAGGTGCGGCCCTCCTTCACGGCCACGATGGCATTGGATTTCACATGCTTGACAATGCGCCAGCCGAAATTGAGATCGTCCAGCTGCGCGGCCGTCGGCCGGCTCTTCGTCACGCACATGTCGGCCGTCACGGTTTTCGTCTCTACGTCGAGCTCCTGCACCAGCAGCCCGCCGTTGACGCTCGCATACTGTCTGGGCGCCCCCTCGGCGCGCGACATGTCGACCTCCAGCAGGCGCAGGTTCTTCTTCGCGCAGAGCACTTCGAGCGCCCCCTCATCGAACTTCGGCGCCATGATGATCTCCAGGAAAACCGGCTTCATCAGTTCGGCCATCTCGCGCGTGACGGTGCAGTTGGTGGCCACGATGCCGCCGAAGATCGACACCTTGTCGGCTTCGTAGGCCTTCGTCCAGGCATCGGCACCGTCCCTGCCCACGGCCGCGCCGCAAGGGTTCATGTGCTTGAGACCCACGCAGAACGGCGCATCGAACTCGCGCACGATGCACAGCGCCGCATTGGCATCCTGTATATTATTGTAAGACAACTCTTTGCCGTTTAGCTGCCGCGCGAAAGCCAGCGAATAGGGCGTCCGTTCGCCCTCGCGGTAGAACTTGGCCGACTGGTGGGGGTTCTCGCCGTAGCGCAGCGACTGCACAAGGTCGAATTCGAGGAACAGTTTCTCGTCGAGCCCGGCCTGCGCCCGCATGTAGGCGGCGATCATGGCATCGTACTGCGCCGTGTGAGTGTAGGCCTCGGCCGAAAGGCGCAGCCGCGTGGCTTTTTCGGTGTTTCCCGAAGCACGTATCTCGCTCAGAATCCGGTCGTAGTCGTCAGGGTTGCACACCACTGTCACGTCGACCCAGTTCTTGGCCGCCGAGCGCAGCATCGAAGGACCGCCGATGTCGATGTTCTCGATGGCTTCGGCCATCTCCACGCCGGGCCTGGCGATCGTCTCGCGGAACGGATAGAGGTTGACGCACACCAGGTCGATGAACCCGATGCCGTTCTCCTTCAGCGCCCGCAGGTGCTCGGGATCGTCGCGGCGCGCCAGCAGACCGCCGTGCACCTTGGGATGGAGGGTCTTGACCCGTCCGTCGCAGATTTCGGGAAATCCCGTCACATCGCTGATATTCAGCACTTCAACACCGCTGTCGCGCAGCAGTTTCATGGTGCCGCCCGTAGCGATCACCTCCCAGCCCAGTTCGCGCAGGCTCCGGGCGAACTCCACGACGCCCCGCTTGTCGCTCACACTGATTAAAGCACGCATATTATTCTGTTTCAAAGTTTTCCGAATGATAATCCGAGTATGCACGGCCCGTTTCGGCCGTAAAACGCAGTACGCAGTAGTCGGGGTCGTCGACCCCGAGCGGATAATATTCCGTGTCGCCCTCGCGCCAGATGAATCGCCGCGATGCGGCATCTTCGAGCACCTCCATCGTCCCGCGCAGCTGCACGCCGAGGAAACGCTCCTCGTCGCAGAAGTAGAGCGCCGCGCGGGGATTGCGCCGGAACTGCGCCACCCGCATTGACGACGTGTTGGTCGTCAGCCAAAACGTCCGGAGCCCCTCGCGCACGCGCGGCGCCAGCATGGCCTTGACGTTGGGGAATCCCTCCCCGTCGACCGAACCGACAAAAACCGTCGGCTGCGAATCCACGAGCCGTTCGATCTCTTCCCTATTCATCTTCAAGCAGTTTCCGTATCGTTTCAATATAGAGCGGATATTCCGTTTCGTGTACCAGCCGTTCCAGCTCGGCGAGATCGCCGCCCTCGTAGGCGAACGCCCGCTGGGCGAGGATGGGTCCGCCGTCGAGCGTGGCGTCGACCCGATGGATCGTCACGCCGAAGACCTTGACGCCGTACTCCAGCGCCTGTTCGATGGCACGGGCGCCGCGAAAGGCCGGGAGCAGCGACGGATGAACGTTGACGATCCGCCCGCCGTAGGCCTCCAGCAGGGTGTCGCCCACGATACGCATGTAGCCCGCCAGGCAGACCAGCTCCACGCCGGCGGCATCGAGCCGCGCTATGATTTCGTTTTCGTAATCCGCTTTCGAAGCATACTCCCTCGGCGAGAAAACGAACGTTTCGACTCCGTGCGCGGCCGCCCGGTCGACCGCATGCGCACCGGGCCTGTCGCACACCAGCAACACCGCGCGTGCGTCCAGCACACCCTGCTCGCACGCTCCGGCGATCGCCTCGAAATTGGTGCCCTCGCCGCTGGCGAATACCGCGATCCGGTGCATGGCTACCGGATGACGACACCCTCGGTGCCGGTGACTCGTCCGATGACCGTTGCCCGCTCGCCTTGCGCCGTGAGGATGTCGATGGCACGCTGCGCCTCGGCAGCGTCGAGCGCCACGACCATGCCGATGCCCATGTTGAAGATGTTGAACATCTCGCGGTGGGGCACCTTGCCGTACTTCTCGAGGAAGCGGAACACGGGCAGAATCTCCCACGAACCCTCCTCGATCTCGATGCCCTGCCCCTCGCGGAGGATGCGCGGGATGTTCTCGTCGAAGCCGCCGCCCGTGATGTGGCTGATGCCGTGGACGTCGCAGCTGCGGATCACCTCCAGCATCTGTTTCACGTAGATCTTCGTCGGGGTCAGCAGCACCTCGCCCAGCAGGCGGTCGGAGAGTTCGGGGCAGCTTTCGTGCAGGTTCAGCCCGCTGTCGGCCACGATCTTGCGCACCAGGCTGAAACCGTTGGAGTGGACGCCGCTCGACGCCACGCCCACCAGCACGTCGCCGACCCGAACCTTCGAGCCGTCGATCAACCGCTTCTTCTCGACCACGCCCACCGTGAATCCGGCGATGTCGTACTCGCCGTCGGCATACATGCCCGGCATCTCGGCCGTCTCGCCGCCCACCAGCGCGCAGCCGGCCTGGCGGCAGCCCTCGGCGACGCCCGCCACGATGGCCTCGATCTTCCGGGGCTCGTTGCTGCCCACGGCCACATAGTCGAGGAACAGCAGCGGCTCGGCCCCCTGCGCCAGCACGTCGTTGACGCACATGGCCACGGCGTCGATGCCGATGGTGTCGTGCTTGTCCATGGCGAACGCCAGCTTGAGCTTGGTGCCCACGCCGTCGGTGCCGCTCACCAGCACCGGTTCCTCCACCTTGAGCGCCGAGAGGTCGAACATGCCCCCGAAGGCGCCGATGTTGCCCATCACGCCCAGGCGCGAAGTCGACGCCACGTGCTTCTTGATGCGCCGCACCACTTCGTATCCGGCCTCGAGATTCACGCCGGCCTTTTCATAACTTTCAGCCATTATGTCAATTAAAAATTAAGAATTAAAAATGAAAAATGGAGAGTTCCCGGTCAAGGTTCCGCTTCAATCCTTTCTTTCGAGCGCAAACGCCGCGTCTTCCCGGGACCTTTCATTTTTCACCTTTCAACTTTCATTTGTCTAAAATTTTCCGTCCTTGTTGGCCTCCTCGCGCGCCGTGTAAAGCGCCGTAGGGTAATGCCCCGTGAAGCAGGCGGTGCAGAGTTCGCAGCGCCCGCCCGCCGCATAGAGCGCCTTCTCGGAGAGGAACGCCAGCGTGTCGCAGCCGATTTCGCGGCGCACGCCCTCCACGTCGAGCCGGGCCGAAATAAGCTCGTCGTAGGTGGAGGTGTCGACGCCGTAGAAACACGGATCGGTCATCGGGGGCGACGCGATGCGCACGTGCACCTCCGTGGCGCCCGCCTCGCGCAGCATGCCCACGATGCGGCGCGAGGTCGTGCCCCGCACGATCGAATCGTCGATAAGCGCCACGCGCTTGCCCCGCACGATCGAACGCACGGCCGAGAGTTTCATCCGCACGCCTTTCTCACGCATCTCCTGCGAGGGCTGGATGAAGGTGCGGCCGATGTACTTGTTCTTGATGAGTCCCATTTCGTAGGGCAGGCCGCCTGCTTCGGCATAGCCCATCGCGGCGCTGAGGCTCGAATCGGGCACGCCGACCACGATGTCGGCCGGTGCCGGCGCCTCGGCGAAGAGCAGCCGCCCCGACTCCTTGCGGAAAGCATGGACGTTGCATCCCTCGATGTCGCTGTCGGGCCGCGCGAAGTAGATGTACTCCATGGCGCACATCTGGCGGCGCTTGTAGTGCGAATAGTCGGTCGAACGCAGGCCGTGCTCGTCGATCGTGACGATCTCGCCCGGCTCCACGTCGCGCACGAATTCGGCGCCCAGCACGTCGAACGCGCAGGTCTCGCTCGACACCACGTAACCGTCGCCCAGCCGCCCGATCGAAAGAGGGCGCAGGCCGTACTTGTCGCGGCAGGCGTAGATGCGGTTGGCCGTCATGATGACGAAAGCGAAAGCCCCCTCCAGCATGTTGAGCGCATCGATGATCGAATAGATGCGCGGCCGGTCGTGGTAACGGGTCTCCTTCTTGATCAGGTGAGCCAGGATCTCGCTGTCGGACGAAGAATGGAAAAGGCTGCCCTTGTTCTCGAGGTACTCGCGCAGGCCGGCCGAGTTGACGATGTTGCCGTTGTGCGCCAGGGCGAAATCGCCCGAGTTGTGGCGGAACAGGAAAGGCTGGACGTTCTCGATGCCCCCGCCGCCGGCCGTCGAATAACGCACGTGGCCGATGGCCGTGCTGCCCGTCAGGGTTGCCAGGTTGGGCTCCTTGAAGACCTCGGTCACCAGCCCCTCGCCCTTGATGCGGTGGAAACGCCCCCGATCGTCGACGCTCACGATGCCGCACCCCTCCTGGCCGCGATGCTGGAGGGCATGCAGACCATAGTAGGCGAGCGTCGAAGCGCCGGGCACCCCGTAGACGCCGAACACGCCGCACTCCTCGTGCAGCTCCCTGTCGATCATCGGATTTTCCATCCCTACTCGGCGATTTTGCGCAGACGGGCCAGAATCTCCTCGTAGGCCTCGCGCACCTTGCCCAGGTCGCGGCGGAAACGGTCCTTGTCGAGCTTCTCGTTGGTCGTGGCGTCCCACAGGCGGCACGTGTCGGGCGACACCTCGTCGGCCAGCACGATCCGGCCGTCGGAGGTCTTGCCGAACTCGATCTTGAAGTCGACGAGCCGGATGTTCATCTGTGCGAAGAGCCCCTTGAGCACCTCGTTGATCTTGGCCGTCATGGCATAGATCTCGGCCAGTTCCTCGTAGGTGGCGGCGCCGAGCGCCACGGCATGGTGATCGTTGATAAGCGGATCGCCCAACTCGTCTTTCTTGTAGCAGATGTCGAAGATGACGTTCGAGGGCTGCGTGCCCTCCTCGATGCCCAGACGCTGGGCCATCGACCCGGCGATGACGTTGCGCACGATCACCTCCAGCGGGATGATCGTCACCTTGCGGCAGAGCTGGTCGCGGTCGTTGAGCGTCTCGATGTAGTGGGTCTTCACGCCGGCCTTGTGCAGCTCCTTGAAAATCAAGGTGGAGATGGCGTTGTTCAGCACGCCTTTGTTCTCGATGGTCGCCTTCTTGATGTTGTTGAACGCCGTGGCGGCATCCTTGTAGTGGATGACGATCTTGTCGGGATCGTCGGTCAGGAACACCTGCTTGGCCTTGCCCTCGTAGAGCATTTCGAGTTGTTTCATGGTTTGTTTATTTTTTGGTTTCTATCGTTTCGCTTTGCACCTTTAACCTTTCCGAAAGTAGGCCACCGCATTGCCGAACAGGTCCTGCCGTTTGTTGCCGGCGATGTTGCGGTAGAGGTTCTCCTCCCAGCGTTCGGTGTGGCCCATCTTGCCCAGAATGCGTCCGTCGGGCGAGACGATGCCTTCGATGGCGTACGACGAGCCGTTGGGATTCCACGGCGCCTCCGCGGTCGCTTCGCCGTCGGGCCCCGCATACTGGAAAGCCACCTGCCCCGCCTCGAAGAGCCTGCGGGCCAGTTCTTCGCTCACCACGAACTTGCCTTCGCCGTGGCTCACGGCGATGCTGTGCAGCTCGCCCGGCTCGAAACCGGCCAGCCACGGCGACGCGGCGGAAGCCACGCGCGTGGTCACCACCTGCGAGATGTGGCGGTTGACATCGTTGCGGAAAAGCGTGGGCGACTCCTCGGTCACCATACCCAGGCGGCCGTAGGGCAGCAGGCCCGACTTGACCAGCGCCTGGAAACCGTTGCAGATGCCGAGAATCAGACCGCCGCGGTCGAGCAGGGCGTGGATCGCGCTCCGTATCTTGTCGTTATTCAGTACGTTCACAATGAATTTGGCGCTTCCGTCGGGTTCGTCGCCCGCCGAGAAACCGCCGCTCAGCACGAAGATATGGCATCGGTCGATATGCACCCGCATCTCGTCGATCGAGCGCAGGATGTCGTCGCCCCCGAGGTTGCACAGCACGCTCGTCTCCACCCCGGCGCCCGCCCGGCGGAACGCCTTGGCCGTGTCGTAGTCGCAGTTGGTGCCCGGAAAAACCGGCAGATAGGCCACCGGATGCTCCACCGCCGGACCCGGGTAGGCGACGGCGCCTGTGCGGGGTTCGGCCTTCATGACCTCGGCCCGGTTGTCGCCCTTGTCGGGATAGACCGTCGCGAAACGCTCCGTATTGGCGCGGTAGAGTTCGCCGAGCGGCATCCGCACGCCGTTCACCGTCAGCGCCTTGTCTTCCACGGTCTCGCCCAAGAGTTCGGCCGCCGGGAATTCCAGCGCCTCCGTGGCCTCGACGACGATCGAACCGTAGGCGTACTCGTAGAGCCGTTCTTCGGGCAGCGTCACAGCGGCGCCCACCTCGTTGCCGAACGCCATTTTCGCCAGCGCCTCGCCGATGCCGCCGAAACCCGCCGACCATGCCGATACGACCCGGCCGGCCGCGATGGCATCGCTCACGAAGCCGAAATTGCGCTTCAGCGCCGCGCTGTCGGGCATGCCGTTGGCGCGGGGCGTATGGCGGACAACATATATCTTGTGGCCCGGAGCCTTGAACTCGGGCGAAATGACGTTGCGGGCATCCACCGTGGTGATGCCGAAAGCCATGAGCATGGGCGGCACGTTGATCTCCTGGAACGTACCCGACATCGAGTCCTTGCCGCCTATGGAGGGAAGCCCCAGCTCCGCCTGCATGCGCAGCGCACCGAGGAGTGCCGCCAACGGCTTGCCCCACGAACGGGCGTCGCGCGTCATGCGCTCGAAATACTCTTGATAAGAATAGCGCATCCGGTCGTAGCGCGCACCGGCCGCCACGACCTTGGCGGCCGCCTCGACTACGGCGTAGGCCGCACCATGATAGGGGCTCCACGACGCGATGAACGGATTGTAGCCGTGGGCCATGATGCTGGCCGTGTCGGTATAGCCGTCGACAGGCAGTTTCTGCACCGAAACCTGCGTCTCGGTGCGCTGGGTCCGGCCGCCGAAAGGCAGCAGCACCGTCGAACGGCCGATGGTCGAATCGAACATCTCGATGAGTCCGCGCTGCGAGAGCACGTTGTCGTCTTTCAGATTGTTGGCGAAGCGTTCCGCCAGGTCGGCGCCGGCCACCGTGCGCGCGAAGGGGCTCCGCTCCTCCACGGCGCCGATCCGCGCCTCGGCATAATGGCGTGCCCCGGCCGAATCGATGAATTCGCGGCTGAGGTCCGCCACCTTGCAGTCGCGGCAGAACATCCGCATGCGGCCCGTCGCGGTGACGTCGGCCACCTCGACCGCCTCGATGTTCTCCTCGCGGCAGCAACGCATGAACTCCGCGACGTCCTTGGCCTCGACGACCACGGCCATGCGCTCCTGCGACTCGCTGATGGCCAGTTCGGTGGCGTTCAGTCCGCTGTATTTGGTCTTCACGCGGTCGAGGTAGATGTCCAGCCCGTCGGCCAGCTCGCCGATGGCCACGCTCACGCCGCCCGCACCGAAATCGTTCGACTTCTTGATGAGCCGCGTGACCTCCGGACGGCGGAACAGCCGCTCCAGCTTGCGTTCCTCGGGCGCGTTGCCTTTCTGCACCTCGCTGCCGCAGGTTTCGAGCGAATGCGAATCGTGTTCCTTCGACGAGCCCGTCGCTCCGCCGATGCCGTCGCGGCCCGTACGGCCGCCCAGCATGACGATGCGGTCGCCCGGCTCGGGGCGCTCGCGGCGCACGTTCTCCGCCTTGACGGCACCCGCCACGGCGCCCACTTCGAGACGCTTGGCCACATAGCCCGGGTGGTAGATTTCGCGCACGTGGGTCGTCGCCAGACCGATCTGGTTGCCGTAGCTCGAATAGCCGGCCGCGGCCTTCTTCGAAATGACGCTCTGCGGCAGCTTGCCCGGCAGCGTCTCGCTCACCTTGCGGTAGATGTCGCCCGCGCCCGTCACGCGCATGGCCTGGTAAACATAGCTGCGGCCCGACAGCGGGTCGCGGATGGCGCCGCCCAGGCAGGTCGAAGCACCGCCGAAAGGCTCGATCTCGGTGGGATGGTTGTGGGTCTCGTTCTTGAACTGCAGGAGCCAGCGCTCCGTTGTACCGTCGGCCTCCACGTCCACATAGACCGAGCAGGCGTTGTTCTCGTCGCTCGTCTCCAGGTCGTCCAGCAGGCCCTCCTTGCGCAGCCAGCGGGCGCCGATGGTGGCCAGATCCATCAGACAGAGGCTCTTGTGCTCGCGGCCCAGTTCGCGGCGGATGCGCAGATACAAGGCCAGCGAATCCTCCAACTCGTCCTTGAGAAACGACTCCTCGACCGTGATGCCCGTGAGCTCGGTGGTGAAGGTCGTGTGGCGGCAATGGTCGCTCCAATAGGTGTCGAGGATGCGCAGCTCCGTCTCATAAGGGTCGCGCCCCTCCTCGCGGAAATAGCGCACCACCTCTTGCAGGTCGTCGGCATTCATGGCCAGCCCCCACTCCTTGCAGCGGGCAGCCAGCCGGTCGTCGGTCAGCTCCCGGAAGCCCGTCAGCACCTCCACGGGGCTCACTTCGGGTTGTTCGGTCTCGCTGAGCACGCCGAGATTCTTTTCGCGCGACTCGACGGCATTGACATAGTAGTGCCGGATGCGGGCCAGCTCCTCGTCGCTCACCGTAGCGTCGAAAAGCAGCAGCTTCGACGAGCGGATGCGTACGTCGGCCGCCGGGTCGATCAGCCGCACGCAGTCGACGGCCGAAGCGGCGCGCTGGTCGAACTGCCCGGGCAGAAATTCCACGGCCAGGTATTTATGGCCGCTCAGGTCGCACGTGTCGGTCACCGTGTCGGTCACCGTCTCGCCGAAGACCGCGTAGCGGCTCCTCTCCAACAGCTCCTCGCCGAATCCGAAAAGGTCGTAGACGTTGAGCAGACGCAGGTTCTGCAACTCCAGCCCCAGATTGGCGTTCAGCTCGCGGCGCAGGCTCTCGGCCTCCACCCGGAACCGGGGCTTCTTCTCGACGTAAACACGGTAGTTCTTCATATTTTGGGTTCTTCTGTTTTTATTTTCAAGCAAGCCACGGACCGCAGCCTGCGGAAGGGACGCAACATGCTCTTTGTTGCGGGCCTCCGCGCGGCAGAGGCTGCGGCCCGCACGGCTCTGAAGAGCCGGACAACACCCTTCAAACTCTCACTGCTCGAACCGCTCCGCCCAGCGGGCGGCATATTTTTCGGCCGTCATGTCCGTGAAGGTAATGTGCCCCATCTTGCGCAAGGGGCGGCTCTCGCTCTTGCCGTAGAGGTGGACATGCACCCCGTCGCCGCCCTCGGCCGCTATCGCGCGCGCCGCTTCGAGATCGCGCCCCAGGATGTTCTTCATCACGGCGGGCGCCGTCTGCCGCGGTTCTTCGAGCGGTTCGCCCGTCAGGTAGCGTACCAGCTCGCGGTATTGGTTGGTCGAACACCCCTCGATGGTCCAGTGGCCCGAGTTGTGGGGTCGCGGCGCCATCTCGTTGAACCAGAAGCGGTCGCCTTTGACAAAGAGTTCCACAGCCAGAATGCCCGTGTAGCCGCACGCCCGCATGAACGCTTCGCCCGTGGCGCGCATGCGCGCCGTCAGCTCCGGCGAAAGCCCCTCGGCCGGCACGAAGCAAAGATCGAGGATGCCGTCGCGGTGGACATTGCGGCCCACGGGGAACGTGACGACCCGCTCGCCGTCGGCCACCATCACCAAGCTGGCCTCGTAGTCGAAATCGACGAAAGCCTCCAGAATGCAGGGCACCGCCAGCAGCGGCAGCGCCTTGTCGAGGTCCGCTTCCGAGCGCAGCACCGCCTGACCGTGGCCGTCGTAGCCCAGCGTGCGGGTCTTCAGCACGCAGGGATAGCCCAGTTGCGCCACAGCCCGCCGCAGCCCCGCTTCGTCGTCGACCGCCGCATAGGCCGGCGTCTCGAAACCATGGGCCCGGGCGTTCTCTTTCTCGCGCAGACGGTCCTGCGAATCGTAGAGCGGCCGGAATCCCTGCGGAATGTTGTATTTTTCGGCCAGCGGGACCAGCACTCCGCCCGGCACGTTCTCGAATTCATAGGTCACCGCATCGCTCCGCCGGCACAGTTCTTCGAGGGCTGCCGCATCGTCGTAGGGCGCCACGATGCGTTCGTCGCACACGGCAAAGGCCGGAGCGTCGGGCGCAGGGTCGAGCGCCACGATGCGCACGCCCAGCCGGCGCGCCTCCTCCGCGATCATCAGCCCCAGCTGGCCGCCTCCTATGATGCCGATGGTCTTCATCCTAAAGTTCGGCTTTCAGTACGTCGGACGTCTGCTTCGCTCGGAACGCGTCGAGCCGGCCGGCCAGCGCTTCGTCCTGCAGGGCAAGGATCGAAACAGCGATCAGCGCGGCGTTCTTCGCTCCGTTGATGGCCGTCGTAGCCACCGGCACCCCGGCAGGCATCTGTACGATCGACAGCAGCGAGTCGAGGCCGTTGAGGGCCCGCGACTTCACCGGCACGCCCACCACCGGCAGCGTCGTCATCGCGGCCACCATGCCCGGCAGATGGGCCGCACCGCCGGCTCCGGCGATGATGACGCCCAGGCCGCGGCCGCGGGCCGTCTTGGCGTATTCGCACAGCAGGTCGGGCGTGCGGTGGGCGCTCACCACGCGTTTTTCGAATTCGACACCGAATTCTTCGAGCGTCCGCACGGCATCGGCCATCACTTCGTAGTCGCTCGTCGAGCCCATGATCACACCTACTTTCATATCGCGTTTCTTTTGTTGTTCAGTCTCTCTTCCCGGGGCCCGGTCTTCCGTTGCCATCCCGGCAGGTTCGCCGCCGTCATCGCCCCTTTTCTGAAAAGCCGAACCGCCGCGACATGCACATGTCGTGGCGGTCCTTATCTGTCCGACGATCGCGCAGACGGGCACCCGTTGCCCCGGCAGACCGCAGCGAGCCCTCGCCGACGTCTCGACACCGCTTGCCCGGCCGCCTGTTCCGACTGCCGCCGCTTGCGCCCCGATCCGTTCGTATGACTCACGCCCACCATCGTCTGTTCCGTTCTGCGTCGTAGTAAAATCGATATGACAAAGGTAGGCCATTCCGGTCTACTTTCAAAATCCCCGGTCGGATTCTATCGACAATTTATCGACAATTCAAGGCTGCATCAAAAATGCAGGCACCTTTTCATCGCTCACTTTTCACCTTTCACCCCGAACGAGCGGGCTTTCCCCTCGCAGTAGGCGCAGCGGCAGGTGCCGTCGGCCGTGCGGTGGAAGATGGGGTCGACATCCTCGGTCGCAGAGATGCAGCGTCCGTTGGTACAGACATGTCCGCCTACAACGTAGGGTTCGGCAAAGACGGGCGTCCGTTCGTAGGGGCGGTTCTCGCCGGCCCATTGCAGCAGGGTGCAGATAAGCGCCATGCGCACGAACTTGCCGTTCTCCACCTGCCGGAAATAGGCCGCACGAGGGTCGTTGTCGACCGCCCGCGCGATCTCGTTGACACGGGGCAGCGGGTGGAGGATGATCATGTCTTCGCGCGCCGGCTTCAGCTTTTCGGGGTCGAGCACGAAGCTGTCCTTCACACGGTCGAACTCCTCCTCGTCGAGGAAGCGTTCTTTCTGCACGCGCGTCATGTAGAGAATGTCCAGCTCGGGCATCGCCTCCTCCATGGTGCGCACCTCACGGAACTCCAGACCGGAGTTGGCGCGCATCTCCTGCAGCATGTAGTCGGGCAGCCGCAGCTCCTCGGGCGAGATGAGGATCACCCTCACCCCTTCGTAGCGCGACAGCGCCTTGATGAGCGAATGGACCGTGCGGCCGAACTTCAGATCGCCGCAGAAGCCGATCGTGAGGTGGTCGAAACGCCCCTTTTCGCGCTTGATGGTCAGCAGGTCGGTGAGCGTCTGCGTGGGGTGGGAGTGGCTGCCGTCGCCGGCGTTGATGACCGGAATGCCGGCATACTGCGACGCCACCAGCGGAGCCCCCTCCTTGAAGTGGCGCATGGCGATGATGTCGGCGAAGCAGCGGATGACCCGCACCGTGTCGGCCACGGTCTCGCCCTTGGAGACCGACGACGAAGCCGCATCGGAGAATCCGATGACCTCGCCGCCCAGTTCGAGCATGGCCGCCGTGAAACTCAGCCGCGTGCGGGTCGAAGGTTCGTAGAAAAGCGTGGCCAGTTTCTTGCCCTTGCAGGCCTGGCTGAAGCGGGCCCGGTCGGCGATGATCTCCTCGGCCAGGGCGATGATCCGCCCGGTCTCCTCGACCGTCAGATCCATGGGGTCTATCAGGTGACGCATAATCAATTCATAATTAAGAATTCACAATTCACAATGATCGTCCTAACACAATTCTTAATTGTGAATTATGAATTGTGAATTTATCGGTTCATCCAGCCCTCGTCGGCGGGGTTGTCGCGGAAAGCGAGCAGGCGCGCCTTCTCCTCGGGGCGGATGTAGCCCTTTTCGGCGGCGACTTCGACCAGCGCGTCGAGGTTCGAGAGGCTGTAGTTCACCACTCCGGCCTCGCGCAGGCGTTCGATGCCCTTGCGCATGCCGTAGGTGAAGATCGAAGCCACGCCCAGCACCTCGGCGCCGGCCTCGCGCAGGGCTTCGACCACCTCGATGCAGGAACCGGCGGTCGAGATGAGGTCTTCGATGACGACCGCCTTCCGGCCCTTTTCGAGCTTGCCCTCGATGCGGTTGCCGCGGCCGTGGTCCTTGGCGCCCGAGCGGACGTAGCCCATCGGCAGGTCGAGCAGCGTGGCCGTGATGGCGGCATGGGCGATGCCGGCCGTGGAGGTGCCCATCAGCACCTCCGCATCGGGGAACTTCGTGCGGACGGTCTCGGCCAGCCCGGCCTCGACGTGTTTGCGCACCTCGACAGCCGTCAGCGTCAGGCGGTTGTCGCAATAGATCGGGCTCTTGATGCCGCTGGCCCAGGTGAACGGCTGCCCGGGGCGCAGGAACACCGCGCCGATCGCAAGCAGATCTTCAGCAATTCGTTTTTCCATCGTTATCATGGGTTTCGGTTTCTTCTCGGGCCGGTCAGTCCAGCGCCTTGCGCAGGATCGGCTCCACCTCGTCGGGATAGATGCCGCCCTCGTGGACCTTGACATCGCCGACATAGAACGTGGGAACATAGTAGTAATCGTAGCGGTCGGCCGCCTCGGGCTGCTCCGACTCCTCGATCATCTCGATTTCGACGGCCGCCAGCTCGGGATGCGCCGCCCTGGCTTCGTCGATGTAGCGCAGCGCCCGTTTGCAGAAGGGGCAGTTGCGCAGGTAGAATAGCTTTACGGACTTCATGACAGATGACAGGTTGAAAGTGAAAGGTTTTTGCCGGATGCCTTTCAATTTTCACTCCACACCTATAAATTCTTCCACGCAGCGGCGGTAGGCAGCCACGGGATCGGGCGCAGCGGTGACGGGGCGCCCCACGACGATGAAGTCCGACCCGATTTCGCGGGCGCGGGCGGGCGTGGTGACGCGCACCTGGTCGGCGACGTCGCCGTCGGCGAAGCGGATGCCGGGCGTGACGGTCAGGAAGCCGGCGCCGCACGCCTCGTGGACCATGCCGGCCTCGAGCGGCGAGCAGACCACGCCGTCGAGCCCCGCTTGGCGCGTGTTGCAGGCGTAACGTACGATCGTGTCGTTGATCGAGGCGCCGATCAGCAGCTCGCGCTGCATGCGCTCCTCGCTCGTGGAGGTGAGCTGCGTCACGGCTACGAGCAGGGGCCGAGTGCCGTCCTCGCGCGTGAGTCCCTCGACCGCGGCGCGCATCATCTCGATGGTGCCGGCGGCGTGGACATTGCACATGTCGACGTCGAGCCGCGACAGCACGGCCATCGCCTTTTTCACGGTGTTGGGAATGTCGTGGAGCTTGAGGTCGAGGAAAATGCGGTGGCCCCGGCGCTTGATTTCGCGCACGATGGCCGGGCCTTCGGCGTAGAAAAGCTCCATGCCGATCTTCAGAAAGGGTTTGCGCGCTTCGTTGCAGAACAGATCGAGGAAGCGGAAAGTCTCCTCGGCCGACTTGAAGTCGCAGGCGATGATTACGTCTTTGTTATTCATTCCGAAAAAATTTGTTCTTCACATTCGTCCGGCCCAGCTGCGGGGGTCGCATTGTTGATGCGAGCCGGCTCCGGGCGCAAGGCTTCCGGCCTTGCAAAACGCAGTGCGGAGACAGCGGCGCCCGCCGCCTTTCGCACCGCCTCTCAGTTGCCGCTTTGTACGATTCCTATGATGTCGCTCAGGCGTTCGATCCCCAGGCGCTCCATCTCGGCGGGCAGTGCTTCGATAATCTTCTTGCAGGCATAGGGATCGACCAGGTTGGCGGCCCCCACCTCGACGGCCGTGGCACCGGCCATCATCATCTCGATCACATCGCGGGCCGTCGAGACGCCGCCGCACCCGATGACGGGCACCCGGCACGCGCGGGCGACCTGCCAGACCATCCGCACGGCGACGGGGAAGACCGCCGGGCCCGAAAAACCGCCCATCGTATTGGCGATGACGGGTCTGCGGCGCTCGATGTCGATGCGCATGCCCAGCAAGGTGTTTATCAGGCACAGCCCGTCGGCCCCGGCCTCCTCGCACGCCCGGGCAATGGCCACGATGTCCGTCACGTTGGGGCTCAGCTTGATGTAGACCGGCTTGGTCGTCACGGCCTTGACGGCGCGCGTCACTTCGGCGGCCGCTTCGGGCGAAGTGCCGAACGACATGCCGCCGTGCCGCACGTTGGGACACGAAACGTTGACCTCGATCAACCCCACCTGCTCCTCCTTGTCGATGCGCTCGCAGCAGTAGGCATACTCCTCGACCGAGAAGCCTGAGATGTTGGCGATGACAGGCTTGTGGAAAAATTCGCGCAGGCGCGGCAGCTCCTCAGCGATGACATGGTCGATGCCGGGATTCTGCAGCCCCACAGCATTGATCATCCCCTCGCGGCACTCGGCGATGCGGGGCGTGGGGTTGCCGAAGCGGGGTTCGCGCGTGGTGCCCTTGAACGAGAAGGAGCCCAACATGTCGAGGTCGTAGAAGTCGCTGAACTCCCGGCCGTAGCCGAACGTGCCGCTGGCCGGAATGACAGGGTTGTCCAACCTCAACCCGGAAAGTATGACGGAAGTGTCTATCATATCAATTCTGTTCGGGAGATACGGCCGCTGCCTGCGGAGCACGCTTGCGGGCCTCCGCACCGGGAGGCTGCGGCCCGCACGGCCCAAAGGGCCGCATCGTCCATGTTATCCATTCACCAAAGTATCTCGCCCTTGTTCATCACCGGCCCCTCCTTGCAGATGCGTTTGCTTCCCGTGAGGGTCTTGCACGAGCACCCCATGCAGGCGCCGAAGCCGCACCCCATGCGCTCTTCGAACGAGAGCTGGCCGTCGCACGCCGTAGCCTGCGACAGCGCCCGGAGCATCGGCAGCGGGCCGCAGGCGTAGAAGTAGTCGAAATCGAGCCCCGCGAGAGCGTCGGTGACGAAACCTTTCACCCCGGCCGAACCGTCGGCCGTAGCGACCGTCACGGAGCACCCCAGCGCGCGGAACTCCCCGGCATAGAAGACCTCGGCCGCCGTATTGAAACCCAGCACGATCTGCACGGGCTTGCCGGCGGCAAGGAGCACTTTGGCCAGGTTGTAGAGCGGCGGCACGCCCACCCCGCCGCCGACCAGCAGCGGCCGCCGTGCGTCGTTGTCGGTCGCGAAGCCGTTGCCCAGCCCCGTGAGCAGGTCGAGCTGCCCGCCGGGCTCCATGCGGGCCATCTGCGCGGTGCCCTCGCCCACAACCTTGTAGATGAGCGTGAGCGTCGCGGCATCGTAGTCGCACACCGAGATAGGGCGCCGCAGATAACGGCCCTCCAGCGCGATGTTGACGAACTGCCCGGGCCGCACGATCCACTGCGTGTCGCCCCCGAGACGCATGCGGTGCACCGAAGCCGTAAGCGGTTCGTTCGTCAGAACGGTATAGATCCCTTGCTTGTACATCACTCTGCGTCGATTGTCGACACCCGGAGCGTGATCTCTTCGAGCACGTCCAGCAGCACGGCCACGGTTTCGAGCGCCGTGAAGACCGTTACGTTGTTCTCGACGGCCGTGCGGCGGATTTCGTAGCCGTCGCGCCGCGTGTCGTGCTGGTTGATGTCGATGGTGTTGATGACGTAGCTCACGTGGCCCTGCCGCAGGGCGTCGATGATCTCCGAGCTCCCCTCGCTGAGCTTGCGGCGCGTGCGGGTGCGGATGCCGTGGCCGCGCAGGAACTCGGCGGTGCCGGTCGTAGCCTCGACGTTGAATCCGAGCTCGTAGAAGCGCCGCACCAGAGGCAGCGCCTTCTCCTTGTCGGGGTCGGCGATGGTCACGAAGATGGTGCCGTAGTTCGAGACATTCATGCCTGTGGCCTGCAACGCCTTGTAGAGGGCGCGGGTGAGTTTGTCGTCGTAGCCGATCGCCTCGCCCGTCGACTTCATCTCGGGCGAGAGGTAGGAGTCCATGCCGCGGATCTTGGCGAACGAAAAGGCCGGAGCCTTGACATACCAGCGCTTCTTCTCGGGACCGCAGACCTCCGTGATGCCCAGCTCGCGCAGGCTCTTTCCGAGAATGACCTGCGTGGCGATGTGGGCCATGCCCACGCCCGTGGACTTGGAGAGGAACGGCACGGTGCGCGACGAACGCGGATTGACCTCGATGACGTAGACGTCGTCCTCGCCGTCGAGGATGAACTGGATGTTGTAGAGACCCACGATGCCGATGCGCAGACCTAAGCGCACGGTGTAGTCGACGATCTTCCGCTTGGCGCTCTCCGAGACGCTGAACGTCGGGTAGACGCTGATCGAGTCGCCCGAGTGGATGCCCGTGCGCTCGACGTGCTCCATGATGCCGGGGATGAAGACCTCGCGGCCGTCGCAGATGGCGTCGACCTCCAGCTCCTTGCCCATGATGTAGCGGTCGACCAGGACAGGCTGGTCGGCGTTGACCTCCACGGCCGTGCGGAGGTAGTGGCGCAGACTCTCCTCGTTCGAGACGATCTGCATGGCGCGGCCGCCCAGCACGTAGCTGGGGCGCACCAGCACGGGATAGCCGATGCGGGCCGCCGCACGCACGCCGGCCTCGATGTCGGTGACGGCCTCGGCCTCGGGCTGGGGAATGCCCAGCTCCTCCATGATCTTCTCGAAGCAGCCGCGGTCCTCGGCGTTGCGGATCGCCTCGCAGTCGGTGCCGATGATGGGCACGCCGAACGCCGCCAGCGGCTCGGCAAGGTTGATGGCCGTCTGTCCGCCGAGCGAGACGACGATGGCCTTGGGTTTCTCGAGGTGGATGACGTTCATGACGTCCTCCACGGTCAGCGGCTCGAAGTAGAGCTTGTCGCTGGTGGTGTAGTCCGTCGAGACGGTCTCGGGATTGTTGTTGACGATGATCGCCTCGTAGCCCGCCTCGCGGATCGACCAGATGGCGTGGACGGTCGAATAATCGAACTCCACGCCCTGCCCGATGCGGATGGGGCCCGAACCGAGCACCACAATCTTCTCCTTGTCGCTGACCGCCGATTCGTTTTCTTCCTCGTAGGTGGAGTAGAAATAGGGCACGTAGGACGAAAACTCGCTGGCGCAGGTGTCGATCATCTTGTAGACCGGGAAGAGGCCGTGCTGCTCGCGCAGGCGGAACATCTCCTGCTCCGAGAGGCCCCACAGCTGCCCGACATACTTGTCGCTGAAGCCCATGCGCTTGGCGTCGCGCAGGGTCTCGATGTCGTGGGGATGCGCCCGGACGACGCTCTCGAACTCGACGATGTTCTTGAACTTCTCGAGGAAGAACATGTCGATCTTGGTGTTGTTGTAGATCAGCACCAGGTCGATGCCGCAGCGGATGAGCTGCGCGATGGCATAGAGGCGGTCGTCGGTGCCGGTGCGGATGTAGTCCAGCAGGCGGTCGGTGGTCCAGTCGTCGAACTTCCTGTGGCAGATGTGGCAGACGCCCGTTTCGAGCGAGCGCACGGCCTTCAGCAGCGACTCCTCGACCGTGCGGCCTACGGCCATCACTTCGCCCGTGGCCTTCATCTGGGTGCCCAGCTGGTTGGAGGCGTCGGAGAACTTGTCGAACGGGAAGCGGGCGATCTTGGTCACCACATAATCGAGCGTCGGTTCGAACGAAGCGGGGGTGTTGGCGATGCGGATCTCGTCGAGCGTGAGACCCACGGCGATCTTGGCGCTCACGCGGGCGATGGGATAGCCCGAAGCCTTGGAGGCCAGGGCCGACGAACGCGAGACGCGGGGGTTGACCTCGATCAGGTAATACTCGAACGAGAGCGGGTCCAAGGCGAACTGCACGTTGCAGCCGCCCTCGATCTTGAGCTCGCGGATGATCTTCAGCGCCGAATCGCGCAACATCTGATACTCGCGGTTGGTGAGCGTCTGGCTCGGGGCCACGACGATCGAATCGCCCGTGTGGACGCCCACCGGGTCGATGTTCTCCATGTTGCAGATGGCGATGGCCGTGTCGTTGGAGTCGCGGATGACCTCGTATTCGATCTCCTTGTAGCCCTTGATGCTCTTTTCGACGAGCACCTGATGCACGGGCGAGAGGAACAGCGCGTTGCGCATCATCTCGCGCAGCTGCGCTTCGTCGTCGGCGAAGCCGCCGCCCGTGCCGCCCAGCGTGAAGGCGGGGCGCAGCACGACGGGATAGCCTATCTTGCGCGCGATGTCGGCCGCCTCGTCGATGGAGGTGGCCACCTCCGACGGCAGCACCGGCTCGCCCAGCGACTGGCACAGCTCCTTGAACAACTCGCGGTCCTCGGCGCGCTCGATCGACTCGAACGACGTGCCCAGAATCTCCACCTGACACTCGGCCAGAATGCCTTTCTTGGCCAGCTGCACGGCCAGGTTGAGTCCCGTCTGCCCGCCCAGCCCCGGAACGATGGCGTCGGGCCGCTCGTAGCGGATGATCTTGGCCACGTATTCGAGCGTCAGCGGCTCCATATATACCTTGTCGGCGATGTGGGTGTCGGTCATGATGGTGGCGGGGTTGGAGTTGACCAGCACCACCTCGTAACCCTCCTCGCGCAGCGCCAGGCAGGCCTGCGTACCGGCATAGTCGAACTCGGCGGCCTGACCGATGACGATCGGGCCCGAACCGATGACCAGCACCTTGCGTATGTCTTTTCTCTTAGGCATTCTTGTGCTCCTCCATCATTTTAATGAACTTGTCGAACAGATAGGCGCTGTCCTGCGGTCCCGGCGCGCTCTCGGGATGGTACTGCACCGAGAAGACCATCTCCTCGGGGCACTCTACCCCTTCGGCCGTGTTGTCCAGCAGGTTGACGTGGGTCAGCCGCAGGGGCGTGTCTTTCAGCGAACCGATGTCCACGGCATAGCTGTGGTTCTGGCTCGTGATCTCGATCTTGCCCGTCTCCAGCCGCTTGACGGGGTGGTTGCCGCCGCGGTGGCCGAACTTCATCTTGAAGGTCCGCGCGCCGTAGGCCAGCGCCACCATCTGGTGGCCCATGCAGATGCCGAAGATGGGCAGGCGGCCCTTCAGCGCCCGCACCTTCTCGATGACGGGCTCCACGTCGACCGGGTCGCCGGGGCCGTTGGAGAGGAAGATGCCGTCGGGCCGGAAGGCCAGAATCTCCTCCACCGAAGCATCGTAGGGCACCACCGTCACGTTGCACCCCTTGGCGTTGAGGCAGCGGATGATGTTGTACTTGATGCCGCAGTCGACGGCCACCACGTCGAAGCGGTGGTTGGGCGTGCGCGAGAACCAGCGTTTCTTGCAGCTCACGCGGGCCACCATGTCGTGCGGCAGCTCGTAGGCCGCCAGGCGCGCCATGGCTTCGCCGTGCGGCGTCGCGGCGTCGGCGATCATCACCTTCTGGCTCCCCTCGTCGCGGATGATGCGGGTGAGCGCACGGGTGTCGATGCCCCACACGCCCGGGATGCCCATCTCCTCGAACACCTCGTTGAGCGTGCGCGTGTAGCGGAAATTGGAGGGGATGTCGTTGTACTCGCGGACGATCATGCCCCCGATGGTCGGGAACTTGGTCTCGTAGTCCTCCTCGGCCGTGCCGTAGTTGCCGATCAGCGGATAGGTCATGACCACCGTCTGGTCGGTGTACGACGGGTCGGAGACGATCTCCTGGTAGCCCACCATCGAGGTGTTGAAGACGATCTCGTTGATCGTCTCCCGGTCGGCCCCGAAGCCGTAGCCGTAGAACTCGCGGCCGTTTTCGAGTACGATCTTCTTGGTGTAAGGTTTCATATCGTTGTGCGGTCTTTGTTTCGTTTCACCATCCATTGCCGATTATGAATTCCGAATCGTGCATTCATATGCGGTCTCGCCGCCCATCACCGTCATCGCGGCACGGCCCTGCACCGGCCAGCCGGCAAAGGGAGTCGCACGGCCCTTGGAGCGGAACGCCGCGGGGTCCAGTTCGTACTGCGCCGCGAGGTCCAGCACCGTGAAATCGGCCGCCTGGCCCGGCTCCAGCCCGCCGCCGAGCCCGAAGATGCGCCGCGGATTGACCGACATCAGCTCCACGAGCCGTTCGAGGGCGAGCGTCCCCGGCAGCACCAGATACTTGTACAACAGCGGGAAAGCGCACTCCAGTCCCACGATGCCCATCGCGCTCGCGGCCAGGCCGCGGCTCTTCTCCTCGGCCGTGTGGGGCGCATGGTCGGTGGCGATGACTTCGATCGTGCCGTCGGCGATACCCTCCAACAGCGCCGCGCGGTCGGCCCGGCTCCGCAGCGGCGGGTTCATCTTGAAACGCCCCTCCTCCCGCAAGTCTTCGTCGCAGAGCAGCAGATAGTGCGGCGCCGTCTCGCAGCTCACGCGCAGGCCGCGGGCCTTGGCCTGCCGCACCAGCTCCACGCTCTCGCGCGTAGAGACATGGCAGACATGATATTGGCAGCCGGTCTTTTCGGCCAGCGCGATGTCGCGCTCCACCTGCCGCCATTCGCTTTCGGAGCAGATTCCCTTGTGGCCGTGCTCGCGGCAGTAGCCGCCGTCGTGGATATAGCCGCCGCGCAGCAGGCAGTCGACCTCGCAATGGGCCACGATCGGTTTGCCGACCGCCGCAGCCCGCCGCATGGCCTCCTCCATCAGCTCCGCCGACTGCACGCCGCGGCCGTCGTCGGAGAACCCGACGACGTAAGGGGCCAGCGCCGCGAAATCGACCAGCTCCCCGCTGCCCCGCTGCCCCATCGTGATGGAGGCGTAGGGCACGACCCGCACCACGGCGTCGCGGCGGATCAAGTCGGTCTGCACCCGCAGGTGTTCGGGCGTGTCGGGCACCGGATCGAGGTTGGGCATCGCGCAGACGGTCGTATAGCCGCCGCGGGCCGCCGCCGCCGTGCCGGTGGCGATGGTCTCCTTGTGCGGGAAGCCCGGTTCGCGCAGGTGGACATGCACGTCGACCAGTCCGGGCACAACGTGCCGGCCGCCCAGATCGACCGTGCGGTCGGCCGCCGCGCCGGGCCCGTCCGTCACAAAACGGCCCTCCTCGACGAGGAGCGACCCCACCTCGAACTTACCGCCCCGATAGATGCGGGCATTGATATAGCGTGTTTTCATCGGCACCGAGACAAAATATGCTTCTTTTTGCGACCGCAGCCTGCGGAGCGGGCATTGCAGGCCGCCGCGCCGGGCCGGGCGGAGCGCACGGCTTTCCGGATTGCAATCATCCGCCGCCGGACCCCTAGGCGCAAAAAAATAGGGCAACCGTACCGGTTACCCTATTAAAGCCAACAATGCCGCCCCGTCGACAGACCCGAAGCCCGACCGGCAGCCCCGCTTTCGGGACGCAACGTTCGGCGCTATGTGAGGTTTGCGATTCATCGGGGCTTGCAATCGGGTACAAAGGTACGACTTTAAGGACGAACGCGCAACCTTTTCGGACGAAAAAATCGATGTTCCTCCGCAAAACGCTTCCGCAAGCCGATTTTCCAGCCGTTTCTGCAATAATCCCCTGCGGATGCAGCCTGCCGAACCACGTTTGCGGACCTGCGCGGGGCGAAGCCCGGCCCGCAGAGGCCTATCCTCCGTCGCACCGCCTGCGTCTCGTCGGCTACGGCCTGCGGCGGAAAGTTTCCGTGCGGTCCTCCATCGTGCCGTCGGAGCCCACGCGGTAGAAACGCTGGTTGGTCGAGGGCGACGAGAGCGGCCCGAGGGCTTCGACCCACGGACCCAGCTTCACGTAGTCGAACGCCTGCGCCGCCACGCCCGCCGGAAACTCCGACCGGCCCGAATACCACCCCACGCGCAGCTGCGGCATCGTCCGCCGCACGACGCCGGCCAGCCGCGCCACCTCGGCGGGTTCGCCGTCGCCGCCCATGAAGCAGACGCACGTCACCGACCGTCCGTAGCGGCCGAGCAGCACCCGCAGTGCGTCTTCGTCCAGCACCTCGCCGCCGGAGCCCTGCAAATGGGGGCTGTGGCAGCCGGGGCAGCGGTTGGGGCACTCCGTAAGGTTGATGGCCAGCGTCGTTTCGCCGGGAATCTCAGCGAAGACCACGTCGAAATTGTGAAACCTCAGCATGGCGGCTACTCGGCCTTGGCATAGAAGCGCCGCGAGGCCTCCTGCTGGCGTGCCGCCGAGAAGTTGGACACGCGCTTCATGTAGCCGATCACGCGCGTGAGGTAGTCGACCCGGTCGCTGTGGCACTCGGGACACTCCTTCAGATAACGTTTGTCGATATGGCCGCACTTGTTGCAGACCGTGTTGGGAATGTTGAACGTGAAATAGTTGCATCCCTCGGCCGCAGCCACGCGCAGCAGGTGGCGGTACTGCTCCTGCGAGAGGTGCTCCTCCAGGTTCATGTGGAGGGCCGAACCGCCGGTCAGATGCTCGATGTAGCGGCGGCCGTGGAGACGGAACTTGTCGACGATGTTGAGCGACTCATCCTCGACGACGTAGAAGTAGGAGTTGTAGCAGTCGCGCGGTACGACGTAGCCGTCCTCGCGGTCCCACTTGGCATGCTTGACGCCGACGTTCTCGGCCGGAATCATCTCGCAGTTGAACATCAGCTCCTTCGAACGATACTTGCGGTTGCAGCGCTCCACCAGCCCCAGCACCTCCTGCACGAAGGCAGCATAGTCGTCGTTGTCGTCGATGCGCAGCCCGAGAAACTCGGCCGCCTCGACCAGTCCGTTGACGCCGATGGTGAGATACTGGCGCGAGAGGTTGATGTAGCCCGCATCGAAGAGCGGAAGCATGCCCTTGGACTGCAACTCCTTGAGATTTTCGTTGTAGGCCGTCTGCACCTTGTGGACCAGCTCGACGATCTCCTCCAGGAAGGTGAGGTAGTGCATGTGGTTCTTGGCGGCATGCTGGATGCAGCGGTTGAGGTTGACGGTCAACACGCTTTTCGACCCCGTGGAGACGCCGCCGGCGCCCAGCGTGTAGCTGAAACCGTTGTCCTGTATCTCGTTGCGCAGGCGGCAGCACGACGAGAGCGAGTCGGCGTTGTCGCTGATGTAGGTGAAGAACGAATGACCCTCGGAATACATCCTGGCCGTGAAGTCGCCCCACTCCTTGTCCATCGCGTCGCCGTCCTTGGTCAGCAAGGCCATGGTCTCGACGGGGAAGGTCAGCACCGTTTTGGTGCGCTCGCGGTTGAACCAGGTCATGAAGCGCTTCTGCAACCACGACAGCGACTCCCAATGGGGCTTCGACCCGTCGGGGAAGACGAATTCGCCGAACAGCGATTCGAAATAGTAGCGGTCGTAATAGGCGACGTTCCAGAAGACGGCCTGGAAGTTGCGCGCGCCGGTGGGCTGGTTGATCGAGTAGACGATCTGCTCGAAGCAGTCGGTGATGATCTTGTCGATGGTGCGGCGCTTCTTCGAGAGATCGACCACCTCGTCGGCATGCAGGTAGTAGTCCTCGCCGTACTCCAGCCCGACGAAGTAGTTCATGTACATGAGGAACTCCGGCGTGGCGCAGGCCCCCGAGAGCATCGACGAGACGATGAATACCATGTTGACGAACCCGCCGCAGAACGACTTGAGGTTGGTGGGACGCGTGGAGTTGCCGCCGATGGAGAGCGTGCCGCCGAGCAGCCACGGATACATGGTGATCGAGGCGCAGTAATTGGCCATCGAGGTCTCGTCGTTCTTGTAGATGAAATGGTTCTGAAGCAGGTAGAGGTAGCGGTCGGAAAGCTCCTTGCCGTACATCTCCTTGATGCGGTCGGTCAGCAGGCGCCGGTTCAGCCGGATGAAGTTCTGCTTCGGGAGCTCGCCGATCAGGGTGGCGATGTTCTTGTTCTCGACGTTGGCGTTGGCGTCGTACTTCGATCCGGTGGCGGGATTCGAGGCGTCGCAGTAGGAGGTCAAAAAATCGAGTTTCTCGCGCGTCTCGCGGTCCTCGGAGTGCTTCTGCCGGTAGAGGATGTAGCTCTTGGCCACGGCGAAGCAGCGCTCGGCCATGAGCGCCACCTCCACCTGGTTCTGAATCTCCTCGACCGACATGCCGTCCGAAACGCGCACGCGGCTCAGCACCGCAGTCAGATCGTCGTCCGTGGCATAGCCGCCCGCAGCCAGAAAGGCCTTGCTCACGGCCCGCTTGATCTTCTCGACCGAAAACGCCTCGCGTTTGCCGTCGCGCTTGATGATGGTAAGTTCCGAAATACCCATACGCTTCTAATACAATTTACAATCGTTCGAATTGTTATTTGCCGCTTTTCGTACCGGCAAAAAGCGGCGGAAAAACCGACGCTCGCAGCGAGTGCAGAGGCCGCTTGCGGACTATGCCTCGCAAGGAGGAGTAAAACAAGCGCAGCGTCGTTAACCTCTCCTTCCGATAGTCTTCACCTGCTTCGGAGGGCCTAACGCTGCTTCGGGCGCCTATTCGCGGGTTTGTAAACAAACCGGCCCCTCCGCTCACGCTTTTAGCCCCTCCTCCGCTACGGCTCAGACATCGGGGCAGACTATTCTTATTTCTGATTCGAAATAAGAATATCGCATCTAAAAAAGTTGTAATAATTTCTTCGACCGTCTCTTATGACCCCGCAGATACGGATCGGTTCCGGCAAGGCAGGTCTTCTGACTCGTTCCCTCTGCACGCCTTCCCGCCCCGGCGGGGCAGTGGCTCCAAGAGTGCGCAGAGCATGACGGAACTCACAGCTACGGGCATAGTCCCTGATTCGCACAGGCGTTCCCTTTTGATCCCGGGCCGGCAGCCGCCGGCTGAGAACCTTGCACGGAACAAAAGTAGGAAATATCCGGCAGGCGGCCCAACGACGGCTCCTGTTTTAATCAACAATTTGTCGACAAAACGCCGGAACCCCGGCGCAACGCACGCAGCCGGCGGAAACGGACACCGGCCGCCGCAAAGAGAGACCCCGGAACCGCTCCGCGGAAAGGACAGCAGCCGGCACGAACGGAAACACACGCCCCCTTGAAAAAGCGAAGTCCGCGGTTACCCGCGGACTTCGTATGACAACGCCCTTTCCGGCCCCGTCACGCAACCAGAATCACCCCGAGCGACAACACCGAGATCAACACCCAGAGCACGACGCCCAGCACCAGCGGCCGCGCGCCCACCTTGCGGATGACGCCGAGCGACAATCCGCCGCCGATCAGAAACAGCGTGGCCGAAAGTCCGGCGTGCGACAACCATGCGATCGCATCGGTGAGCGCCGACGGCAGATCGACATAGGTATTGATGAGCATGGCGACGATGAACCACCCGATGAACCACGGAATGCGGACCTTCACGCCCTTCTGCCGGAAGACGACCATCGAAAAGAGCGACAGCGGAATGATCCACAGCGCGCGCGTGAGCTTGACGGTCGTGGCCACGAGCAGCGCCTCGGCGCCATAGGCGGCTCCGGCGCCCACCACCGACGAAGTGTCGTGGATGGCGATGGCGGCCCAGGTGCCGAATTCGGTCTGCGAAAGACCGATCCAGCGCCCCGCCATGGGAAAAAGGAACAATGCGGCGGCATTCAGCACGAAGATCGTGGCCAGCGAAAGCGACGTCTCGTTCTCGTCGGCGTCGATCACCGGGGCCACGGCGGCGATGGCGCTGCCGCCGCAGATGGCCGTACCGGCCGAAATGAGGTAGGCGCCCTTGCGGCCGACTTTCAGCATGCGCCCCAGCACGACCCCGGCGAACATGACCGCCGTCACCGAGACGATCGTAAAGAGCATGCCGTCGCGGCCGGCAGCGAGCGACGCATGGAAGTTCATGCCGAAACCGAGTCCCACGACGCAATACTGCAACAACTTCTTGGAGACGCTTTTGCTCAACTGCGCATAGGGATTGCCCAGCGTCAGAGCGAACAGGATGCCCAGAAAAAGCGCCGCGGCCGGCGACAGGAAGAACGACGCCCCGAAAAGCGCCGCGAAAAGGATTTTATGCCAAAGGCCGTTCGATTCGAAATACATGATCCGAAATTTATAATGAAGCGGAAACCAGCCGGAAGCCGCCTTGCTCTTACGCCCTCTCCGGGGGTTCGGCTGCCGGTCGATGAATAAAAAGTTGTCCGCAAAAATACTTCGCGGCCGGTTTCAGACAGCCCTCGGAGTTGCACGGCCCGCCCCCGCCTTTCACCTTTCACTTTTCACCTTTCGCATCCCCCAAATAGCCTTCCTCGGCGAATTCGCGCACCGAACGGATGTAGTGGGCGATGGTCTCCTCCATCGAAACGAACGACTTGCCGCCGGCAGCATTCTTGTGACCGCCGCCGCCGAAGTAACGGCGGGCGAAAAGGTTGACGTCCACATCGCCGCGCGAGCGCAGCGACACACGGATGAACTTGCGGTGGGCCAGGAACATGGCCGACATCTTCATCTTCTTGATGGTCAGCGCATAGTTGACGAACCCCTCGCTGTCGCCCTGCTGAAAGCGGAAGCGGCGCATCTCGTTCTCCATCAACGACATGTAAGCCACCGTGCCGTCCTCGATCAACTGCATCTTGCGGTTGATCGCATAGCCGAAAAGCCGCGCGCGGCCCTCGGTATAGGCATTGTAGACGTTGTTGTAGAGCGTCGGGACATGGATGCCGCGCTCGACCAGCACGGCCACGGCCCGGAAAAGCCCCGGCGTGAGCGACGAGAAGGCGAAGTTGCCCGTGTCGGTCATCATGCCCACGTAGAGCGCCTCGGCCATCGGCAGCGTGATCGCCTCCGCGCCGAACAGCGCCTCGATCAACCGGTAGACGATGTAGCAGGTGCTCGAAGCCCCGGGATAGGAGAACGCCAGGTCGAAACCCTCGTCGGGCGACAGATGGTGGTCGATCAGCACGCGTAAGGCCGTGGTGTTGGCAGCGATGGTGTCGCTCAGAATCTCCAGCCGCGAAAGCGAATTGAAATCCAGGCAGAAGATCATGTCGGCTTCGGCCACGGCCCGGGCGGCGCGCCCCTCGGTATCGTTCTTGAAGATCACCACCTCGTCGATGCCGGGCATCCAGTCGAGGAAATAGGGATATTTGTTGGGCACCGCGCAGACCACGCTGTGCCCCATGCCGCGCAGCACTTCGGCCCAGGCCAGCGACGAACCCACGGCGTCGCCGTCGGGATTGGTGTGGGAGACGATCACGACACGTTGTTCGGGGCGTTCGAGCACCCCGCGCAGGCGGTCGACCTGTTCGGTGGATAGTTTCATCGACTCGGGTTTATTTTCATGCGGTCCGTCCCGGTACAACCCCGAAAGCGTTCGGCGCTGCGTGCCGCGTGGCAGGAACCGGCTGTTTCTTACGGCTCTCCTGCCGGAGACATCGGACCGAACGGATCCGCCCCGGCCGGGAAAAGCCCCTCTTTGTCCGGTACAAAAGTAATAAAAAACTCACTCTTCCGAAAACTCCAGGATTCCACCCTTCTTTCCGACCGTCAACTTCGCCTTGCGGCCCAGGAAGATGGCCATGTTGAGCTTGTCGTGGCCCGCCGGAAAACCGAAAAGCACCGGAATGTCCAGCGGCTCCAGCACGTCGGCGATCACTCCGTAGGAATCGGCGCCGAACTGTTCGGTGCCCGCCATGCGCGTGAAATCGCCCACCACCACGGCCTGCACGTTGCTCAGCGCCCCACTCCGCAACAACTGCTGGAGCATGCGGTCGACACGGTAGACATGTTCGTTGACCTCCTCGATGAACAGGATCGTCGGTTCTTCGGAATAGATCTCCTCGGGCGTGCCGCATGCGGCGCAGAGCACCGTCAGATTGCCTCCGATCAGCCGGCCCGACGCCCGGCCCGTTCTGTTGGCGCTGTGGGGCGGCACCTCGAAACGCAGCGCCAGCCCGAAAAGCGCCCGCCGCAGCGATTCGACCGACTCCTCCTCTTCCCAGAAAAGCGACGAGCCCGGCATAGGCCCATGGATGCTCTCCACGCCCAGATGCGCCAGAGCCAGGTGGAGCGTGGTGATGTCGCTGAAACCCACCAGCCACTTGGGGTTCCATCGCAGCTCCTCCAGCCGCAGCAGGGGCAGCAGCCGCACCGAACCGTAGCCGCCCCGGCAGGCGATGACCGCCCGGACCGACTCGTCGTCGATCATCTGCTGGAGGTCGGCGGCCCGGTCGGCGTCGGAAGCCGAAAAATAGGGCTTCGACGTATCGCAGCTGTGAGGTGAAAACTTCACGCAGAGCCCCCACGAAGCGAAAAGCTCGCGAATGCGCGTCGAATCGACCGACGCCGGCAGACGCCCGGCCGGAGCCACCAGCCCCACCGTGTCGCCCAACCGAAGATAGGGCGGACGCACGAACCGGGGAGGCTCGCCCGAGGCGGACAGCACGGCAGCCGTCAATACGACGAAAAACAGGATATGAATCGAACGCTTCATGAATCAGGCATTTTTGCGGCGCACCAGCGCATCGGGAAGGGGCAGCGACAGCCGCATGAAACTCACGGCCGAACCGGCCAGCGCCGCGGCACCGGCCGCAAGCAAGGCCGTGCGGGGCGCATTGTCGGGAACGACATGGAACAGCAGGGCCATCGCGGCAGCGCCGACGGTCTGCCCCGTCAGCCGCGCCGTGGCCAGCATACCGCTGGCCGAACCGCTCCGCTCGGGCGGTGCCGAAGCGATCAGAATGCTGTTGTTGGGCGACTGGAACAACGCAAATCCGACTCCGCCGAGCGCGAGCCGCCACACGATGTCCCAGGTTGCCGGAGCATCGGGCAGCCATGCCAGGGCCGCCAGTCCCGCAGCCATCGCCGCAAGACCCGTGCCGCCGAGCGCACCGGCATGGATGCGCCCCACGAGCACGCCGGCGACGGGAGCCGCCACCATGATGACGGCGGGCCAGGCCGTGAGCAGGAGTCCGGTAGAAACATCGTTATAGCCGAACGTCCGCTGCAAGAAGAAAGGCAATGCGACCATCGAGAGCATCTGCGCCAGGTAGGAGCATACCGACGTGAGGACCGAGACCGAAAAGATGGGAATCCGCAGCAAATCGATCGGCAGCAAGGGTTTCGGATCGCGCAACTGACTGCGCACGAAGAAGAAACCGACGACCGGAAGCGCCGCTGCGCCGGCGGCGAGCAGCCGTCCGTCGACACCGTGCGAACACCCCTCGACCGAAGCGATCAGCAGACCGAACGTCAAAGCGTTCATCGCCATGTCGCGCCAACGGGGCTTGTGACCGACCGCCTGCACGGGGTTGCAGGGCAAAAAACGCGAACTGAGCCACAAGGCGACGCCCCCGGCGGGGAGATTGACGGCAAAGAGCCACGGCCACGAACCCACAGAGAGGATGGCGGCCGCGAGCGCGGGCCCGGCCACCGACGAAACGGCGACGACCGTAGCGTTGATGCCCATGCCGCGGCCCAGCTGGGCGCGGGGATAGATGAAACGGATGAGTGTGGTATTGATCGAAGTGACGGCGGCGGCACCGATGCCCTGCAACACGCGTGCGGCGACCAAAGCAGCGAACGAACCGGCCAAGGCGCAAGCACCCGACGCCAAGGTGAAAAGCAAGAGCCCGCCGACATAGATGCGGCGGTAGCCGAACGTCTCGCCCAGCGCGGCAAAAGGAAGAATCGTGACCACGACGGCCAGCTGGTAGGCATTGACGATCCAGATCGAATCGGCCGACGCAATGTGCAGTTCCTGCCCCATGGTGGGCAGAGCCACGTTGGCGATGGCGCTGTCCAACACCGAAAGCCCAACGCCGAAGGCCACAGCCAGAATAGCGCCCAGCCGGCGCGGCATGGGCAATCCGTCGGAGGGAACGGGAGTATGTGCGGTGGTTGCGTTCATGTTGGCGCTGCAAACTTACAGCATAAAAGCGAAAGATGAAAGCATTTCGCGAACTACCGCCCGACTTTCGGACAAAAGCAACTCCTGCAGATGCTTGGACGCAGCGCACGGGAAAAGCCCAGCTGCGATTGTGGCTGTGAAGCGGCGCTACCGAATTCGAGACGGTACGCAAAAAACAAGCATAGGCGCTGCCGGCTCCGGCCGGCGAAGACGACCAACAGCTGGCCTCTCCGCCGACATCCGTCAGAACACCCGTCGACGTGTTGCGGTAGCCCGCAGCAGGCGTAAAAGAGCAATCACTCAAAGGAATGCGGCGGAGAATGCGGAACAATGGTTTACTGCGATTGTCGTTGCGTCGTTCTTCGGCTCTTTCGAGCCGTGTGGGCCGCAGCCTTGGCCGGCGGAGGCCCGCAAACATCCGGCTGTCGCCGGGCGTGCCCCGCAGGCTGCGCCCGAATCCAAGTCCTTTGTCATTCTGAACGAAGTGAAGAATCTTTTCCCTTGCGAACCAAAGGCCGCTTGCGGACTATGCCGAGCAAGGAGGAGAGAGACAAACGAAGTGCAGTCAAGAATCTGTCTACGCATACTTTTATACAGATTCTTCGTCGATCTTCCGATCTTCTCAGAATGACAATGCTGTCTTTGCATTGAATCATTTCCTTTCGGGAACTCATTCAAGTGCTCGCCCGGGCCGGCTGCGGGGGTCGCGCTTTCAGCGCGAGCCGGCCCCGGGCGCAAGGTCTTCCGTATCAGAAAGAGAAAGAGCCTGCGGGACATGCCTGCCATAATTGTCATTCTGAGCGTTAGCGAAGAATCTATGATGAACGCAGCGAGTGCATAGTCCGCAAGCGGCCTCTGCCTCGCAAGGAGGAGAAAGACAAACGAAGTGCAGTCAAGAATCTATTTTGGGCAAGGTTACAGATTCTTCGTCGCTCTGCTCCTCAGAATGACAAACTACTGAATTGTTCGCAAACTCCGCAGCAGACTGGAATAAGCAACTGGCGGCAACGCGGAAAGGATGGAGGGAAAAGATGTTCGGGGCGACCGCAGCTTGCAGAGATAAACACCGGCGTTCAGCCGTGCGAGCCGAAGCCCCGCCCTGCGGAGGCTCGCAAAACTCGCCCCGCTGGCTTCGGCACGAGAACATCTGCGGCCCCACTATCGAAACCGGGCGGTCGCGAATTAAAAACGCCGAACGACAAAAGCAACCGCAAACGAACAATGGTTTTCCGTAATCCTCCCGCGCCATTACGCTGCCAGCGGACTGCTGAATCTACAAACCACGCTGACAAGAGCCGTAGCCCCTGTCACTCCGGGTGTGAAGTTGCCTTTGCAAAAGTAAAGGTGAGAGGTGAAAAGTGAAAGGTTCTGTGTACAAAACTTTCTTCGGGCAGCTCACGCAAAGCGCAATCCCCGCAGCCGCCCCGAAAAACGCGGCATCGGAGATAAATGCAGAATCTCAGTGCAAGCGGACGCTACAAAAACAACCGACTCGGGAGAAGAAGCACCGGCCGCCCCGAAAAAAACACATAGCATTGTTGCCGAAATATGGCGCAATAATGCCGGACTCGGGAAAGGGAGGACTCCCCAAAAAGACACATAGCAAAGCAAGCGGAAAGAGTGCAAGAAACCGGCAAAGAAAAGTCCCGGTCATTCAACCTGCAATCAAGAACCTGCAGAAAAATGCTCGGGACACGAATTCGAACGGTTTCCCCGGCGTCGGCAAAGCCCGTGCGAACCTGCCCCGACGTAGGATGTGAAAAATTTCTATAAATATTTTTTTGTTTATAAAATAAACTACTTTATATTTGCAAAAAGCAATCCTCTTGAAACCCCTTCCATATGAAAACAAAACCTCCCGGCGAAACGACCGCCCGCAAGATTCCGCGCCGCTTCGTCCGCCACGCAAGTACGTTCGTGATCGTCTGCGTCTTTCTGACTTTCGTCAACCGGATGACCTCGCCCGACCACTGGTGGGTCCTCTGGATCATCGCCGGCTGGGGTCTCAGTCTGGCAATTTCGCTTATCCACCACCGGATCGGCACCGACAAAGACGAACAATATTGAAGAATCTCTAACTTCCGCCCTCAAATTCTCAACGCTATGAACAACATGCATCCCGAAGCTGCCGAGAGCCTGGCCCTCATCAACCGCATGATCGAAAACACCCGTAACCGGCTGAGCCGCAATTCGGGCCGTCCGTTCCTCATCTGGGGTTATACGACGGTGGCCGTTTCGCTCTTCAACTACGTCGTCAACGTAACCGGCGGCCCGGTCGGATGGTCATGGAGCTGGTTCCTGATTCCTGTCGTCGGATTTCTGCTGACGCGTCTCTTTCCCGCCAAGAAAAGTACGGAACCCCGCACCGAAATCGACCGCATCGTAAGCGCCGTATGGGCAACCGCATCGCTGGCGCTGATTCCCGTTTTCGCTTTCGTCCTCTTCCACGGACTGTCGTACCGCGCAAGTCTTTTCGGGCTGATCGCTCTGATCATGGCCATCGCCACCACCGCTACAGGGCGCATCGTCCGCTCGAAAATCTACATTGTCAGCGGCTACTCAGGATTGATTCTCACCCTGCTCTTCCCGCTCTACGACCGGTATCTGAAGCAGCTGCCCGCCGGCAGGGTCGACGCAACGATGCTGAATTTCGAGATTCTGATTTTCGCAGGGGTCTTCATCGTCATGATGATCGTTCCCGGCCACATCTTCAACCATCGCTCGCAGCGCCATGTTCAGTGAACTCGATCCGCTCCTGCACTCTGCGCTGCGGCTGGCCGTGATGTCGGTCCTGCTGGGCGTCGAGAGCGCCGATTTCGTCTTCCTGCGCGAGCAGACCGGGGCCACGGCAGGCAATCTATCGGTGCAGCTCGACAAACTGGCCAAGGCGGGCTACATAACGGTCGAAAAGTGCTTCCGCGGCAAGATGCCCCGCACGGTCTGCCGCATGACCGCCACCGGGCGCGATGCTTTCGCGGCATACGTCGCCGCGCTCGAAACGTACATCCGGAAGTGACCCGCCGCATCCGCAAACGAGAAGCAGAGGCCCCGCAAGGCCCCTGCTTCCCTTTATACTATATAATAAAGACTACTCGTTGGCGGAAAGTTTCTCGTTGAGTCTGACGATCTGCTTTTCGGCCTCGGCGGAGAGATTGGCGGCCTGCTTCTCCGCTTCGGAAACGAGCTTGTCGCCCGCCTTCCCGGCAGCCAACTTGGCCAAAGCGCCCTTCTTGGAGGCTTCTTCCACCAATTTGTCGCGCTGGCTCTGCGCCGCCGAAACGAGTTTCTCGCCCGCTTTCCTGGCCTCTTCGCGCAGGTTCTCGGCCTGTTTGTCGATTTCGGCCCGCAGGTTCTCTTTCTGCTTGTCGACCTCCTCGGCCAGCGACTCGCTGCCGGTGAGTTTCTGAATCTGCTGGTCGACGACGTTCTTGATCGCCTCCTCGGCCGCCTCCTTGACACCCAACGTAATCTTGGGCGAGGAGAAAGTGCCGCCGATCTTGACGTTCAGCGTCTCCAGAACGCCGCCCGCAGCCGATGCCGGCATCGAGACTCTGGCCGTATAGTCGATGGTCCGGTCGAGCCCCGTGGATCCCGACAGGTTGACGTCGGTGCCCGCCAGCCTCAGATCGAACGGCTGCGTGGCGATGCGGCCGTTGCGGATGGCGAAGCGGATCGCCACATCCCGGGCTTCGATCCGGCGCAGCTTGTCGTTGTTGATCGCCTTGGCCAGCGCATCGAAAGCCGCGATGTTCTGTACACGGATGTTGGCCGAGCGGATCTCGCCCGTGGCGTCGATCGACTGCAGATCGGGCGACATGGTCGAATCGAGCTTCGCATTCATGTCGAGCGAGAGCGAGTAGTCGCCGCCGGTTTCGGCGAAGATCGGCACGAGCTGCCGCACCATCTCCAGTTCGTCGAACGTCTGTGCGAACGATGCTCCCGCCAGCGACAGATCGAGTTTCAACGCCGGGCGCGCAGGATCGGCCGCCGTGGAGTAGCGCCCCGACGCCGACGCCTTGCCGCCGAAGAGTCCCATCGTGAGACGGTCGAGCGAGAGCGCACCGCCGGCCACGCGCATTTCGCCGGCCAGGTTGTCGATGGTCATCTTGTTGAAAAGAATCTTCTGCAACTCGGCATTGAACGAAAGGTCGAGATTCTTGGGCACCTCGATCGCCCGGATCGGCTCCGCAGCCGGTTCTGCGGTCGCCGGAGTTTCCGTCCCGGAAGCGGGCATCGCTGCCATGATTTCATTGAGATCGAGCAGACCGGACCGGACGTAGAGACGTCCCGACAGCTTGTCGCCCCGCAGCAGATAGCCCAGGTAGCCGGCAAGCTGTCCCTTGGCCGACATATCGCTGCGGCCCACCGTCACGCCCAGTTCGCCCAGCGTCATGGCGCGCGGCGTGATGGTCGCGGCGGCGCGCTTGAGGTGAACGGCCGGCAGATTGGGCACCGTGAGATCGAGCTGCTCGACGACGAACGTCCCCGAAGCGGCCATGCGTTCGTAGCGCTGCTTCTCGATGTCGGACATGCGGCCCGAGACCTTGAGATCGGCCGTGATGATACCGCCCAGATCGACCTCCTTGTCAAGGGGATAGACCTCGCGGACTGCTCCCAGATCGACCTTGCCGGCGACCGACGCGCGGAACGACGGATCGCTCACGATGTTGGCGGCATGGAACGTGGCGGCAAGCGAATTGCCGGCCATGCGGAGCGAACATTTCGAAAGATCGATCACCGTGGCGTTCATCGTACCGCCCGGATTGGAGACTCCGGCGACGATCTCGATGTCGGTCACGGCTTTCGGCAGCGACGAATATTGGAAACTGCCGTTGTGCACCTCGCCCTTCACGCCGAAGGCGGGAAGCTGCGAACCGGCCAGTTCGCCCTTGGCCCACACGGCCAGCGAAAGCTCGCCCGAAGCCGAAATGCTGCGGAACTCCTTGGTATAGAACGCCGGAATGAGCGAAAGCACGTCCTTGAACTGAACTTTGCCGCATCCGGCCGAAACGTCCATGGCCACGGCGCCGTTCTCCTTGAGCTGGGCCCAGCCGTCGAGCGACAGGACGATGGCGTTCAGACGGAACGTATTGTCGGTGAAGGTAAATCGGTTGTTCTCCAGATCGGCGGCGATGGTGGCCTCGACCTCGGCTTCGGCACCGCTCAGCAGCGGCACGCCGCCCGAGACGAAACGGATGCGCGAGGCGTCGAGTTTCAGCGCGAGGTCGGTCCGTGCGGCCGACATGTCGCCCCGCAGCCGCAGCGACAGGGGCTCGGTGTAAAAACGCATGCGCGAGGAATCGTCCTCGTAGCGGATGCAGGCGTCGGAGATGCGGAAGTCGCGGATGCGCAGCCGGAACGCCGAAGGTTCGGCCGCCGCCGGCTCCTCCTCGCCGGGAGTCTCCTCCGCGGGTTTCATGACATCCCAGTTTACGGCGCCGTCGGCCAGTTTGCGGGCGTGGAGCTCGGGCGAGGCGAGGATGATCTTGGTTACTTCGAAGCCCTCGTCGCCGAAGAGCGAAAAGAGATCGACGACCACCGAGATGCGCTCGGCGGCCGCGATCGTGTCGCCCTCGAACCTCCCGACGCCCACGAGCGTCAGCCCCCGGATCTCCAGCGACGCATGGGGCAGGTGGCGCAGCAGGCTGATGTCCAGTTTCTCGAAGTCGAGACGGGCCTGCAGCAGCTCGTTGGCTTCGTGTTTGACGATCGCGGCGATCTTGCCCCGCAGCGCCATGGGCGCCACGATGGCGACGGCCAGCAGCACGGCGATGACCGCGGCCGCGACGCGGACGAATTTCTTCATTGCGAATTCGGGTTTTCGGCAGCATTTCCGCTGCGCTTTACAACACGCAAAGATATACGTTTTTTTGTTCATCCGGCAAAAAAAGCTACATTTGTAACATGGAAATCTCTTTGCGCGAACAGCTTCTCGAACTGGCCGATCCCCGCTACCGCGACTTCAGCGCTTCGCTGACGCCCGGTGCCGGCAAGATGATGGGCGTGCGCCTGCCGCAGCTGCGGGCCATCGCCCGGGAGATAGCGCGCGGCGACTGGCGCGGCTGGCTCGCGGCGGCCGAAGAAGAATACTTCGAAGAACGCATGCTCCAGGGACTGGTCATCGGCTATGCCCGCTGCGCGCCCGACGAGAAGCTGCGCCACGTGGCACGCTTCGTGCCCAAGATCGACAACTGGGCCGTGTGCGACTGCTTCTGCTGGCGGCTCAAGGCTGCCGAGCGCGAACCCATGTGGGAGTTCATCCGACCCTATTTCCGCTCTTCGCGGGAATACGAAGTCCGCTTCGCCGTGGTGATGGCGCTGGGCAACTACGTCGACGAAGAACACCTCGACGCGCTGTTGGAGATTCTCGGATCGGTGTGCCACGAAGCCTACTACGTCCGCATGGGCGTGGCGTGGGCCGTCTCGGTCTGCTTCGTGAAGTTCCCCGGCCGCACGCGCGAGTGGCTGGAGCAAGCATGCCCCCTTAGCGACTGGACCTACAACAAGGCGCTGCAGAAAATCATCGAATCGTACCGCGTGAGCCCCGACGACAAGGCCGTCGTACGGGCGCTGAAACGCCGCAAACAATAAACCACCGCCAACCATGCGCAGACTGGTCATCATCCCCACCTACAACGAAAAGGAGAACATCGCAGCCATGATCGACAAGGTCCTGTCGCTGCCCGACGCCTACGACATGCTCGTCATCGACGACGGATCGCCCGACGGCACCGCCGCCATCGTCGAGCAGCGGCAGCAGCAACATCCCGACCGCCTCCATCTGATCCGCCGCAGCGGCAAACTGGGGCTCGGCACGGCCTATCTCACGGGCTTCCGCTGGGGTCTCGAACACGGCTTCGACTACATGTGCGAAATGGACTGCGACTTCTCGCACGACCCCGACGACCTGCCGCGGCTGTTCGGTGCCGCCGCCGGGGGCGCCGACGTCGCGGTCGGATCGCGCTATGTGAAGGGGGTCAACGTCGTCAACTGGCCCATGTCGCGGCTGCTGATGTCCTACTTCGCCTCGAAATACGTACGCTGGACCACCCGCATGCCGGTGTGCGACGCCACGGCCGGATTCGTCTGCTATTCGCGCCGTGCGTTGGAGACCATCGACCTCGACCGCATCCGCATGAAGGGCTACGGATTCCAGATCGAAATGAAATACACCGCCTGGCGTCTGGGGCTGACGCTGCGCGAGGAGTCGATCATCTTCGTCGACCGGCGCGAGGGCACCTCCAAAATGAGCGGCGGCATCTTCGGCGAAGCCTTCTTCGGCGTGATGAAGCTGCCTTTCCGCAAAATCCGCCCCCGCACCCGATGAACCGCCTGGCCCCGGCGCTCCTGGAGTGGTATGCCGGCCACGGACGCGACCTGCCGTGGCGCCGCACGCGCGACCCCTATCTTATCTGGCTTTCGGAGGTGATTCTCCAGCAGACGCGCGTGGCTCAGGGCATGGACTACTACCTGCGTTTCACGGAGCGCTGGCCCCATGTCGGCGCGCTGGCCGCCGCTTCGGAAGACGAAGTGCTCAAGATGTGGCAGGGGCTGGGCTACTACAGCCGCGCGCGCAATCTCCATGCGGCGGCCAAGAAGATAAGCCAAGAATTCGACGGCATTTTCCCTGCCACGCAAGAGGCCGTACGCTCGCTGCCCGGCGTGGGCGACTACACCGCCGCGGCCGTCTGCTCGGCAGCCTACGACACGCCCTGCGCCGTACTCGACGGCAACGTCTACCGGGTGCTGTCGCGCCTTTTCGACGTGGAAACCCCCATCGACACCACGGCAGGACGCAAAGCCTTCCAGAAACTTGCGCAGTCGCAGCTGGACACCGCCCGGCCGGGATGCTACAACCAGGCGATCATGGATTTCGGAGCCCTCCAGTGCACCCCGTCGCAACCCCGGTGCGAGACATGCCCGCTGGCCTGCCGTTGTCTGGCTCTGGCGGCCGGCACCGTGGCCGAACGCCCCGTCAAGCAGGGCAAAACCAAAGTGAGCGACCGCTGGTTCAACTACCTGCACGTCACCTGCGGCGACCGCACGCTGCTCCGGCGGCGCGGGGAGCGCGACATCTGGCAGGGACTCTATGAATTTCCGCTGATCGAAAGCCCGGGCCCCGCCGATTTTGCAGAGCTCGCCGTGCAACCATGTTTCCATGAACTTTTGGGCGATGCCCCGTGGCGTCTGGTGCGGAGCATCGCCATGCCCCGCCACCAGCTATCGCACCGCACGGTCCACGCCGTCGTGCATCGCATCGAGACGCCCGTGCTGACTGCGGCGGCCGAACGACTGGCCGTCGATACCGCATCCGTCGGCGACTACGCCGTGCCGCGGCTGCTGGAACGCTATCTGACCAAGTACCAGATGTAGGCGGCGTAGATCGCCACGAAAATCGCACCTTCCCACCGGTCGACAGCCTTGCGCCGGAAGGTGAAGGCCGCGACGAACAGCAGCAGCGAACTGAGCACCACCATCGCCACGTCGAGCGTGGTGATGCCGCCCATGGTGAGCGGATGGATCGTGGCGCTGACACCCAGAATCAAGAGCAGGTTGGCCACATTGGAGCCCAGCACGTTGCCCAGCGCCAGCCCGGCCTTGCCCTTGGCGAGCGAGACGACCGACGACGCCAGCTCGGGCAGCGACGTACCGCCGGCAACCAGCGTAATGGCGATGACCGACTCGCTGACACCCAGCTTGCGGGCGATGACGGTGGCATGGTGGAGAAACAGATCGCCTCCGCAGACCAGTCCGGCCAGCCCGACGACGATCAATCCGAGCGTCAGCCACCAAGGCTTCGGCGGTTTGGACGCCGTTGTCTTCGGCACTCCCTGCCGGCCGGCGGCCCGAACGCTGTACCACAGAAAAGTCACGTAGAGCAGCAACATGACGACTCCCTCGGCCCGGCCGATCCGGTCGACGGTGCCGAGGTGCAGCAGCTTGTCCGACGCAAAGACGAAAAAGAGCAGCGAAGCGCCGAATCCCACGGGGATGTCGCGGCGGATGTTGCTCTCGGAGAGCGCCAGCGGCCGGATCAGGGCGCAGATGCCGAGGATGACGAAGACGTTGAAGAGGTTCGACCCCACGATGTTGCCGACGGCGACATCGCTGTTGTGCGCCGCGGCCGACAGCACCGAAACGACCAGCTCGGGCATCGAAGTGCCGATGGCCACGACGGTGAGTCCCACGATGAACTCGGGCACGCGGAAACGCTGCGCGAGAGCCGCCGCGCCGTCGGTCAGGAAGTTGGCGCCGGCAAGAATCAGCACGAGGCCGACCAGGAGAAGAAAAATATTCATGACAACAGAATAAGACTTACGGCCATCAAGGCCATGCCTGTGACCACGCCGTAGATGGCGATGTGCGGCTCGCCATACTCGCGGGCGGCGGGCAGGAGCTCGTCGATGGAGATAAAGACCATGATGCCGGCCACACCGGCCAGCACGCAGCCCATCAACGTGGGCGACATGAAGGGCATCAGCACCGCCCAGGCGAGCAACGCCCCGACGGGCTCGGCCAGGCCGGACAACAACGAGAGCCGGAAAGCCCGCTTGCGGTCGCCCGTGGCATAGAAGATCGGTATCGAGACGGCGATGCCCTCCGGAATGTTGTGGATGGCGATGGCAACGGCGATGGCGACGCCGAGGGTGCGGTTATCGACCGCCGTGGTGAAGGTGGCGATGCCCTCCGGGAAGTTGTGGATGCCGATGGCCAGCGCCGTCATGATGCCCATGCGCATGAGCTTGGGGTGGCAGGGCCGCGCATCCATCTCCTCGACCGTGTGCGCCTCGTGAGGATTTTCGACCTTGGGGACCAGACGGTCGATGATGCCGATGAGCAGGATGCCCCCGAAAAAGGCCGCGACCGTGCAGACCGAGCCCCACCGCTGGCCCCACACCTCGCCGAGGGCGGACTCGGCCTGGCTGAAGAGCTCGACGAACGAGACATAGACCATCACGCCGCCCGACAGCCCCAGCGAAAAGGCCAGCAGGCGCTTGTTCGTGCGCCGGGCGAAAAAGGCCAGCGCACTGCCTATGCCCGTTGCGAGACCCGCCCCGAGCGTCAACAGAAAAGGTATGAGAAACTGCGTTTGCATGGTGTCTTCCAATGGCAAAGATAGTGCAAGGCGAGCGCAGAGACAAATTTATTTGGCTATGCCGAGCCGCAGCCTATCGAAACCGCGACTTGTTCGCGGTAAAGAACAGTGCAAGGCGAGCGCAGAGACAAATTTATTTGGCTATGCCGAGCCGCAGCCTATCGAAACCGCGACTTGTTCGCGGTAAAGAACAGTGCAAGGCGAGCGCAGAGACAAATTTATTCGGCTATGCCGAGCCGCAGCCCGCCGGAACAATGCACAATGTACAATGCAGAATTCACAATTAATAATTTCGCTTCGTGGCTTCGATTCCCCAATTTGTCATTCTGAGCGAAGCGAAGAATCTATAATTCGCGCAAACTTTGTAAATGAGGAGAAAGGCAAACGATTTCGTCGTCGCTCTTGTTCGGCTTTTCGGACCGTTCGGGCCGAAGCCGGCGGAACGAGTGTTGCGAGCCTCCGCAGGGGGGGGGATTCGGCTCGCCCGCCTCAACAAAATCCAAACTGCGTTTGGTTTTGTATTCGGCTTATTCGACTTTGGCTACGCCCAAGATACTTTCGCCTCGGGAATGCTCAAATAAATTTGGCATTCCGCTCGGCTTATTCGACTTTGGCTACGCCCAAGATACTTTCGCCTCGGGAATGCTCAAATAAATTTGGCATTCCGCTCGGCTTATTCGTATCTTTGTCCCAGCAAACAAATCTACCTGTCATGCGAAATATTCTGACCATGCTGACGGCCCTGCTCGTCGCAGCGACGGCAACGGCCCAGACCGCAACATGGACCCACCGCGTGGAACCCCGCGGCGAAGGGCTCTACCGCATTCTCCTCGAAGCCTCGATCCCGGATCGTTACCACATGTACGACATGGGACCCTACGTGACCGACGGACCCAACGCCACAACGATCGTCTTCACGCCCGGCGAGGGCGTGACCCTGGAAGGAGGCGTGCAGATGCTCACCGCCCCCCACCGCTACCACGACGAGATGTTCGACATGGAGATCGGCACCTTCGAAGGCTCGGCTTCGTTCGCACAGGACGTGCGTCTGACCGGAGCGCAGGGCAGCGTCGGCGCAACGCTCGAATGGATGCTCTGCGACGACCGCAGCTGCACGCCGCCCGACGACCTGCAGCTGACGATCCGCATTCCGGCCGACCCTGCGCCCGCAGCAGGCACCGCCGCCGTCACCGACGGAGAGGACGACACGACCGAACCGGCCGCCGACACCTCCGCTCCGGCCAAAGACACCGCCGGCAGCAGCCCGGGCCTTTGGATGCTGATCATCGAAGCGATCCTGTGGGGATTCGGCGCGCTGCTGACACCCTGCGTCTTCCCCATGGTGCCGATGACCGTCTCCTACTTCCTCAAGGGCGAGGGCGGCCCGGCCATGGGACGTCTGCGCGCAGCGCTCTACGGGTTCTTCATCGTGGCGCTCTACACGCTGCCCATCGCAGCCATCATCCTCATCACCCGCGCAGTGGGCGGCGAAGCCGTGACGGCCGACATCTTCAACTGGCTGGCCACGCACTGGCTGCCCAACGTGATCTTCTTCATCGTCTTCATGGTCTTCGCCGCGTCGTTCTTCGGCGCGTTCGAGATCACCATGCCCTCGTGGATGGTCAACAAGGCCGACGCCAAGGCCGACACCAAGGGGCTGGGCGGCATCTTCTTCCTGGCGCTCACGCTGGTGCTGGTGTCGTTCTCGTGCACGGGTCCCATCGTCGGTTCGGTACTCATCAAGTCGACCCAGGGCGAGTTCTGGGGCCCGATCATCACCATGCTGGCTTTCTCGGCAGCCTTCGCCCTGCCCTTCACGCTCTTCGCGCTCTTCCCCTCGATTCTGAAAAAGCTGCCCAAGAGCGGCGGCTGGCTCAACTCGGTGAAGATCGTCATCGGATTCATCGAGGTGGCGCTGGGCTTCAAGTTCCTCTCGGTCGCCGACCAGACCTACCACTGGGGCCTGCTCGACCGCGAGATCTACCTGGCCGTATGGATCGTGGTCTTCTCGCTCCTGGGGCTCTACCTGCTGGGCAAGCTCCGCTTCGCCCACGACAACGACACACCCGCATTGGGCGTAGGACGGCTGGCGCTCTCGATCGCCGTCTTCACGTTCGTGGTCTACATAATCCCCGGCATGTGGGGCGCCCCGCTGAAAGGACTATCGGGCTACCTGCCGCCGCTCACCTCGCAGGATTTCGTGCTGACACCGGGCGGCGCTCATGCAGCGGCCGCGCCGACGACCCGCAAGCATGCCGACTTCCTCCACCTGCCCCACGGATTGGAGGGCTTCTTCGACCTGCAGGAGGCCGAGGCCTACGCCGCACAGGTCGGCAAGCCCCTCTTCATCGACTTCACGGGCCACGGCTGCGTCAACTGCCGCGAAATGGAGTCGCGCGTATGGTCCGACCCCGAGGTGCTCGCCATTCTCCGGAACGACTACGTAATCTGCGCTCTCTACTCCGACGACAAGAAGCAGCTGCCCGAAAGCGAATGGGTCACCACCGACTCGGGCAAGGTACTCAAGAGCCTGGGCAAGATCAATTCCTACTACGCCCGCAAGAACTACGGCGTCAACGCACAGCCCTATTACATATTGCAGGGCCGCGACGGCCAAGAGCTGGTGCCGCCGCGCGGCTACGATCTCGACATCGCGGGTTTCGTACAATTTCTGAAAAGCGGTCTCGAAGCCTACAAAGCGCAGCGCTGACCGCACCGGCCGCAATACGAAAGCCGCGGCCCGAGGGGCCGGGACACAAAAGAAGCCTGCATCCGTCGAGGATGCAGGCTTCTTGCATTCGGCGCGTCTACTTCGTGCTGCGGGAAGACGAAGCGCCGCGCGACGACGTGCTTTTCGAAGTCGTGCGTGCGGTGGTTCGGCCCGTTGCCGGCTTGGAGGTAGACTTGGCCTCAGCGGCCTTCGAGCGATGACTGGCGGCAGTCGTGGACTTCCCGCTGTGCGAAGAAGCAGTGCTCTCCTTTTTGGTGTACTCTTTCATAGTCGTTCAAAATTTGATGACACGGAAAGTCCTGCAAATAGCACGCCGAAAATGGAAGAGTAGCACAAATTCACGATTGCAGGCCGTCCGGAGCGGCCCGGCGGACACGCTCCGCAGCAGCCGGTCCATAACAAGCAGCATTGCGAATCGTGAATCGTGAATCGTGAATTGTAAATTGTGAACTGTGAATTGTGAATTGTGAATCTCACCTCCGCCCCTCGGCCTCCATCTGCGCCCGCGACCTGGATTTGGTGACCAGCCACACACCCGCGAAGACGCAGGCTGCGGCCAATCCTTTGGCCGGGCCGAACGTGTCGAGTCCGGCAAGGACCGTGAAGACCACGGCGACGACCGGCTGCACATAGTTGTACATCGAGACCACCGTAGGGCGGAGGAAGCGCTGCCCTACGGGCACCATCAAGTAGGAAACGAAGGTCGAACATACGACCACATACCCGATGCCGCCCCACGTAGCCGGTTCGAGGGCCCCGTAGTCGACCCCGGCCAACGGCCGGTAATAGATCGCGGCGGCCGACACGGCGGCGAAAAGAAACATCCACTTCATGGTGGTGACGGGCGAATACTTCACGATCGTGTCGCGGAATGCGGTGAGATAGACCGCATAGCTCACGGCGCTGACGATGCAGAGCGCATCGCCCATGACGCTCGACGCCTGCCCGCCCCCGTGCCGGCTCAGAGCGACCAGCAGCAACGCGCCGAAGCAGCCGAGCGCCACGCCGCCCGACTTGAGCCACGTGATGGGCTCACGCAGGAAAACCGTGGCCAGAACCATCGTGAGCACGGGAACGATCGTGGCGATGATCGACGAATCGATGGGCGACGTGAGCGACAGACCCCACAAAAAAAGCATCTGGTTGAGCTGGATGCCGAACACCGAAGCAAAAAACAAGGCCGCCATATCGCGGCGCGACACCCGTTCGCGCGGCAGGAGAAGCGAAGCGGTCCAGAAAAGCAGACAGGCGCCCGCCATCCGGTAGGCGCTCAGCGCAAAGGGATCGACACCGCCCGGATTGCTCTCCGAGACCAGCACGCTCTTGCAGATGGGAGCGTTCAGCCCCCAGACAATGTTGGCGACCCACAAGGCCGCATGCCCTTTCAGTTTACCTTTGTCCATGATTGTTTTTTTCGATCCCGACCCGACAGACGAGAATAAGGCGCCGATTTCCGCCAGCCCCCATTGCCTGCCCACATCCGCCGGAACGACGGAGTTTTGCTGCGCTTCCGCGACAACGGTTCCGAACATAAATTGCGAATCCCCGAACGACAAATTGTGAATTGAAAATTGCGAACCGAGAATTGCGGACCGCCCTACTCCGCCAGCAGCTTCTCGCGCCACGCATCGGGCACGCGGCGGCTCTCCTGCGCGGCGAAATCGAAAGCAACGAGCACCGAACGGCTCTCGGTGCGGACCTCGCCGTCGACGACGAGCTGCTGGAAAAGCGTCATGCTCTTGTCGCCCACCCGCTCGCAGCAGGTAGTCACCCGCACGTCGTCGTGCATGCGCACCTGCCCGATGAAAGAGGTGGACGTCGAGACCGTCACCACACGCAGATCGCCCGTCAGCACCCCGGGGCCCAGTATCCGCTCGTAGAAATCGCTCTTGCCGACATCGAAATAGCTCTGCTGCGCCACGTTGTTGACGTGCACGAAAGGATCGATGTCCGAAAAACGCTTCTGGATCGGAGTAACAAGCGTGCGCGCCATCACTCGCGGATGATTTTCACCTCGCCGCCCTCGCCGAACGCGATGATCGACGAAGCCTTGCGGGTGGGTTTGCCCTCGAAACGGGGATTGACTACGAAATCGACCCCGTCGACGATCTCGCGGGCGACCTCCGGCAGTCCGACGGGTGCGCACTCGCCCGAAATGTTGGCCGACGTCGAAACCAGCGGCCGCCCCAGGGCGCGGAGCAGCCGGCGGCAGAACTCGTGGTCGGGGACCCGCACGCCGAGCGTACCCTCGTCGGGGACGAGGTTGTCGGCGACGCCGACGGCACCCGGCAAGATCAACGTCAACGGCCTGGAGGCCAGCTCCATGACTTCGAACGCGATGCCCGGAGCCCGATCGACATAACGCACGACCATGTCGGCCGAGGCGCAGAGCACGAGCATCGATTTCTTGTTCTCGCTTTGTTTGAGCCGATAGATTTTGGCCACGGCTTCGGGATCGGTGGCGTCGCAGCCCAGCCCCCACACCGTGTCGGTAGGATAGAGGATGATTCCGCCCCGGCGCAAGACCTCGACGGCCCGGGCGACCTCCTGGTCCATGGCGCCCGGCTGCTGCGCAGCCGGGGCTTTCTTATCCGATTTATAGTTTTTCATCTCTGTAACGTATCCGAACGCCTCGTGCACACGCTCCGGCGGCAAGGGCTGTTTCCGGCGTCTGTACGCCAAATTGTTTTAGGGAAATAATGCGGTCCCGGCCGGACATGCGGCAATGCGTTCGCCGGTCTTGATGCCACCGACCTGCACTTCGGCGGAGATGCCGACGGCCGTACCCGTCACCTTCGCACCATGCCGGCCCGCTCAACAACCCTCAGAAATGCTGCCGCACCCCTCGCGGTCCTCCGCAAAGGGAGACGTCCGAAGGAGGGCAGACAACCGTGGGGCATTGACGGTCAGCTTATTCCGCCGGCAGAATCTCGATCCAATAGTCGTCGGGATCGGCGATGAAGTAGAGCCCCATGTCGTGGTTCTCGTAGCAGATGCACCCCATTTCGCGGTGGAAAGCCCGCACGGCGTCGTAGTCGCCGGCGACACGCATGCAAAGATGGCTTTCGTTCTCGCCCAGCTCGTAGGCCCCCGCATGGTCGCGCAGCCAAGTGAGCTCGAGGCGGAATCCGCACGCTCCGTCGCCCAGGTAGACCAGCACGAAACTGCCGTCGGCAGCCTCCTTGCGGCCGACCTCTTTCAACCCCAGCGCCCGGTCGTAGAAAGCCAGGCTGCGGTCGAGGTCGGCAACGTTGATGTTGAAATGGTCGAAACTGCTTCTGATCTCCATCTCCCGGCGGCTATTTCATGAATACCTCGGCCGAGCCGATGGCACGCCCCTCGCAGTAGAGCTGGATGCGGTAGGTGCCGGCCGTGAAGCCCGAACTGTTGAAGTAGATGCCCACCTCGAGGTCCTGGTTCTGGTAGTCCACCTCGCGCATGGCCGAATAGGGAATGCGCTCGCCCTCGAATTCGAACGTAGGCGTGGCGTCGGTGGTCAGCACATAACCGTCGGGCGAAGTGATGCGCACGTAGATGGCCTTGTTGCCCGGCGTGGCCAGGTCGTTGGCCGAGAGGATGAAGTCGACGCGCAGACGCTTGGCGTTCTTGATGCGCGACACGGGCTTGCTCTTGTCGTTGAGTCCCGCCATGACGATGTCGCGGGCGCGGATGACCGAACCCACGCGCACCTTGTTGTTCAGCTCGGCGGCCTTCTCTTCGGCCATGTCGGCACGCAACTGCGCCGAGGTGATCTCCTTGCGGAAAGAGACATTCTCCTCGATGAGCTTCTTGTTGAGCGTGTTGAGCGAATCGATCTGCTTGATGTAGCCGAGCATGATCGAACGAAGCGTTCCGACCTCCTTTTCGTATTGCTTGATCTTGGCGAGACTCCACGAACGCTCCTTCTTGAGGCGCGCCATCAGCGAATCGGCACGCTCGCGCTCATAGGTCAGACTGGCCGAGATCGTGTCGTTGGTGATCCGGAGGTTGTCGAAATCGTCCATCAGGTGCCCCAGGTCGCTCTGGATCGAGTCGCGCTCGACCTGCAACAGCTGGTTGTCGAGCATCTGCTGGCGGTGGATGCTGAAATAGAGCGCCGAAAGCGCTACCAGGATCACCGAGAGAATGATTATCACGATGCGGTAGCCGCGGATCGACTTGGCCGAATCGGCCTCCTGCGTCGGGTAGTCGTCATCCTCGAAGTCCGAGGGGTCGTATCCCATTCTGTCCTCTTTCATGGTCTGGTCTGTTGGCAACTTTTTGCTTGTGGCGTAACATCTTTCCTGCCCGGCACCGCTCCCCCGGACGCGCTCCGGACGAACGGACGCGGCGGCCGGACAATCGGACGGCACCTCTTCCGGCGTACCCCAGCAAAACGGGGGCCGATTTCGGAAATGCCGCTCCGTCAGGAGCTCCGGACACAATGTTATCTACGTGCAAAAATAAATAAAAAACCGGAGATTCCGCACTTCCCGGTGTGCGATTTGCATTTTTTATCCTATCTTTGCCAAAGATAAACCGCCGCTCAGGTTCGCCGGAGTCCGGAATCGGGGTTCTCCCGCTCCTCGTCCGCCGCATGCCGGCCGGTTTTTCGATTCGCGGATATGGTGTAATTGGTAGCCACGTCAGACTTAGGATCTGATGCCTTACGGCGTGGGGGTTCGAGTCCCTTTATCCGCACGACCCATGACCGACGACCGGAAATATCCGGTCGTTTTTTATTAGGGGGGGGGCGAAACGAAGACCGGACGGGGGAAGCGGGAACGCACGCGGCAGGAACCGGACACCGGAATTGCAAGAAACATAAGCGGCGGCCGAACAGCGGGACGCAGAATCCGGCACGCGAATTGCCGGGGAGGGAGCGGACAAAACCATACGCCATGAAAAACATCTCCTTACTGATCGAACGATCGAAAGAAGCCGTACGCTACTGGTGGCTGATGCTGCTGATCGGCATCGCACTGCTGGCACTCGGCATCCTCGTGTTTGTTTACCCGGCGCAGAGCTACACCGGAATGGCCGTTGTTTTCGGCTGGGTGATCCTGGCCTCGGGCATTCTGGAAGTGGTGCTCTCGGCCTCGAACGACCACTTCGTGACGGGCCGCGGCTGGATGCTGGCCGGCGGCATCATTCAGATCATTCTGGGTCTTATTCTGGTTTTCAACGTAGCGCTGTCGGCTGCGACGCTGCCTCTTGTTTTGGGCTTCTGGCTGCTGTTCCGCGGATTCAGCACCATCGGCCTGGGCGGCGACATGCGGGCGATGGGCATCGACGGCTCGGGCTGGACGATCGCCAGCGGCGTACTGCTGCTGCTCTGCGCTCTGTGGCTGCTTTTCCAGCCGCTCGTATTCGGCACGGCATTCGTACTGGTGTGGGTGGGCATCGGCCTGCTGTTCGCCGGCATCGCAGCTCTTTCGCTGGCATTCCAGCTCCGCAACTCGCACCGCTGTCTGGTGAAGGGCGACTGCTGACACCGCCGGCAATCCGATAACCGGGAGACCTCCTTCAAGGAAGTCTCCCGGTTTTGTCTTTACGCAAGACGGGCGGAAACAACCTCGGCGCAGATGCTTGGACGCAGCGCACGGAAAGAGCCGAGGCCCGGCCCGCAAAGTGCAGCGGGCCCACGCTGCCCGCGCTGAAACCCAAATAGCTGACGCTGCGGGAACCCGCAAGCAAAGGCGACGCAGAGTAGACGTAACCGCCCATACCGCTGTACACCAAATCTCCCGTCGTCTCGATGCGGTAGCCCGCAGCAGGCGCAAGGAGCAATCGCTCAAAGGAATGCGGCGGAGGGTGCGGAACAATGATTTTGCAAGGAATGTCAATGCGTCGTGCGGTTCTTCAGTGCGGGCCGCAGCCTTGGCCGGCGCAGGCCCGCAAACATCCGGCTGTCGACGGGCGTGCCCCGCAGGCTGCGTCCGAATCCCCGACAGACTTACTTTGTCATTCTGAGCGAAGCGAAGAATCTTTTCCCTTGCGAACCAAAGGCCGCGGACGGACTATGCCTCGCAAGGAGGAGAAAGACAAACGAAGTGCAGTCAAGAATCTATTCTGGGCAAGGTTACAGATGTTTCGCTGCGTTCAACATGACGGTTGCAGCGGCTCTTCGCAAAGAAGTGAACGACAAACGAAGTGCAGTCAAACATCTTTATCGTCAGCATACAGATTCTTCGTCGCTCTGCTCCTCAGAATGACAAAACGGGAAGAACTGCGATCCGCACAACGCGTTGGAACCAAACTATTCATTGTTCGCAAACTCCGCAGCAGACTGGAATAAGCAACTGGCGGCAACGCGAGTAGGTAAAGAGAAAAGATGCTCGGGCGGCCGCGGCTTGCAGAGATAAACACCAGTTTTCAGCCGTGCGAGCCGAAGCCCCGCCCTGCGGAGGCTCGCAAAACTCGCCCCGCCGGCTTCGGCACGAGAACACTCCCATACCACTATCAAAACCGATAATTGCCTGCGAATTACAAAACCGCAGAACGACAAAAAACGGCGATCGAACAACCGTCCGCAAACAACTATTCCTTATCAATCCTCCCGCGCCATTACGCCGCCAGCGGACTGCTGAATCTACAAACCACGCTGGTACAAGCCGTAGCCTGCACCACTCCGGGTGTGAAGTTGCCTTTTCAAAGGTAAGAATGAATAGTTAAAAGGGAAAAGTTCAGGCGGGAAAATAAACAGCGCTATTTCCCGAGTCATCACACAACGTCTGTCATTCTGAGTGGACAATGCAAACCGGCCGCAAAGCAAAATGCCGGCAAGGCTCCGGACCGCATGGCCCCGTGAGACGAAACCTCCGCCCGCACATCGCTGCAACGCAGAAGTCCCGAGTAAAAGACACGGAAAGGCCCCAGGCGACATCGGACCGCCGCCGGAAAAGATGAAAGGAACCGGCGGTCCGGCTCCTTTCCACATCAAAAATTAACCCTTAAAAATTATCTCCCGGCTGCAGAACTTCCGAAAGGTAGTGATGCAGATAATAGAGATCCGCATCGTCCTGGATCACCTCTTTCAACATCAGTTCGTCGTCCTCGGAGATGGCTGTGTCGGAAACTTCCTTGTTGTCGATATCCTCCATAGGCAATCATTTATGTTATACGAATAACGCTTCGATCCGGCGAATATTGTGCGGCAATCAGCACAAAACCAGATTTTTTTCCTTGATCATGCGCCGCAGATTGATCAGTGCGTAACGCATGCGGCCCAACGCTGTGTTGATGCTCACGCCGGTCTTATCGGCTATCTCCTTGAAACTCAGACACGAGAAGTAGCGCATAAGCACCACTTCGCGCTGCTCGGCGGGCAGCAGTTCGATAAGTGCGCGCACGTCGCACTCGATCTGGTGCGCCACCATGCGGTCTTCGACCGTTTTCTCCGCGAACCGCAGCGTTCCGAGCACATCGTAGCCCGCTTCGGCTTCGGTGACGGTCTTGTTCTGACGCTGTGCACGGAAGTAGTCGATCACCTGATTGTGGGCAATACGCAGCACCCACGAGAGAAACTTCCCGTTGTCGGTATAGCGGCCCTCGTCGATCACACGCACGGCCTTGATGAATGTATCCTGGAAAATGTCTTCGGCCACATCGCTGTCTTTCACCATCATGCGGATGTAGTCGCGCACGCGGCGGCTGTGGCGTTCGATAAGTTGCGAAACGGCTTTCCGATCTCCCGAAAAATAGCGGTCGAGCAGCGCCCTGTCGCTCATTGATTGCACGTTCATACTCTTCTCCTAAATTGGTCTCAGAGTAGAATTCTTATCCGATAGGCAATTCGTTTTGGGTGTTCGAAGACAATGCCATGGCCCCGGAATCGGTTTTCCGGAGCGGCCTGGCGTTGGCAAGGTAAGTAATTTTTCCGAAAAAACCAAATCGCTTCTACTCCGTCCGGGCTCTTTTCCTTGGCCGAAACCTGCAATTACCATGCCGGAGCGGCGCACTCCGAAGCCGCCCGATTCGCTTTGCGGCGTGCATTCAGAGACCCGCACAAGCACCGAACAGCTCCCTCGCCCTCACTTCAGCGGCTCGACATGGATGGCGATCATCGTCCCCTCGCCGAAACGGTCGCGCAGGCGACGCTCAATGTCGACCGTGAGGAGGTGGGATCGGGCCACGGTCATCGTTCCCGCCACCCGGACATGGATTTCGACCGCAATCGAGGCGCCGATGCGGCGGGTGCGCAGGTTGTGCGGTTCGCACACGGCGGAATCGGCCGTGACGATATGCAGAATCTCCGCTTCCACGTCGGCCGGAAGCGACCGTTCCAGCAGTTCGTCCAGCCCCGTACGGACCAGATCGAAAGCGACCTTGAAGATGAACACTGCCACGACCAGCGCCGCAATCGGGTCGGCGATGCGCCAGCCCGGCCCCAGAAAATAGGCGCAGGCAATACCGGCCAGCGTGCCGGCCGACGAGAGTGCGTCGCTTCGGTGGTGCCAGGCGTTGGCCACCAGACTCGGGCTGCCGACCGCACGCCCTGCACGGACCGTATAGCGGTAAAGAATCTCCTTGACGACGATCGACACCACAGCGGCCGCGAGGGCCACGCTCCCCGGACGCGGCAACTCACCGCCCGCAATTACCGAGCGGATATTCTGCACGCCGTTGGCCAGAATACCGGCCCCGACAGCCCCCAATGCAAGGCCGATAAGGATCGCAGCCAAAGTCTCATACTTGCCATGGCCGTAGTCGTGGCCCTCGTCCCGCGGTTTGGCGGAGATCCGCGCAAAGGCGATCACCACCACGTCGGTCGCCAGGTCGGAGAACGAATGGACGGCATCGGCCACCATCGCCCCGCTTCGTCCGACGATTCCGGCGGCGAGTTTCAGCAGCGACAGTACAAGATTGACAATGAAACCTGCGAAAGTCACTCGGTAGATGCTGCGCTTACGGTTATCCGCCTTGTTGTGCATGGTCGAAATGATGTAAGGTTTTCCGAAAGAAGAAAATACCCAACCCGGGATACGGTTTCCGCCGTATCCCGGGTTGGAAAATCGATCGGGAGCATCCGGTCCGGACATGTTGCCGCCGCCGTTCCCGCATGCGTCATCATTGCATCTGTGCCCGGACGCGCCGCCGGGGCAATCGTTCCCGAACGTGTTGCTGCCGCAGTTGTTCCCGAACGAATTGTTCCAGCAGTTGTTCCCGAATGTGTTGCTGTAACAACCGTTCACGAATGTATTTGACGAGCAGTCGTTCCCGCATGCGTTGCGGCCGCGGCCGGTTCTGAACGTGCCGGAACGGCGGCCGGCCCCGAACTAATAGCTGCGGGCGAACAGCACGCGGCGATGCGACGGCTTGCCGGAGAAGACGCAGGTGCCCTCTTCGTCCTCGGCGTCGACCGGAATGCAGCGGATCGTGGCCTTGGTAGCCTCCTTGATGGCCACTTCGGTCTCGACCGTGCCGTCCCAGTGGGCCGAAATGAAACCGCCCTTCTCGTCGAGCACGCGCTTGAACTCGTCCCACGTATCGACACGCGTAATCATCGAGTTGCGGTAGTCGAGCGCCTTCTTGAAGATATTCTCCTGGATGGCGGTCATCAGCCCCTCGATATGCCGGGCCAGCCCCTCCTGCGGAAGGGTCTCCTTTTCGAGCGTATCGCGGCGCACGAGCTCCACCGTGCCGTTCTCCATATCGCGGCCGCCCATGGCCAGACGCACGGGCACGCCCTTGAGTTCGTATTCGGCGAACTTGAAGCCCGGACGCACATTGTCGCGGTCGTCGATCTTCACGCTGATGCCCTTGGCACGCAGTTCGGCGGCGATCGTCCCGAAGCGGGCAACGATTTCCGCCAGCTGCTCCGCCGTCTTGTATATCGGCACCATCACCACCTGGATGGGTGCCAGCTTCGGCGGCAGCACCAGGCCGTTGTTGTCGGAATGGGCCATGATGAGAGCACCCATCAGACGGGTCGAAACACCCCACGACGTGGCCCACACATATTCCAGCTTGCCCTCCTTGTTGACATACTGCACATCGAACGCCTTGGCGAAGTTCTGCCCCAGGAAGTGCGACGTGCCGCTCTGGAGGGCCTTGCCGTCCTGCATCAGCGCCTCGATGGTGAGGGTATCCTCGGCGCCGGCGAAGCGCTCGTTGGGCGACTTGTGGCCCACCACCACCGGCACGGCCATCCACTCCTCGGCGAACTTCCGATAAACGTGGATCATCTTCGTAGCCTCCTCGACGGCCTCCTCGCGCGTGGCGTGCGCCGTGTGGCCCTCCTGCCAGAGGAACTCGGCCGTACGCAGGAACAGACGCGTACGCATCTCCCAGCGCACGACATTGGCCCACTGGTTGCACAGGATGGGCAGATCGCGGTAGGACTGGATCCAGTTCTTATACGTATTCCAGATGATCGTCTCCGACGTCGGACGCACGATCAACTCTTCTTCCAGCTTGGCGTCGGGGTCGACCACCACGCCCTTGCCTTCGGGATCGTTCTTCAGCCGGTAGTGGGTCACCACGGCGCACTCCTTGGCGAAGCCCTCGACGTGGTGCGCCTCCTTGGAAAAGAACGACTTGGGGATGAAGAGCGGGAAGTAGGCGTTCTGATGTCCCGTATCCTTGAACATCTTGTCCAAAGCGTCGTGCATCTTCTCCCAGATGGCATAGCCGTAGGGTTTGATGACCATACATCCGCGCACGGCCGAATTCTCGGCCAGTCCCGCCTTGACGACCAGGTCGTTGTACCACTGCGAGTAGTTGTCGTCGGACTTGGTCAGCTCTTTGAGTTCCTTTGCCATAATGCTGATTTGCGTTTTTAGCTTCTTTCGTGCCGCAAAATTAGAAAAAACGCCGAACAAACGGAAACGAAACGGCAATTATATGCTCCGGGACCCCGAAAATGCCGGACACCCCGACCTCCGGCCCGGCAACCCGCCCGCAGAAACGGCCCGCCGCAGCCGGCAGACCGCGCCCGGCGCCCGCAATTCCGACTGCTACCGCCGCATGCGCAATTTTTTTCATCATCTTCGGCCGCATCAGGGATGCTTCGCCTCAACAAAATCCGAACAAATTCGGCTTATTCGACTTTGGCTGCGCCCAAGATACTTCCGCCCGGCAAAATACTTAAATAAATTTGGCATTGTGCCCGGCTTATTCGTCAGTCTTTGACTCCGTCTTAGATACTCTCGCCTCGACAATGCTCAAATAAATTTGGCATTGTGCCCGGCTTATTCGTATCTTTGGCTCCGTCTTAGATACTCTCGCCTCGACAATGCTCAAATAAATTTGGCATTGTGCTCGGCTTATTCGTATCTTTGCCCCGGCACCGCCGCAGAGTCGGTGCCAGTCGATGGCATTTGGGCTATTGTTTTGCGAAGTGAAACGACCAATTTACAGCAAACGAACAATAGGCACTGCGAATGCCCTCGCCGCATGGCGTGGGTTGTGCTTATGTTTGCAGGGTGCTTGGTCGTACCTACTTCGCAATAAGCATGATCCACGTCCTCTGTTCCTTCGGACGGCTGCCTCCGACATCGGACGCGAAAAACCGGAGGAAGCCGAAAATCCCCAAGAGAGTAGGCATTCATGCAATTCAAACTTTTTACACTATGAACTGGTTAAAGACCGCATTCAACGTGTTCGTCAACGCCGTTAAGGGTCAGTACTTCGACTTCAAGGGGCGCACGAAGATGATGGACTTCTGGATGTTCCTGGTGATCTACATCATCATCAACGTCGTCCTGTCGATCGTCGACATCTTGTTGGCCGCCTTGCTGGGCTTCACGATCCTGTCGTCGCTCTTCCAGCTGGCCATGCTGTGCCCGCTGCTGGGCATCGGCGCCCGCCGCATGCACGACATCGGCAAGAGCGGCTGGTTCCTGATCATCCCGCTCTACAACCTCTACCTGTGGGCACAGCCCGGTCAGAAGGAGGCCAACAAGTGGGGAAATCCCGTGGAATAGGCCCTTTCCGGTCCGCACGGCGCGGATCGGGACCGCAAAAAAGGCGTCCGACATTGTGTCGGGCGCTTTTTTATGGCCGCAGACGAACCTTGGTCGGCAGACAAGCCGGAAGATAGGAAACAGAAAGCAAGCGCCGGGCCTCGGCGCGTCTTTTTTGGCAATGCTTTTGCACTTGACGGAACACGCCGCAGTCCTTTCGGAACACGGTTCCGGACCGGAAACCCCGGGCCCCGACGACAGGACCGCAGGCGCCAACCATTTCGAAAACGAAAAAAGACAAGCCTATGTTCTACCACTCCAAGGAACTCCAGTTCAAGGCGCGGGTCTCGAAACCCGATCCCCGCTTCGCACGCCTGCTGCTCGAGCAGTTCGGCGGCGGCAACGGCGAGCTGAAAGCTGCCATGCAGTATTTCGTGCAGGCCTTCGCCTGCCACAACCCCTATCCCGACAAGTACGATCTGCTGATGGACATCGCCACCGAGGAGCTGGGCCATCTGGAGATCGTCGGCGCCACGATCCAGATGCTCCTGGCGGGCGTCAACGGCAACCTGAAGGATGCCGCCGAGCAGAACGACGTATTCGGCGAAAAGACCTTTTCGAAAGACGACTTCATCCACACGGCCTTCTCGGTCAACCCCCAGTTCGGCACGGTAACGGGCGGCGGACCCTGCCTGACCGACAGCAACGGCGCACCCTGGCAGGGCTCCTACGTCAACGCCAACGGCGATCTGACGGTCGACCTGCGATCGAACATCGCCGCCGAGTCGCGCGCCAAGATCGTCTACGAATACCTCATGCAGTTCACCGACGACAAGGACGTGCTGGCCACGCTCAACTTCCTGCTCACGCGCGAGGTGGCGCACTTCCAGCAGTTCGAAGCGGCGCTCGACACCATCCGTCCCAACTTCCCGCCGGGCGTGCTCCAGAGCGATCCCCGCTACAGCAACATCTATTCGAACCACTCGATGGGCGACGAAGCGCGCGGCCCCTGGAACGAAGGACGCAGCCCGGGTCTCGACGAAGAGTGGCTCTATGTCGAAGACCCCGGCCGTCAGGTCGCCGAGACCGACGGACTGACGCAGCTCCGGCCGCAGGGCACCTCCCGCACCGAAGCGTCGGTGCGCAGCGCCGACCGCAAACTGAGCAAGGAGCGCAGCCGCGAAATCCGCCGCGCCACACCCGAGAGCAACCTCGAATGGTGCGAGTATTCCGCCGAAAGAGAAAAGAAAAAGGGCGGCGCTTCCCGCACCCGCCGCCAGCCGGTCGAGCAAATGTAATGCGCACGCATCGGCCCGGCCCGCCGGCAACCGCCCGTCACCGTACCGACGCCCGTTGCACCCTCCGAACCGCCCGCAGCAGCCGGGCGGTTTTTTCATGCGCCCATGCGGCATGCTCGCCCGCACTCCCCTGCCGCCGCCCGCGTTTATTCATATTCCAGGCCGGCTTCGCACCGGTCTGCCATCCTCACCCGGTCTCTTACACCGACTCCGCACGATGCAGCGAGGGAAAGCACGGCACCCTGCCCGGGCAACCATCCGCAGTCAACCCTGCACGCACACCGGACAAAAAACGATGCGCCCGGCCGAATGGCCGGGCGCATATTATGCCTGCAACATCACCGAAGCGCGGGTCAGAAGCGGAAAACAACCGTGAGCGCCACGTTGTGCCGCGCGAACTTGGTGCTGTAGACCGAGCTCTCCGAAAACTTGGTTTCGACGCTGCCGTCCGGCTGCTCGAACTTCTCGGATACATAAAAAAGATAGTAGTCGGTCGTGGTGTGGTTCATATACTGATAGGCCAGATCGAGCGAGCAGTAGCGCGACAGGGCGAAGCCCACGCCGGCACCATAATACACCGTCTTCTTGACAGCGGGCTGCGAAAGCACCGTGTTGTCGTCGCGGAGCATCGAGCCGCTGTAACCCCATCCTGCACGCAGGGCCAGCGCCGGCGACACCTTCCATTCGGCGCCCACGCGCACGGTATTCGAACCCTTGAAACGGTTGCGGAACGTATCGTTGCACGTCGACTTGTAGTTGGAACCCAGCGGGTTGCCATGCAGGCGGATGCCGTTGTACCAGTCGCGCTCGTAGTCCGCCGAGACGATGGCGCGCTCACCGAACGTATACGACACGCCGAACAGCGCCCGGGCGGGCGAAGTGAAGTTCCAGCCGTCGGGCTGTTTCTCCACCAGCAGCGGCGACGTCATGCCGTCCGTGCCCGAAGAGATGTAGCCCCGGTCGTCGGGCCGCACATCGGGATCGGTGTTGCGGTTGGCGAACGCCATGCCGGCGGCCGAACTCTGATACTCGCGGTCGAGCGAATAGACCGTCGGCGTATGGAACGCCGCACCGATGCGCAGTCCCGCCGTCGGACGCCACACGGCGCCGATCTTGAAGTTGAATCCCACGCCGCGCGTGATCGCCGCCTGGTTGAGCCGCGCGTAGAGCAGCTGGTAGTCGAGCGAGGGATCGACACCGTAAGGATGGGTCTCGCTCGGATCGGCGTAGCGGTACTCCTCGCCGTAGTCGATGTAGAGTTTCTGATGGATGTCCTGGATGCCGAGCGAGAGACCGAAATAGAACTTGTTCTCGATGTTGGCGCCGAACGCCAGCGTATACTCGCCTGCCGCGCCGCGGCTCTTGACCTCGGTGAAGTGGCCGATGTCGGCGCCGTTCCCGATCCACGTGGGCGACCAGTCGCCGTTGCGGTTCGGATCGTCGATCATGTAGGCCCGATAAGCCAGGGCGGCGTTCCAGAACTCGGGATCGATGTCATAGAGGTTCCACTCGCCTTTGTTGTCGTAGAAACTGTTGCGCGTAAAGCCGTTCCACGCCAGCTGCCGCGCAAAGACGTCGGCCACCGTACCGGCCTGTCCGTCGCGCCGGTAACCATAATTGTAGTTGAAATCGGCGATGCGGTTGTAGCCGAAGCCCATCGTCAGCGAGACCATGCCCCGCGGCTTGTTGACAAGATTGACCGCCACGCTGAAGTTCGAAAACGCAAAACGGCTGTTGGAGTTCTTGCCGTAAGCCGCCGCGCCGGGCGTCGTACTGCGGCCTACGGTGATCATGGGAGTGAAAGTCAACTCGTTGCGGCGGTACATACCCAGACCGGCAGGATTGATCGCCAGCGACGAGGCGTCGGCGCCCAGCGAGGTGAAAGCCCCCGCCATGGCCATGGCCCGAGCCGTGCCGAAGTTGAACTGCGTTTGCGAAAGCGAGAAGAGATCGGCCGGCGTCATCACGTCGCGGTCCATCAGCAGACCGCCCATATCGCGGTCGAAACTCGTCTGTGCCATGGCACCGGCTATCGCCAGTGCGGCCCCTATCGTCAGAATGATGCGTTTCATGATGCTGTGTTGCGTTTAACGTCCTCCGGCATTGCGCGAACCGCCGCCCGAGCTTCCGCCACGGTTGTACGATCCGCCCGAACTGCCGCCCCGGTTGTAGCTGCCCGAGCTGTTGTTCGACGAACTGCCCCAGTTCGAATTGCTGCCGCGGTTGTAGGAACCGTTGTTGTTCGAACCTCCGCGGTCGTAGTTGTTGCCGCCACGGTTGTTGCGGTCGTAGCTGCCCGAACCGTTGTTGCGGTTGCCGCGCGACGGGGAAGTCACGGTTCCGTAGGGGCGCCGGCTGCCGCCCGACGAATTGCGCACGCCGAAATCGCCGTTGCGGTTGCTGCCGCGGTTGTAGGATCCGCCCTGTCCGGAAGAGTAGCCGCCCGGCCGCCGGTCGCCGCGGTAGTAACGTCCGCCCGACGGCGAAGTATTGGGATCGGCCCGATGCACGATGTTCGAGGCATAGGGTCGGTGGGGACGGTGCCAGCCGCCCCAATGGGGAGGTCCGGGATAGCCCCATCCGGGGTAGCCCCAACCCCAGTTCCAGCCGGGATAGTACCACGGATCATGCCATCCGAAGCTCCAGCCCCAGCTGCCGAACGAGAATCCCCAGCCATGGTAGGGCCGGTAGTTCCAGCCGTAGTACCACGGATCGACGTAGATCGAGGGGCGGCCCCAGCTGCCGAACATGGCGGTGATGTATTTGGGTTCGACCCACACCTGGTCGCCCATGACCATCACGTTGTAGAATGCCGGGTCGTAGGCCGACACATAGTTGAACGAATTGCCGTAGCGGAAATCGTAGTAGCTCGACGGCATGCGGTAGGTCGGCGACTCGAAGCCCCGCAGACGCCGGGCGTAGGCGCTTTCGTAGGTGTCGGCCAGCACCTCCTCGTAGGGATTTTCAGCAGACGTCGCATCGTAGTAGCGCCGCTGCACGGCGTTGGCTTCCGCCTCGGCCAGACGCGTCTCCCACTCCGCCTTGCGGGCTTCGGCCTCGGCTTTCCGAGCTTCGGCCTGGGCCTGCTGCCGGCGGGCGATCGCCGCCTTGTCGTGTACCGCATAAAGATCGTCGTTGCCGTAACCGGCCGATGCGAAATAAGACGATGAGCACCCTGCCGACGTCATGGCCAGGGCGACCGCACCGAAGATGTATCCACGCTTTTTCATAACGCACATGGTTTTTGCGCTGTTCCTTTTCGTCCGAACGAAAATCATACCGCTTTTAGTATGTTGCCGGGTCGGACGGCACAGGTTCGTTCCGGAGGAGTTCGCGGCCAGCAGGTTGCCTTCGCGGAGCCGGCTGTCGGGTACTTCCCGTCGACCGTAGCGGCGGCTTCGCCGTCCGGACCTCCGCACATGCTTCCCGCATTCGCCCTTCCTCCCATTTACAAAGGTAGCATTTTTTGTTGAATCCGCCAATTTTTCAGTTTCGCGCACCATTTCCCGTGCGCTGCCAAACGCTCCGACTTCTGCCGCGTCCGGCACTTTCGCAGCCGGCAGCGCCGCCCGGCAACGCATTCCGCCGGCCGCACTGTTTCTGCCCCGAATCGCGCTTCCGAACCTCTCGCACCCTCTTTTACCGCGACTCTCTTTGCGGTCGACGAACTCGGGTTTCGGCCGCCCGACCCGGCATTTTGCATTTTTTTCTTCGAAAAATGCGCGATAATGATTTTTTTGTCTATATTTGCAGTCCCGAAACGCAGATTTTTCGGGGACCGTCATTGGAGAGATGCCGGAGTGGTCGATCGGGCCGCACTCGAAATGCGGTGTACGGGCAACTGTACCGGGGGTTCGAATCCCTCTCTCTCCGCAATAAACGCTGAAAATCAGCAAATTGTAAAATGAACACCCGATTTTACACCCAAGAATGTAAAATCGGGTGTTTTTGTATTATTTAAGAAAACTGCCGAGCGACTATGCATTGATCAGTGATTCTTTCGGATCAGTCCGAAAACCCTGTGGACATAATATTTTGAAAAAATTCCAATATTGCAATGTAAGAATACAGATTCTTTTAAGGCATTATAAATTAAGTATGTCAGACAACCGCTTGATTGGGTACCAGTATTATAACTCATCGTTTACGATTAATCACCCACATGGTTTTCGGACTGACCCATTCTTTCCATTTCCAATTACCTTATGAAGTCATGAAACAATATCATACACAAAGCCATTCCCGAACATTCCGACGCGAATCCTGCCACAGCAAACGGCAATGCGAACATCACTGCTACTGTAACGGCAATCCAAGTTATGATTACTTTGCGACTTTCCATAGCAGTATACAATTATTAGCGGTAAAATCCGTATGTGAACCTAATTGTTTGAACTCGTTCATATCCTGTTTCCGTAAAAGATTAAGTATTTCCAAATATTGCTTTTGACATATTGAAGATTATGATGTCCGGGCGATATATGATGCTCGACGCAGATTCCATGTGATATTAATTTCTTGGACAATGATTCCACCGCATTGTTGAAACCACCCTCATCTTCATCCCCTGCATCAAGAAACCACTCTTGCTTTTGATGTAGCTTTTCAAATCGCTCGAACTCCAGAGGATTGTTTTTATGAAAACTGTGTTCGTTCCCATAATAGGGAATATCCGATAGGGCAAGTTCAGTTTCTATAGCAGGCATATGTCCACCTATCCTGGAAAATAGTTCGGGGTATTTTAAGCCGTAATGGATTGCTGCAAATCCTCCGGCAGAACACCCTCCTACATATCTTCCCTTTCGAGAGGCTATTGTATTGAAATTCCCATCAATATATGGAATAATTTCTTGGATAAAATAATCCTCATATCTACCGACATCTATCACATTATTACCTATCTTTTCCTGACGTGCAATCTTGGCTGAGTTCAGACCACGGCTATTATCCATTCGTGGACAAACGATTATCATCGGTTCTATTTTGGATGCGGCAATCAGTGAATCTGTCAATTGTGCCAAACCTAACTGCTCAATAAAAGACTCATCACCACTTCTTCCATGCAGAAAATACAATACAGGGAATTTACTGCCATATTTATATTCATCAGGAAGATAGACCGCGAGTGCCATCTGCTTGTTTAGGTAGGTACTGTCGTATGAAATATGTCGAATTTCACTCATTATTCCAGCGTTTAACCATTATATAATCATGTTCTCTTTCTTCCAATATTTCAAAACCGGCTTTAAGATACATTCCCACAGCATAATTGGATTTATCGACTGACAATGAGACTGTTCCATATCCTATTTTATGAATAGCATCCAATAAGGAAGAAAGAAGCCTTGTGCCAATGCCTTTTCCTCGGTATTCGGGATATACGGAGATTGCAAATTCAGGCGTTGTGTCATCAATCTTGCCGTATGAACAGCCGAGCCTCGACCATGCCGCCCCGACAATCAGACCGTCAACGACAGCCACCAGACATATGTCATCCGGCAATTTGCCGAAATCTTTTACATACGCCCATATCATGGGTTGTTGCAATACTGTACGAGGCACTTTCTGACTTCCTGCCGGCTGATATATGGCTTCATAAAGGAATTCTGTCAAGAGCATTGCTTCGTCTGATTCAATTGTGCGTATTGTAATATTATTCTGGTATTCCATTTCAATACAATTCCATGTTTCACCAAGACATCTGTAACTCTCAGTTTCTTGTCTGCCAACACGATGGAATCCAACCGATTCATAACAACGTATTGCAGCCGGATTGTTTTCAAACACGCCCAATGACACTTTTGTGGCTTCGAGTTTGCAGAATGCATAATCAACCGCCATGCTGACAAGAGTTTTTCCCAATCCTTTGCCACGCTTTGAGTCATCAACAATAACAAAACCAAGACGTTGTTCGGATAAATCATCTGCCGGAGTGCGTAGAGTAATATACCCGACAATCTCTTCACCGTCAACCATAGTCAGAGCAATAGAGTTATGTCCGTCAATGTATTGCTGATGATAAGAGTTCATATCATCTGGAGTGACGGGATAACGCTCATATCGGTCAGCGCACCATTGGCGCATAAGATATTCGCTTTTAAGCCAAGTAGTGATTATATTGGCATCAGCTGATTTGTATGGTCGTAGCTGTAGATTCATTCGTGCTTTGCAATGGGGATTCTTAGAACCGTCTTCATCTTATCGGGACTGGTTTTCCTCGGATCGGAAAGATATATCTCGTGATGACGACGGGAGGAATTAATATCCTTGATATAACCACCTGTTTTTATAAATCGGTCAATCACGGCAAGTGTTGCAGGCTCGGTATCATACGCCCCGATGTGCATACTCTGTACGCATAGATCTTCCTCAAAAGTCATGAGGAAAAGGGCGGAACAGTCAAGTCTTTTCTTTTTCAGCACCTCTGCTTTCGCCCATTCAACATCATTGTTGTCAACAAAATCAGGGACACGTATCATTGCTGTCCATTTGAAGGCGGATTTGTGGGTAAAATCACCTATGGCATTGTCTGTCCACCACAAGCCTTCAAGCGGCGGCACAACATATTCAAAGAACCCGTCAATATGGTAATCGGTCTTATAACTCATCTTTATGGCATAAGCCACCGGATATAGCATGCCAAGAGCCTTCTGATATTCGCCGTCAGGGTCATTGGGGTTGCCTGCACCATTTACAGCGATGAATTTCATGACAGGCACATCAACGACTGCCGGTGTGGATTCAGGCATATATAAAGCTTTATACTCTTTTTTATAGTCAAATGCCATTTCTAATGTTCCTTTCCAATATAGTTGCGTTTGATTTCGTCTATCGACTTGCCGCCTATGCCGAAGTTCTCATCTGGCAATTCCTTGATGGTGACGGTGAAGAACTGTTCCGGGATATGGGTTATCTCGGCGGCTGTTGCTGTCAGTCGTTCGATAAGTTCTTTCTTTTGCTCGGAGGTCAATGCTCCGCTCTCAACTGATATGTATGGCATAATATCACAAATATTTTATATTGGGGTCATCATTTTATTTCGGTCGCTTTACGAAGCAGGATACATTCTGCAGGTGTGGCCCCATTCAGTCTGACTACCGAATCGTTTTGAAGATCTATTGTGGATATATCCGGTAGAATCCTGCGCAAGGCGTCTTCGACCGCCATGTCGTCGCAAGCCATCTCGGTCATTGCTCCGTCGCCAAAAGTGATTGAATCACCTGTAATGGTGTAAGGCCCCGAGATTGTGTTGCAGTTTGTCTGGATGAAATATGTGCTGTCTTCAAAAATGATATATTGGCGAAGACTGTGCATAGTTTCGTCCGGGCGGACATAATCCGAATCATTGAAGACTATGTTTTCTATGTACCATTGTCCCCGAATGTCTGCATCCGCCATTGTTTTCAAAGTTGTGCTTTCTGCGACATCGGCACTGTTCTTTTTATTACCAGAACATCCTGTTGCGATTACTCCCGATAAAATTGCGATAGCAATGAATGATTTAATCTGCAGTTTCATTGATTTTTTTCTTTTCGTATAGTTAATTATATGTTTTCGATTGAAATATGACATAATCTCACGAATTTAATTTAGACATAATTGAAGCCATATTCTGACCGAGGTTGCGCATATTGGCAATACCTTCGTCATCGTTAAGTACATCGCCGATTTCTCGCCCATATACCATATTCCAATAAGTCGAGCCTATGACAATCATTTCTTTATTGAGAAAGAAATGATTCATGGTATCAACGGATGTCATGCCTCCGGCACGGCGCACAGCGGCAACCGCCACGCCTACTTTATGTTTAAGAATTCCGGGGTTAGTGGCTGCTACAACACCACCCCTGTCCAACAATGCTTTCATCCGGGATGAAACATCGGCTGAATAGACCGAAGAGCCGAGTATTATTCCGTCGGCTTCCACCATTTTACTGAATACCTCGGCAAAACCATCTTTACGGAACACACAGTTGTCCTTGCCTTTGCAGGCGAAGCAAGCACGGCACGGCTCTATATCGACATCTGCCAACTGAATAAGCTCGGTTTCAACACCTTTCTTATTCAGTTCCTCAAATATTGTGCGGATTAAGATTGCCGTATTGCCATTTTTCCGTGCGCTACCGTTAATACCGATTACTTTCATTCCAGAAATGATTTTAACGAATCGTTGGCAAACATTGTCGGAGAAAACTTCACTATCTGATAATCGGCGATGCCGTTGATGTAGAACGGATCTTCGGAAATAATAGCATCAACCGCTTCACGGTTGTTGGCTTTTATCATTATCACGCCACCAATGCGAGGGATCTGTGGCCCAGATGTTATGAAATCTCCGATGGCATAATGTTTGGCGAGATATTCACGGTGCGCACTCAGATAGTTATCAACCTCGCTCAACGGCTTTTTGTATGTGAGAATTGCAATAAACATAACGAGTCTATTTTTTCCAGCGTTTAAGGTGAGGGAAGAATTGACGCATCATGTCTTTAGCCTGTTCCTGTGTCAAGTTCTGTCCTGACTGCTTGTTTATCTCATCAGTGAATTGGGCGCAGTGGTCAATCATCTGCTCCATAGTCATATCCTGCGCAAACTTGCCATCTTTGTAGCAGTAGATGCAATAATCTTCATTGAGTGTGCCATCGGTATTCGTACCGAGGATTTCGTTTGTTAGCGGCATACCGCAGCTTTGACAGAATTTTTGTTCCATATCGTTTTTCTTTTTGCCCATCAGTCCAACAGGGCAGGTTATTAAAATACAAAAGCGCGGACTGCAATGCCACTTCTTTATTCGGAGGTCGTAGGAAACCTTGCATACAGATGTAGTAATAGCAGCCCACGCTATATGCGTGAGAACCACTATGCCATCTGAGTATGCAATTTGAAAATTTCCTACGTTTCCAAATACTTGATGAGCATAACGCTTCTTTTTTCTTATGTATTGGAAAGAGTTGCTCCCTATCCGAATGCAAAATTAGTTATTTTATTGATGTTTTGCATTATATAGAACGGAATTATAGCTTGAATCCTCTACTTTTTCTTGGTTCTTCCGCTGATTGTCGTAAACCTTGCCGAAGTTTCTCCCATTGCTCTTTGAACCATTCGCCTATCGGTTGCCTGTTTATTGTAAGCACCAGTTTATTATTATCAACCGAACTTTTCTCAATCTTGAAAATATCATTCTTGATTTCAAATCTTCGCCTATGCTCTTCAGAATAGATCTTTCCATTGCATCTGATTGCTTCCTTTTTTGTCAAAAGACTGTTTACCATATCTTTGGTAAATCCGATGGCATAGCAGAGTTTTTCCATTCTCAACATCTCTTTGAGTAAAGGGAACCAGTTGAACGCCTTTTCAAGAATGGTATTCAATCGTGATATTTCCTTGTCTTTGGCTTCAAGCTCTTGATTATGCACTCCTTGAAGATTACGAATCTGTTTGCCATGCTGTTCCTGCATCTGTTGCATACGGACTTTTAAATCGTCAATGCTTTTGTTCCGTTTGGCAATCTCCTGATGCAGTTCCACATTGCTATGCTCCAGCTCTTTCAGTTTTCCGCTGCCGAAAAGAGAACCTACACCGCTTGCTATGGCTGTGGCAGCATCGGTGGCTGCGCTTTTGAGCTTGTCGGTGCGTATCTCCGATTTTACCTGTTTGAGTTCCTGTTCGGCAAGTTCCACCTGTTGTTCTTTATGCCGCTTTGCAGCATCTATGCGTTGCAGTTCGGCTTTCTGTTTTTCAATGATGAAGTCATTGCGTTCCAGATGTTCTTTGCCAGTAACATTTTTTGATTGCCCACGTTCCATCATTAGAATGTCTGATGCCAAAGTCTGCATTTTTGCCATATCCTCGTCATTGAGTTTACGGCTCTTTCCTGTATCGTGGTTCATCCAGTCAAAAACAATATGGGCATGATAATTCGGCTTGAACCATTTTTCACCCACTTGGAAACTCTCCTTGTCTTCTGCGTCAGGCTTTCCACCCAGCCAATGTCCTTCGTCCTTATGCAGGAATATTTGGAGTGGCGTGATGCCCCAGCGTCTTTGGCACTCTTCGCCAAATTCACGCACATCTGCCAATGTGGTGTCCGCTCTGATGAGCAACACTCCCTCACGGATAGGTGAACATCCTGCCACCTTGATTATTTTACCATTCTTTCCTTTGCGTTCCCGTTCTTTTTCCTGCATGGCACGTCCGGTCTTTTCCTTGACCATCCGTTTGATATTGTCATAGTGCGTTTGCAGTTCGGGAGTGCCGAAGTTCGGGTTTATCCATTGTTCGTTGTCGGCAGAAAGTTCGGACACAACATAGATTTTGGACACCCCGATGTTTCGTATATACTCGGCAGTCCTTCGGTTATGCGCCTCACTCGATGCGATGTTGCAAGGCTTTATGTGTATGCTTGATTTTGTTGCCATAGCTTCTTTTTTTTGTTTACATTAGATTACTTTGTCCGCCTCCGTAACGGGGTTCTTAGGGGTAACCCATAAGCGGAGATTACAAAGAGAGGGTCACTCTTTGCTCGGGGTTCTCAGGGGTGAAACGCCCTGAGTGGGTCATTAGGGCAAAGTCCTAATCCCCTCGGGAGAGCCCACAACTACGAAAGCGGAGCGTGTAGTTATAGTGAGCTATAACCGAAAGCCGTTCTTCTTTTTCGGTGGCTGGGTGTGCGTCTCTTTTACGGATTGGATTTGCCCTTTTCTTTCAGCCTGTTTCTGTAGGTATTCGTTCAAGTCCTTGCATTCGCTGTAGGTCTGCGAAGCGTCACGGATGTATAAATCCCTACCGTATTCCATACGGATTTGCCGGAGTGCTTCCATCCCTGCACGGTCATTGTCAAAGAAACAATGGATGCGCTCGTAGCTACCCAAAGGATAGAGAGCCTTGCTTACATTCGATACGGAGTTCAGCACAATGTAGTCCTGTCCGTCCAACTCCGGATAATTCGGGCAGCTCTCCTGTCTCAATGTCAGAAAGGAGAGGTAGTCCATGAATCCCTCGAACACATAACACGTTTCCCTCGCTTTTCCCGACTGTCTGATATGGGAGATTTCCTTAGGGGCTATACAGCCTTTGAAATAGCGGTTGCGAATCTCATAGCCGCCCGATACATTAGGAAAGGCGATGGCGAAATACCGTTTGCCGTTATGGGTGAAGTGCGCTTCACTGCATTCTCTTTTCGCCAGTACAATGTTTATTCCCCTTTCCTGCAAATAGGTGAGTAGGGCAGGAGAAGAAAGCGGTACAATCTCCAGTTGCTGAAAACTTGGCTCGGAAAATGATTGCTTGCCAAAAGAAAAAGAAACAGGACGGACATGTGGTGTCTGTTCCGCTATGCGTTCCAATATATAAGGTATATGGTCAGTAGCATATAAGTGTGAAGCCAGTTCGATGATGCCGCCGCCTTTGCCGAGTGCAAAATCATACCATTGGTTGCGTTCGGTATTTACCTTGAACGAGGCTTCCGTTTCTTCCCTTAGCGGTGATTTATACCATAGGTTGATACCCTGTTGTTTGACGGGAGAATATCCCAAACTGTGAAGATAATCTGCTATCTTGATTTGCTTGGCTGTCTGTATATCCATAAAATGATTGTTTTAGTAATTGGTGACATTAGTGTCCACTAAAAAATCATAAAAGTTCTTTGAAAATATTGAAAGTTAGGTTGTTACAAAGGTTTTGAGACCGCGCCGATTTGAAATTATCTTTGCCAGACCAACGTGGAATGGCATATGCATAACGGAAAATTCGTGTTCTCTCAGCTTTTAGATTTCCTTGATAAGGATAT
>CAJTFS010000003.1 GCA_910575495.1 Bacteroidales bacterium | reverse complement strand
TGGTAAGTGTTTCTCTTACAGAGACTTTACCGCTTGGGGAACTCTTTGACAAACCTAACAACAATATTATCAATGAGCTTGATGATTCAAGTGAACCAAATTTGTTTAATTGTTAAACTTATATAAACCGTCCACAATTTTTAGTGGACACACATGATTTCACATAGTTTATGGCTATCCTTTTTAAGGATAGCTTTTTTGTTTATATACCCCGACCGAGCGGACAATCCCTATTTTCCACCCCGCCCCTATTTTGGATGGGAAACCGAATACTTTACCTAACTATTCAATAGGATTCCACTAAAAACAAACCGCCCCTATCTATGCCGCGAAACAACCGACAGCGAAAGATTATTGATATTATATATAGTTGAATTACTACCTATAAGCGATAAACAAAACCTAATCGCTATGTACGAAACACAAGAGAGAACCAAACGCATGACGGACATTCATGTTCTATGGGGACAAAGCACGGTTGTCGAAGAACTGATACGAACGGGGAAAATCGACGAAGAATACCTTTATCCTTTTAACGGAGAAGAAGTACTGGAATGGTGGCTGGTTACGCCGTGGCTGGCCGAGAGACTGAGAGAACGAGGAGAAATTATTATCGACGAATTAGGCTGCCGCTGGTGGGGACGCCTGACGAGCGGACAAGCGATCTACATGGACAGTGTGATACGAGAAATCTGCGGAAAAGACTGACTCAATCTACAACAAACAAAGTTCTCATTCCAGACCGCAAACTATTGGATAAAAAATTTGTTTTCAAGAACTTTGCAGAACATATTTTCAACCACAATACCCCATCGAGTGTTGCGTATTGAGAAACATTTTCTAACTTTGTGGTGCTGTCCCGAACGGATAGCGACATATTAGTTTAGTGAAAGTGTTTCGCTAATCCTTACCGAGAAAATTTGGCGATTTTTAAGTAAGCAAGGATAGGCAATACAAACACTCATCACCGTGTATAGGCGTATATTGTTCTGATATATCCTATTCGGTGTGGGGTATTGTTTATTTGCTTACGGGCTACGCCAAATGCCTCTCGGTCGATAAACGAACAACTCCACACTTTCTTTTTGCACATAACCCACCGCAGTAGGAGTTGGGGCGGTAACAAAATTTTATCGTTATGGGTACCAATATTACCCCCAAAGTGAGCAAATCCAATGTTTCGCTGGCTATTGCCTTTACCGCTATCGGATTTGCAGAAAAACATGACCTTAATACTTTATTTTGGATCAGCACCATCTTCGGAGTGGTAGCAACTGCTATTCAGACTGCTGTTCTTGTAAAGTATGTAATCAACTATTGCAAAAATAAAGAGTAAGTAATTATGAAAAAACTACTTTTATTTGTTCTTATGGCTATTACTGCCATATCATTTAATGCTTGTTCAAAGGATGGGATAGATGATAGCCCAATTATTGAGTTCAAAGACCCGAATTTCTTAGAGGAAATTCTTGCTGGTTATAATTCTAATTGGATTGACATAAATCGTGATGGCCAAATATCCGAAAAAGAAGCATCGCTTGCTACTACATTAACTATTGGAAAGATTGGAGCAAATATTCGTGGCATGGATGAAATTGATTATTTTACTGCACTAACTGTATTGTATTGTACTTACTGTAACTTACCATCGTTGGATATTAGTAAAAATACGGCATTAACTCAGTTGGGCTGCCATGGCAACAAATTGACAGCATTAGATGTTAGCAATAACAGAGCATTAAAAGAGTTGGATTGTAACTACAATCAAATATCATCGTTGGATCTTTCTCAAAATACGGCATTGGAGAGATTAGGGTGCGGAAATAATCAATTGTCCTCTTTGGATGTTAGCAAAAATACAATGCTGAACGAATTGATATGTAGTGCTAATGATATTGAAATATTAGATGTTAGCAAAAATACAGTTTTAACATCTTTATTATGTTTTAGCAACCAATTGACTACATTGGATGTTAGCAATAACAGCGGATTAAAAGAGTTGGATTGTAGCTACAATCAAATATCATCGTTGGATCTTTCTCAAAATACGGCATTGGAGAGATTAGAGTGCGACAAAAATAAGCTAACAGTGTTAGATATTAGTAAATGCAAGAATCTAAAATTTTTAGCATGCGGAGATAATCAATTGAAATCTCTTGTTGTTTACAAATACTACCCCAATGATTTGGAACTATGTTTGAATTATATAACACGCAACTACGGCGATATTATTACTTACATGGAATAATACAGCACTCATAAAACAGACTTGAACAGAACGGTTTATTTTATACTTCCGTCTGTTCAAGTTTGTCCTTTTTATTCCAAGTGGCAAACTTTGCAAAAAAGGTTAATTTATACGACCTTTTTGCGGAGTTTGTCGCTTTTTCATTTTGTTTATTCGACTAATAATCTTATCTTTATAGAGATAAGATAAAGACAAACAACTCTTAAATTTTAGCTGCAATGAACAGATACAAACAACCGAAAACAACATGAAAGACCGAGACGTGGGAAGATAGACAGATAATCCACAAGACGGTCGCATGAAGCAAGACAGACGCAATAGCCCTGCTTGTTGAGAAACCCGAAGACAGAATCTATCCCGAAACATTTATTTACCTATTCACGCCTAATATGGCAGACACGACAAAGCCCGTCGAAATAACCCTTACGAAGAATCGGCACTATATATTCGGATGAAAGTGCGAACTTAACGAAATGGACGGGATAATCGGCGTAATGGCGGCAAACGAAGTACGAATCGAGGGAACGGACGAGAAAGCGAATTTATTCGACTACCATGTAAAAGCCGATGCAATCCTATTCCGATACACCACGCCCGACGGACGAAAAGAAACAACGAGATTCCCGTTAACGGGATTCTGCGAAAAATATCTGATGCAATTCACGAAGTAAATCTTGGTGTAGTTGGATTACATCGTATCTATAAAGAACAAGGAAAGAGAAGCCGAAAAAATACGGCGATTTTCCTTTGATTGCAAAATGCAAAAGAAGATATCTTATCATCAATAGTTCACTAATGTTTAACCTTTGACTATTAAATCAACCGAGAAGTCAACCGCCACGTTTGGTAAAAGGATAATGCGTTGAAAATAAGTGTTGTACTTTATTTTAGAGTACACGTCTGGGGGGCGTGTGGTCGCTGGTTCGAATCCAGTCACCCCGACAAGATCGAATGTGAAGTCTCTGCCTTATGGCAGAGACTTTTTTGTTGCCATGCGCGAAGAGAATCGGTTCGCAGGCAGCGTGTCCGCAATGAAAAGTCCTGCGGAGCGGATCGCACCGGATCGTGTAATCCCGCAAAGAGGAATTCTGGAAAGACGCGGCAGGGCGGCGGAGACCGCGGAGCAGCTGGTCGAGGTTTTTCCGGAAAGGCGCGCGGTAACCCGAAATCGGTTCAACCAGTCATGCCGTTATGCGGAAGCGTATGGTCCGATAAGGCGGATTCATGCCTTGAATAATTGCAGGGACGCTTCATAATGGCTATTTTTGCGGAAAATTCAGAGCCGCAAGCGGGTTCGGAATTGTTGAACGGTCAGCGGGGAGCGGCCTTGTAGCTTCAGCCATTGCGATGTCCGGTCTGTGCTCCGACTGGGGAATTTGTTTACATAGATTGCTATCGTCATGCGTTTTTATATTTGTTTTTTCTTGTCGTTGCTTGTCAACGGTGCTTTTTCGCAAACGCTTGTCCGTGGAACGGTGCAGGACAAGGAGGGTGGTCCGGTCGACTGCTTCAATGCGTTGATTTTGTCGGCCGCCGATTCGGTCTTCATCGACGGCGCCGCGTGTTTCAACGGCAGCCTGAGCGTCGGAACGAAAGCCACGGGCGAGGTTTTGCTGAAGATCACAGCTTTGGGTTACGAAGACCTCACGCGGCCGTTGTCGTTGCAGGACGGGCGGACGGAGGAGGTCGGTAGCCTGGTTTTGACGCCGGCGTCCGAGACCATCGACGAGGTGGTGGTGACGGCCCGCCGGCCTGCGATCATCAGCAAGCCGGACCGAATGGTCGTGAGCGTCGAGGGCAGTTTGTTGAGCAGTGCCGCCGACGGGGTGGAGATGCTCCGCAAGACGCCCGGACTGACGGTCGACCGCAACGGCAGCGTCGGCGTTTTCGGCAAAGGTGCCGCCGCGATCTACCTCGACAACCGCCCTGTGCGGTCGTCGGCCGAACTTAAGATGCTCAATCCGCAGAACATCAAGAGTATCGAGATCATCGACAATCCCCCGGCCGCCTACGACGCCCAGGGCAATGCCGTCATACTCATTCACACCGTCAAATCGCAGGACCATTATGCCGTCCGCCTCGGCGGGACGCTCTCGCAGTCCCGACGAACCAGTGCCGGAGGCTTCGCGGAGGGCCATTGGGCCAAAAACCGGTTCAGCGCCTCCCTGTATTACGCTTACGACGACGACCGCAGCGAGAGCGGCGAATACGGATACATCTCGCCCGACGATGTCTACCGGATTTACCATGAGTCGAAGTCCCCTTTCCAGGAACGCAGTCAGCAGGGTTACCTCTCCCTCTCCTATGCTCCCTCTTCGCGCCATACTCTCGGACTGCAGGCTACGGGCTACCACGCACGCGGCAGGAGCAACGGTTACACCTATTCTTGGTCGGATGATCCGGCGCTGCATGCCTTCGAAACCTTTGCTCGCGAAAAGTTGCGGTCCTGGTCGGTCGGTCAGTCGCTCTACTACGATTGGCAGATCGACACGCTGGGGCAAAAGTTCGCCGTGGTGGGCGATTACTTCCGCTCCGACAGCAAAAATGCCCATCCGTATTATAACGTTCCGGAGGGCGTTCCCGTTCCGGAAACACCGTTCGTCAACACCAACGACAACGCCGGAACCAACAGTCTGCTTTCGGTCAGGGCCGACTACGTCAAGCCGATAGGCAAGGTCTGGCGGGTCGAAACCGGCATGAAATATTATCGCATCGAGAACGAAAACAGCACCGTCCAGACCGGCAGCACCAATTCGGTGCAGGATTACAGTTCCACGGAGTGGAACGTCGCTGGTTATGTCTCGCTGACGGCCTGTGTGAGCGACAAGATCGAGTTGCGCGGCGGACTGAGAACCGAATACAACGACCGGAAAGCGCGCAACAACGGAGAGTGGTATGCCGATCGTTCGGCGCTCGACTGGTTCCCCAGCTTCCTTTTGAAGTACGACGCCTCCGACAACGTCGGCATCGGGCTCTCCTACACCAAGCGTCTGAACCGGCCGTCGCTCTACGAACTCGACCCGACGCTGGTCAGCGCCGATTCGCTCATGACCCGCAAGGGAAATCCCGATCTCAAATCGGAGAAATCGCACGTCTTTCAGCTGACATTCGGACTATGGCAGGATTTCAACATCCGCCTCGGCTACAACCTCAACATCAACCCGACTTATTTCACCGTTGTCCGGGACGAAGAGAATCCTTATATGCACAACGTGCGTTATGTCAACGAGCCCAAGTCGCGGTCGTTCGTCGTCAGTGCAAGCTACAACAAAGATGTTTGCCGGTGGTGGACCACTTCCGTCTATGTCGGCTTGTCCGGCTCGGAGTATAAATATGTCGGCACCGACGGAATCCGCCGCAACAACAACACGCCCTATTGGGTACTCTACACGACCAATACGTTTACCCTGCCTGGCAAACTGATTTGGGATGTCGGGTTCAATTGGACCAGCGCCGGCAGTCGGGGAACCTATTACTCCGGCTCCTACTGGAATCTCTACACTTCCCTGCGCCGGGATTTTCTGGACGGAGCCTTGTCGTGCCGCATCACGGCCAACGACCTTTTCCGCCGCTCGCAGGGTTACCAGCGCTCCGTCCTGCCGGGCGGCAACTGGAATCTCTTCAATGCCGATGACCGCTACGTACGATTGAGCGTCACCTACAAATTCGGCAAGTCCAAACACCAATACCAGTCTAAATCCGGCAGCAGCACCGAAATCAACCGAATGCAATGATGCGCCTTCGTTTCCCTTTCTACCGGTAGCCCGACGCCATGGACTGCGGCTCGTGCTGCTTGCTGCGGTGCGCAACGGTTCTTTGGGCAGGTTGCGCGTTGTTACATTTGCCGGAATAGGCGCTGTGGCGTTGCAGAGTATCGCTTCAGCAGCCTATAAGACCGAAATTCCTGTCTGTTCGCAGTCGTTCCCGAATCGCCAGGCATCGTCAATAGATAGCTGCCTGTTTTTAGGTGTTGTTATTTTCCGATGCAGAACTTAGAGAAGATGCTGGATAGGATTTCGTCGGGGGTGATGAGACCGCGGCCGGTGATGGAACCGAGGGCGGCGGTGACGGTCCTGATTTCCTCGGCGAGGAGGTCGGCGGGGAGCGAATCGAACGCAGAGAGGGCCTGCTGCAAGGCCTCGGAAGCCTGCGAGAGGGCCTGGAAATGCCGGCTGTGGGAGACGACGGGATCGCCCTGGAAAAGCGCCCGGGTGTCGACGCACTCGCGCAGAGCCAGGCAAAGGTCGTCGATGCCGGCCCCGCTGCGGGCCGAGATGCCGATGGTACCCTCGGGCAGCACGAGCGTGGGGCAGGTGTCGATCTTGTTGACGACGGTCAGCAAGGTCTGCTCCCGGCTTAGGGTGAAGTCGGGCTGTGGGATGCTTCCGTCGGGTCCGAGGGAGTCGGCGGCGGCGAGGTAGATGACGATCCGGGCCCGCCGGATGCTTTGGATCGTGCGCTGGATGCCCATCTGTTCGAGCCGGTCGTCGGTGGTGCGGATGCCGGCGGTGTCGAGAAACCGGAACACCACACCGTCGATGTTGGTCTGCTCCTCGATCACGTCGCGCGTGGTGCCGGCGATGTCGGAGACGAGGGCCCGTTCGTCGTTGAGGAGCCGGTTGAGAAGCGTCGACTTGCCTACGTTGGGTGCGCCGGCGATGGCCACGGCGACACCCTCCTTGATGGCATTGCCTAAAGCGAAAGAGCGGCGCAGTCCGTCGATCGAACGGCCGATCTGCTCCAGAGTCTCGCGCAATGCCTGACGGTCGGCGAATTCGACGTCCTCTTCGGAAAAGTCGAGTTCGAGTTCGAGCAGCGACGCAAGTGCGACAAGCCGTTCGCGCAATGTTTCCAGCGACGCCGAATAGCCGCCGCGCATCTGCTGGGATGCCAGCGCATGGGCGGCCTGCGACGACGAAGCGATCAGGTCGGCGACAGCCTCGGCCTGCGCGAGGTCGATTTTCCCGGCCAGGTAGGCCCGGACGGTGAATTCGCCGGGCTCGGCCATGCGGGCGCCGGCGGCCTGTGCGAGGCGCAGGATCTCGGAAACGATGTAGGAAGAACCGTGGCAGGAGATCTCGGCGGAATCCTCGCCCGTGTAGGAATGCGGAGCACGGAAGACGCTGACCAGCACGTCGTCGACGGCACGGTCGCCGTCCATGATGCGGCCGTAGTGCAGGGTGTAGCCTTTGGCCTGGGCGAGCGGTTTGCGTCCCTTGAAAAAACGGTCGCACAGGGCGCAGACCTCCGGGCCGCTCAGCCGGATGACGGCGATGGCTCCGCCGGCGGCCGTAGCCGGGGCGACGATGATGTCGTGATCGCGGTTCATGGACGAGTCGGCGGCGGAAGAATCAGCGCCGCTCGATGCGGAGTTTCTGACCGATGCTCAGCTTGTGGGCGTTCTTGAGGTTGTTCCAACGCATGATCTGAGTCGTGGTGACGTGGTATTTGCGCGCGATGGCGCCGAGGGTGTCGCCTTTCTTGACGACATGGATCGTGTTGGCCATCTCCGCGCGCTTCTTGTCGAGGTTGGCGGGATTGATATACTCTTTGAGGTACATCGAATCCTTGGCCATGATCTCCTGTTCGTGGGCTATGTATTGGGCGATCTTGCGCTGGGGCAGCACGAGCGTATAGCTCTTGGCGGTGGCGGGGATGATGTCGAGCTTGTACTGCGGATTGAGCTGGCGCAGGGTCTCCATCGGGATGTCGATGGTCGAGGCGATCTGCCCGAAGTGCATCAGCCGGTTGATGCAGAGGGTGTCGACCGAGAGCGGAATGGGCGCTGCGTCGGGTTCGATGCCATGATTGCGGTGGTAGGAATAGACGTAGGAGGCGCCGATGAAGGCGGGGACATAGCCGCGGGTCTCGCGCGGCAGGTAGTCGTAGATGTCCCAGAACGAGCGGCAGTTCTCGCCGGCGCGGGCCAGGGCTTTGTTGACGTTGCCGGGGCCGCAGTTGTAGGCGGCGATGGCCAGCGACCACTCCTTGTAGATGCGGTAGAGGTCCTTGAGGTAGCGGATGGCGGCCTGGGTGGAGCGGATGGGATCGCACCGCTCGTCGACCAGCGAATTGACCTCCAGTCCGTAGCTGCGCCCCGTGGAGGGCATGAACTGCCACAGGCCGGCGGCGCCGGCGCGGGAGATGACGGCGGGCAGGAGCGCCGATTCGATGATGGGCAGGGCGCGCAGCTCGACGGGCAGACCGGCCTTGATGAGTTCCTCCTCGATGAAGGGGAAGTAGTACTGCGACATGCCGAGAATGCGGGCTACGTCGCTGCGTCCGGGCTCGACGTAGCGGTCGATGTAGCTGCGCACGATCTGGTTGTAGGGGAGCTGGACGGGCGACACGAGGGCCAGGAGCCGCTTGGTGTAGACCGAATCGGGAACGTTGCTCCGGGGCGCGTTGTCGAAAGAGATGTAGGTGTTGACGAAGTCGTTGAAAGAGCGGCTGCGCTGCCGTTCGCGCCATTCGGCGACGAGCGAATCGGCCTGTTCGGCGGTCAATCCGAGGGTCAGGTCGTCGGTGCGGGTGCGAGGCGTGGGCTGCGCGGCCTCTTCGGCCGACTGCCCGGCGGCGGTTTGTCCGTTCTCTTCGTCGGTGCCGAGAACGGGGGCGGCTGCGGGCGTTTCATCGCGGGTTTCCCGGGTTGCGATCGGCTCCCTCTGGCTGCGGGGGTTGCGGGCCGAGGCCGGCAGGGCGGTGCAGACGGCGAGGAGCAGCAGGAAGGTCAGTGTTTTCATGGTCAGAATTTGAAGCTCATGTTGAATCCGAAGACGGGGCGGTTCCCTCCTGCGGACGGCACATAGGTATAGTCGACCGACGGCTCGAGGTTGATGGAGAGGTCGTCGGAGATGTCGTAGTCCTTGAGGTGCGCGTCGACGTGCGCGTCGACGATCTGCAGAATGTAGAGCGCTCCCGTGACGATGATGCAGAGGTCGCGGTTGCGGCGGAAGTTGTTGCGCAGGTTGAGGATGAAGGAGGCGGAATAGCGGCCGTGGAACTCGTCGGTGGGGCCGTCGGGGAATTCCTCCGGATGGGCCTCGTAGGCGCTCAGAAGGTTGTAAGCCTTCTTGTAGCGCTGGTATCCGCGGTTGTTCCAGTCGATGCAGTAGATCATCGAGGCGAAACCGCCCACGACGAAGGGCACCTTCCAGTAGCTTTTGTTGTAGATCTGCCCGGCGCCGGGGAAGATGCAGGCCAGCGTGGTGGCTTTCTTGACCTGCGAGACGTCGTTGGTGCTGTAGTTGACCGCCGCGTCGCCGATGAAGTAGGCGTAGGAGGCGATGGTGAGTCCGAGGTAGAGCTGGCGCCGCGTGTTGCTGCGGATCATGCGCGTCTGCAGGGCGTTGAGTTCGGGCGTGCGGGAGAAGCTGCGGTCGGTGATGGCCTCGTATTCGCGCTTGAGCGGTTTATAGCGGTTGTTTTCGTGGATGAAGAGCGTGAGACCGGCGCCCAGGGTGCCGTAGAGGACCGGCAGCTTCCAGTATTGCTTGTTGTAGATCTGACCGTAGCCAGGCACGACGGTCGATATCCAGCACACCTTCGAAAGCGACATGGAGTCGCTCATGAACCACCCTTTGCGGTAGGGAGTGCGCCGGATCGTGTCGGCAGGGGGGGCAGTCTCGCTTGCGCGGCTTCGGGCGAAGCGTGCGGCCGCCAGAGAGTCGAGCGTGACGATGTCGTCGGTGCGGAGTTCGTTCAGCAGAACCGAGTCGGCCCGGAATTCGGCCGTGAGCAGCGAATCGAGCGCGGCTATTTCGGCGGCTAAGCCGGCGTCGGCGCTGTCGGAACCGGCATCGGACGGATCGGTCTGCGTGCGCAGCGAATCGGTCCGCGCGATCATGCCTCCGCTGACTACGGTGCGGGCGCCGCGACGCAGCTGGGCGTCGGCGGGCAGCCACACGAGCAATGCGGCCAGCGCGAGGAGCAGGCGGAACCGGATTCGGGCCATGGCGTCAGGAACGCGAAGCGAATCGTTCGATGAAACGTTCGATGTCCTTGTCGTCGGCAAAGCCGATGGTGATCTTGCCGCCGCCGTTCTTCGACCGCTTGATGGCGATCTCCTGCGAGAAGAACTTTTCGAGCTGCTCGACCAGGCGCGAATAGCTTTCGGGGTACTCTTCGTCCTCGGTGCCCGGGGCAGCTTGGGCGGGTTGTTCGGAGAGGGTGCGGACCAGCTCTTCGGCCTGGCGTACGGAGAGCGACTTCTTGACGCAGCGTTTCAGCACGCGCAGCTGTTCTTCGGCCGGGGCGCCGGCAATGGCCTTGGCGTGCCCCATGGAGATGAGGCCCTCCTTGAGCGCAAGCTGCACCTCGTTGGGCAGCTTCAGCAGGCGCAGGTAGTTGGAGACCGACGAACGTTTCTTGCCGACTTTCTCCGACAGGGCGTCCTGCGTGAGGTGGCATTCGTCGATGAGCCGCTGCATGCCCAGCGCGATTTCGATGGCGTTGAGGTCCTGGCGCTGGATGTTCTCCACGAGGGCCATGGCGTGGAGGTTCTCGTCGTCGACCTCGCGGATGTAAGCCGGCAGGGTCGTGAGGTCGGCGCGCTGAGCCGCCCGCCAGCGGCGTTCGCCGCTGATGATGACATACTTGCCGCCGGCCGACTTGCGGACCGTGACGGGCTGGATGACGCCCAGCTGGCGGATCGAGTCGGCCAGTTCGTCGAGCGCCTCTTCATCGAACCGCGTGCGGGGCTGCGTGGGGTTGGGCACGATGTCGGCGATGGCGATCTCGGCCATGTGGCTCATGGGCTTGAGCTTGGCGTCGATGGGGTTGGCGTCGGAGCCGAAGATGGCGTCGAGACCGCGGCCCAATCCTTTCTGTTTCATATCGCGAAAATCTTTTTTGTTTGTCTGTGTCGATCGCTCCGCCGGGCGGAGCGGTTTAGTTCTTCTTGTTGCGTTTGAGGAACTCGCGGGCCAGGTTGAGGTAGTTTTCCGAACCGATGGCGTTGGCGTCGTAGAGCACCACGGGTTTGCCGTGCGAGGGGGCCTCGCCCAGGCGGATGTTGCGCTGGATGATGGTGTCGTAGGTCAGGTCGCCGAAGTGGTCGCGAACCTCGGTGACCACCTGGTTGTTGAGCCGGTTGCGCATGTACATCGTCAGCACGAAACCTTCGATCTCGAGCGCGGGGTTGAGCGAACTCTTGACCTTGCGGATCGTGGCCAGCAGCTTGGAGAGCCCTTCCAGGGCCAGGTATTCGCACTGCACGGGAATCAGCACCGTGTCCGCCGCCGTGAGGATGTTGACCGTCGTGTAGCCCAGCGAGGGCGAGCAGTCGATGAAGATGTAGTCGTAGCGGTCGCGCACCGAGTCGACGATGCGCTTGATGACGCGGTGTGCATCCTCCATCTTGGGCAGCTCGGCGTCGGCGGCCACCAGGTCGATCGACGAGGGCAGCAGCGACAGATGTTCGATTTCGGGGCTTTCGAGGATCACCTCTTCGGCCTTGCGAGCCCCCGAGATGCACTCGTAGATGCCTTCCAGGTTGATGTCGAAGCCCAGGCCCGACGTGGCGTTGGCCTGCGGGTCGGCGTCGAGCAGCAGCACCTTCTTGCCCAGCAGGGCCAGCGAAGCCGCCAGATTGATGGCCGTGGTGGTTTTGCCCACGCCGCCTTTCTGATTGGCCAATGCGATAACTTTTGCCATGTTGCGTTGGGGTTAATAAGCGGACAAATTGGCAATCACATACCTGGTTGTTCCGGCGTTCGGCGGGTTGCGGTTCTTCGTCCGGGAGCCGGGAGCCGGGGCGGACGCAGACCGCATATCCGGTTCCCGGGCGGCCTTTAACAGCGTCGGGCGGCCTATAACGGCGTCGGCCGGCAGAGCCCGGGTCCGTCCGGGCCGTCGGCCCGCTACGGCAGAAGCGGAACAGGTTCCGCATATCCGCCCCAGGCCGGCGACGGTCGGAAAACCGGGGAAACCGGGTTGCCGGAGCGTCGGGACAGCCATGTACATAATTGCGGACAAATTTAGTGAAATTAAATGGAAATCCGCAACCGTTGCCGAAATTTGATTACCTTTGGAAGTTCAAATTACCGATATGTCATTGCCTATGACGGATAAAAACCGGGCGGCAGAATCTTCTGCCGACATGCTTCCCCAGGTTGCGCCACAAGCTCCGCGACCCTCTTTTCCTACGGTCGGCGACTTCTTCGCCATGCTGGGCATCGCGTTGGGCATGCAGCTCGTGGCGGGGTTGGCGATGGCGCTTGTCGGGCTGGTTTGCGGCATCTCCGTCGATGCGTTGGACCCTGCGCAGCGGGGCGTATGGTTCGCCATTGCCTACGTTGCTTCGATGTTGCCGGCTTGTCTGCTGGTGCTGGCCTACCGTCGGTTCCGCGGCGGCAAGGGACCGGTCGGGCATTTCGCGCTCAAGGGGTGGAATCCGGTGCTGTTGTTGTGGGCTTTCGTCTTCATGATGGCCGTCGGCGTGGTGTGCGAGCCGCTTTTCGCCTTGCTGCCCAAGCCTGTGAGCCCCGACCTCGGGCGGGGCGTCTGGACCGTGCTTGCGGTCGTCGTCGCGGCGCCCGTGCTTGAGGAGCTGCTTTGCCGGGGCATCGTGCTCGGGTCGCTCCGGAGCCGCTGCGGCGTGGCGCCGGCGTGGTTCTTCTCGTCGTTGTTTTTCGGTGTTCTGCATGGCGAGCCGCTGCTGGTGGCCAATGCGTTCGTCATCGGGCTGATTCTGGGTTATGTCTATGTGGCGACCGGTTCGCTGTGGGCGTCGATGATCCTGCATGCGATGAACAATGTCGTGGCGTATCTCTTGATGGTCGCCGGACTGAGCGATACGCTGATGATCGAACTCGCGGGCAGCCGGACGCTCTACGTTATTATATATATAAGTGCGCTGCTCGTCACCGCCGTTTCGGCATGGATGATGTGGCGCACGCTGCGCGGCCTCGGGTCCGGAGCCAAAAAAGAACCGGAGGTACAATAATCGGGCGCTGCGTGCGTTAGTTTCGGAGAAAATATCGTATCTTCGCGGTTGAGAATGAATTGGAAAACATACATAACGATCTGTTCCGTGCTGCTCATGATGGCTTGTCAGGAGCTGCCGAATTATCTGGCGGGCGACACCACGCTGGCGCGCGCCGGCAGGAAAGTGCTGCGTCTGCGCGACGTGGAGTCGGTGGTCCCGCGGGGAGTCACGGGCGATGACAGCGTGGCGCTGCTGGAGGTCTATGTCGACCGGTGGGTGCGCAAGCAGCTCAAGCTGCAGGAGGCCGAGGTGCTTTTCTCCTCGTCGGAGGAGGACATCGCCCGAATGGTGGAGGAGTACCGCCAGGCGCTGCTGATCCGCAAGCTGGAGCAGCACTACGTCGACACGGGCATCGACACCACTTTCACGGCCCAGGAGATTGCCGATTATTACAATGCTCACAAGGCCGATTTCCGGCTCGACCTGCCCGTGGTCAAGGGGCGCATCGTGCGTTTCGACGAGGAGTACCGCCAGGCGCGCCGCCTCAAGGAGCTGATGGGCTCCTCGTCGGCGACCGACCAGCGCGATTTCGACGACATCTGCTTCAAGAACGAGTTCACGGTCAACGATTTCCGTGAGCATTGGGTGGATTTCAACGAGTTTCTGAGCTATCTGCCCGCCGTGCGTTCGCAGAACTACAATTCGATGCTTTCCTCGACCGCCGTGCAGGAGATGCGCGACGACCGGTCGCACTACTATCTGAAGATCGACGCCGTGCGTCGCGAGGGCGAGACCGTTCCGCTCGAACGGCTCGAGTCGACGATCCGCCGCATCCTCTTCAACCAGCGCCAGGGCGAAGTGATCCGCCGCCACGAAGAAGAACTCTACACGCGTTCGGTGGAGAACGGCGAAGCGAAGATCTACGGCCGTGAGAAGCCGGCCGGGCCGGAGCCGCACGACGACTGACGTTCCCGCGGCCGGGCTTCGGTATATCCGGAGCCGGATGGAAAGCGGCCGGGGCGGGAGGCATCCGCAGGCGATTTGGCGGGTTGGCCGATCAAGCGGCTGTAGCGGCCGAACGCCTGCCGGTCAAACGGAGGGGCGGTCGGGAAGCAGGCCGAATGGGCCGGTCGTCCGGGGCGGCCGGTTCGAAAGGGCGGACTCCGGGGCAAAGGCAGCTGAGGCGGCCGGTCCGGGCGGACCGAACGCTGCGGTCTCGGTTTCCGAAGCGGAAGTTCCGCGAACAGGCAAAATTTGAAGTTGCATTAACGTTAGATTATGATATTCAGAAAAGCGATAGGCACGGCGGCGCTCGCGTTGTTGTGCTTCGGCGCTTCGGCGCAGAAACGGCAGGTGATGCTCGACAAGGTGGTGGCCGTGGTCGGCGGTTCGTCGATCCTCTCGTCGGAGGTGGACGAATATGCCCGGCAGCTCGTCCAGCAGCGCCGCCAGGAGGGCTACACCTCCGACCGCGATCCGCGCAACGAGGCGCTCGAGATGCTCATGACGCAGAAACTCCTCTACAACCAGGGGCAGATCGACTCCGTGTCGGTCAACGACGGCGCCATCCTTGCGGCCGTCGAGGAGCAGGTGCAGCGCATGATCGAGCAGGAGGGTTCGATTCCCAAACTCGAAGCCAAGCAGCACATGCCCGTCTTCACCATCCGTGAGATGATGCGGCAGCGTTTCGAGGAGCAGGAATACGCCAACGAGATGCAGCGCACCGTGACCGGCAAGGTGACGATCATCCCCGGCGAGGTCGAGCGTTACTACAAGTCGCTTTCGCGCGACAGCCTGCCCGTCATCGCCGAACAATACGTCTACGCCCAGATCACCAAGTTCCCCAAGTCGATGACCGAGGCCAAGCAGCGTACGCGCGAACGTCTGCTCGACATGCGCGAGCGCGTCATCTCGGGCAATGCCAGGTTCGAAAACCTGGCCCGCATGTACTCCGTCGATCCGGGTACGATGATGCGCGGCGGCGAGATGCCCCCTTCGCGGCTGGCCGAGCTCGATTCGTCGTTCGGAGCCGCGCTGGAGAAGATGCGCCCCGGGCAGATTTCGGAGGTCGTCGAGTCGCAGTTCGGATTCCACATCATCCAGCTGCTCGACAAGCAGGGCGACTACTACCATTTCCGCCACATCCTGCTCAAACCGACCTACACGGTCGAGGAGCAGACCGCTTCGCTCACCACGCTCGACAGCCTCGTGCGGCTCATCCGGAGCGATTCCGTCACCTTCGAGCGCGCCGCCCTGGAGCACTCCGACGACAAGGGCTCGAAGATGAACGGCGGCGTGGTGTCCAACAGCGACATCATGAGCTATTACAACGCTTCGAACCCCAAGATGACCGTCACGAAGTTCCTGCGCGAGGACTTCGGCCATTTCAAGAGCCTCGACGACTACAACGCTCTGATGAAACTCAAGCCCGGCGAGATTTCGGAGGCTTTCCTGACCGAGGACATGCTGGGCAACAAGATGGCCAAGATCGTCAAGCTCGTCGAGATCATCCCCACCCACCAGGCTTCGCTCGAGGAGGACTACCTGCGTCTGGAGGAGATGGCGCTGGCCGCGAAGCAGGAGCGGGTCTTCCGCGAATGGCTCTCCAAGAAGATCGACGGCATGTACGTCTACATCGATCCGGAGTTCCGCAACGGCGAATTCGAGAACAAGCACTGGGTGAAGTGACACCATGCGTCGTTACCTTGGCATAGCGTCGTGCATCGTCTTCTTCGGCGGCGCGCTCGTTGCCCGCGGGGGCATGCGGCCGCTTGCGCTGCCGGTGCCGCAGCCGCTTGCAGCGTCGGCGCAGCAGCAGCCCGGGCGGCCCTCCGCTTCGGCGTCCGGCGGCGGTGCGAAGATCATCGACCTCAAGTCCGACCTCTCGGGCCCCGTGGCGCCGGGCGATTCGGTCATTTTCCTCGTCGGCAACTTTGCGGCCCAGCACAACGGGGCAGTGATTACCAGCGACAGCGCCGTGCGCTATTCCGACAAGCGGATCGAGTTCTTCGGCAATGTGCTGATCAATAAGAACACAACTTACATCTACGGCGACCGCGCCGACTACGACGGCGACAAGAACGAAGCCCGCGTCTATTCGCCCATCATCAAGGTGGTCGACGGCGACGCAACGCTCTACACTTACGAGTTCAAGTTCGACACGCGTACGAACGTCGGCGAATTCGCCGGGGGCGGCGTGCTGACCAACCGCGACAACGTGCTCGAGTCGGAGCGCGGCTACTTCTATGCCGACACCAAGGAGCTGGCGGCCGTCGGAGAGGTCGAGATGCGCAGCGAGGAGTACGAACTCAAGGGCGATTCGGTGGTCTACAACATGGATTCCGACAACGCCTACTTTTTCGAACGCACCAACATCTGGAGTCGCGACGGCAACTACCTCTATGCCGACCGCGGCGAATACCGCAAGGCCGATACGCTCTACCTGGTAACGCGCAACGGCTACGTGCTCACCGACGAGCAGGAGATGTGGAGCGACAGCATCGATTTCTACCGTGCCCGCAACCATGCCGTTCTCCGTTCCGGCATCCAGATCGACGATACGCCGCACAAGGTGCTGGTTTTCGGCGATTACGGCGAGTATTGGAAAGAGCCCGGCGATGCGTTGCTCACGCGGCGTCCTTCGGCCGTGAGCTACGATCTCTCGCAGGGCGATTCGCTCTTCATGCGGGCCGATTCGATCATGCTGCGTACGCTTCCTTGGATCGACAGCCTGGCTTCCGAAGCCGGCAAGCCGGGTGCCGGACGCGATTCCGTGCGGACCGCCGCGCTTCCCCGAGGGGAGAGCGTCGCGTCGCGGCGGGAGACGGTGGATTCGTTGGGTCGGGGCGCAGTCTCCGATTCGTTGCAGCGGGCCGCGGTGCCCGATTCGCTGGCTGCGGATTCGGCAGCCATGACCGACAGTGTGCGGGTGCTGACGCCCGCCGAACGCAAGGCCCGACAGAAGGAGGAGGCGCGGCAGGCCAAAGCCGCCCGCCAAAAGGCGAAAGCCGCCGCCAAAAAGAAACTTCTGGCCGAAATCGCCGCCCGCCGGCAGGCCAAGGCTACGGCCAAGTTGCTGAAACAGAAGGAGCGTGAAGAACTACGCCTGGCCGCGCAGCGCCTCAAGGCCGAATCGAAGCTGCGGGCGCGGCAGGCCCGCGCCGCCCGCAAGGGGAAACCCCTGCCGGAGGATTCGACGGCGCTGCACGAACTGGACGAGCGGCTGGCACGTGCGGCAGCCCAGCGCGATTCGCTCTACCGCCTGCTCTACAAAGAGTGGCAGAGCGACAGCGTAGTTATGGCGGCTTCGGCCGACTCGCTGCCGCGGATGCACGACAGTATCTTCCGCCTGTTGCAGGGCTACCGCAACGTGCGGATCTATCGTTCCGATTTCCAGAGCGTCTGCGATTCGATGACCGCCGTGAGCACCGATTCGACCATCCATCTCTACGTCGACCCCGTGCTGTGGAACGAGCAGAACCAGATCACCTCCGAGGTGATGGACATCTTCACGCGCAACCGGCAGCTCGCGCGGGCCGATTTCGTGGGCGCTCCCATGATGGCCAACCGCCTCGACAGCATCCACTACAACCAGATAGCCGGCAAGGAGATGACGGCCTATTTCCGCGACAACGCCATCTGGCTCAACAAGGTCAACGGCAATGCGCGGACCCTCTACTACAATCAGGACGGCGAACCGCCCCAGATCACGGGCCTTTTCTTCATTGAGAGCGGCGGCATCGATTTCTACGTAGAGGAGAACCAGGTGGTGCGCATGGTGTGGACCAACGAACCGCACTATACGATCGATCCCATCGACAAGCTCCCGCCCGACAGGGAGCTCTACCTCAAGGGCTTCAAGTGGGAGGGGGCCCGGCGGCCGGCGCTGGAGGATGTCTTCGACCGGCGCATCCGTCCTTCGGAGCGCGAGGAGCGTTCGGCTCTGCAACATCCCGACTTCCCGTTGCAGCGCCGCATCGAGGCGCATCGCAAGGAGCTGGTCGAGCAGCGGCGCTGGGCCGACCGCGTCGACCAGGTCGATCCCAACACGGCCGAATGGATGCGCGAACTGGGCTTCGAGGTGGGGCAGCCCCGTACGGGAGGTCCGAAATTTTAGCATACGGAAGGCGGCAGGTTCCCGGGAGGGGCTTCCGCCTTTCTTTCTTTTTCCGCCGCTGCGGCGGATTCCGACATCGCGGAATCATGAACAGCGCAACCATGGAGAACGTTTGTGCAAGGCCGAACTCGTCTGAGCTTTTATCGAAGCTGCAAAACCAACAGGAACTTTTCCCCGTCGTCGATGCCGAAGGGCGGACGGTGGGGTGTGCGACGCGGGCCCGGTGCCACGGCGGGTCGATGTTGCTGCATCCGGTGGTGCATCTGCATGTTTTCAACCCGCAGGGCCAACTCTACCTGCAGAAACGCCCGGCATGGAAAGACATCCAGCCCGGACGCTGGGACACGGCGGCGGGCGGGCACGCGGCTTTCGGCGAGCCGATCGAAGAGGCGCTGCGCCGTGAGGTGCGCGAGGAGCTGGGCATCGAGGGGTTCCGGGCCGAGGAGGTGCGGCGTTACGTGTTCCGTTCGTCGTGCGAATGCGAACTGGTGCACGTGTTCCGTACGGTGTGGGAGGGTCCGGTGACACCGAGCGACGAACTCGACGGCGGCCGCTTCTGGAGCTGCGGGGAGATTCGCCGGGCTTTGGGCCGGGGCGTTTTCACGCCCAACTTCGAGCACGAATTCGCAACCCTCCTGTCGTAGCGGGCGCCCGGCGCGGAAATTGCGGTTCGGACCGGCATGCGCCATCTGTTGAAGAAATGGACCGATTCCCTGCTCGACTGGCTGGGCGTGGAGTCGGCGGCCCACGATACGTGGGAGAGCTGGGTCGCCCTGGGGCTGGTGATCGCCGCTACGGTGCTGGTCGACCAGCTGCTGCGATGGACCATCGTGCCCGGCGTCCGCAAGGTGGTGGAGCGTACGCGCACCAAGTGGGACGACCGGCTTTTCAGCACCCGTGTGCTGCGGTGCGGATGTCATCTGGTGAGCGCCGTGCTGATTGCGGTGGTGCTGCCGGTGGTTTTCGAGGCCAGGGCCGCGGCGCGCGAGGCGGTGCTGCGGCTGCTGAACGTCTATCTCATCGTCTCGATCTTCCGTTTCGTCAGCGCGTTCATCTATGCTTCGTTCCAGATCGTGGCGGCGAGTCCGTCGTGGCAGAACAAGCCGATCAAGGGTCTGCGGCAGACGGCGCAGGGGTTCGCGCTGCTCGTCTGCTTCATCCTGGCCGTTTCGGTTCTGATGGACAAATCGCCGACCATCCTGCTGACGAGCCTCGGGGCTTCGGCGGCCGTGCTGATGTTGATTTTCCGCGACAGCATTCTGGGTTTCGTGTCGAGCATCCAGCTCTCGGCCAACGACATGGTGAAGGTGGGCGACTGGATTTCGGTGCCGAAGTTCGATGCCGACGGCGCGGTGGAGGAGGTGTCGCTCACGACCGTGAAAATCCGCAACTGGGACAACACGATCGTCACGCTGCCGCCCTACCAGCTGGTCAGCGACTCGTTCGTCAACTGGCACGCCATGCAGCTCTCGGGAGGGCGGCGCATCGAGTTGTCGGTGCTGGTCGACATGACTTCCATCCGTTTCTGCACGCCCGAGATGCTTGAACGCTTCCGCAGGATCCGTCTTCTGGGCGACTACGTCGACCGCACCGAGCAGGAGTACGCCCGGCTCAACGAAGCGCAGGGAGCCGGGGCCGACGACTCGCCGGTCAACAGGATGCGGCAGACCAACCTGGCGGTCTTCCGGGCCTACATGATGCGTTATCTTCAGGAGAAGACCTCGGCCCGCCACGACATGAAACTCGCCGTGCGCATGCTGGCGCCGACCGACACGGGCGTGCCCATCCAGCTCTATTTCTATACTACGTCGATTTACTTTGTCGATTACGTGCAGGTGGAACTCGCCGTTTTCGAGCACATGTTATGCATCCTGCCCGAATTCGGCCTGCGGGTGTTCCAGTCGCCGTCGGGCGACGATCTCCGCGCCTGGACCGAGGCGCTGCGGGCCGCACAAGCCGCACAAGCTGCGCCGTCCGCCGTTCCTCCGCCGGCGGGCCCGCCGGTTTCCTCGCCGGTTCCGGGTGCTGCCGCGGTTCCGCCCGGTTCCGGGAGCCCGGAAACTACAGCGTCAGCATCAGAACGAGCTGAATGATGATTACGCGCAGGAACATGCAGACCGGATAGACCGTGGCATAGGAGACCGAGGGGTTGTCGCCCTCGATGGTTTCGTTGGAGTAGCCCAGGGCCATGGGGTTGGCCATGCTGCCGCACAGCAGTCCGGCGACCGATCCGAAGTCGAGCCGGAAGAGACGCAGGGCGAACGGTGCTACGAGCACCACCGGCACGAATGTGAGCAGGAACCCCGTACCCAGCCACAGGGCCCCTTCGGGGCGCATGACCGTCTCGAAGAAGTGGGCGCCGGCGTCGAGTCCCAGGCACGCCAGATAGAGCGAGAGTCCCAAGGCCCGGAGCATGAGGTTGGCGCTCTGGGTGGTGTAGGTGATCATGTGGAGCCGCGGCCCGAAAGTGCCGATCAGAATGCCCACGACGATGGGGCCGCCGGCCAGACCGAGCTTGACCGGGATGGAGATGCCGGGAATGGCCACGGGGATGCTTCCGAGCGCGAGTCCGAGGATCAGACCGATGAACACCGACGCGAGATTGGGCTCGTTGAGGCTTTTCACGGCGTTGCCGAGAATCTTTTCTACGCTGCGGATCGCCTGCGCCTCGCCCACGACCGTCAAGCGGTCGCCCAGCTGCAGCCGCAGGTCGGGGGTGGCGAGCAGCTGCACGCCCGAGCGGTAGACGCGGCTGATGTTGATGCCGTAGTTGTTGCGCAGGCGCAGGGAGGCCAGGCGTTTGCCGTTGATCTCGGGCCGCGTGACCAGGATGCGCTGCGAGATAAGTTGGTTGTCGACCGAGTTCCAATCGATGTTTTCACGGTTCCAGTCCTTGTGTTCCTGTTCGCCGAAGAGCAGCCGCAGGGCGTCGGCTTCGTCGGGATTGGTGATGACCAGCACGACGTCGTCGGGTTCGAACGTCTTGTCGGAGGTGGGAATCGAGACATGCCCGCCGCGCCAGAGCCGCGAGACGACGAAGTGGCGCTGGCTCTCGGCGGCGACGTCGTGGAGGCTCTTGCCGAAGAGCGCGGGGTTGGTGAGCCGGTAGCTGGCGATGAAGACGCTGCGCCGGTGCTCGGCGTCGGGTCCTGCGAGGTCGGCGGGCCGGACGAAGCATCTGCGGATGACGATGATGGCCAGGATGACGCCGATAACGCCCAACGGGTAGGCCAGGGCGCACCCCAGGGCGGCGCCGGAGGAGGCGTAACCCATCGACTGGAGCGTCTGCTGGGCGGCACCGAGGGCGGGGGTGTTGGTCGTGGCGCCGCAGAGGATGCCTGCCATCTCGGGCATCGGAACGCCGCATGCGTAGCTCAGGGCCACGGCGCCGCCGGTGCCGAGCAGGACAACGGCGATGGAGGGTACGAGCAGCCGCACGCCGTCGGAGCGCATCGAACTGAAGAATCCGGGCCCCACCTGCAGTCCGAGGGCGTAGACGAAGAGGATCAGTCCGAAACTCTCGGTGAAGGCCAGCATGGCCGGGTCGACCGTGAGCCCGAAGTGGCCGGCGACGATACCCGTGAAGAAGATGAAGGCCGCGCCGAGCGAGACTCCGAAAAACCGGATTTTGCCCAGTCCGATGCCGATCACCGAGATGAGCGAGAGAACGACGACGGCCTGCAGGGCCGAGTGTTCGACGAGTATGGCGCGTATCCAATCCATCGCAGGCTGTTTTGGTGCAAAAGTAGGGAAAAATTCCGGAATGGCAACAAAACGATCGGGGCTGTCGGAAAACCGACAGCCCCGGTTTGTGGTTCGTGGGCTCGGGCGGCTTCCGTGGCTGCCGCTGCCGGCTTTCCACGGGGCTTGCGCCCCTCGCATGGAGCTTCGATCGGGAATCGGGGTTACAACGTCAGCGGCTCGCCGCGGTAGAAGTCGAGAATTTTCTGCCGGAAGACGAATTCGAAACGCGCCTGCGCGAGCTCCGATTCGGCCTTCTGCATACGGGTCTTGGCGTCGTTGAAATCGAAAAGCGTCGAGCGGCCCGCTTCGGCCTTGCGTTCTTCGTAGGCGAAGGCTACGCGTGCGGATGCCAGGGCCTGTTCGGCGGCGCAATATTTGGCATAGGCGGCGTCGGCATTGACCCATGCCTGCTCGATCTCCTTGCGCAGGGCCTGCTCGGCGTTCAGCAGGGCGAGCTGCTGGTTGCGCACGGCGATCTTGGCCGTGCGGATGTTGTTGCGCGTGGCGCGGCGGTTGAAGATGGGGATGCTCATCGAGACGCCTACGAATTCGTTGCGGTTGCGGTCGAGCTGGGTGCCGAACGCCGCTTCCATGCTGCTGTAGACCCCCGTACCGAATCCGCCGCGCAGCGAGAGCGACGGGTAGAGGTAGGAGCGGGCGATGCGCACGGCGTTCTCGGTGCTTTCGAGGCGCAGGCGCTCCGTGCGGATGCCCGGCCGGTGGTCGACGGCATAGGCGTAGACGCTTTCGGCCGATCCGATCCGGTGGAGCGAAGCCAGAGCCACGCTGTCGAGCACGGGAACCACGATGTCGAAGCCGGCGGCGCTCTCGCGGTTGAGCGCCTGGCTCAGATCGAGCAGGGCGATCCGCAGGTTGTTGCGGGCCTGGGTGAGCGCCAGGAGGTCGTTGGCCGCCAGGGCGCGGCTTTCGTAGAGGGCCGATTCGGGCTGCTTGCCGGCGCCGACGAGTTCGCGCGAACGCTCGGCCTGCGCATTGCTCAGTGCCAGCTGCCGTTCGGCGACGCCGACCAGTTCCTTGCAGTAGAGCACTTCGAGGTAGCGCGTCATGATGTTGACGGCCACGTCCTCCTTGGCGCGTTCGAGCTCCTGGACGGCGGCCGCCAGGTCGAGCTTGCCGCCCTTGATCTGGCGGTTGATGCGCAGCCCGGAGAAGAGCGGCATCGACGCCGAGATGTCGAACGAACCGGTCTGGAGCGTCTCGCTCTTGCGGGTGTTGTCGGCCGAGGTGCCCCAGCCGAACGATGCGTTGTAGCCTACGGAGGCGTTCAGGTCGGGCAGCCGGCTGTAGCGGGCCGTGGAGAGCTCGACGTCCTGCTGCTCGACGGAGAGGGCGCGCTGCTTCACCTCGATGTTGTTCTGCTGGGCGTAGCGGATGCACTCGTCGAGCGACCAGCGGGGCTGGGCGGGGAGTTCCTGCGCGCGCATTTGCGTCGGTGCGGCCGTCAGGGCGCAGAGCGCAAGGGTCAGAAAGAACGGTTTCATGCCTTGGGTCGTTGAGGGTTACTCCTTGCTGTCCTGCTTGGCGCCGCGGATGCGGTCGCCCTCGATGAGGCCTTCGGTGATCTCGATGTCGATGCCGTCGGAGAGTCCGACAGCTACTTCGCGGCGCTCGAAAGTCTGTTCGTCGGCATCCGGATCGCTGGTGAGGAAGTAGACGTAGGTCTTGTCGCCCTCGAACTCGACGGTGCTTTCGGGCAGGGCGAGAACGCCTTCGCGGTTCTGGATCATGATGCTGGCGTTGGCGCTGTAACCGGCGCGCACGAAGACATCCTCGGGAATGCGCACGGCGGCCTTGACCTCGAACATGATGACGCCGTTGTCCTCGGTGGCCTTGGGCGCCACATATTCGAGTTCGGCGTCGAGTTCGACGTTTTGCAGGGCGCCGATCGTCAGCTTGACGGGCATGCCTTCGTGGAGTTTGCCCACGTCGGTTTCGTCGATCTTGCCCTGGAACTGCATCTTGGTCATGTCGGCCACCGTGGCGACGGTGGTGCCGTCGTTGAAGGTGTTGGCCTGGATGACGGAGTTGCCGACCTTGATGGGCACGTCGAGGACCATGCCGTCGATGGTGGAGCGTATCTGTGTGTTGCTCAATTCTTTGTAACGCTGAGTGATGCCGTTCTTCACGATCTCCATGTTCTCGCGGGCGTTGCGCAGCTCTTCCCGGGCCTTGGCGAGTGCCGTGCGGCTCTGCTCGAACTCTTCGTCGGAGACGACGCCCTTGTCGTGGAGCGCGGCGGTGCGGTTGTGCTCGCGGCGGGTCTGCGAGAGGGTGATTTCGGCCGTCGAGACGCGCGATTCGGCGCTCGACAGCTGCCCCATTTCGGGCACGACCTTGACGGTGGCGATGACGTCGCCCTGGCGGATGCTCTGCCCCGCCTCCTTGTAGACGGCCGCTACGATGCCCGAAATCTGGGGCTTGATCAGCACCTCGTCGCGGGGCTCGACCTTGCCCGTAGCGATGACGTATTGCCGCAGGGTGTCGACCTTGGGCTGCACGATTTCGTAGACCGTCTTGACGGGGCGGGTCTTCTGCCACAGGAACCAGAACATGCCGACGAGCAGGGCTGCGAAGAGCACGCCGAGGGCGATTTTGAGGAATTTTTTCATGGCGGTAGTTTATTTCTGTCTTTCGTATGCGGGGTGTTATTCTTCGCGTATGGCGTCCACAGCCTTGATTTTCAGAGCGCGGAGCGCGGGGAGCACGCCGGCCAGCAGGCTGCCGGCGACGATGATGGCCAAGGCTTCGACGGCGGTGCCGAACGACACCTGCCACGAAACGTCGAAGCCTTCCTGCGCACTCGCTACGACCTGGCGATAGACCGAGTCGGCGACGGAGAGCAGGCCCACGGCGGCCGTGAGTCCGAGCGTGCCGGCGATGAAGGTCAGCATGAAACTTTCGCTCAGAATCTGCGAAAGGATGGCCCGCGGAGGCGCTCCGATGGCGCGGCGGATGCCGATCTCCTGGGTGCGCTCGCGGATAGTGACGAGCATGATGTTGCTCACGCCCACGATGCCGGCCAGCAAGGTGCCGAGACCCACGATCCAGGTGAGCAGCGCGATGCCGCGGAAGAGTCCCTGCACGCGGCCGAGCATCTCTGCGACGGCTATGGTCCAGACGGCCTTTTCGTCGTCGGGAGCGATGAGATGGCGGGCGAAAAGGATCTCCTTGCAGGCTTTTTCGACGCGTTCGCTCGCGATGTCGTCGCGGCCGGCCACGGCGATCATGTGCACGAAGTCGCCGCGCCCGAACATCTGCTGGGCCAGCGAGACGGGAACGATGATCGTACGCTCGACGTCGCTGAACGACATGGCGGAACTCTGCTTGCGGATGACGCCGATGACGGTGAAATAGCTGTTGTTGACCTTGATGATCCGGCCCGCGGGGTCTTCGCCGCCGGGAAAGAGGTCTTTCCACACCTGGGTGCCGATGACGCAGACCTTGCGCTTGCGCTGCATGTCGACGTCGTTGATGAAGCGTCCGTAGAGGATCTTCTGCGGGTTGATGCGCTGGTAGTCGGGCGAATAACCCATCAGCGAGTAGTCGCCCTTGCGGTCGCTGCGGCTGCAATGGAGTTCGCCGCCCCAGAACGCGGCCGAGGCGTAGAGCACTTCGGGCAGTTGTTTGAGGACTTCGACGTCGCTGTTGACCATGCGCCACCAGCGGTTTTTGGGCATGCCTTTGTACGGTACGGAGGTCTGCTGGGGCTGCATGAGGACGGTGTTGGTCGACATGTCGCCCAGCTGGGCCCGGAACAGGCGCTCCAGACCCATGCCGGCGCCGAGCATGACGGTAAGCATGAAGATGCCCCAGAAGACGCCGAGCGCCGTCATGATGCTGCGTTTGCGGTTGCGCGAAATGGTCTGCCATATCTCGCTCCAGCGGTCGCTGTCGAAAAGTCGGGTCATTGAAAATTCAAAATTAAAAAGCACAATTCATAATCGTGTTTCTTGACTTGGTCGGTTCTGCGCCGTTCGGCTTGCCGCAGGGAGCGGTGCGGACCGAAAACGTCGGAGTTCGATTCGTATGAGTTTGCCGTTTTTTTATTTGAATTGTGAATTGTGAATTGTGAATTGTGAATCACTTGTTGTATCTCAGTGCGTCGATGGTTTTCAGCCGTGCGGCGCGGCGGGCGGGGACGTAGCCGGCGATCAGTCCGGCCACGACCAGCACGATGGTGGCGCTGACGGCGATGCCGAGGTCGAGCGTGGGGTTGAGGAAGACGTTTCCTATGCTGTCGGACGTCTCTCCGGGTGCCTGTTTGAGCAGGTGATTCACGATCTCCATGACGGCGACGCCCAGCACCATGCCCATGTAGCCGAAGACCGCGGTGACGAGGACCGATTCGGTCAGAATCAGCCGGATGATCGAAGCCGGGCGGGCGCCGAGCGCCTTGCGGATGCCGAATTCGGAGGTGCGCTCGGTGATGGTCACCAGCATGATGTTGCTCACGCCCACGATGCCGGCCAGCAGCGTGCCCAGGCCGATGATCCACACGAAAAGGTTGATGCCCGCGAAAACGACCATGATGCTTTTGTAGCGCTCCAGGGTGTTGGCGATCCAGATGGCGCTTTCGTCGTCGGGAGCGAACCGGTGTTCGGCGGCCAGCCGTCGGAGCAGCCGTTTTTCGAAGGCTGCCATCGCTTCGTCGGTCGCGATGCCCTGCACCGTGATGATGATATTGTTGACTTCGGGGTTGTTGGCCTTGTAAAGAAGTTGTCCGGTGGTCAGCGGAATGTAGCAGGAGGAGGTGTTGCGTTGGACGTCGCCTTTCTCCACGCCGATGACGGTGAAGACCGAATTGCCCGCCTTGACTTGTTTGCCCAAGGGATCCTCGTCTTTGAAGAGCACGCGCCGCATCGGTTCGTCGATAACGATCGTCTTACGGCATTCGGCGATGTCGACCTCGTCGATGAAGCGTCCTGCGGAGAGTTTGACACCTTCGATCTCAGCGATTTTCGGCAGTGATCCGCGGAGGGCCGCCGTGGTGAATTCCTTGTCGTAGGTGACCGTCACGGAGTTGTACCACGAGTTGGCGGCGACCTGTTCGATTTCGGGGAATTCGCGGCTCAGAATCTCCAGATCGCTGTTTCTCATGCGGATGCGGCGGCCTTTCTGATAGCCCATGTAGGCTTTGGAGGTGCGGCCGCCGAAGAGGTCGATGGAGTTGGTGGCGTAGTCGCCGAAGTTGGAGAGCACGCCGTTCTTGAGGCCGTTGCCCGAACCCAGGAGGATGACAAGCATGAAGATGCCCCAAGCGACCGAAAACCCCGTAAGGAACGTGCGCAGCTTGTTGCGGCGCACCGAGGTCCAGATTTCCAGCAGCAGTTCTCTCATCGTAGGGTTGCTTTTGTGCGTTGCGTCCGGTTTGCGATGGTTTGTCTCATCGTTCCGGGCCGGTGGAGGTGATCGAATCGATGACTCCGTCGCGCAGACGGATGATGCGGTCGGTCTGGTCGGCGATCGACTGCTCGTGCGTCACGCAGATGATGGTCATGCCCATCTCGGTGTTGACGCTGCGCAGCAGGTTCATCACCTCCTGCGAGGTGGCGCTGTCGAGCGCGCCCGTGGGCTCGTCGGCCAGGATGATCTGCGGCTTGTTGATCAGCGCCCGGGCGATGGCCACGCGCTGTTTCTGACCGCCCGACATCTCGTTGGGCATGTGCGAGGCCCACTCCCGGAGCCCCAGCATGTCGAGATACTCCAGCGCCAGTGCGTTGCGTCTGCGCCGGGCCATGCCCTGGTAGTAGAGCGGCAGGGCCACGTTCTCCATGGCGTTCTTGTAGCTGATGAGGTTGAACGACTGGAAGATGTAGCCGATCATGTTGTTGCGCGCCTCGGCGGCCTGCGTTTCGCTCAGATTGCGGATCAGCCGCCCGCCCAGGTAGTAGCTGCCGCTGTCGTAGTTGTCCAGAATGCCAAGGATGTTGAGCATCGTCGACTTGCCCGAGCCCGAAGCGCCCATGATCGACACCAGTTCGCCGCGTTCGACTTCCAGGTCGATGCCTTTGAGTACGTGCAACGGCGAACCGTTGTTGTAGGTCTTGTGAATCTGTTCCAGTCTGATCATGGTTTCGTGCTGTTTGTTCCGGTCTCGTCCGCCGGCTCGGTTTCTCTTTTCGGTCCTTGCGTCCGGCTCATGTTTTCGCCGGGGGCGTTTCTGCTGCCATGCTTCCGGTTCCTCGTGCAGGGGAGCGGATATTTCGTATCTCGAGCAGGAGTGACGGACAAAAGTAGTAATTTATTTTCGAAAAACAATTTATTTTTATCGAAAATCAATAAATTTTTATGACTGTCCGCAAAAATCCGTTTTTCTTGCGGGCAGGTTTTCCGCCCCGGCCCCGAAAAACCCGGTCTGCACTCGGTTTAGGAAAACGTTCCCTGTCGGGCAGGTTTTCTCGCCTCGGCATAGCTCAAGTAAACTCGGCTCTGCGCTCGGCTTGTCGAAAACGTTCTTTTCATGCACCTTTTCTCGCTTCGGCAAATCCCGAACAAGTTCGGTTCTGCGCTCGGCTTGTCGAAAACGTTGGGTTGCGTCGCAGAACAACTTAATACCACCACCACATGTGCGGCCGTAAATGATACGTTGGAATACTACATCAAACCACAACCACAGATAGGTTGCGGTTTCCGGCGGCTGTGGAACATAGGCATCATGACCGAAAATCCGTATAACGGGCGGAAATGCTCCATTACGAAAGAGCCCTTGAACCGAAAACGACAAAACCATGCAAAAGAACCCCAAATTCGTTAGCAGCAAGCAGACCGCGCCCAAGCAGGCGGACATCGACAACACAATCGTCCGGATCAAGGGGCGGTTGGCTGAGAAGCCCATCAACCGCCATTGCAACGCGGCGGTCAAGGAGGGATACACGAAGGCGCTCGACATACTCGAAAACCGTATTACCGACATCACTAAGTCGTCCATCGGCGACCAAGACCGTGCAAGGGCGGGCTATTGCCGCTTGTGCGATTGATTACCTACGAGGTTGGTGCAGCGCAGAAACGCTTTGCGGCGTTCCTATTAAAAAGATGTGATTGGGAAAGAACGAAAAGAATGTTTATCTTCGCACAATGAATGGCGGTCTTGCCGACGGACAAGGCTTTTCGATGTTGTCGAATGGCGTCTGAAACAAGACGGTGGGATGCGAGTGGTCGAGCATAGACTGCCATTTATTTGAACGTAAAATTCAGATATGAAATATTTTGCGCACTACGAAGAGGATGCCGTTATCCGCGAGGATGACAACGGGGATTGCTTTGCCAAGCTATGGGCTTCGGATCGCCCCGGTCATTACTATTTGGTCCCTGAATACAAGTTAGGCCCCGACAGCGATATGCGGTACGGAAACCCCGACTATATGAGTATCCCTTATGAAATTTCCAAAGAGGACTACGATACGTTCGGCGTAACGTGGCTTTTTAGCGAAAAGGGCCCGAATATCAAGGTTCCAATCTGATGGCTCTAATCCTTTCGTAATATCGGCGCGACTTCTCTACGAGGTCGTGCCCTTTTTTTTGATGCTTTTTCTGCTGGTGTCATCACGCGCCATTCCTCATAGTACTTATGGCCCATGCCCGGTGGTAACCCCGTAGCTTTGCGGATAGCCTTGTATATGTCGGTTGTATAATATTGAAAAACTACATCAAACCACAACTGGACGAGCGCGGCTTCAACGCATTGGTCGGCAAGACGCTTACAGACATGGGATTCATGAGTTGCGGTGCGGCAAAAGGAACGGGGTTCGGCGGCAATATTCTGAATATCTACTGCCCACGCGGAACCAAAATGCTCTACATCGACGGTCGCTCGGCGTATGCTTCAGAGAACGAGATGCTGATTCAGCGCAATACCCGTTTCCGCGTCACTAAGGTCGAAAAAAAGGGCTCGCGCTACTACATCGACATCGAGGTGATCGGGCAGATTTAGCCCAGGTACCGGCACTTGTAGAACGCCTTAAAGTCGGACGGCGTGCCGCTCGTCCAGTACACGAACCGATTGTACAAGATGGCCTTGAGCAATGCCGGCACGCCGTCCCCGGTCTCGAAGTCCGTCAGCCCGGCAGCCGCGTACTCGTCCGCGCACACAACCAGGTCGTCGCTCTGTGCGAGCGACTTGTCTACCCACGCCTTCTCGATGCCCCAAAACGCGGCGGCATCACCACCGTTGTGCGGGTTCTCTTGCTCGCCGCGGTAGTAGCGGCAGTAGGCGATCATGCTTTCCCTATTTCGTTCCATTCACACAGCGGTAAAATTGCTCGACAAGTTGTATAATATTGAAAAACTACATCAAACCACAACTGATTTTCGATAATTTCGTAGGTTCTTTTCGTTGTATAATATTGAAAAACTACATCAAACCACAACAGTACAGTTCAAATGCAGCGCGCCCACGAGGTTGTATAATATTGAAAAACTACATCAAACCACAACAGCAATCTCTTGCTTCTTTGAATGTAATAGTTGTATAATATTGAAAAACTACATCAAACCACAACTACAAACTGCTGCGCGGATCGCAGTTTCTAGTTGTATAATATTGAAAAACTACATCAAACCACAACACATCGTACACACTCATTTGTAAGATTTCAGTTGTATAATATTGAAAAACTACATCAAACCACAACTGCCACATAGGCATCCTTGGCTTCCTCCGCGTTGTATAATATTGAAAAACTACATCAAACCACAACTGATTTCCAATTCCCCCAATTTCCGGTACTGTTGTATAATATTGAAAAACTACATCAAACCACAACGCCGGGCATATAACCGGCTGATTTCAGCCTGTTTGTGCGGAATTTTGGCGGATAAAACAAGGCCGGAAACCTCGCCGAAGTCGATTCGATGCTGTTTTTGTATTTCAAAGAACGAAAGTAATTCATTTTTCAGAAGAATTCAAGTTGTTGGGGCGTTTCGGGCCGGGCCCGTTCGATTTTGCCCCAAAAATTCATGATTTCTCCATATTGTTTGTCCGTGACACTTAAGATGCTGGTGTATCCGGCCGGAGGCATGGACTTTCTGACCCGATTGACATGCACGTGCAAATTTTCTTTTGATGCGCAGTGCCGGACGTAAACCGAGTATTGCATCATAGAGAAGCCGTCTTTCTCCAATGCCTTGCGAAACTGGGCGGCATGGCGCCGCTCGGTTTTGGTTTGAGTCGGAAGGTCGAAGAAGACGAACAACCACATGATTCGGTAGGCATTCAGACGTGATTCGGACATTATTCGAGCAGTGGGTAAAGTATCTTTTTGTGGGTTCCGGCAAAACATTTCGCCAGAGACGCCGAGGTGAACGTCAATCCCACATCGAGCGGGCGTAGCACTTTTTCGAAACGCGTGTCGACGAAAAGCAAGCGCAACAATTCGCCCTTGACCTCCTTGGTCAGTTGCAACTTGCCTTCGGACTGGAGCTTGTATACCAGTTCGTCGACATACGGGCGATAGGGTTCCATCAGGTCGTCCGCCAGGGGGAATGCGTTGTAGCGGTTGCGGTGAAAAATCCCGAAAGCCGGCAACAGACCCGATCCCATCAATGAGCGGGCAACGGCGGCCCGAAGAATCGTATAGCCATAGTTCAACAGATTGTTCGGTTCCGAGCCCTCGCGCGAACGAATGAATTCACGGCCGAACAGCTCGGTCCAATATATTTTGGCGGCGATTCCCTCCCGGTTGTCCGTGTCCCCGCTTTTTACATTCATGTAGTAGGGTTTCAGCTTGTCTCCGTCTTTTCCCAGTTTTCGCAGCAAGGCAGCCTGATTGCGGATTTTCGCTTCGACGATCTGTTTCCAGATGCTCTTTTTGAGCGGCTCGCTCGCTTCGATCTGCGCTCGATAACTTTCGCCTTGCGTCTTGTTGGAGTCCAGATTCATCAGCATGGCATTCGGCATGCGGTCGTTCCCGCAAAGGATGACAGCCGCGTTGTTGTCGGAAAGCGCATTGAGCAACGGCAGGGTGACCGTAGTCTGCTGATCTTCCAGAACGATCACGCCAATGTCTTCTACGGGAATGCTTTTCTGCATTTCCGGAGCCTCTTTCGTATGGACGATCATCTGGCCGTTGCGCAGGCTCAGCGAAAAGGGCGTCGAGAAAAAGAGGGCGCGTTTCAGCATGACGGGTGGTGTTTGAATTCGATTTCTCCCGTGACGGTCATGTCGAAATCGTAGCCTTCGGCATAGGCGTTCAGTTGCGTGTGCAGAATGCTGATGACCGGTCGATACTCTTCACCTGATTGCCATGCTCCGCTTTTGGCCTTTAGCTCTCCGGCCGGCCGGGCTTCCTGATGATGCTTTAAAGTAAGTGTCCCATAAAAATATTTTTGTTGCAGGACTAATGTGCTCATTCCCGTTACCTTGTACAGCCGTTTCGCCAGCTCCTTCTGGGTGCATTCATGCAGTTCCTCCGGCGAATTTTCGTAGAAAAGCACCATCGAGCCTGTTTTCAGCAGGCATTTCAGCGGGTCGCCGTTTGCGTCGGTTATCGGCACCAAATCGGGCCGGGCCGTCCGGTCGGCGCTCGCCTTGAAATATTTCGCGGCCTCCAGGTTGCTGACGATTTCGAACGAGCGCCGGGTCTTTCCGCGTTTGTCGGTTCCCTCATAAACGGCCATGCAGTAGTTGCCGTCGTTCGTGACAAGGTAATCCTGTTTGTATGCTTTCGCCGAAGCGTCGCGTTGCGGCTTGAGGTGTATAGGTTTCGTAACACTCGGTGTGAAGATGCGCACTTTGCGGATCGGTACGGCTTTTTCCCGGTTCATCCAGATCGTGTGTTCCGCCGGGTTCATCGCCGTTTTGAATCCTACGCATTCGATCGCGTCCTTCACCTTTTGTTTCACCGCATCGTCGACGATCTTTTCTACGTCGGCGGGTTGGAGTTGGTCGAGCGATTTGCGGACGACATGTTTGATTTCGTCGTTGCGCATGATCGCTCCGTAGAAAGTTTGTTGGTGCAGCGCTCCCCGGGCCGTATCGCCCTGCATGTAGATGGGCTTGCCTTGGCCGTCGACCTGTACCTTGCCGCGGATGCGCAGCCGTTTGCGGCTCTGTTTGGGCAGGTTGTCCGGCGTATGATGCGAGACGAGCAGTTCGTCGGCAATCGCCTTGACATCTTCGGTGAATGTGGGCCAGGGTTTTTCGAATTGCGGACGGGTGCCTTCGTTGCGCAGGTAGCGTTCTTCGTCTCCGACATAGCGGGCCCAATGGTCGTATTCGCTGCGGCCGATGCAGGCGATCGTAATGGCGTCGATGCAGTGGTGGACATGATTCACACGTTCCTTTTTGGCATATTCCGTCTGCAAGCCCCACATTTTGCGGAATTCGGCGGTCGTCGCACCTTTTACCGTGTATATTCGCTCGAAGACCGTTTTCAGGTAGAGCCGGGCGTAGCGGCCGATGATTCCGATGTCCACTCCCTGTCTGTTCGAGAAGCCGTCCGGAACTTCGGTCATGGTGAAACGCTCGATTTTGCCGCGCCAATACGCCAGCTGCATTTGCAGATAGTGACGCCGTTGAATGGCGTTGTCTTTCTCTGTTTTCGTGGCGGCGCTTTTGCTCTTGCGTACTTGCGCTTCGACCATTTTTTGCAGCGATTCGATTTTCTCCTGCCATCCGAACCCCTCGATGTGCGCCATGATTTCGGCATGGCCTGACAGTTCGGACGGGAGTTTGGCCCGCTTAACCTCCCGATTGAACCTGTTTTCGCAGAGCGTGTTGTTCATCTGCGAATTGTCGCCTCCGCGCGACCGGGGTACGGTGTGTTCGATGTCATAGTCCGTTGCCGAACCGATAAAATCCGAAATGCGGATTTGGTTGCCTGTGTAGGGGCATACATGTTTCTGCTCCTCCCAAAGACGGTATTTCAATATGTCCGTTTCGGTCGGTTCGATCTCCCTTCCGGTTTCCGCTGCGTATTGTTTCCGGATTTCGTCGGCGAATCTCCGGTGTTCGGCCTCCCGTTCGCGCTGGTATTGTTCGATGGCCTTGCGTTTGTTCGCATCGTTGAGGCCCCGGGAGAATTCGATGTTGATTTTGGTCGCGGGGTCGATTTTTCCGTCGCGCAGCAATCGGTTGATCAATATCCGCAATCGGAACAGGGCCCGCATCGCCATCGGATTGCGCACGGATGGGGTTCGCGGCGATCCCAGTTGCAGCAGACCGTTGGAATCGGGCCGCTGGACATGGTAGGATTCGATCATCGACGGGTGGTAGAGGCGGTGGAGCCGTGATACGTCGAGTCCGTTGTCGCTGAAATATGCCTCGATGCGTCGTTCTTTCGAATCGTATTTGTCGTAAGGGTTGCGCTTGTAATCGAGCAGCAGACGCACGATGTCTTGCTCGATTTCATGGCGGTGCGTTTCATCTTCATAGATTGTTTGCGGCAAGGCTGCCTTAAGATTGGCGATGAAAACCGCCTCATCGTAACGGTAGCCGGCCCGTAAATACGGCAGCATCTTCTCTATGGCGTTAAGACTCAGCGCGGCATATTCCTGCGGCATGCGGATCGCAGCGAAAGTTGCGGCTTGCTCCTCTTCGAGCCGGAGCTTTTCGCGCGCCCATGTGCGAAGTCGTTCCTCGTCGTCGAACGAGATCAGCGCATGCCAAACGTCGTTCAATATCTGTTGTTCGCTCTTGCCTGAAGCAAGCGTATAGCGGCGGCATATCTCCGTCAGCCACTCGTCGCCGAACACCGAAATGAGCGAGGCGGTGACCGGGCATCCGCTTACGGTCGCGATGCGTGCGTAGTTGAACCGGTATGCAGCCTCGTTCCGGTCGCCCTTGCAGGCATAACGTCCCTTGCCGGCTATTTTGCGCGCAATCTCTTCGAAGTCGAAATGCGGCTTGCTTTTGCGTAGAAACAGCGGGACGATCGTTTCCGCTTCCGCCTGTGTCAAAGGTCGGAAATCGTTATCTTCCGGAGCGGCAATGCGGATGTTGTTGATGAAAGAGTGCATGCGGAACTCCTCGAAATGCGGGTGGGAGACCGGGCAGCGCGATTTCCGTTTTTCGAACGTGCATTTGCCGACCGCTCCTTTCTGCGATTTCAAAGGCCGTTGGAAGAAGATGGCCCGATATAAGGCCTGTTCCAGCGGTTCGGGCAGGTGTTGTTTTGCGCAGATGGCCCGGAATTCCGCCAGATAGTGTTCGTTGCGCGAAGTATATTTCTTGCGGATTTTCTCTTTCTGCAGATAGAGCATGTGGAAATATTCGCCCAAATACCGGCATCCGGCATTTTCCATGTCGGCCGTCAGATTCTTGATGCCTTGCTTGACTTGTCCGTCTTCGCTCTCTTTCCCTGCATCCTTGCGGTTGCTGATGAATCCGCGCCGCTGAGCCAGATGATAAAGTGCGCGCCCGAGCGCATGGCGGTCGTCTTCCTTGTTCAGATCGAGGGTTTCGGTCAATGCCCGATAGCGGTCGTGGTAGGGATTTTTGTCGATATTGTCGTCCGTCCGTTGCCAGCGGATGAACGCTTCGTCGAGCGGATATTTCTTGTTTTTCCGCCATTCTGTCAGCAGTTCTTCCGACAATCGGGGACACAGATCGTTTTCGATAAGTATCTTCAGTACTTCGATCTTGCGCAATCTGCGGCGGAAATAGTGCCGGCGTAGCGCTCGCGCATCGGTTCTGTCCTGTACGGCCGGTTTCTCGTTGTTCTTTTCTCTGGCAACTCCTTCCTGAAAAATATCGACACCCTTATCGAGCAGCGAGTATCCGTATTCGGTTTTTTCTACGATCGCCCAGCCCAACGAGTTGGTGCCGAGATCCAGTCCCAGTACTTTCGACATGCAATAACTTTTTTTGTGAAATTATGTAAAAAGTTGCAAGATTCCAAATTTTGGCTTATATTTGTCTTGTAACAATTCTACATCTTACCACAATAAGGCTACATGCCGAAGGTTTTTAACCTATTGTCTCCGCGTACTCCGTGGAGACTTTTTTATTGGATAGTGTGCTCGGTGCCGGTTCATGCGGTGCGGGATCGTTCATGGATGGCTTTTTGTTGCCGATTGTTCCGTTGGGGTATCCAATCAGGCAAAGTTCGATTCCGATCAGGACAGACCGGTATTGTCGATCATTGCCGCCGGAGGTTCTGCGCAAAACACAAGAAAGAGAGACTACTATATGTAGTCTCTCTTTCTTTGTGACACCGACAGGACTCAAACCTGTAACCTTCTGATCCGTAGTCAGATGCTCTATTCAATTAAGCTACGGTGCCGAATTGCGAATGCAAATGTAGGGCAAAAATCCGAAAAGAACAAGAAAACGGGCAAGAATTTTAATAAAAAACGATAGTTGCTTCTCCGGATAGGCTATATGTTGCTGATTGATAGGCTTTTTCCTTTTATTGTGACCGGTGCGCGGCGATGCGGTGCGGAACATGCGGAATGCGAGATTGCAGGCTTGCCCGGGCATTTTGCAAGGCTTGTGAACGAGGCGGTATGGGTGCGTGTTGCAGCGGCGATTCGAAAAGTCTGCGGCCGCAACCTCTCCGAGAGGGGGCTGCAAGCGATCTGCGTAACCCTCAGCCATTTAAGAACCTACAAAATATCGCTGTTATTCGTTTCGCCTACTTTACTTCGCGGTCGGGGTGGCTGCGCAGGAATTGCTCCCAGCTTTGCGATCCGCCTTTGGACGCTGCCTTTTTGCCGCCGCCCAGCCCCTTGACGCGCTCTGTGCCGAGAGCGGCCTGGAGCGGCGAGGCGGTGGTGTAATAGTGGCACAGCGCTACGGCCATGCCGTCGGTGGCGTCGAGCCGCCGGGGCGGCCGGTCGATGGCGAGGGTGCGGCAGACGATGGCGGCGACCTGCTCCTTATCGGCCGATCCGCGGCCGGTGATGGCCTGCTTGATACGCATGGGAGCGTATTCCGAGACCGAAAGCCCGCGGCTCAGCGCGGCGGCCATCGCTACGCCCTGGGCACGCCCGAGCTTGAGCATCGACTGCACGTTTTCGCCGAAAAAGGGCGATTCGAGGGCCACTTCGCGCGGCCGGTATTCGTCGATGAGAGCCCCCACGCGCTCGAAGATGCGGGCCAGCTTGGCGTAGGGATCGGTCAGCTTATGCAGGTCGATGTCGCCCAACACGACCGGCCGCACCGTGCGCCCTTCGATCTCCAGCACACCGTAACCCATGAAGTTGGTGCCTGGGTCGATGCCCATGATGCGGTATGACGGTCGGGGTGCCAACGAACGTTCGCTATTTCTTCAGTTCTTCAAGCTCGTTTTCGAGGTCGCGCAGGCGCTTGTCCAGCTCGGGCAGCCGCTTGAATACGGCGGCCGAACGGTGGTACTGCATGCCCGGAAGCGCCGGGTAACCGAAACGGATTTCGCCGTCGGGCACGCTCTTGTCGATACCGCTCTTCGAACCCACCTGCACGCGGTTGCCGATCGTGACATGGTCGGCGATGCCCACCTGGCCCGCCAGGAAGCAGTTGCTGCCCACCTTGGAGGTGCCGGCGATGCCCGTCTGGGCCGACGACACGGTGTTGGCGCCGATCTCCACGTTGTGGCCGATCTGGATCAGGTTGTCGAGTTTCACCCCGTGGCGGATGACCGTGGAGTCGGTCTTGGCGCGGTCGATGCAGGTGTTGGCGCCGATCTCGACGTCGTCTTCGATGACCACGTTGCCCAGCTGGGGGATTTTGTCGAATCCGCCCGCCGCGTTGGGCATGAATCCGAAGCCGTCGGCACCGATCACCGCGCCGGCGTGGAGGATGCAGCGGCTGCCGATCTTGCAGCCTTCGTAGACTTTGACCCCGGGATAGAGCGTCGTCCCTTCACCGATCTCGACACCGGTGCCTACGTAGACCTGGGGGTAGATCTGGCAGCCGGCGCCGATTTTCGCACCCTCTTCTACCACCGCAAAATCGCCGACGTAGCAGTTTTCGCCTACCGCCGCCTTCTCCGAGATGGAGGCATGGGCGCTGATGCCCGTGCGGCGGGGTTTGGCCGCGTTGTACATTTCGAGGAGCTTCACGACGCAGGCCCCCGCATCGTCGACCTTGACCAACGTGGCCGTGACCGGCTGCGAGGGGGTGAACGACTTGTCGACCAGCACGATGCTGGCGCCTGTGGTATAGAGATAGGGTTCGTATTTGGGATTGGTGAGGTAGGCCAGCGATCCGGCCTTGCCCTGCTCGATGGACGACACGGTGTGCACGGCCGCCAGCTTGTCGCCGACGACCTCGCCGCCGAGGAATCCGGCGATCATTTCGGCTGTAAATTCCATTGCCATAGTATTATAGATAGTTTGTAATGTCGATGCCTTCGGGCAGGAACTCCTCCACCGAACGGCCGAACGAGAGCACCTCGCGCACGGTCGACGACGAGATGTCGGCCACGGCCGCCGGGGTGAAGAGCATGACGGTCGTGAGCCCCGGGTAGATGCGGTGGTTGGTGGCTTCCATCGTGCGTTCGTACTCGAAGTCGGTGGTGTTGCGCACGCCGCGGATGATGGCGCAGGCGCCCGCCGCTTCGGCGAATTCGCCCGTCAGCCCTGTGTAGATGCAGGCTTCGACGCGCGGATTGCCGGCATAGATGTCGTCGATGAGCCGTTTGCGCTGTTCGACGGCGAGCAGTCCCTGTTTGGCGGTGTTGTTGCCCACGCCGATGACGATGCGGTCGAAGATTTTCAGCGCATCGTCGACCAGCGCCGCATGGCCGCGGGTGAAGGGGTCGAACGACCCGGGGAAGATGGCGGTTCGCTTCATGGAAAACAAAGGTAGCGAAAAAAACAGAATTCACAATCCGGAATTCACAATTGTCGTTGTTGGGCGGTGCGGAAACGGGCGGACGGAGAAATCCGCTTGTGTTGCGCGGCCGAATCTTTTTTCTGAAAAACGCAGTTCCAGCCGCGCTGCGACGCTTGGTGTCGCCATCTTGGGCGGCTGCGGGGGCGCACCTTTGGTGCGAGCCGCCCAAGATGAATGGCGGGCGGCCTTTGCCTGCTTATGGAATCGGACATGGCGGATTCAGAACATCCCCTCCATGGCCTCGGCGATGCGTTCGGCGACGAGGAACATGTAGGGCGCGCCGTCGCAGTGGGCCAGTGCGGTGACGCCGCGGTGGTCAACGTAGAAGAGTTCGTCGTAAGTTGCGAGTTCCGACTGCAGGATGGGTTCTTCGCTCAGCGTCAGCCCGGCGGTCCGGATGGCGTGGGCGGCCGTTTCGCGTTCTACGCTGCGGAAAGCGGGAGCGGCGGGATTTTGGACGAAAAGTTCGGGGTGAGCAGGGCCGGCATTCGGTTCGCGGGGCTCCGGCGGCACGGCAGTACTGACCGCACGGGCGGACGTTGCTTCGAACGGGGGCGGTGCCGGATCGCCGCTGTCGGAAACGAGCTCCGGCGAGGTGAAGACCGTGTTGTTGCGCACGGCGAAAAGCGGGGCGCTGTCGGCCGAGTAGCAGACTCCGTGCAGGTCGGCGCGGACGGCAAGGTCGGCTCCGAGGGCGCGGGCCCGGCGGTCGGCGAGCCGGTGGAGCGCTTCGCGGCCCGAGGTGGGCAGTTCGATGCCGGGAACTTCGCAGCGGACGACCCGGGCGTCGGGCATTACGCTGCGCAGAGCGTAGCCGTTGTAGAGGGAGTAGCCGGCCGGCCGGAGCCGTTCGGTGCCGTTGTCGGAGACCTCGATGCGCACGAAACTCGAAACCGACCGGGGATAGCGTTCCGAACGCACGAGGGCCGCGATGCGGCTCTCCAGCAGCCGCACGTCGGGCGCGTAGTCGCAGCCGAAAAACGTGCGGGCCGCCTCGGCCAGCAGGGCGGCGTGGGCCCTGACCAGGCGGGGACGCTCGTCGGCGACGTGAACGGTCTGATAGAGATGGAGTTCTGTCACAACAGGAAGATTTTCAGCAGCAGTTCGCGCAGCAGTTCGCCGTCGGAAGCGCCGCCCGTGTTCATGCCCTTGCTTTTGGCATCGTACTCGCGCATGAGGCCCAGGATGGCGAAGACCTTGCGGTTGTCCCAGAGGGCGGCGTGCTGCTTGATCTCGTTGATGAAGAACGTGTTGCTTTTGCGCAGGATGCGCATCAGCTCGGTGTCGGGCGGAAAAGGCTGGCCCTTGTGGCGCGAGAGCCACCGCAGGTAGTTGACCACGAAAATCTCCTTGAACTGCCCGAAAAGCGACATGATCGTCACCAGCAGCGGATTGTCCTTGGGGTTGCGGGCGAAGTGGTCGGCGATGAGCAGGGCGCGGTTCATGTCGCGCGTGACGACGGCCTTGCAGAGTTCGAAGTTGTTGAAGTCCTTCGAGATGCCGATGTTGGCCTCGATGTCGGCGTCGGTGATCTTCTTCGTGCCTTCGGGCAGCGAGACCATCAGCTTTTGCAGTTCGTTGGCGATTTTGGCGATGTTGGTGCCGAGGTGGTCGCTCAGCATCGAGAGCGCCTTGGGGTCGATCGTCAGCCCCCGGTCGCGGGTGAACTGCTGGAGCCACGTCACGATCTCGTAGTCGCGCGGCCGGGCCGATTCGAGCACGGTGCCGTTGGCCGCGCAGCCCTTGTAGAAGGCCGAACGCTTGTCGACCGTCTTCTCCTTGTGGCAGATGATCAGAATGGTGGCGGGCGAGGGCTTCTGCGTGTAGAGCGAGAGTTTCTCGATGCCCCGCAGCTGCTGCGCCTCCTTGACGATGACCACCTGGTAGGAACCCATCATCGGCATCTGCCGGCAGAGGTTGATGATCTGCCCCGCCTCGGAGTCCTTGCCGTAGACGGTGATCTGGTTGAAGGCCCGTTCGGCCTCGCCCAGCACTTCGGTGGCCAGGCGCTCGCAGAGGGCGTCGATGAAGTAGCTTTCGTCGCCCATCAGGAGGTAGACCGGTGCATAGCGCCGGGCTTTCAGCTCGTTGTTGATGCGTTCGTATTGGGCGACGGTGTCGCGGAACCGGATTGCGGTCTTGGCCATGTCAGACGATCTCTTTGGTGATGCGTAAAACGTTTTCGGTGGTCCCGGTCAGGCGGTAGCGGTCGTCGATGCGGCGCCCGACGAGCCACACGATCTCGCCGCCCGAGACCAGCACGAACTGGCGCTGCTTCTCGGCCGCCGAGACCTTGGCGTCGACCAGAAAGTCGCTCACCTTCTTGCGCCCCGTCATGCCGAAGGGTATGAACCAGTCGCCCTCGTGCCAGCGGCGCAGCGTGAGCGGGAACTGCAGTTTGTCGGCGTCGACCTGCGCCGTGTTTTCGGGCACGCCGAACGTTTCGACGGTGTCGATGTCCGTATATTCGTAGTAGAGGACCGCATTGCCGCAGTAGCTGCGTCCGGTGCCGCGTTCGACCCGGCAGTCGCACGGGTCGTCGTCGGCGATGGGGGCCACCACGATGTCGCCGCGGTCGATGCAGGCCATCCGCTCGCGCGAATAGAAGCGGCGCCCGGTAGCGCCGCACTCCAGGGCGTGGCAGAGCGAGTCGATGACGTCGCCCTTGAAACCGTAGGCCGAGCTGAGAAGCTCGTAGATGACGAATTCGCGCGGGAAGGAGGCGTCGATCCGGTCGGTGCGGATGGTGTCGATCCCACCGTCGGAAGTCACCGCTTCGGTGCGGATGCGTTCGATGGCGCGGTCGATGAAGCGCTGCGCCTCGGTCAGGCGGGCGATGTTGCGCTGCATGAGCGAGGTGAATTTGGGATTGATCTCGCGGATGCGGGGGATCAGCCCCAGGCGCACTTTGTTGCGCAGGTATTTGGTCGACCGGTTGGACGAGTCCTCGCGGAAGCGGATCTTGTTGGCGACGGCATATTCCAGAATCTCCTTGCGCGAGGCGAACATCAGCGGGCGCACGATGCGGCCCATCTGCTGCGAGATGCCCGTCAGCCCGCGCAGGCCCGTGCCGCGCAGCAGATTGATGAAGAAAGTCTCGACCGAGTCGTCGGCGTGGTGGGCCACGGCGATGGCCGTGTAGCCGTGTTCGCGCCGCAGTTCCTCGAACCAGGCGTAGCGCAGGCGCCGCGCCGCCATCTCCATCGATTCGCCCGTGCGTTCCATCTCGGCCTGCGTGTCGAAGCGGCGGTTGTAGCACACCGCACCCAGACGGGCCGCTTCGTCGGCGACCAGCACTTCGTCTTCGTCGCTCTCGGCGCCCCGCAGCTGGAAGTTGCAGTGCGCCACGCCCACGCAGTAGCCGCACCGGGCGAAGAGCGACAGCATGACCATCGAGTCCACGCCGCCCGAGACCGTCAGCAGTACCCGGTCGTCGCGTGTCAGCAGCCTGTTTTCTTCTATGTAATGTTCGAATGCCTCGGGAAGGGCCATAGCCGATTCATAATTTAGAATTCACAATTCACAATTCAGAATTATTTTTCGTTCTTTCATGCAATCAAAATTGTGAATTCGTTATAGAATATTTACTTCCGTGTCGATCTCCACGCCGAACTTGTCGCGTACGGCCGCCTGCACCTTGCGGGCCAGCGCGATGACTTCGCTGCCCGTGGCGCCGCCGTGGTTGACCAGCACCAGCGCCTGCCGTTCGTGGACGCCGACGCTTCCTTCGCGGTAGCCTTTCATGCCGGCCCGGTCGATCAGCCAGCCGGCCGCGAGCTTCGCCTTGCCGGCTTCCTGGGAGGGGTAGAGCGGCATTTCGGGCCACTCGGCCTGCAGCCGTTCGGCTACGGAGAGCTCCACCGACGGATTCTTGAAGAAACTGCCCGCGTTGCCCAGCACGGCCGTGTCGGGCAGCTTCGCTTGGCGGATGGCGATGATGGCGTCGCGGATGTTGCGCAGCGTGGCGCCGCCGCGGGCTTCCACCTCGCGTTCGACGTCGCCGTAGCCTAAGTGGGGCTGCGGCGTGCGCGAGAGCCCGATCTCGATCGCCGTGATGACGACACGCCCTTTCAGCGCATGTTTGAAGATGCTTTCGCGGTAGCCGAATTCGCAGTGCGCCGCGTCGAGCGTCAGCATCGAGCCGCTCTCCACGCAGTACATCTCCACGCGCCGGATCACGTCCTTGGCTTCGCGGCCGTAGGCGCCGATGTTCTGCACCGGAGCGGCGCCCGCCTTGCCGGGGATGAGCGAGAGGTTCTCGATGCCCCACAGTTCGTGCCGGACGGCCCATTCGACCAGGTCGTCCCACTCGACGCCCGCATCGACCCGCACGCGCACCTCGCCGCCGCACTCGTCGAGCAGGGCGATGCGCTGCGACACGGGAGTCACCAGCAGTCCGTCGTAGTCGCGGGTGAAAAGTATGTTGTTGCCTCCGGCCAGCACCGTCCAGCACTCGGGTGCGCCGCCGGCGAAGAGCGCCCGCAGCTCCTCCGCGGTCTCGAATTCGACCAGACGCGCCGCGTGCTGCTTTACATGGAAGCTGTTGCGGCCGGTCAGATCGGCGTGTTGAAATACTTGGATCATGATGTGCAAAGTTAGAAATTATTTCGTATCTTTGGTAACTGCGAGCGGCCCCGATGGAACATTTCCGCGCCGCAGGTGCGGCATCCTGGGCGGCGTACGTCGCAGATGCGGCCTCTGTAGCCGCGCAAGACGGAGCGTGGCGCCCGCATGAACCGACCAACCTGAAAATTTGACAATATGTTCACTTCCGAAGATTTGCAGCAGATCGCCCGCCACGGCCTCACGCCTGAAGCCGTCGAGCGGCAGATCGCCGATTTCCGGCGCGGATTCCCCTTTCTGAAGGTGGTGCGCGCCGCTTCGCCCGGCGACGGCGTGGCCGTGCTCGACGAGGCGCAGGCCGATGCGGCCGTGGCCCGCTACGAACAGGCCGTCGGAGAGCGCTCCGTCGTGAAGTTCGTGCCCGCTTCGGGTGCCGCCACGCGCATGTTCAAGGAGTTGTTCGAGTTCGTCAACGAGGACAAGCGCGGCAAGGGCATCGACACCCTGCTGCAGAACATCGAACGTTTCGCTTTCTGGCCCGAACTCAAGGCTGTGCTGCCCGCCGGGGCCGACGAGCGGGCCGTTGTCGCGGCCATCGTGGGCGAGGGGCTCGCCTATGGCAGCAAGCCCAAGGGGCTGGTGACTTTCCATGCCTATCCCGACGGGGCCCGCAAGGCGGTCGAGGAACATCTGGTCGAGGGTGCGGCCTATGCCGCGTCGGGCGGCGTGGCGCGGATCCACTTCACGGTCTCGCCCGAGCACCGCGCCGGTTTCGAGGCGCTTCTGGCCGAGAAGATTCCCGTTTACGAGAAGCGTTTCGGCATCCGTTACGACATCTCGTTCTCGGTGCAGAAGTCGTCGACCGACACCATCGCCGTCAATCCCGACAATACGCCTTTCCGCTGCGACGACGGTTCGCTGCTGTTCCGGCCGGCCGGTCACGGGGCCCTGATCGAAAACCTCAACGAGATCGACGCCGACCTGATCTTCATCAAGAACATCGACAACGTTACGACCGACGCCCAACGGGGCGATACCGTTCGTTTCAAAAAAGTGCTGGCCGGCGTGCTGCTCGATTTGCAGGCACGGGCTTTCGCTTATCTGAAAGCCTTGGACGAGGGTGCGGCCGACCTCGGAGCGATCGCCGAATTCATTCGCCGGAAGTTGTGCGTCGCCTTGCCCGAACGCTATGATGCTGCTTTGCTGCGTGCCGTTCTCGACCGTCCCATCCGCGTGTGCGGCATGGTCCGCAACGAGGGCGAGCCCGGCGGCGGACCTTTCTGGGCGGCCAATCCCGACGGCACCGAGTCGCTCCAGATCGCCGAGTCGAGTCAGATTGCACCCGGCGACATGCCGCTCATGAAGTCGGCCACCCACTTCAATCCGGTCGATCTCGTGTGCGGCGTGCGCAATGCGCAGGGCGGAAAGTTCGATTTGCGCGAGTATACCGATCCAGCCACGGGGTTCATTTCGTCGAAATCTTCCGGCGGACGCGAATTGCGCGCCCAGGAGTTGCCCGGGCTTTGGAACGGTGCCATGGCGCGCTGGAACACCGTCTTCGTCGATGTGCCGGTCTCCACGTTCTCGCCCGTCAAGGTCGTGCAGGATCTGTTGCGGCCCCAGCATCAGTAGGGGGGCTCAACTCTTTCTCTTTTGTTCGCGCGGAGGATTCCTCCGCGCGGTTTTTTTGTGCAGGGGGCGTGTCGGAGACGGCCGTGCATTCTCGGGTGCCCCGTTTTTCGGCGGCCGGTCGCTCTGTATGCAGGTTTTTGATGCCGGGGCGGTGCCGGTTGTAAGATTGGGGGCGAAAGCGGCTTCGCGGCAGATGCTTGGACGCAGCGCACGGAGAAACCATAGGAACGATAGACGCTGCGTAGCGGATGCACGAGACTCTCGACGAAGAACAGACGGCTTACGTTGTAACTGCCGTCAGCGAAAGCCGACGAAGACCATATTGCACCCGTACTGCCGATGCCGCCGAAGGCTCCCGTCGTGCTGTTGCGGTAGCCCGCAGCAGGCGCAAAAAGCAATCGCTCGGATGAATGCGGCGGCGGATGCGAACAATGGTTTTACTGCGAATGTTAATGCAGTCACCTCGTACGGAATGTCGGGCGCAGCCTGCGGGGCACGCTTGCGGGCCTCCGCTGCGGGAGGCTGCGGCCCGCACGGCTTGAAGAGCCGAACAACGGCGACTGCAAATCGTTCGCCCGGACCGGCTGCGATCGTCCCACCTCGACAACCCTACTTTGTCATTCTGAGCGAAGTGGATCGACGAACGCAGCGAGCGCAGAAACCGCTTGCGGACTATGCCGAGCAAGGAGGAGAAAGACAAACGAAGTGCAGTCAAGAATCTGTCTACGTATACTTTTATACAGATTCTTCGTCGATCTTCCGATCTCCTCAGAATGACAATGCTGTCTTTGCATTGAATCATTTCCTTTCGGGAACTCATTCGTGTGCTCGCCCGGGCCGGCTGCGGGGGTCGCGCTTTCAGCGCGAGCCGGCCCCGGGCGCAAGGTCTTCCGATCAGAAAGAGAAAGAGCCTGCCATAATTGTCATTCTGAGCGTTAGCGAAGAATCTATGATGAACGCAGCGAGTGCAGAGACCGCTTGCGGACTATGCCAAGCAAGGAGGAGAGAGACAAACGAAATGCAGTCAAGAATCTATTCTGAGCAAGGTTACAGATGTTTCGCTGCGCTCAACATGACGGTTGCAGCGGCTCTTCGTAAAGAAGTGAACGACAAACGAAGTGCAGTCAAGAATCTGTCTACGTATACTTTTATACAGATTCTTCGTCGCTCTGCTCCTCAGAATGACAAACTACTGAATTGTTCGCAAACTCCGCCGCAGACTGGAATAAGCAACTGGCGGCAACGCGAGTAGGTAAAGAGAAAAGATGCTCGGGCGACTGCGGTTTGTAGAAATACAATCCGGCTTCAGCCGTGCGAGCCGAAGCCCCGCCCTGCGGAGGCTCGCAAAACTCGCTCCGCTGGCTTCGGCACGAGAATATTTGCGCCACCGGTCGACCGCGTCGGACAAAAAGCCGGTGCCGGTATCTCTGCCGAACCAAAACCGTAAGCTGGCAGCGGCTCGCGCAACGCTGCGCACCCGATACAACTATTTCCTTACATAACCCTCCCGCGCCTTTACGCCGCCAGCGGATTGCTGAATCTGCCGACCATGCTGATGCAAGCCCTGACCTGCATCACTCCCGGTACGAAGTCGCTTGTGAACGGGCTACCTCCAAAAGATCACCCCTGCCGCGGCATCGCTGCGGCAGGGGTGATTGCATTTCGGGAGAGGTGCCGAAGCACAGTCCGGGCCGTTTAGCGGATGATGTTCGAGATGAGGAACGTGGCGGCTACCGTGAGGATGGCGTAGAGCTCGGGGAAAGCGGCGAGGATCAGCGTCTTACCCATCACGTCGTGGCCGTTGCCGATGGCGGCGATACCGTTGGCGCACACCTTGCCCTGGAAGATGGCGGCGGCGAGGTTGACGATACCTACCAGAATACCGGCGCCGAGGACGGCGGCACCCTGCAGCATGGAGGGGTTCTGCAGGAACGACTGCACCATGAAGAAGCAGACGAAACCGTAGAGACCCTGCGAACCGGGCAGTGCCGAGAGAATCATGTAGCTGCCGAAAGCGCCGTTGTTCTTCTTCATGGCACCCACGGCGGCCTGGCCGCAGATCGAAGTACCCACGGCCGACGCGATGCCTGCCAGACCTACCATCAGAGCCACGCCCACGTAGGCCATTACCAAAGCTGTTGTTTCCATAAGAGATTGAGTTTTTTTGTTTGTTATTGATTTTTGTTTTTTTAATTCTCCATCTTCCGCAGCGGTTCGAAGTTGCGCGTGGCCATCTCGAAACCGGCGTTTTTGTAGAACTCCACGAATGTCAGACGCATCGGGTGTACGAACGACGAGATGGTCGACATGAAGAGGTTGATGCCGTGGCCGATCAGCAGGATCGGCAGCATGATGAGTATCCGCACCGCGATGTTGGCGCCCTCGGGCACGAATCCCTCGGCCAGCGAGTTGAAGACCAGTGCCAGCACGCCGCCCGACAGGCCGATGGCGAACAGTCGGATGTACGAGAGCACGTCGCTCAGCAGGCCCGTGATGTTGTTGTAGAGATTCCACACGCCGGAACCGACGTTGACCAGCGGATTGCGCCCGGGGGTGTTGAGGAAGAGCATCAGAAAAGCTCCGACACCCAGCACGACGTAGAATGCAACGGACGAAGTGCCGAATCCGGGCACGGCCCAGGCAGGGTTCAGCATCGGGAGTCCGCCGGCGACCACGCAGGCCAGCAGGATGAGGAACCAGCCGAGCGCGCCGAAAGCGTAGCGGATGCCGAACGTGCGCGCGGTGACGCAGATGCTTATCAGCATGCCGAACAGAATCTGAACCACGCCGATGGCCAGGGCGATGGAGAAGAACTTGCCCTGGAAATCGAAGAACGGCACCGAGGGGAAGTAATCCTTGAGGTTGAGTCCGAAGAACGACCCGCAGAAGAGTCCGAAAAGGATCGTTGCGGCGGCGCACATCGTGGCGAACCACGCGGCCTGGCGCATCATGCCCGGCTTGCGGTTCTTGCGGAGCAGCCACAGGCCCAGGCCCAGCAGGATCAGACCGTAGCCGGCGTCGTTCAGACAGATGCCGAAGAAGAGCATGTAGAACGGTGCGAAGAACGGCGTGAGGTCGAGCGTGCCGTAGCGGGGCCGGGCGTACATGTCGCCCACGAGCTCGAAGATGCGCGTGAACCAGCCGTTCTTGAGCTTGACGGGTGTGTTGTCCTCGGGCGTGGGGTCGCTCTTGAGGAAGACGACGTTGGGGTACTCCTTCAGCAGCGCGTCGACCTTGCCGGAACTCTCCGTCTCGGCCCAGCCTTCCATGATGACCAGCGTGCCGTCGGCGGCCTGCCGGGCCGTGGCTTCGACCTGCACGCCCTGCAACCGCTCCTTGAGCGCGGCCACATGGGCGGCGATCAGGTCGGCGGAGGCGGCAGCGCGGGCGAAGCCGGCATCCAGCGCATCGAGTTTCGCGCGCTCGGCGGCGGCGAGCCGTTCGGCCTCGCGGATGTCCATCTGCGGCGCCTTCATCTCCTGTGCGTCGAGATTCACCTCCTGGCCGGGGGCGGCCACGACGATGAACCACACGGTGGAGTCGGTGCGGGCGATCTCCGAAAGGGTATACTGCTCCGACCACTCGGCCGACGCCTTGTCGTAGGTGTTGCGCTGGGTGAAGAAGTAGCGCAGTACGATGCCCTGTTCGGCGAGCTGCTGCGTGCGTGCCGCGTCGAAGTCGCCCCAGGGGCGCAGTTCGTCGGCCGCTTTCTCCAGCCGGGCGATCTCGGCCTTGGCCGCGGCGGCCTCGCGCTGGGTGCGGAGGTATCCGGCGAACGCTTCGGCTCCCGAAGCGTAGGGCTGCGCCTTCGACTCCTTGTGCCCGGGCTCGTCGGCCCACGCCTTGAGGAAGTCGACGGCCTTGTTGCCCGCCTCGATGTCCAACAGCAGCTGCCGGTCCTGCTCCGTGGGCTCCCAACCTGCGACGGTGATGTCGACCAGCCCCAGTTCGCGCAGGCGGTCGATGAAATCGGCGCTCTGTGCCGCGAAGAGCACAAAGTCGTATTTCGACATTCTTGCTATCATAACGTAGCGCCCTCCCCGGCCTGCTGTTGTTTGGTTTTCACGATCTTCTGTGCCGACTTGGAGAGGTTCTCCTCGTCCTCCATGAAACGCTTGATCTTGCGGATGGCGTCCTCGTAGCCGGGTATCTGCACCTTCTCGTAAAGGTTCACCTTCTGCGTGGTCTTGCGCCGGGCGTAGTCCAGGAGCTCCATCTTGCGGTCGTAGACCTCGAACTCCAGGGCCAGCCGCGCCAGCTTCTTGAGTATCTCCACGCCGTCGGCGAACCAGACGGGCGCGGAAAAGAGGTCGTAGGGCTTCTCCTCGAACTTCACGTCCTGCAGCACGGGTGTGCGCACGCCGGCGATCTTCTGCGTTGCGAGCTCCACGTCGGCGATGCGCACCAGGCCGTCGTCGAATTCGCCCCACAGCGCCGCCATGTAGTCGTACTCGGCCTTCAGGGCGTCGAGCCGACGGCGGTAGTCCGCAGCGGAGTCCTTCGCTTTCTTGACCTCGGAGCGCAGGGCCGACTCCTTGCTTTTGATGGTCGGGAGGGCCTTCTGCCGCATCTTGAGCTGCTTGCCTAAGTCGCCGAGCGAGGTTTTGTTATATTGGAATTTGATGGCCATGGGAAAAAACTAAGCTTTCCAGTACTTCTTGATGAGCTCCTCCTTGATGGCCACCTCCTCGCGCGAGAAGTACTCGGCGAAGAGCGTCCAGGCGGTGTCGAGCATCGCGGTGATGTCGATGTTGACGTCGATGGCCAGGAGTTTCTCGGAGTAGTCGTGGGCGAACTTCAGGGTGCGCTCGTCGTAGTCCGAGAGGTCGAAACCGTTTTCGAGCTTGGTCTTGGCGTTGGCCGCGTCGGCGTAGAGACGCACGCAGGCGTTCATCACCTGCGGATGGTCCTCGCGGGTTTTCTTGCCGATGACCAGCTGCTTGAGTCGCGACAGCGAACGGAACGGGTCGACGATGACCTTGCCCGTGTCGGAATCGTTGCGCAGGAAGAGCTGACCCTCGGTGATGTAACCCGTATTGTCGGGGATGGCGTGGGTGATGTCGCCGCCCGAGAGGGTCGTCACGGCGATGATGGTGATCGAACCGCCGTTGGGCAGCTGCACGGCCTTCTCGTAGATCTTGGCCAGGTCGGAGTAGAGCGAACCGGGCATCGAGTCCTTGGAGGGGATCTGGTCCATGCGGTTCGACACGATGGCCAGCGCATCGGCGTAGAGCGTCATGTCGGTGAGCAGCACCAGCACCTTCTCGCCCTTGTCCACGGCGAAGTACTCGGCGGCCGTCAGGGCCATGTCGGGCACCAGAAGACGCTCGACGGGCGGGTTCTCGGTGGTGTTGACGAACGAGACGATGCGGTCGAGGGCGCCGGCGTTCTCGAAGACCGACTTGAAGTAGAGGAAGTCGTCGTTCGTCAGACCCATGCCGCCCAGGATGATCTTGTCGGCCTTGGCGCGCAGGGCCACGTTGGCCATCACGGCGTTGTAGGGCTGGTCGGGGTCGGCGAAGAACGGAATCTTCTGACCCGTGACGATGGTGTTGTTGAGGTCGATGCCGGCGATGCCCGTGGCGATGAGCTCCGAGGGCTGGATACGCTTGAAAGGGTTGACCGTCGGGCCGCCGATCTCGCGGGCCTCGCCCTCGACGGCCTCGCCGCCCTCCAGAGGTTCGCCGTAGGCGTTGAAGAAGCGGCCGGCGAGGTTGTCCGACACCTTGAGCTTGGGCGGCTCGCCGTGGAAGATCACTTCCGAGTCGGTGGCGATGCCCTCCGTGCCGGCGAAGACCTGCAGGGTGACGTTCTCGCCCATAATCTTCACCACCTGCGCGAGCTTGCCGCCCACGGTGGCCAGTTCGTCGTTGCCGACGCCCGAGGCGCGGAGCGTGACGGTGGCCTTGGTGATGTTGTCGATCTTGGTATATATCTTCTGAAATGCGCGTGTTGTCATGGCTTATTCGGTTTTGGCAAGTACATATTGCTCGATCTGCTTGCGGTAGTCGTTGAACTTCTCCGACTGCCACTGGGCGTAGTTCATCTGACGGAAGAGGTTGATGAGTCCCTTGAAGAACTGCGAACACTCCTCGAAGTCGGCGAATGAGAACTCCTTGCGGCAGATGTTGAGCACCGTTTCGTACATCATCTGCTGACGCTCGATGGGGCAGTTGGCGTCGATGTCGTCGAAGGCGTCCTGCTGGAGGATGACGAAGTCGATGAGCTCCGATTTCCAGAAGCGTTCGTGGTACTCCACGGGCACGCCGTCGTCGCCCAGAATGTTGATCTGGTCGTTGGCCTCCTTGCCGCGCTGCACGATGGTCTTTCCGGCGTAGACTTTCTCGACCCAGCCCTTGCCGATGTGGTCGTCGAGGTATTCGGCGATCTCGGGGTATTCGAGGTACTTGGAGTAGGATTCCAGCGGGTCGATGGCTGGGTAGCGCTTCGAGTCGGCGCGGCCCTGCGAGAGGGCGTAGAAGCAGCGCGCCGCTTTCTTGGTCGACTCGGTGACGGGTTCCTTGAGGTTGCCGCCCGCGGGCGACACCGTTCCGAGGAACGTTACGGAGCCCGTTTCGCCGTTGTTGAGCTTCACCAGACCCGCGCGCGAGTAGAAGTTGGAGATGATGGCCGAAAGGTCCATCGGGAAAGCGTCCTGACCGGGCAGCTCCTCCAGACGGTTGGACATCTCGCGCAGCGCCTGGGCCCAGCGCGACGTGGAGTCGGCCATCACGAGCACCTTGAGACCCATGGCGCGGTAGTACTCGCCGATGGTCATGCCCGTGTAGACCGACGCTTCGCGCGCGGCGACGGGCATGTTGGAGGTGTTGCAGATGATGATCGTGCGCTCCATGAGCTTGTGGCCCGTGCGGGGGTCGACCAGCTCGGGGAACTCCTTGAAGATTTCGACCACCTCGTTGGCACGCTCGCCGCAGGCCACCATGATGATGACGTCGGCGTCGGCCTGCTTCGAAATGGCGTGCTGGAGCACCGTCTTGCCGGCGCCGAACGGCCCGGGGATGAAGCCCGTACCGCCCTCGGCCATGGGGTTGAAGGTGTCGATGGCGCGCACGCCCGTCTCCATGACGCGTGCCGGGCGCGGCTTCTCGGCGTAGCAGCGCACGGCCTGCTTGACGGGCCATTTCTGCACCATGGTGATGTCGTGGTCGCGGCCCTCGGCGTCGGTGACCACGGCGATCGTGTCGGTGATCTTGTAGGTGCCGGCCTGGGCGACGCTTTTGACCGTATAGGTGTCGGTCATGGTGAAAGGCACCATGATCTTGTGGGTGAGCCACTGCTCCTTGACCTGGCCCAGCCACGAGGCGGCCGACACCTTGTCGCCGGCCTTGGCCAGGGGCTCGAACTCCCACTGCGCCCCGAAGTCGACGGGCTCGGTCATCGAACCGCGGGCAATGAACAGCCCGTCCATCTTCTCGAGGTCGTTCTGCAGACCGTCGTAGTTGCGCGACAGCAGACCCGGAGCGAGCGTTGCTTCGAGCATGTGTCCCTCGAACTCCACGCGGTCGCCGATCTTCAGCCCGCGGGTGCTGTCGAATACCTGTACGTAGGCGGCGTCGCCCACGACCTTGATGACCTCGGCCATCATCTTCGTATCGCCGGTATGGACGTAACATATCTCGTTCTGACCCACGGCGCCGTCGGCCTTGACGATGACGATGTTCGAAATGATACCGTTTACTCGTCCTGTTGTTTTCATATCTGTTCTGTTGATTCTCTTTGGTTTCAGCGGCAAAACCGGGTTTTGCCTCCTGTTTGCGGTTCGGGGCGGCGGGCTCCTCTTTTTATGGCGCTTCTCTTTTATGGCTTTGCCTCATTATTTTATTATGGCGTCGGCCGTTCGCCTGCGGCGTTGTTCGCCGTCTGCGGCGCCCTGCGCGCTTCCCGTTCCTGCTTCGGTTCCGTTCTTGCTCCATGCCTGCGTTCTCCAGGACGGGGCGGGGTGCCGGTGCTTACCGGACCTGTTCGGCTATCCGTTCCTTGCCGTCCAGTTCGGCCAGCAGGCGGGCGAACATTTCGCGGCCGCGTGCTGGGTCGAGCAGGGTCCAGCGGGCCACGATGTTGACCCGGACCAGGTAGGAGAGCACGGCATTGATGTCGAAGTAGTCGAACGCGGCCAGTTCGAGGGCCTCGTTCCAGCGGATGAGGTCGATCCGGCGCTCCTTCTCGACAAGGTTGGCTTCGTCGCCCACGGCGGCGATCACAGCGTCGATGTAGCCCAGTTCGCCGCGCAGTCCGAAGTCGGCGGCCGAGCTGCGCTGCAGCTGATCGACCACGTCGCCTTCGCCCACGGTCGCCTCCTCGACGGGACGTCCCAGAGCGCGGGCCGTCAGTGCGGCGGTGAGGTTGCGCAGGTTGCGGTCGAAAACGGCCCAGGCACGCAGGAAGCGGCATCCCTTGCGTTCGCAGAGAGCATAGTAGGCCGCGAAAAGCGACTTTTCGAACGCGCGCGTCGTGTCGACCGTCTCGGCGTCTTCGCCCTCGGGCTCGTTGTAGGCGCGGACCACGCGGGCCAGCTCCTCGGGCAGGCGGGAGGGGCGTTTGAGTTCCTCGGCCAGCTCCTCGCGCGTCAGGTTGCCCAGCGGCACGAACGCCGAACGCCCGGCACGCAGGGCGGCCAGGTTCTCGCAGTCGTAGTAGGCATCGAGCAGCCGCACCTGCCGGGCATCGCGGTCCGTGAGGGCTTCGAGGATCTCCCCGACGATGGCCTGCGCGTCGAACCCCTTGGTGTCGGCGTCGAGCGCATACTCGCGAAGTCCGGCGACGAGCGTATAATAATTGGTTGCGAACATGGTGCCTACGCCTTGAACAGCATCCGGGAAACCTTCTCGCGCAGGTACTCGCCCAGCAGCGCCTCGATGTCGGCGTCGGAGAACGAGATGTAGTAGCCGCCGTCCTTGGCGCCCACCTTGAATCCGGTGCGCACTTCTTTGGAATAACCCACCTCGATGCCGGCCGCAAGCAGTTCCTTGGCGACCTTTCCGAAGGCTTCGTCGAGTTTCGCGCGTTCGCTTTCCGGCAGCAGGGCCTGCAGTTCGACCTTGCCGGCGTCGGCTCCGTTCCAATTCTTGGCCACGGCCAGCAGCATCTCCTTGATGAAGGCCGGGTCGATAGCCGCTTCCTTCACGCCAGCGTCGATGGACTTGGCCACGATCATCCCGGCGATCTCCGACTTGATGCGTGCCACGGCCTGTTTGCCGGCCAGGGCGATTTCGGTCAAGGTGTTCTTCTCCACATCCTCGGCCTTGGCCTGCGCCTGGCGAAGCACGTTCTCGGCCTGCGCCCGGGCGTCGGCCTCGATCTTGGCGGCACGGGTCTTGGCGTCGGCGACCAGCCGTTCGGCTTCGGCGCGCCCTTTCTCCAGCCCCTCGTCGTAGAGTTTGCGGGTCAACTCTTGAAGTTTGTTTTCCATAGCGTTTTATCTGATTTGATTTTCGTTTTGCGTTTCAACCCCACAAATATAGGAAAGTTTATCAGAACAACAACTCTTTGCGGTTACAATTTGTCCGCAATCAACCAACAATCGTCCGAAATCGACAAGCCGGTTTCCGGCGGCTCGGCTTCCCGGCTTCTTTCCGGGTTGGCCGCAGCGACAAAAAGACTGCCGAAGATCTTCTGCGGCTTTCGGAATGAGTAAATGAATGCTTTCGGGCGGAGTGCTGCCGGTGGGGTTTCCCGGTCGCCGGCAGGCGTTGTCAGCATTGCGGTCCCCGTTTTCACGATGTTTTGCCGTGTGTTTTCTTGATGTTCTGCGGCGGGTGTAAATGTATGCGCCGCCTGCCGGAGGGCAGACAGCGCATGGACAGACGGTTGAGCTTGATTGGGCTTGCGGCGCCTATTTCCCGAACGTTCGGGTGTAGGATACGGAGGGCATGATGGGCACCAGCACGGTGGCTTTGTAGCGGCCGCGGTAGGGATAGATATTCACCGGGTTGTTGTGCCACGTGGCGTTGATGATCGAAAACTGCCAGTTGCGCACACCGTTTCGCTTGCGGCGCTCCATATTGTAGCTGATGTCGGCGCGGAAGTAGTTGCGCATGCGCGTCGTCGGGTAGGTCGTGATGCCTGCTATGGGGTCGCCCGTGATGTCGGGATAGGCTCCGTCGGTCAGGCGGATCGGGATTCCCGTGTGCCAGGCCACGTTGAGCGACAGCGTGTGGCGGCGCCCCGGGCGGTCGAGCACATGGTAGCTCGCAAAGGCCGAGAGGTTGTGGGGGATGTCGTAATCGAACGGATAGCTCACGCCCTCCGAGCGGCGCTGCGAGTGCGTATAGGTGTAGGAGGCTGTCAGGCTGAGCCGCTCGGTCTGCCACTGCACCATGGCTTCGGCGCCCGCCACGCGTCCCGTGCCGTAAACGAATCCGCCGTGCCCCAGCAGGAAGTCGTCGCTGTCGTAGATCATCGGCAGGTTGCGCATGCGCTTGACATAGCCTTCGGCCGAGAGCGTCAGACTCTTGCCGATGCGGGCGCGGCCGCCCAGCGACACCTGCCAGGCGTGTTGCAGCCTGCCGTCGCGGAACGGGGTCCAGAAGTCGATGGGCATCGAGTAGTAGTAGCGGTTGAACTGCACCAGCGGCTGCGAGTTCATCGTTCCCGAGAGCCACACCGAGTTGTCGCGGCCGAAGTCATAGGCTATCTGTCCCCGCGGCTCCACGGCCCAGGCCGTGCGGCCGCCCGCATCGTAGAGCGCGCCCCGCACCCCGATGTCGGCCCGCCACGCGCCCCATTGCAGGCGGTTGTTGAGGTGCAGGGCTCCGGTCAGCAGCTCCTGCGAGGGGTAGCTGCGGCGGGTCTGCACGCCGTTGACCTTGGCCACGGTGCGCATGGGCAGGAAGTTCTGCCACGAGACGTTGGCGCCGTAGTCGAGCGTCCAGCCGTCGGAGAGCCGGTGGTCGAACGTCAGCCGTGCGCCCGCTTCGTGCGTCGTGAAGGTGGTCTTGCCGTGGCTGTGTTCCTCCTTGTCGCGGTAGTCGGCCACCAGCCGGTTTTGCAGGTAGGTGTAGTAGACGACGGCCGTCGAGCGCAGCCGGTCGCTCCAGCGCGAGGCCAGCCGCAGCGAGGCCGTCGAGTTGCCGTAGCCCAGCCGGTTGGAGGCGTCGGTGTCGCTGTTGCTCACGTGGTCGTCGCCCGAGTAGAGACCCAGCGACAGCGTGTGGTTGCGGTGGATGTCGTAGGAAAGTTTGCCCGTGACATCATAGAATCCGAAGCGGATGTCGTTGCCGATGGCCGCCAGAAATGCTTCGGGAAAGAAGTAGCGCGCCGACACCAGGTAGGAGCCCTTGCCGCGCACCAGCGGACCGTCCGCCGTGCCCGCCAGCGAGAGGGTTCCCACCGTGAGCGACTGCCGATGCTCTTCGCGGTCGCCGTCGCGCGTGCGTATCTGAGTCAGGGCCGAGAGGCGCGAGCCGTAGGCAGGCGGTATGTAGCCCTTGAAGACCTCGGCCGACTGCACCGTCTCGCCGCTGAATATCGACAGCAGGCCGAAGGCGTGGGTCTGGTTGTAGATCGGCACATCATCGTAGAGTATCTGCGTCTGGTCGTTGCTGCCGCCGCGCACCACGAGGCCCGACATGCCGTCCTTGCCCGAGGTGATACCGGGCAGCAGTTGCAGAAACTTGAAGATGTCCTTTTCGCCCAGGAACAGAGGCGCGAATTTGAGGTGTTCGACGTCGACGGCCACGTTGCCCGTCTGTTTGTAGACCAGCAGCGGCTTGCGGGCCGTGACGACCACCGAATCGATGCTTTGAGTGCGTGCCACCGGGTCGGCCGGTTGTTGGGCATGCGCCGGCAGTGCCAGCGTGAGGGTCAGCAGTAATGCGGAGAATTTCATCGGTCGGCGATTTCGAGGGTGAGGGTATTGCAGCCGGCGAAGATGCCCAGGCCGTTGCCGATGTTGGTGTAGACCGTGACCTGTTCGGCGAAGGGGTTCTTGTCGGCCGATTCTTCGGTGTTGATGCGCTGTTTGTAGAGCGAGCGCATGTAGCGGTCGTAGGCGGCCGAGGCAGTCACGATGCGGAAACGGGTGCGTCGGCAGCTGCTCCACAGCGAGAAGCGCAGCGGCAGTGCCGGAGCGCAGTCTTCGCGCGGCAGGCGCAGGAATTGTTCGAATTCTACGGTCGCCTCCTTGTCGCTCGCTTCGTAGGCATCGTTGGCGCCGTTGACCTGGTCGACGAACGGCGAGGTGGTGTAGAATCCGTAAATCCTCTCTTCGCTCTCTTCGCCTGCGTCTTCGATGATTTCGCCGGTCCAGTGTCCGAATTCGTCGTATACGTAGACCGGGCGGCGGTATATCCCGATGGCATCGAGCCATACGGCCTGCGTGCCGGCAGTGCACTCCAGCGCCTTTATCTCATAGTGTTTGTAGGCGTTCTTGTTGTAGCGGAAAGCCATTTCCACCGCAGGCAGCGCCGGCACGTCGGTCTCGGCCGCCAGCGTGCCGTAGCCCGGCACCGTCACTTCCAGCCGGTAGCGTTTGCCCGCCGTGGCGCGGAACTGCGTGACCGTCTTGCCGTCGGCCGAGGCGGCGCAGCGCACAACTTCGGCGCCTTCTTCCAGAAGCCGGATTTCGGCCTCGTGCACCGGTGCGAATCGTGTGTCTTCGCCAGCGTAGGCGGAGCTCCAATTGAGCTTGACCGTGAAATCTTCCTGCGGCGAGAGCAGGGCGTTGACCGCCACCTGCGACGTTGCGCCGGTTTTTCCGAAGTCGTAGTCCGCATCGCAGCCCGCCGCCAATACTCCTGCCGCCAAGGTCAGCAGCAGGATGCGTAGTTTCGGGTTTTTCATCTGTTCGGGTTATGCAATTATTTATTGTACTCGCTTCCCTCTTTAGCACGGCAAGTTCGGGAAGCGATTCCCGAACTTGCCTTAGTGTAGTTTCTGCGGTTTTTCCGTGTTATTGTGCAGCGGCCGCCGCCGGGCGCAGAACGATCGTCGTTCGACCGATCCGTTCGGGATGCGCTTCCGGGGCGATAGCAATGTTTCCCGGAACATAGTAACTTATCCGCACCTCTTCGGTTATGTTTTCCGGATAGATCGTGATTTCGGTAGAGTACTTCCCGTTTTCTGTTTCCGAGAATCTCGGGAGCGTTTCTTCATGACGGAAATGTTTCCCCTTCACGGCCGTGGTTGCTTCGGTTTCGAGTTGTAGCAGGATGTATCCTCTGCGGTTTTCGTCCGCAGGTTCCAGATAGCGGCCTTCAAGCCGGAACGATTTCGTTTCGGGGGTCACCTCCACGGTCTGTTCGGTACGCTCGAATGTGAAAAGTCCGTAGTTCGGTTCCGGGCCGTCGCCCCACCAGTTTCCGCTTTCGCATGCGGTCAGCGTCCACACAAGGGACAGAAAAATGATGCTTCGTTTCATATTTAATGTGTTTAAACTTAACGTTATTCGTTAATGCCACAGCCAAATCGGTTGGTTCAAGTCGTAATATCCGTCTACGAAGCTTTGTGCACCTTCAATGACTGTCGGTGAACAGGCTACGCCGAATGAAAGGGCGTTTGCTTCTTTGACTCCTCGTGAATAGGCTGTAATGAAGAACGATGCATAGGGTTGGCCGGCCTGGCGTCCGCGAGCGAAAGGAAAATATTGGCTGGACTTCATATCGCGAGTGACATAATAATTGGGGCTTACGGATAAAATATCAGCGGCAAAAACTCCGATCTCCTGCCAATTTGTGAATTGTTCCATTCGGATGCTGTAAGCAGTTTTGTATTGATTCCAACCGAACATTCCTTTTTTATGAGCTGCAAGTTTGAGCTCGACACCTTCTGTTATTGTGTTCAGATAGGCCTCTACCCAGAATTTGCGGTCCTTGGTTTCGGCTTTTCTTCCCGCAAGCCATTGTTTGTTGGCTGCTCGCGTCTGAATTTGGGGATGAGTGGATCTATAATCCGAAGTTTGTTCGTAGTACGTTAGATCATTGTAGTTGCACACTTCTCCGCCTATCAGTACATTGCCTTCGGAGTTGCAGACGAATTCCGTTCCGCGATGGCTTGACGGAATATAGGGAGAGATGTCTTCATCTTCGGGATTGGTGTTGAAGAGCATTTTGCCTTGGCAGCCGGCCTGAATTGCGCGAACTTCGTCCATTGAAGCGGCATTGTCGAGTTCTTCGACGATCTGCCACATGAAATCGTACTGCGACAGAAAATCCGGGCACTGACTTTCGTACCATGCTGCCATTTCCGCTTCGTCCATGTTTTTAAGCTGTTGGATTCGGTCGAACATCTCCTCTTCGGAGCCGAACGACAGCATGGCATCGGTCACCGAGCGGGTGATCGGTTCGTGAGTTTGCGGGATAGATTCTGTTTCGGCTGCCATTTTTTCTTTTTTGCAGGAACAGGCGATAGCGATGACGGCTATCGACATCAAGATTTTCGTCAGTTTCATAAACGATTGCTGGTTTTTGATTATTGCCTACTCTATAAGTTTTTCGGCATCCACTGGGTTTTTGATCTTTTTAATTCGAGGCTACGAAGATAGCAATAAATTATTTAAAATAATAATAAGTTATTATATTCTGTTTATTTTAGTTTCGAATTCGGATGCGGGTTGTTGCCCTGCTTCTTGTTGTCACCGTGCGAAAAGGATGGTTCGTTTTATTTCGGGTCGGTCTTTTGGATCGTTTTTATTGCAATAATTTATTGTACAATCTTTCGCGAAACGGCGACGGCAAAAAAAACGGCAGAGAGAGGATGGCGGATTGTGCAATTGACCTTGCTGAGCTCGGCCTTTCTCTTTGCTGCCGCAGGCATCCGTGCAAAGGATGCCGGTTTCCTGTGAACGGACACGCTTGCAGAGCGCTCCTTTTATACGCAGAACCTCCATCCGGACGAATCCGATGGAGGCCTTGCGTATAAAAAAACTTCGGCCGAAGCCGAAGTCGTTCACAGGACACCCGATTTTCTTTGCGGAGAGAACGAGATTCGAACTCGTGGTACGGATTACTCCGTACGTCGGTTTAGCAAACCGGTGGTTTCAGCCACTCACCCATCTCTCCGGTCACCCTCGCAGCGCCGCGGCGCGTGAAAAGGTGTGCAAATATAGCATCTTTTTGCCAAACGCCAAAGAAATGACGCCAAAATTTCGGCAACCTCCCGTTTCTTGGTGCCGGCGGCAGGTGTGCGGACGGAGTTGCGGGCGGGCCGCATTTCCGCCTGCGGATGCCCGGGCTCGGGGTTCCGGCCCGCCTTGCGGTGCGGACGGACGACAAAATTGTCGCTTCCGGAGAGCGGGAAGTTGTGGTATGTTGTCCGAAATGTCTATATTTGTAGTATCCGAAAACCGTTTAACGATGAAAACAACGCTTCTTGAATCTTTGCTGACCTTTGCGGCGTCGTGCTGCGTCTGGTGTCTTGCGTGTGCGCAGGAGCCGGAACCGGTGCGCAACGTGCCGGCCCCGGATGTGCGGCTGGTGCAGGCATCGTTGGAGGAGCGTTCGCTGGCGGAGATGCTCGAAAGGGTCGGGAAGCGGTTCGGCGTGCGGGTCCGGTGCAAACGGTTCGACGCCGACACGGTGCGCGTCGTTTTCGCCGAGTCGCGGCTGCGGCCCTATTCGCTCGACGAAACCCTCGACAACCTGTTGCGGCCGCTCGACCTGGTGTGGAGCGGCGGAAAAACCGTCACGGTCCAGCCCTATGAATATTATCGCCGCACGCCTGCCGACGGCGCCGCGCTGCTGGCTTGGCTCTCGGCACAATATGCCGACCGCGATGCGTGGGAGCAGCGGCGGGAGGTCTTGTTGGCCGAGGCCCGCGAGGCGCTGGCGCTCGAACCGTTCATGCGCGGGCTGGTGGCCCGCCCTCTGGTGCGGCTGGGCCGCAAGGTGGCCCACGACGGCTATACGACCCAGAACTATGCCCTCGAAACGCTGCCGGGGCTCTATGTCTGCGGCACGATCTACGCCCCTGTGCGCCGCGGGCGCCATCCGCTCATCGTTTCGCCGGCGGGCCATTGGGAGGGCGGCCGCTGCCGTCCCGACCAGCAGCTGCGCATGGCTACCTTCGCCCGCATGGGTGCCGTGGCGGTCGACATGGACATCTTCGGCTGGGGCGATTCGGAGCGCCAGACGGGGCGCGAAGTCCATACGGCTCCCTATTCCATGCAGGTGCAGGCGCTGTGGTCGAAGGCGGTGACCGACTGGGTGCTCGCTTCGCGGCGCGACATCGACCGCAAGCGCATGGCTGCGACGGGCGGTTCGGGCGGTGCGACGCATGCGCTGCTGCTGGCGCTTTCCGACGATCGTTTTGCTGTGCTGGCGCCCGTGGTGCACCTGGTTTCGCACTTCGACGGCGGGTGCCCCTGCGAGAGCGGCCGGCCGGTGACGCTGGCGGGCGGGGGAAGCTGTACGCCCGAACTGCTGGCAGCGGCGATGGCCCCGCGCCCCGTGCTGACGGTGAGCGACGGCGGCGACTGGACGGCCACCTACCCGGAGCTGGAATATCCGTTCCTGCGCCGGATATGGGGCTTCTACGGTGCGGAGGAGCAGGTGCGCAACGTGCATCTGCCCGACGAACGCCACGACTACGGCCCCTCGAAACGACGTGCGGTCTACGAATTTTTTGCCGAAACCCTGGGCCTCGACCTTGCGCAGGCCGACGAAACGCGCGTGGAGTTGCAGCCCGAGCAGGCGTTGCGGAGTTTCGCCGATGCGCTGCCCGACGGAGCGATCTGCTCGCGCGAGGAGCTGGAACGGGTCATCGCCGGGCTGGAATAACCGTCCCGAGCGCCGGGCGGCAGAGCCCGACGCGGTGCGGCCGGAACATTCCGATGACAATGGATGAAAACACAATAAAACAGACAGATACATGAAACATCTCTTTATGATGCTGGCGGCGCTCTGCGCGTTCGGTGCTGCGGAGGCGCGGACACCGGGAACGGCCAAGAAAACGAAGGCGAAGATCACCCGGGTCTGCTATCGGGTCACGGCTGCGGCCGAGGGCCGGACATGGGCCGTCGTGCGCGACGTGCCGGCCGATGCCCGGGGTGCGACGGTTTACCTGCGCATGCCCGGACCTGCCGGCGACCGGCTCCCGTTCGGAGTCGTGCCGAAAGCGGAGTGCACCTATAATTATGTGGAGTTGGTCTCGCAGCTCGACGACCTCGACGGCGACGGCATCTTCGACGAACTGGTCTTCCCGGTGACGCTCGATGCCGCCCGGACGGCCGACGTATGCGTCGAATGGTCGACCCGGCCCGTGGCCCACGACTATGCGCCGCTGGTCAACGCGCAGATGTGGTGGAAGAACCCCGACAAAACGCTGACCGAGCGTGCGCAGCTCTCCTCCGAGAAGGACGACATGTACCGCAAGCTGCACCACCATGGCCCTGCTTTCGAATCGGAATACGCCGCCTACCGCATCTATTTCGACAAGAAGCAGAGCATCGACACCTACGGCAAGAAGCAGCCGCGGCTGGAGCTGCGCGAAACGATGTGGTACCCCTCCGACGAGCAGTTGGCGGCAGGCTGCGGGCACGACAACCTGCGCGTCTTCGGATCGGTTTCGGTGGGTGCGCTCAAGGGCTGGAACCCGGAGCGCCGCCGCATGGAGCACATCGTCGGCATGCGCCGCCGAGAGGCTGCGATCCGCGCCCGCGGTCCGCTGCGTACGGTGGTCGACATGCGGGTCGAGGGTTGGAAATACGGCGGCCGCGAGATCGACATGACTTCGCGTTACATTCTCTACGGCGGCGGTTCGGTCGTCAAGGTCGAGAACCGCATCGAGGGCGAGGGCGCCGACGGGCTGGAGTTCGCCACCGGTGTGATGAAGATCCGCGACAACAAGGTGCGCATCGTGCGCGACGACGAGGGCTTTCTGCTGGAGACCGTCGGCTGCGATTTCCCTGAGAACGACACGCTGAAGTGGGAGCGCGAGACGGTGGGGCTGGCGTTGTGGCTGCCGGCCCGGCAGGTCGCCTCGCAGATCGACGATGCGGCGAGCTATCTGTGCCAGCTCCGTCCTGTCGACGGACGGATCGACTATTGGTTCGTGATGGGGTGGCGCAAGAGCGCCTTTCTCGGGGCGGACGATGACGAGGAGTGGTTCGACGTTTTCCGGCGCCGCTACACCTCGCCGGCCGCCGCACCGGGCAACCGCCCCTATGCGGAAGCGACGGTCGAACGGCTGGATTAGCTCTGCGGCGGGGCGGGGCTGTCGAAAAATCCCTGCATTGCGTCAAAAAATCCTATTTTCGTCGGTGCGCTCTGCGTACATTTGTATGATTCATTAAAACTACGAAATTCACTTACGATTCCATGAACCTGAAACACATTCTGATGTCGCTGGCCGCCGCGGCATCGCTGGCCGCCTGCCACGGCGGTGCGGAGAACTCCGGTGCGGCGCTTCCGTTCGACATGCCGCAGGTTGCGCGGCCCGTCATCCCCGCACGTTCGGTCAGCGTGGCCGACTTCGGCGGCGTGGGCGACGGCTCCACGCTCTCGACCGAGGCTTTCGCCAAGGCCATCGCTTCGCTCTCGGAGCAGGGCGGCGGCCGCGTGGTCGTGCCCGCAGGCGTATGGTATACGGGCCCGATCGAGCTGAAGGACAACATCGAACTGCACCTCGATCGCAACGCCATGATCGTCTTCAGCGATGACAAGTCGCTCTATCCGCTCGTGCAGATCACTTTCGAGGGGCTCAATACGTGGCGCTGCCAGTCGCCCATTTCGGCCACCCATGCCAAGAATATCGCCATCACCGGCTTCGGCGTCATCGACGGCAACGGCGACGCGTGGCGCGCCGTCAAGCGCGGCAAGCTCACCGAGGGACAATGGCGTTCCAAGGTCCGCAGCGGCGGCATCGTCTCCGACGACGGCAACACGTGGTATCCGTCGGAGAGCTTCAAGTTCGGCGCTACGTCGGGCTCCGACCAGAACGTCTCCACCTGGGCCGACAGCAAGGAGGACTTCGAGCGCATGCGCGACTTCCTGCGTCCGGTGCTGGTGGCCGTCCACAACTGCGAAAACGTGCTGATCGAGGGCGTCACCTTCCAGAATTCGCCCTGCTGGCACATCCATCCGGCCATGTGCACCAATCTGATCGTCAACGACATCACCGTGCGCTGCCCCCACTATGCGCAGAACGGCGACGGCATCGACATCGAGTCGTGCAAGAACGTGGTGCTGACCGGTTCGCGCTTCGACGTGGGCGACGACGGCATCTGCATCAAGAGCGGCAAGGACAAGGCGGGCCGCGACCGCGGCATTCCGTGCGAGAACATCATCGTCGACGACTGCATCGTCTTCCACGGCCACGGCGGTTTCGTCGTCGGCAGCGAAATGTCGGGCGGCGTGAAGAACGTGATGGTCTCCAACTGCACCTTCTCGGGCACCGACGTGGGCCTGCGCTTCAAGTCGACGCGCGGCCGCGGCGGCGTGGTGGAGAACATCCGCATCGAGAACATCGCCATGAACGACATCGTGCAGGACGCCCTGCTGTTCGATCTCTTCTACGGCGGCAAGTCGGCGTCGGAGGCGGTCGAGGAGGGCACGGGCGAGGCTACCGACATGGTGCTGCGCCCCGTGGACGAGACCACGCCCGCGTTCCGCAACATCCATATCCGCAACGTCTGGTGCCGCGGCGCCCGGCGGGCCATGTTCTTCAACGGTCTGCCCGAGATGAACGTGGAGCACGTCACCGTGGAGAATGCCCGCATCTTCGCCCGTACGGGTGCCGAGATCTGCGAGTCGACCGACGTGCTGCTGCGCGACGTGACGGTCGTTCCCGAGCGGGGGCCGGCTCTGAAGCTCAACAACGTGAAGAAGTTCCGCGCCGAGGAGTTCTCCTGCCCCGAGGGCATGGAGTGTGCGCTGCAGGCTACGGGAAGCCGCAACCGCGACATTCTCGTTTCGTCGAAGGAGATCACCTCCGCCAACGCCTGTCTGTCGGCCGGTGCGGCGGGTGCCGTGACCATCGACGAATAGCCTCCGGCGAACGTTACCTGGCGATGAGTGGGAGGCGCGACCTCTCACTCGTCGTCGTATAAAGCATACAGACTATGAAATCCAAACATATTTTTGCGACCCTCGTGCTGCTGTGCGCGGCCCAGGGCGCTCGGGCGGCTGCCGACGCGACCGGCTGGACCATTGGCGAAACGGCCGGGAAAACGGTCGGAGCAACCGTCGCTGAGACGGCCGGAACTCCTGCCGACACGCTGCATCTTTACCTCATAGGCGACTCTACGTGCGCCACCAAGAAACTCGACAAGGAGAACCCCGAGCGCGGCTGGGGACACATGCTCCAGCCGCTGTTCGATGAGGCGGTCGTTGTCGGGAATCACGCCACCAACGGCCGTTCGACCAAATCGTTCCGCGACGAGGGGCGCTGGGCCCGCGTGGAGCGGCAGCTGCGGCCGGGCGACTATGTCTTCATCCAGTTCGGCCACAACGACCAGAAAATCAAGGACTCGACCCGCTATTCGACTCCGGGGCAATATGCTGAGAATCTGCGCCGTTACGTGCGGGAGACACGCGCTAAGGGCGCTACGCCCATTCTGCTGACCCCCATCGTGCGGCGGCACTTCGTCGACGGTGTGCTGACCGACACCCACGGCGATTATCCGGCCCAGGTGCGCCGCGTGGCCGCCGAGGAGGGCGTGGCGCTGCTCGACATGGAGCCGCTCACGCGCGAATGGGTCGCTTCGCTGGGCGACGAGGCTTCGCGGCAGTATTTCATGTGGGTGGCGCCGGGTACCTGCCCGCTCTGCCCCGACGGCCGCCAGGACGATACGCACCTCAACGTGCGCGGCGCCCACGTCGTAGCCCGCATGGTGTGCGAGGCGTTGCGCCGGGAGGTGCCTGCGTTGGGTGCGCGCTTCCATGATTGCGATTTCGTCGTGGCCAAGGACGGTTCGGGCGATTTCTTCACCGTCGGCGAGGCTGTGGCCGCCATTCCCGACTTCTGCAACGCCACGACTTCGATTGTTGTTTGCGAGGGCGTCTATCGCGAGAAGATCGCCATCCCCGCCACCAAGCGCAACGTCGTGCTTACGGGGCGCGGCGAGGCTGTGGTCTCGTGGGACGACTACGCCTCGAAAATAGGCGCTACGGGGCATCCCAAGGGCACGTCGGGTTCGTCGACCGTCTACTTCGGCGGCGATCATTGGCTCATCGAGAACCTCACGTTCGAGAATACGGCCGGCCGCGTGGGCCAGGCCGTGGCCGTGCAGTGCCTGGGTTCCGACCTGCGCTTCGTAGGCTGCCGCTTCCTCGGCAATCAGGATACGCTCTACCTCCACGGCGTGGGCAACCGCGACGGCAAGGAGGTGAACGACAATTCGTTCTGTTTCTTCGACGGATGCTATATCGAGGGCACCACCGACTTCATCTTCGGTTCGGCCGCCGCCCTTTTCGAGCGGTGCGAGATACGTTCCAAGGCCAATTCGTATATCACCGCAGCGTCGACCTGCAAGGGCCAGCCCGCCGGCTTCATCTTCCGGGAGTGCAGCCTCACGGCCGACGACGGCGTGAAGTCCTGCTACCTGGGGCGCCCGTGGCGCGACCATGCGCAGACCCTCTTCCTCGACTGCGATTTCGGCGCCCACATCCGCCCCGAGGGGTGGCACGACTGGAGCAAACCTCATGCGCACAAGACCGTCTTTTACGGCGAATCGGGCTGCTATGGACCCGGCGCTGCGACCGGCGGCCGCGCTAAGTGGTCGCGGCGCCTCTCCGCCGCAGAGGTTGCCCGGGCTTTGGCACGTTTCGAGGCTTGCACCCGTTGACGATTACTTCCGGTTTCCCGATTCGCTGAGCGTATGAAACGTATCCGGCCGACATGTCTTGCGATGCTGCTGTCGCTGCTCTGCGGGGCGTTCCCCGCAGCCGCGGCCGAGCCGCCGCAGTGCATTTTCCAGTATTATTCCGCCACCGACGGTCTCACGCACGACCGCGTCGCCGACATCTACACCGATTCGCGCGGTTTCGTGTGGGTGTGCACGTGGTATGGCGTCAGCCGGTTCGACGGCTATACGTTCCGCAATTTCAACACGGCGCCGGGCGACTTCTCGCCCTTGTCGCACCACCGTTTCGTCTCGGTGAGCGAGGATGCCAACGGGCATCTGTGGTTCACGACCTACAACCTTCATCTCTACCGTTTCAACCGCTTCACCGAGCAGTTCGAGGACGTCGCGCTGCTCATCGAGGGATTCGATGCCAAGCATTACCGCACGACCCATTGTCTGCACGATGCCTGCGGCGGCACGTGGGTGGCCATCGCCGGATTGGGCGTCGTGCGTTTCGCCGATACGCCCGATGCTGCGCCCGTGCGTCTCGACACCGTGTTGGATAGCGCAGCGCTCGGCGGCGAGGTGTCGGCCATGTTCCTCGACGACCGCGGTACGGCCTGGATCGCCGCGGCCGACGGACGGCTGGGCCGCGTGACGGCCGACGACCGGTCGGAAGTGCGGCCCGTCTGCGTGCTGCACGGGCCGGCGTTCGACTTCGTGGCCGACAGCGCCGATCTCTATTGTGCCACTTCGCAGGAGGTCGTCCGCGTGTCGCGCCGCGATGCCCGGGTGCGCCGGCTGCAGGGCGGACAGAGCGGTCTTACGGCCATCGTCGCCGATACGGTGCGGCGTGCGGTCTACGTGGGGGCGCGTTCGGGCGATTTGTTCCGGGTGGCGGGCGATCGGCTCGACCGTCTGATGCCGCGCGGTGCGAAACCCGGGCGCATCCGTTCGCTGGCCGCCGATTCGCACGGCGTGGTGTGGGTCACCACCCCCGAGGCGGGCATCATCCGCTACCGCCCCGAGAGCAACGACTACAAGCACTTCCGGCAGGAGCCCTACACCGTCTCCTACAACCTCGACACCCTTACCCGCATCGCCGAAGGCGGCGGCCGCCTGTGGATCAAGATGAACCAGTACGGTTTCGGCTGCTACGACCGCGAGAAGGATGTCGTCGAACCGTTCTACAACGATCCGCGCCAGCCCGATTGCCTGATGACCAATGCCGTGGTGCGTTTCGACGTGCACGACAACGTGCTGTGGCTCTCGACCTACTATGAGCGCGGCCTGCGCAAGGCGGTGCTTCTCGATCAGCCCGCCGAGATCATCACGCTCGATGCACCTTCGAAGAACGCCTTGCGGGGCGAGGTGCGCGCTTTGCTCAAGGACAGCCGCGGCCGCGTGTGGGTGGGCACGCGCGACGGCGAGCTGATCGCTTTCGATGCCGATTTCCGGCCGCTCTACCGCCTGCCGCTGAAGGAGGCGGGCATGATCTACGCCCTCAGGGAAGACCGTGCCGGCAATATCTGGGTCGGCACCAAGGGGCGCGGTCTCTACCGGCTTGCGCCGCGCGGCGATGACTTCGCCGTCAAGCATTTCGTCCATTCGCCCGCCGATCCCTGGTCGCTCAACAACGACCAGATCTATTCGGTCGAGGAGGACGGGCAGGGGCGGATATGGCTGGCCACCTACGGCGGCGGCATCAATATTCTCGACGATCCCGCCGGCGACCGTTTCATCCATGCCGGCAATCTCCTGCACCGCTATCCCTTGGCGGAGGCGGGCCGCGTGCGCTGGCTGCTCTCCGACGGCACGGACCGCATGCTGGCCGCCACGGTCGACGGACTGCTGGTCTTCGATCCCGGCGAAAGTTACCAGCAGATGACTTTCCGCCTGGCGCAGAAGATTCCGGGCGATGCCGCGTCGCTCGGCAACAACGACATCATCCATATCTTCAGGGACTCGCGCAGCCGCGTCTGGCTGGCCACCTACGGCGGCGGGCTGAACCGGATCGAGGGGTATGCGCCCGACGGTGCGCCCCGGTTCCGCTGTTACGACGTTTCCGACGGTCTGCCGAGCAATATCTGCATGGCCGTCGCCGAGGATTCGCAGGGCAATCTCTGGGTCTCGACCCACAATGCCGTTTCGCGTTTCGACGTCGGCAGCGAGGAGTTCACCACCTACAATCTCTACGACGGGATGCACAACGCCGTGCTGAGCGAGGCTACCGCTGCGACGGCCCCCGACGGCGACCTGCTCTTCGGCGGCGGCCGCCACGTCTACCGCTTCGATGCCCATTGCCCGCATTTGTCCCGGGCCGACTGCAACCTGCGCTTCACGGGCATCAACGTGCGCAACCGCCCCGTCGCCGCGGGGGCCGGTTCGCCTCTGGACGTTGCCGCGCCGGAGGCCCGCAAGATCGTCCTGCCGTACGACTACACCAATTTCCGCGTCGAATTCGCCGCGCTCAACCACGCCTTGCAGCACGTCGTCGGCTACATGTACAAGCTGGAGGGCTACGACCTCGACTGGAACCTTTCGGGAGCCATCAACCGGGCTTCCTATTCCAACGTTCCGCCGGGCGATTATACGCTGCATGTCAAGGCGCTGGTGGGCAACTCCGAGACCGCGGACGACGGCATCCGCCTGCGGATCGCGATCATGCCGCCGCCGTGGCTGACCTGGTGGGCCAAGATGCTCTACGTGGTGTCGGCGCTCGTGGTCGCGGCCGTCGCGTTCCGGATCATCGCTTCCTTCATCCGCATCCGCCGGGCCGCCAGCGTCGAGAAGGGGCTGACGGACCTCAAACTGCGTTTCTTCACCAATATTTCGCACGAACTGCGGACACCGCTCACGCTTATTCTCGGAGGGATCGAGGAGGTGCAGCGCCACGATCGTCTTTCGCCGCGCGGCGAAAGCAGCCTGACCCTGGCCCACCGCAATGCCAAACGCATGCTGTCGTTGATCAACCAGCTGCTCGATTTCCGCAAGATCGTCAAGGAGAAGATGGAGTTGAAGATCTCGCGCGTGGACCTCGTGCCCGTGGTCGAAGACGCCCTCGACGATTTCCGGGAGCTGGCCGCCGAGCGGCGCATCGAACTGCTGTTCACCGTCTCGCGCCGCTCGGTGCTTGTGTGGGTCGATCCGGAGTGCATCGAAAGCGTCATCTTCAACCTGTTGTCCAACGCGCTGAAGTTCACGCCCGCGGACGGCAAGATCGAAGTCATCGTCGCGCAGCACGATGCCGAGGAGTGCGTCACGCTCACCGTGCGCGACACCGGCATCGGCATTCCGCGCGACAAACAGGACCGCATTTTCGAACGTTTCGTCCAGGCGTCGCGCGCCGTCGACAGCAGCATCAAGGGTTCGGGCATCGGCCTTTCGCTCTGCCGCGAGATCGTGGCGCTGCACCACGGCGAGATTTCCGTCGAAAGTTCGCCCGGTGCGGGAGCCTCCTTCACCGTGAAGCTGCGCACGGGCAACGCCCATTTCGGCATGGAGCAGATCGACTTCACGGGAGCCGGCAGCGACGACCGTTCGGCCTACATGGTCAGCGACTTCACGCCGGTAGCCAGCCAGCGCCGCACCGACGTGGTGCCGCCCAAGGAGGCTCAGAAGATTCTGTTGGTGGAGGACAACCGCGAACTGCGCGTCTTCATCTACAACAATCTGATCGACACCTACACCGTCATCGAGGCCGACGACGGGGTCGAGGCGCTGGAGAAGATACGCAGCGAGCTGCCCGACATCATCGTTACGGACCTGATGATGCCCCGCATGGACGGCATCGAGCTGATCGACAAGGTGCGCCACGACTTCACGATGAGCCACATCCCCATCGTCATGCTCACGGCCCGGCATTCGCCCGACGACCGGCTGAAAGCCATGGAGTTCGGTGCCGACGGCTACATCACCAAGCCTTTCAGCATCGAACTGCTGCTGGCGCGCATCGACAACCTGCTGACGCGCCGCCGCACCCTCTTCGAGAAGTTCTCGGCCCAGTCGGCCCGCAACAAGGTGGCCGAACTGGTGGTCGACGACGTGGTGGTCACCGACCGCGACGAGGAGTTCATGAAGGAGGTGATGTCGTGGTTCGGCAAGAACATCGAGAACTCCGACCTCACGATCGACCAGCTCGCCTCGCACCTCGGACTGGGCCGCACGACCATGTACAACAAGCTCAAGAGCCTTACGGGCAAGTCGCCCGTCGAACTCCTCAAGGAGTACCGCATCACCAAGGCCAAACTGTTGCTGCGCACGGGGCAGTTCTCCGTGTCGGAGGTGGCTTACAAGGTCGGCTTCTCCGACCCGGGCTACTTCAGCCGCTGTTTCCGCGAGCAGTTCCACATGTCGCCCGCCGAATACCTCAAGACCCACAACATCAAACAGAACCAAGACTCCAAATAAGATGAAAAGAACCTCACTCTTCGCAGTCTCCGCACTGCTGTTGCTCGGCGCCGCCTGCTCGGGCCGCCGCTCGCTGCTCGACGGCGACAAACCTTTGGCCGTGCGCATGATCGAGAGCGAAATCGCCCGCCACCCGTCGCCTGCGACGCTCGACGGCATCGCTCCCGGCAAAATCAAGTGGAACTACACCTCGGGCCTCGAACTCCTGGCCTTCATCGATGCCGGCGAGGTCTACGACCGCCCCGATTTCTACGACTATGCCCTGCGCTACTACGACACCATCGTGCGGCCCGACGCTTCGGTCATCACCTACAGGAAAGATAAATACAACCTCGACCACGTGTGCCCCGGGCGCCCGCTTTTCATCATCGCCGAGCGTACGGGCGAAGCGCGTTATGCGCAGGTGCTCGACACGCTTTTCAGCCAGCTGCAGGAGCACCCGCGCAACGACGACGGCGGTTTCTGGCACAAGCAGGTCTACCCGCACCAGATGTGGCTCGACGGACTCTACATGGCCGAGCCGTTCTATGCCGAGTATGCCGTGCGCAAGCTGGGCGAAAGCGAGGAGTTCGACCGTCTGAAGGCCGACATCGTCAGCCAGTTCGTGCTGGTCGCTGGCCACACGTTCGATCCGGCTACGGGGCTCTACCGCCATGCCTGCGACGTTTCGCGCAAGCAGTTCTGGTGCGACAAGACCACCGGACAGACGCCCCACGCCTGGGGCCGCGCCATGGGGTGGTATGCTATGGCGCTGGTCGAAACGCTCCAGTACCTCGGTGTCGACGGGACCACGCAGCCTATGGTCGACATTCTGAACCATATCTACGAGGTCCTGCCCGCGTTTGCCGATCCTGCGACCGGCATGTGGTACCAGGTGCTCGACCAGCCCGGCCGCGAGGGCAACTATCTCGAAGCTACGGGTTCGATCATGTTCGTCTATGCCATGCTCAAGGGCGTTCGCCTGGGTTACCTGCCTGCCGAGTTGCAATCCGAGGCCATGCGCCTTTACGAGCGTTTCGTCGAGCGTTTCGTGCGCGAGAACGAAGACGGCACCATCTCGATCGTCGACTGCTGTGCCGTGGCCGGTCTGGGCGGCAAGGACAGGCGCGACGGTTCGTTCGACTACTACATCTCCGAGCCCATCATCGAGAACGATTGCAAGGGCGTCGGTCCCTTTATCTGGGCCTCGATGGAATACGACCGGGCCCGTGCGAAGTAGGCGGTTTCGGATCATGTAAACGTCCCTCTCCGGATTATTTCCGGAGAGGGACGTTTGTTTTGAGCTTTTATGCTTATCTTCGCCTCCGGCAACTTCACACCCGGAGTGACAAGGGTCACGGCTTTTGTCAGCGTGGTTTGTAGATTCAGCAGTCCGCTGGCGGCGTAATGGCGCGGGAGGATTAAAGGAAAATCACTGTTCGTTTGCGGTTGTTTGCAGTCGTTTTTTTCGGAGATTGTTTTTTGCAATTCGCAGAATTGCGCGAGCCGCAGTCTCTCGGCACGGAGGCTCGCCGCTTCGGCTGTCGCCGGGCTCACCCCCGCAGGCTGCGTTCGCTTTATTCAGAAAGAGCGCACGCTGTTTAGTTCGCAAACTCTGCTTCATGGTCAACGCAGGAGATGTTCTCGTGCCGAAGCCAGCGGGGCGAGTATCTGCGAGCCTCCGCGTGGCGGGGCTTCGGCTCGCACGGCTGAACGCCGGATTTCTTCGCAAACCGAACACTGAACAACTAATTCCCACTTCTCAATCTGCGTTGCCGTCAGTTACTTATTCCAGTCTGCCGCGGAGTTTGCGAACAATGAATAGTTTGGTTCCAACGCGTCGTGCGGATCTCAGTTCTTCCCGTTTTGTCATTCTGAGGAGCATAGCGACGAAGAATCTGTAACCTTGCCCAAAATAGATTCTTGACTGCACTTCGTTTGTCTTTCTCCTCCTTGCTCGGAAGAGTCCGCAAGCGGCCTTTGGTTCGCAAGGGAAAAGATTCTTCACTTCGTTCAGAATGACAAAGTAGGGTTGTCGAGGTGGGACGATCGCAGCCGGCCCGGGCGAACGATTTGCTGTCGCCGTCGTTCGGCTCTTCGAGCCGTGCGGGCCGCAGCCTCCCGCAGCAGAGGCCCGCAAGCGTGCCCCGCAGGCTGCGCCCGACATTCCGTACGAGGTGACTGCATTAACATTCGCAGTAAAACCATTGTTCGCACCCTCCGCCGCATTCCATTCAGCGATTGCTACACAACGCCTGCTGCGGGCTTCCGCACACGTGAGACGGGCAGTTTGTCGAGCGTCGGTGTGGCCGGCCGGTGTTGGGCTTCTTCCACGCTTGTCAGCACGGTTGTCCACGCTGGCAGTTTTTGGGGTCAGGTCGGGGAAGTGTGGCCGCTTGCGGGCGACTATCGGGTTTACGGTTTTCCCGTGCGCTGCGTCCAAGCATCTGCACGAAGTTGCTTTTCTGGAATTCCGGGCATCGGGTTCGGCCCGGGGAAGCATCGATGAAAAACACCGCCCGACCGGAGGTCGAGCGGTGCCCCGAAGGATGTGAGTTGCGTCTTCATCCCAGTGTCCGAACGTCCAGCGTGCTGTTCGGACGATGCAAAGATACAAAAAATCCCCCCCCCGCAAATTTTGGACTGAATTAATTATTAAAAAATCCATTTGTGTTATAAGTATAACACAAATAGGTCGTTACGCGGTGTGAAAAGTCATGTCCGGATGTCAAATCGAACACTTGTCAACATGCGTCGTGCGCGCTTGTCCGGGCAGCGGCGGCGTGTTTGTAACAAGGCGATTTCCGGAGCGGACGGTGGTGTCGGAACAGCCTTTGTCGGGTCGTAGTTTCGGGCTTGGCGGCAGGTCGGAGGGAAGCGCAGCAGAACATGTTCCGAGAGGTGAAGATGGTTTCGGACCGCCGATTTGCCGAGATGTTGTTATGGACGTCGGTTCCGTTTGCGGCCGAGTCGCGGAAAGAGTTTGCGGAAATGGGTGAGAGCCGAACCGAGGTTGTTGCCCGCGATAACGAGCGTGACGGCCAGGACGATCAATACGATGCCGCCGGCGATGCGCGGCGTGAAGGCCTCGCCGAAGACCGCGACACCGAAAAAGACTGCCGTGACGGGTTCCAATGCTCCGAGAATGGCGGTGGGCGTCGATCCGATGTGCTGGATGGCGCTCGTGGTGCAGAGGAACGAAATGGCGGTCGGAAAGAGCGCGAGGGCCAGCAGGTTGCCCCACAGATACCAACGGTCGGGCATGATGAGCGCTTCGCCGCAGGCGATGCGGGCGACGAAGAGCAGCAGTCCGGCCGAGAGGACGTAGAAGGTGACAGACAGCGTGGGAATCTCCCGCAGGCGCGACACCCTTGCGGCAACGATATAGATGGCGTAGGAGAGGGCCGAGGCCAGCACGAGCAGCGAACCTGTCAGACTCAGCGTCGACCCGTCGGCGCTCCGGTAGAGCAGCCCGATCCCGCCGCATGCCAGCAGGATGCAGAGTCCGGTCATGGGCGAGAGCCGTTCCGAGAATCCTGCGGCCATGATCAACGCCACCAGGATAGGGTAGACGAACAGCAGGGTCGAGGCGATGCCGGCATCCATGTAGTTGTAGCTCAGGAACAGCGTCAGCGACGAGAGAGCCACGAGGATGCCCATCAGCAGGAGCATGCCGACGTGGCTGCGCGGCACCTTGAAACTGCGGCCCCGGGCTCGCAGCATGACGCCCAGGATGGGAATGGCGAAGAGGTAGCGGAACAGCAGGACCGAATCGGGGTTCATGCCCGCTTCGTAGAGCGGCAGGGCGAAGAGCGGGTTGGTACCGTAGGTGGCGGCCGCAACGGCGCCCAGGAGGTATCCTTTGGCTTTGGTGTTCATGGCTGCGGAATGTGTGGGGCAAAGATAACGCAAGTTGGGGGCAGTATCAAATTTATTTGGCGCCGGAGGGGCGGAGTGTTCCGGCGGATGTCCGAATCGGAAATCCTTAGGACCGGTCCGGACAAAAAAACGGCCGCTGCCGGAAACTTCCGGCAGCGGCAGCGTAGCAGGGGAGCGGAAAACTACTTCATGTACCCCTTGATGTAGTGGTGGTGCGAACCCCAGCGCTCGAAAGCTGCGCGGTCGAGCTCCTCCTGTGCGGAGGGATGGGCGATCGAAATCAGCAGTCGTGCGCGCTCCTGCATGGTCTTTCCGTAGAGGTCGACGGCGCCGAACTCGGTGACGAACCAGTGGATGTGGTTGCGCGTGGTGACGACACCGGCACCGTCCAGAAGCGTGGGGCAGATCTTCGAAACACCCTTGTTGGTGATCGAAGGCATGGCGATGATGGCCTTGCCGCCCTTCGAGAGCGAAGCGCCGTAGACGAAGTCGATCTGACCGCCGACGCCCGACCAGAATTTGGTGCCGAGCGAATCGGCGCAAACCTGGCCCGTGAGGTCGATCTGCAATGCGGAGTTGATGGCCACGAAGCGGTCGTTCTGCGAAATGATGTAGGGGTCGTTGGTATAGCCGACATCCATCATCAGCACGCCCGGGTTGTCGTCGATGAAGTCGTAGACGGCCTTGGAACCCATCAGGAATGTCGAAACCATCTTGCCGGGGTCGGTTTTCTTGGCCTCGCCGTTGACCACGCCCTTCTCGACGAGCGGCAGGACGCCGTCGGCGAACATCTCGGTGTGGATGCCGAGGTTCTTGTGGCCGCCCAGCTGGCTCAGCACGGCGTTGGGGATGGCGCCGATGCCCATCTGGAGCGTGGCTCCGTCCTCGATCAGCGCAGCGCAGTGCTTGCCGATGGCCGTCTCGATCTCGTTGGGCTCGGCGAAGCGGGCTTCGATGAGCGGCGAGTCGTCCTCGACGAACATGTCGATCTTCGACATGGGGATCATGGCCTGGCCGAAGGCGCGCGGAACGTTCTTGTTGACGACGGCGATGACGTGGTCGGCGCACTCGACGGCCGCGAGCGTAGCGTCGACCGAGGTGCCGAGCGACACGTAGCCGTGCTTGTCGGGCGGGCAGACCTGGATCATGGCCACGTTGCACGGCACGGCGCCGCAGCGGTAGAGCTTCTGCGTCTCGCTCAGGAAGATGGGGATGTAGTCGGCATGGCCGCTCTGGGTCACCTTGCGCACGTTGGCGCCGACGAAGAACGAATCGAGCTGGAAGACGCCCTCGAACTTGGGATCGGCATAGGGGGCCGGACCCTCGGTGTGGAGGTGGTGGACATGCACGTTTTTCAACTCGCCGGCTTCGCCGCGGGCGCACATGGCGTTGATCAGGCACTGCGGCGCGGAGGCCACGGAACTCAAATGGACGTGATCGCCCGATTTGATCACCTTGACCGCCTCTTCGGGGGTGATGAAATGGATTTGGGTGTTCATGTTCTATTTGTTTGAGATTAGTATTCGGCAGTTGCGGGGTGCGTCCGGTTCCACGTTGCGGCGAAGCGTTCGCCCGGGCCGGCCGCTTTGTCGCACGCATGCGCGACACCCGGCTCCGGGCGGCAGGGTCGCAGACCCTGCACTCTTTCGCTGCAATCACGGAATCACATCATCCCGCTTTTCGTTCGGTCTCTCGGGCCGCGACCGCAGCCTGCGGGAGGGGTCATGCGAACCTTGGCCGGGGGCGACGGTCCGCGCAACCCGCAGGGTTACAGTCTTTCAGCCGCTTCGGGGTTACTTGCGTTTGACTTCGACCTGTTCGTAGCCCTCGACGATGTCGCCCACGCGGATGTCGTTGAACGACTCGATGTTCAGACCGCAGTCCTGGCCCGAGGTCACCTCCTTGACGTCGTCTTTGAAGCGTTTCAGCGAACCGAGCTTGCCGGTGTAGATGACGATGCCGTCGCGGATGACGCGGATGGGCGTCGACCGCTGGAGCTTGCCTTCGCGGACGATACAGCCCGCGACGGTGCCGACCTTCGAGATCTTGAAGATCTCCATCACCTCGACCGAAGCTACGATCTCCTCCTTCATGACGGGTTCGAGCATGCCCTCGATGGCATCCTTGATGTCGTTGACGGCATCGTAGATGATCGAATAGAGGCGGATTTCGATCTCCTCCTTCTCGGCCACGCGGCGGGCGGCGGCCGACGGGCGCACCTGGAAGCCCACGATGATGGCGTTCGAAGCGGCGGCCAGCAGCACGTCGGACTCGGAAATCTGACCCACGGCAGCGTGGATGACGTTGACCTGCACGCTCTCCTTGGAGAGTTTGATGAGCGAGCCCGACATGGCCTCCACCGAACCGTCGACGTCGCCCTTGACGATGATGTTCAGTTCCTTGAACGAGCCGATGGCGATGCGGCGTCCGATTTCGTCGAGCGTCACGTGCTTCTGCGTCATGATGCCCTGCATGCGCTGGAGCTGTTCGCGCTTGTTGGCGATCTCGCGGGCCGAACGGTCGTCCTCCATGACGTTGAAGGTGTCGCCGGCCTGCGGGGCTCCGTTGAGACCCAGCACCTGCACCGGTGTCGAGGGACCTGCTACGGTCACTTTCCTGCCGTCTTCGTTGAACATGGCTTTGACGCGGCCCGTGTAGGTGCCCGAGAGCATCACGTCGCCGATGTGCAGCGTGCCGCTCTGCACCAGAATCGTGGAGACATAGCCGCGGCCCTTGTCGAGCGTCGATTCGATGACCGTACCCACGGCTTTCTTGTCGGGGTTGGCTTTCAGATCGAGCATCTCGGCTTCGAGCAGCACCTTTTCGAGCAGTTTGTCGAGGTTCAGGCCTTTCTTGGCCGAAATCTCCTGGTCCTGATACTTGCCGCCCCACGATTCGACCAGGTAGTTCATCTGCGAGAGCTGTTCCTTGATGTGGTCGGGGTTGGCGTTGGGTTTGTCGATCTTGTTGATGGCGAAGACCATCGGCACGCCGGCGGCCTGCGCATGGTTGATCGCCTCGACCGTCTGCGGCATCACGCTGTCGTCGGCCGCCACGATGATGATGGCCACGTCGGTGATCTTGGCGCCGCGGGCGCGCATGGCCGTGAAGGCTTCGTGGCCCGGGGTGTCGAGGAAGGTGATCTTCTGTCCGTTGAGCTCCACGCTGTAGGCACCGATGTGCTGCGTGATACCGCCGGCCTCGCCCTCGATGACGTTGGTCTTGCGGATGTTGTCCAGCAGCGACGTCTTACCGTGGTCGACATGGCCCATGACCGTCACGATGGGCGGACGCGGCACCAGGTTCTCCTCGGTGTCGGCGGTGTCGTCGGCGATGGCCTCCTGGATCTCCACCGAGACGAACTCGACCTTGAAGCCGAATTCCTCGGCCACGACGGCCAGCGCTTCGGCATCGAGACGCTGGTTGATCGACACCATCAGACCCAGGTTCATGCAGGCCGTGATGACCTCCGTGGGCGAGACGTCCATCATCGTCGCCAGCTCGCTGACGGTGACGAACTCGGTGACCTTGAGCGTCGAACGTTCCTGTACCGAACGTTCCATCTCCTCGTTCATGCGCTCGGCGGCCGCTTCGCGTTTATCGCGGCGGTGCTTGGCGCCGGTATTCTTGGCACCCTTGGCCGTCAGACGCGCCAAGGTGTCCTTGATCTGCTTCGAAACCTCTTCGTCGCTCACCTCGGGGCGGATGACGGGTTGGTTGTTCTTCTTGTTCTTGTTGCGGCGGCCTTCGCCCGGACGGGGCTGGTTCTGCATGCCTCTGGGGCCTTGGGCTCCGCGGTTGGGGCCTCCCTGGCCCCCCTGGCCGTTTTGCCCGCCGCGGTTCTGACCTCCCTGGCCGCTCTGACCGCTGCCCTTCTGAGCTTTCGTCACGTCGACCTTCTCCTTGGAGAGGCGCTTGCGCTTGTGCTTGCCGCCCGGCACGAATCCCGAGACATCCATCGTTCCCAGGACCTGCGGACCTGCGAGGGGCACGATCTCGGGACGGAAGACGTTGTCTTTCGGTGCTTCGGGCTTGGATTCTTCGGCCTTGGGCGCTGCGGGCTCGGCGGCCGGCTGTCGTTCGGCAGCGGGAGCCGCCTTTTCGACTGCCTTTTCAGCCGGTTTCTCCGCGGGTTTCTCCGCGGCTTTTTCCACAGGCTGCGGTTCGGGCTGCGGCTTTTCGGCTTCGGGAGCCTCGGCCGGCTTGGCCGGTTCGGGTTTCGGGGTCTCGGGCCGCTTCGTCTCGGCCGGAGCGGCTGCCTCAGCCTTGGGGGCCGGAGCCGATGCCGCCTTGGGCTTGGCGTCGAGGTCGATCTTGCCCAGGAACTTGGGCTGCTGGATTTCGTCGCGCACGTTGATGACGTTGCTCTTGATGACTACCTCCTTCTCTTCCTCGCGTTCCGGCTTCTTGCTGCCCTCGATGGTGATGGTGGTCTGTTTCTGCGCGATGCGTTCGCGGATCGAGTCGCGTGCGGCGGTTGCCGGGCGGTTGCCGCCGAACTCCTTTTCGAGTACGGCATAGGTCTCCGCGTCGACCTGCGTGTTGGGCGACCCGTCGCTCTTGATGCCCTTCTTGTGCAGGAAGTCCGTGATGGTGTTCAGTCCCACGTTGAACTCCTTGGCCACTTGAATGAGCCTTAATTTTCTTTCGTTCCCCATATCGTGTGTTCTCCTTTCTTTAGCGTAAACGGTTTATTCGAACTCGGCTTTCAGTATCTCCACGACCTTCTGCGCCTGTTCGAGTTCGAGGTCGGCACGTGCGGCGATCTCCTCAACGGGGAGTTCCAGCACGCTCTTGGCCGTATCGCAGCCCACGTTCTTGAGCGCCTCGATGATCCAGGCGTCGATTTCGTCGGCGAACTCCGTGAGGGCCACGTCCTCCTCCTCGACCTCGCGGTAGACGTCGATGTCGTAGCCTGTGAGCATCTTCGAGAGGCGGATGTTCAGACCGCCCTTGCCGATGGCCAGCGACACCTGATCGGGTTTGAGGTAGACGGCGGCCGTCTGCTTCTCCTCGTCGAGGGTGATGGAGGAGATCTTCGCAGGATTGAGGGCCCGCTGGATCATGAGCTGCGTGTTGGCGGTGTAGTTGAGCACGTCGATGTTCTCGTTGCGCAGCTCCTTGACGATCGAGTAGATGCGCGAACCCTTCATGCCCACGCAGGCGCCGACGGGGTCGATGCGGTCGTCGTAGGACTCCACGGCCACCTTGGCGCGCTCGCCGGGAATGCGCACGATCTTCTTGATGGTGATCAGACCGTCGAAAATCTCGGGCACCTCCTGTTCGAAGAGCCGCTCCAGGAACTGGTTGGCCGTACGCGAAAGGATGATGCGCGGCTGGTTGTTGTTCATCTCCACCGATTTGACGATCGCCTTGATGGTGTCGCCCTTGCGGTAGAAGTCGTTGGGTATCTGCTCGCTCTTGGGGAGGATCAGTTCGTTTTCATCATCGTCGAGGATCAGCACCTCCTTTTTCCAGACCTGGTAGACCTCGCCCGTGATGATTTCGCCCACCTTGTCGGAGTATTTCTCGTAGAGGTTGGCCTTTTCCAGGTCGAGGATGCGCGAGGCGAGGTTCTGACGCAGCGACAGCACCGCGCGGCGGCCGAACGACGAGAGCTTGATCTCGTCGGCATATTCGTCGCCCACTTCGTAGGTGGAGTCGATGGCCTTGACTTCCGACACGGCGATCTGCGTGTTGGGATTCTCCACGGCTCCGTCTTCCACGACCGTACGGTTGCGCCAGATTTCGAGGTCGCCCTTCTCGGGATTGATGATCACGTCGAAGTTCTCGTCGGTCTCGTATTGTTTCTGCAGCGCGTGGCGGAAGACGTCTTCCAGCACGCCTATCATCGTCGGTTTGTCGATGTTCTTCAGTTCCTTGAACTCCGCAAAGTTGCTGATGAGATTCAGATTGTCCATGGGGTTATTTTGATTATTTGTATTTTTTAACAGGTGTTTCGAATCCTTTTTTTTGGGTTTTTGTCGCTCTATTTGCCGCTTTTTGTGCCGGCAAAAAGCGGCGTAAAAACCGACGCTCGCAGCGAGGGCAGAGGCCGCTTGCGGACTATACCTCGCAAGGAGGAGGAAAACAAGCGCAGCGCAGTTAGCCTCTCCTTCCGATTGTCTTCGCCTGCTGTGGAGGGCCTAACGCTGCTTCGGGCGCCTAATCGCGGGTTCGCAAGCGAACCTGCCCCTGCGCTCACGCTTTTAGTCCCTCCTCCGCCTACGGCTCAGACATCGGGGCGGAATTTTTTAGTTCCCTTTTCAGGGCAGGTTTTCGCGCCTCGGCAACGTTCGAACAGGGTTCGGCTCTGCACTCGGCTTAAAAAAACGTTCTTTAATTTTTATTCACCTTACTTGAAGTCGAGAAACTCGCGTGTCGACTTGATTTCGGCAAAAGGGTAGGTGCGCGTCACCCGCACGGTCTGTTTGCGCTTCTTGCCTTCCACGGTCTGTTTTTCTTCGTAGGAAAGCGTGATGCCTTCTTCGTCCGCCGCATCGAGCTGGGCCGTGATCTTCACGCCGCTGAGCAGCAGCACCTCCACGGGCCGGCCCACCAGCTTGCGGTATTGGCGCAGGCAGCGGAGTTCCGAGCCGATGCCTGCCGAAGCCACCGTGAGCGAGAAATCCTCGGCATCGCGGTCGAATTCCGCTTCGACGGCGCGGCTCAGCGCCACGCAGGCGTCGATCGAGACCGAGGTGTCGCTGTCGATCAGCAGTTCGATTTCGTTGCCCGGCGAGCAGTTGCAGCCCACCACGAACATGTCGGTGCCTTGCAGTTTCGCTTCGGCCGCGGCCGTGATTTTTTTCGTGTCGATCATTCCCGATTGCGTTGTCAAGTCGTGTACAACTATGAAATAAGGGGACTTGTGCGTCCCCTTACCTCGTGCGTCATGCCTTACGGCACTGCAAATATAAGTAAAAAAAATGATATGCCAATATTCGGGCGGATTTTTTTACTCTTCGCTGCGGCCCGAAGCGTAGGGCTTGATGATGCCGCGCTTCGATGTGCGGATGAACTCCAGCAGGCCGTCGCGCTCGGGACTCTGCGGCACGGAGCGTTCCACCTCGTCGCACCCGTTGAGGTAGTTCATGCCGCTCTGGAACAGGATGCGGCAGGCATCGTGGATTTCGGCGATGCGCTCGGGCGTGAAGCCGCGGCGCGAAAGGCCGATCTTGTTGATGCCGGCGAAGCGGAGCGTGTCGTTGCGGATGATGACGTAGGGCGGCAGGTCCTGGCCCAGGAGCGCACCGCCCTGGATCATCGAGTGCGCGCCGATGCGGGTCCACTGGTGGATGGCGGCGTGGCCTCCGATGACGGCCCAGTCGCCGACATGGACTTCGCCGGCCAGCGACACGCGGTTGGCGATGACGCAGTGGCTGCCCACCACGCAGTCGTGTCCCACGTGCACGTAGGCCATCAGCAGGTTGCCGTCGCCGACGATGGTGGTGCCGGTCGACTTGGTGCCGCGGCTGATGGTGACGTATTCGCGGATGTCGTTGTCGTCGCCGATCCGACAAGTGGTCACTTCGCCGTCGAACTTGAGATCTTGCGGCAGGCACGAAACCGAGGCCGCGGTGTGTATCTTGCAGCGCTTGCCGATGCGGGCACCGTCGTGGATGACGGCTCCGGGACCGATCCAGCAGTTGTCGCCGATCTCGACGTCGCCGGCAATGCAGGCGAACGGTTCGACGGTCACTCCCTGGCCCAGCTTGGCGTCGGGATGGATGTATGCGAGCGGACTGATCATCTTACTGACGGTTTTTGACGACCTGGGCCATGAGCACCGCTTCGCAGGCGAGCGTTTCGCCCACGAACGCCTTGGCCTCGACCAGCGCCACGCCGCGGCGGATGGGCTCCAGCAGGTGGATTTCGAACTGGAGCGTGTCGCCCGGCACGACCTTGCGCTTGAACTTCACGCCGTCGATCTTCATGAAGTACGTAGAGTAGTTCTCGGGGTCGGGCACGGTGTTGAGCACCATGATGCCGCTGCACTGGGCCATGGCTTCGACGATCAGCACGCCCGGCATGACGGGTTCTTCGGGGAAGTGGCCCACGAAGAAGGGTTCGTTCATCGTCACGTTCTTGATGCCGGCCACCGACGTTGCATCGCAGTGGAAGATGCGGTCCACCAGCAGGAAAGGCGGGCGGTGGGGCAGCATCTTGCGGATGGCGTTGATATCGTAGAGCGCCGGTTTGCGGCAGTCGTAGTTGTAGCGGGGTTTCTCGCCGGCCTTGCGGATCGAGCGCTTGAGCTGCTTCATGAATTCCGTGTTGGCGAAGTGGCCGGGACGGGTGGCCCACACGCGGCCCTTGATGCGCACGCCCATCAGTGCGAAGTCGCCCAGCAGGTCGAGCAGCTTGTGGCGCGCCAGTTCGTTGTTGCAGCGCAGCTCCAGGTTGTTCAGATAGCCCGGTTTGATCTCGACGTCCGACTTGTTGAAAAGTTTCTTGAGGCTCGCCTGCTCCTCCTCGGCCACGGGGTTCTCGACCACGACGATGGCGTTGTCCAGGTCGCCGCCCTTGATGAGGTTCATCTTGATGAGCGGCTCCAGCTCGTGCAGGAAGACGAACGTGCGGCACGGCGCGATCTTCGTTGCGTAGTCGTCGCCCGGATCGAAAGTGGCATACTGGTTGCCGATGACCTTGGAGTTGTAGTCGACGTGCAGCGACACGGAGAACTCGTCGTCGGGGTAGAGGATGATGGCCACGCCCTTTTCGGGGATGGTGTAGACCATCTTCTCGGTCACGTGGTAGTATTTGCGCTCGGCCTCCTGCTCCACCGTGCCCGTGCGGAGGATGGCTTCGGCGTATTCGCGCGCCGAGCCGTCCATGATGGGCGTTTCGGGTGCGTCGATGTCGATCGTGGCGTTGTCCACGCCGAGTGTCCAGAGCGCCGACATGATGTGTTCGATGGTGCTTACGCGATGGCCGCCCAGCTCGATGGTCGTGCCGCGCGAAGTGTCCGTTACGTTGTCGCAGAGAGCGGGAATTATGGGCTGTCCTTCGAGGTCGACCCGGCGGAACACGATTCCCGAGTCGGCGTCGGCCGGATGGACGGTCATGGTCACGTTGACGCCCGTATGCAGGCCTTTGCCCGAGAAGGAAATGGGGGCCTTGAGCGTTTGCTGTTTGGTTGACATAAACGTTGGGTTTCTTATAATTTTGTGCCCAAAGGTATAAAAAATCGCTAAAAAAAACTATTTTTGTCGCGATTATGTGCGTACGGTCCCGAAATCCGATGCGCCGCTGAGTGCGACCGGACCCTTTTTTTCGGGCGGCGGACGTCCGGCCTTGCGAGCCGGGCCGGGCCGACCTCCCGCCGGTGGCGGAAGCCCGGAGCGGCCGGAGCCGAAAGCCGTACGGGGAACGCACGATTGTTTTTGTCGAAATTGCTGCCGACTGCCATGACAGACCGACCTGCCGACCATATTCCCCCGACGCCGAGCCCTGCCCGGCGTCCGCGTTTGCGACTGCCGTTCGACAAACGGCGCGAGGATGCGGGTTCGTGGGCCTACGACCATCGGATGGGCCTGTGCATCACGCTCATCGCCTACCTGGTGCTGATGGTCGTGTTCGTGTCGGCGAAGATCGTCGTCGGGCGCCGCGCTCCGTCGCAGGGCATGTACATCGACCTGCAGACCCTTGCCGAGTTGGAGAAGGAGCGCGACCGGCTCGAGGAGGAGGTGAAGCGCAAGCAGCAGGAGGACCCCATCGACTGGAAAAGCATCCGCAACGCAGCCTCCAACGAAAACGCCCTCAACGAAGAGCTGAAGGACGACCGCGGCACCAACACCTCGGCGCTCAGCGATGCGGCCGCCGAGACCGCCGAACGCTTGCGGGCCAACCGCGAGGCCTACGAGCAGGGGCTGGCCGAGGAGCAGGCAATCCGGCAGCGGGCGGGCACGGAGGTGGGCTCCGAGCAGCAGGACCGCAAGGTCAAGGGCCGCGTGACGGTGTCGTTTTCGCTGACCGATCCGGTGCGGACGTCGCGGCATCTGGAGGTGCCGGCCTACCGGTGCGAGGGGGGCGGCGACGTGGAGGTTGAGATCGCCGTCAACCGTTCGGGCGAGGTCGTGTCGGCCCATGTCGTGTCGGGCGGCGACGCCTGCATGCGCGAAGAGGCGCTCGGGGCGGCCCGAGCCTCGCTTTTCAACATCGACACCTCGGCTCCGGCCCGCCAGCGCGGTACGATCACCTATATATTCATACCGCAGTAGGGCCGAACCGGTTGTTTCGGAATCGGAACCCGCGGGGCAGCCGCGGCGAGGCATTTCCCGATTACGTGAATTTTGATTTTTTGATTGTGATTGGATGCAGATGATCGACTTTACAAGTGAACATATCGTGCTGGTCGGAGCGTTGCTGCTCTTCGTGGCCGTGATCGCCGGCAAGGCCGCCTATCGGTTCGGAGCGCCGGCCCTGTTGCTGTTCCTCGGAGTCGGCATGCTTTTCGGACTGGATTTCATTTCGTTCCGGTCGGTCGACATGACCCGGTTCCTGGGCATGACGTCGCTGTGCATCATCCTCTTTACGGGCGGTATGGACACCAAGTTCTCGCAGATCCGCCCCGTCATCGGCCCCGGCGTCGTGCTCGCCACCGCGGGCGTGGTTATCACGGCCCTGATCCTCGGTACCTTCGTGTGGCTGGTCGCTCCGCTCGTCGGGGTTGAAATCCCGTTCGTCGCCGCGCTTCTGCTGGCCGCCACCATGTCGTCCACCGACTCCGCGTCGGTCTTCTCCATCCTGCGAAGCAAGAAGCGGGGCTTGCGCGAGAACCTGCGGCCGCTGCTCGAGCTCGAGAGCGGTTCGAACGACCCCATGGCCTACATGCTCACCATCTTGCTTATCGGCATGCTGTCGCGTGCGTCGGGCGACACGGGAGTGGGCATGAGTATCGTTTTCTTCATCGTGCAGATGGTCGTCGGCGCCTTGTCCGGCTATCTTATCGGCCGGCTCGCCGTCTTCACCATCAACGGAATCAACCTGGCCAACAAGTCGCTCTATTCGGTGCTGCTGCTGGCTTTCATCTTCTTTGCATTCGCTTTCACCGATCTGGTCCGCGGCAACGGTTATCTCGCCGTCTACCTCGCTGGACTCGTTGTCGGCAACCACCGCCTGACGCAGAAACAGCCCATGACCATCTTTTTCGACGGTTTCACATGGCTTATGCAGATCGTGATGTTCCTCACGCTGGGCCTTTTCGTCAACAGCGACGAGCTCTTGCAGCCCGAAGTGCTGATCCTCGGTCTGCTGGTCGGGGCTTTCATGATTCTGGTCGCGCGGCCCGTTTCGGTCTTCGCATGCCTGGCTCCTTTCCGCGGCTTCTCGCTCAAGGCGCGGCTTTATGTTTCGTGGGTGGGGCTGCGCGGCGCCGTGCCCATTCTCTTTGCGCTCTATCCCATGGTGGCCGGGATCGGACATGCCGACCTGCTTTTCAACGTCGTGTTCCTCTCCACCATCATTTCGCTCCTGGTGCAGGGCACCACCGTCAGCAGCATGGCCAATCTGCTGGGACTTTCCTACGAGGAGCGCGGGTCGACTTTCAGCGTCAACATGCAGGAGGAGGTCAAGTCGGTCTTCACGGAGGTAGAGGTCAACGAAAGCATGCTCGGCCGCGGACAGACGCTCCGCGAGATCACGCTGCCCGAGAATACGCTGGTCATGCTCGTGTGCCGCGACGGCGATTACTTCGTGCCGCAGGGCAAAACCGAGCTGCTCATCGGTGACAAACTGCTGGTCATTTCCGACCGCGGCGAGGAGCTCGCCGCTTCCTACAAGCATCTGGGTGTCAGTGACGTGAAGCGGCTCTGACGGCGGCGCGCAAGGCTTCGTCTGCTTTGGATTGGCGCCTGCCGCCCTATTTCGCGTTTTACCCTATTCTGTTTACGCGTCCTTTGTGCTTAACGCATTCGGTGTCCGGAAACTCCCGCCGCACCATGCGTTGCGGGCTCTCGTTTGAGTCCGGTTCTGTTTGGGGGATTCTGCTTTCGCACAAATACAAAAAAGACTGCAAACATTTGTCTGCAGTCTGGCGCATTTCCGATTAATACGGGATTCGAATTGCGAAGCACTCGCGGGACGGCCTATAAAATCGAATGTTTTTCGCCCCGTAACTCATGCTTTTGTGAGAATGGCGTTTGTGAGGTGGAAAAGATTGCGATGAGCGCAGCGATGTTTTTGGCGGCACAAGGACGGGAAAGCTATTTTTCCGGAGAAGGGCCGACAAAAAAACAGCAGAACATATACGTTCTGCCGTCGCAATCTTCGAGATGTGGAGAATACGATTCGTGAACTTGTTCTCCAAAATCCTTATTATCAAGGTTGTAAATATGTCAATAGCCGCGTAGTAACGCTTTTGTAACGGTTTCTTGTCGGCAATAGTCAAGCTATTGTCAGCCAAGTGTCTGCTCGTTTAGTTTACTACAATGCAAAGATATACATTCTTATAAGATTTCCCAATAAAAAATGTATTTTGGGAGAATCTACGATGCATTTAGCATGTCCTAAAAAGCTCATCTTTTCCTTGCGAAAAAGCATCCAAATAAGTGTAGGCAATTTGTATATACTTTTCTTTGAACAGATGTTTTTTGCGGGGAGACCATTCCTGTATTTTTGTGATGGTTTGATTCAAATCAATACAAGGATTTTCTTTTCGGACATAAGCTACCGAGGCAAGTACTTCGAGAGACAATGCCGATTGAAATCCTGTTATCAATTTGATCAACTGTTTCAGTCGTGCAATTTGTTCTGGTTTCAACTTGGTTTTTACGTACTCGCTGACTTCTTTCATGGTGCTGTATTGCAATTCTAACGCATCGAAAGCACCGATATTCATTTGCTCAAGCCCTTTGAGGTATTTTCCATTCACATCATGGAGAATATGTCCTACTTGCGGGCAATAAGGCCCATAATGAGCTGCAGCGAAGTTCAACTTCCCGAACGATGGTTCACCGAGAAGCTGCATGAAGTAGGCTAATTTGTTTGCAACGAATAAACTGCTGTTTTCCCCCAAAGATTCGTAGTAGAATAACGCATATAGCAACAAGGCTCTGGCTGGAGTCAGTTTTGCTTCTTTATGATTGGTTTCTCGTTTTAACAATTCGCTGACAGCTTCGTTCGGCTGGTAAATATGCACATCGATCTCCAACGTGCCGAGGTATTTTTCCATCAGAGTTTTTACCTGCGCCCAGTCTAATCCTCCATTGCCGCATCCGAGGGGAGGAATGGCAATACTCTTAATCTGATATTGGCGGATAACTCGGACTAAATCCTTAAGCCCTTCTTCGATGTATTCGTATTTGGAACGGTGTTTCCAATCCTTTTTCGTCGGAAAATTAATGATCCATTTTGGTTTAGACGAAAGAGTTGCTTCTTTCGTTACCAGCAATTTGCCCGGAATGATCGTGCCGTCTTTGCATGCTTGCTGATATGCTTGGAAATTGTTGGGATATGTATCTTTGAATTGCAAAGCAATCCCTTTACCCATAATGCCAACGGTATTAACGGTATTGACTAAAGCTTCGTCCGAAGCTGCCAACAAATTGCCTGTTACGTAGTGTATCATGGATAAAAGTATTTGTTATCACTATCAACATGTACCTTTATAGGTAAATTCAAACGTTCCAATAGGGCTTTTACGTATGTTTCACGTTCCATTGTTTTGACAATGATTCCGGCTATACATGAAACAGGAACGTAATGTTTGATCAAAAATTCGGCCTGCTTTTTACGCATTCGATCCATGTCGTTTTCGTCATTTTTCCAAATTTGGCTTTTGACAATATTCCAATCGACATGGATTAAATCTGTTACATTGTTGTAAAACTCCGTAATGTTATTTTTGACATGTCCATCGGTAAAGCACCACTCCGGACATTGAGAAACAATTTCACTGATCCGACAAACGATATAAATCAGTTCGTCTTGCGGTCTTTGTTGAATACCTCTATATCCGGTTTTGATATTCAATAACATCGGAGAGTGACCTCCGAAATAAAAGGGTATATAGTCTCCCAAATCACCGCCCGGAGGGTTGATTCCAACATGAAAATTTTGCCGTTGTTCAATCAGTTGGACATCTCCGATATTGATGTAGTTCGGGTCGCATGCCGGACTATTTCTAGTATGCAAGCCATGTTCCAGAATGAATTCCAAATTTGAGTAATGGATCATTCTGAAAATGAATCTCAATGTATAATCGGCCTGCATGAATCACTTGTTTGTGCAAATATAGCGATTTTAGTTAAAATGAAAAAATCGCCGTAGGGGACTCCTGCATCTGTGTTTCTGTTTAATTGCTTATAAACGGATAGAAAACACGACGTATACAAGATGCTACAATATTGTTCGTCTGGCTAAAACAGTGGAATAAATGCTTGCAGTTTTGTATTTTATACCAACTGTTAAGTAGTTTTACACTACGGTTGTGTGCTAGTGTCGTCTCTTTAACGGTTTCTCCTCCACACTCGTGCCTTGCGTCGGTCGTTTTCGTTGTCCGGGGCAAAGGTCGCTACAGGTTCTTGATAGTCGAACAAGGTTAGGACGGCATAATGCATCTGTAACAGTTTCTTGTCAGCAATAGTCCAACTATTATCATCCGAATGTCAGTTTGCTTTCCATTACATTTATTGTGTACTTATTATTTACGATTTCAAATTCAGCGACCTGTCCACGATTGCCTATAATCATCTGCTGAACCATTTGGACGGATACGCAGTGAAGCCGAAATTCTATGTAATCAATTTCGACGATCCGAGGCGCAGCCACCGCTGCAACCCCATACACCCCGACTTCATGGAGGATATTACCGACGCTTACGAGAGTGCCTACACCATCATGCTAAACCTCAATAAGACGTGGGTGCAAAAACAGGGCGACTTCTTCGTCGAATCGCCCATCATCCTCTTTGCGGCAATTATCTGGTATCTCAAAATTTACCAGAACGGGAAATATTGCACCTTTCCGCACGCCGTCGAGTTCCTGAACCGCCGCTACGAGGATATTTTCCCAATTCTCTCCTCGTATCCCGAACTCGAAAACTACCTCTCGCCCTTTATGGACGCATGGCTCGGAGGGGCGGCGGAGCAGTTGCAAGGCCAGATCGCATCGGCCAAAATACCGCTTTCGCGTATGATTTCGCCGCAGCTCTACTGGGTCATGTCCGACAGCGAGTTTACCCTCGACATCAACAACCCGCAGGAGCCGAAAATATTGGTCGTGGGCAACAATCCCGACCGGCAGAATATTTACGGCGCAGCCCTCGGATTATATAATTCTCGAATCGTAAAACTCATCAACAAAAAAGGGATGCTCAAGTCGTCGGTTATCATCGACGAGCTGCCGACCATCTATTTCAAGGGGTTGGACAATCTGATTGCCACAGCCCGAAGCAACAAGGTGGCCGTATGTTTGGGATTTCAGGACTTCTCTCAACTTGTCCGCGATTACGGCGACAAGGAGGCTAAAGTCGTAATGAATACCGTCGGTAACATCTTCTCCGGTCAGGTCGTAGGAGAAACAGCCAAGGCGCTCTCCGAACGCTTCGGAAAGGTGTTGCAAAAGCGGCAGAGCATCACGATCAACCGGAATGATAAATCGACCTCTATCAATACGCAGATGGATTCGCTCATTCCGCCCTCGAAGATTTCGGGATTGACACAGGGTATGTTCGTCGGAGCTGTGGCCGACAACTTCGACGAACGTATCGACCAGAAGATTTTCCATGCCGAAATCGTCGTAGATGCAGAGAAAGTAAAGCGAGATGAGAGAGCCTATAAGAAGATTCCCGTTATTACCGATTTCACGGACGAGGCGGGCAATGACCGCATGAAAGAGACGATACAGGAAAACTACAACCGAATCAAGGCTGACGTGCGGCAAATCGTCGCCGACGAGTTGGAGCGCATCAAAAACGATCCGGCGCTGGCGCATCTGTTGCAGCAGAAATAGCCGAAGCAAAAACGAGCCGTGTTCGCGGCTCGTTTTCTTTATAGCTCCTGCGGCTCATGCGTTTTGTGCAGCAATCGATAGAACTCCTTTTGCCGTTCTATTTCCTCACGCAGTTCTTTCTCGGTCGGCATATAGAGCATGTACTTCGAGGCGAACAGACGGTCGTTGTCGTGCAGAACAGAGTAGCGGGCAATATCTTCGTCGGTCTCCGAACAAAGGACGATGCCGATGGTCGGGTTGTCGTCCTCGCCGCGCACCCGCTCATCATACATCCGGACGTACATATCCATCTGTCCCACGTCTTGGTGTGTGATGGTCGTTGTTTTGAGGTCGATCAGCACGAACGATTTAAGGATGTAGTTGTAGAATACGAGGTCGATGAAGTAGTCTTTCTTCTCGGTGCGAACTAATTTCTGCCGGGCAACGAACGAAAAACCTTTGCCCAATTCGAGCAGGAATTTTTGCAGGTTGCCGATGATTGCTTTCTCCAAATCCGATTCTGTGAAATCGCTGTTGGGTGCAAGACCGATGAACTCGGCAACGGTCGGATTCTTGATGAACTCCATGCGGTCGTGTTCGAACGGGGCGGTCAGAGCTTCCATTTCGGACTTGACCGTCTCCTTGCGTTGAGAGAGCAGCAACCGCTCGTAATACTGCGAGCCGATATTGCGATCGAGCGTGCGATAGCTCCATATCTGCTCGGCGGCCTCTTGCAGATACCATGCGCGGGCTTCGGCGTTGGAAACCGTTAAAAGTCGTTTGTAATGCGACCATGTCAAAATTCTCCACGGTGTGGAGAATATTTCGGGAAAGGTCAAATAGAACGAGCGATAGTTGTATAGGCTTGGTACGGAAAATCCTTTGCCGAACTCTGCCGTAAGTTCTTTCGAGAGTGATTTCAACAACTGTGAACCGTAATCGGCACGATCTTTTCCCTGTTGTTCCTGCTCCACGATGCGCTTGCCCAATTGCCAATAGGCTTCGACCATTGCCGAATTGATTGCGGTATAAGCCTTTTGTCGGGCGAGGGTTACGATTTGCTTGATTTCGCGGATGAAATCCGCATTATATGATGAAATATGGTTCTCTTTTTCCATTGCGAATGACTTTATAGCAAAAGTAATAAAAAACGGGAGAAATAAGTGATATTTCTCCCGTTAACATACTGATTTATTTGCGTCGTTCGCGCTCTTTCTCGTCGTCGCACTGCATTCGCAGGTTCAGCCGCTCGCGCATCTTGTCGAGAAAGTATGTTCGGCTATCGTTCTTGCGGCGTTTCATATCCGTATAGGCATTGTAACAATGACTTTCTTTCATCTCCATACCGAACAATCTTCCGAAGAATGAAAACAATTCGTTGATAGGTGTTTCGCCGTCGTTAATGCAGTGCAATTCGTCGAATGCATAGATGATCTCGACCAATTCTACAAGACTGCCAGTCCAGCGAAACCGTGTCTTATGGGTAGTATTTCGGTTACCGTATCGTGCAAGTAATTCCAGTTCGGTGTCAATATAGCCGATAACCAATTTGAGTGTCGACTGTTGTCGATTCTCGAATTTGGCACATAAACGAATACGAGTGTAATGCAGCGTTCTGAAAAGAAAAATTGTTTCCAGATTGTTGCAAATCTCTTGTAAGGTAATTGCAAAATTTTGCAGTTGGTCGGTCGTAGGGTTAGTAATAGTAATAATTGCACTTTGAAACAATGTTTCAGCTATTGTTATATTTGGATTCATATCATATCTGTTTTAATGACTAAATTTCCATGTAAATATCCTTTTCAAGAGATATTTTGGTGGAGATTTATTCCTTAAAACAGAAGCTGTGTATTAGAGTATTACTTAACAATGATGAAATTTCATGTTATATAGACGTCGTTACGATATTTAGTTATTTGCTTTCGTGATATTCTTGTTCCACATTAACTTGCCAAATGTTGCTTTTGCTTGTACAGCCAGTCAAAATATTATCGACAGCAGCCATTGCCGTGAGCATTGAGTGGTCAATGTTGTTGTAACGATGCATGCCGTTACGTCCGACTAAAAAGATATTTTCGATAGAATCTGTCCACTTGCGGATTTCCTCTATACGGTTATACGTGCCGAAATAGGCAGGATATGCTTTGGGGACTCGAATAACGACGGCATCCAAAAGATCGGCTCGATCGATCATCCCGATATGTTCCATTTCACTTACAGCCATAGCAATGAAATTCTTGTCGGACATCATCCAGCACTCGTCGTTTTCGTTGACAAAATATTCGACACCAATCCAAACCTTGCTGCGGTCTTGAATCATGTAGGGACTCCAGTTGTTGAACACTTGAATGCGTCCGGCTTTTACATCCCGTTCCTGAATGTAAATCCAGGTATCGGGCGGATAAGATTTCCCGTTCTGTCCCGTGATCTTCATACGTTCGAGGAGTAATCCTACCGTCATGAAATCCCGATAGATTAAGCCGTCAGCCACTTTTTGCACTTCGGACGGCACGAGGCCATCTATCGCCGCAATCAATTCTCGCACGGGCATTGAAGAGATCAACCAATCACACTTGATTTGACGCTCGCAACCTTGCTTGTCAATGATAGTTATATCCAAAACTCGATTTTGTTCTACATGGATTGTCGTAACACGACTGTCGAGTAGAATTTTTCCACCGGCTTTGGAAATACGTTTTGCCGCAACCTCCCAAATATGGCCAGATCCGAACTTGGGATAGAGAAAGCGATCGATTAGCGAAGTTTGTACTTTCTTAGGATCGGTATGCCGAACGATTCGACGAGCCATATGTGCCAATGCAGCACCTATGGAAAGACCTTTGACACGTTGATTGCCCCATTCCGGGCTAATTGCACTGCATTCGACGCCCCATAACTTCTGTGTGTAATCGCGAAAAAAAGTTTCGTATAGTTCCCGACCGAAGCGATTAATATAGAAATCTTCCAGCGAACGTTCCTCTCGTATAGGGAAAAGGCGGATTCGGACATAACTCAAGCCGATTCTGACCAACCGGCGTAATCCGAGATTTCGCATGGTCTGCCAGGAGAGTGAAATTGGATAATCAAAGAATCGACGGAGAAAATAGATTCGTGACAGCCGGTTGCGCAGTAACATCACGTCGTTGTTGTCGACGGCATTTTGTGCTGCTTCGTCTGCCATAGGCATTAGCTCCTGCCACCACTTCGTCACGGCATCCGACTTGGAAAAATAGCGATGTCCGCCGAGATCCATGCAATTGCCTTTGTAGCGTACCGTACGGGAAATACCACCGACGGTATTATCCTGTTCGATAACAATGACCTCCGTATCGCTGCGGCGACACAGCTCCCATGCAGCGGTCAGCCCGGCAGGGCCTGCGCCGATAATAACGACGCGTTTTTTACTTTTTTCCATAGAATAGTAGGTATTTGCGTGCTGTGAAGTTCCAGAAGAAAACGACTGCGGTGGAGATGAGCTTGGAACCAAGATAATATAATCCCGCAAGTTCGGTAGCCATCCACATGATCGCTTCGTTCATTCCGAGTCCCACAACGCCGATTGCTGCGAAGAAGACGAATTCGATGATATGGCTGTGCAGCGTATGATCTCGAAAAACCCATCGAACACTCAACGCATAGTTCATTGTCAGGCCGGCGACGAATGAAAATGCCGCTGAAAGTAGATAAGACAAGTCCCATTCGGTCAACAGCCACAACAATCCGAAATCGACTACGAAGGCTGCTCCTCCGACAAAAAAATAGCGAAACAGTTGTATCTTACCCTTATTAGTAGGCTTAATGAATAATTGGGCAATCATTTCGATTTGAGTTTGAGTTCAGCGGCCTCGCGATCAAAATGCAACAGAACGGTTTGAGGAACACGGAATGTTGCAACGACACTGAACAGCTCTTGATGTTTTTGAATTGCAGGATAGAGATATTGCCATGTAGCAGCATAACCCAGCTGATCGAGCAGCACGTAATCGGCTTGGGAATCAATGAGCCCGCGAATGAGTTGCTCGTCGTTTGAGGTATATCGGAAATTGCAGACATGACATCCGGCATAGACATAGAATACGGAGGGTTTGCGGCAACATACGACAGTTTCGGACGGTAATCTTTTTTGAACCGTTCGCGCTGCATCTATAAACCCTGAAAGTTGTGGAGGAAGCGGTTGGCGGGCTTCTGCTGCTACCGACCGGATGTGTCCGCTGGCAAGCAGGAGTGCCGGAATCAACAACCATAACGGACTGAATACATGTCGAATATTGAAACGACTGCGCAAACCGATCTCGATCAACGTATAAACGCCGATCACAAGACCGATTTCCAGCAATGGTACCAGTGTTGTGATATATCGATTGCCACTTGGTGCACTCCACAAACAGATGATACCGATGACAGCTGCTGAATAGACTGTGAAAAATCCGAAATAGCGTTTTAGGCGCCAATAACCGAATAGTATGATGGTGATCAGTATCAATCCGGTCATCCACTCCCCAAAAGTGGCCGTGGCCTCGTAGTCGACATTGAGATAAGGGGTAACAGTATTCGGAATCGCTTTGGTTACGAGCATTTGCAGAGTATTGAAGCCCCGTTCGATCAACTCGCCGAACGATACCCGGCCAGCATCGGGTTGCCAGATGTTGACAGCCAACAGCTGGTCGAGATAACGGTTCGGCCCCAGCCCTGCCAAGTGATTACGGAACGTCCATGGCAGTGTCGTGATGGCGAATCCCGTAACAAAGCCGATTGCCTGTCTCCATTTGCGAATGCACAGCATCCATATGGTGATACCGACCATGAGTGTGATGCCCTGTGTACGAATCATGTAGCCGTAACCGGCTGCGAGTATGAGCAGATAGAACCATGGTCTTTTCCACCATTTCGGCGACGTGTCGGTGTCGAACCTGTAAAGCAGCCAGATAGCGAGGGCCGAAAAGAGCAGATAGGCCGTTTCACTCATCATGATAGAGGCGAACTGTAGTACCCGATAGTTAAGCAAAGCGATAAGTACCGCTGTCAATGCCAACGGCTGTGGTACAACTTTTCGTAGAAAGAAAAACAATAACAGCATAGCCCCGAAGAGCATAACGCCATTCTGTATTTTTTGGGCTACAATGCTGGGTGTCAAAGCACGAAGCGGAGCCATCAAGAGCGGATAGCCCGGAGGAAATCCATTTGTAGGTGGATGTCCCAGTGTTCCTAATTCGGTGTATCCTTCTCCTTGTGCAAGCGAGGTTGCATAAATGTAATATTGACTGGTATCGCCGTTCATATCAAGCGTTGGCTTAAATGTGTATGCGAATACTGCAGTGCAGACTGCCGCAATTATAGCGATATGTGCCCACACATTCAGGCTTTCCTTGTGTTCGCGCGTAGGCTGTTTTTTATATTTGTTATGCATTTATATATGACTCGGAATTCGTGATTTTCGACTGATATATTTTAGGCGGAGAATTTAGATTCTCCGCCTAAATAATTGAATGGTAGATAAATATCGTCAATTCTCATCCATGTAAAAGATTACTTCGAACGAATTTCGAATTTACAACCTGAATCGACTTTCAATGTTGCAAATGAGGTAACATTTGTTGCGCCGATAATTGTTAGTTTGGCACCATTGCTGACCGTTATATTTTTGGTTTCCACCCTACAGCCTTGAACCGTACAATCGGTCGTTACCGTTTGATCGTAGAACGTTACTACGGGACAGACACTATTCAATGCTGCATAAGCATCGACAAGCCCATACCCCATTTGATTATTCCATGTACCGTTGGGGCGTCCGGATGTTGTGCTGTATGTATAACTTCCGACTTTTTTTGCCGATTTTTCAATGGCGGTTACTACTTGTAAGCGAGTGAGTGTCGGATTATTGGAAATGACCAGCGCTGCAATACCTGCAACGTGAGGGGTTGCCATAGAAGTGCCGTTCTTGGATCCCGTACTGTTATTCGGAAGCGTGGATAAAATGTTATTACCCGGAGCCACGACATCCAATTTCGTTCCATAACCCGAGAAAGACGATCGGCTACCGTTGGAATCAATGGATCCGACTGTCAGTATGTCGTTGTGGAAGTTTCCGGGATAATCCATGACGCCGGAGTAATTGCCGGCAGCGAACGTTACGACACAGCCTAATCCATTGCGGCCTTTCGTCATAGCATCGGTAATAGCCTGTTCCAAGATCGTATTGTGCATTCTGTTGTAATATGCTCCACCTTGATCTCCCCACGAGTTAGTAATCGTGCTTTTCCGTTGGGCGTAACCCATCATAGATATCAACATGAATGATGCGAAAAATAAACTTCTCAATAACATATTTCTGATGTGTTTTTGTGTTTTAAGTTTCCAATGCAAAATTAGAATCAACAAGTAAGGACAACAAAAAATCGTCTTGTAAAATCATTACAAGACGATTTGGTAATATGTTGATTGCTAAATAATTACAACATAGCCTGCGGGTGTAATTATTACGACGTTATAAAGTATTGATTTTGAGTGGTTTCAATGCGCTCAAATCTGATTCATGAAGTTATTATATTGTATTATAGTATTTTATGACATTAAATTTATAAATAACTCTTTGGACGGGACATCGGATGCGGCGATTTTAGCCTTCAGACGCGACTTTTTTACCGCCGTGTAGTTGATGCTATCCCCAGTGAACAGGCTGATGACGCGCAGCGAGAACCCGGCATAAATATAACGGAGCAGATCCAGTTCCGGCCCTTTCAATAAAGGTAACTCTTGCCGTACTTTCGCCATTACGTCGTTGTAGCAGGCATTCACCAGTTCTTCAATCTCTTGCTTACCGGCTTCGGACGAAGCATAGGTATCCAATATGGTTTTCACCTTATTGAAGATTGCTTTCTGTTCGTTTGCGCCTTTACATTCGTAATACGTGGCTGCGAGCTCATTGACTATGCCGAAACGATCTTTAATCAGATGGCGCATTCCTTTGGTGTCAGCTCTCTTTTGTCTCTCGAGTCTCAAGAGCAATATCTGATTCGCTTGTTGTACGTCGTCGATTGCTGTCATATATTGGACTTCCATTTGCTGTCGTTTGCGTCTGCTGGCATATGCAACATATCCGATGAACAGAATAATGATAACTACCAGTGCCGCCATCAACCCAAGCTTTTGGCGTGCTATGTATAGTGCGTTTGATGTTGCATGCTGTTGTTCTTCGATATAATCCCGATGAAGATTCGCATACGATTGACGCAGAGAGATACGGACCAGCGAGTCCTGAACCTGGGCCGAGTGCCGATATTCCTCCGCAGCTTGTCGATAAGCTCCCGTTTTCATATGAATGGGTGCGGCCGTTATATTCAGTTGAGCCTGAGATTGCGGGTCGGACGGTGCTTTGATTTTTGCATATCCCAAGTAATGAAGAGCGCTGTCGAGACGATTCATCATTCGATAGGCTGTTGCCATGAATGTATATTCAGAATAGCTCCAATCCGTATGCCATTGCCGGCGAATTTTCCATAATGCCGCAATAGTTGCTTCCGGCTTTTCATCTGCGATATATGTTATGGCCAGATTCGCCAACGTATATGAAGCCATCGCAGTATCGCGAAGAGATTCGGAAATATCCAATGAAGCGAGTAAATAGCGTTCGGCACTATCGGGCTGTTCAAGCTCCGCATAGGCTTTCCCTATATTGTATAATGCATATGAACTATGATGATTTTTGCCAGCCAAATGATAATTTTTATATGACTTTTGTGCATATTTCAGTGAATTCGGATAATCGTACTGGCTTTTATAGATATCGCTGATTTCATTATACAGCATTCCCAACAGATAGGGATCCTCTAACCGCAGAGCATCGCTCTCGGCTTCGAGATAGTTGATCAGTGCCTCGACGTTTTCTTTCTGATTGTGTAACACCAATCCGTAATAGAATTTCGACAAATAACGACTTCGCAGATCGTTGGAATGGCGGTAAAAGTCGCGAGCGATCCGAATCAACGAATCGGATTCCACGAAGATATAGTTTTTATCAAGTGCCATCGAATAGAGCAGCGCATATCGGGCCCGAATGCTATTTCTCCATATTCGGGACGGATCAACCTGTTCCAGTATGTGCAGAGCACGATCCGGAGTTTTTTGTAAATATGCCTCCGCCTGCGATAATTCTTCCTGAATAGTTGTATTGGATTGACAAGCAACCATCGCAAAGATAAATGACAGAATTATCAAAAAATACCTCATAATATACTCGTAATTTATTCCAAATATAGATATTTTTCTTTACATATTGTTGTGATCCGAAAGAAAGCACATAATTTGAAAATCTACCTTTTTAGTCCTTTTGCCTGTCCATTTGCTATGATTGGTAACGGCCTCAGTACATGCACATGCTCCCGTAGAAATTGCGACCTATTCGGCGCATCGGCGGGTGGCTCCGTTGTCGCTCGTTCTCCGGTCGGCGACGATTGCGTCTGTGCCGTCCCGCCGTCGGCTTGCTGCTCCTGCACGGCTTCGGGTTTGGGCGGCGTCAGTTCCAACTGAATCTTGCGCTCCAACGCTGCAACCTCGGATTTCAGCTGCTTCAACTCGTCCTCCTTTTTCCATACGCCTCCGACGGTCTGCTGCAAAATCGGAATATCCCGTTCGTATTCGACGTTCTTCTCCCGATACTGCTCCACGAGCTTGGGTATACGCTCCAAAGCGTTGAGGAAATTCGACGCAGCGGCTTTCGTGTCGGCCATCGCTACCTGCCCGTTGTTGTAGGTGTACTTGAACGTCCCCTCCACGAAGAAACGGTTCTGCTTGACCTCCACGCCATCTTTCAGGGCGGATTCGGTCTTGACGAGAATCGGAAAGCCGTACAGTTCGCCGATACGCAGATACTCGCCGCCCGTCGTAGCGTTTTTGGCGATCTCTTGTAAGTGCGTACCGAGGCTCTTGTGGTCGGTGGCATCCAGCCCGTCGAGCCGCAAGGTGTTGAGTTTATTGCCCTCCTTGTCGGTCTGCACCCGCGCAAGAAACGTCTCGTAGTCCGCCGACATCTTGACGATGCAGTCGTTGTTGTGGGCGAGCGTCTTGGTGTACTCCTCCAATTTCCACGCGGAGCCGCTCTTAGCCTTGTGGAACGACTTGCGCTCGCTCTCCAACGCTGCCACCTTCTTCTCCAACCGAGCTTTGTCGAGCAAGTCCGTGTTACCGGATAAAATAGCCATGTACTCCGAGAAGTTCATGCCCGATTTCTCGTCCATCGCCCCCTCGTCGATGGTTCGCGCGCCCATCGCGCCGCTTTTGAGCTGCGAGATAAACGTCTGCTTGCAGTGCAGCAGGTTGAACTTGTAGCTGTCGAGTGATTTTTCTACAGCGTAGATAATTACATCGACCTTGTTCCCAGCGAACAGCTTGGCGATCTCGTTGCCCTTGCGCACGGCACGTCCGTCGCGTTGCGCGAGGTCGGAGGGACGCCACGGCGTGTCGAGATGATGCACCGCGACGGCTCGTTTCTGCGCATTGACGCCCGTTCCGAGCATGGAGGTCGAGCCGAAAATAACCCGTACCTTGCCCTCGTTCATCGCGTCGATAACGGCCTTGCGCGCCTTGTCGGTCTTGCACTCTTGGATGAAGCGAATCTCCGAGGAGGGAATACCGTAATCCTCCACGAGCTTGCGTTTGATTTCGCTGTACACGTTGAACTTCGTTCTACTCTTCTCCTGCTCGGCAGAGGGAACAAGTTCCCTTTGCCCTCGCTCAATCGAAGAGGCCCACTGCCCCGGCTGAAACGTCCCCAAATCCGAGAAGACGAACTGCGTTCCTTTCTGCGCGTCGTACTTGCGGTAGTATTCTGCAATCATACGGGCGCAGTGGCTCGCTTTGTTGTCTGTATGGTCGTCGTAGTTCGGGTCGATCAGCCGCATGTCGAGCGCCATCTTGCGGGCGTAGTCCGTTGCGATCAGCATCTTGGCCTTGTCCTCCGTTTCGGAGAGCGGCGCGCGACCGAGTATCGTCGCGTCGCCCGTCTTGGCGAACTGCATCAGCTTTTCGATGAACTCCTCCTGCTGTGGCGTGGGCGGGATGTTGTGGAGCACCTCGTTCTTGTCGGGGCGATCCACGCCGACGTCCTCCGCCGTGCGGTAGTCGGTAATCTCGGAGTAGAACGCCGCCAGCTCCGGGACTTTGATGAAGTAGCGGAAGCGCTCTTTCTGCACGATGTTGTTCGTTACCGAGAACTCGAAATCAGTGGATTTCTTGGCGAAGATCGCCGCCCACGCATCGAACGAGTTGATATTTTGCCGTTCCAACTCTTTTGGGCGCAGGTATTTGAACAGCAGGTACAACTCCGTCAGCGAGTTGCTGATGGTCGTGCCCGACAGGAACGTCGCGCCCAAATCCTTGCCCGTGCGCTCCTGTATGGTGCGGATGGCATAGAGCATATTGAGCGCCTTTTGACTGCCGTCCTGATTGCCCAGCCCCGCCACACGGTCGTGGCGCGTGTTGAACATCAAGTTTTTGAACTGGTGGCTCTCGTCCACGAAGATATGGTCGATGCCCATTTGCTTGAAGTCCACCACGTCGTCCGTGCGCGACTTGATGGCGTGGGCGATACTCTCCAGCTTCACGGAGAGGTTGATTTTCCGCTTTTCCAAACCCCGAAGCATCGCTCGCGAAATATCCTTGCCCTGCCTGCGCAACACCTCCAAATTCTCCTCCACCGTGTCTAACTCGGCTTGCAGGATGCGTTGCTGCAATTCGGGCGACTGCGGAATCTTGCCGAACTGGTCGTGCGACATGATGACGCAATCGTAGTCGTTGTTCTTGATGTTGTTGAAGAACCGCACGCGGTTTTCGGGCGTGAAGTCCTTTTCCGAGGCGTAGAGTATCTTTGCGTTCGGGTAGGCCGTGCGGTAACACTCGGCTATCTCCGCAACGTTGGCTTTCAGCCCGATAATCATCGGCTTGTGCACCAGTCCCAGCCGCTTCATCTCGTGCGCCGCCACGCACATGATCAGCGTCTTTCCCGTGCCGACCTCGTGGTCGCAGATGCCGCCGCCGTTTTGCTTCAACATCCAGATGCAATCCTTTTGGCTCTGATAGACGTCCTTGATTCCGAACCGTCGGTCGAGGGCTTTCAGGTCGAGGTCGGGAAAGGTCTGGTGCGAACCGTCGTACTGCGGCCGCACGAAACAGTTGAACTTGCGGTTGTATATATCCGTCAGCCGCTTCTGAAACTCCTGCGACTGCTCCGAGAGCCACTCTGCGAATCCGTTTCGGATCTCGTCGATTGTTGAATTGGCGAGCTGTATGCCCTCGCTATCGCGCACTTTGATGTCGTGGCCGTGCTCGTCCTTGCCGATGCTCTTGGTCATATCGGGTACGGTGTTCACGAGGGCGTGTTTCAGCAGGGCGATACCGTCGTAGCTGCGGTAATACCCCTTGACGCAGAACTGGTCGAGAATCTTGGCGTTTCGCACGCTGCACTTGACGGCGTAGTCGTCCATGCTCTCCGAATAACCGATGCGTATGTCGGTATCGAACAGGTAGGAGGCATAGGCCGAGTAGATGCCCGTCGGTATCCACCGCTCGCCGAGGTTGAAGTCCAGCTCGTCGAACGTGATCGGGCGCGGCGCAGCCTCCTGCAAGGCGGTAAGCGCCTCTTGTTCCTTTTTGCCGTGCGGGTTCTCGGCCATCCATGCCTCGATGCGCTCTGCCTTATCGACCACGTTGCCCGCGATAAAACGGTCTTTGATCTCGTAACCGCCGGAAAGCGGATTATAGAAGATGCGCCCTTTCAGCTCGTCGATCAACTCCTCGCGGCTGTTGTCCGAGAGGGATTCCATGTAGTCGAGGTTCACGCTGCCATAGCGGTTGAGCGAGGCAGAAAGTGCCTCTTCGGGCGTATCGACATGCGTAACCTCGTTCACGACGAACGCTACGGGATGATCGAAGATGTCGGCCTTGACGAACTGCCCGTTCTCCGAACGCTCCAATGCGAGGGTGTCGCGCCCCGAAGCATCCATCATCAGGAGCTTGACGTTCGCTTTGGCATTCAGGTTGCCGTAACGGGCCACGAACTCATCGTAACGAGCGTTGAGATCGTCGCGCATGGCATCGCCTTCGTCTTGGTACTCGGCTTCATAGGCATAGAGCCGCTCGTAAGCGTCGCGCACGGAGATGTAGGCCGCAATTTTCGCCTGTTGCGCCTTGTCCAGATCGAGCGGATGGAACGTCGCGCCGTAGCGGGTAACGTCTTTCAGGTAGCCGACCTGATAACGGGCATCGTCGGTATCTACTTTGACCAGCGAACCCTCGCGGAGGTGCGGCTCCAATAACCCGTCGAACGGTCGGGGCTTCATCTCCTCTTCGTGTCTGCGTTGCCGCTCTTCCGCCGTGAGTTTTGCCTCCTCCTCCTCGCGGATTTGCCGCTCGACATCGGTAATACGACGGTTCAAGTCCTCCTTAATCCCGTTCTCGACGAGATACTCGGCCGTTGCGGTCTGGACGGGTTGCGCCGTTTCCGCTGTCGTTTGTGTCGGCGTATCGAACAGCGACGGCTGACGCGGCTGCACCAGCTTGGGGCGGTTGCTCCGGCGGCGGGGTTTGCCGCCCGTCTGGGCGATGCGTCGTTCCTCCTGCGTGAAGCCGAACAGGTCGTAAAGCGTCAGAAGGGGAGGCTCGATTTCGGGCTTCTCCTCGCTTGGCGCAATAACCGGCTGTTCTGTTTGGCGGAGCGGTTCCGGCATTGGGTCTTTTACCGCCTGCAGCTCTTGCAGCCGAGCATCCCGAATGCCGCCCGAATAGAGCCGCATAGCTAATCGCGCATGCAGGTTGTGGTCGAGCAGCTCACGCAGTTGCGTCGCGATGCCCTCTGCACCGCCATCGTGCTCGTAAACCATTGCCGGCTTGCCGTAAGGGTCGGTATCCAGTTTCGCGCTCGTATGGATGATTTGCTCCCCGTGTTCGATGAAATAGAGGTTGGTGCTGACGCCGTGCAGCATTCCCGTTTGGGCGAACAACTTTTCGTCCTCCGTCAGCCCCTCTTTATGGGTGTCCTTTTGCAGGATGATTAGGTCGCTTCCGACCTCTGTTCCGGCGTAGTCGGTAAAGAGGTTGTTCGGCAGGCGGATCGCAGAGACGAGGTGCGCCTCTCGGAGCATTTCGAGCCGCACTGCCTCGTTGCGCGGGGAGTTCATCACGCCTTGCGAGGTGATGAACGCCACGATGCCGCCGTCGCGGACGGCGTCCAGCCCTTTGAGGAAAAAGTAATTGTGAATAGCTTTCGCGGCACTGCGACGGCCGACCGATTCGCTGGCGGTGAACGACGGATCGAAGACCGTCACGTCTCCGAACGGGATGTTGGAGACGGCTGCATCGAAATAGTCGTTGAAAGGCTTTTCGATGCGCTCGAAACCCTCCGTCCGCACATTCTTGTCGGGATAGAGGTGCGCGAGGATTTTGCCCGTCAGCAGGTCTTTTTCAAAGGCCATGACGTCGGCATCGGCGTTCTTTCGAAGAAACGCCTCGACGAATGCGCCGTGTCCTGCGGATGGTTCCAGCAGGCGGTGCGGGCGCACGTTGTAATCGTCCAGCACGTCGGCCAACGCCTCCGTAACGGCGGGAGGTGTATAGAATGCCGTCAACACGGAGCTTTTCAGGCTGTCGACATATTGTTTGTACAGCGCCTCGGAGGAGCTGTGCTCCCGAATCAACTTATGCAGTTCCAACGTCAGCGGAAACAGTTCGAGGTCGGATTTCGCCCACTGCACGGCGTCGGTCAGATCGGCGGCCGGATTGAGAATACATTTCAATCCGCCGAACCCGCAGTAGCGGGCAAGCCGTTCCCGTTCTTCGGGAGTAGCTGCCCGCCGTGCACCGTCCAACTCGAAAGCCGTGCGTATCGCCTCGATGTTGTCCCGCAGCTTGGCTTTACGGTTAAATGCCATCTTCTGCGAGTATGATCGAGACGGCTCCCGTAAGCTCCGTGTAGAGCTGCTCGTATTCGGACGAGTAGGCGAAGTCGTCCGAAAGCGGGTATTGCGTGAAGATACCTTCTACGTAGGGTAGTAGTCGGAGCGCGATAACGGGTGCGTCGCTTTGGGCGATCTCATCCGGGAACTCGTTCCATAGCACCTCGATGATCGTGTCGTACTTGGAGAAGCGAAGCCCCTCCAACAGGGCGGCCATCGCCAGCTCCTGCGCTCCTTCGGGCAGATAACCCTCGTGCCGCGCCTGCTCGAATACTTCAGCAGCACGGTCGGCGCGCTCCTCGACGAAGGCCGCGTCGTGCGCCTTGTCGGGATGGTTCTCTTTGAGGTAGGATAACAGGTAAAGCCCGTAATAGGACAGCTCCGCAGGCTTGTTTTGCTGATTCATAATTCTTGTGGATTTAGTGGTTGATGGAAAAGCGGATAGACGAAAAAGGCACTCGACGTCCCCGCCGAGTGCCACCACTAAATCCACAGAGAATAAATCGGTATCGGCTATCGGGATAGCGGGTGCAATCTATGTCTGCGAATTCAGTGGCGAATATACGCATTATTTCTTTCTCTTCGTTGATTTTTTCACACGCGTCTGCTCCGAAAACTCGAAAACGGTGTTGAACTCCGCATCGAAAGCGACGACGGCGGAGAACGCCTTGCCCTGCTTGCTGCTGAAGCCTTTGATTACTTCGGTGCGGCCTTTGGTCAGCAGTTCAGTGATCTCCGCGTCGGAGAGCGTCTTGCCCGCCTTGATGCGGAACACGGGCAGTCCGCACGCGTCGTTGTCGCAGCGCACGACCTTACCGTAGAACTGCATCCGTCCCGTCCGGCACTTGGGGCAGAGGCAATCCGACCTCTTGTGCGTAAAGAGCTTGTCCGAGGCGAGCAGCTCCGAAGTGATCTGCTCGGTGTAGCTTTCGATTGCCTCGCGGAAGGTCTCGGCGCGCATCTCGCCCCGCTCGATCTTGGCGAGCGCAGCCTCCCAATCGCCCGTCAGCTCCACGTTGGCGATACGCATATTCTTGACTACCGAGTAGAGTGCTAGCCCCTTTTCGGTCGGCACGAGCGACTTTTTCTGTCTTACCATATACTCTCGCGAAAAGAGCGTTTCGATGATCGCCGCGCGGGTCGCAGGCGTGCCGATACCGCACGTTTCGAGCGCCTGACGCATTTCGTCGTCCTCGATCTCGCGGCCTGCCGTCTCCATCGCTGCCAACAGCGTCGCTTCCGTGTGCAGCGGTTTGGGTTTGGTCTTGCCCTCGGTCATTGAACAGCCGCCGACAGGAAGCGTCATGCCCTCCGTCCATTCGGGCAGCACGGTATCCTCCGTCTCCTCGCCATAGATGTCGCGCCAGCCCGCCTGACGGATAATAGTCCCTTTGGCGACGTACTCCACACCGTCGCATACAACCGTTACGGTCGTTACATCCTTTACGCAGCGTTCGGCGAAGGCTTCGAGCATACGCCCGACGATCATGTCGTACACGGTCTGTTCGTCGGCTGAAAGCATCTTCGGCTTTACGTCCGTCGGCAGCAGCGCATGGTGGTCGGTAACTTTGCCGTCGTCCACGCTGCGGCGCGAGAGCGTGTCGCCCACAAGCGCGAGCCGTTTCGCCCATGCGGGGTTATTCTTCTGTGTACGCAGCAGGGCGGGAATCTCCCCGAAAACATCTTCGGGAATATATCGGCTGCCCGTGCGGGGATAGGTGATCGCTTTGGCCTCGTAGAGTTTCTGCGCGATGGAGAGCGTCTTCTCCGCCGAAAACCCATGCTTGGTGTTCGCCTCCTTTTGGAGCGTCGTGAGGTCGTAAAGCAGGGGCGGTTCCTGCACGGTTTCCTTGCGCTCGACTTTCGTAATACTTACCGTTTCTTGTGCTTCGAGGGCTTTGTAAGCAGCTTCGGTAGGGGCTTTCTCCTTCCACTTCTCGACGGAAGAGAACTTGACGACCGAATCGGCGCCCGTTCCGGGTGTGGCGAAATGCACCTGCCACACGGATTCGGGCGTGAAACGTTTATTCTCCCAATACCGTTCGCAGACCATAGCCAGTGTCGGCGTCTGCACGCGGCCGAGCGAATACGTTCCGCGTCCGGCGGCTATCGTAATGGCCTGCGTGGCGTTGATGCCTACCAGCCAGTCGGCCTCGCTGCGGGCTTTGGCCGCGTAGTAGAGGTTGTCGTACTTCGAGCCGCTCTCGATGCGCTCCAGCCCCTCGCGGATGGCTTTGTCTGTGAGCGAGCTGATCCAAAGGCGGTCGAACGGCGTGGCGCAGCCGATATACTCGTACAGGTAACGGAAGATCAGTTCGCCTTCGCGTCCCGCATCCGTCGCAACGATGATGCGCTCACTTTCGCGGAACAGCCGCGCGATGACTTTGATCTGCGCCGCCACGTCGCTGTCCGGCTTGTAGCCTTTCTCGGTTTTGACCTGTCGCGGTACGAGCTGGAAGACAGGCGGGATAATCGGCAGGTTGAGCGTTGTTCTTCCTCCTCCTTGCAAGGCAAAATCCGAACAAGTTCGATTCTGCTCTTGCTTCGTTCGTCGGTTGTCGCGGTGAAATCCCTTGATGCCGTAGCCGTCCGGCAGGGCGGGTTGCACCAAATGCCCGAAAGCCCATGTTACGTTGTAGCCACCGCCCGTGTAGTACCCTGTTTCACGGCGGGTCGCCTTGACGATGCGCGCGATCTCCCGTGCCACGCTCGGTTTTTCTGTCAGAATAGTTTGCATATTTTACTGTGGATTTAGTGGTGTAGAACTGAAAGTCCCGATTTCGATGGATGTCGGAATTACATTTTCATCCCCGACCGTTTGCGGATATGTTGACGGCGGTTCTCGCCTTGCTCTTGCTGTTCCTGCTGTTTTGTGTCGGCAGGTGCGGCCTGACCCTTTTTCAGCGGCTCGCCAACGTGTTTGGTCGCTTCGTTGGTCTTGCCCTCCGAATTGATTGCTACTTGCGTTTCCGATGCGTGCGCGGGTTTGATTTCGTGGATCTGCGACTTGTCGGCTATGGTGCGGCGGAAGTCGTATTTGCCCTTCTCGTGATTCGGCCGGACGTAGGCGTTGAACGTGCGGCCTTTCTTGTCGGTAAGACCCTCCATCAGCACCCATTTGTTTTGTGCCCAGCCCTGCCGCATTTCATCGAGAATCGGCAGTCCGAGCAGCGTTTTACCGATATAGACCTTGCGTCCGTCATCTTGCGTCTGCCCGTTTCGCTGTTCGTTGCGTTGTGCCGGCCTCTGTCCGCCGAAGTGAAAGTCCAATCCTTGTTTGTCGGCGTTGATCTGAATCGTGGCATTGAACAGTTTGCCGTTCTTGGAAGTCATGCCCTCCAAATAGACGCCTTTGCCTGCGGCCAATGCCTCCTTGACGCCTTTTACCTCGTCGGGAATACGGAGAGCGCTGACAGGTACGGCAATCGTTTCGTTCGTCTGGCGGTTGATACTGATATAAGAGGGGACGAGTTCGCCGGTGTTCTTGTCGAGCACCTCGGCGACACGTCCCAGATTGCCCGTCTTTTTCAGGCTCTCCCGATCCGAATCCGTGAACTCGATGTTCTCGTAAGATTTGAGATCGGGCTCGCGCCGTAGCGGATGCGGTACGAGCGAAACCGTGCCGTCGGGATTTTCCGGCAGCGACAATCGCGCTTCGACCGGAAAACGCACGCCTCCGATTTCGGGATGACAGGTTACCAACGGCGACTTGCCGTGGCCGAGCATACGCTCCCAGCATCCGGCTTGACGCAGGTCTTCGACCTTTACGCCCCAAAGGCGCTCGAATGCTTCGCTGTCGACCTGCGTTTCGTCGATAGGCCGATACTTTTCATCCTGTCGTTTTTCCTCCTTTTCGGGTTCGGGCGGCGTTTCCGGCACTTGCTGCGCAGCGGCCTGTTCGTACTTGGTCGTATCGACCTTGTGCGGCGCGAGCACATCCCGAAAGCCGACGGGGTCTTTCAGCAGGTCTTTCATTACCGCAACCACGTTCTCCATGCCTTCGACAGCAACGCGGTAGAATCCGAAGCGGTTCGGCTCCTTGCATTGCCGGAAGAAGTTGGCAAAGAAGTTGTCCAGCACGTCCCCGTGTCTGTCGAAACGCAGGAAGTCCTGCGCGTGTTCTGCTTTGGCGGGTCGCAGATTCGGCGTGCCGTCGCTTTTTAACCCCGCGACTACGCTGATTTCACCCGTCTGCTCGTCCCGGACGATCAGAACATCTTGGTCTTTCTTTTTCTGTTCCATACATGATTGATTTATAAGCGTGCACGATGCACGACTGCGAAATTAGCTGCGGAATAAGCCGCCGATACCGTTTCTGTTGCGTCTGACAGCTTGTGGCGTCGGGTTGATAGCAAGTGGCGTCGTCAGCGCTTCGGATCGGAGGCGTGGCAACCTGCCGAGAAAGTTTCCAAATGTTTTTTCAGGAACTCTTGTACGTCTGATTCAGTGTAGTAGGTTTTGTGCCGCCGCTTCCGATAACGCAGCATCCCCGAACTGCGGTAGCGTTGCAGGGACTGCTTGCTCGTTTGCAGGAGCTGGCACAAATCCTGATTGTCCAAGAGGCGTTCGCCGTCCACGTACATCGCCTCCTTGACCTCCTTGCCCGTAAGCGTGCAGAGCATCCGCCGTGGCGGTCGAAGCGTTCCATGATCTTCGACATCCACAGCTCGAATGTTTCGATGTCGAGTATCATAAGGCAGGCGATTTATGGGTGAGATAGTAGTTCTTGCGAAACTCGTCCAATGTTTGTGGCGCGCAGGTAACGATGCGTCGGGAGATGCACTCCTCGACGTCGGAGAGCCGATAGAGGCATTTGCTGCGCACCATCGTGTAGGGAATTACACGTTCTTTGCGCAGCCGTTGCAGCGTGCGGGTGCTTATTTTCAGCAGGTCGGTCAGCTCCTCGCTCGTGAGCCAGATTTCCGGCGTATGCTGTGGTTGTGCCTCTTTTTTGAAGACGTAATCGGCGATTCGTTCGATCTTCTCGCTCAAATCCCGATAGACCTTGTGGTTGAAAGTTATTATTTCCATTTCTGCTGCATGTTGTTCTTTACAGCAAAAATCCGATATTGCCGGACGGCGGATTCCATTGTCGGTAACGACACGGGAATGATTTCCAGAAAGAAAGGGATATAAACGAAAAACAGTAACAGTAGAAGAATATATTTACATCTCTACTTGAATCTCTATGCAAGCATCCTGAATTATGTATGAAATCGAGAAATGAATAAAAATTTATATATTTGTATAGATTTAGTATCTGGGATTATGAAATATCAAAATGAAACATTTATCACAACATCAGACTTATTGTTTGAAGGAGTATTAAGAGATATTAGAAAATCTCGAGAGGCATTGCAGCCCATTTACGAAGCATTGACTAATGCTTTTGAGGCCATAAAATACAGGACAAAGAAAGATAAAAGCTTTCATTCATCCCACGGTTCTATCAATATCGTTATAAATGCCCAAGCTACGACCGAGGTAGATGCACCTGAGTTTAGTAACATCTCTATACAAGATAATGGCATAGGATTTAACGACGAGGATTTTAAGCGGTTTAATACATACAAAGATTTTACAAAGGGTTTTTCCAACCTGGGTTCAGGACGGATTCAGTATGTGCATTACTTTGATAATACACATATAACCAGCATTTTCAAAGATAGCGAATCGTGTTATAAACGAGAATTTTTTGTTTCTAAACGGAATGAATATGTAAAATCGAATAATGCCTTGGTATATCATAAGATATGCGAAAAAACTGAAGATGTAAATATTGGAACATTACTCGTGTTTAGTGGCTTACTTGAGAATAGTAAGATTTATAATGATTTAACAGCAGAGGTACTCAAATACAATATTATAAAGAAGTATTTAAGCTATTTGTGTAAACATAGAGACACCTTTCCGCGTATTTGTATAAAATATAAAATCAATGGAAAAGACCGAGATGAACAAAGCATAGTCAAACAGGATATCCCATCTATAGATAAAACAGATTATGCAATATTACATTATCAAAGGATTGCGGCAGATGGAAAATCCTATGAACGACTTGAAAAAACAGAAAGATTTACAATCGACTCATTTCGGATATCTAATGGCTTCTTAACTCAAAACGCTTTAAAACTTACGTCGAAAGGAGAAATAGTGAATGAATCTCCGATTGTATTGCAAAATCTGGCGAGTAATACCAGTATAAATGGATGTAAATATTTGTTTCTTGTATCAAGTGAATATATTGATAAACAGGATTCTAACGTACGCGGAGAGTTGAGTATTCCAACAAAAAATAGTGCAACAAAAGGAGATTTGTTTGATCCTGAGTTTATTACGTTGGATGATATACAGGAATCGGTTACAACCAAAATTGATTCTATGTATCCTGAAATTCAGAAAAAGAAAGTAGAAGCTGAAAACCAACTGGAGGAAATCAAGCAATTATTTCATTATTCATCCGCAGATATAGAAGAAGCAGGAATAAATATCAACGATAGTGAAGATAAAATCATTGAAAAAATCCATGAAGTAGAATCTAAAAAAGGAGCTAATCTTGATATAATTATAAAGCGGTCTTATGACAGCCTGAAGTCATTAGATACGTCAGATGCAAACTATGAGAAAACGCTTAAACAAAAAACAAAAGAATTGGTTAAGGCTATTCCGCTACGAAACAAGAATGCTTTAACCCAATATGTGGCAAGACGTGGTTTATTGTTGGACTTATTTGAGAAGATATTAGGTAAACAAACTGACATCCAGATTGCTAATCCCGACAAACATCGTGAAGATCTGCTTCATAATCTTTTTTTTCATCAACATTCTGAAGATAGCATCAATAGTGACTTGTGGATGTTGAATGAGGATTTTATTTATTTTAATGGAATATCTGAAGCTTTATTATCTAAAGTCCAAATAGATGGAGAGAACCTTTTTACTGATGAATTTGTAAAAAAAGAGGATGAATATTTGACATCTTTGGGAGAAGATAGAACTAAATTACGTCCTGACATTTTACTATTTCCATCCGAAGGAAAATGTATTATTATCGAGTTTAAAGCTCAAGAGGTCAATATATCAAAATATTTAGATCAGATCAATAAATATGCAGGCTTAATCCTTAATTATGCACAACCGAAATATAATATGTCTGTTTTTTATGGATACTTAATTGGTGAAAGTATTGAACCGAGAGATGTTCAAATAGCTGACGGCCATTTTGAGAATGCTTATCAAATGGATTATATGTTTAAACCGGCTGACATAGTACGAAATTTTTTCGGACGGCCACATGGAAGTATATATACCGAGGTGATAAAATATTCTACTCTATTAGAACGGGCACGCCAACGCAATAGAATATTTCTTGAGAAATTGAATATGATTAAACATTAATCCTGAGTCAAGTAAAAAATAAGGTCGTATCATAAAGGTACGACCTTATTTTTAAATCATCTGTTTGAAAAGCCAACATTGCATAAATATATTTTAACTACCTTTTTATTTATCAAACTACTAATAATCTGGTCTGGAACCCACCGTCGGAACGCCTTGCTTGCAGGCGTGTCGATCCGAAAACAGAGTGCAATAATCATATCAAGATCATAGTATTCGATAACGTATCGGTGTCCATTACGCACTATACTTTGTTCTGTCCGCACCTCGCGTTTATCCAATTCGCACTCGGAAAATAGCTTTGCGATATGCCGTTCCACGCTTGCTCCCGTAACATGGAATATCGTAGCGATTTCTTCGACGGTCATCCATACCGTTCCATCGGATGACAAAGCCACTGCAACGTGGGCGGGTTCTATGATAATGGCGCCTCGTTCCATAGCTATGCCTCCAACGCTATTTTCTCGATATTTTCTAATTGTCCCGCCAATGCTTGCATGTCCCGACCTATTTTGTCGTTGGTAATGCGGGCATAGATTTGGGTCGTTACAATGTTCGTGTGGCCCAGCATCTTCGATACGGTCTCGATCGGCACTCCTTTGGCCAGCGTCATCGTCGTCGCGAATGTGTGCCGCGCAAGATGGAACGTGATGTTCTTCTCGATTCCGCATAGGTCGGCAATCTCTTTCAGATACGAATTGAGTTTCTGATTACTCAGTACAGGCAGCAATCGACCGTCGGGCAGCGTTCCTTCGTATTTCTTCAAAAGCATTTCAGGTACTTTCAGCAGCGGTACGTTTACCGGCGTCTGCGTCTTGTGTCTGTGCGTCATAATCCATAGCTTGCCGTCGAACGAGGTGCGGATGTTTTCCTTGGTCAGATTTCGCACGTCGATGTATGCCAATCCCGTAAAGCACGAAAAGATAAACACGTCGCGCACTTGTTCCAGCCGTACGCACGGCATCTTCTTTTGCAGGATGCGTTGCAGTTCTTCTTCGGTCAGATAGCCGCGGTCTACTTTCTTCAAGCGGATTCGATAGTTGGCGAACGGATCGCTGAAGATCCATCCGTTGTTCTTCGCTTCGATGATAATCATGCGGAGCGTTTGCAGAAACTTGGCTGCCGTGTTTTGACAGCATTGCTTTTCCGTCCGCAGATATTGTTCGAAGCTCACAAGAAACGAATGCGTTACTTCTTTCAGTGCCACATCTTTCACCCGATACTTTGTCTGAATGAACTCTTCCACCCTTCGGAAGCAGCGGTCGTATTTGCGATAGGTAGCTGCACTCTTGCTGATACCTACCAATTTCTGCACGTCTTCGTTGTGCTTGCGAAACGTCCCCAGCAGAGTTTGTTGGCGAACGGTAATCCCTAAAAAGGCATTGCGTACTTTCTCCGCCGTTACATAGGCTTCGTATTTCTCGATTTCCCGATAGTGGTTGCGCAGGCTCGTCCGTATTTCGTCGAGTAGTGCGTTGAATTCGCGTGCGGCTTTCGTCGTGCCGAGCATCTTTTGATTCGTCGTATCCCACAGCTGCGGTTCGATGTCCAGCTTCGAGCTGAATTGTACGGATTCTCCATTGACCGTAACACGAATCATAATGCCCGCTTTACCAGCTCTGTTTACTTGATTCTTTCGGGCATAGAAAAGAATCGTGAATGTGCTTTTGCTCATAATACCTCTCGTTTTGTTCCCGCCGGGCGATTTCTGTAACGATCGCCGTCGGCAAAGAACCGGTTAATAATTGGTTTATGAACAGACACTGCAAGGACAATAGACGACAAATCAGCGACTTATGTCGTAAATCGTTACTAAAATCCCAAAGCCGTTTTAGTAACGGTTTTAGTAACGCGACTTTGTCCGAACGGGGCTTTTTCGAGGCTTTCTGATGTCGTGGAAATAGAAACGAAAATCCCGCAAAACCTTGATTTTGCGGGATTTGTCTTCGTTTGGCTCCGATTTGTCTCGGATCGAAGTGGAGAATACGAGATTCGAACTCGTGACCTCTTGCATGCCATGCAAGCGCTCTAGCCAGCTGAGCTAATCCCCCGTTGCGAGTGCAAAGGTAAAACGAATTTTTGAAAATCCAAACAAAAAACGAATAAAGGTGGGGCGGATGCGAAATATGCCGGCGGAATGCCGCGGATCGATGGCCCGGCCCGGGCGGAATTGCGGGAAATCCGCATACGGGGTCCGGGAGCGGAATATGGGAAAAAAGCGGAGACCGCCGGAATCCGGAAGTCTCCGCCCATACACAGCGGGAGGAGGGCTACACCTCCCAGGTGGCGCCGGACCGCAGCAGATCGTCGACGCACCGGATTTTGGACGTGGCCCTGACCTCCTCGACCTGCCGTTCGACGGCCAGGTCGTAGACCGCATCGTCCTCGACGGCCCGGATGACGCCCACGGCCACCGGATAGTCGGGGTATTTCATCGCGGCGAGCATCGAGTGAAGCGTCGTGTCGCGCTCGTGGGCGTCGTGCGTCAGCACATCGTCGAGCGTGTAGCCGTCCTGGCCAACGGTCACCACCTTGAGCTTCATGTTCTCGAAGACGAGACCCTTTTCGTTGTTGGCGCCGAAGAGCATCTTCTCGCCGTGGCGCAGCGTGATCGTACGCTCGGCGCGCGTGGCCTTGTCGGCCGCAAAGGCGGCATGGGTCTTGTCGTTGAAGATCACGCAGTTCTGCAGTACTTCCACGACCGACATGCCGCGGTGCAGCGCGGCGGCCACCATGCACTCCTTGGAGAGGTTGACCTCCATGTCGATCGAGCGGGCGAAGAAGGTGCCCTTGGCGCCGATGACCAGCTCGCCGGGGTTGAACGGCTTCTCGACCGTACCGTAGGGCGAAGTCTTCGTGATCTTGCCCAACTTCGACGTGGGCGAGTACTGGCCCTTGGTCAGACCGTAGATTTCGTTGTTGAACAGGATGACGTTGAGGTCGACGTTGCGGCGGATGGCGTGGATGAAGTGGTTGCCGCCGATGGCCAGCGAGTCGCCGTCGCCTGTCGTGACCCACACGTTGAGCCGCGGATTGGCCACCTTGACGCCCGTGGCCACGGCATTGGCGCGGCCGTGGACCGAGTGGAAGCCGAAGGTCTTCATGTAGTAGATGAAGCGCGACGAACAGCCGATGCCCGAGACGAACGTGAAGAGGTTGTGCGGCGTGTCGGTGCGGTCGGCCACTTCGGGCAGGGCGCGCTGCACGGCATTGAGGATGGCGTGGTCGCCGCAGCCGGGGCACCAGCGCACTTCCTGGTCGCTCTTGAAGTCGGCGGGGGTGTATTTGTAGTCTGCCATGGTTTTACTGCAATAAGGATTCGAATTTCTGTTTCAGCTCCACGATGGTGAAGGGCTGGCCCTCGCACTTGTTGAACTGCTCGTAGCGGAACTCCTGCAGGTGCTGGCGCAGGTAGGCGGCGAACTGTCCTTCGTTGAGTTCGCACACCACGATGCGGCGGAAGCGGGCGAAGATCTCCTTCACGCCGCGGGGCAGCGGGTTGATGTAGTTGAAGTGGCAGAGCGAGACGCGTTTGCCTTCGTCGCGCATCCGGTCGACGGCATTCTGCAGGTGGCCGCGCGTGCCGCCCCAGCCTACGACCAGCAGGTCGCCCTCGGCATCGCCGTAGACCGTCTGTTCGGGGATGTAGTCGGCGATCTTCGCTACCTTGGCCGCCCGGGTCGAGACCATCGTCTGGTGGTTGGCCGGGTCGTGCGAGATGCACCCTTTCACGCAGTCTTTTTCGAGGCCGCCGACGCGGTGTTCGAGACCCGTTTTGCCGGGGAACGCCCAGCCGCGGGCCAGTTTTTCGTTGCGCACGTAGGGCATGAACCCGCCTTCGGGCGCTTGGTCGACGATGGGCGGGCAGATGGCAGGGTACTCCTTCATCTGCGGGATGCGCCAGGGCTCCGAGCCGTTGGCTATGAATCCGTCGGTGAGCAGCACCACGGGCGTCATGTGCTCCATGGCGATGCGTCCGGCTTCGAACGCGTAGTGGAAACAGTCGCTCGGCGACGAGGCGGCTACCACGGCCACGGGACACTCGCCGTTGCGGCCGTAGAGCGCCTGCTGGAGGTCGCTCTGTTCGGTTTTGGTCGGCAGACCCGTCGAAGGACCGCCGCGCTGCACGTCGACCACCACCAGCGGCAGCTCGGTCATGACGGCCAGGCCCAGCGCTTCGCTCTTGAGCGAGAGGCCGGGGCCCGAAGTGGTCGTCACGGCGAAGTTGCCGGCGAATGCCGCGCCGATGGCGGTGCAGATGCCCGCGATCTCGTCTTCGGCCTGCACGGTCTTCACGCCCAGGTCCTTGCGCTTGGCCAGCTCCTCCAGAATCACCGTTGCCGGGGTGATGGGGTAGGAGCCGCAGAAGAGCGGCAGCCCGGCCTTTTCGGCCGCGGCGCAGAGCCCCCATGCCGTGGCCACGTTGCCGTTGATGGAGCGGTAGGTGCCCTTTTCGAGCCGGGCCGGCGCCACGCGGTAGTTGTTGGCGAACTGGTGGGTGTTGGCCGCATAGTTGTAGCCGGCCTTGATGGCCAGCTTGTTGGCTTCGGCGACGGCGGGATTCTTCTTGGCGAACTTGCCGTCAAGATAACGCAATGCGTGCTCCTCCGGGCGGTCGAAGAGCCAGAAACAGATGCCCAGCGCGAACATGTTCTTGCACTTGACCACCGTCTTGTTGTCGAGGCCCGTTTCCTTGAGCGCCTCGCGGGTCATCGAGGTGATGTCGGGCACCACGACGTTATATTCGTCCAGCCTGAGCTCGGCCAGCGGGTCGAGTGTGGCGAATCCGGCCTTGCGGATGTGCTCCTCGGTGAGCGAATCGCCGTCGAGGATCACCGTGGCACCCGGCTTGAGCCATTTGCGGTTGGCCTTGAGCGCCGCGGGGTTCATGGCCACCAGCACGTCGCAGTAATCGCCCGGATTGAGCTGGCGCCGGTTGCCGAAGTGGACCTGAAAGCCCGAGACGCCGGCAACGGTGCCCTGCGGGGCGCGGATTTCGGCAGGGTAGTCGGGGAAGGTCGAGATGCCGTTGCCCATCAGTGCCGAAGTGTCGGAGAAGAGCGTGCCCGTGAGCTGCATGCCGTCGCCCGAGTCGCCCGAGAAGCGGATCACGACGTCCTGCAGTTCATGCACAGAGTTCTGTTCCATGTCTTAAATGAAAGGTAAGGTTAGTTTTTGTAAGACTATACAAATATAGGAATATATTGTTAGATTGTTCACAATCCGCGGAAATTATTTGCGGCCGGGGATGTCTCCAAGGCTGGTCGGCTTTTCTGCAGAGGGCGAATCGCAGCGCTCCGGGGAACCGGGAGCAATGAACGATCGGGAGAGGCGGTATGCTTGTCGTGTCGGGCGCTTGTTTTCCACGGAAAGACATATGTTCATCTGCGGCGGCCGGGGTCGGACGCATCGGAGATGCGGGCCGCTGCGGAGAGCAACGCAGCGCGTAGCCGGGTGGGGTGGCCGCAAGCAGATTCTTCGTCGCTATGCTCCTCAGAATGACAGGGGCAGGAGGGGCGCTCGGAATGATAAGGAGCGCCGGGAAGATAGATGTGCAACGGCGGGGGGACTGACGAAGGACGGCATTCGGAATGACGAGGGAAAGGAGCCGGTCTTCGAATGCCGAATGGCCGCGGCATGTCATGTTTGGAAGAGCTGAATATCTGTTTTAAAGGGGAGAATCTGCTCGGTCTTTACGGCCGGGATGAAAAAAAGGAGGTGCTTCGGAAAGCACCTCCTGGCGATGGACGGCTGGCCCGTTTATTTGGGCTGTTTGCCGATGTAGGCGAGGATGCCGCCGTCGACGTAGAGAACGTGGCCGTTGACGAAGTCCGACGCTTCGGAAGCGAGGAACACGGCGGGGCCCATCAGATCCTCGGGTGTGCCCCAGCGTGCGGCGGGCGTCTTGGCGACAATGAAGGCGTCGAACGGATGGCGCGAACCGTCGGGCTGCTTCTCGCGCAGCGGGGCGGTCTGCGGCGTGGCGATGTAACCCGGGCCGATGCCGTTGCACTGGATGTTGTACTCGCCGTACTCCGAGGCGATGTTGCGCGTGAGCATCTTCAGACCGCCCTTGGCGGCAGCGTAGGCCGACACGGTCTCGCGGCCGAGCTCCGACATCATCGAGCAGATGTTGATGATCTTGCCGTGGCCTTTCTTGATCATCGACGGAATGACGGCTTTCGAGACGATGAACGGACCGTTGAGGTCGATGTCGATTACCTGGCGGAACTCGGCGGCGGTCATTTCGTGCATGGGGATGCGCTTGATGATGCCGGCGTTGTTCACAAGGATGTCGATCACGCCGACCTCCTTTTCGATCTGCGCCACCAGCGCGTTGACCTGCTCTTCGTTGGTCACGTCGCAGACGTAGCCGTGGGCCTCGATGCCTTCGGCCTTGTAGGCGGCCAGACCTTTGTCCACGAGTTCCTGCTTGATGTCGTTGAAGACGATCTTGGCGCCCTGGCGTGCGAATGCCGTGGCCAGTGCGAAGCCGATGCCGTAGGAAGCGCCCGTGACAAGCGCGACCTTGCCTTCCAAAGAAAAGTTTACCATTTTATTAAGGGAAAAGTTAAAGTTTTTTTAAGGGTGAGCCTTGCGATCGGACGGAGCTGAAGCCACCGCAGGGTGGATTTTGCCGCGACAAAAGCAAAGCCGAAACCACGCAAGGGGGCATTCCGGGAGACGGAACGGCCCCCTCCCGGAACGAAGCGCCTTATTTCAGGTCGGTGATCTTCGAGAAGTCCTGGTCGCCGTAGTCGAGATTCTCGCCGCCCATGCCCCAGATGAAGGTGTAGTTGTGCGTGGCGGCGGCGCTGTGGATCGACCACTCGGGCGAGAGGACGGCCTGGTCGTTCTTCATCCAGATGTGGCGCGTCTCCTCGACTTCGCCCATCAGATGGCAGACGGCGTGCTCCTCGGGCACCTCGAAGTAGAAGTAGGCTTCCATGCGGCGCGAGTGGACGTGGGCCGGCATGGTGTTCCACACGCTGCCCGGCAGCAGTTCGGTCATGCCCATCTGCAGCTGACACGTGGGCAGCACCTGGTTGACCAGCATCTTGTTGATGTTGCGGTCGTTGGAGCCTTCGAGCGAACCCATGTGGGCCACCACGGCGTCGGCCTTGGTCACCTTGCGGTCGGGGTAGGTGCAGTGGGCCGTCGTGGAGTTGAAATAGAACTTGGCGGGGTGCTGCGGATCGGCGCTCTCGAAGGTCACTTCGCGGTCGCCGGCACCCAGGTAGAGCGCTTCCTTGCAGTCGAGTTCGAAAACCGTGTCGCCCGACTTCACGCGGCCCTTGCCGCCGACGTTGAAGATGCCCATCTCGCGGCGCGTGAGGAAGTGGGGGGCTTTGAGCGGGTCGATGGCTTCGAGCCGAAGTGTTTCGTTGACGGGCATGGCGCCGCCCACGATCATGCGGTCGTACATCGAGTATACCATGTTGACTTCGTCGGCCGCGAAGACCTTTTCGATCAGAAAGTCGCGGCGCAGCCGGGCCGTGTCGTAGTGCTTGGCATCCTCGGGATGCGCGGCATAGCGGATTTCGTAGTTGGTTTTCATCGGGTTATTGTTTGTTATGTCGTTGTCGTGGCAGCCGGGATTTTCCAGTGCGGAAAGGCGGGAGTTGCAGGACAACTTACACCAAGATAAGCCAAAGATAGGGAGAAGAAATCGAAAATGAAAAATTATGCGATGAAAAATGCCATTCCCGACAGCTTCTTTGTCATTGCGGGCAGGTGCGGGCGATTGCGCGGGTCCGCGCTGGAGCGTCTCCGCGGGTTTCGTCCGGAAACGCGTCCGCGCTTCGCAAGCCTCTCGGAGTGCTCCGCATGCCGTTCGGGGCGAATCCGGCCCGGCAGCGGCCGGGGTTTCCGGCGGCAGGTGCGGCACTTCTCTGCGGCCAGGGCAATACGGGGGCTCCGGCGGTCAGCGGAGCGAGTTCATGCGGATCGAAGCCTTCACGAGCGCGATGGCGCGGATGCGGCTGACGGCGACTTCCTTGTCGGCGTGGTGGGGATTCTGGCTCACCAGCTTGACGAAGCCCTCGCGGTCGGACTTCTGGATGTATTTGACGGTGACGTACTCTTCGCCGTCGATGTCGATCGAGAGCAGGTACATGTCGCCCCAGAAGATGTCGTTCAGATCGCGCAGCTGCTTGTACAGCACGATGTCGCCCGACTTGAGCAGCGGGTACATCGAGTCGCCCACGATGTAGATCGCCCCGTCGCACTTGGGCAGGTTGGGGATGTGGATGAAGTTGATGGGTTTGGCCTGCGCCTGGTCGGTGAAGAGCGGCACCAGGCCCGCCGTGCCCTCGATCGAGTAGAGCGGCACGCTCTGCAGGGGCAGCGAGTTGTCGGTGCGGTGCATGTAGGCCGTCAGATCGGGTTCGGCGCTGAACATCGGCCCGTGTCCGGATTCGAGCCACTCGGGATTGACGTTCAAATCTTGAACAAGAATGTTGCGGTTGCGCGACGAGAGTCCCGCTTTGCCGGTCTCGATCATGGAAAGCGCCGCTTTGCCGATGCCAAGTCGCTGTGCAAGCTGCTCTTGCGTCCATCCGAGTTGCTTGCGTATCAATTTTACCCGCTCGTTCATAGGATGCCTATTGAAAAATTTTATAGTAAAAAATCGTGTTTCGGTGTATTGAAATTCAATTATTGAATATATCTTTGTCCTGCAAAATTAAGCAATTTGTTTTTGCTGGCAAAAAATTTACCAAAAAAAATAAATCAAGAATCAACATGTATTCGGTTTCCGACCAACTTTATGCGGAAGTGACGGCCCGCCTCCGGGCGGCCATCGGCGACAAAGGCTATTTTTCGGGCTCGGTAGACGGCGAAACGGACGAGGTGGCCTGGCGGTTGACGGCGTCGGTGCTCGTCTACCGCCGGCGGGTGTCGCTGCCCGAGGGCGACGAGGAGCGCATCGCCGACCTGGTGCCCGTGTGGTGGGAGTTCCACACGGTGGTGCCCGAGGGCGAGATACTCAACGACTTTTCGTTCGGCGACGTGCGGGATGCAATAAGGAATTCGTAGCCCGAACCGGCCCGGTTGAACGAATTGCGGCTGTTCGTCTCTCTTGTTCGCATTCGGAGCAGTCCCTATTTCCAGAAACCGCCCTCACCTTTCACTTTTCACCTTTCACCTTCTTTAAGTTCCGGCACCCTTCCCGTCTGTGGGCGCGGCGCCGCCCGCCGGAACCGGTTTCGAGCAACGGACCCGCCCGTCGTGGCGCCGCACAAGGGGTCCGGAAAAACGATTCGTATGAACAAACGAACAGCTGTCGCCTCTGCGGGAAATGCTCCCGCAGAGGTTCTTGTTCCGGGGCTTGACTTCCCGGAACCGTCGGCGGAGCCGCACTTCGCTCCGCCGGAATCCGCCCCGGCTACTACGGACGACCCGGCCGGAGATCCGAAAAAAACGAAGAGACGCGCGCCGGCAACGCGCAAACAAACAAAGCGCACGACTGCCGAACAGCCGTTGCCGGCCGGAGCGCAGGCCTTGGAAGCGAGCGGAGAATCGCCCGTCGACCGGTCCGGGAACTCTTCGGGTACGGCCGCCGGGAATACGACGCGGCTGTCATCCGGAGATCCGGCCGGCCCGCCGGCTGAAAGGATGTCTGAAGCGCCGGTCGGAAGGTTGCCCGAAAAACCGGTGAAAAGTTTGCCTGAGGCGCCGGCCGAAAAGCGGTCCGGAAGGTTGCCGCACGCCGGGGATTCCGGACCGGCGCAACCGGAAGTTCCGCCGTCGTTCGAAACCTTTGCGGGGCTGGTCTATCCGTTTCTGGAGCTGCAATGCTTCCACCGCAACTATTACCGGGTGCTGGAAGCCTTCGCCCGGGGGCGTGTGCGGCGGCTGATCGTCACCATGCCGCCCCAGCACGGCAAGAGCGTGGGGGCCACCACGTTGCTGCCGGCCTATGTGCTGGGGCTTGACCCCGACTGCCGGGTGGCGATCGCTTCCTACTCGGGGTCGCTGGCCTCGAAGTTCAACCGCCGTGTGCAGCGCATCCTCGAGTCGCGCGAATACGGCGACATCTTCCCCGCCACCACCATCAAGCGCGGCACCCGGCCGCCCAACTACATCCGCACGGCCGACGAGGTCGAGATCATCGGCCGCCGGGGCGGTCTGCTCTCGGTGGGGCGCGAGGGCTCGCTGACGGGCAACCGCGTCGACTGCTTCATCCTCGACGACCTCTACAAGGATGCCCTGGAGGCCAATTCGCCGCTCATCCGCGCCAATTGCTGGGAGTGGTACACCTCGGTGGTGCGTACGCGCATGCACAACACCTCGCGCGAACTGATCGTCTTCACGCGTTGGCACGAAGAGGACCTCATCGGCACCATCATGGCGCGCGAGCCGGTCGTGGAGCTGACCCGCTGGTCGCAGCTCGAAACGTTGCAGCCCGGCCAGTGGCTCCATCTCAACTTCGAAGCGCTCAAGGCCTCGCCCGCCACCGAACTCGATGCGCGCTCTCCGGGCGAGGCGCTCTGGGAGGCGCAGCACGGAGCGGAGCTGCTGGCGGCCAAGCGCCGGCTCGACCCGCTGCAGTTCGAAGCCATGTACCAGGGCCGTCCCTCGGCGCGCGAGGGGCTGCTCTATGGTCCCAACTTCGCGGAGTACGACCGCCTGCCGCACGAAATCGTGCGCTACGGCAACTACACCGACACGGCCGATACGGGCGACGATTACCTGTGTTCGCTCTCCTATGCGGTCGACACCGACGGGGTGATCCACATCACCGATGCGGTCTATTCGCGCGAGGCGATGGAGGTGACCGAGGAGCTGGTGGCCGGGATGCTGGTGCGTTCCGGTACGCGTCAGGCGGCGGTGGAGAGCAACAACGGCGGGCGCGGATTCGCCAGGGCCGTGCAGCGCCTGGCACCGGAGGTGCGTGTGGAGTGGTTCCACCAGCACGGCAACAAGGAGGCGCGCATTCTCTCCAATGCGGCCACGGCCATCCATCTGCTGCGCTTCCCGCAGGGGTGGAACCAGCGGTGGCCCGAGCTCTATGCCCATCTGACGACCTACCGGCGTCAGTTCCGCGCCAACCGCTGGCACGACGCGGCCGACGTCATAACCGGCATCGTCGAGCGCGAGGCCGCCGACGGCGGGCGCCGGAAACTGTGCGGCGTGCGGTTTTTGTGATTCGGAACCTTAAACACCCAATGCGCATGCGGACTGCGGCCCGGGTGCAACGGTTTCTTTTCGAACAGGTTTTCCCGTTTCGGCATCGGCTCCGCGCTCGGCTTGCGAAAAATTGCTTCGGGGGGCGGCTCGCGCCAAGGGACGCGACCCCCGCAGCCGCCCCCGAGGACGGGACGGAGGATGCAGAAGACAGTTGAAGGTCCGATTCTCGCCTGAAGTCCGCGCGTTGCCGGCCGATGAACGATTTTGTCCCAAAATTCCGATAAATTCGTCCGAAATGCGTATATTTGGCCCTGTCATCAAACATGCGAAAACGAATGAAACCATTGAAAATCGGAAATTTGTGCGCCTCCGTACCTGTCGTGCAGGGCGGTATGGGCGTAGGCATATCGCTTTCGGGTCTGGCTTCGGCCGTGGCGTCGGAAGGCGGCATCGGAGTGATCTCGTCGGCGGGGCTCGGCGCGATCTACAACGACCGCTCGAAAGACTACCGCGAAGCCTCGATCCTGGGGCTGAAGGAGGAGTTGCGCAAGGCGCGCGAAGCCACGCGCGGCATCATCGGCGTGAACGTCATGGTGGCCATGTCGAATTTCGCCGACATGGTGCGCACGGCCGTCGCCGAGCGGGCCGACATCATCTTCTCGGGTGCGGGGCTGCCGCTCAATCTGCCGTCGTTCCTCACCGAGGGTGCCCGGACCAAGCTGGCGCCCATCGTCTCGTCGGCGCGGGCTGCGGTGCTGCTGTGCCGCAAGTGGTTCGAGGAGTACCGCTACGTGCCCGACGCCATCGTGGTCGAGGGCCCCAAGGCGGGCGGCCACCTGGGTTACAAGCGCGACCAGATCGAGGACGCCGACTACGCACTTGAGAAACTGGTGCCGGAGATCGTGGCCGAGGTGGCGAAGTTCGGCGCCGAGCACGACCGCCATATTCCGGTCATCGCCGGCGGCGGCATCTACACGGGCGAGGACATCTACCGCACGATGGAGCTGGGCGCCGAGGGCGTGCAGATGGGCACCCGCTTCGTGACGACGGAGGAGTGCGATGCCGATCCGGCCTTCAAGCAGTCCTACATCGACGCCCGCCGCGAGGACATCGAGATCATCGAGAGTCCGGTCGGTATGCCGGGCCGTGCGATCCGCAGTTCGTTCCTCGAGCGGGTCAAGGCGGGCCTCAAGCGCCCCAAGGCCTGCCCGTTCGACTGCATCCGCACGTGCGACGTCACCCACAGCCCCTATTGCATCATGCTGGCGCTCTACAACGCATTCAAGGGCAAGTTGCAGAACGGCTACGCTTTCTGCGGCGCCAACGCCTGGCGTGCCGAAAAGATCCAGACGGTGCGCGAGCTGATGTCGTCGCTGAGTGCCGAATACGATTCCTTTGCGCAGAAAATCAAAGGTTTGGCAAGATAGAGGCGCATCCTTTCCCCGGTTCGGCGCGGCTGCTTCGGCGGCCGCGCATTTTCGTGCCTTGGGGCGTCAGAGCGGGTGCGGACGACTCGTCCGGAGTATGGGGCGAAATGATTGTTCCGTGAAATTTCGCGGCGGCAGGGCCCGGCGTCAGAAAAGCGGCGGGCGGCGGAAAGGCGTCAGAAAAGCGTCGGATGCGGCGTCGGCTCCAAGGTGCGGAGGTAGTCGAAAATCTGCCGGTTGTCGTGCATGATGCCGTGGCGTTCGCATTCGGCATGGAATATGGCCGTCAGCCGTTCGTTGTCGGGGCTCGCGAGGACATAGCGGTTGCCGAAAGTGCGGATGTAGCGCTCTTTCATGCCGGGAAAAAGCCGGTCGAGCCGGTCGTAGAAGTAGTCGCGGCTGCCCTCGCGCAGGGTCATGCCCATGCCGAAGCAGACGATGCCGCGCACGCGGGCTTCGATGCAGTAGTCGAGCACGCCGCGCAGGTTCTCCTCGGTGTCGTTGATGAAAGGCAGGACGGGCGTGAGCCACACGACGGTGGGGATGCCGGCGTCGCGCAGGGTTTTCAGCGCCCCGAAGCGCTCGCGCGTGGTGCTGACGTTGGGTTCTATCCGGCGGCAGAGGGCCTCGTCGCGGGTGGTGAGGGTCATCTGCACCACGCACTTGGCCTTGCGGTGGATGCTGCGCAGCAGGTCGAGGTCGCGCAGCACGCGGGCCGACTTGGTGATGAGCGTGAAGCCGAAGCCGTAGCGGTCGGCCAGCTCCAGGGTCCGGCGGACAAGGCGGAACTCCTCTTCGAGCGGAATGTATGGGTCGGTCATCGAGCCGGTGCCCAGCATGCAGCGGGTGCGCCGGCGACGGAGCGCCTGTTCGAGCAGTTCCGCGGCGTTGGTCTTGACCTCTACGTCGTCGAACGGGTGGGCGAAACCGTAGCAGGCGCTGCGCGAGTCGCAGTAGATGCAGCCGTGGGTGCAGCCGCGGTAGAGGTTCATGCCGTTTTGCGGCGACAGGATCGTCCTGGCCTCGACCGTGTGCATGGCTACAGCTCCCCGAGCCGTGCTTCGGGGGCGACGTCGAGCGACGAGAACTGCCCCGCCCGGTAGCGGTGGCAGCCCGCCATGGCGATCATGGCCGCGTTGTCGGTCGTGAACTTGAATTCGGGCAGGAACGTCCGCCAGCCGCGCTTCCGCCCTTCGGCTACGATGCCGTCGCGCAGGCCCGAGTTGGCCGAAACGCCCCCGGCGATGGCGATGTCGCGGATGCCGGTCTGCTTCGAAGCCTTGACGAGCTTGTCCAGCAGAATCGTGACGACGGTGTGCTGCAGCGAGGCGCAGAGGTCGGCCTTGCGCTGCTCGATGAAGTCGGGATTTTCGGCCACACGGTCGCGCAGCGTGTAGAGGAACGAGGTCTTGAGCCCCGAGAAGGAGTAGTCGAGCCCCTCGATGCGGGGCCGGGCGAAACGGAACGCCTCCGGATCGCCTTCCTTGGCCAGCCGGTCGATGACCGGACCTCCGGGATAGGGGAGCCCCATCACTTTGGCACATTTATCGAAGGCTTCGCCTGCGGCGTCGTCGATCGTGGTGCCGATGATCTCCATCTCCAGCGGCGAGTCCACGCGTACGATCTGCGTGTGGCCTCCGCTGACCAGCAGCGCCAGGAACGGGAAATCGGGGTGGGGCAGCCGGCGGTCGGGCAGGTCGATGAAGTGGGAGAGGATGTGCCCCTGCAGGTGGTTGACTTCGACCAGCGGGATGTTGCGGGCGATGGAGAGTCCCTTGGCGAAGGAGACGCCCACGAGCAGCGATCCCACCAGACCCGGGCCGCGCGTGAAGGCGATGGCGTCGATCTCCGACGCCGCGACGCCCGCTTCGCGGAGCGCCGTGTCGACCACCGGCACGATGTTCTGCTGGTGGGCGCGCGACGCCAGTTCGGGAATGACGCCGCCGTACTTGACATGCACGGCCTGCGAGGCGATGACGTTCGAGAGCAGGACGTTGTTGCGCAGAACCGCGGCCGAGGTGTCGTCGCACGACGATTCGATGCCCAGAATGGTTATGTCCATCGGAAATTTCGTTTTTTTAACTATAATAGTTAACTTTGCAGGTTAACAGTCCGTATTGAAAATTTCGTCCCCTCTTCCGGTGCTGCCGGGAGTCGCTCCGGCAGGGCCGTTGCGGGACCGGATGTCGTCCGCCCGAAAGCGGGCGAGGCATGGCGGCGGGGCGTTCCGCGCGGCGGAATCCGGTGCGGACGATCGTTGAATGTTTGTAAGGCCATTCGTGGGCAAAGGTATAAAAATATTGGGAAAGGTGTTCATGGCGATCGTCGTGTCGGTCGTCGTGCTGCCTTTCGTCGTGTCGTTGTTGTTGCAGATACCCTCCGTGCAGAACTGGGCGGTGCAGAAGGTCGTGCGCATGGCTTCCCGGAAGTTGGAGACCACGGTGGCCGTCCGCCGTGTCGACATCGGTATGCTGGGCAAGGCCCGGATCGACGGTTTCTACGTCGAGGATTACCAGCGCGACACGTTGCTCTACGTCGACCGGCTCGACGCCTACATCACCGGCCTCGGCATCTGGGGCGGCGGGGTGACGCTCTCCCGCGCCGAGATCGCGGGGGCGAAACTCTTCCTGCGCGAGACGCCCGAGGGCGAGATGAACATCCGGCAGGTGGTAGGCCGCCTTTCCGACCCCGACCGTCCCAAGAAGGGCAACTTCCGGCTTCGGCTCGAAAAGGCCGTGATCGAAGGGATGGAGCTTTGCCTTGAGCGCCGCGTGCACCGCGATCCGCCCTACGGCATCGATTTCGGGCACATGCACCTCTCCGACATGACGCTCCGCGCCGACGACTTCACCATCGACGGCCAGACCATCTACACCACCATCGAGACCTTGTCGGCCCGCGAGCGCAGCGGCTTCGAGCTCGACCGCTTCTCGGGGCGCTTCTACCTGGTCAACGGCTGCATGGGCTTCGAGGAGGCAACGTTGCTCACCGCCCGGTCGCACGTCAAGATTCCCTACCTCTCGCTGGTCGGCAATTCGTGGGCCGACTACAAGGATTTCGTGCGCGAGGTGCAGATCGACGGCGCCCTGCGCAACAGTTCCCTCTCGACCGACGACATCGCCTGTTTCTCGCCCGGGCTGCGCGACTGGCATACGCTCTTCGGCGGCATCGACGTCGATTTCAACGGCACGGTCGCCGATTTCGAAACCCGCGTCCGCAGCCTGCGTGTCGGCGAGGATACGTTCCTTGCGGCTACGGCGAAGATCGAGGGGCTGCCCGATGTCCGGCAGACGCTTTTCGACCTCGATGTCTCCCGTCTGGTCGCTTCGGCCGACGATCTGAAACGCCTTTCGCGCGACATCGCCCGGAAGGAGCTCCCGGAAAATCTGGTCGCCATGCTCGGCCGTGCCGGGACCCTCGGAGTGCGGGCCCGTTTCCGGGGGCGGTTGTCTTCTTTCAAGCTGAAGGCCGCCGTGAATTCGGAGGTGGGCGACGTCGACGTCGACCTGGCGATGCAGCCTTTGCCGAAAGGCCGCCGCAGCCTGCGCGGTGCTTTGGCGGCCCGCGGTTTCCGGCTCGGACGCCTGCTCGGGCAGAGCCGCCTGCTGGGCAACGCCACGCTCACGGCTTCGATCGACGGCTCGGTGGGGCGCGGCACGACCGACGCCAAGGTCGAGGGCAACATTTCGCAGCTGGAGTTCAAGGGCTACACCTACGATTCGCTCCGGCTCGACGGCCGCTTGCAGAACCGCGGCTTCGACGGTACCGTCACGGCCCGCGACCCCGCGCTGAACTTCGATTTCGCCGGGCGTGTCGATCTCAACGACGCCATTCCCCGCTACGACTTCACGCTCGACCTCCGGCGGGCCGATCTGGCCGCCATGCACATCAACCCGCGCGACTCCGTCTCGGTGCTCGCGGCGCATGTCGCGGCCAACGCCGGCGGCCGCTCGCTCGACGATCTCAACGGCGTGATCCGCGTGACCGACGCTTCGTACCGTTACAACGACAAGACGATCGAAACCCGCAGCGCTGTCGTTACGGGTGAGAATTCCGAGCACAGCAAGTATGTGGAGCTGCGTTCCGACTTCGCCGACGTCACCTTCCGCTCGAAGACCAGCTACCGCACGGTGTTCGAATACTTGCGCCGGAGCGCCTGGAAATACCTGCCCATGTTGAACCGGCAGGGACGCGACACCGGGCATGCGGAGCTGAAAACGGCCGTGGCCGACGACTATTCGCTGCTTTCGGTGCATATCCGCGACTTCAACCCCGTGGCCGATGCCGTCGCTTCGGGCCTCCAGATCGCCGACGGGTCGACCTTGCAGCTGCTTTTCAACCCGGCCAGCGACCAGCTTTCGCTGCGGGCCGATTCGGAATACATCGAGCGCCGGCGCATGCTCGCCACCCGGCTCAACATCAATGCTTCCAACCACGGCGATTCGCTCACGGTCTACGCTTCGGCCGAGGACCTCTACGCCGGGGCGCTCCACCTGCCGCACCTCTCCGTGACGGGCGGCGCCAAGCAGAACCGCATGCAGCTCTCCACCGGTTTCGAGGATTCGGTGCGCCGCTTCTCGGGACTGGTGAGCCTGCGCGCCGAGGCCGCCGAGGGTCCCGACGGGCGGACGATCGATCTGCGCATTCTGCCTTCGCACATCACGCGCGGCGACAAGCGCTGGCAGATTTTCGCCAACCGGATCGCCATCGACACCTCGCGCATCGTCATCGACCGGTTCTACGTCAAGAACCGCGAACAGGACCTGCTGCTCGACGGCATCGCCTCGCGCAGCCCCGACGACTCGGTGACCTTGCGTCTGCGCAACTTCGATCTGGCGCCGCTCACGCAGATCGTCGAGCGCATGGGCTATCTGGTCGAGGGACGCACCAACGGCGGCGCCACCATGAAATCGGTGTTGCGCGGCGGCGAGTTCCAGGCCGACATCCGTTTCGATTCGCTGGAGGTCAACGACATCCCGGCGCCTCCGCTGCGGCTGGTATCGCGTTGGAACGTCGCCCGCAACCGGGCCGCGGTGACGGTGCTCAACCGCGAGAAGCGCGATACGGTCATCCGCGGCTACTTCGCCCCCGACCGCATGCGCTACTATGCGCGGCTGAATGTCGACAGCCTCGACATGGGGCTGCTCGATCCGGTGCTCTCGGGCGTCGTCTCGTCGACGCAGGGCGTCGCGTCGGCCGAACTGGTGCTGCAGGGCGAGCGCCGCAACGCGGACCTTACCGGACAGATCCGCGTGCGGGGACTCCGCACCAAGGTCGACTTCACGCAGGTGGCCTATTCGGTGCCCGAAGCGGTGCTCGACGTGAAGGGCAACCGCTTCCGCGCCTCGAACGTTCCGCTCTACGACCCCGAGGGCAACCGCGGCCGGCTGGACATCGACCTCAATCTTCAGCATCTGTCCAACATCGCCTACGACCTGCGCGTGGCGCCCGACGCCATGCTGGTGCTGGATACCTCGGCCGAGGACAACGACTTCTTCTACGGCCGGGTCTACGCTTCGGGCATGGCCCGCATCCGCGGCGACAAGGGCCAGGTCAACATGGAGATCGCCGCCGAGACCGACGACGATTCGTTCTTCGCCATGCCGTTGTCGAACAAGGCCAATATCTCCTACGCCGACTTCGTGATCTTCGAGAAGCCGGCTCCCGTCGACACGCTCGACCGTGTGATGCGCAAGAAGATGTTCTTCGAGCGCAAACAGCGCAGCAAGTCGACGCAGAGCAGCCGCATGACCATCGCTCTGGCGCTCGACGTGCGGCCCAACGTCGAGGTCGAGCTTTCGGTGTCGGGCAACGCCGTGAAGGCGCGCGGCGAAGGTACGCTCAATCTGCAGATCGACCCGCGGTCCAACGTCTTCGAGATGTACGGCGACTACACCATCCGCGAGGGTACCTACCAGCTGTCGTTGCAGAACATCATCAACAAGCGCTTCACCATCGAGAGCGGTTCGACCATCCAGTGGACCGGGGCGCCGATGAACGCCATGCTCGACATCAATGCCGTCTACAAGCTCAAGGCGTCGCTGCAACCGCTGTTGCAGCAGTTGTTCCAGAACACAGCCGAGAACAAGGCCGGCACCGACCGGTCGGTGCCCGTCGAGTGCGTCATCCACCTCGGCGACCGCCTGTCGAATCCGGAGGTGCTCTTCGACGTGCGGGTGCCGGCGTCCGATCCCGAGACGCAGACGCTGATCGCCAATGCGCTGGCCACGCCCGAATCGACCAACATGCAGTTCCTCTACCTGTTGTTGTTCAACAGCTTCCTGGCCGAGAACAACGCCGCATCGGGTTCCGACATCGGCGCTTCGGTCTCGGCGGCCACGGGTCTGGAGTTCCTCTCCAACCAGTTGAGCAACTGGCTTTCGATGAGCGACTACAACCTGATGATCCGCTACCGGCCCAAGTCGGAGCTGACGGGCGAGGAGGTCGATTTCGGTCTTTCGAAGAGCCTGATCGACGACCGGCTCATCGTCGAGCTGGAGGGCAACTACCGCATCGACAACAAGGAGGCGGTGAACAATTCGATGTCCAACTTCATGGGCGAGGCCTACGTCACCTACCTCATCGACCGGGCCGGCACGCTCAAGTTGAAGGCTTTCACGCAGACGATCGACCGCTTCGACGAGAACCAGGGTTTGCAGGAGACCGGCATCGGTATTTATTATAAGGAGGATTTCAACAATTTCCGCGATTTCCGCCGCAGGGTCCGGGAGCGTTTCACCAACAAGAAGCGCCAGGCCCGCCGCGCGGCCCGCAAGGCCGAAAAGGCAAGGGCTGCGGCGGAAGCTGCGAAAGCCGCAGAGTCCGGCGGAACGGAGGGGCCGAATGAAGCAGCAGCGGATTGACAAGGGCGATTCCCGGTTGCGGCGACGGATTGCAGCGGTTTCGACTTTGTGCCCGGTGCCGGCTTGCATCGAAAATGCGACCCCTGCAGCCGGTCCGGGCGAACAGAATGTGTTATCAAGATAAAAACTTAAATAAAAACGAACTATGATGATTTTTTTGCAGGCTGCCGGGGCGGCGGCCGTGAGTGAAGGAACCCGCATGGGACTGTGGACGCTCTTTACCAAGGGCGGTTGGCTGATGTGGCCGCTGCTCGCGCTGGGCGGCGTGACGATCTTCATCTTCGTCGAGCGCTTCCTGGCCATCCGCAAGGCCTCGGTCCTCGACATGAACTTCATGAACCGCATCCGCGACTACATCTCCGACGGCAAGATCCGTGTGGCGGTCAACCTCTGCCGCAAGACCGACACGCCCATCGCCCGCATGATCGAGAAAGGCATCGAGCGCATCGGACGCCCCATGAGCGACGTGCAGACCGCCATCGAGAACGTGGCCAACCTCGAAGTCTCGAAGTTGGAGAACGGACTGCCGTTTCTGGCCACCATCGCCGGCGGCGCCCCGATGATCGGTTTCCTCGGCACGGTGCTCGGCATGGTCGAGACCTTCATGGATATGTCGGCGCAGGGCGGCACGGTCGACCTGGCGCTTCTGTCGGGCGGTATGTACGTGGCGATGGTCACCACGGTGATGGGTCTGCTGGTCGGCATTCCGGCCTACTTCGGCTACAACTATCTCGTGGCCCGCATCGAGAAACTCGTGTTCCAGATGGAGGCCAACTCCATCGCTTTCATGGACATTCTCAACCAACCCGTCCAAAATTAGTGCGTTATGGCTATCAAACACGGTTCCAAGGTCGACAAGTCCTTTTCGGCGTCGTCGATGACCGACCTGATGTTCCTGCTGCTGCTCTTTCTGTTGATCGCCACCACGCTCATCAACCCCAACGCGCTGAAGCTCATGTTGCCCAAGAGCTCCAACCAGCTCAAGGACAAGGCCATGACCACGGTGTCGATCCAGCAGAACGGCTCGTCCTACAACTACTACGTCGAGCTGGAGCCCGTCCAGGGCATCGCAGGCGTCGAGCAGGCGCTGCGCGCACGGCTCACGGGGCAGGAGGAGGCCACCGTGTCGCTCCATTGCGACAAGACCGTGGCTGTCGACGAGGTGGTCAAGGTGATGAACATCGCCAAGGACAACGGCTATCGCTTGATTCTGGCCACTACGGCCAATTGATGCGCGTCGCAGCGAACGATCCGGAAACGGGCGGAACGCTTCGCTCCCGGGGCATGATCGCAGGCGGCAAGACCTCGGACCCCGACGTCCGGGAGCGGCCCGCTCCAAGCAGCGCGGCTCCCGCAGCCGGTCCGGGCGAAAAGCGGCGGCGAGCAGGCGGCCGGCGTTCCTGCAGCCGATTGTGAATTGAGTATTTTGCATTGACTCCATGTATTACTACGAACCGAACGACAGAGCACCGCGTTGGTGGGCGATCGCGGCGGCGGCATGTTACGCTGCGCTGCTGACCGCTGCTTTCGCGTGGGTGTCGTTCGACTTCGCGCCAGCCATGGAGAAGCCCGCCGACACGATCCTCGTGGAGTTCGTCGAACCTCCCGCACCCGAGCCGCCGAAGCCGCCGAAAAGCGTTGCGGAGCCCCGCATGCACGATGCGCCGGCCCCCGTCGAGCGTACGGCGCAGATAGCAGGCAACGACCCGGCTACCCGCACGCCCAACCCCAAGGCGCTGTTCAGCATGAACAAGAGCGGCCCCGACGAGCCCGCCGATGCCGGCAATCCCCGCGCGCCCGAGGGCGAGGAGCAGGCCTCGGGGACGGGTCCCGGTCTCAATCCCGACGGTCTCGACCAGGTCGACAAGGGGCTCCAGGGGCGCGGCCTGGTGGGTGCATTGCCGCGCCCGTCCTATCCGGGTACGCAGAGCGGCAAGGTCGTTGTGCGGGTCACCGTAGGTCCCGACGGCAGGGTCACGAGCGCCGATTTCGAGCCCAAGGGTTCGACCGTCAGCGACCGGCGCCTCATCGAGGCCGCCCGTGCCGCCGCTTTCAAGGCCCGGTTCACCGAGAGCAGCGCTCCGGTGCAGGGCGGGACCATAACCTATGTTTTCCGTTTGGAATAAGTAAAAAGTCATGATCGTTATGAAACAGATCCGTTCGATGCTCGTATGCCTGCTCGTCGCAGGGGCGGGCCTGACCTTTTGCCGGGCGCAGAGCGCCCCGGTACAGAGCACCCCGGCGCAGCAGCAGGAGAGTCCGGCTTCCTGTCAGGCCCCCGAAAAGGGCGCCCGCCTGGTGCTGCCCGTCAACACCTACAACTTCGGCAACGTCCCGCGCAAGGGCGGCAACCTCGAAAAGGAGTTCGTTTTCCGCAACGAGGGCACGGCGCCGCTGGTCATCGTGCGCGTGCTGACCTCCTGCTCGTGCTTCAAGGCCACGTTTCCCAAGCGTCCCGTCGCTCCGGGGCAGGAGGGGGTGATCCGCATCGTCTACGAGCCGCTCAAGAGCGAGCCCGGCACTTTCAACAAGGTGTTGCAGATCTACTCCAACTCCGTCACCGGGCGCGAACTTCTCACCGTGCAGGGCAACTCCGTGGAGTGATGCACAGACCGTGACGACCGGTCGCCCTGCCGGCGGAAAAGCGCAGTTTTATCCGCTGCTCTCCGGCGTGGGACTTGGCCGCCGCCGAACCGCCAAGCGCACTTTTTACCTTTCACCTTTCACCTTATCCCGATGTCTCTCCTTTTCACCAACGCTACCGTCCTGCCGATGACCGCCGTCGGCGACCAGCCCCGCACGTTCCAGGGTGCCGTGGGCATTGCGGACAACCGCATCGCCTTCGTTTCGGCCGACCCGGCCGCCGAGGCCGATTTCCGTGCGGCGCACCCCGAGGCCCGCATCTTCGACTGCCGGGGCAAACTCGTCATGCCGGGTCTTGTCGACACCCATTGCCATGCGGCCATGACCCTGCAGCGCAGCTATGCCGACGACATTCCGCTGATGGCGTGGCTCAACGACTATATTTGGCCCTTCGAGGCGCGGCAGACGGCCGACGATGTGGTGCTGGGCATGACATTGGGCATCGCCGAGATGCTGCTGGGCGGCGTCACGTCGTTCGTCGACATGTACTACCACGAAAACCGCTGCGTCGAGACGGTCGACCGGCTTGGCATCCGCGCCATGCTGGGATGCAACTATTTCGACTCCAACATCGAAGAGGTGCTGCCCGAGATCGGGGAGGCTGCGCGGCTGGCCGCCGGCCGCGACCGCATCCGCATCGCCGTGGCGCCCCATTCGCCCTATACCGTCTCGCCCGCGAACCTGCGGCGCGGCCGCGAGCTGGCCGACCGGCTGGGGCTTCATCGCATGATCCACATCGCCGAGACGCAGGACGAAATGCGCATCGTGCGCGAGCGCTACGGGGCGTCGCCGGTGCGTCATCTCGATGCGCTGGGATTCCTCGACGAGCGGACCGTCGGCGCCCATTGCGTCTGGGTCGACGACGAGGAGATCGACATCCTGGCACAGCGCGGCGTGACCGTCTCGCACAACCCGCAGAGCAACATGAAGATCGCTTCCGGCGTGGCTCCCGTGGCGCGGATGATCGAACGGGGCGCTCTGGTCACCGTCGCCACCGACGGTCCCTGCTCGAACAACGATCTGGATATGTTCGAGGAGCTGCGCACCGCGGCATTCCTGCAGAAATCGGCACTGGCCGATCCGTTGGCGCTCCCGGCTTACGAAGCACTGAAGCTGGCTACGGTCAACGGTGCCCGGGCGATGGGACGCGAGGGCGAACTGGGCGTGCTGCGCGAGGGCGCATTGGCCGACCTGATCGTCGTCGATCTTCAGAAACCCCACCTCCAGCCGCTCCACGACGTGGTTTCCAACCTGGTTTATTGCGGCAAGGCCGCCGACGTCGAAACGGTCGTTGTCGACGGTTGTGTCCGGGTCGAGAACCGGCATATCGTCGGTCTTGACTTGCCCGAACTTTACCGCGATGTCGCCGCCGCGGTGGAGCGGATCAAAAACAAAAAGTGAAATAAAGCGTGAAAGGCGGGAGTCGTTTCGTACGAACGTCTTTTCACCTCCACCAATGGCAGTCCCGCCCGGAGTGGCGCAGATCATGGTTTGCGTCAGCGCGGCAGGGCAGATTCAGCAGTCCGCTGGCGGTGTAATAGTGCGGAACAGAATAGAGAGGCGGTTATGTTTTGCTATTCTTATCTTTGCACACCGAGCAAACAGAACAACCGTTCCCGCTTCCCGACCGCACAGCCCGGGTCCGGCTCGTATCGAAGATACGCCCACGCCGACCCCGGCGAACAATTATGCTGTCAGCTGTTCATCCCAGTCTGCTGCGGAGCCGAGAACAATTCAAAATGCACAACTTACGATTAAGCGAGGGTAAAGACCGTGAACGGTCTTTACCGAGCGGGAGTCGAAGTCAAGCCCCCGCAGGGGGCTTAATTCACAATTAAGAAGTAGTTTGTCATTCTGAGGAGCATAGCGACGAAGAATCTGTAACCCTACCCCATAGATCCTTGACTGCACTGCGTTTGTCTTTCTCCTCCTTGCTCGGCATAGTCCGCAAGCGGTCTCTGCACTCGCTGCGTTCGTCGATTCGCTCCGCTCAGGATGACAAAGTAGGGCAGTCGGAGTGGGACGGCCGCAGCCTGCGGGGCACGCCCGGCGACAGCCGGATGTTTGCGGGCCTCCGCTGCGGGAGGCTGCGGCCCGCCCGCCTGAAAGGCGGTATTTGTGAAACAGACACGAATACGGATTCTTTGTTGCTATGCTCCTCAGAATGACAACGATGGAATTGAGCATTCGAAGAGAACTCTATTAATTCTGAATTTTGAATTGTGCATTTTGAATTGTTTTGTTCCCTCTCTGCGGCATTCATTCCAGCGATTGCTTCGCACACCGGTCCTGCTGCGGGCCTCCGCAGCCGTGAGACGGGAGACTTGGTCGTCGTCGGCACGGAGGGCGACAGCTGGTCGTCGTCGTCCTACGGCGGTACGAACCCTCACAACGCGGGCTATCTGTACTTCATTGCGGGCCGTGTGAACCCGCTGAACAACACCAACCGCGCCAACGCCTTTCCCGTGCGCTGCGTCCAAGCATCTGCCGGACTGCCTTCTTGATACGGAGCGAACCGTGCGAGCGAGACGCACGGTCCGACAGGGGAGCATGCCCCAAGAGCGACATGGCCCCAAATCGCGGATTGCGAATCGTCTTATTCCTCCCGCAGATAGACCGTAGCGGTGCGGGCCGTGTTGTAGACGCGGATGCGGGGCCAGCGGGCGCCCTCGGCGTCCACGATGTCGAACGAGAAGTGCTCGCCCCGCATGTCTTGCCGCTCCTGCCCGCCGAAGCGCTTTTCGTCGGTGGAGAGCAGCGGCACATACTTGCCCGGGCCCTGCACCGGCAGTTCGTAGTCGGGAATCGAGGCCGCGGGGTGCCAGTTGAAGACGAAAAGCAGACGCCCGTGCGAAAAGACCATCGTTTTGTTGAGGTCGTCCATCAGCAGGTTCCAGGCATAGCCGTCGGAGAGCACGCCGTACTGCCGGACCAGCGCGATCATCGCCCGGTCGAAGTCGCCGAGCCAGGCGTAGCGCAGGAATCCGTTGTCGGCCAGCGACCATTGCCTCCGCGCATGGGCGTAGCTCCAGCCGTTGCCCTCGCGCGGGAAGTCGATCCACTCGGGGTGGCCGAATTCGTTGCCCATGAAGTTGAGATAGGCCTGGCCGCCCGTGGAGATCGTCATCAGCCGGATCATCTTGTGCAGCGCCATGCCGCGGTCGATGACGAGATTTTCCGACGCACGGTCCATGTGGTAATACATCTCCTTGTCCATCAGCCGGAAAGCGATCGTCTTGTCGCCCACCAGGGCCTGGTCGTGCGATTCGGCGTAGGCCACGGTCTTCACTTCGGGCAGGCGGTCGGTCATGACGGACCACATCTCGCGGATGTTCCACTCCTCGTCGGGCACCTCTTTCAGGTATTTGATCCAGAAGTCGGGGATGGCCATGCCCAGGCGGTAGTCGAAGCCGATGCCGCCGTCGGCGACGGGGATGCACATGCCCGGCATGCCGCTCACGTCCTCGGCGATGGTGACGGCCGCGGGGCGGAATTCGTGGACCAGCGTGTTGGCCAGCGTGAGGTAGGCGATGGCGTCGCCGTTGACCCCCGCGTCGAAGAAGCGTTCGCGGCAGTCGAAGTCGACATAGCCGTGGTGGCGGTAGAGCATCGAGGTGACGCCGTCGAAGCGGAAGCCGTCGAAATGGAACTCGTCGAGCCAATATTTGACGTTCGAGAGCAGGAAGTGCTGCACTTCGGGTTTGCCGTAGTCGAAAAGTTTCGAGTCCCAGTGGGGCTGGTCGCCCGCGGCGCCCGGCAGCGAGTAGTGATGGTCGGTGCCGTCGAGCCGGTTGATTCCCTCGTTGAGGTTCTTCACGTAGTGGGCGTGCACCAGGTCCATGATGACGGCCAGGCCCAGTTCGTGGGCGCGGCGGATGAGTTCTTTCAGCTCCTCGGGCGTGCCGAAGCGCGACGAGGGGGCGTAGAAACTCGAAACGTGGTAGCCGAACGAACCGTAGTAGGGGTGTTCGGCGATGGCCATCAGCTGCACGGCGTTGTAGCCGTCCTTTTTTATTATAGGTAGGATTTTCTCCGTGAACTCGCGGTAGGTGCCCACTCCCTCGCTCTCCTGCGCCATGCCCACGTGGGCTTCGTAGATCAGCAGGTCGCCGTTCTGCGAGGCGTCGAACGCGTCGCCGCGCCAGTCGAACGCTTCGGCCGGCGCCCAGAACTGGGCCGTGTAGTTCTTCGTCGCCTCGTCCTGCACCACGCGCCGCGCGTAGGCCGGGATACGGTCCATCCAGCCGTTGTCGCCGTGGACGTGGAGTTTGTAAAGCGAGCCGTGCGTGAGCCGGTCGCGGTACATGGCCGCCGGAAAAAAGGCGCTCCAGACGCCCGCCGCATCCTTGTGCATGCGGATTTCGGTGCGCTGCCAGTTGTTGAAGTCGCCGAAGACGTAGACATCGTGCGCCCCGGGCAGCCATTCGCGCAGCCACCAGCCGTCGAGCGCGTCGTCCCACTGCCAGCCGAAATAGCGGTAGCCGTTGGCATAGTCGGCAAGCGAGCCGGCCGTGCGGCGTATGTCGTCGACCTTGCGCCGGTAGCGTTCCCAGCGGCGGTTCATCTCTTCTTCGACGGGGCGGAGCCATTCGTCGCGCTCGACGATGGGCAGGCGGGGGGTGGGGGTATTCATAATTTGCAGTTTTTCGTTCACGATTCGCAGTTCGTTCCTTTCGGGCCGGTTTTCTCGCTCCGGCATGGCCAGAACAAGTCCGGCTCTGTTCTTGACTTGTCGAAACCGTTCTCTTTCGGAGCGGTTTCGCGCCCCGGCATAATCCGAACAAGTTCGGTTCTGCCCTCGGCTTATCGAAAACATTCCCTTTCGGGCAAGTTTTCTCGCCTCGGCATAACCCGAACAAGTTCGGTTCTGCCCTCGGCTTGCCGAAAACATTCCCTTTCGGGCAAGTTTTCTCGCCTCGGCATAACCCGAACAAGTTCGGTTCTGCCCTCGGCTTGCCGAAAACATTCCCTTTCGGGCAAGTTTTCTCGCCTCGGCATAACCCGAACAAGTTCGGTTCTGCCCTCGGCTTGCCGAAAACTTTTTTGATTCTGCCGGGACGAAGTATCTTCGCCGCAAGTCAAATATATGGAAAATTTTTCTATCTTTGTCACGGAACACTTCAAAAATACCTTAATTCTCAGCCTATGTTCAAAGGACAACCCAAAGGTCTGTACGCCCTTTCGCTGGCCAATACGGGCGAGCGTTTCGGCTACTACACCATGCTGGCCATCTTCACGCTCTTCCTCCAGGCGAAGTTCGGCTATACGGAGACCGTCACCACCCAGATCTACGGCATCTTCCTTGCCGCAGTCTACTTCATGCCCTTCTTCGGCGGCATTCTGGCCGACCGTTTCGGCTTCGGGCGCATGGTCACGCTCGGCATCTTCATCATGTTCGGAGGTTATGCCCTGCTGGCCGTGCCGTCGGGTACGGGCATCGCCGCCCGGGTCATGATGTTCGGGGCGCTCACGCTGATCGCCTGCGGTACGGGCCTCTTCAAGGGCAACCTGCAGGTCATGGTCGGCAACCTCTACGACGACCCGGCCTATGCGGCCAAGCGCGACAACGCCTTCTCGATCTTCTACATGGCCATCAACATCGGCGCCATGTTCGCCCCCGGCATGGCCAAGTGGATCACCAACCACTTCCTCGCGCAGGACGGCCTGGTCTACAACGGGCAGATTCCCGCTCTGGCGCACCAGTACATGGCCCAGGGCGACGCCATGGCCGCCGAGCCGCTGGCCAAGCTGCAGGAGCTGGCCGCTTCGATGGGCGCCGGTGCCGGCGACCTCGGCGAGTTCTGCCGCCACTATGTCGAGAAGCTCTCGACGGCCTACAACATGGGCTTCGCCGTGGCGTGCATCTCGCTGGTCGTCTCCTATGTGATCTACGTCGCTTTCCGCAAGAGTTTCAGGCATGCCGACGTCACCGCCAAGCAGCAGGCCGTTTCGGGTGCCGCCGCGCAGGTCGAGCTGACGCCGGCGCAGACCCGGTCGCGCATCACCGCGCTGCTGCTGGTCTTCGCCGTGGTCATCTTCTTCTGGATGGCGTTCCACCAGAACGGTTCGACCATGACCTTCTTCGCCCGCGACTACACCACGCCCGAGGCCACGGGCATCACCCGCATGGGCTTCGACATCTTCAACCTGGTGCTCGTTCTCGTGGGCGTCTATTCGCTCGTAGGGTTCTTCCAGTCGGAGAAGCAGCGCGGCAAGGCGATCAGCGCGCTGGTCTTCGTCGCAACCGCCGTGGCCCTCTTCTTCCGCTGGCGCACGACGCCCGATCCGGTGCACATCCTGCCGCAGGAGTTCCAGCAGTTCAATCCGTTCTACGTCGTGGCGCTCACGCCCGTCTCGGTGGCCATCTTCTCGGCCCTGGCCCGCAAGGGCAAGGAGCCGTCGGCGCCCCGCAAGATCGGCTTGGGCATGATCATCGCCGCCGGCGGTTTCCTCATCCTCACGCTCGGTTCGGTGGGCCTCATGTCGCCCGCCGAGGTCAAGGCGGCCGGTGCGAGCGACGCGTTCGTCTCGCAGAACTGGCTGATTTCGACCTATCTGGTGCTGACGTTCGCCGAACTGCTGCTTTCGCCCATGGGCATCTCGTTCGTCTCGAAGGTGGCTCCGCCCAAGTTCAAGGGCATGATGATGGGCTGCTGGTTCGCCGCCACGGCCGTGGGCAACTACGCCACTTCGCTCATCGGCTACCTCTGGGGCAGCGGCATGGCCTTGTGGATGGTGTGGAGCGTACTGATCGTGCTGTGTCTGCTCTCGGCGCTCTTCATCTTCTCGATCATGAAGCGGCTCGAAAGCGCTACGGCGTAGCTCGTCCGCAGTTTGCGATCCATGGCCCGGATGTTCGCTGCATCCGGGCCTTTTTTCTTGCACGGGAGGTTTCCGGAGCAAGGTTTTTGCCTTGGCGGCTTCGGGCTGTTGCCTGCGCAAGATCCGTATCAGCCGACGGAGCCTGCAATTCAAAATTCGACTTCGATGATTACTTTGTTCCGCCTTACACAGACCGATACTCGCGAATACCGCTTTATGGAGGAGCTGCTGACCGCGGCGTTTCCGCCCGAGGAGTACCGCGAGCTCGGGGAACTGCGCCGGCTGACTTGCGGGCGGCCGGTTTTCCACAACAACCTGATCTGCGACGATGACAGGCCCGTGGGGCTCGTCACGTTCTGGGATTTCGGCGATTTCCATTACATAGAGCATTTCGCCACGTTGCCGGCCATGCGCAACAAGGGCTACGGACACCGGGTGCTGGAGTTGTTGGGGGAGCGCCTGCGGACGCCCCTCGTGCTCGAAGCTGAGTTGCCCGTCGAGGAGCTGGCCCGCCGGCGCGTCGGGTTCTACGCACGTCAGGGTTTCCGCACCTGGCCGCACGACTACCGGCAGCCGCCCTACAGAGCGGGCGGCGAGCCGCTGCCGATGGTCTTGATGTTCAAGGGCGATCCCCATTTCGAGGAGTGTTTCGGGACGGTCCGCGACCGTATCTATCGCGAGGTTTACGGCTGCTGAGCCATCTCCGCGGCTTTCGGGCTGACAGCATCTGCTGCGCGGCCGCGGCTGCCGAGCCATCTGTGCCGGCATGCATCTGCGCAGATGCCGGCGGCTGCCGGTGCATTGTGCCGGTCCCATGCCCGATTTTCCGATGTGCTGCGGAGTCTCGACCCGCTTGTCGGGCGGGCTCCGTTGTCGTAGATTTCGTCGGAATTGTAGAATAAGCGAATAAACTGAAGAAAACGGAAAACTTTTTTTGTTTTCCGGGTTTTCGGACGTATATTTGTGGCCGGTAAAGTGCGGACCTGCCGCGTGCAGGGCGGAAAGGGGGCCGGTGCCTCCTCCGGACGACCGCCGACAACGAATTTACGAATCAAGACCGGCAGCTTTTTATGACTCCCAAAGAGCGGATAGTGGAACAGACCATGGAGATGTTCGTGACGCAGGGCATCAAGTCGGTGCGCATGGACGACATCGCGCAGCGGCTGGGCATCTCGAAGCGCACGCTCTACGAGCTCTTCGGCGACAAGGAGGGGCTGCTCTACCTGGCGATGGTCTGCTACTTCGAGCGCAACCGCCTGCGCTGGGCCGAGCTGAGCACTGCGGCTCCCAACGTGCTGGAGCGGTTGTTCCTGGTGCTCAACGACGTCATGGAGCACTCCGAGACCACTTCCCGGATGATGGAAAACCTGCGCAAGTTCTACCCGGCGGTCCACGAACGGCTCATGCGCGGGGGCTCGGAGAAGAACCGCGCCGATTTCCGGGAGATGATCGAGCAGGGCATCGCCGACGGACTCTTCATCGACAACATCGACATCGAGCTGGCTATCACGGTGCTTTACTATACGGCGTCGGCCATCACCGTGCGCAAGGACATGATCCTGCCCGAGGGCATCTCCGAGCGCAGCGCCTTCACGCAGATCGTCAGCACCTTCTTCCGCGGCATCTCCACGGCCGAGGGGGCGAGGATCATCGACGGGTTCCTCAAGCGGCAGCAGGCCGCGCAAGGTTGAGTTTTCCGATAAGCCGGGTACCGGATTGGGCGTTCCGGTCGATGCCGGGGCGGGAAAAACAGCATGAAAGGGGACGTTTTCGATAAGCCGAGTGCAGAGCCGAACTTGTTCGGGATTTGCCGGGGCGGGAAAAACTGAAAAATTCGAACAACAACTATCGACAGATAATGATGAAACAAACGATTCTGACACTCGGCTTCGTTCTGGCGGGCTTCGCCGGCGCTTCGGCGCAGATGCGGCTCTCGCTTTCCGAAGCGGTCGACCTCGCCCTGAGCGAGAATCCCACCGTCAAGGTGGCCGAACTGGAGGTGCAGCGTTACGACTACGTCAAGCGCCAGACCTGGGGCAATCTGCTGCCGCAGCTCTCCGCCTCGGGCAGTTACTCCCGTTCGATCGTCAAGTCGGAGATGCGGGGCGGCATTTCGTTCGGCGCCGACAACACCTTCGCCGTGCAGGGCGACCTCTCGCTGCCGCTCTTCGCGCCGCAGGTCTACCGCACCATGAAGCTCAACGACACGCAGATGGCCGCGGCCGTCGAGGCGGCCCGCGCGTCGCGCATCACGCTCGTCGCCGAGGTCAAGAAGGCTTTCTACAACATCCTCCTGGCCGAGCAGTCGCTGGCCGTGTTGCGCGAGTCGCAGGCCACGGTCCAGCGTACGGTCGACGACACGGAGCTGCAGTATAACAACGGCCTGGCTTCCGAATACGATCTGTTGACGGCCCAGGTGCAGTTGAGCAACCTCCAGCCTACGATCATCCAGACCGAAACTTCCATCCGGCTGGCCAAACTCCTGCTCAAGATGTACCTCTCGATTCCCGAGGAGGTCGAAATCGAGGTCGAGGGCGAGCTCGACGCCATGCGCGACCAGGTGCTCGCCGGTACCGACGGACTCACGGCCGACATCTCGGAGAACTCCGACCTGCGCACGCTCGAGTTGCAGGAGATGTTGCTGCGGCGCCAGCTCAAGGTGGCCAACGCTTCGCGGCTGCCGAGCCTCGGGGCTTTCGGTTCGGCGTCCTACACCGGCAACGACATGGAGCCTTTCATGGGCATGGGCGGCAACGACGGTCCCAAGTTTTTCTGGACCCATCCCATCACCGTGGGCGTGCAGCTCTCCGTACCCATCTTCGCGGGACTCACCAAGATGAACAAGTCGCGCGAGATCAAGAACCAGATTTCGCAGCTCTCGCTCCAGCGTTCCTATGCCGAGGAGCAGGTGGGCGTGCAGGTGCAGTCGGCGCTCAACGATCTGCTGACGGCCCGCGAGAAGATGTTCGCCCAGGAGCGCACCGTCGAGCAGGCCCGCAAGGCCTACGCCATCTCCGACACCCGTTATCGGGCGGGCGCCGGCACCATCCTGGAGCTCAACAGCGCCCAGCTGGCGCAGACCCAGGCGCAGCTCAACTTCTCGCAGGCGATCTACGACTACCTGTCGGCCAAGGCCGAGTACGACCGGATCGTGGGACGCGAGGAGTAGCCGCCGGCCGGGAGTCCGGCGGCGGCCGCGCAGGATGCTCCGCTGCAAGACGGGGCAGACCGTCGCTGCGGCCATCTCCGGGGGCGCCCCGGCGGGTTCGCCCGCCGCACCCCGCCCCAAAAGCGGAAACGACCGCCGCCCGGGCCGCAAAACGCAGAAAGAAACCAAGTGCAACCAAGAAAACAATACTATAGCAGATATGAAAAGATTAGCGTTCATGTTGTTGACCGTGTCGGCATTCGCCGCCTGCACGGGAGGTAAGAACACCGGAGCCGTCGTCGCCGACCCGGGCGTGCTGACCAAAAGCGCCGCGGCCGAGAGCGCCACGGTGAGTCTGACCGAGGAGTTCACCTCCGAAATCGAACCTTACAAGGAGAACGACATCACGCCCGCCGCAACCGGCGTGCACATCAACCGCATTCTGGTCGACGTGGGCGACAAGGTGCAGAAGGGCCAGCTTCTCGTGACGCTCGACCCCACGCAGTATACCCAGGCCCGCGTGCAGCTCAAGACCGTCGAGGACGACTACAACCGGCTGCTGCCCGTCTACAAGGCCGGCGGCATCTCGGCCCAGCAGATCCAGCAGGCCAAGGCCCAGCTCGACGTCCAGCGCGAGGCGGTGGCCAACCTGCGGAAGAACATCGAGGTGCGGTCGCCGATCTCGGGCGTCGTCACGGCCCGCAACTACGAGTCGGGCGACCTCTTCGCCGCGCAGCCCATCCTCCACGTCATGCAGATCGACCCGCTGAAGGTCATCGTCAACATCTCGGAGCAGTATTTCCCCAACGTCAAGGTGGGCATGCCCGTCGAGCTGCTCGTCGACATCTTCCCCGACAAGAAGTTCGAGGGCAAGGTGTCGCTGATCTACCCGGCGCTCGATGCCGCTACCCGCACCTTCAAGGTCGAGGTCCGCGTGCCCAACGCCGACCGCACGCTGCGCCCCGGCATGTACGCCCGCACGATCTTCGACATGGGCGAGAAGCAGGGCGTCATGGTGCCCGACGTCGCCGTCCAGAAGCAGGTCGGCTCGGCCGAACGGTTCCTCTACGTCATCCGTGACGATTCGGTGGCCGAGCGCCGCAGCGTGACGCTGGGCCGCCAGGTCGGCGACCGCATCGACATCCTCTCGGGCATCGAGCCCGGCGAGCAGGTGGCCGTCACGGCGCTGTCGAAGCTCTACGACGGAGCCAAAGTATCCGTAAAACAGGATTAAAACCTCCTGACCCATGAAAATCTACGAAAGCGCGGTACGCAAACCGATCTCCACGATCCTGTTGTTCGTGGGCGTGATCGTCTTCGGACTCTTCTCGCTCATGAACCTGGCCGTGGACCAGTATCCCGAGATCGAAATCCCCCAGATTTCGGTCATCACGATGTATCCCGGCGCCAACGCCGCCGACATCGAGACCAACATCACGCGTGTGCTGGAGGACAACCTCAACACGGTGAACAACCTCAAGAAGCTGACGTCGAAGTCGCAGGACAACGTCTCGATGATCACCGTCGAGTTCGAATACGGTTCCGACCTCAACGAGGGCGCCAACGAAATCCGCGACGTGGTGTCGCGCGTGCAGTCGATGCTGCCCGACGACGTCGACTATCCCACGATCTTCAAGTTCTCCACGTCGATGATCCCGGTGATGATGCTCGCCGTCACGGCCGACGAGAGCTATCCGGCGCTCAACAAGATTCTGGACGACAAGCTGGTCAACGTTCTGAACCGTGTCGACGGCGTGGGCGCCGTGTCGATCGTCGGTGCTCCCGAGCGTGAGATCCAGGTCAACGTCGACCCCACGAAGCTCGACGCCTACGGGCTCTCGGTCGAGCAGCTCGGCCAGATCATCGCCGCCGAGAATGTCAACATCCCCAGCGGCAGCATCGACATCGGCAACAACACCTTCAACATCAAGGCCGACGGCGAGTTCAAGCTCTCCGACGAGTTGCGCAAGATTGTGGTTTCGAACCTCGGCGGCCGCACCGTCATGCTCACCGACGTGGCCGAGATCCGCGATACGCTCGAGAAGGCCACCATGGACGAGCGCGTCAACGGCAAGCGCGGCGTGCGCGTCATCTTCCAGAAGCAGTCGGGTTCGAACACCGTCAACATCGTGCACGAGATCCAGCGCCGCCTGCCCGAAATCCAGCGTACGCTGCCCAAGGACGTCAAGATGGAGCTCATCTACGAGGCGTCGCAGGAGATCACCGACGCCATCGGTTCGCTGTCCGAAACGATCATGTACGCCTTCATCTTCGTGGTGCTCGTCGTCATGGTCTTCCTCGGACGTTGGCGCGCCACGTTCATCATCTGCATGACCATCCCCGTGTCGCTGATCTGTTCGTTCATCTACCTGTTCGCCACAGGGTCGACGCTCAACATCATCTCGCTCTCGTCGCTCTCCATCGCCATCGGTATGGTCGTCGACGACGCCATCGTGGTGCTCGAGAACATCACCACCCACATCGAGCGCGGTTCGAATCCCAAGGAGGCGGCCATCTACGCCACCAACGAGGTGTGGCTGTCGGTCATCGCCACCACGCTGGTCGTCGTGGCGGTGTTCCTGCCGCTGACCATGGTGCCGGGTATGGCCGGTATCCTCTTCCGCGAGCTGGGTTGGATCGTCACGATCGTCGTGTGCGTCTCGACCACGGCGGCCATCTCGCTCACGCCCATGATGTCGGCCTATTTGTTGAAGCTCGATGGCGGCGTCCACGACTACAAGGGCATCGGCATCGTCTACAAGCCCATCGACCGCGCTCTGGAGTGGCTCGACAACGCCTACGCCCGTGCGCTCGACTGGGTCGTACACCACCGGCGCATCACCTTCGGCTGCATGATGCTCCTGTTCCTGGCTTCGCTGGGACTCGTCACGCAGGTGCCCACCGAGTTCTTCCCGCCTTCGGACAACGGCCGTATTTCGGCCACCGTCAAGCTGGAGCAGAACCTCTCGATGGAGTACACCGCGCGCATCGCCCGTCAGATCGACAGCGTCATCTACGACAAGTTCCCCGAGGTGGTCATCGTCTCGGCTTCGGCCGGCGCCAACTCGTCGGACAACGCCTTTGCGGCGATGCAGACCACCGGTTCGCACATCATCAACTACAACATGCGTCTGCGCGACCTCGCCGAGCGCGAGCGTACGATCTACCAGATTTCGGACCTCCTGCGCAAGGAGCTCGACATGATTCCCGAGGTGCGGCAGTATACCGTCACGCCGGGCGGTGCGTCGGGCGGCATGAGCGGTTCGGCAACGGCCGACATCAAGGTCTTCGGCTATGACATGGAGCTCGCCAACGCCGTGGCCAACGATCTCAAGGAGAAGTTGTCGGACCTGGAGGGTACGCGCGACGTGCAGCTTTCGCGCGACGAGCTGCGCCCCGAGTTCAACGTGGTATTCGACCGCGACCGCCTCTCCTACTACGGCATGAACAGCGCCACGGCGGCGCAGGCCGTGCGCAACCGCATCGACGGTCTCACCGCTTCGAAATACCGCGAGGACGGCGACGAATACGACATCGTCGTCCGCTACGGCGAGCCTTTCCGCACCCGTGTGGAGGATGTTGAGAACATCACGCTCTACAACATGCAGGGCCGTCCCGTCAAGCTCAAGGAGGTGGGTAAGGTGCAGGAGGAGTACGCCGCACCCGAGATCCAGCGCGAGAACCGCCAGCGCATCATCACCGTGCAGTCGACCCTGGGTGCCGGCGTGGCGTTGAGCGACGTGGTGGACGAGATCGAGAAGCTCATCGACTCTTACCAGCTGCCCGACGGCATCGACCTCGAAGTCGGCGGTACGGTCGAGGACCAGGGCGATGCCTTCCGCGACCTCCTGACGCTCTTCGTGCTGATCGTCATCCTGGTTTACATCGTCATGGCTACGCAGTTCGAGTCGCTGAAGTTCCCCTTCATCATCATGTTCACCATCCCGTTCGCCTTCACGGGCGTTTTCATGGCCCTGTGGATGACTTCCACACCGTTGTCGCTCATCGCGTTGATCGGCGCCATCATGCTGGTGGGTATCGTCACCAAGAACGGTATCGTCATGGTCGACTACATGAACCTCCTGATCGAGCGCGGTTCGGGCGTCTTCGACGCGGTGATCGCCGGCGGCAAGAGCCGTCTGCGCCCCGTGCTCATGACCTCGTTCACCACGGTGCTGGGTATGTTGCCGCTCGCCATCGGCACGGGTGCCGGTTCCGAGACGTGGCAGCCGATGGGTATCGCCGTCATCGGAGGTCTCACGTTCTCCACCGTCCTCACGCTCTTCATCGTGCCGGTGCTCTACTCCATCATGGTCAACCGGGCCCAGCGCAAGGAGCGCGAGAAGATGGCCCGCCTGGCCACCGAGCAGCAGACCGCCGCGGCCAACCGATAGCCAACAGTCGAAAACCATTTTCCGTTCCGAAGGCGCCGTGCCGGGCAGTGCCTGCGCGGAGTTTCGGAACGGGCCAAGAAGATAATTATGAAAGCACTCTTTTTGTCATACAACCAGGCGCTCACCGACCGCGTCAACCGCATTCTCGACGATCAGGGCATCCGCGGCTTCACCCGCTGGGCGCTCACCGAGGGGCGCGGCACCATCGACGGCGAGCCCCACTACGGCACCCATGCGTGGCCTTCGATGAACGCTTCGATCCTGGCCATCATCGACGATTCGCAGCTCGACGCCTTGCTCGACGCCTTCCGCAAGATGGACGAGGCCACCCGCATGCAGGGTTCCCGCGCCTTCTACTGGAACATCGAGGGCGGGTTTTAGCGAATGGCCGGTCGGGCATCGGTCCTCCGTTCCGAGGACCGGCCGGTTGCGAAGAATTTTTCGCATTTTCTCGAAACGCGTTGCTTCGGCAGCGCGTTTTTTTGTGAACATACGGCTTTGGCCGTTCATTGATAAGGGGCCGGCCTCTGCGCTCGCTTCTTCGCAAAGTCGTGAATTGCTTCGTTGCCTGGCTCGTGCTTTGTGCGACCGCCCCCGGGCCGGGCAACGACGAACGGCGATTCCTGTTTCGGGACAATAGCGTGCGTCGCAAAACGAAGAGGATGTTTCGTCGGACCCCGAATGTTCCGCAGCAGCGGATTTGTCCTTGTTCTTGCCGGGCCGGATCGGCAGAAAGGTTCGGCTGTTTCGTTTTTTCATTTTTAATGCTTAATTTTGTTGGGATGAAGCTCACTTTTTTGGGAACGGGGACCTCGCAGGGCGTGCCGGTGATCGGGTGCCGCTGCAAGGTGTGCACCTCGGCGGACCGCCGCGACAACCGCCTGCGGACTTCGGCCATGGTCGAGACGCACGGCGTGCGCCTGGTCATCGATGCCGGGCCCGATTTCCGTTATCAGATGCTCCGGGCGGGTGTCCGGCGCATCGACGCCATCCTGCTGACCCACGAGCACAAGGACCATACGGGCGGGCTCGACGACGTGCGGGCATTCAACTTCGTCGACTATCCGCCCACGGTGCATCGGGTCGACATCTACGCCGCTCCGGCCGCCGCCGCCATCGTGCGCAAGGATTTCGACTATGCTTTCGGGGAGAACAAGTACCGCGGCGTGCCCGAAATCGAGTTGCACGAGATCGATCCGGCCCGGCCGTTCCGCGTCGGCGGGGTGGAGGTCGTGCCGGTGTCGGGCCGCCATTCGGAGCGTTTCACGGTGACCGGCTACCGCATCGGGGCGTTGGCCTACCTCACCGATTTCAAGACGATTTCCGATGCGGAAGTCGAAAAGTTGCGCGGCGTCGACGTGTTGGTGGTCAATGCCTTGCGTTTCAAGAAGCACGACTCCCATTTCAACGTCGAGGAGGCGCTGGCGCTCGTTCGGCGGGTGGAACCGCGCGAAGCCTACCTTACGCACATGTCCCACGAGATCGGACTGCATGCCGCGACCGATTCGACGCTGCCCGAGGGCGTGCACCTGGCTTGCGATGGACTGCAAATAGAGCTATGACGCCGGTTTTCTTGCCTCGGGCGGCGGTGTGTTGCATCTGTCCGGCCGAAGCGGGAAAACCTGTTTGAAAAAGCACGATTATGAAAAACTTTACCAATAAGACCGTCATCGTGACGGGTGCTTCGTCGGGTATCGGCGAGGCTTTGGCGCGCGAATTCGCCGCCCGCGGGGCCCGGGTCGTCCTGGGCGCCCGCAGCATTCAGAAACTTCAGCTCATCGCGGGCGAAATCCGCGACCGGGGAGGGGAGGCCGTCTATTGCGCCGTCGACGTGACCCAACCCGAGGAGTGCCGCGAACTCATCGACACGGCCGTGCGCGAATTCGGCGGTGTCGACGTGCTGGTCTGCAATGCCGGGCTCTCGATGCGGGCCCTTTTCGACGATGTCGATCTCGACGTGCTGCACCGCTTGATGGATGTCAACTTCTGGGGCACGGTCAACTGCTGCAAGTATGCGCTGCCCTATCTCCAGGCGTCGAAAGGATCGGTGGTCGGCGTCTCGTCGGTGGCCGGTCTCCACGGCCTGCCCGGCCGCACGGGGTATTCGGCTTCGAAGTATGCCATGACCGGATTCTTGGAGACCCTGCGTATCGAGAACCTCAAGAAGGGGCTCCATGTCATGATCGCCTGCCCGGGCTTCACCGCTTCGAACGTGCGGTTCGCAGCCCTCACGGCCGACGGTTCGCAGCAGGGCGAAACACCGCGCAACGAGGCGAAGATGATGACCGCCGCCGAGGTGGGGCGCATCATCGCTCGGGATGTGCTCCGGCGCAAGCGTCTTTGTCTGATGGAGGCCGAGGGCCGCGCCACGCATTTTGTCAAGAAGTTCGCCCCTGCGTTCCTCGACCGCATGTTCTACATGGTCATGGCCCGTGAGCCGGACAGCCCGTTGAAGTGACGCACGGCCGACGAATCTGACTTGTTCGGTTTCTGCTCGCAGGGCATCGGGCGGTTCAGTTGTTTTAGGGCCGCTTGCAGGAACCCGGAATCGGGGCTGTGCAGCTAAAACGGGGCCGCCGAATCTCCGAAATTGAAAATCACCCCTGTCAGAACAAGTTCTGACAGGGGTGATTTCTTTTGAGCCGGAGTCGTCGGGCCCCTTGATCGTAGAGACGATTATTTGAAGAAGATCGACGAGATCTCCTTGTAGTTGTGCACGCGTTCGATGACGTCGGCAAAGAGGTCCGCCACGGTCAGCACCGTGAACTTGTGCAGGTCCTTGTCGGGGTTGAGCGGAATGGTGTCGGTGACGATCACCTCCTGCAGGGCGCTCTCGTTGATGCGCTCGTAGGCCGGACCCGAAAGCACGGGGTGGGTGATGGCGGCGCGTACGCTCTTGGCGCCGCGGGCCATGAGCATGTCGGCGGCCATGCAGATCGTGCCGGCCGTGTCGATCATGTCGTCGACGATGAGGATGTTGCGGCCCTCGACGTCGCCGATGGCGGTCATCTTGCCCACCACGTTGGCCTTGGCGCGCTCCTTGTGCGAGATGATGATGGGCGTGCCCAGCAGCTTGGCATAGGTGTTGGCGCGCTTGGCTCCGCCCATGTCGGGCGCGGCGATGGAGAGCTCCTCGATGTTGAGGCTGCGGATGTAGGGCACGAAAATGCCGCTGGCGTAGAGCGCGTCGACGGGCACGTCGAAGAAACCCTGTATCTGGTCGGCGTGCAGGTCCATGGTCATGATGCGGTCGGCACCGGCGGCCATGAGCATGTTGGCCACCAGCTTGGCGCCGATCGGCACGCGGGGCCGGTCCTTGCGGTCCTGGCGCGCCCATCCGAAGTAGGGCACCACGGCCACGACCTGGTGGGCCGAGGCGCGTTTGGCGGCATCGACCATCATCAACAACTCCATCAGGTTGTCCGTGGGCGGGAAAGTCGACTGAACGATGAATACCGTGCAGCCGCGGATCGACTCGTTGAAGCAGGGCTGGAACTCGCCGTCGCTGAAGCGGAGCACCTCCGACTGGCCGACCGCCGTGCCGAAGCTGGCCGCGATCTTTGCCGCCAGATATTCCGAGGCGCGGCCCGCGAAAATCTTGATTTTGTGGATTGCCATAACGGGTTGTTGGGTTTAGTGGTGCAAGGACAAGCGTGCCGGAGACAATGCCGGATTGGTGCGTGCTTTGCCGGGCCGGGTGCCTATCGTTGCGCAAAGATAGTACAACAGAGTCAAAAAACACGCCCCGCAGAGCGTGTTTTTTCAACATTCGGTCAACCTTTCAGGCATTCGCCGACGAACGCGAGGATTTCGTCGCGCCCGGTGCCCTTGGCCGACGACGAGACGAACATGGGCGGAAACTCCTCCCACTGCTCGGCCAGCGCCGCGCGGAACCGTTCGACGCTGCGCTGCGCCTGGCTCTTCGAGAGCTTGTCGGCCTTGGTGAAGACGATGCCGAACGGCACGCCGTTTTCGCCCAGCATTTCGATGAATCTGAGGTCGATCCGCTGGGGTTCGAGCCGGATGTCGACCAGTACGAAAAGAAAGTGGAGCTTTTCGCACCGCAGGACATAGTCGGTGATGATCTTCGAGAAGTCGTCGCGCTGCCGCTTCGACGTGCGGGCATAGCCGTAGCCCGGAAGGTCGACCAGATACCACCTGTCGTCGATGCGGAAGTGGTTGATGAGCCGTGTCTTGCCCGGCGTTCCCGAGACCTTGGCCAGCGACGTGCGGCCCGTCAGCATGTTGATGAGCGACGATTTGCCCACGTTGCTGCGGCCGATGAAGGCGATGTCGCGCAGGTCGTCCTTCGGGACCTGCGAGATGCGTTCGGAACTGCAACGGAATTCGGCTTTGGCGATCTGCATGGCGCAAAGATAGCATTCGCAATCCACAATTCATAATCCGGGGTCGGCAAATTCGCCTGCCCGCGGCCCGCCGCGGGGTTTCCCAGCCGGTTCCATATCGGGCCGGAAGCGCCCGGGGCCTTATGAACTGCGGATTCGGATTTTCCCTGCGCTATTGTTCGCTCCGGCCGGTCCACTCCATCTTGAGCGAATAGTGCATTGCGATGGCGAGGATGATGAACAGTCCGATGCTGCCGGCCAGCAGGGCGAAGATTTCCAGCTGGAGCAATATGTAGATATAGACGTAGAGCAGCGTCAGCAGTCCTCCGATGCAGGCGGCCGTGGCTTTCTGCCGCACGATGCCGTAGATGAAGAACGTGATGAGCGAAACCGTCATCGCCGCAGCCAGGAAGTAGGCCGCTCCGAAGTCGAGGTGCTCGGAGATCGAGACCAGCAGCGAGTAGAAGAGAATCAGCGCCAGCCCCACCAGCAGGTATTGGAACGCATGGATGTTGCGGCGGCGGGTCATCTCCACGAAGAATACGCCGCAGAACGTCAGCAGGATGACCAGCGCCGCATATTTGACCGAACGGGTGGCCTGCCGGTACTGCGTGACCGGAATCAGCAGGTTGGTTCCCAGTTCGCTCTCCTGGATCTTGTACTTGTGCTCGTCGTCTCTCAGCAGCTGGGGATATTCGCGGTTCTGCGCCACCACCTTCCATTCGGCCGTGAATCCTGCGTCGGTCACTTCGCGCCTGGAGGGCAGGAAGTTGCCGCAGAAGCCCGGCGTCGGGCAGTCGGAGTCGATGCGTATGCGGTTGCTGTTGCCCACGGGGGCCATGTAGAGTCCGCCGGAACCCTTGAACTTCAGCGGGATGTTGAACCGGATGCGTTTGTCGGGCGTGGCCGTCCAGCCGGACAGATCGACGCGGGCCGCCACCCCCACATTGAAACACGGCTGCTTCGTTTCGCTCGTCGTGGCGAGCTGCCGGCCGTCGAAGCCGATTTCGATGCTCTCCTCGATGCCGCGCAGGTCGGAGATGCCCAGCATCACGGCCGCTCCCGCCCAGTCGACGACCATGCCGGAGGTGTTGGCCGGCAGGTCGGCCGGCAGGTTGAACGTTCCGCTCAGCACCAGGTCGGCCGTGTAGACGTTGGTGTCGTAGAATCCGCGGCGGCGTTGTTCGCAGTCGATGTGCCCGACGATGTCGAGGTCTTCGGGCAGCAGGGTGATCCGGCCCTCCACGCTTTGGGTGCCGTTCTGGGTGCGCGTCGTCAGGCGGTAGGGCACCGACAGCACGGGGCCCGTGAGGTGCTGGACGCCGCCCCACATGCGGGCGACCTCGTCCTGGGCGCTCTCCATCATCGATTCGCGATCCTTGATCAGACTCATGACCATGCTGCCCGGGATCAGCAGCAGCAGCATGATGGCTCCGATGAATAGCATTTTGATCGTCAGTGAGTTGCGGCGCAGCGTGCGTGCGGGAGCCTGCGGCTGCGGTGCGGGATTCGGGTTGTTTTCCATGTGTTCGGTTGTGTTCGGGGATTGTACGGTTCGGTTCTGAAATTTCGGGGAGTGCGGGCGGAGTCATCGGCCGCTACCTTTCGTCGCGGCTTCGATCAGTTGTTCGAGGGCCAGCAGGTGGCGGCGGAAGGCTTCGCGGCCGGCTTCCGTGGCGCGGTAGGCGGTATTGGGAATCCGGCCCACGAACTGCTTCGAGGAGACGATGTAGCCGGCGTTTTCGAGCGTGCGCGTGTGGGTCACCAGGTTGCCGTCGGTGAGGTTCAGCAGCGTGCGCAGCGACTTGAAGTCGAGGCTTTCGTTGACCGTCAGCACGGCCATGATTCCCAGCCGGACCTTGCTTTTCAGGGTTTTGTCGATATGTTCGAGCTGAAGATTCACGATCGGTTGCGGGTTGCGAGGAACAGGATGCCGAAAAGCAGGTTGAAGGCGCCGAAGCCGACGGCCCAGAAAACCAGTGCGTAACCTTGGCAGAAGCTGTCGGCAAGGCCCAGCGCCAGTTCGGCATAGCCCAGAAAGCGCACCGAGCTGAAGGTGTGGGCGGAGGCCGAGACCAGCGCCATGCCATAGAAAAGCAGCATGACCGAGGAGGTGAGGCCGTAGTGGCCGCCGACGAAGAGCGCAATGCTGAAAACGCCGCCCACGAGCAGCGGCAGGAAGAAGTTCCACAGCAGCCGGCGCGCTGCGGCGTCGATGGCGATCTTCGAGCCGTTGCGGCGCGCTTCCGCGAAGCTCAGCCCTACGGTCGCCGCCACGCAGAGCAGTACGAGCGCTGCGGCCATCCCGATCAGCGCTTGGATGCGCGCATGAGTGTTGAGCTGCAACATCGGGGCGATGTCCCATCCGCCGTTGTACAGCCGGTTCACGCCCCACGCTGCCGCCAGCGCCAGCAGGCCCGACACGATGGGTGCGTAGGGACTCAGATTGAGGAAGCGCGACGAGCGGTTCATCAACGTGCGGATCTCGGTGAGTGTCGAGCAGATTTCGTCGGTTTCGCGGTTTTGCATCTTGGCGATCGGTTTGGTTTTCAAGGGTAGAACTCCTCTTGGGAAGCTGATTCGGCAGATTCGAAAAGTACTTTGTAGTGCAAAGTTAATGCAGGATTTCGGATTCTGCAAATTTTTTTTTGAGATTTTTGGCCGCGGGTGGGTGCGACGGATCAGGCAGCCGTCGGAATTATGCGGTCTGCGATTGGTGTAGTTAGGAGGAATGCTTATTCGCAAACACGCCTCCGGTCAATCGGTTCTGCTTACGTGAGGACAGCAGTTTGCGGAGCACGCCCGGGCCGGCCGGACAGTTGCGGGGCTCTGCCGGGGGAGGTTGCGGCCCGCGCGGCTCTCGGAGCCGCCCGAAACCGACAGCGTGTTGATCAGGTTGGCACGCTGCGTCCGATGCGTTGTTCGGAAAACAAAGGGCGCATCCGATTGTCGGATGCGCCTTGAACTATACTCGCTTCGGCCGCTGACAGCCGTTTCTATATTTTGTTCGGATTGATGGGGCGGGACCGGCGGGGCCTGTCTCGGTCTCTCCCTGTCTCGGTCTCTCCCCGTTGTTGGGTCCGTCGCCGGGTGTCCTTTGCTTCTTCGATTCGGTGCTGCTTTGCGCTCGCACCGGGTCGTTTCCCGTCTTCGGGATTTCCCTTTGCTCCGGCCCTGCTCTTGTCTTCGGGGCTTCCGGCCTTACCCCCCCCCTCGTTTCGCCCCGCCGTTATTTCCCCAGCACCGAAGCGGTGTAAAGATAGCGTTTGATGCTGCGTTTGGGGGTCTTTTCGAATTCGGTGGGGTAGAGTACGATTTCCGAAACGCGTTCGTAGGCGGCCAGCTGGGCGTTGAGTTCCGTGAGGTTGTTCTGCATGATCTCCGGCAGGTCGTTCTGGTCTATGCCTTCGTTTTCGGCCTGTTCGTAGTCGGGAACCACCAGCGCGCGGAGTTTGCCGTTGCCCAGATCGATCACCAGCGATTCGAGCACCATATACATGTTGTTGAGCTTGTCTTCGATCTCCTCCGGGTAGATGTTCTGTCCGTTGCCCGACAGGATCATCGTCTTCGAGCGGCCGCGGATGTAGAGCGTGCCGTCGGGGTCCATGGTTCCCATGTCGCCCGTATGGAGCCAGCCGTCGGCGTCGAGCACCTTCTGCGTGTCCTTGTCGTTCTTGTAGTAGCCCTGCATGACGTGTTCGCCGCGCACCAGAATCTCGCCCGCCGTGTGTGCGGGGTCGGGCGAATCGATCTTCACGTCGAGCATCTGGCGCAGGTAGGCGCCGCACGACCCGGCCTTGAACTCGTTGTCGGGTGCGAAGCTGATGAGCGGGGCGCACTCGGTCATGCCGTAGCCGATCGTGATCGGGAAGCGGATCTTCATCAGGAAGGCTTCGGTCTCCTGGTTCATCGGGGCGCCGCCCACGATGAAGATCGAGACGTTGCCGCCGAAGGCGTCCATCAGTTTCTTGCGGATGACCGAATAGATGGCCGAGCTGACCAGCGGAATCTTCACGGCCAGGCTCATGGGGCCCTTTTCGAGCATCGGCAGCACCTGCTTGCGGTAGACCTTCTCCAGAATCATCGGCACGCAGCAGATGATCGTGGGCCGGACCACCGACATGGCCTCGATCAGAATCTTGGGCGAGGGGATGCGCCCCAGCAGCGTGATGTGCCCGCCCACGGCCAGCGGCGCCAGGAAGTCGAAGGCGCAGCCGTAGGCGTGGGCCAGCGGCAGGAACGAGAGCGTGCGCCCGCCTTTCTGGAAGTAGCGCAGGCCCGTCTGGGTGTTGACGGCTTCGCGGGCGAAGACCACGTTGCCCGTGAGGTTGTTCACGGTCAGCATCACGCCTTTGGAGTATCCCGTCGTGCCGGAGGTGTAGTTGAGCAGGATCACCCGGTCGTTGGGGATGTCGGGGTATCGGATGTCGTTGACGCTGAATCCGCGCGGGTATTTGGTGCGGTAGTTCTTGACGATTTCGCGCTGGAACTTCGTCAGCGACTTGCCGTCGCGCTCGTAGATGGCGTGGAAGTCCGTCAGCGAGAAGACCGCTTCGATCTGCCGGATCTGCTCCTCCTCGATGACGTCCCAGAAGTTGTCGCTCAGGAACAGCAGGCGGCTTTCGGAGTGGTTGATGATGTGGATGATGTCGTTGGGCGTGAAATCCTGGAGGATCGGCACGATGACGGCTCCGTAGGTGATCGTGCCGATGTAGGTGATGCACCAGCGGGGATTGTTGCGCCCGATGAGCGCGATCTTGTCGCCCTGCCGGATGCCGGCCTTGCGGTAGAGGAGGTGCAGGCGGGCTATCTCCTTGGCCATTTCGTAGTAGGAGAAGGTCTCGCCGTTGAAATAGTCGGTCAGGGCCGGCATCTCGCGGTTGTCGCGGAAACTGGCCTCGTAGATTTTCAGTAGGTTTTCCTGTAACATAGCATAGACTCCTTGGCGCAAAAACCGGACCGGGAGGAGTATCCCCGCCGGCTATTCCTTCTTGTCGCGGGGCTATTCCTTCTTGTCGCGGGGCTGTTCCTTCGAGCGGGCGCTCCGGGGCTTCCAGATGTAGATTTTCGATTCGGTGCCTTCGCGCAGGCGTTTGATGTTCTTGCGGTGGGTGACGATCAGCAGCACGGCGATGGCGAACGAGAAGACCACGAACGGCACGGACCCGTTGACTTTCGGGGAGATGAGCGTGAAGACGGGGAAGCAGCATCCCGCGATCATCGACGAGAGCGAAACGTAGTGCGAGATCATCAGCACCACGATCCACACGCCGAAGCAGAGCAGGATGGCCGGCGGATAGATGCCCGTCACGGCGCCCACGAGCGTGGCCACGCCCTTGCCGCCGCGGAAACCCGCGAAGATGGGGAAGATATGGCCCAGGACGGCGGCCACCACGGCGGCGATCTTGAGGTTGATGATGTCGTTGGGGCCGATCAGTTCGTCGTATTGCAGCAGTTCGATGACCGTCACGGCTACGAAGCCCTTCAGAAAGTCGAGGGCGAAGACCGGCGCTGCGGCACGACGGCCCAGCACGCGCAGCATGTTGGTCGTGCCGGCGTTCTTGCTGCCGTGTTCGCGGATGTCGATGCCGTAGTATTTCTTGCCGATCCACACGGCGCTCGGTATCGAGCCCAGGAGATAGGCAAGGACAATCATCGTCGTGGCAGTATAAATGGTAAGAAGCATGGCAGTTTCGGAATGGTTTGTCAATGCAAATATAGCAAAAATTTCCATATTCGGACATTTCGGCATGAAAAACGGACGGATCGGACCGTTTTTTCGTCCGCTCGCCCGCATGCCTGCGTTCCGTGCCTGCGGCTTCAAGAACCGTGCGGAGCGCTGCGGCACGCCCGGCCGACATATAATTGCCTTTTTCATTTTTAATTCGTATTTTTGCATCCGAAACAAACTACCGTTATGGATGCCAGAACTTTGCTCGAACCGATGGGCTCGTGGGCGTGGTGGCGCTCGTGGATACTGATTTTCGTGGGCTGCTCGATCATGGGCGCCGGCTTCGTACTCTTCATCAACCCCTACAACTTCGTCCCGGGCGGTGTCTACGGCATGGGCATCGTCCTGCACAACATCTTCCCCTCGGTCCAGGTCGGCACCTTCGGCTACATGTTCGATGTGCCCCTCATGTTCACGGCCCTGCTGGTCTTCGGCGGGCAGTTCGGCACGCGCACCGTGCTGGCGGCGCTCTATACGCCCGGCTTCATGAACATCCTCACGCGTCTGGTTTATCCCACGGAGGAGGCCGTGCGTTCGCTCGATCCGGCGTTGTTGCTCAACGGCCACCTCGACCTCTCCAACGACCTGCTGCTAACCTGCATCATGGGCGCCGTGCTCGTGGGTGTGGGACAGGGTCTCGTCGTGCGGCAGCAGGCCACCACCGGCGGCACCGACATCGTGGGCATGCTGTTGCAGAAGTTCTGCGGCATCAGGTTCTCGACCGGCATCTTCCTGGCCGACGGTTTCGTCGTCATGTCGGGTCTGGCCGTCATCGGCTTCGGCATCGGTACGGGCGAGGCTTCGGCCAACGGGTGGATGCTCACGCTCTATTCGCTGCTGATGATCTATGCTTCGTCGCGCGTGGTAGCCTACATGCTCGACGGCGCGTCGTACGACAAGCTGCTCTTCATCATCAGCGACCACCACGACCAGCTCAAGAAATTCATCATCGGCGATCTCGACCGCAGCGCCACCTACATCAAGTCGCGCGGCATGTACACCGACGCTGCCCGCGACATGATTTTCCTGGTCGTCAGCCGCAAGGAGGTGCGCCAGGTGCAGCACAAGATCAAGGAGATCGACCCGCGGGCTTTCGTCGTGGTCACCGACGCTTACGAAACGTTCGGCGAGGGATTCAAGCAGTTCCCCGACAAGAACGAGATACAGGCGGAATAGGGTTGCGGCATTCCGTCTGCGCTGCGGCCGCTCCGCCGCCGGGGCGGAAGCGGCTTCGGGCCGATCCGGCCGCCGGAACGGAACACAATATTTTATAATTGTGAATTTTTGATAGTGAATTGTGAATTGAATTCTTTGCGTCCCCTTTCGGGCGTCGGCCGGAAGCTCTACCTTGAGACCTACGGCTGCCAGATGAACGTCGGCGATTCGGAAATCGTCGTCGCGGTCATGCAGCAGGAGGGCTACATCCATACCGACAACCCCGAGGAGGCCGACGTCATTCTCATCAATACCTGCTCCATCCGCGATAACGCCGAGCAGCGCATCTGGGGCCGTCTGGCCGAGATGAAACGGCTGCGGAAAGCCCGTCCTGCGCTCATCGTCGGCATCATCGGCTGCATGGCCGAGCGTCTGAGAGAGCAGCTCGTCGAGGGCCCCGCCGGGGTCGACGTCGTCGCCGGGCCCGATGCCTATCGCGATCTGCCGCGCCTGGTCCGCGAGGCCGAGGCGGGCGGCAAGGGGGTCAACGTGCTGCTCTCCACCGAGGAGACCTATGCCGAAATCGCCCCCGTGCGGCTGGACAAGAACGGCGTCGGCGCCTTCGTCTCCATCATGCGCGGCTGCAACAACTTCTGCTCCTACTGCGTGGTGCCCTACACCCGCGGCCGCGAGCGGAGCCGCGACCCCGAGACCATTCTGGCCGAGGTGCGTTCGCTTTTCGACAACGGTTACCGCGAAGTCACCCTGCTGGGGCAGAACGTCAACTCCTACCGCGCCGGCGAGGTCGACTTTCCCGAGCTGGTGCGGCGCACGGCGCTGGTTTCGCCCCTGCTGCGCGTCCGCTTCGCCACGTCGCACCCCAAGGACATGAGCGACCGCCTGCTGGAAGTCATGGCTTCGATGCCCAACATCTGCCGTTCGATCCACCTGCCGGCCCAGTCGGGCGCCACGTCGATGCTCGAACGCATGAACCGCAAATATACGCGCGAATGGTACCTCGGCCGCATCGCCGCCATCCGCCGCTACATGCCCGACTGCGGCATCACCACCGACCTCATAGCCGGTTTCTCGGGCGAGACCGAGGAGGAGCACGCCCAGACCCTTTCGCTCATGCGCGAGGTGGGCTACGACTTCGCCTTCATGTTCAAGTATTCCGAGCGCCCCGGCACCTTTGCGTCGAAGCATCTGCCCGACGACGTGCCCGACGAGGTGAAGTCGCGGCGCCTGCAGGAGATCATCGCCCTGCAGAACGAGCTGGGCCGCGAAAGTTACCTCCGCGACGTGGGCAAGGAGTTCGAGGTGCTGGTCGAGGGTGTTTCCAAGCGCGATGCCGGCCAGCTCTCGGGCCGTACGTCGCAGAACAAAGTCGTTGTCTTCGACCGCGGCCCGCACCGCATCGGCGACTATGTCCGCGTGCGCATCACGGGCTGTACGTCGGCTACGCTGTTCGGAGAAGAAATAAAATCAGAAAATTAAATATTCAGTTATGCGATTCGACGAACTCGACCTGGAGGATGAAATCCTCGACGGTCTCTACGATATGAATTTCAGCGAGATGACCCCCGTGCAGGAGCACACCATTCCGGTCATTCTCTCCGGGCGCGACATCATCGGCTGCGCCCAGACCGGCACGGGCAAGACCGCGGCCTACACCCTGCCGCTCTTGAACCGCCTGCTCATCGAGGGCAACCCCGACAACGTCATCAAGTCGGTCATCATCGTGCCCACGCGCGAGCTGGCCCAGCAGATCGACCAGCAGTTCCAGGGTTTTTCCTATTATCTGCCCGTTTCGACCACCGTCGTCTACGGCGGCGGCGACGGCAAGGGCTGGGACGTGCAGAAGCGCGGCATGCTGCTGGGTTCCGACGTGGTCATCGCCACCCCCGGGCGCATGATTTCCCACCTGCAGAACAGCGGCATCGATCTTTCGCACGTCGAGTGCGTGATCCTCGACGAGGCCGACCGCATGCTCGACATGGGTTTCAGCGACGACATCATGAAGATCATCTCCTACATGCCCAAGGAGCGGCAGACCGTCATGTTCTCGGCCACGCTGCCGCCCAAGATCCGCGAGCTGGCCAAGACCATCCTGCGCAACCCCGCCGAGGTCAACATCGCCATCTCCAAACCCAACGAGGCCATCGACCAGTCGGCCTACGTCTGCTACGAGAGCCAGAAGCTGGGCGTCATCCGCGAACTTTTCGCCGAGCCGACCGATTCGAAGACCATCATCTTCTCGTCGTCGAAGCTCAAGGTCAAGGAGCTGGCCCACACGCTCAAGCGCATGAAGCTCAACGTCGCCGCCATGCACTCCGATCTGGAGCAGGCCCAGCGCGAGGAGGTGATGCTCGCTTTCAAGAACAACAAGATCAATATCCTGGTCGCCACCGACATCGTGGCCCGCGGCATCGACATCGAGGACATCGGGTTGGTCATCAACTACGACGTGCCCCACGATCCCGAGGACTACATCCACCGCATCGGCCGTACGGCCCGCGCCGCCGCAACCGGCAGCGCCATTACTTTCGTCAGCGAGGACGAGCAGGGCAAGTTCCACCAGATCGAGAAGTTCATCGAGCGCGAAATCCGCAAGGCCGACCTGCCCGAATCGGTGGGCGAGGGTCCCAAGTACGAGCCCTCCGAGAACCGCGGACGCGGCGGCAGAGGACGCGGCGGACGTTCGGGAGGCGGACGCGGAGGACGCGACAAGGGCGGCCGCAGCCGTGCCGACCGCAAATCCGGACAGGCTCCGACCACGGCTGCTGCGGCCGATACGACTGCTGCGGCGGCTCCCGTCGACAACGATCATGCTTCGGGGCGCGGCGAGGGCAACCGCGGCTCGCGCGACCGCAAACGGCGCCACCGCGGCGGACGCAACCGCCGCCGCGGCAACAAGCCGCAGGAGGGCGGCGCTCCCCAGCCGGCCGAATAGTCCGGCGGCCCGAGGGCCGAAATTCCTGCTTCCGCTTCGTTGCGTTGCGGCGGCACGGAATGCGGCATCCGGCGCCGGATGCCCGGCAGAGGTCTTGAGCGCGGACCTGCCGGGAGGATGGGCTGCGAGCCCGTTGTGTGTATACGAATAGATGGAAGATGTTGCGTCGGATGACGGTTCCTGGCGTAATGATTCCCCGATTGTTCTTTGAAAGGCCGTTGTTGCAGGGCCCGGAATGGCGGAGGCCAGGGTTTCCGCCAGTGCGGCCCGGCAGATTCAGCAATCCGCTGGCGGCGTAATGATGCTGGAGGATTAAAGGAAAATCGTTGTTCGTTTGCGGTTGGTTGCCGCCGGTTTTTTGCGGTTTTGCAATTCGCAGGCAATTATCGGTTTTGATAGCGGTGGCGCAAAAGTTCTCGTGCCGAAGCCGGCGGAGCGAGCCCCGTTAAGAACGGGGATTTGTAAATTCTGCGAGCCTCCGCAGGGCGCGGCTTCGGCTCGCACGGCTGAAGCCGGTGTTTGCGATTCGAGCTTTACCAGCCTGCCGGACAACAATTCCTATTTCCGACTTGCGTTGCCGCCAGTTGCATATTCCAGCCTGCCGCGGAGCTTACGAACGATTTGCTGTCGTCGCCGTCGTTCGGCTCTTTGAGCCGTGCGGGCCGCAGCCTCCCGCAGCGGAGGCCCGCAAGCGTGCCCCGCAGGCTGCGCCCGACATATCCTTAAACCATTGTTCCGCACCCTCCGCCGCATTCCTTCGAGCGATTGCTCTTTGCGCCTGCTGCGGGCTACCGCCGCCGTGAGGACGGATATTTGGGCGGCATCGGCACGAATGGCGGCTATTGGAGTTCGTCGACCCTCGGCAGCACGGATCCGTCTCGTGCGGGCAACTGGAATTTCAGCGCCGATAACGTGAATCCGTTAGGTGGCGATGCCCGCACCACAGGCCGCCCCGTGCGCTGCGTCCAAGCATCTGCCCGACGGCTTTTCCGGGGGGCGGTCGGGGAGGGCGGAGACGTAAAAGCGCCGTGCAACCGGTTTTCGGCCTTTTGCGATGCCGGTGCGGGCAACCCTGTCTGCTGCCGGGCTGAAAACGGCCGGATTTTTGGAGCGAAGAATACTTAATCTTTATAATTTGAAACTATGAATATGATGAAAAAAACAGCGATTTGGATGCTGGCGCTCGCGTTGTTCGGCGCCTTGCAGGCTTGCGACGATGACGACGTGAAGGTGCCGTCGCAGGTGCAGACGGCCTTTGCGGCGAAGTTCCCCGGTGCCACCCGCGTGGATTGGGAGCGCCGCGGTTCCTATCTGGTGGCCGATTTCCACGATGCCGGCTACGAGACCGACGCATGGTTCGATGCCGCCGGCGTGTGGTACATGACCGAGACCGAAATTCTCTTCCAGTCGCTCCCTGCCGCCGTGCAGAGCGCTTTCGAAGCAGGCGAATATGCAACGTGGAAGGTGGAGCACGTCGAGAAGGTGGAGCGTCGCGACATGGAGCCCATCTATGTCATCGAGGTCGAGCGCGGTGAGGCGGAATTCGATCTCCACTATTCGCATGACGGCGTGTTGGTGCGCGTCGTTCCCGATGCCGACAACGACCGGCACCACGACGATCTGCTGCCGCAGCAGCTGCCGCAGGCGGTGACCGATTTCATCGCTGCAAAATATCCCGGCGCCCGCATCCTCGAGGCCGAGCCCGAACGCGATCCGCTCTATGTGCTCGAGGTGGAGATCATCGACGGCGGCCGCCTGCGCGAGGTGCGTTTCGACGCGGCCGACAAGTGGGTGCATACCAAGACCGAAGTGCGCGCCGCCGAAGTGCCGGATGTGGTGATGGCTGCCCTGCGCGCGTCGCAGTATGCTGCTTGGACGATCGACGAGATCGACCAGTATGTCGCTCCCGAGCGGGAGTGGTACCGTTTCGAGTTGGAGCAGCCGGGTTCCGAGCGCGAAACGGAGGTCGACATTCTCTCCGACGGTACGTTGCTTTAGCTGCCGTATGGCCAGAACAGAAGCGGCGGCCGGATTCGTTCCGGCCGCCGCTTGTTTTGTCCCGGCGCCGATTCATTGCGGCAGAACCGGCACCGCCCGCTTCGAGGATGGGTCAGCCTCGGTGCGGTGCGTCGGCGCCGTGTTCGATGTCGCAGGCGCCGCAGTTGCCCGTACAGCCGGGCAGGGGGGAGCCGGGGGCGCAGTCGGCCGTGCCGTCGGCTTCGCGGGTCTCCTGCACGGCGCACTTGATACCGCGGCGCTGCATCTCCTTGTTGGTCGAGATTTCGGAATCGATGTGGTGTCCTTTGATCATGAGCGTGAGCGACATGCCCAGGACGAAGAACCCTACGGCGGCTGCGGTGACCAGAACGACGAACAACCAGGACGGCATGATATTGGAATTTTAGCGGGCGAAATTTTGCCTTTCGCCGACAAATGTATACATTTGTATGTTAATTTGCAAACGCATGCCGTTTCCGTCCGGCGGACCGCGCTGCAGCGCGGAATCGGGCCGGGAGGGGCGTGCATTGCCGGCGTGCGTCGGCGGAAGCGGACAAACAGGACGAAGATGAAAATCGTGATAGCGGGAGCGGGCGAGATGGGCAGCCACCTGGCCCGGATGTTGAGCGGCAACGGCCATGACATCACCATCGTCGACAGCGATCAGAAGCTGTTGTCGGAGGTGGGCAGCCTGGCCGACGTCATAACCGTGGAGGGCGATTCCACCACGTTCGGCACCTTGCGCAAGGCTTCTGTGCGGCGGTGCGACCTCTTCATCGCCGTCAACCACGAGGAGAACGACAACATCGTGGCGGCGATGCTCGCCAAGAAGCTCGGCGCCAAGAAGTCGATCGCCCGCATCGACAACAACGAATACCTCGAGCCCAACAACAAGGAGGTCTTCATCGACATGGGCATCGACTACCTGTTCTACCCCGAGAAGGTCGCCGCCCACGAGGTGATCAACCTCCTGGGCCATACGTCGACTACCGAGTACGTCGATTTTTCGAGCGGCAAGCTCTCGCTGGTCGTTTTCCGCCTGGAGCCCGCTTCGCCGCTGGTGGGGCAGGAGCTCGCCGGTTTCGACGACGGCGGTGCGCCGCTCAGCTACCGCACGGTGGCCATCGCGCGGTCGGGGCAGACGATCATCCCCAGCCGCGGCGAGTTGTTCATGGAGGGCGACATGGTCTACGTCATCGCCCGGCAGGACGCCGTGCGCGAGGTGATGGAGCTCTCGGGCCGCACCAACGTCGAGATCAAGAACATGATGATCCTCGGCGGATCGCGGATCGGCATACGCATTGCTACGGAGTTGCAGGACGAAGTGAACATCAAACTGGTCGACTACAACGCCGAGAAAGCCTACCGGCTGGCCGAGACGCTCGACAAGACCCTGATCATCAACGAGGACGGCCGCAATACCGAGGCCATGATGGAGGAGGGACTGGCCAACATGGACGCTTTCGTCGCCGTGACGGGGCGCAGCGAGACCAATATCCTCGCGGCCATGCTTGCACGGCGCATGGGCGTGAAGAAGGTGATCGCCGAGGTCGAGAACCTCAATTACATCAACCTCGCCGAGTCGATCGGCATCGACACGATCATCAACAAGAAGCTCGTGACGGCCTCCAACATCTTCCGCTTCACCATGTCGACCGACGTGCAGGCCATCAAGTGCCTCACGGGCAGCGACGCCGAGGTGCTGGAGTTCATCGTCAAGCCCAATTCGCCGGCCACCAAGGCGCGCATCCGCGACCTGGGGCTGCCCGACGACGCCATCGTCGGCGGCATCGTGCGGGGCGACAAGGCGTTCATCGCCGTGGAGAACATGGAAATCAATCCCTACGACCGCGTGGTGGTCTTCACCATGCCGGCGTCGGTGGACAAGATAGGTTATTTTTTCAATTAGCAGCAGGTGTCGTTTCGCAGTACGATATGCAGGATGTGGTTCTCGCGCCGCGAGCGGGCCATCGATCTCTTCCGGCGCCGGCCGGCCGAGACGCAGCAGCGCATGTTCCGCGAGGCGTTGCAGCGCGGCCGGGACACCGCCTTCGGGCGTTATTTCGGGTTGCCGGAGGTCCGCACGCCCGGGGAGTTCCGCGCCGCGGTGCCCGTTTTCGATTACGAGAGCTTCAAGCCTTGGATCGTACGCATGCTCAACGGCGATCGCAATGTCGCGGTCCCCGGCCGCGTCGACCTCTTCGCCCGGTCGTCGGGCACCACGTCGGACCGCAGCAAATACATTCCCGTCACGCGCGAGTCGTTGTGGCGGAACCATACGTTGGGCATGCGCGACATGGCCACGCTCGTCATGGCGGCCGATCCGGCTACGAAGGCTTTCGAGGGCAGGACCCTCACGCTGGGCGGTTCGTGCTGCCGCGAGGGCCGCAACCTGGTCGGCGACCTCTCGGCCCTGCTGATCCGCGAAACGGCTTTGGTGAGCCGGTGGGTGCGGGCTCCCAGGAGCAGCACGGCCATCATCGCCGACTTCGACCGCAAGGCCGAGGCCATCGCCCGCGAGTGTTCGCGCCAGCATATCACCGCCTTCGCCGGGGTCCCTTCGTGGAACCTCGCCCTGATGCGGCGCGTGCTCGAATATACGGGTAAGCGCAACCTCCTGGAGGTGTGGCCCGACCTGTCGCTTTTCGCCCACGGCGGCGTGGAGTTCGCTCCCTACCGCCGGTCGTTCGAGGCGCTGATCCCTTCGTCCGACATGCGTTACATGGAGACCTACAACGCTTCGGAAGGCTTTTTCGCCCTGGCCGACGATCCCCGGCGCGACGACATGCTGCTGATGCTCGACTACGGCACCTATTTCGAGTTCCGCGACGGCGACGACGTCGTGCCTTTGGAGGGCGTGGTGCCGGGACGGCGCTATGCCATGCTCGTCACCTCCAACAACGGGCTGTGGCGCTACGAGATCGGCGACCGCGTGGAGTTCACCTCGACGGATCCCTACCGCATTCGTTTCGCAGGGCGCACAAGGCAGTATATCAACGTTTTCGGCGAGGAGCTCATCGTCGAAAACGCCGACCGGGCGCTGGCCGAAGCCTGCGCCGCTACCGGCGCTGCGGTGGCCGAGTACTCCGTGGCGCCGTGTTACATGACCATCGACGAGCGGGGCGCCCACGAGTGGATCGTGGAGTTCGAGCGCGGGCCGGCCGACCCGGAGGCTTTCGCCGCGGCGCTCGACGGGGCCCTGCGGCGCGTCAATTCCGACTACGATGCCAAGCGGCAGACCACGCTGGAGCGTCAGCGGCTCACGACCGTGGCGCCGGGGACTTTCCTGGCCTGGATGCGGGCCCGCGGCAAGAACAAGGTGCCGCGTCTAGTCAACGACCGCCGCGTAGCCGAGGACCTGCACCGATTCGTTTCCGAGAGAGTGGGAGGTGCAAAGTAAAATCGCATCCCGACGGATCGCAGATAATATGAATGACAACGAAGAGACCTTTCACGTTTAACCTTTCACCTTAAAAAATCGGGAATCATGTATATCGCCATTGCCGGTAACATCGGAAGCGGTAAGACCACACTGACCCGCATGCTGACCCAGCGTTACAACGCCAAAGCCTATTACGAGGAGAGCGACAACCCCTACATCGGCGACTTCTACAACGACATGAACCGCTGGTCGTTCAACCTCCAGATCTCGTTTCTCGGAAGCCGCATCCAGCAGACCATGGAGATGCTGGCCGACAGCAAGTCGGGCGTCATCTTCCAGGACCGCACGATCTACGAGGACGCCCACATCTTCGCCGACAACCTTCATCAGATGGGCCTCATGTCCACGCGCGACATCGAGACCTACATGAAGATTTTCCGCCTGATCACCTCGCTCATTCCCCGGCCCGACCTGCTGATCTACCTCAAGGCGGGTGTGCCGACGCTCATTTCGCAGATCCGCAAGCGCGGCCGCGAGTACGAGATGAACATCGACGAGGCCTACCTCCGGCGGCTCAACGACAAGTATAATCATTGGATCGACGATATTTACGAGGGCGACATGCTCGTCGTCGACAAGGACCACGAGGATTTCGTCACCGACGAGGCTGTTTTCGAACGAATCTGCGCCCGCATCGATGCCCTCGGTGCTAAGCGTTAGCGGCATGGAGCTGCCCGATGCATTCGTTCGGCGCGTTGTTCGCGACCTCGGTCCGGAGGAGGGCGCCGCGCTTTGTGCGGCGCTCGACGGCGTGCCCCCCGTGAGCCTGCGGCTCCACCCGGCCAAGTGCGGCGATGCGGAAGCGTTGTTGCAGCGGGCGGAGGCTGCCGGACAGGTGCCCTGGTGTCCCGACGGACACTATCTGGCCCGCCGCCCGCAGTTCACGTTCGACCCGGCGTTCCATGCCGGGGCCTACTATGTGCAGGAGGCTTCCTCGCAGTTCGTCGGACGGCTCGTCGGCGATGTCGTCGGGCGGCGGGTGCTCGATCTGTGCGCTGCGCCGGGCGGCAAAACCACGCTCTATGCCTCGCTCGTCGGGCCCGACGGGCTGGTCGTCGCCAACGAGATCGACCGGCGCCGGGCTTCGGTCCTGGCCGACAACGTCCGCAAGTGGGGGACGGGCAACGTGGCCGTCACGGCCTGCGAGCCGCGGGCCTTGGGCGATTTCGAGGGATGGTTCGACGTGGTGGCCGTCGACGCTCCCTGTTCGGGCGAGGGCATGTTCCGCAAGGACATCGCCTCGCGCGCCGAGTGGAGCGAGAACAACGTGCGTATGTGCGCGGCCCGGCAGGAGGCGATTCTGACCGAAGCCTGGCGGGCGTTGAAGCCCGGCGGGCGATTGATATACAGCACATGCACCTTCAACCGCGACGAGGACGAAGGTTCGCTCGAACGGTTGCTGTCCCATGTGGGCGAGGCGGTCGTCGAGGCCGACGTTCCCGAGGTGGAGACGAGTTGGGGCATCGTTTGCGGACGGGTCGGGGCTTTCCATACCTACCGTTTCTATCCGCACCGGACATGCGGCGAAGGCTTTTTCGCCGCCGTGGCCTGCAAGGCTCCCGACTGCGGCGGCCGGATGCGTACGCCGAAAGGGCGGCGCCCGCTCTTTGCTTCGGCCGACAAGTCTACGGTCGCTGAGCTGGAGCGCTGGGTCGAGGAACCCGCGAGTATGCGCTTCGCCCGGGTGGCCGACACGCTCTACGGATGGGTCGGGGCGCAGGCCGATGCGGTGCGTGCCCTTTCCGAAGCGCTGCCCGTGATCTGTTCGGGCGTGGCGATGGGGCAGGTCTTCAAGGGGCGTCTGAAACCCGATCCGGCCCTGGCTTTCTTCACGGGGCTCGACCGTTCGGCCCTGCCCGTGGCGGAGGTGGGGCACGACGAGGCGGTCGACTACCTGCGCCGGCAGGAGCTTCGGGCCGATGCGCTGGCCGAAGGGATGAACCTGGTGTGCCGCGAAGGGCGTGCGCTGGGTTTCGCCAAGCGGATCGGCGGCCGGGTGAACAACTTGTACCCCAATTCGTTGAGGATTCTGAAAGGTGAAAGGTGAAAAGTGAAAGGTGAAAGGTGAAAAGCGGCATGGGCCGGTGGAGCCGGCATAAAAGCGATTGAATGGAATATGGCTGAGAAACTTTATTATTCGATGGGCGAAGTGGCCGAGATGTTCGACGTGAAACGGTCGCTCATCCGTCATTGGGAGTCGCAGTTCAGCGTGCTGAAACCGCGGCGCACGGCGCGCGGCAACCGCATGTTCACACCGCAGGACGTGGAGCACCTTAAGGTGATCTACCATCTGGTCAAGGAGCGCGGCATGACGCTGGAGGGAGCCAAACGGGCCATGAAACGCCGGGCGGCCGACGGTCCCGACGGCGAGATGAAGCGCGAGGCCGAACTGATGACGCGTCTGAAGCATATCCGCGCCTTGCTGGTCGAGGTGCGCGAAGACCTCAAGAGCGGCGGTGAGGGAATCATCGCCGACGAGGAACCGCTGGCGGAGCCGGCGTCCGCTTCGCATTCCGACACGGTGCCTGCGCGGCGCCGTACCAAGCCCGTGGTGAGGATCGAACCGGCCGAGGAAGCGCTCGTTGTCGAAGGACCCGCGCGCGAGGAAGCGGCAACGCCCGTGATGCGGGGCGAGGAGAAGCCCGTGACCGAATCCCGCGATGAAGCACCGGCCGGCGAACCCTTTGCAGCCGCAGCATCGGTCTGCGAATCGCCTGCTGGCGAAGGGTGGGCTGCCGCAGAGTCCGTAGCAGATAAAGCGTCCGCGGAAGAATCCGCATCCGAAGGAGTTGTTGCAACGGGGATGCCCGGCGAAGAAGATGCAGTTGTCGAAGAAGAATCCGCCGCCCCGGTGCCCGAGACCGAAATAACAGCCCGCGATTCTTGGCATGAAAACGCTGCCGGCCTTTCCGAAAGAGAAACCGTAGTTGAATCTCGCGAAAAAGAATCGGAGGCCGAGGCTTACGAAGACGAATTCGCCGCCGAACCTATAGAAAAAGAGAGCATGACCGAATCTGCTGCAAACCTTGTAATGGGAGCCGAACCCTGCGAAGAAACACAAGCTCCGGAAGTGCCGCAGTCCGCGGCTGCCGAATCGGACGACCCTGCTGCGGATGCGCCCCGCGCCGAATCGGACGACTCCGTTACAGATACACCCCGGCCGGCCGCCGGAGCGCCGAAACCGCGCTCGGGCGCACCGCGACGTTCGCGCCGCAAATCCGGCGACGACGAGAACAAGGAACTCTTCGCCTTTTATGAACAATCGCTTTTCTGATCCGAAAAGCGGCACCGGCGCTGCGGGCCGGAACCTGCAAGAAAATAGCATCCTATGAAAATCAAGGATATAACCGATGTCATCGAGCGCTTCGCGCCGCTCGCGTGGCAGGCTTCCTACGACAATGCGGGCCTGATCGTCGGCCGCCCTGACGACGAAGTGCACGCGGCCCTGCTGGCCGTGGACGTGACGGACGAAGTGCTCGACGAAGCCGAGCGCGAAGGCTGCGATCTGGTCATCGCGCACCATCCCGTCGTCTTCCATCCGCTCAAGCGGTTCAATTCGGCCGACATGGTGCAGCGCTGCGTCGAGCGGGCCATCCGCCGCGGCATTGCACTCTATGCCTGCCACACCAACCTCGACAGCGCGCCGGGCGGGATGAGCTGGTACCTGGCAGAAATGCTGGGCGTGGGCGGATTGCAGGTGCTCGAGCCCGCCGATGCCGACGGCCGGGTGGGCTTCGGCGTGGTGGGCGATCTGCCGGAGCCGATGCCGACCGGAGAGTTCATGCGGCTGCTCGGCCGCGAACTGGGCGTGCGGGTCATCCGCCACAGCGCCTTTGCGGGCGAGAGCGTGCGCCGCGTGGCGGTCTGCACCGGTGCGGGCGCTTCGCTCATCGGGCGTGCGCGGGCGGCGGGGGCCGACGTCTATGTCACGGCCGATCTGAAGTACAACGATTTCATGACGCCCGACGGTGCGCTGACGGTGGCCGATGTGGGGCACTTCGAGAGCGAATATTGCGCAATTCGGCTGCTGTTTGATATATTATCGGAAAATTTGATTACCTTTGCGCTCCGCAGGAGCGAGTGCTCGCGCAATCCGGTGAACTATTGGGTTCGGGACTAAATTATACGACATCATTATATGGCTACACAGAAGAAGACCGCCGAGGTTGACTATTCGATGCAGGAGAAGATCCTGGCACTCTACGAGTTGCAGCGGATCGACAGCAAGATCGACGAGATCAACAAGGTGAAGGGCGATCTGCCGCTGGAGGTACAGGACCTGGAGGATGAAATGGCGGGCATGCAGACCCGCATCGACAAGATCAACAGCGAGATCGACGAGCTCAATGCGCTGACCAAGCAGCGCAAGCGCGAGACCGATCAGGCCAAGATCATGATCGCCAACTACAAGGAGCAGCAGAACAACGTGCGCAACAACCGTGAGTTCGACGCCATCACCAAGGAGATCGAGTACCAGGAGCTGGAGATCGAGCTGGCCGAGAAGCGCCTCAAGGAGTACGCCGTCGCCGTCAAGGGCAAGAAACTGCAGCTGGAGGAAGCCGAGAACCTCGGACAGGAGCGTGCCGCCGATCTGGATGCCAAGAAGAACGAGTTGCAGGGCATCGAGGCCGAGACCGCACCCCAGGTTGCCGAATTCAGCGCCCAGGCCGAGGCCGTCAAGGCCAAGATCGACGAGCGTCTGCTGACGGCCTACGACCGTATTCGTCGCAACGTCCACAACGGACTTGCCGTGGTGACGGTCAAGCGCGACGCCTGCGGCGGCTGCTACAACCGCATCCCGCCCCAGCGCCAGGTCGACATCCGCCAGGGCAAGAAAATCATCATCTGCGAGTATTGCGGCCGCATCCTGGTGGCCGATCCCGAGCAGACGCAGGAATAGGCATGTTGCCGAGTAACAATGTGGCCGGAGTCCGTTGAGGACTCCGGTCGTGTTTTGAAGGGACCCGGTTTCATGAGAAAGCCTGTGTTTTGAAGGGACCCGGTTCCGGGCGAAGCGAAAGGTCGTGTTTTGAACGGCATCGTTTCCATGCGAGCGCCCGTGTTTTGGGGCCGTTTCCCAACGAAAGACTGTGTCCGGAACGGTCCGGTTTAACGAGAAAGGCCCGGGACGAACGCGTGCGTTCTGCCTTGGTGTCTTGTAATCTCGCAGCTTCATGCCCGGAGTGGCGCCTGCTACGGTTCGCGCCAGCGCGGCAATGCAGATTCAGCAGTCCGCTGCCGGCCCGTCTGCTTTCCCGACCAGCGGGACAGGAGTCTTGTCCGGCAGTTTTTCATCCCAGTCTGCCGCGGAGTTTGCGAACAATGAATAGTACGATTCCAACGCGTTGTGCGGATCGCAATTCTTTCCGTTTTGTCATTCTGAGGAGATCGGAAGATCGACGAAGAATCTGGTTCCTGATAGTCTCTATAGATTCTTGACTTCACTTCGTTTGTCTTTCTCCTCCTTGCTCGGCATAGTCCGCAAGCGGTCTCTGCGCTCGCTGCGTTTGTCGATTCGCTTCGCTCAGAATGACAAAGTAGGGCTTGGATTCGGGCGCAGCCTGCGGGGCACGCTTGCGGGCCTCCGCCGGGCGAGGCTGCGGCCCGCACTGGAGAGCCACCCGACGCATCGACATTCGCAGCAAAAACCATTGTTCCGACTCTCCGCCGCATTCATTCCAGCGATTGCTTCACAACGCCTGCTTCGGGCTACCGCCACAACGCGTCGGGAGCCTTGACGGCCGTCGGCGACGGCGGTTGGTGGTGGTCTTCGTCGTCCTTTGCGGCCGACCATCCGAACGCGGGCGACATCGGGTTCAGAACAACCAACGTGAACCCCTTGAACTCGGACAACCGGTCCAACGCGTTGTCCGTGCGCTGCGTCCAGCATCTGCGGAAGCTGTTCCGGCGACTCCTGCTCCGGCGGAAAATCGTCCGTCGGGGCAGGATGTCGCTTTCATGCCGTCGGCGGGTTCGGAATCGTCCGGTCGGAGGGTTCGGTCCGGATAGCTGCGCTCCGCCCGAAGCGCTTTTGTGCCGGGTGCCGAAGTTTTTGCCGCCGGTTATGGTATAATCCGGATTGTTTTTGTAAATTTGCACGATTCCATGCCGATGAAAAAGTTTTCCATATCGCTGCTCTTTTCCGTGCTGTGCACCCTCTCGGCAGGTTGTTCCGACCCGGTGGACGTGCTCGGCAAGCAGAAGAGCGACTTCGTCTCGTTTCTCGAGCGCTCCCACCAGCCCCGGCTCGTTCCCGGCGAGCAGGTCGAGGAGGGGACTCCGGCGGCTTTCTACACCGTGTCGGGCGATGCGGTCTACCGCTATATCGACATCGAGGATTATTACAATCCCGCCCGCCCGGAGCGTCCCGAAGTGACGGCCGATTCGTGGGTGACCGTCACGTTCCGCTCCTATGTTTTCAACAATACCGTCATCCGGGGACTTCCCGACGGCGGCCTTACGGAGAGCAATTTTTCGAGCGTCACGCCCCCGTTCTACACCAACGATCCATCCTTCGAGCCCTATTTCCGCATGGCCGGACTCACGCCCGGAGCCTGGGATTTCGAGCCGTTGCGGATCGATATGCGCAAGGGCGGCATAATAAAAGGGTTGCAGGCCGCGTTACTTGGTTGCCGCGAGGGCGATCGGGTGGAGGCCTACATGACCTACAACATGGCCTACGGGGATAAGAATTACATGTATATGATTCCCGTGCAGACCCCCGTAGCGGTCTTCTTCCGCGTGGATAAAGTCGAATAACATGCAAATAATGAATATGATACGTAGATTCCGTCCGGGTTTTGCCGCCCTGGTCGCCGCGCTTTCGCTGGCGGCCTGCGCCGAGAGGCAGAGCGATTCCTATGACACGTTCGAGGACATGTCGCTCGAGGCATGGATCGCCCAGCACTGTCCCGATCTGGCGGGTAATTACCAGGAGTTCGGCGACGCGGGCTACTACATCGATGTCATCGATCCCGGCGATCCCGGTGCCTTGCCCATCAACGACACGGCTTGCTGGGTGACGTTCGATTTCTCGGCCCGCGACCTGGGGCACCGTATCGTCCTCACGCGCCGTGCGCCCGAGGCCCGTTTCGTCGGAACCTTCACCAAGTACACCCATTATGTGCCGTTCTACCGTTATTGCGGCACCGCGAACACCGGTTTGTCCGAAGGCACCTACCTGGCCATGCGCAACGTGCAGAAACTCGGCGAGACGTATTTCGAGAAGTACGCCGCCGAGCGGGGATTCGAGTCGCGCGAGTTGTTGCTGCGCCCAGGTTCCGAAGTCGTGCTCTATTGTCCGTCGCGCATCGTCGGCAACATGTTGGGCGACGGCGGTTACGAGGGGCAGTTTTCGCTCGAATCGGGCAAGCCGATCCGCATCGAGATGAAGATCTCCTCCACGGTCAAGAATCCGGTCGAAGCCGAGGGCACGGCCGTGGACCGTTTCTGCGAGGAGAACGGCAAGTTGCAGATTTACAGTTCGGCGGAGAAACTCGCCGAGGGTACGCTGCCCATGCCGTCGGGTCCCGACGATCCCACCCATCCCTACAACCTGCCCGACAAAAGGTGGGTGAGCGCCTGCGACTCGGTGCCGCAGGTCTATGTCAACCTCCGTTATCGTCCGGACGAAGCGCCGTTCGATTTCGGCAAACCTTATGCGGCGGGCGTCGCGCCTTTCGTCAGCGAGGCTTCGATGGACGAGATCGACCGGCGTATCAGCAAGGCGCTCGTCGAGCGTTTCGGAGAACCTTCCTATACCCATATCAAGGACCTCAAGGCCGATTCGGTGGGCATGGACGGCAAGGCCAAGATCTGGTATATCGGCCGTTTCCTCGACGGTTTCATCTTCGACACCAACATCGACGAAGTGAAGCAGATCATCTACGGCGAGGTCAAGAAGAAGGGCGAAGCCCTCTCCTATACCCCCGAGGAGGGCGGCATGATCCAGGCCTGGTATTATGCGATTCCCGGCATGAAATTCGGCCAGTGGGCTTCGCTCGTCACCGTTTCGACCAGCGCCTACGGTTCGGCCGGCAAGACGGGTTCGACCTCGACCCAAACTTCCTCGAACGGTTATTCGGCAAGTTATCTGGATTATCTCAACTATCTGAACTACATCAACAGCTATTATGGCTACGGTGGCGGATACGGCAGTTATTACCCGGGTTACTACGGCAATTACATGAACGGCTACTACGGCAATCCTTACTATGGCACGCCGTCCGTTCCCGATCAGTCGGAGACGACGGTGACCACCGAGGTCTATACCGAAATCCTGCCTTTCACGCCGCTCCTGTTCCAGATCTACATCGAGCCCGAGGAGGAAAAGTAACCCTTTCTTCCTCCGGGTTCCGCTCTCCGTCCGGTTTTTGCGCTGCGGTTCCGGTTCGGCGGCTTCGGTTTCATCTCGTAACATGATTCCGTTCGCACTCCGGTTTTGTCTCCGCGTTCCGGCTCGGTTCTGCCCGGTTCCGCAAGGCGGTTCGGTGTTCCGATTTTCGGTTTTGTATCCCGATTTTGCTAAGTTGTAGCACCGCATCTGTCCGGACATTGCAAGGCCGGCGGATGCCGATACCGGCGGTTTGCGGCCTTGCAGCCGACCTCACTACGCCCCGTTTCCTCTCCGGATGCGGGGCGTTGTGCGTCGAATCGGGAAGCGGGTCTTTCGGACACTTATTTTTCCCGGGATAAATTTGGCGGTTTGACAAAATTGTCGTAACTTAGTTGTGCAGAACCATAACTTAAAATCAACGGATATGATCATCACCTTTAACGAACTGCGCCGTATCAAGGACAAGCTGCCCAGCGGCAGCTCGCAGCGCATTGCAGACGAATTGGGAATCGACGTGGAAACCGTGCGCAACTATTTCGGCGGCAAGCACGAAGCCAAAGAGTGCGTGGGCGTCCATTTCGAGCCCGGACCCGACGGAGGCGTGGTCACGTTGGACGACACCGCCATTCTCGACGCGGCGATGCGTATCCTCGGCGAGCAGAAGTAAGCCGGACGAACGGCGGAAGGGGCGGCTTCTTCCGCATAGCGCGAGCGGGTGACCGTTCGCGCTTTTTTGTGCTGTTCCGGACGGCTCGGGTGCCCTCTGTCCGGGGCGGCGTTCCGGTAGCCCGGCGGGTTCTCGGGTCCATGCTGTCCGGGGCGGGTGGATGTTTCGGGGATTTCCGTGTATTTGTGTGTTCTGCGTTCGGACGATTCGGGTGTGCGCGCCGTTTGGGATGTTTCCTTGGTTGGGGTGTTGGTTTCCTTTGAAAGTTTGGGCGCTCGGGCGACCCGGGGCTTCTTTTGGGGTGTAACGGGAACCGTCGGTTGATTGGCTCTCCGCGCATTCCGGGTCCTTTCGGATGAAAAGCATCGCGCTGTCGGCATCGGCGACAGCGCGAATGGCAAACTTCACGTGCAGATGCTTGGACGCAGCGCACGGTGCGGGCATTGGCCCGATAGCCGGCGTACAGGGGACTCGTCTCGTGAAGCGTGAACCAAAGGATGCTTCCGCGGCTATTCGTGGCGGAAAGCGAGGCGGCAGCAGAGTAGGAGCCTCCCGTACCGACGTTGACCAAAGCTCCCGACACGCGGTCGCGGTAGCCCGCAGCAGGAGTAAAAAGCAATCGCTATGAGGAATGACGCGGAGGGTGCGGAACAATGGTTTTCGCAATGAATGCCGACGCGTCGTGCGGTTCTTCAGTGCGGGCCGCAGCCTTGGCCGGCGCAGGCCCGCAAGCATCCGGCTGTCGCCAGGCGTGCCCCGCAGGCTGCAACCGAATCCAAGCCCTACTTTGTCATTCTGAGCAAGGTTACAGATGTTTCGCTGCGCTCAACATGACGGTTGCAGCGGCTCTTCGCAAAGAAGTGAACGACAAACGAAGTGCAGTCAAGAATCTGTCTACGTATACTTCTATACAGATTCTTCGTCGATCTTCCGATCTCCTCAGAATGACAATGTTGTCTTTGCATTGAATCATTTCCTTTCGGGAACTCATTCAAGTGCTCGCCCGGGCCGGCTGCGGGGGTCGCATCTCCGATGCGAGCCGGCCCCGGGCGCAAGGTCGCAGACCTTGAAACACTATTTACCCATTGTTCGCAAACTCCGCGGCAGACTGGAATATGCAACTGGCGGCAACGCAGGAGGTAAAGAGAAAAGATGTTCGGGGCGGCCGCGGCTTACAGAGCTAAACACCGGCTTCAGCCGTGCGAGCCGAAGCCCCGCCTTGCGGAGGCTCGCAAAACTCGCCCCGCTGGCTTCGGCACGAGAATATTTCTTGTACCACTATTAAAACCGAGAACCGGCTGCGGCTCGCGCAATTCTACGAATTGCAAAAACCGCAGAACTACAGAAACCGGCGCAAAACCCGCCCCAAAAACAACTATTCCTTATCAATCCTCTCGCGCCATTACGCCGCCAGCGGACTGCTGAATCTACAAACCACGCTGACAAAAGCCGTGACCCCTGTCACTCCGGGTGTGAAGTTGCCTTTTCAAAGGTAAAAATGAAAGGTTAAAAGGGAAAGGTTGAAAACAAAAAGTTTAAGCGAAGAAATACATAGCGCTATTTTCCGAGTCACCCCACAACGGCTGTCGATTTGCTGCGTTCAGAAAGACGGCACACCGAACGCCGGGAAAAACCGGGTGAACGGTCGTGGAACCAAAGCCATTCTGGCGACTTTCTGCCAAAATAGCACATGCGAAAATCGGAAAAATGGCGGAATTGTCAAAAAGGCTGTCAATTTGGCAGGCAGCGGCGTTTGGTATAACCTTTGAACACACCAAGGGCGAGTCCCGCGATGAGGGGCGCCGCGCAGTCGGGCGGGGCGGCTTCGGCCGACGCAACGTCACGTTGCAGAAAAAGGCCCCGCCGGACGACCGGCACGAACAGAAAGAACAATCAATTAAACCTAATAGCATTATGGCAAAGATCATCGGTATCGACTTGGGCACGACGAACTCCTGCGTGTCCGTCATGGAAGGCAACGAACCCGTGGTGATTCCCAACTCGGAGGGTCACCGCACCACGCCGTCGGTGGTGGCGTTCACCGAGGGCGGCGAGCGCAAGGTGGGCGACCCGGCCAAGCGCCAGGCGATCACCAACCCCAAACGCACGGTCTTCTCGATCAAGCGTTTCATGGGCGAGCGTTACGACCAGGTCATTTCCGACATCGAACGTGCGCCCTACAGCATCGTCCGCGGCGACAACAACACGCCCCGCGTCGACATCGACGGCCGCCAGTATACGCCGCAGGAGATTTCGGCCATCATCCTCCAGAAGATGAAGAAGACGGCCGAGGACTACCTCGGACAGCAGGTCGACGAGGCGGTCATCACCGTGCCGGCCTACTTCTCCGATTCGCAGCGCCAGGCTACCAAGGAGGCGGGCGAGATCGCAGGTCTCAAGGTCCGCCGCATCATCAACGAGCCTACGGCCGCCGCACTGGCCTACGGTCTCGACAAGAAGGACAGCGACATGAAGATCGCCGTCTACGACCTCGGCGGCGGTACGTTCGATATTTCGATTCTCGAGTTGGGCGACGGCGTCTTCGAGGTCAAGTCGACCAACGGCGACACCCACCTCGGAGGCGACGACTTCGACCACGTGCTGATCGACTACATGGCCGAGGCGTTCAAGGCCGAACACCAGATCGACCTGCGCCAGGATCCCATGGCCCTCCAGCGTCTGAAGGAGGCCGCCGAGAAGGCCAAGATCGAGCTTTCGTCGTCCACCACGACCGAGATCAACCTGCCCTATATCATGCCCGTCAACGGCATTCCGCAGCACCTCGTCATGTCGCTCACGCGCGCCAAGTTCGAGCAGTTGTGCGACCACCTCATCCGCAAGACCGTCGAGCCTTGCAAGCAGGCGTTGCAGGATGCCGGTCTGCAGGCTTCGCAGATCGACGAAGTGATCCTCGTGGGCGGTTCCACGCGTATCCCCGCCATCCAGAAGATCGTCGAGGAGTTCTTCGGCAAGGCGCCCAACAAGTCGGTCAACCCCGACGAGGTCGTGGCCATCGGCGCCGCCATCCAGGGCGGTGTGCTCACCGGCGAGGTCAAGGACGTGCTGTTGCTCGACGTCACGCCGCTGTCGCTCGGCATCGAGACCCTGGGCGGCGTGATGACCAAGCTCATCGACGCCAACACCACCATCCCCACCCGCAAGTCGGAGACTTTCTCCACGGCGGCCGACAACCAGCCTTCGGTGGAGATCAACGTATGCCAGGGCGAGCGTCCGCTGGCCCGCGACAACAAGTCGATCGGCCGTTTCCACCTCGACGGCATCCCCGCAGCTCCGCGCGGCGTGCCGCAGATCGAAGTGACGTTCGACATCGACGCCAACGGTATTCTCAACGTTTCGGCCAAGGACAAGGGCACCGGCAAGGAGCAGAAGATCCGCATCGAGGCGTCGTCGGGTCTGACCGAGCAGGAGATCCAGCGCATGCGCGACGAGGCCAAGGCCAACGAAGCCAAGGACAAGGAGGAGAAGGAGCGCATCGACAAGATCAACGCTGCCGATTCCAATATCTTCGCTACTGAAAAGCAGCTCAAGGAGTACGGCGACAAGTTGCCCGCCGACAAGAAGTCGGCCATCGAAACGGCGCTCGGCAAGCTCAAGGAGGCGCACAAGAATGCCGACATCGCTGCTATCGACGGCGCCATCGCCGAGCTCAACGCCGCTTGGCAGGCCGCTTCGCAGGACATCTACGCCCAGCAGCAGGCCCAGGGTGCGGCCGGTGCGCAGGGCGCAGGCCAGCAGGCCAATGGCGGCGGTCAGCAGGACGCCTCCAACGGCAACCAGCCCGAGGATGTCGAGTTCGAAGAGGTGAAATAGTTCCTGTTCCCTTTCGGGACGGGGCATTTGCCCGCCGTTCCGTTTCTTTCAGCGCAGTTCCGGTTTCCCGGGGCTGCGCTTTCCGTAGGCAATGTGCGGAATCGATCGTGTCGCAGGCGATTCCGTTATCGGACACCTCTGCTCGCATCCGGTCGATGTTCGTATGGGCCGCGGCCGTAGTTGCAGGGCGGGTTCTGCAATTTTTGCCCGGCCAAAAGGAGTGCGACGATTCTTGGGTCGTACCCTGCACTCTGCACTCTGCCGAACGCCGGATGCAGCAGTTGTTCCCGGGCGGAGCCTGTGGTATTCCAAGGCAAGGTTCGCAATGATTTTCGGACCGGAGCCTGCGGGGCACGCTTGCGGACCTCCGCCCGGGGAGTCTCCGGTCCGCACAAGGAAGATTCCCGACTCTGCCTGAACCGATGTTTGTCCGCGCTGCTCTCCTCCTTGCTTGGCAGAGGTGCCTGCATCGGTTCTGCACCTGCCGCAAATGACATGTCGAGCGGATCGGATCGACGAACGCAGCGAGCGCAGAGGCCGCTTGCGGACTCTTCCGAGCAAGGAGGAGAGAGACAAACGCAGTGCAGTCAAACATCTGTATGCGCTGTTTACTTGGCTGCGCCGCCTTGTCCGTTCTGCAAAGTCCGCCAGCGGTCTCTGCGTTTGCGGCGAACACCGGTTCACTTCGTTCAGAATGACGAAGTTATGGATGGAGATCATGGCATGCGGTCCCGGGAGCAGCACCCGACGGCCGGGAGCCCTTTTTGCGGTTAGGCAAGTCCGCCGATTCGGGCCGTGCCGCGATGCCGGAGTGCCTGAGCACGGAAACCCGGGCCGACGCGCTAACGGCAGCATGGGCAAATGCGTCCGCCCGCCGGAGCGATGAGCACGATTTTCGCGCTGTGACGCATATAATTGCCATTTTAATTGTGAATTCCGAATTGTTTTTCATATCTTTGCATGCTATCATGCGCAATAATAAAAACAACAACGAATTATAACAAATACATTTAACACCGATGCAAAGTAAAGGTTTCATCAAACTCATCGCGGCGCTCCTGGCGCTTGCGTGCGTTTTCCAGCTCTCGTTCACGTTCAAAACGCGGAACGTCGAGAAGCACGCGGCCGCCTATGCCGCGCAGTTCCCGCTCGAGCAACAGGCCGAGGCCGAGCAGCACTACCTCGATTCGGTCCAGAACCTGCCCGTCTACAACCTGGGCTTCATCTCCTACACCTACAAGGACTGCAAGGAGAAGGAGCTCAACCTCGGTCTCGACCTCAAGGGCGGCATGAACGTCATGCTGGAGGTGCAGGTCGAGGACCTCGTCAAGGCGCTGGCCGGTCAGAGCCAGAACGATCCCGCCTTCATCGCCGCCATGGCCGAGGCCAACGAAGCCATGAAGGAGGGTACGTCCAAGGATTATATCGGCGAGTTCGTCAAGGCTTACGAGCGTCAGACCAACGGCGGCTCCCTCGCCACGGTCTTCGTCAGCCCCGACCGCAAGGACATTACGCTGGAGAGCACCAACGCCGAGGTCGAAAAGATCCTCAAGCGTGAGGCCGAGGCCGCCATCGAGGCTTCCCACAACGTGCTCCGCAGTCGTATCGACCACTTCGGCGTCACGCAGCCCAACATCATCCGCCTGCCCAATTCGCACCGCATCCTGGTCGAGCTGCCGGGCGTCAAGGAGCCGCAGCGTGTCCGCGACCTCCTGCAGGGTACCGCTTCGCTCGAGTTCTGGACCACCTACAACGCCAACGAGATCCTCTCTTCGATGATGACCGCCGACAAGTATCTGCGTTCGCTCCAGACCGAGGCTAACGCTTCGGGCGAGTCCGTCGGGAAGCCCGTCGCCGAGAAAACGGAGGACGCTGCCGCCGCCGGCGAGACCAGCGATCTGATCGCCGAGATCGGCCAGACCGAGGAGCCTGTCGCCGTGCAGTCCGCACGTTACGACCGCGCCCAGAATCCGCTCTTCGCCGTGCTCGATCCTTCGTTCGCCGGCGGAGCCGCCATCGGTGCCGCCTACAAGGCCGACATGGCTGCCGTCGAGGCTTATCTCAACGATCCCGCCGTGCGCGAGTTCTTCCCCGCCGACATCGAGTTCAAGTGGGGCGTCAAGGGCGACGACCGCATCGACGGCCGCTACATGCTCTACGCCATCCGCGTCACCTCGCCCGACGGCAAGGCTCCGCTCGACGGTTCGGTCATCACCGAGGCTCACGAGCAGTATGCCGAGCGCGGCGCTTCGGCCGTCGTTTCGATGACCATGAACGCCGAGGGCGCCCAGGAGTGGTCGCGTCTCACGGGCGACAACATCGGCAAGTGCATCGCCATCGTGCTCGACGGCTACGTCTATTCGGCACCCAGCGTCCGCACCAAGATCGACAAGGGTTCGTCCGAGATCTCCGGCGACTTCACCATCCAGGAGGCGCAGGACCTCGCCAACGTCCTCAGCTCGGGCAAGGTCCCCGCTCCCGCCAAGATCATCCAGGATACGGTCGTAGGCCCTTCGCTGGGCCAGGAGTCGATCAACGCCGGTATGTTGTCGTTCCTCATCGCCTTCGTTCTCGTCCTGCTCTACATGGGTCTTTTCTACAAGACCGCAGGCTGGATGTCCGACATCGCTTTGCTGACCAACGTCTTCCTGCTGATGGGCGTGCTCGTCTCGTTCGGCGCCGTCCTCACCCTGCCCGGTATCGCCGGTATCGTGCTGACGATGGGTATGGCCGTCGACGCCAACGTCATCATCTACGAGCGCATCAAGGAGGAGCTGCGCGGCGGCAAGAGCCTTTCGCTCGCCATCAAGGACGGTTTCTCGAAGGCTTATTCGGCCATCATCGACGGTAACCTCACCACCATCATCACCGGTATCGTCCTCTTCATCTTCGGCAACGGTCCCGTGCAGGGCTTCGCCACCACGTTGATCATCGGTATCGTCACTTCGTTCTTCTGCGCCGTCTTCGTCACGCGTCTGCTCATCGAGTGGATCGTCTCCAAGTGGGGCCATATCTCCTTCTCGCGTTCGTGGTCGGAGAACTTCCTCAACAGCACCCGCATCGACTTCATCGCCAAGCGCAAGATCGCCTACATCGCGACGGGCGTCATCGTCGTTCTTTCGTGCGTGTCGTTCGCCGTGCGCGGGCTCAACCTCGGTGCCGAGTTCACCGGCGGCCGCGCCTACGTCGTCCGTTTCGACAGGGCCGTTTCGGCCGAGGAGGTGCGCAGCCGCATCGAGCAGGCTTTCGGCGCACAGGCCGGTGCCGACGCCGCTTCGGTCAGCTCCGAGGTCAAGCAGTACGGCAATGAGAACCAGATGCGCATCGTCACGCAGTATCGCTACGACGACACCTCCGACGAGGCTACGGCCGAGGTCGAGCGCATCATCTACGATGCCGTCAGCCCGCTCTACACCTACGACATCACCTTCGAGCAGTTCCGCAATACGCAGACCGACGTCAACGGTATCCTCAATGCCGACAAGATCGGTCCTTCGATCGCCAAGGACATGACGTGGAACGCCATTTATTCGGTGCTCTTCTCGCTCATCGCCATCGGACTCTACATCACCTTCCGGTTCAAGCGTTGGCAGTGGGCTACGGGCGCTACGCTGGCTCTGGCCGTCAATTCGTTGTTCATCATCGGTCTTTTCTCGATGTTCTACGGTCTGATGCCTTTCAACCTCGAGGTGAACCAGGCTTTCATCGCTGCCATCCTCACGATCATCGGTTACGCCATCAACGACACCGTGGTGGTCTTCGACCGCATCCGCGAGTACCTGGGTCTCTATCCCAAGCGTTCGTTGCGTGAGAATGTCAACAACGCCATCAACTCGACCCTGTCGCGTACGATCAATACGTCGGGTACCACGCTCGTCACCTTGCTCGCCATCTTCTTCTTCGGCGGCGAGACCATCCGCGGATTCATCTTCGCGCTGACGGTCGGCGTTGTCGTCGGTACTGCCGCCACGATCTTCATCGCCACTCCCGTGGCTTACGATCTCATGGCCCGGGCCGACAAAAAGAAGATCGAGAAGCAGTAGCCTTCCCGGTCGTTCGGAACAGGAAAGCGTGCCCCCGGCGGGTGCGCTTTCTTTTTGGGTTTCGGAAAGCAGCTTTTACGGCCCGGAGTGACAGGGACCACGGTTCCTTGCAGGCACGTCTTCCCGCCTCCGCAAATTCAAGCATGTTTGCTTGACTCTGCGCGCAGTTTTTGGGGAAACGGTCTCGTCAGCGCGGCCGGTAGATTCAGCAGTCCGCTGGCAGCGTAATGGCGCAGGAGGATTGATAAGGAATAGTTGTTTGCGGACGGTTGTTCGATTGCTGGTTTCTGTGGTTCTGCGGTTTTGTAATTCGCAGTGTTGCGCGGGCCGCAGCCTCCCGGCGCGGAGGCTCGCCACTTCGGTTGTCGCCGGACATGCTCTGCAGGCAGCGTTCGCTTCGTTCAGAAAAAGCGCACGCTGTTTAAGTTCGCAAGCTCTGCTTCGGTCGGCGCTGTGTTGTTTTCGTGCCGAAGCCAGCGGGGCGAGTGTCTGCGAGCCTCCGCAGGGCGGGGCTTCGGCTCGCACGGCTGAAGCCGATGTTTAGCTCTGTAAACTGCAATTACCCGTCTAAGAGCTCCGGATTCTATGAATTCGGCTTGCATTCGACGTTGGTAGATTTGCGAACAAATCGCACATCTTTTCCTTCCACCTTTCCGCGTTGCCGCCAGTTGCATATTCCAGTCTGCTGCGGAGTTTGCGAACAATTCAGTAGTTTGTCATTCTGAGGAGCAGAGCGACGAAGAATCTGTATAAAAGTATACGTAGACAGATTCTTGACTGCACTTCGTTTGTCGTTCACTTCTTTGCGAAGAGCCGCTGCAACCGTCATGTTGAGCGCAGCGAAACATCTGTAACCTTGCCCAGAATAGATTCTTGACTGCACTTCGTTTGTCTTTCTCCTCCTTGCTCGGCATAGTCCGCAAGCGGCTGCTGCACTCGCTGCGTTCGTTGCTTCGCTCAGAATGATAAATTGTGCATTTTGCATTAATCCCCCTACGGGGTCTTGACTTTACTCTTGCTCGGTAAAGCCCGTGAACGGTCTTTACTCTCGCTTAATCGTAAAGTTGTGAATTGTTTCCCTCTCCGCCGCATTCCTTTGAGCGACTGCTTTTCAGCGCCTGCTACGGGCTACCGCCACGAGTCGACGGGAGACTTGACGTATGTCGGCCTGCACTTGGGTTATTGGTCTTCATCTTCTTTCGGGGCGGGTTCCGATCATGCTTCCTGGCTACGTTATTTCGATGGCGACCTGACGCCCATGCATGGGTGGCATCGTTCCTGCTCCTTTTCCGTGCGCTGCGTCCAAGCATCTGCCAGGCTGCTTTTGCCGACCGGGCCCCGTTTCGTGTCCGGACCTGTTCGGCCCTGCGCCGTTCTGTGTCCGGTTCCCTTTCCGGATATGCTCTGCTGCATGCCCGGGCCCCGGAAGTCCGGAGCTGTTGGGCCGGGAGCAGGGCGAGGGTGGGAAAATTCCCGATTAATTTTGTTTTGCCGCCGGCTTGCACTATCTTCGCAGCAAAGTTCCCTGCGCTATGGACAAATTCATGCAATGGATGCACCGCTACGTGCAGCCGGTCTTTCTGGCCATGTTCGTCGCGGCGTTCATCTTCTGGTATATCGCCAAGCTCAGCTATACCTACAGTACGCGCCAGGATGTCATGGTCGATGTCGACGGCGTGCTTTTCGAGGTCACGTGCGTCGTCGAGGGGGTCGGCACCAACCTTTTCGGTTACAAGGTCTATTCCAACAAGACGCTGCGCATTCCCTTGTCGAGTCTCCGTTACCGGCCTTCGCGCGAGGAGGGCCACGAGGGTAGGATCATCCTCGATTCGAAGTCGTTGCAGAGCGCCATCGCCGTGCAGCTGAGCGACATCAAGGTGCTTTCGATCGACGGCGTGCTTGAGATCGACAAACCCCAGAAAAAATGATGAAGGTCGGCATCACCGGGGGTATCGGCAGCGGTAAAAGCACCGTCTGCCGGCTCTTCGCGCAGCGCGGCGCCGCCGTCTACGACTCCGATGCCGCTGCCAAGCGGTTGATGTCGCAGGACGCGCCTTTGCGCAAGGCCATCGTTGCCCGGTTCGGCGCTGCGGCTTACCGCCACGGCGAGCTCGACCGGGCTTTTTTGGCCGGGGCCGTCTTCGCCGATCCCCAAGCGTTGGCCGATCTCGAAGCGTTGGTCCATCCCGCCGTCAAGTCCGATTTCGTGGCTTGGGCCGCCGCGCAGCAGGGCGATTACGTCGTTTTGGAGAGCGCCATCCTCTTCGAGTCGGGGTTCGACCGTCTCGTCGACCGCACGGTCGCCGTGTTGGCGCCCGTCGGATTGCGTATCGGGCGCACCTGCCGGCGCGACGGCAGCGATCCCGAGGCCGTGCGGCGCCGCATCGCCGCCCAGTCGGACGATGATGCGCTCAGCGCCCGGGCCGACTTTGCGATCGTCAATATCCTGGAGGAGGAGTTGGAACCCGCGGTCGCCGAGCTCGACCGCCGTTTCCGCCTCGAAAGCAATACCTTGCAGCATGCAGATTGATTTTTTGCAGCCTTGCGTGATGGCCGTTCTCAACGTCACGCCCGATTCGTTCTACGCCGGCAGCCGTACGCCCGATGCCGGGGCCGTGGAGCGGCGCGTGCGCGCGTGTCTCGACGAGGGTGCCGCCATCATCGACGTGGGCGGTTATTCGTCGCGTCCCGGGGCCGACGAGGTGTCGCCCGCCGAGGAGTGGCGGCGCGTGGCGGCGGGCCTGGAGGTCGTGCGGCGGCTGGCGCCCGGTCTGCCCGTTTCGGTCGATACGTTCCGGGCTTCGGTGGTCCGGTCGGCCGTCGGGCGTTTCGGCAAGGTGATCGTCAACGACATCTCGGCCGGCGAGCTCGACGCCGAGATGTTGCCCACGGTGGCGCAGCTCGGCGTGCCTTATGTTGCCATGCACATGAAGGGCGATCCGCGCACCATGCAGTCGTTGACCGACTACCGCCGCGACATCGTCACCGAGGTGTGCGATTACTTCCGGCGGCGCGTCGAGACGATGCTTGCCGCCGGCATCCGGCGCGGGAACATCGTGCTCGACCCCGGCTTCGGGTTCGCCAAGACTCTCGAACAGAACTACGAGCTGCTCTCCGGGCTGCACAGGCTTTGCGAGCTGGGTTTTCCTGTCTTGGCGGGTGTCTCGCGCAAGTCTATGATCTACAAGGTGTTGGATGCTTCTCCCGCCGAGTCGCTCGCCGGCACCGTCGCGCTCGGATGGGAGTGCCTGCGGCAGGGAGCCACGGTGCTGCGGGTCCACGACGTGCGGGAGGCCGTCGATACGGTCCGTATTTTCAACAAGTTCCGACAATGATACATGTTACCGACATACGCAAGCGCTTCGGCGATCTGGAGGTGCTCCGGGGCGTGACGCTCGATGTGGCGCGCGGCGAGGTGGTCTCCGTGGTGGGGGCCAGCGGGGCCGGCAAAACGACGCTCTTGCAGATTCTGGGCACCCTTTCGCGGCCCGACGGCGGCCGTGCGACGATCGATGGCGTCGATCCTTTCGCTTTGGGCGACAGGGAGTTGTCGCGTTTTCGCAACGAGCGAATCGGCTTCGTCTTCCAGTTCCACCATCTGCTGCCCGAGTTCACGGCTTTCGAGAATGTCTGCATCCCCGGTTTCATCGGCCGCCGGCCGCGTGCCGAGGTGGAGCGCCGGGCCGACGAGTTGTTGACGCTGATGGGGCTCGCCGGGCGCCGCGGGCACAAGCCCAACCAGTTGTCGGGCGGCGAGCAGCAGCGGGTGGCCATCGCCCGGGCGCTCATCAATTCTCCGGCCGTGCTGCTGGCCGACGAACCTTCGGGCAACCTCGATACGCGCAACCGCGACGAGATACACCGGCTCTTTTTCGACCTGCGCGAACGGCTGGGGCAGACTACGGTCATCGTGACTCATGACGAGGGCCTCGCCGCCATGGCCGACCGTAAAATCGTCATGTCGGACGGCAAGATTCTCTGACCCCGTGGACGATTCGTTGCGCGACCTGCTGGAGCGGCTGCACGACCGCTACAACCGCCCCGAATTCATCGAGGCCGATCCCATCTCGGTGCCGCACCGCTTCACCGACTGCGCCGACCGCGAGGTGGCTGGTTTCCTGGCTGCCACCATCGCCTGGGGCAACCGCAAGGCGATCGTGCGCAGCGGCCACCGCATGATGCGGGTCATGGACGATGCGCCGGCCGACTTCGTGCGCAACGCGTCGGACCGTGAGCTGACCGCGCTCGACAGTTATGCGCACCGTACGTTCAACGGCGGCGATCTGCGCGATTTCATCTTGGCGCTGAGACGTCTCTGCGCGAAGTTCGGGAGCCTCGGCGCTTTCTTCGAGAGCCGTTACGAGGTTACGGGGTCGCTGCCGCAGACGTTGTCCGATTTCCGGCGCGAGTTTTTCGCTTGCGACCATGCGCCGCGTTGCGAGAAACACCTCTCGTCGATCGACAAGGGGGCGGCCTGCAAGCGTCTTTGCATGTTTCTGCGCTGGATGGTGCGGCACGACGACCGGGGCGTCGATTTCGGCCAATGGCGCCGCATCCCCATGTCGGCGCTCTACCTGCCCCTGGATCTCCACACCGGCGAGACGGGGCGTGCGCTGGGGTTGCTGATCCGACGGCAGAACGACTGGCGCGCAGTGGAGGAGATTACGGCCGTGCTCCGCGGATTCGATGCCGGCGACCCCGTGCGGTTCGATTTCGCCTTGTTCGGGGTCGGGATCGACCCGGCAGGCCATGTTTGATTCTTGATTTTTGGCAGCAGCGTGTCCGTTTTCCGTTTCAAGCAGTTCGACGTCCGGCAGGACCTCACCCCGATGAAGGTCGGGACCGACGGTGTGTTGCTCGGGGCCTGGGTCTCGGTCGAAGCATCGGACCGGCGCCTGCTCGACGTCGGCACCGGTACGGGGCTCATCGCCTTGATGCTGGCCCAGCGGGCCCCGCAGGCTCGGGTGACGGGCATCGACGTGGAGCCGGTCGACGAGGCTTGCGCCAATGCCGCTGCGTCGCCGTGGGCCGCACGGCTGCGGATGGTGCGCACGGCCGTGCAGGAGTTCGAGCCGAAGGAGCGGTTCGATCTGATCGTCTCCAATCCGCCGTTTTTCGTCGATTCGCTCACGTGTCCCGATGCAGGGCGCACCACGGCACGCCATGCGGTGCGGCTTCCTTTCGCCGAGCTGCGCGATGCGGCGGTACGGCTTTTGCAGCCGGGCGGTCGGTTCGCCGCGATATTGCCGGCCGATGCCGCCGAGCGCTTCATCGCTCTTTGCGACGGGCTGCTTTTTCTCGTGCGCCGTACCAACGTGCGTACCGCGCCCCGGCGGCCGGTCAAGCGCGTGCTGCTGGAGTTGGGCACCTCTGCCCCGCAGGCGCCCCGGTGTTCCGAACTGGTCATCGGCACGGGCGAGCACGAATGTTTTACGCCCGAATACCGGGCCCTCACGCGCGATTTCTACCTCAAATTTTGATACTTCGTCAAAATACGTTATATTCGACTTGCGGCTCAGTCACTTCCGTCTCGGCTAATCAAGCATGCGCTTGCTTTTGCGCCCGACTTTTCGTACATTGGCTTCGTCTTAGACACTTCGCTCGGCAAAATGCAAGGAAGCAGGTTTTTGTTCTTGGCTTATTCGTATCTTTGGCTTCGCCCAAGATACTCCCGCTCGGCAAAATGCAAGCAAGCTTGCTTTTGCCCTCGCTTATTCGTATTTTTAATGCAACGGGAGATAATTGCTTGACTGCAAGCGATATGAGAAAATTATCGTGAAAAAGGCAATGGATAAGTAAGTGGAAAGTGCGTAAGATCACTTCATTTTCACGATTTCAAACGACTCCTAATCCAACTGCAAAATTGATCCTTTTAGGGAACTGCAACAGCAGTACTTTCAAAGTCTTTTTTACATGAAAGGCAATTCATGAAATCCAGTCGCTTGTCATTACGGGTATAACATGTTTAACGGCAAATACGATGTCGTGCTCAGTTTGTCAATGCGAAACATGATGCAACAACAAAGAAGTTACAATGGAGTAATGTCCTCCGGAATAATATCAAAAATCCATGTGTATGTTTGTTCTTGATAACGCTCGGATTTTTTGATATATAGCCGCCAGTAGGATTCGTTGAATAATTGTCTGTCAGCTGCGTTCCGGTCTACATATTTCCATGTTTTTAGTAAAAGTTTATCTTCGGAAAAGAGACTTATATTCTTTTCTTGTCCGTCCCATGCATCGTAAAATATATCAAAAGAAGGGGTGCCTAAATACTGAAATGGATTGAATATATGAATTAATACCGAATCTCCGGGACTTACAACTGCGTCGGTTTCAATGAACGGCGACGTCGTTATGATTAGGATTTGATCGGTATTGTTTTTTGCATACCAAGAAGTCGCATGTGTGTCTATCCATTTCGAGGGGTCGCACGACGTGCTGATTAGCGCAATCGCACATATGAAAACAATCTTTTTCATAGAAAATAAGTTTTTTAATATAGAAACTGTTGGTTTATTTTTTTAGTTCATATTAATTTATATTGTTGTAATAATCGTAAATGGCACCGTTTAATCTGTGTTGCTATCAAAGATAATATTTTTTTGATAGCTTTTGCTATTTTTAATAAAAACCACGAGGTTGATCCTCGTGGTTTTTATCGGTATAACGCATTTATCTTTTGCTTTGTATTGCAGAGCTGTTCGATTTGTGGGCACACATCATCCCTTGTCTCTTCACGAATCAGTCCGACCAATTCGTGAAGATCGTTTCGGACTCTCTCGGGTTCAAAGGCAGTATATCAGTCTTCGTGTCCACAATAATTAACACGTTTTTTCCAAAAACACTTGCTCGAATAATGTAATAATGAATATTCTTCCTATCTTTGTTAATAGGAGAATCATAAAATCGCAAACCATGAAACTCAGAACCTTGGCTGCCGCCCTTTTGCTGTGGGCCGCGGGCGCTGCGGCGCAGAATCCCTACATCGCCCCGCTGGGCGCCTATGAAGGGGCCGGCGGTGTCGTCGTCTCCGATCCGCGCACCACGCTGGCCGTCGACGTGACGGTCGAGTGCGAACGGACGTTGGCAGGGCCCTATGCCCGTTATGCGCAGAAATACCTGGGCGTACGCGCCCCCTTGACCGACAAGAGCGCCTGGAGCGTGCGTTCGGCTTCGGTGGCGCTCATGGAGCCCGCCATGCTCTACCTCGATGCCGAACCCGCTGCCGGAGAGCTGGAAGTGACGGATTATTCCGTTTCCGAGGAGGGTTTCGCGCGCATCCAGCCCGACAAGACGTCGATGTCGATGCCGCCCCTCGACGAGGCGGCCCGCAATGCCGCCAACGCCATCTTTTCGTTGCGCCGCCACCGCGTGGAGCTCATCACGGGCGAGGCCGGCGAGAACGTCTTCGGCGAAGGGTTGAAGGCCGCCCTCGACGAGATCGCGCGCCTGGAGCAGAGCTACCTGGAACTCTTTCTCGGCAAGCGCATCGTGACCACCGAGACGCGCCGCTATGTGGTTTATCCTCAGACCGACAAGAAACAATATATCGTCTGCCGGTTCAGCTCGACCGACGGACTGCTCCCCGAGAGCGACCTCTCGGGCGACATGGTGCTCCTGCAGATCGAGCCTTCGGGCAAGGACGCTTCGGCCGTCGAAGCCGGCCCCAAGGAGCAGAGTTACACGATGTGCCGTTTGGCCGATCTCTCGACCTGCACGGTGATCTGCGCCGGTCGTGAGCTCGACCGCGTCGTGCTCCCGATCTACGAGTTCGGCCGTTCGATCCGCGTGGCGGTTCCGCGCCGCAAATAGGCGATGGAGAACCACACTTCGCGGATGGTCGCGCTGCTGGCCGCCATGCGCCGCGAGCGCAACGGCGCCGTGGCCGACGGCATGCGCTGGTACGGCGCGGACTACGGGCTCAATTACGGCGTGAGCCTGCCCACGGTGCGGGCGATTGCCCGTGCCTGTGAGCCCGACCATGCTTTCGCGCGCATGCTCTATCGCCAGGAGGTGCGGGAGCTGCGTCTGGCAGCCCTGCACCTCGCTTCCCCCTCGTCTCTTACGATCGACGAGCTGCCCGCCTGGGCGGCCGGGATCATCAATTCGGAAGTGGCCGGTGAGGCCGCTTTCGCGCTTTTGGGCCGTGCGCCGGTTCTCCCGCTTATCTTCGAGCGTTGGTGCGAGTCCGACGAACCGCTGCTCGTCTACGCCGCCTTGATGGCGGCGGCACGGTGGTCCGGGCCGCCGGCCGAGTGGGCTTTCCGGGCCGTCGGTGCGGTGCGTCGGATGGGCGGCGAGGTCGCCGCCGGCCGCCTGGCCGCCTGGGCCGAGCGCTTGGCCGTGCAGGGGGCGACCGCTTTGCTGGCAGCCATCGGAGAGCACGACGCAGCGAATCGGCAGGCGGTGTTCCGTGCTGCCGATTCGTTGGGCGACGCTCCTGCCGCCGTAACGCTCCGCGAGGAGCTGGCGTGGCGTTGGGAGCCTTAGCTCTGCTCGATGCGTTCGGTCTTTTCGAGCTTTTCGAGCACCTTTTTCAGGTCTTCGTAGGCGATTACGCCGCTCTGGCGCCACAAGATTTCGCCGCGGCGGAAGAAGATCAGCGTTGGCACCGATGCAATGCGGTAGCGGGCGACGAAGTCGCTCGTGCTGCGGTCGTCGACATCGACCTTGTAGACGTCGATGCGGCCCTGCATCTCTTGCTTGAAGCGGTCGACAACGGGGTGCATCATCCGGCACGGACCGCACCAGGTGGCGAAAAAGTCGACGAAGGTCAGCGCGTCCCGCCAGATAATCTTATCCAAATCCTGCATTTCTATAGAAGTTAAAAGTGAAAGGTTGAAGGTGAATGGCCGCTGTCCGGTCTTCGCTCGCGCGGTTCGCTTTTACGTTTCCGGCCGGGGTGGTTATCCCGAACGGATTTGCGGCTGCGAGCGTTTTAACAAGGTGAGGGCTGTTGTTCCCGCGGCCCGGGGAAGACCCGATTTGCGGTCGTCAGTTCATTTCGGCCCAGGTCATGCGGGCGTAGTGGTTGCCGGCGAGTTCCTTTTCCACATAGCTGATCGTGCGGCGCAGCCCCTCGACCAGCGGCGTGCGGGGCAGCCAGCCCAGTTCGCGGCGCGCGGCCGAGATGTCGGGCGAGCGGCGTGGCGTGTCGTCGGCTCGTGCCGGCAGATGGACGATGCGCGAGCGGCTGCCGGTCAGGGCGATGATCTTCTCGGCCAGCGTGCGGATGGGCATCTCGTGGTTGCTGCCCAGGTCGAGCGTGCGGGTGTACTCGGTGCGCGGCGCCTCCATCAGGCTCACGAGTCCGTCGACGATGTCTTCCACCCAGCAGAAGGTCCGTGCCTGTTCGCCGTTGCCGTTCACCGCGATGTCGCGGTTCTGCAGCGCCGCCGAGATCATCTTCATCACCACGCGCTGGTCCATCAGGTCGGCGCCCGAGCCGTAGGTGTTGAATATGCGGGCTATGCGCGTGTCGACGTCGAATTCGTTGCGGTAGGCGCGGTGCAGCGCTTCGGCCGCCAGTTTGCCTTCGGCCAGCATGCGGTGCGTGGAGCAGTTGTCGCGGCCCTCGGTGCGTGCCGTGGCGCGGTCGATATCGTAAACGCCTCCCGACGACCCGAAAAGCACGCGTGCATGCTCGTTCCGGGCCGTATCGAGGGCGTTGACCGATCCGGTCATGCTCGTTTTCAGCGATTCGACGGGCAGCGCTTTGTTGTAGCGCACCATCGAGGGCGATGCCAGGTTGTAGATTTCGTCGCAGCGGATGCCGAACGGGCTGACGATGTTGTGGCGCACGAAGCGGAACGAGGGGTTCTGCAACGCGCTGCGCAGCAGCGGCGAATCGGCCGCATCGCGTATGTCCACGCAGAAAATCCGATGGCCCGCTTCGAGCAGGCGCAGACACAGATGGGCCCCGATGAACCCTGCACCTCCCAGTATGACGACTCTTTTTTGCATCTTTTGTTCCTTTTGGTCGGAGAGGTGCAAAATCTGTTCCGGAAATGGAGGTCCGTTGCTTCTGGGGCGGCAGGGTGGGCAGCGCGATTTCGCGGCTGTTTTTTTGTGGCTGTCCGCAGCGGTCCTGTGCGGCTGTTTTTTGCCGGGGCGGCACTAAATGATTGCTTATGATTTGCCGGAATGCAAAAAATTGTGTGAGGATGACCGGCCTTGTTGCCGGAATCACATTCGGTGCTGTGCGGACCGCAGTAGGCAGCTGCGGCGGATGCCGGGCCGATGCAAACGGCGGGCAAGAAAGCGACAAGAGCATCGCGGTCAGGCATTCGCTCGTAAAGAGTCGGGAATCTTCCTTGTGCGGGCCGGAGCCTCCCCCGGCGGAGGCCCGCAAGCGTGCCCCGCAGGCTCCGCCCCGAAAATTCTTGCGAATCCGGCGTTCGGCAGGCACTGACTTCGCCCGGGGAAACAACTGCAGAATCCGGCATTCGGCTGGGTGCCGGTTCGGCCCGGGAATTTTTTCGAACCCTTGCTCGATCCAAGAATTTATGCGCACCCAGCCCTCGACCGCTCTATTCCAAGAGTGACGGCCGGAATCCTTGTTGTCCGATCTGCCGAATCCTCGGGTCTTATTCTGCGAAGAGCGCCCGGGGCAGCTGGTCGATGCTGTTGATCTGCACGATCTCGATTCCTTTCGGGCGCTTCCCTTTGGCCAGGTAGCCCGAGACGATGATGCGTTTGAATCCCAGCCGGGCCGCCTCGCTGATGCGTTGTTCGGTGCGCGGCGCGGGGCGCACTTCGCCCGAAAGGCCTATTTCGCCGGCGCAGCACACGCCTGTGCTCACCGGGCGGTCGTAGTAGGAGGAGACGACCGCCGCCACGACGGCCAGATCGAGTCCCGGATCGGCGACCTTGAATCCGCCGGCGAAGTTCAGAAACACATCTTTCTGGAACATCTTCAGGCCGATGCGCTTCTCCACCACGGCCAGCAGCATGCTCATGCGGCGGGCGTCGAAGCCCGTGGCCGTGCGTTGGGGCGTGCCGTAGGCGGCGCCGCTCACCAGGGCCTGTACTTCGATCAGGTAGGGGCGTACGCCGTCGGCCGAGGCTCCCACGGCAATGCCGCTCAGCGGTTCCTCATAGTGGGTGAGCAGGATTTCGGAGGGGTTGTCCACGCCGCGCAGCCCGTCGTCGAGCATCTCGAAAACCCCGATCTCGAACGTAGCGCCGAAACGGTTTTTGATGCCGCGCAGGATGCGGTAGACGTTGTTGCTGTCGCCCTCGAACTGGAGCACCACGTCGACGATGTGTTCAAGAATTTTTGGGCCTGCAATGGCGCCGTCTTTCGTAATGTGGCCGATGATGAAGATCGACGTGGCGGTCGACTTGGCATATTTGAGCAGCGTGGCGGCGCATTCGCGTATCTGCGAGACGCTGCCGGCCGACGAGTCGAGCAGTTCGGTGTAGATGGTCTGTATCGAGTCGACGATCACCACGTCGGGCTTCTGCTCGGCGATCTGCGCCACGATGTTTTCCAGCAGCGTCTCGGCATAGACCATGCACTCCTCGTTGCGGATGCCCAGGCGCGTAGCCCGCATGCGGATCTGCTCGGCCGACTCCTCGCCCGAGACGTAGAGCGTCTTCAGTCCGTTGGGCGCCAGCGCGATCTGCAAGGAGAGCGTCGATTTGCCGATGCCCGGTTCGCCGCCCAGCAGGATCAGCGAGCCCGGCACCAGTCCGCCGCCCAGCACGCGGTCGATCTCGGCATTGCCCAGGTGGATGCGGCGCTGGTCGCTCTCGCCGATTTCGCTCACCCGGCGGGGTTTCGACGCGGGGAGCACCCCGGCCACCGAAGCCGCCGCCGGACCGCTTTCCTTGGCGATGATCTCCTCGGCGAAGGTGTTCCATTCGCCGCACGACGGGCATTTGCCCAGCCATTTGGGGGCTTCGAATCCGCAGTTCTTGCAGAAGTAGGCTTTCTTGATTTTGGCCATGGTCAGCGTAGTTTTCGTGTCGTTCGGGGCGGCGCTCTGCGTCCGGCCGAGACCGGTTCCGGTATGGCGGAAACTTCCCCGGCTGGGATATACCCGGTAGCCGGGCGTGTTGCCGGAGCGTTCGCCGTGCTGCGTCTCGTCGGCTCCGCATCCGGGCCCGACGCGTTTTTACCGGTAGTTCATCTTCGGTTGCTTGCGAGGCGCAGTCCGGGATGCAATGCCGCAGGCGTGGCGGATTATTTGAGGAAGAAGCGGTAGAAGTCGTTGCCGTTGACGTAGATCAGCAGCGCCAGAATCAGGAACAGACCTACGTATTGCGCCACTTCCAGCACTTTGTCGCTCACCTTGCGGCCCGTAATCATCTCCCACAGCGTGAAGATGGCATGTCCGCCGTCGAGCCCCGGGATGGGGATGATGTTCATCACCGCCAGGATGATCGACAGGAAGGCCGTCTTGAGCCAGAAGTCGTGCCAGTTCCACGTGGCGGAGAAGATGCTGCCGATCGAGAGGAATCCGCCGACTTCCTTGTAGAGTTCGGTTTTCGGCTGCACGATCAGCTTGAGTTGCTCCCAATAGGAGGCCAGCGTGCGCCCAGCCTTGCGGAATCCCGCAGGGATCGACTCCCGGAAGGTGTAGTAGCGCGTGCGCGGAGTGTAGGGGGTGGCTGCCAGTACGCCCAGACGGCCCTCGTCGCTTACGGGAAGCGTCAGTTCCAGCGTGTCGGCGCCGCGCAGCACCTCGACGCGTACTTCCTGCCCGGCATGGAGCTGCAGCTGTGCCTTGTAGTCGAAGAATTCCAGATTGCGGTAGCCGTTCATGGCGATGATCTCGTCGCCTTTCTGCAGGCCCGTCGCTGTGACGACGCTGTCCACAAGGAACGGTTCGCGCAGGCGGAACAGATTCTCGTAGCCCTTTTCCTGCCGCATGGCGATAAGGGATTCGAGCGAGAGTTCGAGCATCACTTCCTCGCCGCGGCGTTCGACAACCACGGTGCGGCCGTTTTCGTTGATAAGCAGAGCGTTGAGCAGCGCCATCGGGTCGTCGACGGGCTCGCCGTCCACCGATACGAACCGGTCGCCGTCCTCGAAGCCCAGGCGGTGGCCCGACTCGTTGAAGGCGTAGCCCCAGCGGGCATCGTCGTTGGAGAAGTAGGTGTCGCCCCACGTATAGCAGACTCCGCAGTAGATGACGATGGCCAGCAGGACGTTCATCACCACGCCGGCGATCATCACCAGAAAGCGCTGCCAGGCCGGTTTGGCCCGGAACTCCCACGGCTGCACGGGCTGGCTCCGGAAATCCTTGTCCATCGACTCGTCGATCATGCCGGCGATCTTCACGTAGCCGCCCAACGGCAGCCAGCCGACGCCGTATTCGGTGTCGCCGCGCTTGAACTTGAAGAGCGAGAACCACGGGTCGAAGAAGATGTAGAACTTCTCGACGCGGATGCGGAAAACCCGCGCCATGAGGAAGTGCCCCAGCTCGTGGATGCCCACGAGGATGGTGAAACAGAGGAAGAACTGGATGATTTTGATGAAAAGTTCCATGATCGGAGGGGGTGTCGGGGAAATGCGTTACAGACGGAGGTATTCGGCCGCCAGCCGGCGCGACTCGGCGTTCGCCGCGGCGTAGTCGTCGAGCGAGGGCTGCGCGGCGAACCGGGCGTGTGAAAGGGCGTATTCGATGGCGCGCACGATCTCTTTCCAGCGGCATTTGCCGCCCAGGAAGGCCGCCACGGCCACTTCGTTGGAGCCGTTCATCGTGCAGGCCGCCGTGCCGCCGCGCCGCAGGCAGTCGTAGGCGATGTCGAGGGCCGGATATTTGGTCCGGTCGACCTTGGCGAAAGAGAGCGTGGGGTGGGCCAGGAAGTCGAAGCGTTCGTCGGGGCGGAAGGCCCGGCGGGGGAACATCAGGGCGTAGCTGATGGGCATGCGCATGTCGGGCGTGCCCAGCTGGGCCTTGATGGCGCCGTCTTCGAATTCGACCATCGAATGGACGATCGACTGCGGATGGAGCAGCACCGCGATGCGGTCGGCCGGGGTGCCGAACAGCCAGTGGGCCTCGATCACCTCGAATCCCTTGTTGACCAGCGTCGACGAGTCGATCGTGATCTTGGCGCCCATGCGCCATTGGGGGTGGCGCAGCGCCTGTTCGACGGTGACCGTTTCGAGTTGTTCGGGCGTGAAGTCGCGCAGCGATCCGCCGCTGCACGTGACGATCAGCCGCCGCACGGGCGACTCCTCGCCGGCCAGGCACTGGAAGATGGCCGAGTGCTCCGAGTCGATCGGCAGGATCGGCGCCCGGTGTTCCTCGGCGAGTTTCATCACCGTTTCGCCGCCTACCACCAGCGACTCCTTGTTGGCCAGCGCAAGTTTCTTGCCGGCGCGGAGCGCTGCCACCGTGGGAGCCAGCCCCGCGTAGCCCACCAGGGCGTTGACCGCCACGTCGGTGTCGCCCGCTCCGGCAACCTGTTCCACGGCTTCTTCGCCGGCGTAGACTTTGATGTCGGTGTCGGCAAGCGTTTCGCGCAGCGGCGTGTAGCACTCTTTGTCTGCGATGACCACCGCGTCGGCGTCGAATTCGCGGGCCTGCGCCGCCAGGAGTTCCCAGTTGCGGCGGGCCGTGAGTACGCGCACTTCGAAAAGGTCGGGGTTCTCGCGTGCGATGTCGAGCGTCTGCACGCCGATGGATCCGGTCGATCCCAGAAGGACCAGGCGCTGTTTCATGTCAGAAGATGATGTAGCCTTCGGGATCGACGGGCTTGCCGTTGTTCCACAGTTCGAATTCGAAAGGTTGCACCATGCCGTTCTGCACCTCGGCGCTGTAGCCGATCAGTTCGCCCGAACGGATGCGGTCGCCCTTGGTCACGAGCGGCTGCGACAGGTGGCGGTAGATCGAGAGCAGGTTGTTGGTGTGCTGTATTTCGATGATGTGCCCCGCTTCGGGCGTCCAGCGGTTGATTACCACCGTGCCGTCATCGATGGCCGTGACGGGGCTGCCGGCTGCCGCCGCGACCCGTACGCCGAAACTTCCTTCACGGATGTTGAAGCGGTCGGTGATGATGCCTTCGACGGGCGTTACGAGCTCCATGGCCTCGCGGATCTGCCGCCGCGAGGCGGCCCGGCCTCCTTGGACCAGCGAGTAGGGACCGTCGCCCTCCATCTGGGCGCGCAAGAGCGAGTCTTCGGCCGAGGGCATGACCAGCACCTTGCTCGTGCGCGTGCTGTCCGAGTTGGTGAAGGTCCGCACGACGGGCGTCTTGCCGTCCATGATCATGCCGATGTTCTCGTTGTAGGTCATCATGTCGTTGACCATGCGTTCGATCGAGTCGATGCGGATGATGTTCTGCACCAGGCTTTCGCGCGAGCGGCCCGCTTCGGTGCGGTAGCCCGGCAGGAACTCCAGCAGCGGCGAGTAGGCCACCAGCGTGAGCACCAGGATGAAAAGCAGCAGTACGAACGACACCAGACCGGCGAAGATGCTCGCCGGCGAAAGGTGGATGTGCCACTCCTCCTCGTTGGTCGTGGCGTTGAGCATGTTGAAGCGGCGCTTGCGGAAAAGGTCGCGCCATCGGTCGCGTATGGTCCGTAAAAGTTTCATCTTCGTTCGTCTCTGTTTTTTCGGCGCAACGTCGTGTCGCCGTTCGTTTCGGTTTTGTGTTTCCGGGCTTCCGGGCTTCCGGGCTTCCGGGCTTCCGGGCTTCCGGGCTTCCGGGCTTCCGGGCTTCCGGGCTTCCGGGCTTCCGGGCTTCCGGGCTTCCGGGCTTCCGGGCTTCCGGGCTTCCGGGCTTCCGGGGGTTTGGTTCCTGCAAAGTTAATACAACCCTTGCTGACTGCCAAATTTTACACGATTATATACCTTGTTGTATCAACAATGTTGTAATTTGTTTTCTTACGGATTCCCGACAGAAGCCCCTGTTTGAGGCGGGGGCTTGGGGGCGGAACTTGAATACGCGGCCATAGCCGCGAGTTGCAGCGGTCGGATTCAGGATGCAGGTCCAAGGACGCTGGTACATCAAAATATATAGATGGGAAATTTTATTTGTGTGCCGTCGTCCCTCGCCGCCCTCCGGAGTGCTTCGTGCGGGAGGGCGGCGATTTTTCGGACCGTAAATTTGGACGGAAACACGAAAATCGTTACCTTTAAATTGCTTTTCGCATCCCCGACACCATGAAACGCCTTTCGATCGGTACGCCTCTCCTCATCCACCTCTTCGCCGCGGCCCACGCCGCCGTCGTTGCGGTGAGCCGTGTCTTCGACTACGTGGACGACGTGCCGCTCACCGTGCTGACGCTCTCGATGATCCTGATCATCACGGTCCGCCGCAATTTGCGCGCCGAGTTCGTCGCCGCCCTGTCGCTCATCTGCATCTTCGTTGCCTACTTCTTCGGCATCTACGGGGCGCTGGCCATCCGCCGGGTCATCGACGACGGCGTTCTCGCCCCCGTCATCGCCACCGTGGCCGTCACCGAAGGGATCGGGTGGCTCACGTTTCTTTTCGCCCGGTCGCGCGGTTCGCAGACCGGCAGCCGCATGTACTGGTCGCCGTCCACCCGGCTGATCGTGGGCATCGTCGCGGCCATTCTCCTCTTCCGCATCTTCTACACCACTTTCTTCAATTCGCCCTACTTCGAGCAGCAGGGCGTGCATTACGAGTTCGACCGTCTGCTGGGCAATACGCTGGCTCTGCTGACCATGCTTTGCGGCAACTTCATCTTCGTCAACATCCGGGCCCGGATGCTGCGGCGCCGCGGATTGCGGCTGGTCGGTTCGGCGTTCTTCACGTTCGGATTCGTCTTCCTGCTCACGGCGGCCGTCTATTTCGGGCTGCCCTGGGGCAACGGCGCCGTGCTCGCCGAGCGGCCTTTCTTCCGGCTCTACACCATCGTTTTGCTGGTCGACATCGTGGTCTACGCCGTGATCCAGCTCGTGGCCTACGTCGTCGAGTCGGAGTTCGAGCTGCGTTCCGAGCGCGGGAAGAAGCATCGGGCGCAGTTCCACTACGAGCGGCTCAAGCAGCAGATCAATCCTCATTTTCTTTTCAATTCGCTCAACATCCTCGACTACCTCGTGCAGGAGCAGGAGACCCAGCGCGCCAGCGCTTTCATTCATAAGCTCGCCGACACCTACCGCTACATGCTCAAAAGGGAGGAGGAGCAGCTGGTGCCGCTGGCCGAGGAGGTGGAATTCGCCCGCAAGTACATCGACTTGTTGCAGGAGCGCTTCACCGCTGGCTTCCATGTCGAGATCCGCATTCCGCAGGAGGCCATGCGGCGCCACGTGGTGCCCTGTTCGCTGCAGCTGCTCATCGAGAACGCCACCAAGCACAACGTCGTGAGCCCCGAGAAGCCGCTCCGCATCCTCATCGAGACCTCGGGCGACCGGCTGACGGTGAGCAACAACCTCCAGCTCCGTCTGCATGTCCCCTCCTCCACAGGTGTGGGGCTGAGCAACATACGTCAACAATACCTCGACCTCGCGGGCCGGCCGATCGCCGTCGAACAGAGCGATGCCGCCTTCCGCGTCCAACTGCCGCTGTTATGAAAACCTACAACGTACTGATCGTCGAAGACGAAATCCCGGCCCAGACCAACCTGCGGCGCATCATCGAGAAGCATTTCGACGACCTGCGCATCGCGGGCGTGCAGAGTTCGGTGGTCGGCACCGTCGAATGGCTGCGCGACCCGGCCAACCGGCCCGACATCATCTTCATGGACGTGCAGCTCTCCGACGGCATGTGTTTCGACATCTTCGCCCGGACCGAGGTGCGCGGCAAGGTGGTCATCACCACGGCTTACGACGACTATGCCATCCGGGCTTTCCGCGTCAACAGCGTCGACTACCTGCTCAAGCCCGTCGTGCCCGAGGAGTTGCAGGCCGCGGTGGAGCGCTGCCGCAAGGCCTTGTTGTCGGAAAATCCCGCGCCGGCGCCCGACGCCGCGTTGCTGCGCAGCCTGCTCGCCGGTTCGGGGCGCGAGTACCGCAAGCGTTTCGTCGTCCGTCTGGGCGACAAGATCACGGTGGTGAACACCGAGCAGATCGCCTATTTCTATGCCGAGGACAAGTACACCTACCTCGTGACCGCCGACGGCCGGCGTCTGATTCTCGACACTTCGCTCGATGCCGTGGCCGACCAGCTCGATCCGCGGCTCTTCTTCCGCCTGTCGCGCAACTGCACGGCGGCCATCGCTTCCATCGCCGGCATCTCCCGCCATTCGAGCAACCGTCTTAAGGTGTCGCTCGAGCCGCGGCCCGATTTCGAGGTCTTCGTCAGCCGTTCGCGCACCGCCGACTTCATGAATTGGCTGGAGGACAAGCAGGCGTAGGCTGCCGGTTCCGCTCCTGCGGCCGATTTCTCTTGTACCTTTCTTTACTTTCCCCTGCCCGGCTCCGATCTTTTAGCCGGGGTGCAGGCTTTCATCGAAAAATCATATTTCAAGGTCTCTGACCTTGCGCCCGGGACCGGCTCGCGCCTCAAAGGCACGAGCCCCGCCGCCCGCTCCCGGCCTGCTGTCTGCCATTGCTCGTTTCTCGTGCCGCCGCCGTTTTCTTGACCCGCTCTTCCGCCTTTCTCCTTCGCCGGTTTTCGGTTCGTCGTCCGCTTTCGTCCCGGCCGGTGTTTTCCGCGTTCCGTTTCTCCCGGGTCGTCCTTCAGGGTTTTTCCGCTTTCGTCTCCCGGAAGTTGCCGTTCGTCGGTTTTATCGTGCCGTTCGTCGTGCGGACGTTCCGTTTTCCGGATATTTATTTTTAATTTTATAAACCGAAAACCAAAACTACCGCCTGATCCATGAAAAAACCGAAACTGTCCTTTTGGCAGATATGGAACCTCAGCTTCGGCTTCCTCGGGGTTCAGATCGGCTATTCGCTGCAGAACTCCAATACCTCCACCATCTTCGAGTCGCTGGGCGCCGACCTCTCGCACCTGAGCTACTTCTGGCTGGCCGCTCCCGTCGCCGGCCTGGTCATCCAGCCCATCGTCGGGCTCTTTTCCGACGGCACCTGGACCCGGTTGGGCCGCCGCGTCCCGTTCATCCTCGGCGGCGCCATCGTCTCGGCCCTGGCCCTGGCTCTGATGCCCAACGCCCCGTTGCTGCTCGCTTTCGCGCCGTTGGCCATGGGAGCTTTCATCTTGTTGTTCATGGACTTGTCGTTCAACGTCACCATGCAGCCGTTCCGCGCTCTGGTCGCCGACATGCTCGACGATTCGCAGAAGACCAAGGGTTACGTCGTCCAGACCTTTCTGATCAATCTCGGCGCCGTCGTCGGGGCCGTCCTGCCGTTGATCCTCACGCGCTGCGGCGTCTCCGACGAGGTCGTCCCCGGGCAGGTCGCCCAGCATATCGCATGGTCCTATTATATAGGTGGCGCCATTCTGCTCGCCACGGTGCTCGTCACCGCCTTCCGCACCCGCGAGTATCCGCCCGAGGAGTTCGCCAGGTATAACGACGAGACGGCCGGCGAGACGCCCGAGCGCCTCTCGTTCGTGGAGTTGATGCGCAACGTGCCCCGGGTCATGTGGCAGCTCGGCGTCGTGCAGTTCTTCTCGTGGGCCGCGCTGTTCCTCATGTGGACCTACCTCAAGCCCGCCATCACCGGTGTGGCTGCCAGCGGGGGCTCCGTGCTCTCCGAGGGCGAGGCCCAAACGTGGGTCGGCGTGCTGAACGGCACCTATCCCGTTCCCGCCTGCATCGCTTCGCTCTTCATCGCGCGCATCGCCGGCCGGTGGGGCAACAAGCTCGTCTACGCGCTCTGCCTGTTGTTCGGCGCCGCCGGTTTCGCCGGTTTGTGCTTCCTCTCCGACAAATATGCGCTCATGATCCCCATGGTGGGCATCGGCATCGCCTGGGCCGGTATCCTGGCCATGCCCTACGCCATCCTCTCGCGGGCCGTCGAGGCGCGCCGCATGGGGGTCTACATGGGTATCTTCAACTTCACGATCACCGTTCCGCAGATCGTCGTCGGACTCTCCGGCGGTCTGATCGTCACGCAGTTGTTCGGCGGTCGTCCCATGGCTATGATCGCCCTGGCCGCCGTTTTCATGTTGTCGGCCGCCGTGTCGGTCGCTTTCGTCAAGGACAAATAATCTTCAGTTTATGATCTCCTGCTGCATCTTCGATCTCGACGGGGTCCTCGTCGACACCGCCAAGTATCATTATCTCGCCTGGGCCGCGTTGGCCCGCGAACTCGGCTTCGAGTTCACGCCCGAGCAGGGCGAGGCCACCAAGGGCGTCAGCCGTATGGCGTCGCTCGACATCGTGCTGCGCGCCGGAGGCATGGAAAACCGCTTCTCCGCCGAGGAGAAGGAGCGGATGGCCGCCGGGAAGAATGCCCGCTACCTCGATTACGTCAACCGCATGACCGCCGACGAGGTGCTGCCGGGCGTCCTGCCGTTCCTGCAGGAGCTCAAGGCCAAAGGGGTGGGCGTGGTGCTGGGTTCCGCATCCAAGAACGCCGGGGTCATCCTCGACCGCTGCGGCCTGCGCGCCTTGTTCGACCGCATCGTCGACGGCACGTTGGTCTCCAAGGCCAAGCCCGATCCCGAGGTCTTCGCCAAGGGGGCCGAGCTCGCCGGCATGGAGCCCGCCGTCTGCGTCGTCTTCGAGGATGCCGCCGCCGGGGTCGAGGCCGCTACGCGTGCAGGCATGCGGTCGGTCGGTGTGGGCGGCAGCCCCCTGCTGGCCAAGGCCACCATGCAGCTGCCCACCTTCGAGGGCTTCACGTTCGAGAAACTTTGCAACCAAATAGATTGACCATGAACCAGTTTATCAAGACCGACCCCTGGATGCTCGTCGAGGAGCGCTTCGACCCCGCGCGGGTCAAGTCTTCCGAGTCGCTCTTCGCCCTGGGCAACGGCGTCATGGGCGGCCGTGCCAATTTCGAGGAGCATTATTCGGGCGAATCGCTCCAGGGCAATTACATAGGCGCCATCTACTATCCCGACAAGACACGCGTGGGGTGGTGGAAGAACGGCTATCCCGAGTATTTCGCCAAGGTGCTCAATTCGGCGTTCTGGATCGGGGTCGACGTCTTCGTCGACGGCGAGGCGCTCGACCTGGCCGCCGTCGAGGTCGAATCGTTCCGCCGCGAGATGGACATGCGCCGTTCGGTGCTCACGCGCCGCATGACCGTGCGCATGAGGTCCGGTTTGCGCGTCGAGGTCGAGGCCGTGCGCTTCCTCTCGTTGGAGCGCCGCGAGCTGGGTGTCATCCGCTATGCCGTCCGGCCGCTCGACAGGGCCGCCGAGGTGACTTTTTCGCCTTATATCGACGCCGACGTCCGCAACACCGACGCCAACTACGACGAGAAGTTCTGGGAGCCCGTCGCCACCGACGGCGACGCCGTGCAGAGCCGTACCAAGAAAAGCGGTTTCGACGTCGCCTGGGCGCAGCGCGTCTTCCTCGACGGCGCCGGGTTCCGTTGCGAAACCGTGCCCGAGAAGGTGCGCCATACCGCTGTCGTCCGCCGCGAGGCAGGGGAGTGGGCCACGCTCTGCAAGTATGTCGGCATCTGTTCGTCGCTCAACCACAAGGCCGACGGGTTGATCGCCGCCGCGCGCGCCGTGGCGGCCGACGGTGCCGAGGCCGGGTTCGATGCGCTGCTCAAAGAGCAGGAGCGCGCCTGGGCCGCCCGCTGGCACAGCTGCGACATCGAGATCGGGGGCGACGATGCGGCCCAGCAGGGCATCCGCTTCTGCATCTTCATGCTCTTGCAGACCTATACGGGCGTCGACACGCGCCTCAACATCGGGCCCAAGGGTTTCACCGGCGAGAAGTACGGCGGCGTCACCTATTGGGACACCGAGGCCTACTGCCTGCCGTTCTACATGGCCACCGCCGGTCGGCAGGTGGCGCGCGAACTGCTCGTCTACCGCTACAACCAGCTCGACAAGGCCATCGAGAACGCCGCCAAACTCGGCTTCCGCGACGGCGCGGCGCTCTATCCCATGGTCACCATCAACGGCGAGGAGTGTCACAACGAGTGGGAGATCACTTTCGAGGAGATCCACCGCAACGGCGCCATCGCCTACGCCATCTTCAACTACATCCGCTACACGGGCGACACCTCCTACCTCGCCGAGGGGGGCGCCGAGGTGCTGCTCTCCATCGCGCGTTTCTGGGCCCGGCGCATCACCTGGTCCGAAGCCCGCAAGAAGTATGTCATGCTCGGCGTCACGGGCCCCAACGAGTACGAGAACAACGTCAACAACAACTGGTACACCTCCTACATCGCCTGCTGGTGCCTGCGCTATGCCGCCGAGGCTGTGAAGTGGGTGCGCGAGAACAATCCCGAGGCCTATGCCGCCATGTGCGCGCGCCGTGCGTTCGACGAGCAGGCCGAGACGGCCGTGTGGCTCGAGATCGACCGCAACATGTTCTTCGGCGAGGACCGCGATCTGGGCATCTTCCTCCAGCAGGACGGTTATCTGGACAAGGAGCAGCTTCTGGTGAAGGACCTCGATCCCGCCGAGCGGCCCATCAACCAGAAATGGTCGTGGGACCGCATCTTGCGTTCGTGTTTCATCAAGCAGGCCGACGTGCTGCAGGGCCTCTATTTCTTCCAGGAGGATTTCGACGACGCCACGCTGCGCCGCAACTTCGATTTCTACGAGGCGCGCACCGTCCACGAGTCGTCGCTCTCGCCCTGCGTCCATGCCATCCTGGCCGCCAAGCTCGGATTGATGGACAAGGCCTACGAGATGTACCTGCGTACGTCGCGGCTCGACCTCGACGACTACAACCGCGAGGTCGAGGAGGGGTGCCACGTCACCTCCATGGCCGGTTCGTGGCTCTCGGTGGTCGAGGGCTTCGGCGGCATGCGCGTCCGCGACGGCCTCCTCTCGTTCGAGCCCCATCTGCCCGAGGCGTGGCGCCACCTGGCGTTCCGCATCGACTACCGGGGGCGCGTCATCTCGGTGAGGATCATGCGCGGCACCGTGGAAATCACTTGCGAAGGAGAAGCGATCGAAATCATGCTCGCCGGCGAACGGCTCACGGTCGACGGCACGGTTTCTCGAAACTTGAAATAGCACAACCAACCTAATTATTAACCAACACAAACGGCTTTATGAAGAAAGTTTTAGCTATGTGTTTGGGTGTCATGATCCTATGCGTCTGCACCCCCCCCCTCCGAGTCTTCGCTCAGGCGAAGTACACGGTCAACGGCGTTGTCGTTGACAACTCCGGCAATCCCATCATCGGCGCTTCCGTCGTCGAACAGGGCACCGTCAACGGTGTAACGACCGACATCGACGGCGCTTTCGCCATCACGGTGAAGAGCCCGCAGTCGGTTGTCGAAGTCAGCTACATCGGTTATAAGACGGTCCAGCGCGTGGCTTCGTCGACCGATCTTGCCCGTCTGGTGCTCGAAGAGGACCTTATGGCCCTCGACGAAGTGGTCGTCATCGGCTACGGCGCCGTCAAGAAGAACGACATGACCGGTTCGGTGGCCACCGTCAAGGCCGACCAGCTCAACAAGGGTCTGGTCTCCTCGCCCGCCGATCTGATGCTCGGCAAGAGCGCCGGCGTGGTCGTCACGCCCGGCACCGGCCAGCCCGGCAGCGCCGCGACGATCCGCGTGCGCGGTGCTTCGTCGCTCAGCGCCCAGCAGGACCCGATGATCGTGGTCGACGGTCTGCCCGTCTCCAATTCCGGCATCGACGGCGTCAGCAGCGCCCTGGCTTCGATCAATCCCAGCGACATCGAGTCGTTCACCATCCTCAAGGATGCTTCGGCCACGGCCATCTACGGTTCGCGCGCTTCGAACGGCGTTATCATCATCACCACCAAGAAGGGTTCGGGCACCGATTCGGCCATTCCTCACGTGGCCGTCGACTTCACCGCTTCGCTGAGCCAGAATGCCAAGTATGTCGACGTCATGACCGGCGACCAGATGCGTGCGGCCATGGAGCAGTTCATGGGCGGCACCGACAACGACGCCTACCGTGCTCTCGGCACGGCCAATACCGACTGGCAGAAGCAGATCTACCAGCTGGCCCAGTCCTACGACACCAACATCAGTCTGACGGGCAACGTCAAGATGGGCGAGAAGAACCGCATGCCTTACCGCGTCTCGTTCGGCTACATCAACCAGGACGGTACGCTCCGCACCGACAACATGACGCGCGAGACGCTCACCGTCAATCTCAATCCCATCCTGCTCGACAACCACCTCAACATCAGCCTCAACGCGAAGGGCATGAACATGGACAGCCGCTTCGCCAACCAGGATGCCGTGGGCCAGGCCGTGCAGTTCGACCCCACGCAGCCGGTCTACGACCCCGACGGTCTGAACGGCTACTGGTGGTGGAATAACGGCCGTGTCGATGCCGAGGGCCGTCCCGACCATACTGTTGCCAACAGCAACACCATGGCGACGCAGAATCCCCTGGCGCTGCTCAAGGACAAGCGCGACGAGTCCAACGCCAAGCGTTTCATCGGCAACGCCCAGGTCGACTACCGCATCCACGGTCTCGAAGACCTGCGCCTGAACCTCAACCTCGGTCTCGACTATGTCGAGTCGACCGGCACGGTCGATGTGGCGTCCAATACCGAGCAGTCCATGCATGACAAGACCCAGTCGGGTTCGGGTTACCACCGCAACTATTCGCAGCGCCGCCGCGACCAGACCCTGGAGTTCTACGCCGACTACAACAAGACCATCGGCCGTCATACGTTCGACGTCATGGCCGGTTATTCGTGGCAGCACTTCTACAAATCGTCTTTCGGCGAGACTTACAAGGCCGACGGTACGGCTCCCGACGCTCCCGGATACTACATCTCCAACCCCAAAACCTCGAAGACCGAATATTACCTCGTCTCGTTCTTCGGCCGTGTCAACTACGCTTTCGACAGCCGTTACATGATTACCGCCACGGTGCGTAACGACGGCACCTCGCGTTTCTCCGAGAACAAATGGGGTCTCTTCCCCTCGGTGGCCCTGGGCTGGAACATCTCCAACGAGCCCTTCATGCGCGACGTCCGCGCCGTTTCCAACCTCAAGCTCCGCCTGAGCTGGGGCCAGACCGGTCAGCAGGACCTCAACGCGGGCGACTATCCCACGCTGGCCACTTATATCTATAACGAGCTGGGCAGCTACTATCCTTTCGGCTCCAACGTGATCGTTCCCATCACGCCGGCCGGCTACAACGCCGACTTGAAGTGGGAAACCACCACCACCTACAATGCCGGTCTGGACTACGGTTTCCTCGACGGCCGCATCTACGGTAGCATCGACTTCTACAAGCGCAAGACCAAGGACCTGCTCAACTGGACGCCCATTGCTGCCGGCGCCAACCTTGCCAACTACCTCAATGCCAACATCGGCGACCTCGAAAACACCGGCGTCGAGTTCGAGATCAATGCCGTGCCCATCCAGACCAAGGATTGGACGTGGACCATCGGATTCAATACCGCCTGGAACAAGAACAAGATCACCCGTCTGACTTCCGATGACGAGCGCGAGGATTACTATGGCGTCGATACCGGCGGCATCTCGGGCGGCGTCGGCGTCACCTGCCAGGTGCAGCAGACCGGCCAGCCGCTCAATTCGTTCTACGTCTACCAGCAGGTCTACGATGAGAACGGCCTTCCCATGGAGGGCGTCTACGTCGACCGCAACGGCGACGGCAAGGTCGATTCCAAGGACAAGTATTGTTACAAGAAGGCCGCTCCCGACGTAACGTTCGGTTTCAACACCGCCGTTTCGTGGCGCGCCCTCACGCTGGCTGTCTCGGCCCATGCCAACGTCGGCAACTACGTCTATGCCAACGTGGAATCCAACGGCGGTTCGCTGCGCGACCTCTGGCTGAACAATTTCGTCTGCAACCGTCATGCTTCGGCCATGGCGACCGGTTTCACCGAAGCTCAATACCTCTCCGACTATTACGTGCGCAACGCGTCGTTCCTCAAGCTCGACAACATTACGCTGAGCTACCGGTTCGACCTCCGCAAGTCGTCGAAGCGCCCCATGAACCTGAGTATCTTCGGCACCGTGCAGAACGTCGCCACCATCTCGGGTTACAAGGGCATCGATCCCGAAATCTTCTCGGGCATCGACAACAACTTCTATCCCCGTCCGCGCACCTACATGCTCGGTCTGAAGTTCAATTTCTAATCCACCCTAAAACGAATCTTAGTTATGAAAAGCTATAAAGTGTTGTTGATGACCGCCGCGGCCGCCTTCTCGATAGGATTGGGTTCGTGCGTCGGCGATCTGGATACTACGCCCATCGACGAGAACATCCAGCTTCCGGAGGAGGTGCTCAATTCGCAGGATGCTTACGAGTCGCTGCTGGCCAAGTGCTACCAGGGGCTGGCCGTCAGTTCGTCGCACGGTCCCAACGGCGACCCCGACATCTCGGGCGTCGACGGCGGTTTCGGACAGTATGTCCGTGCGTTGTTCAACATGCAGGTGCTCACCACCGATGAGGCTACCTGCTGCTGGGGCGATACCGGCATGCAGGACATCCACAACATGAACTGGACCACTACCAACCAGTTCATCACTTCGATGTATTACCGTGTATTCTACCAGATCAGTCTCTGCAACGAGTTCATCCGCCGCGCCAACAGCGCCGCGCTCGCCGCTTCCGAGTTTCCCAAGCGTGCCGAGTTCGTGGCCGAGGCCCGTGCGCTGCGTGCGCTGAGTTACTATCACGCCATCGACATCTTCGGCAACGTGCCTTTCTCCACCGAGGGCAACCTCGTGGGCGCCGAGGGCCCCGCGCAGATTTCGCGCGCCGACCTCTACGCCTGGCTCGTCAAGGAGTGCACCGAGTTGCTGGACGGCTCCGACCTGGCCGAGGCCGGTCAGAATGTCTATGGCCGCGGCGACAAGGGCATGGTGCGCATGATTCTGGCCAAGGTCTACCTCAACGCCGAGGTGTGGGGATGCGGCGACCATTACGCCGAGTGCGCTGCGCTTTGCAAGGAGATTATGGCTGATTATCCGCTGCATGCCAAGTATGCCGAGCTCTTCATGGCCGACAATCACCTTTGGACCAACAATGTAACCCACAACGGCGATGAAATCATCTTCGTCGTTCCGCAGGACGGCATCAACGTGCGTTCGTACGGTTGCACCAACTTCATCATCTCGGCCGCTTTGCCCGCTTCGGGTTTCGACATGTCCACCGTTGGCCTTTCCGCCTCGGGCTGGGGCGGCTTGTCGCTCACCAAGGATTTCTCCGAGAAGTTCGACCAGGCCAAGGACGCCCGCGCCATGTTCTACACCAAGTACGGCATGAGCGTCGACAACGTTTCCTCGTACGATCCCTCCGAGGGCGAAGGCGGTTACAAGTCTTTGAAATTCAAAAATCTCAACCATGACGGCACGCCCGGTCAGGACGGTACGTTCGTCGATACCGACTTCCCCATGTTCCGTTCGGCCGATGCCTACCTGATGCTGGCCGAGTGCGCCAAGCGCGGCGGTGCTGCTGAGGCCGATGGTCTGAACGCACTTAACGATGTGCGCGTACGCGCCGGTCTCGACCCGCTGGATGCCTATTCGTTGCAGGACGTGCTGGACGAGCGCGCCCGCGAGCTCTACTGGGAGTGCACGCGCCGTCAGGACCTCATCCGCTTCGGCCAGTTCACCACGGGCGACTACTGCTGGCAGTGGAAGGGCGCCGTCAAGGAGGGCCGCGCCGTCGAGGATCACCGCAATCTGATGCCGCTGGTTCCCGCCGACATCAACGCCAGCGGCAAGCTGACGCAGAATCCGGGTTACTGATCCTTTTCCGCATTTACCAAACCTAACAATCGACTACAATGAAAAAGTTATTGAGCATAGCACTCTTCGCATGGGCCGGTCTTGCGCTGACCGCGTGCGAACAGGATCATATCGATGCGCAGTACATTCCCGGCAGCGTCGTGGCGCCCGTGGCGGGCGAGGTGACGGGTGCCGGAGCCCTCGCCGTCGACGGCCCCGCCGTGACGGTGGCCTATACGCAGCCCGATTTCGGCTGGCAGGCCGCTACCGCCTGTACGCTTTATGCGGCGCTTTCGGAGACCATGGAGGACCGCCAGCCGGTGGCCGTTTCGGCCGGTCCCGAGGTGTTGACCGCCACGGCCAAGGACCTCAACGCCGCTCTGATCAATGCCGGCGGCGAGCCCGGCACGGAGACTGCGGTCTACCTGCAGATCGGTTTCTCGATGATCGACAGCAAGGGCGCCGCCATCGAGGGTACGGAGAGCCTCTCCAACATCATCAGCGCTCTCTTCACGCCCTATAACGCCGAAGTGCTCGACGTCGACCTCTACAACCACGTGTGGATCATCGGCGATTATTGCGGCTGGGATTTCGCAAATTCGCAATTCCTCTACGACTACGACAAGAAAGGCGTCTTCACCGGCGTCGTCGACTTCGGTGCCAAGGCCGCCAGCGGATTCAAGCTCACGGGGGCGGCCGACTGGAACAACGGCAACTGGGGTACCGACGGCGGGGCCGCCGCTCCGGATGCCGAGGCCAAGGAGATAACGTTGATCGACAGCGGCGGCAGCGGCAACATCGCAGCTTACTCCAAGCGTTTCTACTCCTTCTCGTTCAACAAGTCGACGCTCAAGTTCACCCAGCAGTGGGGTGCCGACCAGATCGGCATCATCGGTCTCAATGGCGATTGGAATAACGACATCGTCATGGAGTACAACCCCGTCAAGGTGCGTTTCTACGCCGACATCGAAGCGCCTGCGGATACCGAAATGAAGTTCCGCGCCGATGCGGCCTGGGGTCTCAACTGGGGTGCCGATTGTGCTCAGGGTGGTGGCAACATCGCCGTCAAGGCCGGCAACTACCGCGTCTATCTCGACCTGAACAAGTCGGAAATCGTCTTCAACGAGAAGATGTACGGCCAGCCCGAGCCGACCGAGTAACGAGCATCTTCCGACGGCCGCTTCGCGCCGTCGCCATACAGGCCGGAGGGTTTTGACCGACCCTCCGGTCGCTGCGGAGGAGCGGGCCGTTCCCATCCGGGTGCGGCCCGCTCCTCTTCCGACCTCCAACCGCTATTCGTCCAAAAACATGAAACGTTTCTTCGCCTTTTTGCTCGTGCTCTGCCTGCTCGGCTTCGCCGGCGCTTGCAGCAGCGACCCGGCGGGTTCCGACGGCGGCTCCGTCGTCCTCTCGGCTTCGCCCGCCGGCCTGGAGTTCTTCGCCGACAGCGACGTGCAGTCGCTCGAAGTGAAATCCACCGCCTCTAAATGGATGATCGCCGCCGCCGATGCCTGGTGCCAGACCGACGTGTCGTCGGGCTCGGGCGACCGCAGCGTGCGGGTCTCGGTTGCTGCCAACACCTCGGGCGCTCCGCGCTCCACCCAGCTCACCCTCAGCGCCGAGGGCGCCGAGCCGGTCGTCGTCTCCGTCGTTCAGTCGGACATGGCCGCCGAGCAGCTCGCCGTCGATCCCGAGCCGTGGGACGGCCGCAAACGCGCCGACATCACTTACCAGATTCTGATCTACGCCTTCGCCGATTCCGACGGCGACGGCGTGGGCGACTTCCGCGGCATCGCCGACAAGCTCGATTATCTCGATGCCATGGGTGTCGGCGCCCTGTGGCTCTCGCCTGCCCATCCCGCTGCTTCCTACCACGGCTACGACGTCGAGGACTACGAGGCTCTCGATCCGCGTTTCGGTACCGAGGCCGACTTCAAGGCGTTGATCGACGCTGCCCACGCCCGCGGCATCAGGATCTACATGGACTACGTCATCAACCATACCGGCAAGCAGCATCCGTGGTTCCTCGATGCCGTGCGCAATCCCGACAGCCCCTGCCGCGACTATTACGTCTTCTCCGACAACCCCCGGCAGGACATCCGGGACGGCAAGATTCCGACGATTGCTTCCGAGGGCGCCGCCGGTTACGATGCCGGCCAGTGGTTCACGGCCGTCTGCGGGGGCGACGCGACGCCCAACGTGAAGTTCACGCTCGACTGGAACCGGAAGACCGTCACGGTCGAGCAGGTCGGCGCCGTCGAGAATTCCGGCACGCCGTCGAGCGGCAAATATCTCTTTCTCGGCGACCCGGGCCGGTGCGTCGAGTTCTACGATGCCGGCAGCGGCCTCTATACCTTGTCTCTCGCATTCGATTCGTCGTGGGGCTTCCTCATCCGCACCTCCGCCACGGCCTGGACCGCCGGCACCAAGTTCGGCGCCGCCGCCGGCAGCAATACGATCGCGTGGGGCGAGCCTATGACGCTCGTCGCCAACACGGCTTCGGCCGATCCCGCCGACGTGCTGATGCCCTACATGTCGTCGGTCATGTACCACTCCCATTTCTGGACTTCGTGGTTCGCCGATCTCAACTACGGTCCGGCCGATGCGTGCGCCGAGTCGCCCGCCTTCAAGGCCGTCTGCAAGTCGGCCGCCAAGTGGATCGGCCTGGGCATCGACGGCCTGCGTCTCGACGGCGCCAAGCACGTCTATCACAATGCCTATTCCGACGAGAACCCCCGGTTCTGGAAAGCTTTTTACGACGAGGTCAACGCCCGTTACCGCACCCTCCATCCCGACGGCGACATCTACATGGTGGGCGAGATGTACGACAGCCACGACCGCGTGGCGCCCTATTACCTCGGACTGCCCGCCTTTTTCGAGTTCGATTACTGGTGGCGGCTCCGCGATGCGCTCAACACCTCCACCGGGTGTTATTTCGCCCGCGACATCCTCTCTTACCGTGAGCTCTACGCCAAGGTGCGGCCCGACTTCATCGAGGCCACCAAGCTCTCCAACCACGACGAAGACCGCGCCCTTTCGGAGTTGAAGGGCTCCGTCGCCAAAGCCAAGCTGGCCGGTGCCGTGCTCCTCACTTCGTGCGGTTCGCCCTACGTTTATCAGGGCGAAGAGTTGGGTTTCGTCGGCACCAAGGAGAGCGGCGACGAGTATGTCCGTCATCCCATGAAGTGGGGCGACACCCATACCCCCGAGCCTGTCGACGCTGCGAAGGTCTTCGCCGGCATGAAGGCGGTGGCCGACGTTGCGGCGCAGGAGGCCGATGCGGAGTCGATCCTGCACGTCTACCGCACGTTCGGCGCCCTGCGCAACACCTATCCCGCCTTGGCCATGGGTGCTATGACCGAGCATCTGGTCTACAACGCCGACAATACGCAGTACCGGCAGATCGCCGCCTGGTACCGCACCGAGGGCGACCAGCGCATGCTCGTGCTTCACAATTTTTCGTCGTCTTCCGTCAGCCTTCCGCTCACCGATGCCGTCGACAAGGCCGTCGCCACGCTCAACAGCGTTTCGGGTTCATTCGGCGACGCTTCGTCGGTGCGGCTGGGCGGCTATGCGTCGGTCGTTCTCCTGTTGAAATAGTTGTACTCCATGAAACGGATTTTCCTTTTTCTGTTGGCTGCCGCTGCCTTTGGCGGCTGCCGCTCGCATAGCTTCGCCGATGCGCCTGCCGCCGGCAATGCCGAGCCCATCGTGCCGGCCCGGTTGCAGCCCGGCGCCAACCGGTTGTTTCTGACCGACTACCTCCCGCAGTGGGAGCGGGCCGATTCGGTCACTTCGTCCGAGCTCGGCATCGAGCCGGCTGCCGACGGCTGGGCCGAATTCGTCGTCACCGCGCCCGAGGGGCCGTTCGTCGCCACTTTCGAGGCATGGACCGGCGGCCATTGTCTCTCCGTCGTCGCCCTCGGCGGCGAGCGGGTGTCCGATGCCTGGGCCTTCTCCGAGGGATGCGACGGCTCAAGAATACAGGTGAAAACTTCGCAGGCGCCGCGGCAGGTCGTGGCTTTGTGGCAGAACTGCCGCCTGCCCGACGAGTATGTCTCCATAAGCGACAGGGGGGCAGAGGTCCTGCTGCCCGCCGATGCCGCCGATGCGGACCGTTCGTGGCTGCGGGTCTTCGCCGCTTCGGACGACGCCCGCTTCAACGACCTGCTCCTCCCGCTCGATAAGGGGCGGCCCGTCTCCGACGCCGCACGGCTCAACCGCCGCGACCGGCAGGCGCAGGTGCTCTATTCGTTGATGATCGACCGTTTCGACAACGGCAATCCTGCCAACGATGCGCCCCTCCGCCGGTCCGACGTGCTGCCGCAGGTCGACTACCAGGGCGGCGATCTGCGCGGTATCACCGACCGGATCGAGGCCGGTTTCTTCGATTCGCTCGGCATCTCGACGCTCTGGATTTCGCCCGTCACGCAGAACCCGCGCGACGCCTGGGGACTCAACAAGGAGCCTTTCACCCGTTTTTCGGGTTACCATGGCTACTGGCCCGTCTACACCACGCAGCTCGACGACCGTTTCGGCACGCCCGACGAGTTCCGCGAGTTGCTCGATGCGGCCCATGCCCGCGGCATGAATGTCATCCTCGACTACGTGGCCAACCATCTCCATCTCCGGTCGCCCGTCTTGCAGGCCCATCCCGACTGGGTGACGCCCCTCTACCTTGCCGACGGCCGCAAGAACCTCGGATTGTGGGACGACGAGCGCCTCACCACCTGGTTCGACGAGCACATCCCGACGCTCGACCTCGAGCGCGAGGAGGTGTGCGGACCCATGACCGATTCGGCCTTGTATTGGATCGCCGAATACGACCTCGACGGCTTCCGCCACGACGCCTGCAAGCACATTCCCGAAAATTACTGGCGCATGCTCGGCCGCAAGATGAAGAGCCGCTTCCCCGACCGCAGCCTGTGGCAGATCGGCGAGACCTACGGGTCGCCCGAGCTGATCTCCTCCTACGTCCGCAGCGGCATGATCGACGCCCAGTTCGACTTCAACGTCTACCATACGGCGCTCGACGTCGCGGTGCGCGGCCGTTCCGTACGCGACCTGGCCGCCGAGGTCGACCGTTCGCTCGCGGTCTACGGCGCCCACCACACCATGGGCAACATCACGGGCAACCACGACAAGGCGCGTCTGGTCTCGCTGGCCGGCGGCGCCCTCTCGCCCGACGAGGACCACAAGCTCGCCGGCTGGACGCGTGAAGTAGGCGTCGGCGACCCCGTGGGTTACCGCAAGCTCGCCCTGGTCGAGGCCCTCAACTGCACCCTTCCCGGCGTCCCCTGCATCTACCAGGGCGACGAGTACGGCGAGCCCGGCGGCAACGACCCCGACAACCGCCGCATGATGCGCTTCGGCGGCTACACGCCCGACGAACAGACCGTCCGGCGCCTCACCGGCGCCCTCACGCACCTGCGCCGCACGTCGATGCCGCTTCTGTACGGCGACATGACCACGCTGGCCCTCACCGACGACGTGTGGCTCTTCGCCCGCGTCTACATGGGCGAATGGGTCTTCGTCGCGCTCAACTTCGGCGACCGGCCGCAGCGCGTTGCATCGGCTCTTCCCGCCCTTTTTGCCGGAAATACGAAATTTAAAGCTAACTTTGGGGCCGGTTTCGGCCTCACGCCCGCGGGTGAGCTCGTCGTAGAGCTCCCGGCCCACGGATTCGAAATACTGACCAAAACCGAATAAAACCATGAAACGACTTCTGAACCTGCTGCTTGGGGTCCTGCTTCTCGCTGCGGCCGCCTGCACCTCCGGGTCCGCCTCCGATGCGTGGCGCGACAATGCCGTGATCTACGAGCTCAACGTGCGCCAGTTCACCCCGGCCGGCACCTTCGCCGCCGCCGAGGAGCGCCTGCCGGCCTTGCGCGACCTGGGCGTCGACATCGTGTGGCTCATGCCCGTGCATCCCATCGGCGTCGAGGGCCGCAAGGGCACCTTGGGTTCCTACTACGCCATCCGCGACTACCGCGCCATCAACCCCGAGTTCGGTACGATGGCCGATTTCGAGCGGTTCCTCGACCGCGCCCACAAGCTGGGCATGCGCGTCATCCTCGACTATGTGGCCAACCACACCTCGCCCGACCATGCGTGGGTGACGGAGATGCCCGCCGAGTGGTACGTGCGCGATTCGACCGGAGTTCCCGTCGTACAGTACGACTGGACCGACATCGCCAAGCTCAACTACGCCACGCCTGCCGTGCGCGAGGCTATGTTCGACGTGCTGAAGTTCTGGACCGACAAGGGCGTCGACGGCTTCCGCTGCGATGCCGCCAAGGAGATGCCCGACGACTTCTGGACCGATGCTTTCGTGCGCCTGCGCGCCGTGCGCCCCGATCTGTTCCTGCTGGCCGAGGCCGAGGGTCCGCAGTTCCATGCCGACGGCTTCGACGCCACCTATGCCTGGGAGCTGCACCATCTGCTCAACGCCATCGCCCGGGGCGACAAGTCGGCCGTCGATCTGCGTGCATACCTTCAGGCCGATAGCGAGCGTTACCTCGCCTCGGCTCACCGGATGATGTTCACCTCCAACCACGACGAGAATTCGTGGGCCGGCACCGAGTTCGAGCGCATGGGCGATGCCGCCGCAACCATGGCTGCGCTCACTTACGTCCTGCCGCAGAGCATGCCGCTCATCTACACCGGCCAGGAGGTCGGTTACGACCACCGCTTCGAGTTCTTCGAGAAAGACCCCATGCCCGCCTGGGAGCCCAACGAGTGGACGGAGTTCTACACGCGGCTCAACGCCATGCGCCATGCCAACCCCGCGCTCGCGTCGGGCGGCAAGGGCGGCGAAATGGCCTATATGGGCGGCGCCGTGGCCGACATCATGGCTTTCACGCGCATCCTCGGCGACAACAAGGTCGTCTGTTTCTTCAACCTCTCGGCCGAGCCGCAGGCGGTGATCCCCACCGTCGAGGTCGCCGGCGACTTCACCGACGCCCTGACCGGAGAGCCCCGCTCGATCGTCGCCGGCGAGGAGTTCGCGCTCGCACCGTGGGAGTACGCTATATTGGTGAATAGTGCTTTTTAATTCACAATTCGGAATGCACTATTCATAAGTTCCCATGCTGCCTGTAGAGTCGAACATATCGTTTCAAGGAGTGCTATGACGGGGCGTTTTTCGGTCTCCTTGTTTACTTGTAAAATAATTGTGAATAGTGCATTCTGAATTATGAATTCTTCCGTTATGCTGCATCCCGACTGGAGTTACCGGTCCGTCCTCTACGAAATGAACGTGCGCCAGCTCACGCACGAGGGCACCCTGCGCGCCGCCGCTTCGCGGCTCGCTTTCTTGCGCGACCTGGGTGTCGACGTCGTGTGGCTCATGCCCGTGCATCCCATCGGCGCCGAGGGCCGCAAAGGGTCGCTGGGGTCCTACTACTCGATCCGCGACTATTGCGCCGTCAATCCCGAGTTGGGGTCGATGGAGGATTTCGACGCTTTCGTGTCGGAGGCCCACCGCCTCGGCATGAAGGTCCTGCTCGACTGGGTGGCCAACCATACGGCGCGCGATGCACGCTGGATCACGGAGCATCCCGATTTCTACGTCTACGACAGCGAGGGACGCCCCGCCGTGCCCTGGGACTGGAGCGATACGGCCAAGCTCGACTACTCCAACCGCGCCGTCTGGGACGCCCAGGCCGACGCCATGGAGTTCTGGCTGCGCGACCACGGCGTCGACGGCTTCCGCTGCGATATGGCCATGTTGGTGCCCGTGGAGTTCTGGAACACCACCGTGCGGCGGCTCAAGCGCACCAAGCCCGACCTTTTCATGCTGGCCGAGGCCGAAGAGACCGATCTCTTCGACGAGGGCGCTTTCGACGCCTGCTACGCCTGGGAGATGCACCACCTGATGGTCGACGTCGCGCAGCAGCGCACCCGCGTCACCGCCCTGCGCGATTATATCTATGCCGATCGCGGGCGCTATCCCCGTTCGGCCATGCGGCTGGCGTTCACTTCCAACCACGACGAGAATTCGTGGTCGGGCTCCGAGTTCGACCGCTTCGGCGAGGCCCGCGAGGCCATGGCCGTCTTCTCGTTCGTCGTGCCGCGCGGCCTGCCCCTCATCTACACCGGCCAGGAGGTCGGTTACGACCATTCGTTCGCTTTCTTCGACCGCGATCCGATCGCTTCCTACGAGGTCAACGGCTTCACCCGCTTCTACCGGCGCCTTGCCGCCTTGCGCCATGACAACTCCGCGCTCGCGGCGGGCGAGCTGGGCGGCGAGATGATCGAGATCCGCAACAACGCCGAGGACTGCTTGATGACGATGGTCCGCGAGACGCCCGACAACCGCGTCGTCGCCATCATGAACCTGTCGCCCTACGCCATCCGCGCCGAGTACGGCACCGGCATCTATGCCGGATCCTACACCGATGCGATGACCGGGGCCGAATACAACCTTCCGGAGCAGGTCGCCGAGGACATGGCGCCCTGGAGCTACCGGATCCTTACCCGATGAACCCATGAAAATTCCTCATTTCCTCCTCTCTCTCTGCGCCATGGCCGCTATCTCCTGCAACGATGCCCCGCAGTTCGATCCGCAGTCGGTCGACGATGCCGGCGCCCGCATCTCGCATGTCGAACCTCTGTCGTGGTGGACGGGCATGCGCACGCCCCTACAGCTCATGATCCACGGCGACAGCATTGCCGCCTGCGACGTCCGCATCGAAGGGCCGCAGGGCCTGCGCGTCGCTGACGTGCACAAGGCCGAGAGCCCCAACTACCTCTTCGTCGATGTCGAGGTGGCCCGCACGGCCGAGCCCGGCACGCGTTACCTGGTCTTCTCGCGCGAGGGCGAGACTTTCAAGGTGCCTTACGACATCGCCGCCCGCCGCGAGGGCTCCGCCGCCCGGCAGAGTTTCACCACGGCCGATATGATCTATCTGCTCATGCCCGACCGCTTCGCCGACGGCGATCCTTCGATCGATTCCACGTCCGACACCGCCGAGAAGGCCGACCGCAGCGCCTTTTTCGGCCGTCACGGCGGCGACCTGCAGGGCATGATCGACCGCCTCGGCTACATCGCCGGCCTCGGTGCCACGGCCGTATGGGCCACGCCGCTGCTGCTCGACAACGAGCCGGAGGGTTCGTACCACGGCTACGCCTGCGCCGACTATTACCGCATCGACCCGCGTTTCGGCACCAACGAGCTCTACCGCGACTATGTCGCCGCCTGCCACCGCCACGGTCTCAAGGCGGTCATGGACATCGTCACCAACCACTGCGGCGGAGCCCACTGGTGGATGGCCGACCTGCCTTTCGGCGACTGGGTGCACCGCTTTGCCGAGTATACGCAGACCAACAACCTCTTTTCCACCAACATGGACCCCAATGCCTCGCGCTACGACCTCGGGGTGCAGGAGAGCGGGTGGTTCGACCGTTCGATGCCCGACATGAACCTCGACAACCCCTTCGTGCTGCGTTACTTCCAGCAGTGGGCCGTGTGGTGGATCGAGTATGCCGATTTGGACGGCCTGCGCGTCGACACCTATCCCTACAACGAGAAGCTTCCCATGAGCGAGTGGTGCGCCGCCGTGCTGCGCGAGTACCCCGGTCTCAACATCGTGGGCGAGTGCTGGACCTCCGACGTGCCCCAGCTGGCCTACTGGCAGGGCGGCAACCCCAACCGCGACGGCTTCGATTCGCAGCTCCCCTCGATCATGGACTTTCCGTTGCTCGACGCCGTCCGCACGGCGCTGCCCACCGATTCGCTCCGCTGGGGCGAGGGCATGATCCGGGTCTACAACGCCCTTTCCGACGACTTCGTCTACCACGACCTTTCGCGCATGATGATCTTCCCGGGCAACCACGACACCGAGCGTCTGGCCGATGTCGTGCGCGGCGATGCCGGGCGGGTCAAGATCGCCATGACGTTGATGGCCACCTTGCGCGGCATTCCGCAGCTCTTTGCCGGCGACGAGCTGATGTTCCGCTCGGCCGACCTCTCGCAGGGCCACGGCGGCCTGCGCGTCGACTTCCCCGGAGGCTGGCAGGGCGATGCCGTCGACCTCTTCGATCCGGCTCAGCGGCAGGGCGCGGCCGCCGAGGTGTACGATCATGCGAGCCGTCTTTTCAACTGGCGCAAAACCAAGCCCGTCATCCATTCCGGGCAGACGCTCCATTTCGCGTCGCGCGACAACACCTACGCTTACTTCCGCTACAACGACAGCGATGCGGTCTTCGTCTTCATCAACAATTCGCGCGGCCGCAAGGCGGTGCCCTGGTCGCACTATGCCGAAATCACGGAGTCGCTCTCCTCGGAGGGGCGCGATGTGCTCACCGGCAATCCGGTCGTCGTGAGCGATTCCACGTTCGTCGCTCCGCGTTCGTCGCTGGTCGTCGAGTTCCGCCGCAACGCCCGCCCGTAGTCCGTCCTGCGGTTCGCCGGCCGTGGGGGAGCCTCGTCGGCCGCCCGCTGCCGGAAGCGCTCCGGTCGCTATGAAGCATGGTTTGCCGCCCGCCCGGAGGCTCCGATAGGCCGTTCGGTCGCACTTTTTACTGAAAGCGTCCCGCCGGGGCGCTTTTTTTGCAGAGTTTTGCGTATCTTCGCTTGAAATATGAAACGACTTTTCCTCACATTCCTGTTGGCGCTTGCGGCCGTTTCGGCCGGCGCCCGCACGTGGCGGACCGACGAGGTGCCCAATGTTCAGTTCGCCGACAGGACCCGCTATGTTTCCGATCCCGACGGGATTCTTTCGTCCGCCGCCGTGACCCGCATCGATTCGCTGTGCGCCGCTCTGCGGGCGCAGGGCCTTGCCGAGGTCGCCGTCGTGGCGCTCGACGACATCGAGGGCGGCGAGCCCTTTTCGTTCGCCATGGAGCTTTTCGGCCGGTGGGGCGTGGGCCGCGGGGATGTCGACAACGGACTGGGTATCCTGCTGGTCGAGCGCCTGCATGAAATCCGCTTCATCACCGGACCGGGACTCGAAGGCGTCCTGCCCGATGCCATCTGCAAACGCATCCAGCTCAATTACATGCTCCCTTACTTCCGTGAGGGCGATTACAGCGCCGGCATGGTGGCCGGAGTGGCGGCCGTGGCGGAGCTGCTCGAAAAGGGCGAACTCGATTTCGGCCCCGAAGCGGAGTCGGAGCAGGGATGGTTGTTGGGAATCATTTTGTTGATCGTGGGCGGTACCATCCTCTTGCTGGTGTTGTTGGCGTTGGCCGGCGGCCGTAGCAAGCGGTGCCCCCGATGCGGCAAACGGACGCTCGCTTACCGCAGCCAGGAGTTCGTGGCGGCCACGCCGCTCTACCGGACGATCGAATATACCTACGTCTGCTCCAACTGCGGCAATGTCGTCAAACGACGCGTACGCTCGCCCCGCGACAACGGGCTGGGCGGCGGCCGGGGCCCCTTCATCGGAGGTTTCGGAGGATTCGGCGGCGGCCGCTCGGGCGGCGGTTCGTTCGGAGGAGGTTTCGGCGGCGGTTCGTTCGGCGGTGGCGGCGCAGGCTCGCGCTGGTAGAGACAAGAGTTATCGAAAAACCTAAATACGTCAAGAAAATGAAAAAATGGATTTGGATCGCCGTGGCGGCCGTCGCCGTTCTCGGTGTTGTCTGGGTTTACCGTACCTACAACCGTTTCGTCCGCATGGACGAGGAGGTGAAGAACGCCTGGGCACAGGTCGAGACGCAGTATCAGCGTCGTTCGGACCTCATCCCCAACCTTGTTAACACCGTTAAGGGCTATGCCGCCCACGAGCGCGAAACGCTCGAAGGAGTGATCGAGGCTCGCGCCAAGGCCACTTCGGTCAATCTTTCGGTCGACGAGCTCACGCCCGCGACCATGGCCGAGTTCCAGCAGGCGCAGGAGGGTGTCCGTTCCGCGTTGGGCCGCCTGCTCGTCGTGGCCGAGCGTTATCCCGACCTCAAGGCCAACCAGAATTTCCAGGAGTTGCAGGCTCAGTTGGAGGGCACCGAAAACCGCATCGCCGTGGCGCGCGAGCGTTTCAATACGACGGTCCGCGCTTACAACGTCTCCGTGCGCCGCTTCCCGGCCGTCATCATCGCCGGGATGTTCGGGTTCGACCAGAAGCCTTACTTCCAGGCCGACGAAAAGGCGCAGCAGGCTCCCGTCGTGGAGTTCTGACACGCGGCGTACGTCGGGGTGGCATCCGAAGAGTCATGCGAGTGCAGTTTCCTGCTGCACCCGTACTTTCCCGCATCTCCTGCATTCTCCCGCCGCACCCGTATCCTCCTGCTCCTGTCTCATGCATCGGCAGTCGCTTGTTCCGCCGATTGCGTTCGCATTCGGTTGCGGAGCCGGCCGGGGCATTCCGAGCGTAAGTGAAATTCCGTCTCGGATTCTTCATCGGTCGTTCGCCCTCCTCAGCATGACTGACGGCGGCTTTGCGGGCCGTGTCATCCTGGTGCTGTGAAATTCCGTTTCGGATTCTTCATCGGTCGTTCGCTCTCCTCAGGATGACTGACGGCGGCTTTGCGGGCCGTGTCATCCTGGTGCTGTGGAATTCCGTCTCGGATTCTTCATCGGTCGTTCGCTCTCCTCAGAATGACTGACGGCGGCTTTGCGGGTTGTGTCATCCTGGTGCTGTGGAATTCCGTCTCGGATTCTTCATCGGTCGTTCGCTCTCCTCAGAATGACTGACGGCGGCTTTGCGGGCCGTGTCATCCTGGTGCTGCGGAATTCCGTCTCGGATTCTTCGTCGGTCGGTCGCCCTCCTCAGCATGACTGACGGCGGCTTTGCGGGCCGTGTCATCCTGAGCGCAGCGAAGGATCTGTCGTCGGCCGGTGTTCCCGCCGGGCGCAGAATTGGCCGTCTGTAAGCAATTACAGACGGCTTTTTTCTTCTGCAGCGCCCGCCTCCACGTTCTTGCGGCGGAAAGCTTTGCCCGTCTTGAAGTTGTAGGTCAGCGAGAGCTGGTAGCTGCGGCTGGTCCAGTTCTGGTAGGTATCGACCGTGCGGACGAACCCGTCGCCGCGGGCGCCCACTTTCTGCATCGGCGGCGCTATGGGGTTGCGCACCGTGAAGGTCGCCGTGAACTTGTCGCCGAAGCGTTTCTTGATGCTGGCATCGTTGAAGTGCATCTGTTCGACCCAGCAGTTGCCCAGCCTTACGCGGCTCTGGTAGCGGTAGGAGAGGTCGATGTAGAACTTCGCCGGCAGCGTGAAGGTCGTCGAGACGCTCGCATAGCCGATGTTCGAGTATATTTCGGGACCGCCGGCTTCCATGCGCTGTCCTTGGCGGATGTAGGTGGCGTTGAGGTTGAGCGACCACCACTTGGCCGGCTGCAGCGGAATGCTGGCCGTGGCGTAGTAGTTTTTCGTCGCGTCGTAGTTGATCCAGGCGATCTGCAGCAGGTCGGGGTTGTCGGGATCGGCCTGTATCGTCTGCTGGATTTCGTCGGTCTGGACGATCATGCCGCCCGTGAACGTGTATTTGTGGGCCAGCACGAGCGTCAGGCTTACGTTGTGCTGGAACGCCGGATCGAGTTCGGGATTGCCCGTCTGGTAGGTGTAGTCCGAAATCTGCATGCGCTGCGGGTTGAGGCACCAGAAGCGCGGCCGTTCGATCGTGCGGGCATATTGCGCGATGAGCGAGTAGGCGCCGTCCTTGGAGAGGGCATAGGAGACATTGGCATTGGGAAAGAGCGAAAAGTAGTTCTGCCGCACGGTGCTGTTTTTGCCCCGGGTGCGGGTGTACTCGCCGCGCAGACCCGCCACGGCGCTCCAGCGGCCCAGATCGGCCTTGACGATGCCGTAGGCCGCGGCTATCTGCTCGGTGTAGTCGAGGCGGAAGCTGTGGGCGTCGTTGCGCAGCCATGTTCCGGCCGGGCAATATTCGTAGAGCGCGTCGTTGTGCATGATGTTGCAGGTGTATTTGGCGCCCGCGCGCAACGAGACTTTGGGCGTGAAGTTCTTTTCCAGGGCCAGCGTGGCCGTCAGCACATTGTAGCGTGCCGTCGCACGGTCGCGGTAGAGCGAGTCGAGCGTCCGGTCGGGCGCCGCGATGCGGGTGCGGTTGTCGTTGTCCGTGTCGGAGTCGCGGAAGTTGTAGTCGGCCAGGAACTTGAGCGTCGAGCCCAGCGTGTCGATCTTCCAGATGTAGTTGAAGGTCGTCGATAGTCCGTTCGCCGTGCTGCGCGTGTCGTAGCGGCTCTCGGAGAGGGTCGCAAGGCCGCCCGCCGTGAAGTCGGTGCGGGAGTCGGTGGGGCCCTTGTCGCGGTCGTACCAGTATTCGGCTTCCAGCCCGATGCTGTGGGCGGGCGAGAATTCGTAGATGCCGCCCGCCCTGAAACCGAAGTTGCGGCCCCGGTCTTTCTTGCGGGAGTGGGCTTCGATCTGCGTGTCGGCCGTGGTGTAGCGGGTCTGTTCGTCGGAGAGGAACGAGACCTTCCGCAGGTTGCCCCATCCGCTGGCGTAGAGGTCGAAGCGGCCCGAATGGTGGTTGACGTTCACGCGCGGCGCCAGCATCTTCTCGCGTTCGCTCGTGCGGCCCGTCAGCGATACCGAGCCTTCGGTGCCGCGTTCGCGGCGTTTCTTGAGCGTGATGCGGATGATGCCGCCCGACGAATCGGCGTCGTAGTCGGCGCCGGTCTGAGGCACCACCTCGATCTTGCGTATCTCGTCGGCCCGCAGCGAGGCCAGGTAGCTGAGCAGCTGCTGGGGCTCCATGTGCAGTTCGCGGTCGTTGACGTAGACCTTCGGGCCCGTTTTTCCGTTGACCGATATTTTCTCGCCGTCGATCCAGATGCCCGGCGCCAGTTTGAGCAGTTCGACGCCGTCCTTGCCGATCGCAGCCGGGGCGTTGGCCACGTCCATCACGAAACGGTCGGCTTCGCGCCGGATCAGTTGTCCCGTCACCACCACCTCGTCGATGCGGGTCGCCGCACTTTTCAGCGTGAGGTCGCCCAGGTCGTTGCGCTGTTCCACGCGCACCTCCCGGGTCAGCGGTTCGTAGCCCAGGTAGAGGACCGAAAGGGTGTAGTCGCCCGCCGGAACCTCCAGCGTGAAGCGGCCTTCGGTGTCGGTGGCCATGCCGGTTACCTGTTCGCCGTTTTGCAGCAGCACGACCGTGGCATATTCCACGGCCTGGCCCTCTTCGGTCACCACGCGGCCCGTGGCCGGGTGGAGTTGTGCCGCTGCGGCTTTGGCTGCAAAGGCGGCTGTCGCCAGTGCGACGATCAGAAGCAGTAGAAATCGTTTCATTCCTTTCCGTATTTAATATTTGTGTTTTGTTATTTCCTTACGATGCAAAGATAAGTTAAAATAATTATACTTTGCAATACATAATACTAAATTTTTGCGAATTTTTTTACTACCTATTTATATGGGTTCCGCAGCGGGCGGGGCATCGGGCCGCATGTTGCTTTGGCCGGATCGCCGCCGGGCGTGCCGGTTCGGCTTCCTTGCGTCGTTTTTCGCCGTTCGGGACTATTCCGCCTCGCTAAGGGGATATTGCTTCCGGTTTTTTTTCATGCCTCCGGTCCTTTTTCGTTGCGGCAGCGCCCGCCCGCATCGGCTTCTGCTTTCTTGGTGTTTCGGCTGCGTTCGCGGCGTGTTTTCCCGCTGCTTCGTCGATACTTTGTTAAAAAAAATCGCGGCGCCCTGCAATGATTTATTCCGGAAAAATTCCTACTTTTGCAAGATATTGAACTAATCTTGTTTTTTCGAACTTCATGCTGAGCGTTCTATATTACCTCTTGCTGACCGTTCTGTGCACCGTTTTCATGGTGTTGTCGGCCGTCGCACTGGTGGTTTGCATGCCTTTCGACAGGTCGCGCCGCACGGTGCACGAGTTGTCGCGCCTGTTGGTCCGCATCTTCTTTTTCATTCCGCCTTTCTGGCGTCAGCGGGTCATCGGCATCGAGCATGCCGACCCCCGCAAAAGTTACGTCATCGTGCTGAACCACAATACGGTGATCGACATCCCCGCGCTTTACTGCATCCCGCTCAATTTCCGCTGGGTCTCCAAGCGCGAGATCTTCCGCGTGCCTTTCTTCGGACAGTTCCTCGTGCTCCACGGCGACATCTGCATCGACCGTGCGCGTGCCGCCGAAGCCAAGGAGCAGATGGTGGGCAAGGGGTGCCGGTGGATCCGCCGCGGCGCTTCGATCGCCGTTTTCCCCGAGGGTACGCGTTCGCAGGACGGCGAGATGCGCCGTTTCAAGACCGGGGCCTTCGCCCTGGCCAAGGAGGCCGGCGTCGGGATTCTGCCCGTGGTGCTGGACGGGACTGCGACGCTCATCAAGAAGAATTTCCTTTTCAACTGGCGCAACCGCATCACCGTGCGCGTCCTGCCTCCCGTGCCGGCCGACAGGGTCGCCGCCACCGAGGTGCACGAGCTGGCGCAGCAGGTCCGCGGCGACATGGTCGCGGCCTTGCGGGAAGTGAAATCCGAAAGGTGAAATGTGAAAGGTGCTCTTTACCTTTCGCTTCTAACTTTTCACTTTTAACTTTTCACCTTGTATAAATGGCAGATTTACTTAAAAATACGACTCCTTCCGACAACTACGGCGACGACGCCATCGTGACCCTTTCGCCGCGCGAGCACATCCGCCTGCGCCCGGGCATGTACATCGGCAAGCTGGGCGACGGTTCGCAGGCCGACGACGGCATCTACGTCCTCATCAAGGAGGTCGTCGACAACTCCATCGACGAGTTCATCATGGGGGCCGGCCACCAGGTCGACATCACCGTCGAGGACCGCGTCGTCACGGTCCGCGACTACGGGCGCGGCATCCCCCTCAAGTCGCTCGCCGCGGCCGTGTCGGAGATGAACACCGGCGGCAAGTACGGCGGTTCGGCCTTCAAGAAAACCGTGGGTCTCAACGGTGTCGGCGTCAAGGCCGTCAACATGCTTTCCAGCGAGTTCACGGCCCGCTCCGTGCGCGACGGCGAGGCCCGCACCGTCACTTTCGCCAAGGGACTCGAGCAGAGCGACACGTGGGATTCGGGCGTCGACGAGAAGAACGGCACCTACATCCGCTTCCGGGTCGACGAGGAGGTGTTCGGCGCCTACGACTACAATCTCGAGTACGTCGAGCAGATGGTGAAGAACTACACCTATCTCAACCTCGGCCTGACGTTCAATTTCAACGGCAACAGCTACGTCTCGAAAAACGGTCTGCTCGATCTTCTGAACGAGAACATGACCGAAGAGCCCCTCTACGCTCCCGTCCACCTCTCGGGCGACGACATCGAGATCGCCATCACCCACGGCACCGGCTACGGCGAGAACTACTATTCGTTCGTCAACGGTCAGTATACCTCGCAGGGCGGCACCCACCAGGCCGCGTTCCGCGAGGCCATCGCCAAGACCGTCAAGGAGTTCTACCGCAAGGACTACGACCCGTCGGACATCCGCACCTCCATCATCGCCGCCATCTCGGTCAAAGTCTCCGATCCCGTCTTCGAGTCGCAGACCAAGATCAAGCTCGGTTCGAAGGAGGTGGAGCCCGGCGTCTCGATGCGCAACTTCGTGATGGATTTCCTCACCAAACACCTCGACGACTACCTCCACAAGCACCCCGAGACGGCGCAGATTCTCCAGAAGAAGATCGTCGAGAACGAGAAGGAGCGCAAGGCCATTTCGGGCATCCAGAAAAAGGCCCGCGAGACGGCCAAGAAGGTGTCGCTCAACAACAAGAAGCTGCGCGACTGCAAGATACACCGCACCGACAAGAACGAGTTGGCCGACCGGTCGATGATCTTCATCACCGAGGGCAATTCTGCGTCGGGTTCCATCACCAAGTCGCGCGACGTGCGTACGCAGGCCGTCTTCTCGCTGCGCGGCAAGCCGCTCAACTGCTTCGGACTCACCAAGAAGGTCGTCTACGAGAACGAGGAGTTCAACCTTCTGCAGGCGGCCCTCAACATCGAGGAGGAGATGGACAATCTGCGTTACGAGAAGGTCGTCATCGCTACCGATGCCGATGTCGACGGCATGCACATCCGCCTGCTGATTACCACTTTCTTCCTCCAGTTCTTCCCCGACGTCATCCGCCGCGGCCACCTCTACATCTTGCAGACGCCCCTGTTCCGCGTCCGCAACAAGAAGGAGACCCACTATTGTTATTCCGAGGAGGAGCGTCTGAAAGCCCTCGACCGCTGCGGCGTCAATGCCGAGATCACGCGTTTCAAAGGTCTCGGCGAGATTTCGCCCGACGAGTTCAAGGAGTTCATCGGCGACAACATGCGTCTCGACCGCGTGCGCATCACCAAGGACGACCCCATCCACGACCTGCTGGAGTTCTACATGGGCAAGAACACCTTCGAGCGCCAGGGCTTCATCATCGACAACCTGCGCATCGAGGAGGACCTCGTGGAGCAGGACCTGGCTCTTTCGTAATTCATAATTCACAATTCATAATCCAGAATTGATGTCCCAAGACAAAGATATGATCAACCCCGAGGAGGAGTTCAACGAGGAGCGTCCGGTGCCCGAAAGCATCGCGGACGACCCGGCCGCCGCTCCGGCGGCCGAGGATTCCGCCGATGGCGGCAGCGGCTCCGAAGGTGCCGGCGAACCCGTCCGGAAGGGCAAGTACGACCGCCTCACGCAGGAGGAGGGCGGCGTGCGCAAGCTCACCGGCATGTACAAGAACTGGTTTCTCGATTACGCCTCGTACGTCATCCTCGAGCGCGCCGTGCCCCATGTCGAGGACGGTCTGAAGCCCGTGCAGCGGCGTATCCTCCACGCCATGAAGAGCGTCGACGACGGCCGTTACAACAAGGTCGCCAACATCGTCGGCCAGACCATGCAGTACCACCCCCACGGCGACGCTTCGATCAAGGATGCCCTCGTGCAGCTGGGGCAGAAGGAGCTGCTCGTCGACTGCCAGGGCAACTGGGGCAACATCCTCACCGGCGACGAAGCCGCCGCCGGCCGTTACATCGAGGCGCGCCTGTCGAAATTCGCCCTCGACGTGGTCTTCAACAAGAAGACCACCGAGTGGATGCGTTCCTACGACGGCCGCAACGAGGAGCCCGTCACGCTGCCCATCAAGTTCCCGCTGCTCCTGGCCCAGGGTTCGGACGGCATCGCCGTCGGTCTCGCGTCGAAGATTCTGCCCCACAACTTCGTGGAGCTCATCGACGCCTGCATCGCCCACCTCGAGGGGCGCGACTTCCAGCTCTATCCCGATTTCCCCACGGGCGGCATGGCCGACGTGAGCCGTTACAACGACGGTCTGCGCGGCGGCGCCGTGAAGGTGCGGGCCAAGATTTCGAAGATCGACAAGCGTACGCTCGCCATCACGGAGATTCCCTGGTCCACCACCACCGAGTCGATCAAGGAGTCGATCATCAAGGCCAACGAGAAGGGCAAGATCAAGATCCGCAAGGTCGACGACAACACGGCCGACAAGGTCGAGATCGTCATCCAGGTCGCTCCCGACGAGTCGTCGGACAAGACCATCGACGCCCTCTACGCCTTCACCGACTGCGAGGTCTCCATCTCGCCCAACGCCTGCGTCATCTGGGAGGAGAAGCCCCATTTCCTCGGCGTTAAAGAGATTCTGCGCCGTTCGGCCGACCATACCAAGTGGTTGTTGGGCCGCGAGCTCGAAATCCGACTCGGCGAGCTGAACGAGGCGTGGCATGCCGCGTCGCTCGAACGCATCTTCATCGAGAACAAGCTCTACCAGCTCATCGAGGGGTGCAAAACCCGCGAGGAGGCCTACACCGCCGTCGACAAGGGGTTGGCGCCTTTCAAGAAGTCGTTGCGCCGCGAGGTCACGCTGGAGGACGTGCAGCGCCTCACCGAACTCAAGTTCATCCGCATCTCGCGTTACGATACCGAGAAGGCCGACAACGAGATCAAGCAGATCGAGGAGCAGATCGCGCAGACCAAACACGATCTGGACCACCTCACGGCCTATGCCGTGGCCTACTATACGCGCATCCGCGAGAAGTACGGCAAGGGGCGCGAGCGGCGCACCGAGCTCCGCGAGTTCGATTCGATCGAGGCCACCAAGGTCGCCGTCACCAATGCCAAGCTCTACGTCGACCGCGCCGAGGGTTTCTTCGGCATCGGCAAGTCGATGAAGGACGCCGAGTTCGTCTGCGACTGCTCCGACATCGACGACGTCATCGTCTTCACCAAGGACGGCCGCTACGTCATCACCAAGGTGTCGGACAAGGCGTTCTTCGACAAGGGCATCTACTACATCGGCGTCTTCAAGCGCAACGACGAGCGCACCATCTACAATGTCCTCTACCGCGACGGCCGCAACGGTCCCATCCTTATGAAGCGCTGCGCCATCAAGTCCGTCACGCGCGACAAGGAGTACGATATGACCAAGGGTACGCCGCGCAGCGAGATTCTCTATATGTCGGTCAACCCCAACGGCGAGGCCGAGGTGCTGAAGGTCTACTTCAAGCCCCGTCCGCGGCTCAAGAAGGTGATCGTCGACCTCGATTTCTCGACCCTCGCCATCAAGGGGCGCCAGAGCCAGGGCAACCTCTTCTCGCGCTACGGCGTCCACAAGATCGTCTTGAAGGAGCGCGGCGTCTCCACGCTCGGCGGCCAGAGCGTCTGGTTCGACGAGGACGTGCGGCGGCTCAATGCCGACGGGCGCGGCAAGTTGCTCGGCGAGTTCAAGGGCGACGACAAGCTGATCGTCTGGACCTCGAAGAACCAGTACTACATTACCGGCTACGACCTCGCGCAGCACTTCCCCGACGAGACCGTGCGCGTCGACCGCTTCGAGTCCGGCCGCGTCTACAGCGTCTGCTACTTCGACCGTTCGCAGGGTTATTACTACATGAAGCGCTTCACGGCCGAGCTCACCGATAAGTTGCAGTTCTTCCTCGACGAGGAGGGACAGGCCGACTTCGTCTGCATCACCGACCGTGCCGGCGCCCGCCTGGAGATCGCTTACAAGGGCGCCCACGCCTCGCGTCCCGCCGACGAGATCAACGTCGACGAGTTCGTCGGTGTCAAGAGCCATCGCGCCAAGGGCAAGCGCCTGACTACCTACGAGGTCGCTTCCTTGCGCTTCATCGAGCCCGAACTGCCGCCCGAACCCGAACCGGCCGACGACGATTCGGAGGCTTTCGACGAGACCGGCGACGTTGCTTCGGAGGTCGGCGCGGCCGCTGCCGGACATACCGCCGGCTCCGCTGCCGCCGACGGCGTGCGTGTCCCGACCGCCACCGGCGAGGTGCCTTTCGAGATCGAGCGGCCCGGCAGCGAGGCCGAGGAGCCGGCCGATCCCGAGCAGCTGGACCTGTTCTGATCCGCAGCATCATGCGTCCGCTCTTTCTGGTCGGTTACATGGGGTGCGGCAAGAGCACCTTCGCCCGCAAGCTCGGACGAAGACTCGGCATCGGGGTCGTCGACACCGACCGGGCCGTCGAGGAGCGCGAGGGCGCCAGCGTGGCCGACATTTTCCGCTACGAGGGCGAGGAGCGGTTCCGGCAGCTCGAACGCGAGGTCCTGGAGCAGGTCATCGCCCGTAATGAGGAACTCATCGTCGCCACCGGCGGCGGACTTCCCGTCTGGAGCGACAACATGGAGCGGATGAACAGCGCGGGTTTCACCGTCTACCTGCGGCGTTCCGCCGGGCAGATCGCCCGCAGGCTTTCGCCCTACGGGCGGCAGAAGCGGCCCCGGTTGCGCGGCTTGTCCGACGACGAGCTGGTCGGTTTCATGTCCCGCGACATCGCTCAGCGCGAGCCTTTCTACGCCCGCGCCCGTTGCATCGTCGATTGCGACCGTCTCTCCGACGACGAAGCGGTGGAAAATATATTGAGTAAAATTAAAATTGAGAAGTGAGAAACGAAATGTCGGAATCGGTTCGGTTTGTGCGAAAACTTTAATACCCCTGCGGGGTCTTGACTTTGCTTGCACTCGGCATAGCCCGCAAGCGGTCTCTGCCCTCGTTTAATCGCAAAGGTCACCTTTCACCTTGAATAATTCTCCCATAGGCATCTACGACTCCGGGCTGGGCGGGCTGACCGTCTGGCGCGAGGTGCACCGTGCGCTTCCCGGCGAGCCGCTCGTCTACCTCGGCGACGGCAAGCATTGTCCCTATGGTTCGCGCCCGAGGGAGGAGATCGCCCGGCTCGCCGACAGGGCCGTCGCCGCGCTCGTCGACCGGGGCTGCAAGATGATCGTCGTCGCATGCAACACTGCCACGGCCGCCGCCATCGATTTGTTGCGCGAGAAATACGCACCCATGCCCATCGTCGGCATGGAGCCTGCCGTGAAACCCGCCTGCATCGCCACCCGCAGCGGGGTGGTGGGGGTGTTGGCCACCGAACGCAGTCTCGACGGCGATCTGTTCCGCCGCACCGCCGCCCGCTATGGCGAGGGCATCGAGGTCGTCGCCGTGCCCGGTACGGGCTTCGTCGAGCTGGTCGAGTCCGACCGCGAGTCGACGCCCGAGGCCGAAGCGTGCGTCCGCCGGGCCGTCGCCCCCATGTTGCGCGCCGGTGCCGATCAGATCGTCCTGGGGTGCACCCACTATCCTTTCCTCCTGCCGCTCATCGAACGTGTCGTCGCGGGGCACGATGTCTCCATCATCGACCCGTCGCCCGCCGTCGCCCGCCGCGTCGTGCAGCTGCTCGATCGGTTCGACCTCCGCGCCGAGCCCGGCCGCCGGACCGACCTCTCCTTTCTCACCTTCGCCGACGAGGCCTACCGCTTGCGGCTGGAACAGAAAGCGATGGCTTCGCTCGGTTGATTCTCCGCAGCAGATTTCGGGTTCCCGAAGCCCGGAAATCCGAAAATTTTTGCTATCTTCGCTCGGTAAAATCGAGTGCGATCGCATCCGCCGGTGCGGTGACCGCCGGAGCCCCCGAGCGTTCCGGAATCGCCGGTGCGCCGAAGCCTGCGACCGCCAAATCCGCTTGAACCGATGGCAACCCGCAACAACGCTTCTTCATCCAGTGCCCGACAGCGCGTCCAGCGCAGCAACAGCGACAGCGTCCGCTGGATCGTCGGTCTGTTGCTGCTCTGCATCGGTCTGTTCGCCGCCGCCGCGCTCTTTTCGTCGCTTTTCTGCTGGGAGGCCGACCAGAGCGTTCTGCGCAAGTCGCCCGAGGAACGCCGGCTCCTGGGCGACACGATCGGCAACTGGGGCGGCGGTGCCGGCGCCCGGCTGGGGTGGTGGCTCATCGATTCGTCGCTCGGCGTCTTCGGCATCCTCGTGCCCGTCATGCTCGTGTTGGTGGGTGTGCGCATCATCCGCCAGCGGCCGTTGCTGGTCAACCATTCGATTCTCGCCCTCTGTATGGTCATGATCCTCGGTTCGCTCACCCTGGGCGTCGCTTTCGGCACCCGTTGGAGCTTCTGCGCTTCGACCGGGTGGGGCGGGGCTTTCGGCATCGGCATGGCCGAGTTGCTGCGCGGCAGCATCGGCACTTTCGGTACGGTCATCCTGTTGATCGCGGCCTGGATTCTCGTGGGGGTCTTCATCAACCGCAACTTCATCAATACGGTCAATTCGGCCGGCAGCGTCGTCGTCGACCGCGGCGAGAAGTTCGTCGAGAGCTTCCGGCAGAAGGTCGCGCCGCGTGCCGCCGGGACCGGCCCGGAGCTTTCCGACGACCTTTCCGCCGATCCTGCTTCCGATTCCTTGGCCGATTCTTTCACCGAGCCTGCGCCCGACCTTGCGGAGCCAGCCTGGATGCCCCGTGCCGGGCAGAGCTGGGTTCCCGAGTCGCAGGAGCCTGCCGCGCCGGTCTTCGAAGAGTCCGCTCCGGCCGCGGAGCCTTGCCGCATTCCGCCCGTACATTCCCGCACGGAGGATCAGCCTTATCGCATTCCGCCCCGCCGGACAGCCCCGGCATACGTTTCCGACGAGGAGGATCCTTTCCTCGAAATCGTTCCGACGGCAGCCGCAGCGCCCGTCGAACCGCAGCCGCAGGGCCCGGTAGAGGTCGCGTCCGACGGCGAGTTCATCGAATTCGACCTCTCCGACCGGGGACGCATCGTCATGGGACGCAGCGGACTGGTCGAGCTGGAGCGTCCCGTTGTGCCGCAGCCCGTGGTCGACGGACCTTTCACCGAGATCACCGTGGCGCCCAAGAATCCGCCTGCGGAGGAGCCGCGCATCGTTGAGGAGCTCCACAGTCCCGGCGAGCCTTATCTGGTCACCATGCCCCGTGCGGCCCGTGCCGCACAACCCGAGCAGCCGGTGCACACGCTGCCCGCCGACCGGCCCTTGTCATCCGGCCGGTCTGTGCGGTCCGGCGAGCCCTTGCAGGCGGTCCGGACGGAGCGTTCCGTGTCGCCGCTGCGGCCGGCTGCGCCCGAAGCCCCGGATTCCGACGGCGGCGTGGTCGTGACGGTCGAGGAGCGGCAAAAGGAGTTGGTCGATATACGTGCCATCTCCACCGAGGCCTACGATCCTCTCAAGGACCTGGTCAATTACCGCATGCCGCCCGTGACGCTGCTCGAAGACTATGTTTCCGACTCGAAAGTGAGCGACGCCGAGATCTACGAGAACAAGTCGCGCATCGAGGAGACGCTCAAGTATTTCGGCATCCCCATCCAGCGCATCAAGGCTACGGTCGGCCCCACCGTCACGCTCTACGAGATCGTGCAGGCGCAGGGCGTCAAGATTTCGAAGATCCAGGGCCTCGAGAACGACATCGCCCAGAGCCTCAAGGCGCTGGGTATCCGCATCATCGCGCCCATTCCCGGCAAGGGGACCATCGGCATCGAGGTGCCCAACCGCGACAAGCAGGTGGTGTCGATGTATTCGGCCATCCGTTCGGCGCGCTTCCAGGAGTCGAAAGCCGAGCTGCCGGTGGTCATCGGCAGCACCATCCAGAACGAATCCTACGTCTTCGACCTGGCCAAGATGCCCCACCTCCTCGTGGCCGGTGCCACGGGCCAGGGCAAGTCGGTGGGGCTGAACGCCATCATCACCTCGCTGCTCTACCGCAAGCATCCCGCACAGCTCAAGTTCGTGATGATCGACCCCAAGATGGTCGAATTCTCGCTCTACTCCCGCATCGAGCGCCATTTCCTGGCCAAGATGGAGTCGGAGGAGAGCGCCATCGTCACCGATCCCATGAAGGCCGTCTATACGCTCAACTCGCTCTGCACCGAGATGGACGACCGTCTCAAACTCTGTTCCGACGCCGGCGCACGCAACATCATCGAGTATAACGAGAAGTTCACCGCCCGGCGGCTCAATCCGCAGAAGGGACACCGTTATCTGCCCTATATCGTCGTCGTCGTCGACGAGTTCGCCGATCTGATCATGATGGCGCGCGAGGTGGAGCGGCCTGTCATGCGATTGGCTCAGAAGGCCCGCGCCGTGGGCATCCACCTCATCATCGCTACGCAGCGTCCCGACGTCAAGGTCATCACCGGCGGCATCAAGGCCAATTTCCCGGCCCGCATCGCCTTCCGCGTCATGCAGATGATCGACTCGCGCACCATCATCGACCAGCCCGGAGCCAACCAGCTCATCGGCCGCGGCGACATGCTTTTTTCGAAGGACGGCGAGCTGATCCGCATCCAGTGCGCCCTGGTCGAGACGCGCGACGTCGAGCGCGTCGTGGAGTACATTTCCCGGCAGCAGGGCTACACGGCTCCCTATTCGCTGCCCGACTATGTGCCCGAGGGCGGCGAGAGCGGTATGGGCAGCGAGGAGGCGTCGGCGCCCGTCAAGTACGACGTGCTCTTTGCCGAGATCGCCCGCAATGCCGTGGAGGGCGGTTCCATCTCCACTTCCATGATTCAGCGCAACTACGAGGTGGGCTTCAACCGCGCGGGCCGCATCATGATGCAGCTCGAGCGCGCCGGCATCGTGGGCCGGCAGATGGGCGCCAAGCCGCGCGACATCCTTTTCCACGATCTGCCCTCGCTGGAGGCCAAGCTGCAGGAGCTCGGGGTGGGTTGATCCCGCCTCGGGGCGTGTGTCGTTCGTAATTTTTACGGTCATGAAAAAGATAGTTTTCTTGTTGGGCGTTTTGCTCTTTTCGGCTCTCGGCACCACGCAGGCCGCAGGCCGGGCGGCAGAAATCGTCGCCGGGGTCTCGGCTGCGTTCCGCGCCATGAAGAGTTACAGTGTGGATTTCGAGGTGACGATGGGGGAGCACCGCATGGTCGGCAACTACGCCGTCTGCGGCGAAACCTACCGGATCGTCCTGGGCGATGCCGAAGTGTGGTTCGACGGCAAGACCCGCCACGAGATCGACAATCGCCGCAAGGAGGTCACCCTCAGCAATGTCGATCCCGACGACCGCAACATTCTGAACAATCCCGTCCGGGCGTTCGACTTCATCGGCGGCGAGTATCTCCCGTCGTTGCTCCGCGAGCGCGACGGCGAGGCGGTCGTGTTGCTCGAACCTGCGGGCGACGGCGGAATGCCCGCAGGCAGTGTCACGTTGGTAGTCGCTACGGCCACCATGCGTCCCCGGTCGCTCGACTACGACTTCGACGGCGAGCGGGTCACGGTGCGCATTCTCGGCATCGAGCCGCTCCGCAAGGCGTTGCCCGCTTTCGACCGCTCGGCTTTCGCCGCCTACGAGTGGATCGACTTCCGTTGATTCGGGCCGAACGGTTCCGGACCCCGAGCGGTGCGCGCCAAGGTGCGCGCCGGTGCGGTCGGCAGATTCAGCAATCCGCCGGCAGGGAGTCTCCGATGTCTCTGCCGGTTGTATATCCCGGTTTGCCGCGGAGCCGAGAACAATTCAAAATGCAGAATTCAGAATTCACAATTGATCCTTTTCAGTGCGTAAGCAGGGCCGCAGCTTCGCCGGGCGGAGGCCCGCCCCGTTAAGAACGGGGATTCGTAATTTTTGTGCGCCGCCATAAGAGAAAGAGGTTTAGGAACCAATCGTAAAACTCTGTTCTTAGCAGGGTACACACTGCGACCCCAGAATAATCAAGGTTTTCGCTCTTGCGCCCGGGGCCGGCTCGCATCAAAGATGCGACCCCCGCAGCCGGCCCGGGCGAGGAAATCGACGGCGGCCCGACCATCCAAGACAGAGATTGGCACAAGGTCGATTCTTAATTAATCCTCTACGGGGCCTTGACTTCGCTCCCGCTCGGCAAAGCCTGCAAGCAGTCTCTGCTCTCGCGAAATTGTGCATTTTGCATTGTGAATTTTGAATTTTGAATTTGTTCCGCATTCTCTGCGCCATTCATTCCAGCGATTGTTTTTTGCGCCTGCTACGGGCTGCCGCAACGAGTCGGCGGGAGCTTTGAACGCCGTCGGCGCCCGTTGCTACTCCTGGTCGTCGTCGCCCTTTTCGGCCACGAGTTCCAATGGCGGCCGGCTGTGGTGTACGGCGACGGATGTCCATCCGTTGAACAACAATAACCGGTCTTTGGGCCAGTCCGTGCGCTGCGTCCAGCATCTGCGGGCCGTTCGGCTTGCGGCACTCTCCCGGGTGCCGCTTTTTTTGGAGGGGTGCGTTCCGGTTCCGCCCTCTTTCGGCCGGTTTTGCGATGGCAGCACCGCTTTCGAATCCCGCGGGGGTGTCAGCTCCGGAAAAAGAGGCCGTCAGAACGCCGGAAAAGGGGCAAAGAACCCCGGTTGTGTAAAAAACTTCCTCCGGGCGATGCAAAAATCGGCGTCCAAAATTGTTCAGATCGAAAATAAATCGTATTTTTGTTCGTTAAAAAGATTGTAATCTCAGAAGATAACATGTTGACTGAAGAAGAAAAGAATGCCGGTCTGGTGGGGCGCATCATTCCCATCAACATCGAAGAACAGATGAAGTCCGCCTACATCGACTATTCGATGTCGGTGATCGTGTCGCGCGCCCTGCCCGACGTGCGCGACGGACTCAAGCCTGTGCACCGGCGCATCCTCTACGATATGAGCGCGGAGCTCAATCTCTACTCCGACAAGCCTACGCGTAAGTCGGCCCGTATCGTCGGCGACGTCTTAGGTAAGTTCCACCCCCACGGCGACTCGTCGGTCTACGACGCCATGGTGCGTCTGGCCCAGGAGTGGTCGATGCGCTATCCGCTGGTCGACGGCCAGGGCAACTTCGGTTCGATGGACGGCGACTCGCCCGCAGCCATGCGTTACACCGAGGCCCGCATGCGCAAGATCACCGACGAGGTGATGGCCGACATCGACAAGGAGACCATCGACTGGACGCTCAACTTCGACGACACGATCCAGGAGCCCACGGTCCTGCCTACGAAGATTCCCCTGCTGATCGTCAACGGCGCGAGCGGTATCGCCGTCGGTATGGCCACCAACATGGCGCCGCACAACCTCTCGGAGGTGGTCGACGCCTGCTGCGCCTATGTCGACAATCCCGACATCACGGGCGAGGAGCTTCTGCAGTATGTCAAGGGCCCCGACTTCCCCACGGGCGGCATCATCTACGGTTACGAGGGCGTCAAGGAGGCCATGCTTACCGGCCGCGGCCGCGTCGTCATGCGCGCCCGCACCGAGATCGAGCATACGCCCAGCGGCCGCGAGTGCATCGTCGTGACCGAGATCCCCTACATGATCAACAAGGCTGAGATGATCAAGAAGATCGCCGACATGATCAACGACAAGAAGATCGAGGGGATCTCCTACATCAACGACGAGTCCGACCGCAACGGCCTGCGCATCATCATCATTCTCAAGCAGGACGCCGTCGCCAGCGTGGTGCTCAACACCTTGTTCAAGAACACGCCCCTGCAGACTTCGTTCGCCGTCAACAACATCGCCTTGGTCAACGGACGGCCGCAGCTGCTCTCCATGCGCGATCTGATCCGGTACTTCATCGACCACCGCCATGACGTCGTGGTGCGCCGTACGCGCTACGACAAGCGCAAGGCCGAGGAGCGCCTCCATATCGTGCTGGGTCTTCTCATCGCCCAGGACAACATCGACGAGATCGTGCGGATCATCCGTTCGTCGCAGACTCCCGATGCCGCCAAGCAGACCATGATCGAGCGCTTCGACCTCTCCGACATCCAGGCTTCGGCCATCATCGAGATGCGCCTGCGCGCCCTCACCGGTCTGGAGCACGGCAAGCTGACGGCCGAGCGCGAGGAGCTCGAAACGCTCATCGCCCGCCTGCAGAAGATTCTGGAGAACGAGTCGGAGCAGTTCCGCATCATCAAGGAGGAGCTGCTCGAAATGAAGGCCAAATACGGCGACGAGCGCCGTTCCGAGATCGTCTACGCTTCCGAGGAGTTCAACCCCGAGGATTTCTACGCCGACGACGACATGGTCATCACCATCTCCCACATGGGTTACATCAAGCGTACGCCCCTGGCCGAATACCGCACGCAGAACCGCGGCGGCGTCGGCGCCAAGGGCAGCGCCACGCGCGACGAGGACTTCATCGAGCACATCTACGTGGCTTCGATGCACAACACCATGCTCTTCTTCACCGAGAAGGGCCGTTGTTACTGGCTCAAGGTCTACGAGATTCCCGAGGGCGCACGTTCTTCGAAGGGCCGCGCCATCCAGAACGTCATCCGCATCGAGCCCAACGACAAGGTCCGCGCCTATATCAACGTGAAGCGTCTCGACGACCGCGAGTACGTCGACAGCAACTACATCATCATGTGTACCAAGGACGGTACCATCAAGAAGACCAAGTTGGAGGCCTATTCGCGTCCGCGGCAGAACGGCGTCAACGCCATCGTCATCCGCGAGGGCGACCAGCTCATCGAGGCCAAGCTCACGAGCGGTGCCGCCGAGGTGATGATCGCCGCCAAGGAGGGCAAGGCCATCCGCTTCAACGAGGCCACGGTGCGTCCGATCGGCCGCGTCGGCGCCGGTGTCCGGGGCATCTCGCTGGAGGGCGACGACGAGGTGGTCGGCATGATCTGCATCGAGCCCGACGACAAGCACGACGTGTTGGTGCTGAGCGAGAACGGCTACGGCAAGCGCACCGATCTCGACGAGTATCGCATCACCAACCGCGGCGGCAAGGGCGTCAAGACCATCAACATCACCGAAAAGACCGGCAAGTTGATTTCGATCCAGGCCGTCACCGACGAGAACGACCTGATGATCATCAACCGCTCGGGTCTGACGATCCGCACCTCCGTCGGGCAGATCCGTCTGGCGGGCCGTGCCACGCAGGGCGTGCGCATCATCAACCTGCGCGAGGGCGACGCCATCGCTTCGGTCATGGCCGTGCCCGCTTCCGAGGAGGAGCCGGCCGATATGGGCGAGGCAACGGGCGAGGACGCCGCAACGCCTGCCGAAGAATAATTCAACGAACGATCAAAACCTCAAAATTTCAACCATTATGAAAAAGATGATTCGGATGGCCTTCGCCGCACTGCTTCTTCTGGCGGTTTCCGCGGCAAGCGCCCAGAAAGTGAACCGTACGGCTTTCCTCTCCAGAATCGAGAAGAGCGATGCCGACATCGCCGATCCCAAGAAGAACACCAAGGCCGCAACCTGGATCAACCGCGGCAAGCTCTTCTACGAGGCGGCGGCCGAGCCTACCAAGAACCTCTTCCTCAATACCGATGCCGCCCTCCTCAAGATGACGCTGGGCGGCAACCCCTCGGCCACCAATGCTGCCGAGTTGCGCGGACAGGCTTGCGAGGAGTGGGTCTATCCTTACTTCACGGCCTATGTGCTCGACAACAAGGTGATCGCCTGGAAGCAGACCCAGCTGATCGTTGAGGACGCTCCCGCCAAGGCCATCGCCGCTTATTGCAAGGCTTACGAGCTCGATCCCAAATCCGCTGCCAAGGTCAAGGCCGGGTTGCAGCAGGTCAGCGATTTCTGTTCGCAGGCAGGCGATGTCGCCGGCAGCCGCAACGACTACGCCGATGCCGCCCGTTCCTATCGCCAGGCTTTCGAGGCCCAGTCGGCATGCCCGGCGTTCGGCCAGCCCAACCCCGAGCTGCTCTTCTATGCCGGTTACATGTATACGATGGATGCTTCGGAGAACCGCAGTCCCGAGACCTATGCCGCCGGTGCCGATTGCTTCAACAAGGCCCTCGACCTGGGTTACTGCGACGAGGAGGGCAACCTCTACTACTTCCTGTTCCATTGCTACTACGGTCAGAAGGCCAGCGATCCCGAGTTCGTGATCCGCGCCAAGGACGCTTTGTTGCAGGGTGTCGAGAAATTCCCGAAGAACGAGCGTATCCTGGAGGGTCTGACGCAGCTCTACACTTCGTCGGAGGATAACGTCGGCGACCCTGCCGACCTGGTTGCCTTGCTCGACAACGCCATCGCTTCCGATCCCGACAATGCTGACCTGTGGTTCGGCCGCGGCCGCATCTTCTATGCGTTGAACAACTACGACGAGAGCATCGCTTCGTTCAAGAAGATCGTGGAGTTGCAGCCCGATCGCTTCGACGGTTATTACTACCTCGGCGTCTTCTACACCATCAAGGGCGACGCCATGAACACCGAGGCCAACCAGAAGCAGCGCAGCAGCCAGGCCGCCTACGAGGAGGACCAGAAGGCCGTGGTCGAGGTCTACAAGCAGGCCGTGCCTTACTTCGAGAAGGCTCACGAGCTGCGCCCCGACGATGTGGATACGCTGGAGTACATCAAGTCGCTCTGCTTCCGTCTGCGCGACGAGGAGGGCATGCAGGACAAGTACGAGTACTACAACGCACTCTTCAAGAAGGCCAAGGGGCTGGAATAGTTTCTGCTCCTTTCAGCTTGCCAAGCAGGCTCCGGAAAATCCCGGAGCCTGCATTGTTTTGGAAGCATGTTGCGCAGCTTTAGACTCGGTGTGCTCGTCCGCCTTTCGTGCCGAACTGCGGGAGAGTGATCCGTTGTTGGCTGTTTCTGCGGTTTCTCTCCGGGTCGATGAATCCGTTCGCCGGCAGTCTTCCCGGTTCTCTTCTGTCTCCGTTTCCTGCCGCAGAATGAATCTTTTGTCGCTGTCCGTTGTTCTGAATGTTGCCGGCCGGTCTTTTCGTCATTTCGTTATTGTCCGTTTGCTCCGAATGGCATGAATAGTCCGGCTTGCGGTCGCATGGCCGGTTTGCCGCCGTCATCGGTCATCCTTGCGCTATCGTCAGAATGACGTTCTGCCCGGTTTCGGTTTCGTTTCGTAAAAAAGCAGTTCGGTAGATGCTGGACGCAGCGCACGGAGATGGCGTTGGCACGTTTCATGTTGTACAGCGGCGTCACCTCTTCGGCCCAGAAGCGCAGGTAGCCCGCGTTGTGATCGCCGGAAGCATAGGGCGACGAAGACCAGCAGCGTCCGTAGAGGCCGGCGTCCAGCAGGGTGCCCGCGTCGTTGGTGCGGTGGCCCGCAGCAGGTGCTGTAAGCAATCGCTGGAATGAATGCGGCGGAGAGGGAAACAATTCAGAATTCACAATGCAAAATGCACAATTAGTTTCTCGTGAGGTCTCAAAATTTCCATATATGTCATTCTGAGCGTTAGCGAAGAATCTATGATGAACGCAGCGAGCGCAGGGGCCGCTTGCGGACTATGCCGAGCAAGGAGGAGAACGACAAACGCAGTGCAGTCAAACATCTGTATGCCGACGATACAGATTCTTCGTCGCTCTGCTCCTCAGAATGACAAACTACTTAATTAGTTGTGAATTGTGAATTTTAAATTGTGAATTGTTTTCCAGCTCCGCAGCAGACTGGGATGTGCAAAACTGGCGGCAACGCGGTTGGGGAAGCGGGAATTGTTGTTCTGTGTTCGGTTTGCGAAGAAACGAATCGCCAAATCCGGCTTTCAGCCGGGCGACCCCGCCCGGCGGAGGCTCGCAATACTCGCCCCGCCGGCTTCGGCATGAGAACGTTTGATGTACCTTTATTGAACCCGGAAACCGACTGCGGTTCGTGCAACACTGCGAATTGCAAAACCGAAAAAAAACGGTAATAATCGCCCTGAAAAACAAACGATACCTTTAACCCTCCCTGCGTCGTTATGCCGCCAATGGATTGCTGAATCTACTCGGCCGCGCTGGCGCAAGCCGTAGCCTGCGCCATTCCGGGCCGGAAAACTGCTTGAAGTTCTCGTGTCGAATTCCGCGTCATTCGGCTCCGACCACCACCGTCACAAGGTCGTCGGGTGCCAGATAGCGTTGTGCCAGCCGTCGGATGTCGTCCGGCGTCATGGCTTGGATGCGGGCCAGGTTATCGTCGATGATGCTGTTGTCCCTGCCGCACAGAATGTTTTCGATCGTTACGTCGGCTATGCCGAACGGCCCGTCGAGTATGCGCATCGTCTCGCCCGCCATGATTTTCTTCACGAGCGCAAGTTCTTCTTCGGGTACCGGTTCGGTGCGCAGCCGTCCGATCTCTGCGCGGATCGCTTCGAGCGCCGCGCCGGTCGCTTCGGTGCCTACCTGCGTGGCGACGGCCAGATAGCCTTCGCGGTCGAAGTTGACCATCGCGGCCACTACGCCGTAGGTGTAGCCGTGTTCTTCGCGCAGGTTGCGCATCAGGCGCGACCCGAAATAGCCGCCCAGGATGGTCGCCACCACCTGCATCCCGACAAAATCGGGATGGCGGCGGTCGAAAAGCAGCCGCCCGATGCGGATCGACGACTGCACGGCTCCGGGGTGTGCGATGCGGGTTTCGGCCCGGGTGACCGGCGCCGGAAATTCCGGAACGTACATCGGGCCGTTGGGCAGCTGCCCGGCGATCGCCGCCACGGCCTCCCGCACCTCGCTGTCGATACGGCCGCTGCACACCACGAAGCAGTTTTCGGCCGTGTAGTGCGTGCGATAGAAGTTTTCTACGTCGGCGCGGGTCAGCTGGTCGTAAAGCGTCTCGTCGAACGAGATGCCGTAGGGGTGCTGGGGTCCGAACAGCGCTTCGGCGAAGGCTTCGCGCGCCTTGAAGTCGACCTTCTGCCGGTCGATCCGCAGCCGCTGCCGGCGCTTGGCGCAGTAGGTGCGCAGTTCTTCTTCGGGGAAGGTCGGATGCAGCAGAATCTCTTCGGCTACCCCGAGCGTCGGACGGCAGAACTTCGAGAGGGTGGCGAAGCTGATGTATACGAAGTCGCGGTCGAGGTTCACATCGAACCACGAGCCGTAGAAGTCGAGTTGTTCGGCTATCTCGTGCGCCGTGTGGTTCCGCGTCCCTTCGGCCAGCAGGTTCGCCGTCGTCGAGGCGCTGAAAGGCACTCGCTGTACGGCCGAACCGGCCCGGAATACGAAGGTGACGCGCAGCACCTCGAAGTCGTTGGTCGGCAGCAGGTGGAGCGTGACGCCGTTGGCGAGCGTCAGCTGCTCGGCACGCTGTACTTCGATGGCGGAAGGGATGGTCAGGGGCGGCTGTGTCATTTGGCTCGGTAGATTAGGGTGGAGCTGCGTTCGGGGCGGAACGTGCGATGGCAGAAGTCGGCTACGGCGTCGTTCGTCACGGCGCGGTAGGCCTCGACTTCGCGGTTGATGAGCCCGAGGTCGCCCAGCATCTCGTAGAATCCCAGGTTCATGGCCTTGTTCATTACGTTCAGTTCGCCGAAAAGGGTGTTTGCCTCGAATTTGTTCTTGACTTTCTGCATTTCGTAGTCCGGTATGCACTCCCGGCAGAGTGTTCCGATCTCTTCGCGGAAGGCCGCTTCGGCCGCTTCGGGCGTCGTCTCCGGGAGCAGCTGCCCCGTGAATATGAAGAGTCCCGGGTCCGCGTCGCCTGTGATGTAGGCGTTGACCGACGAGAGCAGCCGTCGTTCCTTGACCAGCCGGTTGTAGAGGCGCGACGAATCGCCGCCCGAGAGCAGGTCGGAAACCAGGTCGGCCGTGTAGAAATCGGCCGACGTGCGGCCGCCCATGGGGTAGGCGACGGTGACGGTCGTGGCCGGAACGTCGCGTTCGACTTCCTGGCGCCGGGCCTCCGTCTGCGGAGGTTCCTGCGGGATGGGGGCGGGTGTCGAGGGCCGGTCGGGCAGCTCGCCGAACCATTTTTCAGCCAGGTCGATCATCCGCTCCTCGTCCAGGTCGGCCGAGATCGACAGAATGGCGTTCGACGGGTGGTAGTGGGCACGGTAGAAGGTTTCGACATCGGCAAGCGTCGCTTCGGCTATGTGGTCGGGCGTGAGGCCGATGGCGGCCCAGCGGTAGGGGTGCACCTTGTAGGTCAGGGCCCGCAGCAGCAGCGTCTGGTCGCCGTAGGGCTGGTTCAGATAGCGTTGCCGGTATTCTTCGATGACCACCTTTTTCTCGGTCTCCAGCTTCTCGGACGTGATGTTCAGCCCTCCCATGCGGTCGCTTTCGAGCCACAGGGCCGTTTCGATGTTGGCCGTCGGCAGGGTGATGTAGAAGTCGGTGTAGTCGTTGTTGGTGAAGGCGTTGTTGTCGCCCGAAGCCATCTGCACCGGCAGGTCGAAATCGGGCACGGCTTTCGTGCCGCGGAACATGAGGTGCTCGAACAGATGGGCGAATCCCGTGCGTGCGGGATTTTCGTTGCGCGCACCCACCTTGTAGAGCATGTTCACGGCGGCCAGTTTCGACGTGCGGTCGCGGTTTGCTACGACCGTCAGGCCGTTGGCGAGTATCTTTTTGCGGTAGGGAATCATGGCGGGCAAAGGTAAGCATATTCGGATTAAAAAGAAAGGCCGCTCCTTTTCTCATCCATAATTCTTGCCAGCCGGTGTCCGGGCGCGCGGCGTGCCGTTGAAAAAAGCAACTTCACGTGCAGATGCTTGGACGCAGCGCACGGATACAGCGACGGCACGACGTGCGAGGTAGCCTGAGTCCATCGGCCGCACCGAGGTCGGAGAGAACCACAAGGCACTCGAAACGTTGCCGGTGGAAGAAATGGACGATGAAGACCAGTAGCTTCCGCTCGAACCGATGACCGACAGGACTCCCGTCGCGCAGGCGCGGTTGCCCGCAGCAGGCGTAAAAAGCAATCGCTCAAAGGAATGCGGCGGAGAGGGAAACAATTCAGAATTCACAACTTTACGATTAAGCGAGAGTAAAGACCGTTCACGGGCTTTACCGAGCAAGAGTAAAGTCAAGCCCCGTAGGGGATTAATTCAGAATGCAAAATTCACAATGCACAATTAAGAAGTAATTTGTCATTCTGAGGCGAAGCCGAAGAATCTATTAATCAGCAGTATTTATTCTTCAAGTGCTCGCCCGGGCCGGCTGCGGGGGTCGCATCTCCGATGCGAGCCGGCCCCGGGCGCAAGGTCTTCCGATCAGAAAGAGAAAGAGCCTGCCATAATTGTCATGTTGAGCGAAGCGAAACATCTATTTTGGGCAAGGTCACAGATTCTTCGTCGCTCTGCTCCTCAGAATGACAAACTACTGAATTGTTCGCAAACTCCGCAGCAGACTGGAATAAACAACTGGCGGCAACGCGGGAAGGATGGAGGGAAAAGATGCTTAGAGCGGCCGCGGCTTGCAGAGCTAAACACCGGCGTTCAGCCGGGCGAGCCGAAGCCCCGCCCTGCGGAGGCTCGCAAAACTCGCCCCGCGGACTTCGGCACGAGAACATTTGCGCCACCAGTCGACAGCGTCGGACAAAAAGCCGGTACCGGTATCTCTGCCGAACCAAAATCGTAAGCCGGCTGCGGCTCGCGCAATTCTGCGAATTGCAAAACCGCCAAAAACCGGCGCAAAACAACCGCAAACGAACAACGATTTTCTTTACCCACCACGTCATTACACCGCCAGCGGACTGCTGAATCTACAAACCACGCTGATACGAACCATGATCCGCACCACTCAGGGTGTGAAGTTGCTGGAGCGAAGATAAAACAAAAATAATTGATGCGGAAAAGGCCCCGGAGCGGTCAGCAGTACGCCGAAGCATGAATGATTCCCAAAACAACGCTATAAGCATAAATAGCGGCAAGAAAAATCGAGCAAAGAATAACAGCAAAGAGAATTCTCAGCGAAGGCCGAATCGAATGTGCAAGTTTGTCCCGAAATAGATGCCAAACGAAAGCCGAAGAAAAGCAACCGGGACCGGAAAAAATACTTGAGTCGGCCGCCGCGAAAATCCAATCCGGATTTCGCAGGAGTGACGCACAGCGTTGCAACCCGACGGCTGAAACTATCCGGCCGCCAGTGCACGTGCAAGGTGCAACGACGGTGCGTTCCGCCCCGTTTCTTCCCGGTTCCCGGATTTGCCGCCGCCCCGTTTCCGTTCTTGTTACGCGGTGTGTCCGAATATCAAAAAATGCAATTTATTTGTACGAATTTGAAGATGTTTTTTTCGGCAGTTTTGTTATCTTTGCATCGCGCCTTGCCGGAATATCCGGCGGACAGCGTCCCGCAAGGCAAATATACACATCAAATATTCTTAAAATTCAACAAAATGGCAGAAAAGAAATTTATCACGTGCGATGGTAATTACGCTGCGGCCCATGTGGCTTACATGTTCTCGGAGGTTGCAGCCATCTATCCCATCACACCTTCTTCGACCATGGCCGAGCTCGTCGACGAGTGGGCCGCCCAGGGCCGCAAGAACATCTTCGGCGAGACGGTGAAGGTCGTGGAGATGCAGTCGGAGGCCGGTGCCGCCGGCGCCGTGCACGGTTCGTTGCAGAGCGGTGCGCTCACTTCCACGTTCACGGCATCGCAGGGCTTGCTGTTGATGATCCCCAATATGTACAAGATTTCGGGCGAGCTGCTCCCCGGCGTGTTCCACGTTTCGGCGCGTGCGCTGGCCGCACAGTCGTTGTCGATCTTCGGCGACCACCAGGACGTCATGGCTGCCCGTCAGACCGGTTTCGCCATGCTCGCCACCTCGTCCGTGCAGGAGGTGATGGACCTCGCCGGCATCGCCCACGTCGTTTCGCTCAAGGCCCGCGTGCCGTTCCTGCATTTCTTCGACGGCTTCCGTACGTCGCACGAGATCCAGAAGATCGAGCTCATCGACGAGGCCGCCCTCACCGCCATGTTCGACCGCGACGCGCTCAAGGAGTTCCGCCGTCGCGCGCTCAATCCCGAGCACCCCGTCACGCGCGGTACGGCCCAGAACCCCGACATCTACTTCCAGACCCGCGAGGCTGCCAATAAGTTCTACGACGCCGTGCCCGACATGGTCAGCGACGCCATGAAGCAGATTTCGCAGATCACCGGCCGCGAGTACAAGCCTTTCACCTACTACGGTGCTCCCGATGCCGAGAACGTCGTCGTGGCCATGGGTTCCGTCACCGAGACCCTCAAGGAGACCATCGACTACCTGTTGAAGCAGGGCAAGAAGGTCGGTCTGATCACCGTTCACCTCTACCGTCCTTTCTCCGAGAAGTATTTCTTCAACGTCGTGCCCGCTTCCGTCAAGCGCGTCTGCGTGCTCGACCGCACCAAGGAGCCCGGCGCCGAGGGCGAACCGCTGTACCTCGACGTGAAGTCGATGTTCTACGGCAAGCAGCTCCAGCCCATGATCATCGGCGGCCGCTACGGTCTCTCGTCCAAGGACACCACGCCCGCCCAGATGCTCGCCGTCTTCGAGAACCTCGCGGCCGCTCAGCCCAAGGACCACTTCACCGTCGGCATCAACGACGACGTGACCAACCTGTCGCTCCCCGTCGGCGAGGAGATTTCGCTCGCCAAGCCCGGTACGTTCGAGGCCCTCTTCTTCGGTCTGGGAGCCGACGGTACGGTGGGTGCCAACAAGAACTCCATCAAGATCATCGGCGGTACCACCAACAAGTATTGCCAGGCCTACTTCTCCTACGACTCCAAGAAGTCGGGCGGTTACACGTCGTCGCACCTGCGTTTCGGCGATCTGCCCATCACGTCGCCCTACCTCGTCACCACGCCCGACTTCGTGGCGTGCCACGTGCCGTCGTACGTCGACAAGTACGATGTGCTGAAGGGTCTCAAGAAGGGCGGTTCGTTCCTGCTGAACTCCGTGCACGACGCCGAGACCACCTGCAAGACCCTGCCCGACCGCATGAAGGCTTACCTGGCCAAGAACAACATCAATTTCTACATCATCAACGCCACGAAGATCGCCGCCGAGCTCGGCCTGGGTTCGCGTACGAACACCATCATGCAGTCGGCTTTCTTCAAGATCGCCAACGTCATTCCGTTCGAGAAGGCCGTCGAGGAGATGAAGCACGCCATCCTCAAGTCCTACGGCAAGAAGGGCGAGGACATCGTCAACATGAACTATGCTGCCGTCGACGCCGGCGGCAATGCCGTGGTCAAGATCGACGTGCCCGCCGAGTGGGCTTCCATCGAGGTCAAGCCCGCCGCACACAGCGTCGACATGTCGCGTCCCGAGTTCGTCCGCAGCATCGTCGATCCCATCAACGCCCTCAAGGGCGACGACCTGCCCGTGTCGGCCTTCAACGGCCGCGAGGACGGTACGTGGGACAACGGTACGGCCGCCTACGAGAAGCGCGGCATCGCCGTCAACGTTCCCGAGTGGCAGATCGACAACTGTATCCAATGCAACCAGTGCGCCTATGTCTGCCCCCACGCCGCCATCCGTCCGTTCCTCGCCACCGAGGCCGAGGCTGCCGCTTCGGGTGCCGAGTGGAAGCAGGGCCTGGGCGAGACCAAGGAGTACAAGTTCCGCATCCAGGTGTCGCCGCTCGATTGTACGGGTTGCAACAACTGCGTCGACGTCTGCCCCGCCAAGGAGAAGGCGCTGGTCATGAAACCGCTCGAGTCGCAGATGAAGCAGGCCGGGAACTGGGATTACATCACCAAGAACATCGGTTACAAGGAGGTCGTCGACAAGACCAAGTCGGTCAAGAACCTCCAGTTCGCACAGCCGCTCTTCGAGTTCTCGGGTGCCTGCGCCGGTTGCGGCGAGACGCCTTACATCAAGGCCATTTCGCAGCTCTTCGGCGACAAGATGATGGTGGCCAACGCTACGGGCTGCACCTCCATCTACTCCGGTTCGGCTCCTTCCACTCCCTATTGCACCAACGCCAAGGGTCAGGGTCCCGCATGGGCCAATTCGCTCTTCGAGGACAACGCCGAGTTCGGTCTGGGTATGCACGTCGGTGTCGAGAAGCTCCGCGACCGCATCCAGGAGACCATGGAAGCCGCAATCGCCAACTGCACCAAGTGCTCCGATGAGCTCAAGGGCGTCATGAAGGAGTGGATCGCTGCCCGCGGTTCGTCGGCCGCTTCGGCCGAGGTTTCGGCGCGCCTCGTTCCCATGATGGAGGCTTGCGGCTGCGATTACTGCAAGAAGATCCTCGACATGAAGGAGTGGCTCGTCAAGAAGTCGCAGTGGATCATCGGCGGCGACGGCTGGGGCTACGACATCGGTTACGGCGGTGTCGACCACGTGCTCGCTTCGGGCCAGGATGTCAACATCCTCGTCGTCGACACGGAGGTTTACTCCAACACCGGCGGCCAGTCGTCCAAGTCGACGCCCGTGGGTGCCGTCGCCAAGTTCGCATCGAGCGGCAAGCGCATCCGCAAGAAGGACCTCGGCGCCATGGCCATGACTTACGGTTATGTCTACGTCGCCCAGGTTTCGATCGGTGCTTCGCAGCAGCAGCTCTTCAACGTGCTGAAGGAGGCCGAGGCTTATCCCGGTCCGTCGCTCGTCATCGCCTACGCTCCCTGTATCAACCACGGTATCAAGGGCGGCATGACCCGCACGCAGACCGTCGGCAAGGAGGCCGTAGCCTGCGGTTACTGGCATCTGTGGCATTACAACCCCCAGCTCGAGGAGCAGGGCAAGAATCCGTTCGTGCTCGATTCCAAGGAGCCCGACTGGTCGAAGTTCCAGGACTTCCTCAAGCGGGAGGTGCGTTACACTTCGCTCCAGAAGGCGTTCCCCGCCGAGGCCGAGGAGCTCTTCCAGGCTGCCGAGCAGAATGCCAAGTGGCGTTACAACGGCTACAAGCGCCTTGCCGCCATCGAGTATTGATCCGTCCCGATTCTCCTTTCGGAGTCTCGAATATCTTTCGCGCCGCGACCCTCCGGAGAGGGTCGCGGTTTTTTTATGGATTCTCCTTTTGTGCTGTTCCTCTCCCGTCCTCTCCCGTCCTCTCCCGTCCTCTCCCGTCCTCTCCCGTCCTCTCCCGTCCTCTCTTCACTCCTTATGCCCCTTTTATTCTTGGGTGTCCGATTATTTCCGTTTGCATGGCATGACGGGCATTTATGCTGTTGTTTCGTGTCGCTTGCGCCGTTTTTCGGGTTAGTTCACGCTTCGGTGTCCTTTTATGCAGCCGTTCCGAAGAACGTTGCTTTTTGATACTTTCACTTTTTGCCTTTATCTTCGCTCCCGGCAACTTCACACCCGGAGTGACAGGGGTCACGGCTCTTGTCAGCGTGGTTTGTAGATTCAGCAATCCGCTGGCGGCGTAATGGCGCGGGAGGATTACGGAAAACCATTGTTCGTTTGCGGTTGCTTTTGTCGTTCGGCGTTTTTAATTCGCGACCGCCCGGTTTCGATAGTGGGGCCGCAGATGTTTTCGTGCCGAAGTCCGCGGGGCGAGTTTTGCGAGCCTCCGCAGGGCGGGGCTTCGGCTCGCACGGCTAAAGCCGGTGTTTAGCTCTGCAAGCTGCGACCGTCCTAAGCATCTTTTCCCTCCACCTTTCCGCGTTGCCGCCAGTTGCATATTCCAGTCTGCCGTGGAGCTGGAAAACAATTCAGAATGCACAATTCACAATTCACAATTAAGATAGTAGTTTGTCATTCTGAGGAGCATAGCGACGAAGAATCTGTATGCTGACGATACAGATGTTTGACTGCACTTCGTTTGTCTCTCTCCTCCTTGCTCGGCATAGTCCGCAAGCGGTCTCTGCGCTCGCTGCGTTCGTCATAGATTCTTCGCTAACGCTCAGAATGACAATTATGGCAAGCATGTCCCGCAGGCTCTGGTCTCTTTCTGATAGGGAAGACCTTGCGCCCGGGGCCGGCTCGCGCCCACAGGCGCGACCCCCGCAGCCGGCCCGGGCGAGCACACGAAGAATGAATACTGCCGATTAATAGATTCTTCGGCTTCGCCTCAGAATGACAAATTACTTCTTAATTGTGCATTGTGAATTTTGCATTCTGAATTAATCCCCTACGGGGCTTGACTTTACTCTTGCTCGGTAAAGCCCGTGAACGGTCTTTACTCTCGCTTAATCGTAAAGTTGTGAATTCTGAATTGTTTCCCTCTCCGCCGCATTCCTTTGAGCGATTGCTACACAACGCCTGCTGCGGGCTACCGCCACCGTGAGACGGGAGTCTTGGCGGAGGTCGGTTCGTTCGGCGAATGTTGGTCTTCGTCCACGTATGCTTCCGATGCCGCTAATGCCAGCCACTTGGCTCTCGCGTCGAGCAAGACATGTCCCGTGGACACCAATGGAGCTCGTGCGTACGGATTCTCCGTGCGCTGCGTCCAAGCATCTGCACGTGAAGTTGCTTTTTTTCTATTATATATGGTATGGGGAACCTGAACGCGAAAAATTTTTCGCATCGTCATTCCGGGCCTCCCGACCCGCTATCGGAAAGGTTATGGATTCCCTGGAAAAGGGGGCTTCGGATGAGAGTTCGAATCTCTTTCCAAGAGATAGACTTGATGTGGCAAATATAGGTAAAAAAAAAGAATTGCAAGCATCGGACGTTACATTTTTTTCATTGAAAACCCCGTTTTGTTGGCCGAACAACCGGTATTTTGAGCGAAAATCGGCTCTATTACGCCTGAGAAATGGGTTGGAAGCGGTTGCAATTTGTAACAATATCTCTTGGAAAGAGATATTTTATGAATTTAAACTCAAACTTCAGGTCTATGAGAAAAATTGTACTGCTCTTCATGGCTGTTTTGGGAGGTCTGGCATGCGCCGTGGCCCAGAACATAAAGGTTTCCGGTACAGTTACGGGCGTGGACGGCAATCCGATTGCCGGTGCCACCATCCTCGTCGAGGGAACAACCACAGGCACCACCTCCGGGGCCAACGGCCGTTTCGCGATCGTCGCTCCCGCCGACGGTTCGCTGCTCGTGTCGTTCCTCGGTTATGATACGAAAAAGGTCGCCATTGCCGGTAAAACGGGCGTCGACATCGTCTTGAGCGAAGAGTCGCAGGCCATCGGCGACGTCATCGTCGTGGCTTACGGTACGGCCAAGAAGGAGTCGTTCACCGGTTCGGTCGCCGTGGTCAAGGGCGATGAATTGAAGCAGCGCAAAGTCGCCAACGTCACCAAGGCGCTGGACGGCCTGGCTCCCGGCGTGCAGGTCACTTCCGGTTCCGGTCAGCCCGGTTCGGGTACGACGGTCGCCATCCGCGGCTTCGGTTCGATCAACGCTTCGTCCACGCCGCTCTACGTCGTCGACGGCATACCTTTCGACGGCGCCATTTCGGCCATCAACCCCGATGACATCGCCAGCATCAGCATCCTCAAGGACGCTTCCGCTTCGGTGCTCTACGGTTCGCGCGGTGCCAACGGCGTGGTGCTCATCACCACCAAGCGCGGCAACCGCCACGAGACCAACGTCGATCTGCGGATCAACGTGGGTGTCTCGTCGCGCGCCATTCCCCGTTATCAGACGGTCGGTGCCAAGGATTACATGGAGATCATGTACTCGGCTTTCTACAACAAATACGGCAACAGCGCCTTGGCTCAGATGGCGGGCGGTTCGGAGCGTATCTTCGGTGCCAACGAGATGTACAATCCTTACGATTTGCCCATCGCCCAGCTCTTCACGGCCGACGGCCGCGTTCGCGAGGACGCACGTCTGCTCTGGGAAGAGGATTGGCTCGACCAGGTGACCGACAATGCCGCCCTGCGTCAGGAGTACGGCGCCAGCATCTCGGGCGGTAACGAAAAGTCGCAGTACATGTTTTCGCTGGGTTACCTCAACGAGGACGGTGTGCTGAAGACCACCAATTTCGAGCGTTATACGGGTCGTCTGAACGTCGAGACGCAGGCCAAGCAGTGGTTCGCCGCCGGCATGGGCGCCAATTTCGCTTACAATTCGACCAATTCGTCCAATACTTCTTCGGGCGCTTCTTCCAACGTCTTCTATTCGGCGCAGCTGATGGGTCCGATCTACCCGGTCTACCAGCGCGATCCCAATACGGGCGATTTCCTGCTCGATGAAAACGGCAACAAGATGTTCGACTACGGTGCTTCGCGCCCGTCGGGCCAGCAGAGCAAGTTCAACTCCGTCGCCACGCTCTACGACGACAAGTATTCCACCGAGTCCTATTCGCTGTCGACCCGTTCGCACCTGGATTTCATGGGCGTGGACGGCCATTGGAGCGAGGGTCTCAAGTTCCAGGTCAACTTCGGCGCCGACTACTACAACGCCGCCCAGATGACCTATTACAACCCCTTCTTCGGCAACGCCCAGTCGGTCGGCGGACGTATCATCAAGCAGAATACCACTTCGCTCGGTTATACGTTCAACCAGCTGCTCTCGTACAACCGTACGTTCGATCGTCACAACATCGATCTGCTCGTCGGCCATGAGTACTACGCTTACAGGACTTCCGCTCTGTCGGGTCAGAAGACGGGTCTTCCCGGCGCCGGCATCTACGAGTTGGACGCCGCTGCCGTCATCGTCGGCACGGGCAGTTCGACCGACAACGACCGCATCGAGTCGGTGCTCTCGCGCGTAGGTTACAGCTACGACGACAAGTATTACGTTTCGGGCAGCTGGCGTACCGACGGTTCGTCGCGCTTCGCTCCCAAGAAGCGTTGGGGACACTTCTGGTCGGTGGGTGCTTCGTGGCGCATCTCGCAGGAGCAGTTCATGCGGAATGTGTCGTGGGTCGACAACCTCACCCTCAAGTTCTCCTACGGTGTGCAGGGTAACAACAGCGTCGGTTCCTACTACGCTTACCAGGCCCTCTACGAGACTTCCTATCCCAATGCCACGCTGCCCGGCGCCATCATCAACGACGTCGCCAACGAGGATCTCACCTGGGAGTCCAACCATAACCTCAATGCCGGTATCGAGGCCCGCCTGCTTCGTTGTCTCGATCTGAGCGTCGAGTTCTACAACCGCAAGACCACCGACATGCTGCTCGCTTACCCGCTCGCTTCGTCCACCGGCTTCGCAAGCTACTACCGCAACGCCGGCGAGATGCGCAACCGCGGTGTCGAGTTCGCCGTCACGGGCCATATCTTCGACCGCAGCGACCTGCAGTGGAGCGTCACCTGGATGGGTTCGACCGTCAACAACAAGGTGTTGAAACTCACCGAGGACGGCAGCGACATCCTCGGCAGTACGCAGATCATCCGCGAGGGCGAGACGCTCTATTCCTACTACGTGGCCCGTTCGGCCGGTGTCGATCCCATGACCGGTGAGAAGATGTATTGGGCTACCGACAAGGATGGCAACGACTACATCACCAAGTCCACCACCGTGGCCCAGGCCAACCGCGTGCTGGCCGGCAGCCGCATCCCCGACCTCTACGGTTCGCTCTCTACGTCGCTGCGTTGGAAGAACCTCGACTTCTCGATCTCGACCAACTATTCGATCGGCGGCAAGATGTACGACGGTGTCTACTACGAGCTTATGAGCTGCTACTATACGGCTCAGACCAAGCACAAGAACATGCTGCGTGCATGGCGCAAGCCGGGCGACGTGACCGACGTTCCGAAGTACACCATCGGTGAGACGCCCATCGTCACCGACGACAAGCTCTTCGATGCCTCCTACTTCGCCATCAAGAACATCACGTTGGGTTATACCTTGCCCAAGCGCTGGACTTCCAAGATCGGGTTCAAGGCTGCGCGCATCTCCGCTTCGGTCGACAACCTCTGCATCTTCACCCGTCTGAAGGGCATGGATCCGCAGTATTCGCTCACCGGCGGTACGGGCTATGTCTACGCTCCGACGCGCACCGTTTCGTTCAACCTCGATCTCAAATTCTAAAATCTAATTTCGGATCATCATGAAAAAAATACTTTATATTCTTGTCGCTGCGGGTTGCGCCGTCCTCTCCGTTTCGTGTTCGGAGGATATGCTGAACACCTCGCCGGCAGGTTCGCTCTCGGGTTCCGAGATCTTCGCCGATTCCGACAAGGCGCAGAGCGCCGTCGACGGTATCTATCGTCTGATGTACGCCAACGGCTGGAGCTCCGGCTGGCCTCACGAGCATCCCGGTCTGGCCGGTTTCACCATGGTGCGTTCGCTCATGGGCGAAGACCACTACCAATATAAGCAGGGTCAGGGTTGGTTCTACTTCGACTATGCTTTCAACACCGCTTCCGACTGGACTTCCACCAACGGTCGTCAGTACGGTACCTGGAACATGTTCTACACCTTCATTTCCCAGGCCAACTACATCATCGACGCCGAGGAGTCGTTGAAGCTCGACGCCATGGGACAGAACGTCCTGGGTCAGGCCTATGCCATCCGCGCTTTCTCCTACTACTGCCTCTACGAGTCGTTCTGCCAGGGCAACTACACCGAGAACAAAGACAAGCCCGGCGTGCCCGTCTATACGACCGGCACCAACAAGGAGACGCAGGGCGCCGGCCGCGGTACGATCGAGCAGCTGTTCCAGCAGATCAACGGCGACTTCCAGAAGTCGGTGGATTATTTCACCGCTGCCGGCATGGCGCAGAGCCATTGTTCGCACATCGACCTCTACACTGCCTACGGTCTGTGGGCCCGTGCTTCGCTCGGGCAGCAGAACTACGCTCAGGCTGGCCGTTGCGCCGAGGAGGCTTTGAAGAAGAGCGGGCTGAAACGGGTCGCCACGCTTTCCGAGCTCACCGGATTCAATAACCGCAGCGTTGCAGACGTGATGTGGGCCTTCGAGCTGACGGCAGACCAGGCCGCTCTGTTCGGCGGTTTCATCTCCCACATGGCTATCGACGGCACCTACGGCTCCATGGCTCCGCAGTGCTTCGACGATTGGCTCTACAAGGTCGGCATGACCGATTCCGACGGCCGCCGCGCGTGGGCTACGCTGCCTGCCAACAGCGCATTGGTTGCCGACGATTCCGATTTCAAGAAAGCTTCTATCTATTGGCAGCAGAAGTTCTCCTACCAGAATGCTTCTACCGGTGTCGCCGACATCATCAACATGCGCGCCGAGGAGATGTTGCTGACGCTGGCCGAGTGCAAGTGCCGCGCCAACGATTTCGCGGGTGCCCGCGCTCTGTTGGAGGAGTTGTACGCCGAGCGTTACTCCGCCGCCCGCGACATTTCGGCCCTTGAGGATTCGGCCGACGTAGGTCTCGACACGCATGCGGCGCCCAAGTCGCTGCTCGACGAGATTCTGCTCCAGCGCCGCATCGAGCTCTGGTGCGAGGGCATGGGCCGCGTGCCCGACCTGCGCCGTCTGAATCTCGGTTACACGCGTTCCAAGTCGCAGCCCGTCGCCGTTTCGATGCAGCCCAACGATCCTAAATTCATCCTGGCCATCCCGCAGAAGGAGTTCGATTCCAATTCGGCGCTCGATCTCACGAAGGACCAAAACTAACCCTACAATAATGATTACGCCATGAAAACAATAAAATCGTTTTTCTGTTTGCTTGCCGTGCTGGGTTTCGCGGCGTCGTGTTCCGAGAAGACCGAGATGACAACCTACGAGGGCCGCTCCGACGAAGCTTTCTTGAATAAGACCGAATATGCCTATACGGTTTCGGCCGACATGGAGGACGCTTGCTCCATCGAGGTGTATCGTGCTGCTTCGGGTGCTGCTGCCCGGGTGGAGGTCGCCGTCGAAGTCGAGGACGCCGCTGTCGCCGATGCTTTCACGGCTCCCGCTACCGTCGACTTCGCCGAAGGGGAGATCGGTGCATTGTATACCGTTTCGTTCGACCGTTCGAAGTTGGAGGTCGGCAAGGAGTACGCCGTCAACATCAAGCTCCAGTCCGATACGCAGCTTCCCTACGCTACCGAGGGCAAGTTGGTCGTCATGCGCGACTACACTTGGGTGGATTACAAGACCGGCGTCTATTCGTCGGGCATTCTGCCCAGTTTCTTCGGACGGGCCTTGACCTGGGAGCAGACCTTGCAGGTCACCCGGGAGAATCCGCAGCTCTATCGCTTGGCCGATTTCTACCACAACGTCGGTACGAGCTACTCCAAGGCCGGTTACAGCCTGAATTTCATTTGGGACGGCGGTTCGCAGATCACTTTCCCTTATCCCGTCGACGGAGACGGTTGCGTGCAGGTTGCTTCGGGTTTCTCGCATCCGAGCTACGGCATGGTGTACCTCTACATCGACACTGCTCCCCAGTATTCGAATTACGATGCCGCAACCAAGACCTTTACGTTCAATTGCGCCGGTCTGGTATCCGCCGGCATGTTGGTAAACTGGACCAACGATACCTTCACCTTGGACAATTGATCGCCGTTCGCGATCAGACGACATGATGGACATTTCTTACCTAAGCGTTTTGATAGGTTAAAATAAAAAAGTTCAAAGTTCATTCGGAATGTTCATCCGGAGAGGAGCCGTGACGGTTATCCTCTCCTTTTTTCATGTCGTTTTTCGTCGGATGCCGTTGCGTGGCCGCACCGAAGCAGACACGGATGCTTCGGTTTCCGTGTCGTTCCGAGCACCGGCGTAAGAATCCTTGTCATTATTTCCTCGCTTCGCGGCTGCTTCGGCCGGCTCGTCGGATTCGCGATCGCGATATGTTGTTTTTGTTTCCGATTTAGCCGGGAATTGCCTATCTTTGCACTCCCTAACGCCATAAAAAGAGACAGCATGAGCCTCGTAGCAATCGTAGGACGCCCGAACGTGGGCAAGAGCACCCTCTTCAACCGCCTGGTCGGCCAGCGCAAAGCCATCGTCGACTCGACGGCCGGCACCACGCGCGACCGCCACTACGGCAAGACCGACTGGAACGGCAAGGAGTTTTCGGTGATCGACACGGGCGGTTACACGGTCAATTCGGAAGACATCTTCGAGGACGAAATCCGCCGCCAGGTGATGCTGGCCATCGACGAGGCCGACGTCATTCTCTTTCTTGTCGAGGTTTCGACCGGCATCACCGACCTCGACGCCTTGATGGCCGACATTCTGCGCCGGAGCAGCAAAAAAGTGCTGTTGGTCTGCAACAAGGTCGACAACAACGACCAGATCTATTCTTCGCACGAGTTCTACGCCCTCGGTTTGGGCGATCCCTTTTGCATCAGTTCCATGTCGGGCAGCGGCACGGGCGATCTGATGGACGCCATTCTGGCGGCTTTGCCGGCCGAAACGAGATCGGACGAGGAGGAGGAGCTGCCGCGCATCACCATCGTCGGGCGTCCCAACGTGGGCAAGTCGTCGATGACCAACGCCCTGCTGGGCGAGGAGCGCAACATCGTGACCTCCATCGCCGGCACCACGCGAGACTCGATCCACACGCGTTACAACAAGTTCGGCATGGATTTCTACCTGGTCGACACGGCCGGCATGCGCAAGAAAGGCAAAACGATGGAGGACCTCGAGTTCTACTCCGTCATGCGGTCGATCCGCGCCATCGAGAACTCCGACGTTTGCATTCTGATGCTCGATGCGCAGCAGGGCCTCGAGTCGCAGGACCTCAATATCCACAACCTCATCGTCCGCAACCGCAAGGGGTGCGTCATCGTGGTCAACAAATGGGATCTGATCGAGAAGTCGAGCAACACCATGAAGGAGTGGACGGAGTTTCTGAAAAAGAAGCTGGCGCCCTTCAACGACATTCCCATCATCTTCACTTCGGTGCTTTCCAAGCAGCGTATTTTCGATGTGTTGCAGACGGCCATCCGCGTCTACCAGTCGCGCAAGCGCCGCATCGCTACTTCGGAGCTCAACGAGTTCATGCTGCCCCTCATCGAGAACTATCCGCCGCCCGCAACCAAAGGCAAGTACATCAAGATCAAGTACGTGACGCAGCTCCCGACGCCTACGCCGCAGTTCGCTTTCTTCGTGAACCTGCCGCAGTATATCAAGGAGCCTTACCGTCGTTTCCTGGAGAACAACATGCGCGACCACTGGGATTTTTCCGGCGTTCCCATGCAGATCTATTTCCGGCAGAAGTAGCGTTTTCCGTCCGTCGGAGTGCCCGGCAAGGGTGCCTGCGGTAAAATCCCTATATGGATTACCTTCCCGAACCCCTCCTGTCTTAGGAGGGGTTTCCGCTTCTCCTTGGCCGAATATTTGTCGGGCGGGGGCGGGCTTGATCGATGGTTCGCACAGGAGAGTCTGCGTTCCCGAAAGAGCGGCCAGGGCCGGCCGCCTCATGGTACGGCTTTTCAAGGAGGGGGCCAGCCGGAAGGCCGCAACTCCGTTTTCCGATCGCTCGCGCGCTGGTCTATCGGTGTATTTTTAAGATAAGCGGCCGGCAGGTGCTGGACGCAGCGCACGGAAAGAGCAAAGGAGCGGGCCCTGGTGTTCGTCCAGACGGGGTTGATTTCGTTGCTGTTGAACCCCATGTAGCTCGCGCCGAAGTCGTCGGCAGCGTAAGGCGACGAGGCAAAGTAGAAGCCGCCCGTGCCGACTTCAGTCAAGGCTCCCGTCGCACAATTGCGGTAGCCCGTAGCAGGAGCTTCGGACAATCGCTGGGATGAATGCCGGGGAGAGGGGAACAATTCAAAATTCACAATGCAAAATGCACAATTTATCATTCTGAGCAAAGCGAATCGACGAACGCAGCGAGCGCAGAGACCGCTTGCGGACTATACCTCGCAAGTAGGAGAAAGACAAACGCAGTGCAGTCAAACATCTGTATCGTCAGCATACAGATTCTTCGTCGCTATGCTCCTCAGAATGACAAACTACTATCTTAATTGTGAATTGTGAATTTTGCATTCTGAATTGTTTTCCAGTTCCGCAGCAGACTGGGGTGTACAACTGACGGTCCGGAGCTGCGCCCGACGGAGCGCCGTTACGGACTGCCAGTGGATTGCTGAATCTGCCTGACCGCGCTGGTACGAGCCGTGGCCCGCACCATTCCGGGTCGGAAAGCCGCTTTATCTGGGTTGAGAATGAAACATGATTTTGCCTTGAAGCGGAAACCGGCCGCCGATCGGAAATGTTCTTCCCGAAAGTACGGCCGGTTTTTCTTCCGGCAACTCGGTTCGTGGGCGCCGGGGTCAGTTCTTTCGGCGCGTCGACCGCTTTACCGCCGGACTGCCGGACGTCCGCATCCCTTTCTTCTTAGGCGCGGAGCCCGTTTTGCGGGGCAGCAGCAGTTCGAAGTCGAGCTGGCGTTTCTGGAGGTCGGCACGCTTGATCCGCACGCGCACCGCGTCGCCCAGGGTCATGCGCAGGCCCGTCGAGCGGCCAATGATCTCGTAGCGTTGTTCGTCGAATTCGAAAAAGTCGCCTTCGATGTCGCGCAGGAACGACATGCCCTCGATGTGCGTCTCCGTCAGCTCCACATAGACGCCCCATTCTGTCAGACCCGAAATGTGGCCGTCGAATTCTTCGCCGAGGCGGTCTTTCATGAATTCCACCATCTTGTACTTGATCGACGCCCGTTCGGCTTCCGCTGCGATCACTTCGCGTTCCGACGCCCGCACGCAGAGATCCTCGGTCGTCTGCTTGTCGGCCGATTTGCCGCCCTCCAGATAGCGCGCCAGCAGGCGGTGGACCATCATGTCGGGGTAGCGGCGGATCGGCGACGTGAAGTGGGTGTAGCAGGGGAACGCCAGTCCGTAGTGACCGATGTTGTCGGTCGTGTAGAAGGCTTTGGCCATCGAGCGCACGGCCATCGTCGTCACGGCGTTCTCTTCGGTCGAGCCTTTGATCTTGGTGAAAAGTTTGTTCATCTCGCGGGCGATGGCGCGGCCTTTCGAGGCCTTGAATACGATTCCGAAGCGCAGGATGAACTGACGGAAACGGTCGAGTTTTTCTTCGCTCGGCGCGTCGTGGACACGGTAGACCATCGTCCGCGGCACCTTGCGGCCTTTGTCGTTGAGCCGCGCGCTGCAGTATTCGGCTACCCGGCGGTTGGCCAGCAGCATGAATTCTTCGATCATGCGGTTGGAGTCCTGTTGTTCCTTGAAGTAGACGCCCACCGGATGGCCCGCTTCATCGAGCTTGAATTTCACTTCTTCGCGGTCGAAAGCGATGGCGCCGTTCTTGAAGCGCTGGCGCCGCAGTTCTTCGGCCAGCCGGTGCAGCGTCAGCACCTCCTCCGCGCGGTCGCCGCGGCCCGTTTCGATGATCTCCTGGGCTTCGGCGTAGGTGAAGCGGCGGTCGGAGTGGATGACCGTGCGGCCGAACCATTCGTCGAGTATCTCCACGTTCTCGTTCAGCGTGAACACCGCCGAGAAGCATAGGCTGTCTTCGTCGGGCCGCAGCGAGCAGAGTTCGTTGGAGAGGCGTTCCGGCAGCATCGGCACCGTGCGGTCGACCAGATAGACCGACGTGCCGCGCGTCACCGCTTCGTCGTCGATGGTCGAGTGGGGGCGTACGTAGTGCGTCACGTCGGCGATGTGCACGCCCACTTCCCACACGCCGTCGCGCAGGCGGCGCACCGACAGGGCGTCGTCGAAATCCTTGGCGTCGGCCGGGTCGACCGTGAAGGTCACCCGGTCGCGGAAGTCGCGGCGCCGGGCGATCTCTTCCTCTGTTATGCGGCCGTCGATGCGTTGCGCGGCTTCTTCCACCTCCGTTTCGAAGCGGTAGGGGAGTTCGTATTCCGAAAGGATGGCGTGCATCTCCGCGTCGTTGTCGCCCGCCATGCCCAGCACCTCGACCAGTTCGCCCACGGGGCTCTTGCTGCCCGGCAGCCAGTCGGCGATGCGCACCACCACCTTCTGGCCGTCGCTTACGTCGGGATATTCGCGTTTGGACAGGTAGATGTCCATCGGCATCTTGCGCGAGTCGGCCCGCACGAAGATCTGGTGCGCGCCCACTTCGGCCACACCCACGTAGGGTTTGCGGCTCCGTTCGAGGATGCGCGTGATCTCGCCTTCGAGCTTGCCGTCGTGGCTGCGGTGCATGATGACCACTTCCACCCGGTCGCCGTCCAGCGCGTTGGCCGTATTGCGTTGGTTGACGAATATGTCGTGTTCGAGTCCTTCGACCCGTACGTAGACCGATCCGCCGGCCGTCATGTCGGCGCGTCCTTCGTAGCGGGGCAGGTGGTTGCGCGTGAGGCGGTATTTCTCGCGGGCGCACTCTTCCACGATCCCCTCGTCGTAGAGGCGGTCGAGGATGGCCAGCGTCTCGCGGCGCCCCTCTTTCGTCGCCCCTCCCGAGGCCGAGGCCAGGTGTTTGAGCGAGAACTTGTTGTTGGGGAATTCACGCAGCAGGCTCAGGATCATCGCGGCCCGGTCGTGTTTTTTTGTGCTCTTCGTCGAGCGTTGTTTTTTCGTCTGTTTCATGGTTCGTTCACTTGCATGAGGTTTTCGCGCCCCGGCATGGCCCGCTAAGGCCGTCTATGCGTTCGGGTCATCGAAACCGTTCAGTATTTTCAGGGCCAGCCGCCGCATGTATTCCGCACCCGTCTCCAGGGCCCGTTCGTCGGGCGCGAAAGTCGCGGTGTGGGGGCGTCCGGCCGCTGCGCCTACTCCCAGGCGATAGAAAAGCGAGGGGTAGCGTCGTGTGTAGCGGCCGAAATCTTCGGCCGTCGTGCGCAGGGGCAGCATTTCGGTGCGCAGCCCGGCGGCCGCGGCTTCGGCTACGGCCAGTTCCGTCAGCCGGGCGTCGTTCACCACCGGGGGATAGCCATGTCCGATCGTCGGTTCGGTAGCTACTCCGTGCCGCGCGTCGACTTCTGCCGCCAGCGCTGCAATGCGGGCGTGAAGCCGGGCCCGCACTTCTTCGTCGAAGGTGCGCAACGTCCCTTCGAGGTACACTTCGTCGGGGATGATGTTCGTGGCTCCCGCCGCTTCCACCCGGCCGATCGAGAGTACTTGTTCCGGGGCGTTGAGCGCCAGCAGTTTCGTCACCAGTTCGGCGCTCGCCGCCACCGGGTCCCTTAGTTCCGAGCGCAGGGCGCCGTGCCCGCCCGTGCCGCGTATGCGGAAGCGCAGTTCGTCGTTCGCAGCCATGTATTTCCCGGCCCGGAAGCCCAGGGTGCCCACTTCAAGCTGAGGTTCCACGTGTTCGCCGATCACGGCTCTCACTTCGTAGCCGTCGAACGGGTTTTCGGCCAGCACCAGCGTCGCACCGCCCGGGTTGCACTCTTCGCCGGGTTGGAAAAGCCCGAAAATCGTGCCGGCGAAGTCGGGGTCCGCAGCCAGTTCCTGCAGTACGCCGTAGAGCACCGCCGCGTGCATGTCGTGGCCGCAGGCGTGCATCGTACCCGGCGTCTGCGAGGCGTAGGGGAGTCCCGTCCGTTCTTCGATGGGCAGTGCGTCGATGTCGGCGCGCAGCACCACGGCCCGCCGGTCGCCGGGGGCGGTGCGGCGGCCCTCGATGCGGGCCAGAACGCCCGTCTGCGCTATGGGCCGGTGTTCGATGCCCAGCGCGGCGAGTTGTTCGGCGATGTAGGCCGCGGTCTGCTTCTCCTCGAACGAGCGTTCGGGGTGGGCATGCAGGTGGCGGCGGAAAGCAATGGGGTTCATTCGGGGTGGAAGATTAATGGTCAAAAGCGAGAGGTTGAAAGCGGCCGGCGGATTGCTCAGTAGGGAAAAACTTTCCATCTCTCACCTTTCACTTTTCACTTTTTCAAAATACGGTTTTCGCTATCTCGATGATGTTTTCGGCTTTGCCCATCGGGTAGTAGTGGAGCACCGGCACGCCCGCGGCCTTCAGTTCGCGGCTTTGGGCGATGGCCCATTCGGTGCCGATGCGGCGCACGGCGGCCTTGTCGTCGCGGTGGGCCTCCACTTCGCGCCGCAGGTCGTCGGGTATGCGGCAGCCGAAGGTCTCGGGCAGCAGGGTCAGGTGGCGCACCGTGGCGAGCGGCTTGATGCCCGGGATGATCGGCACCCCGATGCCCGCTTCGCGGCAGCGGCGCACGAAGTCGAAAAAGCAGGCGTTGTCGTAGAAGAGCTGCGTCACGATGTAGTCCGCTCCGGCGTCGATCTTCTCCTTGAGATGACGCAGGTCGGCTTCGGGCGACGGGGCTTCTTCGTGGGTCTCCGGATAGCCCGCCACTCCCACCGAGAAGCGCGAATGGTGGCACTCTTCCACTTCGCCGTCGACGAATTCGCCGCGGTTCATCGCCGCGATCTGCCGCACCAGGCCGGCCGCATGGGCGTGTCCTTTCGGGTGGGGCTTGAAGCATCGTTCGTTCTGCGACTTGTCGCCGCGCAGGGCCAGCACGTTGTGCAGCCCCAGGAAGTCCATGTCGATCAGCGCATCTTCGATGTCGTAGCGCGACAGTCCGCCGCAGATCAGGTGGGGGACCGTCTCCACGCCGTATTTCTTCTGGATGGCAGCCGAGATGCCCACCGTGCCCGGACGGCGGCGCACCACGTGCCACTCCGTGGTGCCGTCGGTGCGCAGCGATTGCTTGATCCCTTCGCGGTGGAACGTCACGTTGATGTAGGCGGGGTCGAACTCCATCAGCGGGTCGATCATCGCGAAGGTGCCTTTCATGCCGTCGCCCTTGAGCGGGGGCAGCAGCTCGAATGCAAAGCGGGTCTTGCCCTGCGCCTGCGCGCCGTGTATGATGTCGGTTACGTTCATAGGTTGTTCGGGATGATTTTGCGCATTTCGCCGGGTTCCAGGCCCCGGCGACGGGCGTAGTCGGCCAGTTGCGCCTCGTCGATCGGACCCACCGCAAAGTAGTCGGCATCCGCAAGCAGCAGGCCGCAGAGCGCTTCGCCCGGGTCGATCATGTGGTTTTCGGTCAGCCGCATCCGCGTCGTCCGTTCGGCGCCCAGCAGGTCGAACACGTCGCGTTTGAGCGTGTGGTCGGGGGTTGCGGGGTAGCCGAAGGCCATGCGGCGGCCGCGGTAGTGGCCGCGGATGACTTGTTCGGGCGTCGGCATCGCGCCCTCCTCATAGCCCCACATCTGCCGCCGTACGAAGAGGTGCACCGTCTCGGCGAAGGCTTCCGTCAGCCGGTCGGCCAGCAGCTTGGCCATGATGGCCGAGTAGTCGTCGCCCGCTTCGCGGAATTTGGCCGTCAGTTCCGCGAGTCCCACGCCCGCCGTCACGGCGAAGCAGCCGATCCAGTCGCCGCCCGGGGCTATGTAGTCCGCCAGCGAGCGGTTGTCGGCGCCGCGCGTCTGGTTGCGCAGCATCGCCAGACGGTGTTCGCCTCCCTTGGCGTCGGTCACCACGATGTCGTCGCCCTCCGAGCGTGCCGGGAAGAGACCCGCCACGCCTTGCAGCGTCAGCAGCCGTTTGTCGCGGATGCGGGCCAGCAGCGCCTGCGCATCGGCCAGCAGCTTGCGCGCTTCGGTCCCTTTTTCGGGGTGGTCGAGTATCTCCGGATAGCGGCCCGGGAGTTCCCAGGCCGGAAAAAAGAAGTTCCAGTCGATGTAGGGTTCGACGTCGGCGACATCGAAGTCCGGGAAGACCAGGCGTCCCGGGTGTTTCGGTTCGACGGGCTTGCGGCGCGTCTCCGGGCGGTTGTTGCGCGCTTCTTCCAAGGGCAGCAGCGTGCGCGCCTTTTCCGCCGCGCGGAATTCTTGCCGCAGCGCTTCCTGACGTTCGCGCACTTGTTTTTCGAAGGCTTCGCGCCCGGGTCCCAGCACCGCGGCGAGCAGTTGCGCGTTGCGGCTCGCATTGGGCGAGTGGAGCGTCAGCCCCGAGTAGACCGGGGCGATCTTCACCGCCGTGTGCATCTCCGAGGTCGTCGCCCCGCCGATGATTACCGGCGTGCGCAGTCCGCGTCGTTCGAGTTCTTCGCACACGCGGATCATTTCGTCGAGCGACGGGGTGATCAGACCGCTCAGGCAGATGCAGCCGGCACCCCAGGCGGCCGCTTCGTCGACGATGCGCTGCGGTTCGACCATCACGCCCAGGTCGCGGATTTCGTAGCCGTTGCAGGCCATCACCACCGACACGATGTTCTTGCCGATGTCGTGGACGTCGCCCTTGACCGTGGCGATCAGCACCTTGCCGGCCGAGGCGCTCTTGCCGGCCCGTTGTTCGATTCGGGGTGTCAGGGCCGCCACGGCGCGTTTCATCACGCGCGCCGTCTTCACCACCTGCGGCAGGAACATCTTGCCCTCGCCGAAGAGGGTGCCCACGCGTTCCATCGCCGGCATCAGCAGCCGGTCGATCACCGCCATGGGGTCGCCCAGCGCCGCGCAGGCTTCCAGCGCATCTTCCTCGATGCGGTCGGCGATGCCTTTGACCATGGCCCGGTCGATGCGTTCTTCGAGCGTGCCCGCCGGGCGGGTTTCGACCGGCTCCGGGCGGGTTGCGGTCTCCTGCCGCAGGTGTTGCGCATGTTCCGAGAGCCGTTCGGCCGCATCGGGACGGCGGCAGAGGATGACGTCTTCGACGCGTTCCAGCAGCTCGGGGTCGATGTCGCTGTATACCTTGAGCAGCTGCGGGTTGACGATGCCCATCTCCATGCCCGCCGCTATGGCATGGCACAGAAACGCCGAGTGCATCGCTTCGCGCACGGCGTTGTTGCCGCGGAAGGCGAACGAGAGGTTCGAAACGCCGCCCGTGACCTTGGTGCGGGGCAGGTTTTCGTGTATCCAGCGCGTGGCGTCGATATAGGCTTTGGCGTAGCCGTCGTGTTCGGCCATGCCCGTGGCGACGGCCAGGATGTTGGGGTCGAAGACGATCTCTTCGGCCGGGAATCCGTCGTTCGTCAGCAGGTCGTAGGCCCGCCGGGCCACCCCGATCTTGCGTTCGAAAGTGTCGGCCTGGCCCATTTCGTCGAAAAGCATCACCACCGCGGCTGCTCCGTGGCGGCGGATTTCGCGGGCCCGGCGCAGGAACTCCTCCTCGCCCTCCTTGAGCGAGATGGAGTTGACGATGGACTTGCCCTGCGTCGATTCCATACCGGCGACCAGCACCTCCCACTTCGACGAGTCGATCATCACGGGCACCCGGGCGATCTCGGGCTCCGCAGCCGCAAGGTTCAGAAAGGTGCGCATGGCCTGCACACCGTCGATCATGCCGTCGTCCATGCAGACGTCGATGAGCTGCGCGCCGGCTTCCACCTGGTCGCGGGCCACCGTGAGGGCTTCTTCGTAGCTGCCTTCGCGGATCAGCCGGGCGAATTTGGCCGATCCGGCCACGTTGGTGCGTTCGCCGGCGTTGATGAAGTTGGCTTCGGGCACGATGCGCAGGGGTTCCAGGCCGCTCAGCACGCTTTCGTGCCTGGGTTCGGGCAGCGGGCGCGGGGCGTAGCCGCCTATGATCTTCTGCAGTTCGAAGATGTGTTCCGGCGTCGTGCCGCAGCAGCCTCCCACCATGTTCAGCAGCCCGCGGCGGAGATATTCGCCCATCTCGTCGGCGAACATCGCCGGCGTTTCGTCGTAGCCGCCCGTCACGTTGGGGAGTCCGGCATTGGGGTAGACCGCCACGCGGCATTCGGCCACGGCTGCCAGCCGCTCCAGATAGGGCAGCAGCTGCCGGGCCCCGAACGAGCAGTTGAGGCTCACGGCCACCGGTTCGACATGGGCCACCGAGGCATAGAACGCTTCCACCGTCTGTCCCGAGAGCGTGCGGCCCGAGGGCGTGAGCGTGCCCGAGACCATCACGGGCAGCCGGCTGCCCCGTTCGTCGAACAGCCGCAGGATGGCGTGGATCGCCGCCTTGGCGTTGAGCGTGTCGAAGAAGGTTTCGAGCATCAGCAGGTCGGCGCCGCCGTCGATGAGTCCGCGCGTCTGGTCGTAGTAGGCTTGTTCGAGTTTGGCGAAGGTCAGGTCGCGGGCCGCAGGGTCGTCCACCTTCGGCGAGAGCGACAGCGCATGGTTCGACGGGCCGATCGAGCCCCCCACGAAGCGAGGTTTCTGCGGATTGCGGGCCGTGCATGCGTCGGCCGCCCTACGCGCCGTTTCGGCCGCCGCGCGCGCAATCTCGTAGGCGTATGCTTCCAGTCCGTAGTCGCGCAGCGACACGGCATTGGCGTTGAACGAGTCGGTGGTGATGATGTCGGAGCCGGCCGCCAGGTATTTTTCGTGGATCGCCCGCACCGTGTCGGGCTGCGTGAGCGCCAGCAGGTCGTTGCAGCCGCGCAGGCGTAGGGACCACTCGGCGAAGCGTTCGCCGCGGTAGTCTTCTTCGGTCAGTCCGTACTGCTGGACCATGGTGCCGAATCCGCCGTCGAGCAGCAGGATGCGGCTTTCGAGTTGTTCGTTGAGCATTGAGGCCATCTTATCGGGCGATCGTTTCGATTTCGAATATCCGGCTCCAGTTCTTGCCCGTCACGAAGATGCGCCGGCCCTCCGCATCGTAGGCAATGCCGTTCAGCACGTCGGTCTCGGGGCCGCGTTCGGAGTCGGGCAGCAGCCCCGCCAGGTCGACCACGCCCTCCACCTTGCCCGTCGCCGGGTCGATGATGACGATCCGGTCCGTGGTGTAGACGTTGGCCCACAGCTTGCCGTCGATCCACTCCAGTTCGTTGAGGTAGTCGACCGGCTGGCCTTCGTAGGTCACCGTCGTGCGTTTTTCGCGCCGGAAAGTCGCCGGGTCCACCGTGTAGATCTTGGCCGAGCCGTCGGACATGTAGAGTTTCTCGCCGTCGGTCGTCAACCCCCAGCCTTCGCCCGGATAGCGGAATTCGCGCACCTGCTTCATCGTCGCCGCATCGTAGACATGGCACGTGTTGGCATGCCACGTCAGTTGGTAGAGCTTGCCGTTCAGGAGCGCGATTCCCTCGCCGAATTCCGAGCGCGGCAGCCGCGCCACCGTTTCGCTGCGGCCCGTCGCCAGGTCGGTTTTCCGGATCGCCGACTGCCCGTACTGGCCCGTGCCTTCCCACAGAATGCCGTCGGCGTATTGCAGCCCCTGCGTGTAGGCGTCGGTGGGGTGGGGATAGCTTGCCTTCACCCGGTAGGTGTAGCGGACCGGTCGGGGTTGCTCGGGTTGTGTCGCCGCGGCCGTGCGGCGGGCGGTGTTCCCTCCGCAGGCCAGCAGCAGCGCGGCCGGGAGAGCCCATAGTATCTTCGTTTTCATCGCTTGTTCCTGTATTTTTGCAAAGGTAAGGATAATTCGGCGGAAGAAGGGTAATTCGGGGGTGAAAATTAAGCGCGTTTGTTCGTAAAAATGCCTTCGGCCGATTCTGCATTCGGTCGCCCGGTTTCCGAACGCAGCCTGTGCCCTCCCGAGAGCGTTTTTTTTGATTGTCCTCGGGCCCCGTTCCGCAACAGGGCGGTTCCTCGGTTTCGCTGTTTGCAGGCGGCAAGGGGGATGTGCGGTGCATTCCGGTGCGGACAGCGATAATTGTGAATGGCGGATTATGAATTGTGAATTCCGTATGCTATCTTTGCGCCATCTTTCCGCAGTCAACGGCAGACACATCATGGATATATTGATTCTCAACGGCCCGAATCTCAATCTTCAGGGACGGCGCGACACCGACGTCTACGGCACGCAGACTTTCGACGACTACTTCGCCTCCCTGCAGGAGCGGTTCCCGCAGGTCGCCTTCGCTTATTTCCAGTCCAACATCGAGGGCGAGCTGATCGACGCCGTGCAGCAGGCCGCCGGCCGCTTCGACGGCATCGTGCTCAACGCCGGCGGTTATACCCACACTTCCGTTGCGCTGCGCGACGCCGTGTCGGCCGTTGCGGTGCCCGTCGTCGAGGTGCACATATCTTCGATCCTGGCCCGCGAGGAGTTCCGCCGCGTCTCGCTGCTGGCTCCCGTCGCCGTGGGGTCGATTATGGGTTTCGGGCTCGACTCCTACCGTCTGGGCGTCGAAGCCTTGCTGCTCAGTGCCGCGGGGCGGCGGCTCGACTGACCGTTTCCGAACAAGTTTCCGACACATAACAGACAATCTTAGTTTATGTCCAATACCAAGAAAACCAAAATCGTAGCCACGATGTCCGACTTCCGGTGCACCGAGGAGTTCGTCCGCAACCTCGCCGCCGCGGGCATGGACGTCGTGCGTATCAATTCGGCCCATGTCACCGAGGAGGGCGCCACGCGCATCGTGGAGATCGTCCACAAGGTCAATCCGGCCATTCCCATCATGATCGACACCAAGGGGCCCGAAATACGTGTCACCAACATCGCTCCCGAGTTGGGCGAGCGGCTCGAATTCAAGGCCGGCGACCGGGTTGCCGTCCGCGGTTCGGAGGGCGCCGACCTTACCACCCGCGAGGTCGTCTTCATGAACGTGCCCGGCATCGTCCGCGACATTCCCGTCGGGGCCCGCATGCTCATCGCCGACGGCGAGGTCGAGCTGCGCGTCGTCGGCAAGTCCGAGCGCGAGCTTCTGTGCGAGTTCGTCGGCGACGGAGCCTTGCGTTCGCGCAAGAGCGTCAATGTGCCCGGCGTCTCCATCGATCTGCCCTCCGTAACGGCCAAGGACCGCCGGTTCATCGAGTGGGCCATCGCCCACGACGTCGATTTCATCGCCCATTCGTTCGTGCGCAGCGTGCGCGACCTGCAGGCCGTGCAGCAGATTCTCGATACCCACGGCAGCCCCATCAAGATCATCTCCAAGATCGAGAACCAGGAGGGGCTCGACAATATCGACGAGATCATCGAGGCCTCCTACGGCATCATGGTCGCCCGCGGCGACCTGGGCGTCGAGCTCCCCGCCGAGGCCATTCCCAACACCCAGCGCCGCATCGTCGAGAAGTGCATCGCAGCCAAGCGCCCCGTCATCATCGCCACGCAGATGCTCTATTCGATGGTCCGCAACCCCCGTCCCACGCGTGCCGAGGTGAGCGACGTAGCCAGCGCCATCTACGAGCGTGTCGACGCCATCATGCTCAGCGACGAGACCGCCATGGGCGACTATCCTGTCGAGGCGGTCGAGACCATGGCGCGCATCGCCCGCGAGATCGAGCGCGACGAGGCCCATTTCAAGCCCATGGTCGACATGGACATGGTCTCCGTCAACCACGAGGTCACGGCGCAGCTGGCCCGTTCGGCCGTGCGCGCATCGACCAACCTGCCTATCCGCTACGTCGTCCTCGACACCAAGACCGGCCGTACGGGCCGCTATCTGGCCGCTTTCCGCGGGCAGAAAACCGTCGTCGCGGTCTGCTATCAGCTCCATGCCCAGCGCATCCTGGCCCTCTCCTACGGCGTCGTGCCCATCCTGCGCAACCAGGAGCTCTCCGACCGCTACCACTTCCTGATCGACGCCATGGAGGTCATCGAACAGAAAGACCACCTCGACGGAAAGGACCTGCTGGCCATCGTCGGCGGCAGCTTCGGGCCCGACGGCGGTGCTTCCTATGTCGAGATCGCCGACGTGCGGCGCATCCGCGAACGCAACGAGCAGAGCTGCCGTAAATAGAAAGCGTGGCGGGCGAGCTGAAAGAGAAGGTCACGCGCGGCGTCGCGTGGTCGATCGGCGAGAAGGTCGGTACGATGCTCCTGCAGATGGGAGTGTCGGTCGTCGTGTTGCGTCTGCTGGTGCCCGACGACTTCGGCGTCGTCGCCATCCTCACCGCTTTCGCCGCATTCGCCCTGGTGGTCGTCGACAGCGGTTTTTCGCAGACGCTGATCCGCAAGGCCGAGCCTTCGCCTTCGGATTACAAGTCGGTCTTTCTCTTCAACATCTCCGTCTCCGCAGCGTTGTACGTGCTGCTCACGGCGTTTGCGCCGGTCGTTGCGCGTTATTACGACATGCCCGTCATCGCGCGCGTTGCCCCGGTCTTCTTCCTCATGATTCCGGTCAATGCGCTTTGCGTCATTCAGAATACCGTTTTCATCCGGCGTTTCCGCTTCGCCCTGCTCTCCAAGATCGCTTTCGTCTCGTCGTTGGTCAGCGGCCTGGCGGCCGTGCTGCTGGCATGGGCCGGCTGCGGCGTCTGGAGTCTGGTTGCGCAGCGGGTCTTGCAGATGGTCGTCAAGGCCGTTCTGTTGTGGCGGACGAGCGATTGGCGGCCCGCTTCGTCGGGCGCGTGGAGCCCGGCTGCCATACGCGAAATGGCACCCTACAGTTTCAGCCTCCTGGCCACAGACTTGATTTCGTCGGTCTATACCAGGATCCCCCAGCTCTTCATCGGCAAACTCTATTCGTCGCGGATGCTGGGTTATTTCGATCAGGCGCTCAAGCTCAAGGACCTGCCCGTCACTTCGGCTATGACCGCCGTGCAGGGAGTCACCTTTCCTGCCCTTTCCAAAATCGGGACCGACGAGCGGAAGTTCGCCGAGAGCTACCGCCAGGTGGTGATGGTCGTCGCCTACGTCTTGTTCCCTGCCATGTTGGGGCTTTCGGCCGTCGCGCACGACCTTTTCGCGGTGTTGATCGGCGCCAAGTGGATGCCCACGGTGCCTTATTTCGAGACGATCTGCCTGGCCGGGCTCTTCTATCCCGTCGCCATGGTGGCTTATAACATCATGAAGGTACGGTGCAGCGGCCCTGCGATCGTGCGGCTGGAGATTCTCAAGAAAGCTGTCATGACGGTGATTCTCGTGCTGACCATTCCTCGCAGCGTGCAGGCCGTCGTGTGGGGATTGGTGGTTTTCGCTGCTTGCGAGATGATCGTCAACGTCTGCGCCTCCCTGCGCGTCACTTCGCTTTCCGTCCGGCGGTTCGTGCGTACGCTGCTGCCCGTTGCCCTCGTTTCCGGGGCCATGTACTTCGTCGTCCTCGGCGTTGCGCAGCTCATTCCCGGCCATGCTTTGCTGCGTCTGGTCTGCATGATCGCCGCCGGTGCCGTCTCTTACCTGTTGTTCTCCTTTATCTTCCGCCTTGAGGCTTTCACCGAGGTACTCGGCATTGTTCGCAAGCAGCTTAAATTAAAATAAAATGGGAACTCTCCGACAGTCGAATCTCGAGTTGTTGCGAATTGTCGCCATGTTGTTGGTGTTGGTCGTACATGCCGATTTCCTCGCTTTCGGCAAGCCGGATATTGCACAGATCGGCTCGAATCCGTGCGCATCTTGGCTGAGTTATTGGGTCGAAGCGTTCGCCATCGTGTGTGTCGATCTGTTCGTCTTGCTTTCCGGCTATTTTGGCATCGTGTGGCGTTTCAAAAGTCTGGGCGCTTATCTTTTCCAGGTACTCTTTTTCGCGGCTGGCATTTGTTTGGCTTATTATGCCGCTGTGCGAATTCCCCCCCCCTCAAATTGCTTTCTCCGAGCTCCTGGCCTGGTTATTGGTTTGCAGTTCATTATTTTCTGCTTTATCTGATTGCACCCGTACTGAACCTGCTGGTCGATCGTTGTTCGCGGCGCGGACTGCAAATCCTGCTTTTGCTGTTCTTTCTTGTTCAAACGTATTGCTGGTATACCGACGATCTGCTTTTTCTCTTCAAGAACGGTTATTCGGTAGTATCTTTCGTCGGGTTGTACCTTTTTGCACGGTATATTCGTCTCTACGCCCCTCGTTGGTCCCGGAACCGTAGGGGGGGGTATTTGGCCGTTTACGCCGCTTCTGCCGCATTTACGGTAGGTTGTGTGTGGCTGTCGAGCCGTTTGGTCGATACGGATATTTTCGTGTCCGCAATCGGAAAATTTTTCGACTACAATGCACCGATCGTAATTGTTGGAACCGTTGCACTGTTCCTTTTTTTTACCAAAATCGAAATGAGACCGCATCCGGGTATCAACCGGATTGCGGCCTCGGCTTTCGCAGTCTATCTGTTGCATTGCCACCCTTTGCTTCTGCCTTGTTACACCGGATTGATAGTTTCCTTACGAGAGCAAGTTGCCAATCCCGTGTTTTTTGTTGTGATGACCATGTGTGCCCTGGCTTTGGTTTTTACCGTCGCGACTGGCATCGATCGGATCCGGATTCTTTTGTGGCAGTTCGTGTGTCGCGTTTTTAGGATAGAATGATGCGCGAGGGCGTCGGAGTCCGTTTGCCATCGTCTCTGCGCCGCTACGTTTTTTTTTGAGCCGGTCCCGACGGGCGGGGCTTGCAGGAAAGATAAAAGCAGCCCGGCAGATGCTGGACGCAGCGCACGGCGCGTGCGATTGCACGGTTGCCATTGTTCAGCGGGTTGACGTTCGTCGAGTTGAAGTTCAACATGCCCGCGTTGTATGCGTTCGAGCCTGTCGAAACATAGGGCGACGAAGACCACGAGTAGCCGTTCGCGCCGACGTTCGCCAAGGCTCCCGTATCGTTGCTGCGGTAGCCCGCAGCCGATGTGTGGAAGCAATCGCTGGTATGGATGGACCGGGGAACCGGACCTGCGGGCCCGAGACTCCGGTGCAAACCGGGATGAACAACTGACGTCTTCGGGGCGTCAGCGGATTGCTGAATCTGCCTTGCCGCACTGACGGGAGCCGTGGCCTCCGCCACTCCGGGCGCGGGGCTGCTTCCTATCTGTACTCCTTGGGTTCGACGATGCCCCGCAGAACGACCAGCGCATTGACGGCCAGCGATTCGAGCTCGTTTTCGCCGGGGTAGATCGTGACGGGTGCGATGAACGAGCAGTGTTGGCGGATGCTCTCCACGACGGGTTCGTTGAAAGCGATGCCGCCCGTCAGCAGAATGCCGTCGACCTTGCCTGCCAGTGCGGCGGCCATGGCCCCGATCTGTTTGGCAATGTTGTAGCTCATGGCGTCGAGTACTTGAGCGGCGCGTTCGTCGCCCTGAGCGATGCGTTCCATCACTTCGATGACGGAGTTGGTGCCCAGCAGAGCTACCAGGCCGCCTTTGCTCGAAACGAACCTGAGCAGCTCCTCCCGCGTATATTTGCCCGAAAAACAGACCTTGATCAGTTCGGCCGAGGGGATGTTTCCCGCCCGGTCGGGTGCGAAGGGGCCGTCGCCGTCGAGGGCGTTGTTCACGTCGACGATGCGTCCCCGGCGGTGAGCCGCCACGGAGATGCCGCCGCCCATGTGGGCGACGATGAGGTTCGATTCTTCGTAGACGCGCCCTTCGTGCTGGCAGTGGAGCCGGGCGATGGCTTTCTGGTTGAGGGCGTGGAAGATGGGTTTGCGCGGACACATCGGCATGCCCGAAATGCGGGCCGCGTCGTCCATTTCGTCCACCACCGGCGGATCGGCGATGTAGGCCTTGACGCCGGCCATGCGGGCGATCTGCGCCGCGAGCAGTCCGCCGAGGTTGCAGGCGTGTTTCATCTGCGCGTTGCGCAGGTCGTGGCGCATGCGCGAATTGACTTCGTAGACACCGGCCGGAACGGGGCGGATCAGACCGCCGCGGCCGATGACGGCCGAGAGTTCGCCGATGTCGAAGCCGTGTTCTTTCAGTGTTTCGAGAATCAGCCCGCGGCGCCAGTCGAGCTGGTCGATGACGTCGACGAATCGCGACACTTCTTCGGTCGTGTGCCGCAGAGTCGATTCCAACAAAGGCCGCTCCTCTTCGTAGAGGGCGACCTTCGTGGAAGTAGAGCCGGGATTTATCGCCAATATTTTGAATGCCATAGGTCTCGGTTCCGTTTGAGTGTGTGCTTATTTCGCTGCCAGGCAGGCCAGTGCGATGGAGTAGAGTTTGGTTTTGCTGCTGTCGCCGCGCGAGGTGAGCACGCACGGCACCTTGGTGCCCATCACCATGGCTGCCAGTTCGCCGCCGCAGAGGTGGGTCGTCGACTTGAAGAAGACGTTGGCCGACTCCAGGTTGGGGAAGAGCAGGCAGTCGGGATCGCCGGCCACCGACGAGCCCTTGACCTTCTTGTGTTCGGCCACCTCCTTGAACAGTGCTACGTCGAGCGACAGCGGGCCGTCGACGATCACGTTGCCCAGCTGGCCGCGGTCGCCCATCTTGGCCAGCAGCGCGCCTTCGGTCGACGAGATGACGTTGGGCAGCACCTGCTCCGAAGGAGCGATGCAGGCGATCTTCGGGGTCTTGACGCCCAGCAGGTTGGCCGTCTGCGCAAGGTAGGAGATCTGTTTCATCTTCTGCTTGAAGTCGGGCTGCGGGATGACCGCCACGTCGGACATGACGAGCAGCTTGTGGTAGCAGGGCATCTCCGAAACGGAGACATGGCTCAGCACGCCCTTGGGCGGGAAGAGGCCGGCTTCCTTGTTGAGAATGCCGCGCATGTACTTGTCGGTCGACACGAGGCCTTTCATCAGGACGTCGGCATTGCCCGCCACAACGGCGGCCACGGCCAGCGCCACGCACTTGACGTCGCTCTTTTCGTCGACGATGTTGAACGCCGTGATGTCGATGCCGTTCTCACGGCACACTTCTTCGATGACGCTTTTTTCGCCGTAGAGGGTCGGTTCGACCAGCCCTTCCTTGCAGGCCTCGTAAACGGCTTCCAGCGTATGCGAATCCTGGCCATAGGCGACGGCCAGCCGTTTTTTGCCTTTCTTTCTCGCCTCTTCGACGATCTCCGTAAGATGTTGGATCATGATGTGTATTTTTTTAAGTTTTTATTTTTTTTGAATTGCTACTTTGCCTGTTCTGTTCCCGAACATTCTTGTTGGCCTCGCGCCGGGCGACCTTTGGTCGCCGGGGGGGGCGGCGCGGGCCAAAAAGGTTCAAGCGAATGTGCTACTTCACCAGATTGTAGGTGTCCGTAGCGATGACCAGTTCTTCGTTGGTGGCGATGACGGCGATCTTCACCTTCGAGTCGGCGGCCGAGAGCAGTTTGTCGACGCCCCGGGCTCCGGCGTTGGCGTTCTTGTCGAACTTGATGCCCATGAATTCGAGTCCCGAGCAGACCGACTCGCGCATCTCGCACGAGTTTTCGCCCACGCCGCCCGTGAAGACGATCAGGTCCACGCCGCCCATCTCGGCGGCGTATTCGCCGATGAACTTCTTGATGCGGTTGTAGTACATGTCGCGCGCCAGGATGGCCCGGGGATTCCCCTCGTTGTAGGCGCGGTCGATGTCGCGCATGTCGCTCGAAATGCCCGTCAGTCCGTAGACGCCCGATTGCTTGTTCATCATCGTGTCGAGCTCGGCAAACGACATGCCTTCCTTGTCGCCGATGAAGGTGACGGCGCTGGCGTCCACCTGTCCGCAGCGGGTGCCCATCACCAGGCCGTCGAGGGGCGAGAAGCCCATCGAGGTGTCGAACGACTTGCCGTTCAGCACGGCCGTCACCGAACCGCCGTTGCCGATGTGGCAGGTGATGATTTTCGAGCGGTCGAAATCGATCCCCGCGAGCTTGGCGCCTTCGCGGGCCACATATTTGTGGCTCGTGCCGTGGAAGCCGTACTTGCGGACGCGGTATTTTTCGTAGTATTCGTAGGGCAGGGCATACATGTAGTTGACGGCCGGGATGGTCTGGTGGAACGAGGTGTCGAAAACCGTGACCTGCGGCACGCCGGGCAGCACCTGGTCGATGGCGTGGATGCCTTCGAGGCTGGCGGGGTTGTGCAGCGGTGCGATCTGGCAGAGCGAGCGGATCTTGGCCTTGGTGTCTTCGTTGACCAGGCAGCTCTGCGGGAAAAACTCGCCGCCGTGGGCCACGCGGTGGCCTACGGCCTTGATTTCGCCGAGCGATTTGATGACTCCGTGTTCGGGATCGGTCAGCGCCTTCATCACCAGCTCGATGCCGGTGGTGTGGTCCGGAATGGGGCGGTGCAGCTCGAACGGCGTTTTGCCCACGGGCTTGTGCGTGAGGTCGCCTTCCGGCAGACCGATGCGCTCGACGAGACCTTTCGCGAGCAGTTTGCTGGATGCGGGTTGCATGTCGATGACCTGATACTTGATCGACGAGGAGCCGCAGTTGAGAACCAAAATGACCATTGTCGGTATGAAAATTTAGTAAAGTGACAAAATATTAGATAAATGTAGACGTAATTCTACAATTATGCAAATTTACGCAAAAAATAGTTGCGAATCGATCGGTTTATTGTCCGAAATGATGGAAAAAACGTCGGAAAGTGTCGGAGGAGGGTGCAAAGCCCGTGTCTGCGAGGAACGTGCCGGGCTGACCGGCACGTTCGCTTTCGGCGGCAACTTCCGTGCAGATGCTTGGACGCAGCGCACGGTGCGTGCGAACGAACGGTGCCCGTCGCCCAACAAGACCAGTCCGGACGCATGCGAGAAAAGCGTGCTCGCCGCATTGCTGTCCGAAGCATAGGACGAGGAAGCCCAATAGCAGCAATGCGTGCCGACATTGATCAACTCGCCCGTCTCGCGGTTGCGGTAGCCCGCAGCAGGCGCGAAAAGCAATCGCTATGAGGAATGACGCGGAGGGTGCGAAACAATGGTTTTTGCTGCGAATGTCGATGCGGCCGGAATGTCGGACGCAGCCTGCGGGGCACGCTTGCGGGCCTCCGCCGGGGGAGGCTGCGGCCCGCACGGCTCCAAGAGCCGAACGACGGCGATGATGAAATCGTTCGCCCGGACCGGCTGCGATCGTCCCACCTCGACAACCCTACTTTGTCATTCTGAGCGTAAGCGAAGAATCTTTTTCCCTTGCGAACCAAAGGCCGCTTGCGGACTATGCCAAGCAAGGAGGAGAAAGACTAACGAAGTGCAGTCAAGAATCTGTCTACGTATACTTGATACAGATTCTTCGTCGCTATGCTCCTCAGAATGACAAACTACTGAATTGTTCGCAAACTCCGCAGCAGACTGGAGTATGCAACTGGCGGCAACGCGGAAAGGATGGAGGGAAAAGATGTTCGGGGCGACCGCAGCTTGCAGAGATAAACACCGGCGTTCAGCCGTGCGAGCCGAAGCCCCGCCCTGCGGAGGCTCGCAAAACTCGCTCCGCTGGCTTCGGCACGAGGACATCTCTAACACCTCTGTCAAAACCGGGCGGCTGCTAACTAAAAACGCCGAACAACAAAAAAACAATTTTCCGTAATCCTCCCGCGCCATTACGCTGCCAGCGGACTGCTGAATCTACAAACCACGCTGACAAGAGCCGTAGCCCCTGTCACTCCGGGTGTGAAGTTGCCGGAGGCGAAGATAAAACAAAAAACAGATTCATTGAAGCGCACCCAGGGAGGGGCGCTAAATAGTGAGTTGTCCAGAAATCGTTGCAAGCTCCGGCCCTCAAAGCTACCCTTAAAAAACACCGCCAAAAAGCCCTCGTCTTGCCAAAAATGGCAGGTAAAAAAGCAGCTGGAAAGCTGGTAATCGGAAAAAACAGGTCGCGGCCCGCGAAAGCGAGCGGCTCTGAATAATACAGACATCCGAATGAATTTGATACTGCTTTTAGCTTGCCTTATCTTTGCGAGCGGATAAAGAGCGGCCGATGACCCGGAATGACAGGGACCAAGGTTCCTCATCAAGCACGTTTTTTCGCTTCGGCAGCGTTCAGGCAGGTTCGATGCTGACCCGGCTTGCCGAAAACGTGTTGTCAGTGCGGTCGGCAGATTCAGCAATCCGCTGGCGGTGTGAGATGCGGGGCCGCAACTCGGGAGCAATTCCCGGTTCCGTTCCGCAGAAAATTCGCAGGCCGTCAGTTGCAAATTCGTTTGCTGCGGAGCCGGAAGCGGTCGGGCCCTGAGGCTGATTCCCCGCCCAATTCTCCGCAGCATCCTCTTGAGCGATTGCTAGATAGCGCCTGCTGCGGGCTACCGCGACAATGTGACGGGAGGCTTGCTTGCCGTCGGCGAGAATGGCTACAGCTGGTGCTCGTCGTCCTGGGGCGCGGGTTCTTTTAACGGGGGTCGTTTCCGTCTCACGGCGAGCGACGTGCTGCCTGTGCACTATACGGATCGGTCCTACGCCCTTGCCGTGCGCTGCGTCCAAGCATCTGCGACGGCCGCTTTCCCGTTTCCGGACAATGACCGCGGGTCCGCAGGCTCCGCTTTCAGGGTTCGAACCGATAGCCTACGCCTTTGACGGTGGTGATGTGGTGTTCGCCGATTTTCTGGCGGAGTTTGCGGATGTGTACATCGATGGTGCGGTCGCCCACGACCACTTCCGAGCCCCATATCTTGGCGTAGATCTCTTCGCGCGAGACCAGTTTGCCCGGTGCGGAACTGAGCAGATCGAGCAGTGCGAATTCCTTGCGCGGCAGGGCGATCTCCTTGCCCTCGCAGCGTACGGTATAGCGTTCGCGGTCGATCGAGATGCCGGTCGGCGGAGTCCCTCCGTCCGTTTCGTTCACCCGCTTGAGGATCGCCCGCAGACGGCTTACCAAGAGTTTCATGCGGATGGGCTTGGTCAGGTAGTCGTCCGCTCCCACGCCGAACCCCGTAAGTTGCTGTTCTTCTTCGCCCAGGGCCGAAAGAAACACCACGATCGTGCCGCGCAGCGCCGGGTCGCGGCGGATGGCGCGGCAGGTCTCGGCTCCGTCCATCACGGGCATCATGCGGTCGAGCAGAATCAGGTGCGGGCGGCACTCGGCCGCCACGCGCAGCGCTTCGGCTCCGTCGGCGGCGGTGAAGACTTCGTATCCCTCCTTGAGGAGGTTGTAGCGCACGAACTCGATGATGTCGGGTTCGTCGTCGACCAACAGAATGCGATGGGACATGATGCGTGGGCGGGTTTTATGCGAAGATACGAAAATTCCATTAAAATCGTGCGGAGGGAGAGGAAAAATGGTTATATTTGCAGGATTCATATACATTCCTTATTATAAGGAGTTACAAAACCGCTACCGAGATGGCAACCGAAAATCCGACCTTCCATGCTCCCGAGGAGCATGTCGGCCCCCAGGCCGACGATGTGCTGAATGCTGCGTCCGATCCGGGCGCCGGAAACGTCGCAACCGCAGAGACTTCCGATACGGCGCCGGCTTCTTCCGCCGCCGATGCGCCGGCCCGTGCGAAACGTCCCCGTATCCGTGTCGGGACCGCCGAGTCGGTGGAGGAACCCGCCGAGGAGACGGAGAAGGTCGATTTTTCGGAGGAGGACGCCGCTCTGGCGGCCAGCGATGCCGGTCTGGAGATCGAGGGCGAGACGGCCGAGGAGGCTGCCGCCGCCCGTCCTGCCGCCGACGACAAGTTCGCGGGCCGCAGCAAGGAGGAGTTGGTCGGCCTTTTCGCCCGGATGCTTGAGGAGCAGCCCGTGCAGGCGATCCGTCGCGAGGTCGAGGCGTTGAAGATCGCTTTCTACCGCCTGCGCCGTGCCGAGGTGGAGGCCGCCCGCCGTGCGTTTTTGGAGTCGGGCGGCGCCGAGGAGGCGTTCGCGGCTCCGGTCGACGGCGTGGAGGTGCAGCTCAAGGAGCTCTTCAAGGAGTACCGCCGCCGCCGCGACGACTTCATCGCCAGTCTCGAAGCCGAGAAGGAGAAGAACCTGCAGGTGAAGCTGGGGATCATCGGGGAGCTCAAGGAACTGGTCGGTTCGGACGAGACGCTGAATCACACCTTCAACCGCTTCCGCGAGCTGCAGAACCGCTGGAAGGAGACGGGCATCGTGCCGCAGGCCAACGTCAAGGACCTGTGGGAGACCTACAACCTCCATGTGGAGAACTTCTACAACTTCATCAAGATCAACAAGGAGCTGCGCGACCTCGACCTCAAGAAGAACTACGAGCAAAAGGTCGCCCTCTGTGAGCAGGCCGAGGCCCTCGTGCTGGAGCCTTCGGTCGTCGAAGCGTTCCATAAGTTGCAGAAGCTCCACGACGAGTGGCGCGAGACGGGCCCCGTGGCCAACGAGTTCAAGGAGGCGTTGTGGGAGCGTTTCCGCGAGGCTTCCACCCGCATCAACAAGCAGCATCAGGAGCATTTCGATGCGTTGAAGAGCGAGCAGCTGAAGAACCTCGGGCTCAAGACCGAGCTATGCGTTGCGGCCGAGGAGCTCACCGCGCAGCCGTTGACCGCGCGCAAGGAGTGGAACCGCGCCAGCGAACGCCTCCTGGAGATACAGAAGACCTGGAAAACCATCGGTTTCGCACCGAAGAAGGACAACAACCGCATCTACGAGCGCTTCCGCGCCGCCTGCGACCGCTTCTTCGATGCGAAACGTCGTTTCTATGCCGGCGTGAAGGCCGAATTGGACCATAACCTGCAGCTCAAGAACGAGTTGTGCGAGGCTGCCGAAGCACTGGTCAACAGCGAGGAGTGGAAGAAGGCGACCGACGAGCTGATCGCCCTGCAGAACCGCTGGAAGGAGATCGGCGCCGTGTCGCGCCGTCACTCCGATGCGGTTTGGAAGCGTTTCCGCGCCGCCTGCGACCGCTTCTTCGAGCGCAAGAGCACCCATTTCGCTTCGGTCGACGGCGAGCACGAGACGAACTTGCAGAAGAAACTCGCCCTACTGGCCGAAATGGAGGCCGCCGACGTGACGAAGGGCGGCTACGAGGTGATCCGCGATTTCCAGCGCCGCTGGGGCGAGATCGGCTTCGTGCCCATCAAGCAGAAAGATGCCATCCAGAAGCGCTACAAGGCCGTGGTCGACAACCTCTTCGATACGTTGCGCGGTACGGAGCGCGACCGTTCGATGAACCGCTTCCGCGAGAGAATATCGACCCTCAGGGCTTCGGGCGACCGCCGCGTGCGCTCCGAGCGCGAGAAGCTCGCCAACCGCGTGCGGCAGCTCGAGCAGGAGGCCGCCGTGCTGGAGAACAACATCGGCTTCTTCGGCCGTTCGAAGGGCGCCGAGGCGCTCATCGCCGACGTAAGGTCGAAGATCGCCCGCCTGCGCGACGAGATCGCCGCGACCGTCGAGAAGATCCGGCTCCTCGACTGCCGGGAGGCCGGAGAGCAGCAGAATGAAAACATCGATAAATAGAAACCATACATGAAACTCACCAAACCCAAGTACATATTCGTGACGGGCGGCGTGGCTTCGTCGCTCGGCAAGGGCATCATCTCGGCTTCGATCGCCCGGCTGCTGCAGGCCCGCGGCTACTCGGTGACCATCCAGAAGCTCGATCCCTACATCAACGTCGACCCCGGCACGCTCAACCCCTACGAGCACGGCGAATGCTACGTCACGGAGGACGGAGCCGAAACCGACCTCGACCTGGGCCACTACGAGCGCTTCACCAACCATCCGACGTCGAAGGCCAACAACGTGACTACGGGCAAGATCTACAAGAGCGTCATCGAGAAGGAGCGCAAGGGCGAGTATCTGGGCAAGACCGTGCAGGTCATTCCCCACATCACCGACGAGATCAAGCGCCGCATCCAGCTCCTGGGGCAGACCAAGAAGTACGACGTCATCATCACCGAGATCGGCGGTACGGTCGGCGACATCGAGTCGCTGCCGTTCATCGAGTCGGTGCGCCAGCTGCGTTACCAGCTCGGGCACAAGAATACGGCGTTGGTTCATCTCACGCTCATCCCCTACATGGCCGCTTCGGGCGAGTTGAAGACCAAGCCTACGCAGCACTCCGTCAAGGCTCTGTTGGAGAACGGTCTGCAGCCCGACATCCTCGTGCTGCGCACCGAGCATCCGCTCACGGCCAACCTCAAGCGCAAGGTGGCGCTGTTCTGCAACGTCGACGCCAATGCCGTCATGGAGTCCATCGACGTGCCCACGATCTACGAAGTACCCCTGCGCATGCACGCCCAGCATCTCGACGAAGTCGTGCTCGACAAACTCAACCTGCCCTCCGAGCAGGAGCCCGACATGGCGGCGTGGAGCGCTTTCGTGGAGCGCGTGAAGCATCCGTCCAAGCGGGTGGAGATCGCTTTGGTGGGCAAGTACACCGAATTGCCCGACGCCTATAAGTCGATCTGCGAGTCGTTCGTGCACGCCGGTGCCATGAACGACTGCAAGGTCAAGCTGCACTATGTCAACTCCGAGAAGATCGACCGCAGCAACGTCGAGGCGCATCTGGGCAAGATGGCCGGCATCCTCGTGGCGCCCGGCTTCGGCAACCGCGGCATCGAGGGCAAGATCGAGGCCGTGCGTTTCGCCCGCGAGAACGGTATTCCGTTCCTCGGCATCTGTCTCGGCATGCAGTGCGCCGTCATCGAGTTCGCGCGCAACGTCCTGGGACTCGCCGATGCCAATTCCAGCGAGATGGAACCCACGGCCCACCCCGTCATCGACCTGATGGAGGAGCAGAAAGGCGTCACGGCCAAGGGCGGCACGATGCGTCTCGGCGCCTATCCGTGCCAGTTGAAGAAGGGTTCGAAAGTGGCTGCAGCCTACGGCAAGCTCAACATTTCGGAGCGCCACCGCCACCGCTATGAGTTCAACAGCGACTACCTGGAGCAGTTCGAGGCCGCAGGCATGCAGGCCGTGGGCGTCAATCCCGACACCAATCTCGTCGAGGTCGTCGAAGTCGCGAACCATCCCTGGTTCGTCGGGACGCAGTACCACCCCGAGTACAAAAGCACGGTGCAGAGCCCCTCGCCGCTCTTCGTGGCATTCGTGAATGCCGCATTGGCCTGCGACGCCCGGAAAAAGTAGCCGATGCGGGCACGCCGGGGCCGTTCCTCCTTCGTTGCCCCGAGCAGCCGGGCGGGATCATGCGATCCGCACCGGCGGTCGTTGAGGCTGCCGGTCGTTGCGGTCGCCGCTTGACCGGAAGCCGGCCGTATGAGCCATCGCAGGGCCGGGAAACAAAGCCCTGCGGAAAGGACGGAGCAAGGCCCTTTTCGGGCGAATGTCTCCGATTAACCTATAATGCAAGCAGAAAAAGAAATCGATGGATAAGAAATCAATCGTCACGATCGTGGTGCTCGCGCTGGTCTTCGCGGGTTTCTACTATGTGTTGAACCAAGACCAGAAACGTTATCAGCAGGAAGTGGCCGCCTACCGGGCCTACCAGGATTCGATCCGCCAGACCCTCGAACCCGAGGTCGCGGAGGATCCGACGGTCGCCGGGTCGACCGACCGCACCGACAGTACGGCCCGGACCCAGCGGCTCGAACGGCGTGTTTCGGCCGTGGGTGCCCTGCTCGCCGAAGCCGAGAATGCGCAGGCCGAGGAGTTCACCGTGGAGAACGACGTGATGAAGGTGCTCTTCTCCACGCGCGGCGGTCAGATCAAGGGCGTGACGCTCAAGGATTACGCCCGCTATGCGTCGGAGAGCCCCGTGGAGCTTTTCGACCCTGCGAGCGCCGAATTCGCCCTCACGTTCTACCTGCGCAACGGCCTGCACGCCGCCGACATCAATACGTCGGAGTATGTGTTCCGGGCCGAGCCCGTGCGCACGTCGGCCGACGGCACGCATTCCGTCGTGATGCGTCTGCCCGTCGGCGAGGGTGCCTGGCTCGAGTATGAATACCTCATCCACAACGAGCGTACGCCCCAGCGCGACTACCTGGTGGACTTCAACGTGCGCATGGTCAACATGGCTCCCGTCATGGCCGACCAGTCTTCGATCGGCATCGAGTGGAGCAACGTCTCCTATCAGAACGAGCGCGGGTTCAAGAACGAGAACATGTATACCACCGTCGCCTACCGTTTCCCCGGCGCAAGTTCGATCGAGGAGCTGGGCATGAGCGAGGAGAGCAAGTCGGAGAACGTCGACGAGCCGGTCGACTGGGTGGCTTTCAAGCAGCAGTTCTTCTCGTCGGTATTCATCGCGCCGCAGCATGTGTCGCACGCTGTCTTGAAGTTCGATACCGAGCGGCCCGGCAGCGGTTGCATGAAGCGTTTTTCGGCCGCTATGTCGGTGCCCTACACGGTGCAGACCCAGGGCTACGACTTCGCTTTCTACTTCGGCCCCAACAAGTATTCGATCCTGCGCAAGGTCGAGGTCGGCGGCGAGCGGCTGTCGCTGGAGCGGCTCATTCCGCTGGGATGGGGCATCTTCGGCTGGATCAACCGCTGGTGCGTGATTCCGGTCTTCGATTTCCTGCGCAACTACATCGGCAGTTTCGGCGTCATTATTCTGATTCTCGCCGTGCTCATCCGCCTCGTCATCTCGCCCATGACCTACAAGAGCTACGTTTCGATGGCCAAAATGCGGCTGATCAAGCCCCAGGTCGACGAGCTCAACAAGAAATATCCCAGGCAGGAGGATGCCATGAAGCGCCAGCAGGCGACCATGGAGCTCTACAAGAAGGCCGGCATCAACCCCATGGGCGGCTGCATCCCCATGCTGATCCAGATGCCCATCCTTATCGCCGTCTTCCGTTTCCTGCCGGCTTCGATCGAGTTGCGCGGGCAGTCGTTCCTGTGGTCGCACGACCTTTCGTCCTACGACAGCATCTTCGACCTGCCGTTCTCGATTCCGTTCTACGGCGACCACGTTTCGTTGTTCGCCCTCCTGATGTGTCTTTCGACCTTCGCCTATTCCTATTACAACTACCAGCAGACCGCTTCTTCGCAGCCCCAGATGGCCGGCATGAAGTTCATGATGCTCTACATGATGCCGCTGATGCTGCTCTTCTGGTTCAACGACTACGCCAGCGGTCTGTGTTTCTATTATCTGGTTTCCAACTTGCTGACCATCGGTCAGACGCTGGTCATCCGCCGCATGGTCGACGACAGCAAGATACAGGCGATCATGGACGCCAATGCTGCCAAGAAATCGAAAGGCAAGAAGTCGAAATTCCAGCAGCGCTACGAAGAACTTCTGCGCCAGCAGGAGGCCCAGCAGCAGGCCCGGAGGAAGAAGTAGGCTTCTGCGGCATCCGGGAGCGGGTGCGGTTTGTTCGCGGCTTGTCCGGGTGAGGCTGGTCGGTCTTGTTTCCGGTTTGCATCATGCAATGGTCGGCGCCGCTCCTAAAAGGAGCGGCGCTTGCTGTTTTTATCGGTGGCTCTTTTTGCGGTTTCCGGCCGATGCTGTTGAGGTCATCGTTATTTTCGGTGGCGCCGGCCGCCGGACTTCATCTCCGGTTATTGGAGACGATGTCCGGTGAGTGCGGCAGGTAAAAAGGGCAACTTTTGCAGATGCTTGGACGCAGCGCACGGAGAAAGCGTGTGCGCGATAGCCTTGATGTACCGGACTGATTTCGGTGGCAGTTCCGTGGAGGCTGGCCGCAAAGTAGCTGCCTATCGAGAACGACGACGACCCCCAACAACGGCCGACCGCACTGACGCTCGTCAAGGCTCCCACCGTGTAATTGCGGTAGCCCGCAGCAGGCGCGAATAGCAATCGCTATGAGGAATGACGCGGAGGGTGCGGAACAATGGTTTTTGCAACGCATGTCAATGTATCGTGCGGCTCGTTTGAGCCGTGCGGGCCGCAGCCTTGGCCGGCGGAGGCCCGCAAACATCCGGCTGTCGCCGGGCGTGCCCCGCAGGCTGCGCCCGAAATTATTCACAACGCATTTTCTTGCAAAACGTTCGCCCGGGCCGGCTGCGGGGGTCGCGCTTTCAGCGCGAGCCAGCCCCGGGCGCAAAGTCTTCCGATGCAGCATATTATGCTAATTGACTATCAATATTTTATGGCTTAAAAGATAGAAGGCTCAAAAAATTACTTGTTTTTTCGCCGAAAATCGAAGATTTAACGTTTTTAACCTTAGTTTATCTTCAAACGAAGGGAAAAAAGAGAAAAATGGCTCTCTTTTGTTCTTAAATCTCCGTTTCGCAAAGATAAGGCATATCAGGGATAATTTCGCCGATTCGGGCTGCAAAATGGAAGGCAGATTCATGGATTTTCGGATTGGCTTTTGTCATCATTTTGTGCCTTGGTCGGAATTGTGTTTTGCTCTGTTTTTGATTTAGGTTATTTCTATTTTTCGCAGCCCAAAGAGAATGTCTGTAGGTCTGATTTGACTCAGTCATGGCGAAGCCATCTCTTTTTCTCCCTCTGTTAGCTTTACTTTAATGCACGTATATATGAGGACGGAGATAAAGTAAAGTTGGTTTTGGTAATTTACGCTGTGATTCGCTTGAAAAAATGTTGTACAATGGAGGTGATTCGTTGGGAAAAGTGCAACAAATCTGATTTATTCGCTTGAAAAAGTGTAGAGTCGCTTAAATACCATGTCTCCCAATTTTGCATTTTTCACCTGCAACATATCATTAAATGGATAAAAAGCAATATCTTTGCATATTATATGATGAGTTAATATGACAAAGAATACAATGGGAACCAAACTTCCTCGAAAATTGGAGCAGAAGATGTCGGTTGTGGGAGAGCAGATTAAACTGGCTCGCTTGCGCAGGAACCTGAGTGTGGCTCAGGTGGCTGAACGTGCCACTTGCTCTCCATTAACCGTGTCCCGAATAGAGAAAGGTGCGCCGACCGTAGCCATCGGAATCTACTTGCGTGTGTTGTATGCTTTACAGCTTGACGATGATATTCTGTGGCTGGCCAAAGAAGACGAGTTGGGAAAAGCTTTGCAAGATTTGAGTTTGAAAACAAGGAAAAGAGCTTCAAAAAAGGAATAGAGCACATGTTCTCCTATACATAAGTTGCAATTTGCTCTTTGGAAATAAAAAAATATGGCTCAAAATTTTGTGTTATGTTGTAAAAACATTATGTTTGCATTGCATAATAAATAAGATGTATGAAATTCGTTGATAGAATAGATGAAGCTGCACGATTAAAGGATGCTCTTGCAAGAGAGAAGTCCTCGTTAGTCGTGATGTACGGTCGCAGACGGTTGGGTAAGTCAACGCTTATCAAAAGGGTGTTGTCGGACACGGATGTTTATTTCCTTGCCGATCGTTCTGAAGGCCAACACCAAAGGATATTGCTTGCAAAAGTGCTTGCACAAGTGTTTCCGGATTTCGAAAAATTGACATATCCAGATTGGGAATCTATATTTCGCGCGGTCAATTATCGGACAGGCAAACGTTTTACTCTATGCTTGGATGAATTTCCGTATCTTGTAGAGCAATCGCCAGAGCTGCCGTCTGTATTGCAGAAACTTGTTGATGAGAAGCAGTTGAAGTATAACCTTGTACTTTGCGGTTCATCACAAAATATGATGTATGGGTTGTTCCTTGATTCTACTGCGCCTCTATATGGGCGTGCTGATGAAATAATGAGGCTTGCACCGATACGTTTGCCGTATATTCAAGAGGCTTTGCATCTTAATGCGATGAATGCCATTGAAGAGTATGCCGTATGGGGCGGTGTGCCGCGTTATTGGGAACTGAGGGAAAACAGAAGTTCGCTTGATGATGCCCTGTGGCGCAATATACTTTCTGTAAATGGAACTCTTTATGAAGAGCCTATAAAACTGTTTCAGGATGATGTCAAGGATATTGTCAAGACTTCAACGATCATGTCTTATATTGGGACTGGTGCAAACCGGCTTTCCGAGATTGCTGCACGATGCAATGAGCCGGCAACCAATCTGTCGCGTCCGTTGAAGAAACTTATCGATCTCGGATTCTTGGAAAAAGATGTTCCGTTCGGTATTGATGAAAAGAATGCGAAAAAGAGCCTCTATAAGATAGCCGATCCATTTATGGCATTCTACTATCAGTTTGTTGTTCCTAACCGTTCGTTCATTGAACTTGGTCGTCGCTTACCTATAGAACAGGCTTTAACTGCTCATTTCTCTGAGTATGTGAGTATGCAATGGGAAAAACTGTGTCGGGATGCCGTAACAGGAAATCTTGTCAATGGAGTGGTTTATGGCAAGGCAAAACGCTGGTGGGGTTCTGTGCTCAATGAGGATAAGAAGCCGGAACAGGTCGAGTTCGATGTAATGGCTGAATCGCCTAATAAAAAGTATCTGCTGGTTGGCGAATGCAAATGGACAACTCGAGAGAATGGGAAACAGTTAACAGCCGAACTTCTCCGCAAGGCTAATCTGCTGCCGTTTGCCAAGAATTATATTATTGTTCCGGTGCTGTTCTTTAAGAACGCTCCGAAAGATGATGCTGGGAATGCAATGTTGCCGGAAGATGTTGTTGAATTGACAAGATAGGCTTAGCTAGCAAATAGACTGAGTTTAAATACTTGTACCAAGTATGTTAATTGAGTCATTAGGTTGCATGAGGAATATTAACTTTGTAATTACGCGTAAATCGTGGTGTTAGTTCTCTAAGTTGGATGTAATTTAAAAATAGATATAATTATGAATCAGTTTTTGGCTAATCATTTGGATGCTATTATTTCCGCTATTATAGGGCTGATAGCTGGAGGAATAAGTGTTCGTCTTTTTGAAAAGAAAAATTGTAACAATACTACGACTAAACAGTCGAATATTTCAGCAGGAGGAAATGTTGCAGGACGTGATATAACAAATTAAAACGATGATAGAGAGTATCACTAAACAGTCGAACATTTCAGCAGGAGGAGATGTTGCAGGACGTGATATATATAAGAACTATTTGCCTCAAGTTACTTGGTATCAACGTAAATTTCTTCGTTTAGCAGAGGAAGTTGAACTTGATCAACGATATAATAAGACTATAGAAGACTTGGATTACTTTGAGACGATTTTAGATGGAACAAAGGGATTGGAGGAAAAACTAACAGATGGGGGGCGAAATAAAAATGAAATAGCATTGGCTCTTAGGCAAAAACAAAAGTTTGCAAAGAAACAAGAGAAGTACAAATATTACGAATCTGCACAATGGATAAATTCTCATTTATTCGCTGAAATATTATTGAAGTTTAATGATTATATAAAACCATTGATTGATAGTAATGTAGATAAAAATACAATCTTTACATCGGTTGGTAAAATGGTTATTGAGCCTATAGTTCAAAAACTCAATGTAGAAGGAGCTGATGATAATTATTTGTGCTATGATGCGGAAGATGTGTTGGGGATGGTATATTATTTAACAGGTAGATGTCATATAAACTGGACAAATTATGGCGATGTATAATCAGGTATTTGATATGTATCATTGTATATATCGAATAATTCATATTTTAAAACGATTGCATGAAAATGAAATTCTGGAACTTGATCGTTTAAGGATTTGGGATTTCTATATTCTTTTTCCATATAAGATTCATGAAATACGTCTTGGTCGAGATTTTGATGAAGTTATATCATATCGTAAAAGATATATTAGAAAATTATCTAATCCATATCATGTGTGTCCACTAAAAATTGTGGACGGTTTATATAAGTTTAACAATTAAACAAATTTGGTTCACTTGAATCATCAAGCTCATTGATAATATTGTTGTTAGGTTTGTCAAAGAGTTCCCCAAGCGGTAAAGTCTCTGTAAGAGAAACACTTACCAATTGTAGCATCTCATAG